>CAVUCO010000022.1:0-82333 GCA_963740005.1 uncultured Acidobacteriaceae bacterium | reverse complement strand
GCGTAGGAGGCATGGGGAGCTCTCTCCGTCGTGGCATAGCGCGGCTTTGCCGCAAACGGCAAGCAGAGGTGGGGCTGGACGCCCACGATCGGGTGGAGCGGACGTGCGGTTTTCCGCATCCGGCGGTTGAACCAGCGGCGCTAGGAAGCCGCAAGATCCGATGGAAGAAGAAAGCCAAACCGCCGCAGAACCGACCGGCTCAGCGCGTGCTGGAGGATGTGGCTTTGGACACCGCCCAGGCGCCGCGGCTACTACCCGCCAGACCAGGCGCGTCTCCATGAATCCCCAACTGTCGCAGGCACCGCAAGCGGCCGGACGGCTCCTCGGAGCAAGGCGTGTCCCCCACGCGTTAAAGCTCAGCGCCCAAACGCCGACCCTCCTCACCTAGGCCTGCTAACGTAAGGACAATCGACGTGATCGCGATCGTCTTTTTCCTGCTGCTGATTCTCGCGCTCTTCTCGCAGCCGCTTCAACAACTTTTGCGCGCCGGCTTTGATCACAGCCGATCTCTCATCTTCGCCGTTCCACTTGCACTGAGCCTCATCTTCTGCGGCTCCGCGTGGTACGAGTCCGCGCTTTCCGTGCCGATCGTGTTTCTGATCGCCGGCTACACATTCATTCCCACCCTCATCGTCTTCATTCAGCACATCCACATTGATCGCCGCCCAACCCGCGCTGCCACGCTCCCCGATCTCGCAGTAATTCTGCTCCTCTGGCTACCACTTGAGCTAAACGTCGGCGCCGCATATATTCCCAAGCCTGTACAAGGAACCCTGCACACCCTTGCCTACGGCGTGGCCATCACGCTCGCCCTGTTTCTCTTCCTGTTATTTCGAAACTTCCCGGGAATGAAGTACCAGCGGCCTCAGGCGCCCGATTTCGTCCGGGCCCTTCTGGGCCTGGTCATCGCCGCGATCGTTTTGATCCCGCTCGGGCTCCGCCTCGGCTTTCTCGCACCCGCCCACGCCCCCCGATCGTCTTTGTTCACTTCGCTGTTTCGCATCGCGACCATCTTTTGCGGAACGGCCCTTCCGGAAGAAATCCTCTTTCGCTCGTTAATCCAGAATTGGATTACACAGCACCTTCCGCCAGCGAACGCCGCGTGGGGAATCGTTCTGGGCGCCCTAGTCTTCGGCAGTGCCCACCTGAACAATGGGCCATTCGCGTTTCCGAACTGGCGCTATATGATTCTGGCCACGCTGGCTGGGCTTCTCTTCGGCACGGTCTTCGCTCGGTCTAACAGTGTGATCGCCTCGGTATTGCTTCATACCGCGGTGGATGCGACTAAGTATCTCTGGTTTTAGGTCGGCGCCGCCCTCCTCCGTAATCGCTGCTTCTAGACGGTACCTGGCCTCACCACAAGACCCTCACACCATACTGTTCGATCTCCTGGTCAGGCGTAAGAATCGTCATCCCGTGCACGATCGCCTGCGCTACCAGCATCCGGTCAAACGGATCCGCGTGGAGCGAAGGTAGCCTTCCTGCGCGTAGTGCGGATTCCTCATCGATGGCCAGTGACTGGATGCCGCTCGCATCGCGGACCATCGGGACAAAAATGTCAGGCCTTTCAGGGAGGGGAAGTCGCCCGGCGGCATGTTTGATGCTGATTTCCCAGGCCGACGCCGCGCTTAAGTAACGTTCGTTATTCCGATCCAGAAACACCGCGGCAGCGGTCTTGGTGAGACGCGACGATTCCGAAACGATCCAAAGAAAGGTGCACGTGTCGACGAGAACTTTCATCGCGGTTGGATCCGTCATTTGCCATTGAAGGCTTTTAGTATCTCACCGGGCAGCGGCTCGAAGAACGAATCGGGCACCACGAATTGGCCTTTGGCCACGCCGATGCGCGGCTTACGTACACCCTTCTTGTGAAGTGATCGGAGTTCCGCAACCGGCTCATTGCGATTGCAAAGCACTAACGCCTCATCCGGCGTCAGCTCGGCTAAATAGCGCGAGAGATTGGTTTTTGCGTCGTGTATGTTGACTCGCTTCATAACTATATTGTGACCCATGAAGTGAACTAAGTCAATCGCTCCGCTGCCCGTCTGGCCAGTCCACGTGGCGTCTCCATTCGGCGCGCCGCTTTCCATTCAGCTATAAACCAGAAAGCAGGGTACAGTAACGCCGCCCTCTCGCTACCATTGATCCATGTCCACCGCCGCCCTTCGCGAACAATTCGGCGACATCGACATCTATCTTTTCGATCAGCTGTTGCGAGGCCGCATCGCACCGGGTATGCGGATTCTGGATGCAGGCTGCGGCTCCGGCCGGAACCTGGTCTATTTCTTGCGTGAAGGGTACGAGGTGTTTGGCGTGGATCGCGACGCAGCGAGCGTCGACAATGTCCGCCGCCTCGCGGCAACGCTGGCGCCGAAGCTGCCGCCGGAGAACTTCCGCGCGGAGGCGCTTGAATCCTCGTCTTTTCCCTCTGCGTTTGCTGACTTGGTCATCAGTAGCGCCGTTCTCCACTTCGCCCGCGATGACGACCAATTTCGTGACATGCTGCACGGCACATGGAGAGTGCTCAAACCGGGCGGTGTGCTGTTCTGCCGCCTCGCTTCTTCGATCGGATTGGAGCACCAGATACGGCGTGTCGATGGCCGCCGATTTCGACTACCTGATGGTTCGGCACGCTACCTGGTCGACGAGGCTCTCCTGGATCAGGCTGCAATTGACCTGGGCGGACGAATGATTGACCCGCTCAAGACCACCGTCGTTCAAAATGAGCGAAGCATGACGACGTGGGTGATGCGGAAAGACATCTAACATCGGCGCGGGTGCCTGCACAGGCAGTCTGCCTCAGCCACTCCGGCGTTTCCCTCTCCAGCTGTGGACGACGAGAAAGCAAACCCCGTACCAGGCGGCGAACAGCACCAACAGGCCGACCACTCCCAACGAGAAATCAGTTTTCAACCAAGCCAGCGCTGCATAGGTTGCCAGGCTCAGGCAGGTCGAAATGGCGCACAGTGTGATGTAAACAGACATTCCAGCGGACCACCCCCACCCTAGCGCACCTCCAAAATGAGAAGCAGTGATCGGCGGTCCAAGCGGAAAACGACCGCATTCAACTTCGCCAAAGTGGCGCGGCGTATATAATGAGCATCGCCGAACTCTAAAGGAGCTGCCATGCTGCCAGGCTATATTTCCAAGGCTGTCCCGAACCCGACTTCCAATCGCGCGCCTTGGTACAAGAACACCGCACCCACCTATGCCGGGATCTTTTTGTGGATCGGTTTTTATCGTGTGATCGCGGTTAACACTCTCGATCGCGCTGGCGTCGGGTTGTGCCTCTTAGCGCTCCTGGTGGCCGGCCTCATCAGCTACGCTCTGTTCTATCGCATACCGGGCATGCTCGGCATGCAAACCGGCTTTCCCCTCTACGTCGTCGGTAGTTCTACGTTCGGCACCCAAGGTGGCTACCTCATGCCCGGCCTGTTGATGGGGCTGCTTCAGGTGGGATGGATGTCGGTGAATGCGTTCGTCGCGACCTCGTTTATCCTGGCCGCTTTCGGTTCAAAGGCCGAACCCGGCAGTTTGTTATTTGCGATCGTTGCGGCCAGCTGGGCCTTGGTGCTCGGCTATGTCGGGGCGATGGGCATCCAATACGTCGCGCGTTTCGCACTCTATTTGAATCTCGTTCCTCTGGCGATGATGCTGATTGTCTTTGTGAGGAACGCTGGCGGCCTGTCGCAGTATGTGCCCGAACACCCGAGCCCGTATATCGGATTCATGATGCTCATTCAGATCGTGGTTGGTTTCTTTGCTACTGCCGGCGCAGCGGGCGTGGACTTCGGCATGAACAGCAGAGATGAGAAGGACGTTCGCTGGGGCGGCTTGGTAGGCATCTTGCTCGCCGTGCTGGTGGCCGGCGGCCTGCCGCTTCTATCGGTCGCCGGTGCGCATGCGCTGTTCGGCGCCCAGGACTATAAGTTCGATTCAGCCATCGCGCAAACCGGCAGTTTTGCGGCCATCGCATTCTTCCTTTTCGCGATCGCTTCCATCGCCCCCATGTGCTTCTCGTCGTTTATTGCGGGAAATAGTTTGGCGACCATGATTCCGGGCGTACCTCGGCTAACGTCCACGATGGTGGGCTCGGTCGTGGCGGCGATCCTGGCGATCACCGGCGTCGCGGCAAACCTCATTAACCTCTTCACCATCATTGGCGCGTCGTTCGGGCCAATTTGCGGAGCCATGGCAGCCGATTATTGGCTGTCCGGAAAGAAATGGGCTGGGCCGCGCGAAGGAATCAACTTCGCCGGCTATGGCGCTTGGGCCGTCGGCTTCCTAATCGGGATCTTGCCATTTCTCCCTATTTCCGAAGAGACCAAACCGTATCTTCAGCCCGCTGCTGTTTATAGCTTCATCGCAGGCTTTGTGGTCTACGCTGTTCTTGCGAAAGCCGGGCTGCAGCCCAAAGTTGTGGCCGAGGGCGTTGCGGGCGGGGCCAAAAAGTAGGCCGCGCAAGACTGACACGTCATCATCGCGCCGATTCCCGGTTCCTGAGTGGGAGCCGGTAGAACCTGTGCTCATTGAGTGCTATCCTGCGGCACAGTAACAAAATGACGCGGGCGAGTGCACAAAAATCTGTCGCGGTAACCTCGGCCGCCGCGCGAGTGATCTCCCACCAATAGCCAACGGGATGGAATTCTATCGGCAGTTCCTTCGTCGTCCCCGCCACCTACTGTTATGGAAAGTCAGCTTTCAGATTCACCTCTGGCTCGGGATCATCATCGCTCTGTACTTGATTGTTGTCGGGACCACCGGATCGATTCTAGTCTTCCGCGACGAACTGGAAGCGCTCGCCGGGTTGAATCCGTGGCAAAGCATCCGAGCCGCTGAGCCATTCGCTGATATCACCGAAGTCATCAAGAACGTCCAGGCGGCTTACCCCGGCAGGCCGGTTATCTCCGTCTACACGCCTACCGAAACGGATCCGGTGTTTGATGCAACCGTGCAAGGGCCGCGGGAGCGCATCACGGTCGCAGCGCACCCCAAGACTGGCGCAATTCTGGGGATGATGCCGTCCATGAGGTCGTGGCTGAGCGTCGTCCGCGATCTACATGTCAACTTGATGGTCGGACCGAAAGGCCGGCAGGCCAACGGCATTGGCGGCGCGTTACTGGTGCTTCTCAACATCACGGGCATTGTGATCTGGTGGCCAGGCATTCGGTCCTGGATGCGTGCGCTGAAAATCGACTTTAGAAGGACTTGGCGAAGAGTCAATTACGACCTCCACAACGCGGTTGGCTTTTGGACGCTTACGCTCGTCACCTTCTGGGGGATCTCCGGTTTTTACTTTGGCTGGTCCCGGGAAGTTTTCCTGTTTATCGACCGTATCTCGCCCATCATTAGCGCACGGCCGCCGGTAGTCACCGTCAAGCCAATCGGCGATCCGGTCACGCTCGATCTGAAGTCGATCCTCGCCCGCGCATCCGTCCTCGACCCCGGAACCTCTCTCGAAGGAGTCCAGTTTCCGGAAAATCGGCGGGCGCCGTTTGAAGTCTATATGCGGCGCGGCAACCATAGTGGCGCCGAGTACATGGATACCCTGTACTTCAATCCCTGGGACGGCTCACATATCAAGACCTGGCGCTATGGTGTAAACGAAAGTCTGGGCGACTGGTTCATCTGGCTGCAAATCCCGCTTCACTACGGGACTTATTGGGGACTCGGCATCAAGACGCTTTGGTCCTTACTGGGTCTGTCGATACCGCTCATCACGATCACCGGCCTTCTCATGTATTGGAATCGGGTGCTGCGGCACAAATGGAAACGACTGAAGGAACGAACAGGCGGTCAAGGCTATGCCGTCTATGAGGCCCGCTCGCCTCGGGCGCGGTGACGCTTTGCCTTTGGCGAGACTGCTGTTCTGCGTGTGCGCGTGTCACGCTCGGACTGCATTCTGACAATCATCCTCGCCTTTGCTGATATGCTTTACGGCAACCGAGATGTTAGTCTTTAAACCCACCGCCGACGAGCGTGAACTCTTGAAGAAGGCTGTCGTGAAGTACTCGCACGACCCAGCCAAATCGGCTCTGCTTGCGCACCTCGAGTCGGAGAACCCCGAGTACTCGCATGGCACTGCCGAATGGAACGATCTGAAGGCTGCGGTCGCCAAACTGCTGCTGCACGTTCAGACGGAGCTCCATCGGAATCCGCAGCATAAGCCCACGAAGCAGCTGCTTGCCAAGGTCGACGCGCTGTCGCGGCAGTTTATTCCCAACTTCTCGTAGCGGCCGTTATCGGATCTGGGCCGAGGCCGTCGAATCGGGGATCAGAATCAACAGGTCGTAGCCCAGCACCAACCGTTCCATGTCTCGATCGAGAGAGCCCGAGAAGGCCGCCTTCCGGATGCCCCGCAAGTCGAACATGGTCCATCCAGCCGGTTCGAGTTGATCGACCATCGGCTGTAAGAATTTGTAGTCTTTGTCATCCAGCATGCGAAAGGGTTCTGCTTGGTAAGGGCGTCCGATTCCCGCAAATCGCAAGCGCGTTCCTTTAACCGCAAGAATGGCAATATGCAGTGACTTCATACCCATGCCATCGGCGAGTTCGGCCATCATATTCCCGATGTCATTGTTCAGAAGCGGATTGAAGCCTTTGTATAGGTGCCAGTCGCCGAACTTCATCAGGATCTTTGGAACTGCGCCTTCCGCTCTCGCGGTGGTCTGATAGTTGCGAACGAACGTCCTCTTCATCAGGAGCGCTCGCTGCCGGTTGGACTCGGCTCCATCGGTTGCATTCTTGTAGTAGATCTCGCGGCTCTCCATCAGTTCGGCGAGCAGCGATTGAGCGGTATCGTCCCCTTCCTTTTGCAGCAACTCACGCAGCCCGGCCAGTTCGCTGTCCGTGGCGCTCATCATGAATAGCTCGCCCGGATTGCCGCTCTGGGCTGCTTTGGCCCGCGCTTCCTCATTCTTTGCCAGCAACCGCTCAGTCTCGGCGTTAGCCTGCTTCCCTGGGTGCGTCTCTAGGATCCTGGTGAGCAGCAAGCCTGATGAGCCCATGAACTCCTGGTCCAGGCCCCATACCTGAAACGCTCCGCCCTGTGCCACCGCCGCGCAATGCGACAAAAGCGCCAGCTCCGGCTGCAGGTTGAAGAACGCGATCGTGTCTGGGAACTTTTTTTCGAACTGGGCAAGTTGTTCGCGGCTGTTGGTGCTTTTAATAAACGGCTGAATGGTCGCGACCGCCCGAGGGCCAGCCTCAATGGCCACGGTATGAAAGCCCAATGGCCCGAGGACGTCGCAGACGCCGCTGGCGAAGGCAGGCACTTGCTCGGTTCCATGTTCTTCGCCAATCAGCACGAACTGCGACTCCGACAGCGCCTTCTGTAACACTGGAGCTGCCGTTCCTGTAAACTTTCCGTCCTTGAGCACCAGTTGGGTTCGGTTCTTCGTCAGATTGTCCAGCAGCTTGTCCTGCTGGCCGAAGGCGCCGGTGACGCAGGATACGCCTACGAGCAAAACGAAAATGACTCTGTTCTTCATGATTGGCCCAGCGATGTCATTTATACACCTCGCAGGCAAGTACGCTGGCTGGCGTCCTCTAGTTCCTTAGAATCTGTGGCGGATATGTCGCGCACGGGTACAAACTAGGTCTTGGAGGAGCGGGTGAACACAGATCGCCTGGCGTCTCAGGCCCGACGCGTGGAGCCCACAGCGCCGGCGCTACAAGTCGGCAGCTACAACCTCTCGATCGGCTATCTGCGCGCCTTTGTCACTCTGCTCGTGTTGGCGCACCATGCAGTGCTCGCGTATTGCCCATTCGCTCCTCAGCCGCCGGTATCGCTGTTGGCTCAGCCACGCTGGTGGCAAGCCTTTCCGGTGGTTGACACCGCTCGGTCGGACCTCTTTAGTCTGCTGGTAGGCTTCAACGATGTCTTCATGATGTCCCTGATGTTCTTCTTATCCGGGCTGTTTGTCTGGAACAGTCTTGAGCGCAAGGGGAGCGGCAGGTTTCTACGGGATCGCTTCTTGCGGCTCGGTCTGCCGTTCGTTTTTGCCGCGGCCTTCATTGCGCCGCTGGCCTACTACCCCGCCTTTCTGCAAACCGGCGCCGGCTCAGGCTTCAGCGGCTTCGTAGGTGTATGGCTGACGCTCGGCAACTGGCCCGCCGGCCCGGCTTGGTTTATTTGGGTTCTATTGGCATTTGATTGTGTCGCCGTGTTGTTGACTCTGATAGTGCCCAAGTGGGGCGATCGGCTGGGCCGATTGACAGCGTCGGCTTCACGGCCCCTTGCGCTCCTTGCCCTCCTCACTGTGCTGTCGGCGGCAGCGTATATCCCCATGGAGCTGGCCTTCAATTCTCTCGCGTGGTGGGCGCTCGGCCCTTTCAGCTTCCAAACCAGCCGCATCCTTCACTACCTGGTTTACTTCCTGATCGGCACCGGCGTTGGAGCCTTCGGTGTAAACCGCGGCACGTTCGCACCGGATGGCATCCTCGCGCGTCGCTGGCTGTTGTGGGTGCTCCTCTCGTCGTTTGCCTTCGCTATTGTTAGCATCCTTGTCATAATTGCCAGTACCACCCACCTGGGATCGCGCGCATGGGAGTCGGCTGCAGACGTTGGCTTCTCGCTGTCCTGCGCCGCCTCCTGCCTTGCTTCCATCGCGGTGTTCACACGGTTCGCGCGAACGCGCACGAAGCTCTTTGACAGTCTTCGCGACAACGCCTATGGCATGTATCTAATCCATTACGCGTTTGTGAGCTGGCTACAGTATGCGCTCTTGAGTGTGGCGCTGCCCGCCATCGCCAAAGGATGCCTCGTGTTCCTAGGAACAGTGGCGCTGAGCTGGGGTACGGTCGCCTTGCTCCGGCGTGCTCCGGTAATCGCGCGGGTCATCTGATAGCGATTCGATCAAACGTGCTACTCGTAAGGAGTGGGTTCTCCCATGCTCTACCTGCAGCGCCCTCCCGGCCCTCCGCTCTCGGCCTTCATTGAGGCGCTCTGGTACACCAGGGGCTACCAGGTACCTCACCGCTGTGAACGCGTCCTTCCAAACGGGTCCATTCAGTTGATCATCAATCTTGCCCAGGATTCCGTTATTAACCATCCACGACAACCTGACGGCTGCGTAGTTTCACTGCTGCCGCCGTCGCTTATAGTCGGCGTGCAGTCCGAATACGTAGTCATCGATACGGCCGATATGTCTGAGATGATCGGGATCCAGTTCCGGCCGGGTGGTTTCGTCCCGTTCTTCGCACTGCCGGCCGACGAATTCAGTAATGCCCACGTCTCGCTCGAGGCGGTCTGGGGCGCCGACGCAGGCCGCCTCCGTGAGCGGCTACAAGATGCTCCGGGTCCGGAAGCGAAGTTTCGAATCCTGGAAAATAATCTGCTGGAGCACGCCCGGCACCGCCTCGTTCGTCACCCCGCGGTCGATTTCGCCGTTGCTCAGTTCCAGGTATCCCAGCAGGCCGGTATTGTCGAGGATGTGACCCGCCAACTCGGTCTCAGCCGCCGACGCTTTTCGCAAATCTTCCGCGAACAAGTGGGCGCCACGCCGAAGCTCTATTGCCGCATCCGCCGCTTCCAGCACGCTGTCCGTCAGATGCGCCGCGGCCGCAATATCCGGTGGGTGGACCTCGCCTTGTCCTGCGGCTATTGGGATCAATCACATTTCGTCAATGATTTCCGCGCCTTCTCTGGCATCAACCCCACCACCTACGTCGCCCACCAGTCCCGATGGGCGAACCACGTTCCGCTGGAAGCTTGACCCTCCCTGCTCCGGCGCTTCCCATTTTTCCAATACTCTTCCGTCGTGCTTCCTGCATACTGTGGGCATGTCCGAACTTGCAAAGAACTGTACCTCCACCATCATTCCGGGCATGCGGTACCGGAAAGCCCCCGAGGCCATCGAGTGGCTGTGCCAAGCTCTCGGTTTTGAGAAACAGGCCGTCTACGCGAATCCCGATGGAACCATCGCACACGCCCAGCTCACCTTCGGCAATGGCATGATCATGCTGGGATCGGTGGTCGACTCCGCCCATGGCAAGCTGATGAAACAGCCCGATGAAATCGGCGGGGCCAACACGCAAAGCACCAATCTCATATCGTCGGATCCCGACGCAATTTACTCCCGCGCCAAGGCCGCCGGCGCCGAGATGGTCATGGACATCGCCGATATGGGGTATGGCGGGCGTGGCTTCTCCTGCCGCGATCCCGAGGGTCATCTGTGGCACGTTGGCAGCTACGATCCCTGGCAGACCAAGTAGTTTGGCCCAACACGCTGCAAGCGCTCCCAACGAGTGCGGTCTGACGTGGCTGGTTTTCGCTATTGAATACCTCCCGCATCGGGCGTATACTTCGGCTCTGATGGAGGGTGTCGATCGAAGGCCCGTCAGAGGCCGTGTCGCCCTCCATTGGCAGACGCTTCGGATAAAGGGGGAACCCCGATGAAAGTGCTCGATTTAGTCTCCGCAATCCTCAAACAGAAAGACCGGCAAATCTGGTCGATCTCTCCTGATGCCACCGTCTACGAAGCCATCGAGATGATGTCCGACAAGGAGATCGGCGCGCTGCTGGTCATAGAACACGGCAAACTCGTGGGCGTGCTTTCTGAACGCGAATACGCCCGGAACGTGATTCTCAAAGGACGCTTGTCCAAAGAAACGCACGTCAAAGAGATCATGGTCTCGCCGCCGCTCACGGTGAGCCTCAACTGCACGGTCGACGAAGCGATGCGCATGATGACTGACCATCGAGTGCGCCACTTGCCGGTTGTGGATGCCAATGGGGTCGCCCTCGGTGTGGTCTCGATTGGAGATTTGGTCAAGTGGACCATTACCTCCCACGAGCAAACCATCGGCCACCTCCAAAGCTACATCTCGGGGCAAGCGTAACTGGCTTTGTAGAAAGCCGAGCACAGAACCGCGCGCGTGAGCAAGCGGACCCCCTTGGAGCCGTGACCGTCAGGGAGCGGACGTCCATATTCTTATCAAAACTTCGGGCATTTCAGCTGCTTTCTGACCCGCCCGCCGCCAAGCCCTGACCATGAAGCCCGGTTGCCGGGTTTTCGCACAGACTCCTAAGCAAGCGGACTCGGGACCCCCCTCGAGCTTCGGTCTGCGGCCTTTTCCGCGATCCTCTTTAGGCATGAGTCGCCATGTTAAACTCAAGGGGTATTTGCACTTTGGGCTCTTAGCTCAGTTGGTTAGAGCGCTTCCTTGACACGGAAGAGGTCGGATGTTCGAGTCATCTAGAGCCCACCATTCCCCCTTCCCTTACTTCGGCAGACTATACCCAAACTTCACAAAGATCGCGGAGCCTTTCGGGCCGGTGACGAAGGCTGCGAAGCGGCCTGCGGCGCTGGGATCTTTGGCTGACTTCAGAACCGCCAGCGCCTGGTCAATCGGGCGGTAGAGCTTCTCGTCGACGGGGATGCCCTGATTGGGTTCGTGGAGAAGCAGCGATTTCGCCACAAATCCGCAGTCGGCGTTCCCGGTGGCCGCATACTGTTTCGCGGCCGTAATGTTCTCCGCATAGACCACCTTCGGCTGAAGCGCATCCCAGAGATGGAGCGCTCGCAATGCCTCGACCGTCGCCTCCCCGTACGGCGCAGTTTCCGGCTTCGCGACGGCGATGAATCGAACTGCCGGCTGAGTCAGGTCCTGGATGCTCTTCACGGTGGCCTGAGTGGCCGGACACCACAGAACGATGCTGCCCCGCGCGTACACCCGATCACTGCCGGGCACAATCAGTTGCTTTTCGCGCAACTGGTCGATGTGCTGGCGATCAGCGGCGGCAAAGACGTCAAAAGGGGCAGCATTCTCAATCTGCTGGGTGAGCTGGGCGGTTGCGCCGAAGCTCAACGAGACGGGGATGCCGGTGTCTTTGGTAAACGCGGCCGCCATCTCTTTGAAGACATCGTTCAAATTGGCTGCGGCCGCGACGCTCAGAGCCTCTCGGTCCGCAGCCTGGCTGAGGACGGGCAAGAGGCCCGCCAAAATCAGTATGGCGCTTACTCGTTTCGTCATACCTTCCAGCATAGAAACCTCCCTGTGAAAACCGTTGGATTCCGGCCCCGTTTCAGGCATCCTGGTAACTTCGATGAAACGTCGTCACTTCCTTTCCCTCGCTTCACTGATGCCGGTATTGGCGGCTAGAGGTCAAGAGGCTAAGCCGCCAAGCTTTGGCGCCTCCCCGGCTGACCTGCCGCTTGAGGAGCTGACGCTCGACGCCATTCACCAGAGCTTCTCGGCTGGCCAGGCCACTTCCGAGTCGCTTACTCAGGCCTACCTCGAACGCATACGTTCACTGGATGGCAAGACGATCAACGCCATCATTCAACTCAATCCCGAGGCACCAGCCGTGGCAGCCGCCCTCGACCGCGAGCGCAAGGCGAAAGGGCCGCGATCACCCTTGCACGGCGTACCCGTCCTGATCAAAGACAACATCGACACGTCCGACCAGATGTGGACCACGGCGGGATCATTGGCCCTCAGCGGCTCTATCGCGTCGCAGGATTCCTATGTCGCCGCCCGTCTTCGCGCAGCCGGTGCCGTGATCCTCGGCAAAAGCAACCTCAGCGAATGGGCCAACTTCCGTTCCACTCACTCGGTCAGTGGCTGGAGCGGACGCGGCGGACAGACGCGTATGCCGTACGCGCTCGATCGCAACCCATCGGGTTCCAGCTCCGGCACCGGCTCGGCGATTGCTGCGAATTTCGCCGCCGTCGGCATCGGCACAGAAACGGATGGCTCCATCGTGAGCCCGGCTTCCGTGAATTGCCTGGTAGGGATCAAACCCACCGTCGGCCTCATCGGCCGCTCCGGCATCATCCCCATCTCATTCACACAAGACACCGCCGGTCCCATGGCGCGGACCGTTCGCGACGCTGCGATTCTCCTTACGGCGCTGGCCGGTTCGGACCCCCGCGATCCCGCCACCAACGCCAACGCCGGTCATGTGCCGCCCGACTATAGCAAGTTCCTCGACCCCAATGGTCTCAAGGGCGCGCGGCTCGGCGTCGCCCGCAAGTTCTTCGGCGCCAGTCCGGCCGCAGACCACATCATCGAAGACTCGATTGCGCAGCTCAAGTCGCTCGGTGCGGAGATCGTCGATCCGGCCGATGCCGCTACGAATTGGAAGTACGGCGACGCCGAGAACGACGTGCTTCAATACGAGTTCAAGTTTGGCTTAAACAAGTACCTGGCCGGCCTTGCTTCGTCCGTCAAGGTCAAAACCCTTACCGACTTAATCGCCTTCAACTCAGCGCACCCCGCGGCGGAGATGCCCTACTTCGGCCAGGAGATCCTTGAGCAATCGGACAAGCGCGGCCCGCTCACCGATAAGGCATATCTCGATGCGCTCGAGAAGTGCCGCAAGACTTCCCGCGAAGAAGGTATCGACGCAGTGATCACCAACAACAAACTCGACGCGATCATTGCGCTCACAAACGGTCCGGCCTGCTTAATCGACTGGATCAACGGCGACCAGGACACCGGGGGCTGCTCATCGCCGGCAGCCGTGGCCGGCTATCCGCACATCACCGTCCCGGCCGGCTTCGTACATGGACTGCCGGTCGGCCTGTCGTTCTTCGGCACAGCGTGGACCGAGCCAACGCTGCTGAAGCTGGCCTACGCCTTTGAACAAGCGACGAAGATCCGCAAAGCGCCAAGGTTCGCCATCACCGCCGCGGTCTCGTAGGGTGGGTCCCCGACCCGCAATCGGCGCCTCGCCGATTTGCCGAAGTGTTCACAATATCCGGTGCGTCATTCCAACGCGCTACCACTCCAACTCCACCGTCTTCCGCTGGTACCCGGCGCCTGCCGGGAAGGGAACGGTCATCTGGTTCTCGCCGACGGTAGCGCCGGTGGCCCGGATCGACGCCGGCGCGTTTCGCCGGAGTTTGAACGTCTGAGTTGTTCCGCCAATCGCTTCCAACTGTAGGGTCAGCCGGTTGGGGCCATGCTGCTCATCCAGCACCTTCAGCTGTTCCGTACGCGCACCCGGCACCGGCAACGCGTAGTTGGGCTCGACCTCAACCGCCGGCAATGGCAGCCGCAGTTCTTCAGTGGTTCTCGGCGAATGTTTGCAATCCTCGAAAGGCGCGGTCTGCGCTACCAGGCAGAACGCCGCAGACGCCGAACTCGTGGCCCGAACCACCAGTTCACCCTTCTCGCGCACCATGTCGACTTCCAGCCGCAGGTCGCCGAGCGGCACTTGGTGGAGACGGACACGATCCCACGAGGCAGGCAAGTGGGGCGAGAGGCGTAAGGTGTGATTCAGAGCGTCGAAGTCAAGACCCAACAATCCGCGAAGAGCAGGGCTGAGCACCATTGCCGACGACCACAGCTGATGTGAGCTACTGCGTCCCATGGGTTGGAAGTAGGCTCCGGACAACAGCTCGGTGACAGCACCCAAGTCCTGTTGGTAGGTCAGCAACAGGTTTTGCATGAGATGAGCCGTGGCCGACAATGGCCGGCCGGCGCGAAACTCGGCCAGCGATGCCCAGCCGGTGAAGAGGGGCCAAACCGAGCCCTGATGGTAGCTGATGGGGTCGAAGATTTTCTCCTCGCCGCTGACGTCGCGAGTGCCCCAATCGGTGGAGAAGTCATGCGACGCCCAGCTCGAGAACATGTCCTGCGCGTGCGGCAGGGCCAGGCGCCCGGTCCACCACGCGACCGCGGGATAGAGGGTCTCCGTCTTATCCAACGAACCATCCGAGTTCCGGCTGAAGGCATAGAAATGTTTGGCCGCATCGAGATACTCGCTGGTCAGTTGTCCGCGAATGACGGCGGCGTGTTCGGCAGCGCTATCCGCCAGATGGGTGTCATTCATCACGCGCGCCAGGCGGCTGATGGCTTCCGTGCCTTGTTGATCCAAAGCCGCGAGATAGATCTCCTGGTGCGGCATGCCGGAGGGCCAGGATTCCACCCAGCCGGTGCCTTCGGTGTTTTCGTAGATGCCGTCGCCGTCCGAATCATGGGCGCGGATGAATGCATAGGCTAGCTTCAGGCCTTCCCAGTGCTGCTTGAGATAGGCCACATCGCCGCTGGTTGACACGTAGTCTTCCATCAGCATCAACAGCAAGGGCGTGGAGTCGGCTGAAGCGTAGAAATACGGCAGGTCGTTCCACGGCACAAGCTCAGCAGTCTGTGAATACTCGTGCATGATCTTCCCGTCGGCCCGCTGGCGGTGCAGCAGAAAATCGAGGGCGCGCCTGCTCAACGCAGCATCCCCGTAAGCATTCACCGCGTAGAGCGTCCACAGCGTGTCGCGTCCGAAGAACCAGCCGAAGCCGGGCCGCGCAGAGTCACCGGCAGAATAGTAGCCGGCGACCATGCCGACCTCGTCGTTATGCCGGACCTGAGACTGGTCGATGGAGACGATGGCCCATTGCAATGCCTGATTAAAGGCCGCATCCGGCGACTCGACGCGCAGCGATCTTGCCAGCAGCTCTTCATAATGACGCTGCGTTTCGCGATAGGCCGTGGGCACGGCCGCATTGAGAGAACTGAGCTGTGCTCCCAGCGCCTGGCTACCGCTGCCGGCGGCCATCAGCAACGGAAAGAAGAGATCGCTGTCTTTGGCGGGATCGAAGCGCAGGCGGAACTCGACCGGGTAGGTCTTGGGGCGCTCCTGATAAGGCGCGAGAATACCGGCCTTAGCGCGCGGGAGAGCGATGGCGGCAGAAACCTTATCGTTGTCGGTGTGCAGCACGTAATAGCTGCTGTCGCCCTTCTCCACCCATTCGGCATTGGGCCGTCCGAAGTTCGGAGCAGGCCACATGCGTTCCACCGACGGCGTAAATCGGACAGTCAGTTGCATGGGCCGGATGGACGATATCTCGAACAGGATAACCGGCCCGGTCCCCGGCACGTCGTTCTGGCCGCGAATCGAAATCATGTGCTGCTTCAGGGTGAAGGCCGCGTGCGAGTAGGTGATGGTGGTGCGCCACGGGTTCACCTCGATGCTGCCCTGTTGGGAGTTGACGTCGATGGGCACGGGATAGCCGTCAAGCTCCGCCGTCATGTGAAGGCCGTAGAGAACTTTCAAAGGAAAGATCCACGCTTCGCACTCGCCGTTCTGAAAGCCGAAGAAGGCTCCGCGTTCGCCCGCCACCGAGAAGGGCTTGGCTACTTCTGTGTTGCGCACGATGGCGATGGGACTGGAAGGAAGCGGGAAGCGGGGAATGGCAGCGAGGCCGTCCGCGGCATGGCCGGCTTGACCGAGCAAGCAAAAGAGGCCGGCCGGTACAGCGGTGCGAACCAGGGCCGAGCGCAGACGGGTTGAGCGCTTCTTCATGCGCTCCAAAGTATCATTTCCAGCGAGGAGGCTGTCGAGGATACAATCTGGGACGACGGCCATGGACCAACCCCGCATCTTCCCCGACAAGCAGCGCCTGGCCGAAGCGGCCGCACGCGAAGCGGCACGCATCCTGAAGGAAGCCATCGCCACGGCCGGCACGGCGAGGCTGGTTGCGGCCACGGGCGCATCGCAGCTCGAGTTTCTGGCCGCGCTCACCAGTGACAAGTCCGTGGACTGGCCGCAAGTGGAGCTGTTCCACCTGGATGAGTACATCGGCTTGCCGAATACGCACCGGGCCAGCTTTGCCAAATACATAAGGGAACGCATCATCATTCCTTCGGGTATTAGTAACTACTACTTGCTCGACGGCACACGCGATCCCTGTGAAGTGACCGCCGAAGCCGGTCGTCGCATCCAGACAGCGCGGGTTGACCTGGCGCTGGTGGGGATCGGCGAAAACGGGCATCTGGCCTTCAATGATCCTCCGGCCGACTTTGAGACGACCGAGCCCTACATCATCGTGTCGCTCGATGACGCCTGCCGCCGCCAGCAGGTGGGCGAAGGCTGGTTCGCGACCATTGCGAACGTGCCGGTGCGTGCTATTTCGATGTCTGTCCGGCAGATACTGGCAGCGAGCCAGATCGTCTGCGTAGTGCCCGACCGGCGCAAGGCCGAAGCCGTCCGCAACTCGTTGACGGGTCCCATTACGGCGCTGGTTCCAGCCTCGATCCTCAGGACCCACGCCGGGGCAACGCTGTTCCTAGACGAGGAGTCAGCGTCATTGCTGCAAAAGCCGAAATCCGCAAGCTGACGAGCGTTCACGAAAATCCCCGGCACAGCGTGTGTCGAAGTCCTTCCGGCGTCACAACCGTGTCATCAAGGGGACGGACTTCTCTGTCCCAAGCCATGATGTGGCAGACGAAGCGGCGTACAGCTCTGTAGCGCGTGGACAGAGCTGTCCGTCCCCGCGTCCTCCGACCTCTGTTTTTCAGAGCAACCGCGCGCGTCGCTCTCCGCCCCGAAGCAGGCGAGCGCAATGATGAAAACTGATGAAAGCGGGTGTCGAAGTCCTTCCGGCGTCACAACCGTCTCATCAAGGGGACGGACTTCATCTTGAGGTGGTTTTCTGAAACCGAGTTCACCCCTCCCGGGTTCTAATGAAACAGATGCGACATTTGTCCTGGTCACGGCGGCGCGCATGCGGCCTCGTCTGGCTGGTCTGCGGTACGGCCGCCACATACGGACAGATTCTCAACTCGGTACCCCAAGCCGGAGGGCCGAACGCCCCTCCCCAGAAGAAAGTGCCTCTCACAGGCATGGTCGTGAACGCGGTAACCGGCGAAGGTGTGTCCAAAGCCAAGGTAGACATCTACGCGGGCCAGGCTCTTTCGGTTTTCACTGGACCGGACGGGCACTTCGAGATGGATAACGTTCCGGAAGGTCAGTGGCAGGTGACGGCGCGGAAGCCTGGTTACTTCAGCGATCAGGAGATGTCGCGTGGGTTCTTCAGACCTAAGGTGGTTCTCGTGACAGAGAGCACCGGCGACATCACGGTGAAGCTGACGCCGGCAGCGACGATTACCGGCCATGTCATGGATGAGAGCGGTGAACCGCTGGAAGCTGCGCAGGTGGAGGTGATTGTCGGAGCGATTGAGAACGGCCGCCGAACATGGCAGCAACGGGCCGGCATACAGACGGATGACAGCGGCGAATACAGCATCTCGAGTTTGATTCCGGGCGATTACTACGTTAAGGTGAACCCCTTCACCGAAGCTGCCGCTCGCATGCCCGGGCAAAGCTACGACGAAGTGTATGCCGGGTGTTATTACCCGGGGGCTCCGACGCAAGAGCAGGCAGCGGTTTTGCACGTGGTTGGCGGCCAACAGGCGCAAGCGGACTTCACGCTGGCGCGAGCACGGGGTTATCGCGTTTCGGGACAAGTGGCGACGCAGGGGAGATTCCTTTCCGTGATGGCTTTCCGCGGCGAAGAAGTCGTCGGAGGAGTGGGCGTAGTCAAGGACGGCCGCTTTCGATTGTCCGGCTTGACGCCCGGCCAATACACGTTTACAGCGCTGTCTCCGGACCAGAATCAACCCCTCTTCGGCGAAGAACTGGTCAGCATCAGCCAAGCCGACGTGAATAACGTGCAGATTCTGCTGCAGCAGCCGCAATCGATTCCGGTCCAGATCCAGGTCGTCAAAACCAAGGATGAAGGGGCGGGGAATCCGAATCTTGGCGTGGCCGTTCAAGGCGGTGGCCCGCAGCCTAACAACCCACCGAGGTTCCCGCTGGGAGGTATTGGACTCAGCCCGGTACGCACCGCAAATTACCGAATGAACTACGCGCAAGTGAATCCGAATGGCCTGGGTCCGAACGAGCCGGTGGCGATTAAGAACGCATTTCCCGGTACGTACCGCGTGTCGGTGCAGGCCTTTCAACCGTATTACATCGAATCGATACGGTCGGGGAGTTTGGACCTGCTCGATCAGCCACTGACGATTACGGCCGGTGGCGCAGTGGCGCCGATCCAGATCACGCTACGAGACGATAGCGCGACACTCACGGTGAATGTCATGCAGGAGGGCCAGCCCGCAGCGGGTGGC
The DNA here is from genome assembly GCA_963740005.1 of uncultured Acidobacteriaceae bacterium. Classification (GTDB taxonomy): domain Bacteria; phylum Acidobacteriota; class Terriglobia; order Bryobacterales; family Bryobacteraceae; genus CAJCIT01. Next base: position 63,478 of record CAVUCO010000022.1, on the reverse strand, counting down.
GCGGTGCTGGCGATTCCCACGGCGCATCCCTCTGAAACCGAGTTTCCGCGAATCTGGAGCGGCGGCAATCAGTTGACGCTGAGCGGACTGGCGCCCGGCGACTACCGCGTCTACGCCTTCGATGCCTTGGAGAATCTCGAATATGCAAATCCGGAAGCGCTGCGGGAGTTTGCCAGTAAGAGTCAGCCGGTGACACTGGTGCCGAGTGGCTCGGCCAGCGTGACGCTGGAGCTGATCGACCTGAGCAAGCAGCGGAGCACGCCGTGAAGCTGTGGCGCCTGTCACCCGCGCTGCTGGGCTTAGTTTGCCTGGCACAGCAGCCTGCTGCGGCGCCGCCTGCCGCTCCGCGAACGAATGCGACCGGCTACACGGTTGCAGGTACCGTGGTGAGCGCGGTGTCGGGCGAAGCGCTGCCGGATGTGAGCGTGTCGCTGGCGTCCAATGCCGACCGTACTGACCAGGTGATGGTCCGCAGCGACGCGGGCGGCCGCTTCTCGTTCACGAACCTGCCCGCAGGCAAATACGCGTTGAACGCCAAGCGGCGCGGCTTCATCCATCAAGCACTGGATCAGCACGACGCGTTCTCGACCGCGGTCGTGGTTGGCCCAAAACTGGATGCCGAACATATCGTGTTTCGATTGCAGCCGGCCGGGATGATTTCTGGGAACGTGGCGGATGAAGACAACGAGCCTGTGACCGGCGCGCAAGTCTGGTTGTTCATCCGCGGCGTTTCGATGGGCGTTACCGGCAGTCACTTCATCAACTCGGCCCAAACGAATGATAAAGGCCGCTATCACTTTTCGAGTCTTGGGCCCGGCACCTATTTCCTGGCCGTGACGGGACAGCCCTGGTACGCGCAAGGGCAACAGCGGCGCATCCTGCGGGTCCCCCAACCCGGACAGCCGGAGGCGGAGCCGGAAACGGAACGCTCGCCGTTTGATGTGGCGTATCCGTTGACTTACTACGACGGCGCGAGCGACTTTGCGACAGCGACGCCGGTGACGCTCACCGCGGGTACCAGTGTCACCGCGAACGTTACGCTGCGCCCGGTGCCGGCCGTGCACCTGCGGGTTCAGCAGCCACCCGACGAGGCGGGCCGCCAAAGGAGCATTCAGCTGTTCCACGAGGGGCCCGGTGGCATGCGGATGTACGTCAACACGATGCAATACGGCGACGGCACCGGCCTGTTCATCGGCGGCTTCGCACCCGGACACTATGAAGTGGAACTTCATCACTTCGACCCCAAGGATGGAAAGCAGCTGGACGCCGGCATGCAGACCATCGACGTCACCGGCGACGGCACGTTTGAACCGCATCCGGCCGCGATTGGTTCTATTTCCGCGAAGATCGTTACCGACCGCCCTCTGCCCGAGGGGCAGCTGCTGTTCGTTCAATTGCGGGCTGGGCCGAACCTCGTTCTGGGGAGCGCCCCGGTTGCGACGGACGGCACAGTTGCGTTTCCCGGTGTGGTGGCGAGACCCGGAAAATACGAAGTCTTGATCGCCGGCCAGCCGGATATGAGTGTGCAGTCGGTATCGGCAACCGGCGCGAAGGTGAGCGGACGGATGGTGGAATTGACGGGTTCGGGAGCGGTCGAGTTGACCATCGTCCTTGGGAGCGGCAGGCAAGCCGAGGTGACGGGAGTTGCTCTGGAAGACGATAAGCCGGTGGCGGGCGCGATGGTGCTGCTGTTGCCGGAAGATAGCCGGTCTGCCGGCGCCTTCACTCCCCGCGATCAGAGTGACACGGACGGAAGTTTCGAATTGAAGCAGGTCCCGCCCGGCAAGTACCGGGCGATTGCGATTGACGATGGCACGGATTTGGAATACACCAATGCGGAGGTGATGCGGCCTTACCTCGCTGCGGCGCAATCTGTCAGCATTGCGCCGGGAGAACACGTGAAGATCCAACTGGCGATACAGAAGCGGGTGAAATAGGGTGGTGTATTGGCCGCCGATGGTTTGGTTCGACGAGTCGTGGATCCGTGAAAACCTCAGCACAGACCTCGGCATGAGCGCCGGAGTGCTCACCCGCAATTATGAAGAGCGATTGCCACCCGCGACCGTAGCTCTCCGCGCGAAGCCTACCGACGCGCGACGGTGACGGAGCCTCTCAAACGCCGACCGGGGACAGGCGCCTGTGTCCCAAGGCGCGCACGCATCCCCGTATCTCGTTACCGAGCCCCGTCGCCGCGTGGACATAGCGAGCCTGTCCCCAGACCCCTAGAAGCCGACCATTGGAGCGTGATTGTCGGAGGAGCGAACCCTTGAACTACCCTAGAACTTCAACGTGCTGAGGTATTCGTAGATCAACCACAGCTGTTTGCAGCGCAAGCGCGCGCGTGAGAGTCTGTGTGAAAACTCCCGGCACAGAAACCGCACGCGTTGCGAGCCGCAACCGTAACTCTCCGCCCCGGAGCGAGGGAGCGCACTCCAATAGCCCGCTTGCAAACGACAGCTCCTCACTCTTCCGCGAAGCTTACGTTGCGAGCCGCGACCGTGAGGGAGCGCACTCCAAGGGGCCGATATTCAACGCGACAACGTTCATCATCCGGCTTGCCGCTGATTATCCCCCTTCGCTCCCTTGAACCGCCCTAGAACTTCAACGTGCTGAGGTACTCGTAGCTCTGCTTGAGGCTGGCGACGGGATCCCCGGGAGTCGCATCCTGTTCCACAAAGTAATGCTTCACCCCAACCTCCGACGCCACCGCAAGCACACCGGGAATATCGATCGCGCCGTGGCCCACTTCTTTAAAGTCGCTACGCGGAACATCTTCGTTGTAGTGCGGTGCTGCTGGCATAGCCCTGTCCTTCAAGTGAAGCAGTTGGACTCGGCCTGCGTACTTCTTGAGCAATGCTTTGGGGTCCTGACCGCCCGTGACCACCCAAAAGATGTCCATCTCAAGCCCCACCTGCTTCGGATCGGTCTCCTTCATCAGGGTTTCCAGCGGCGTCGTACCCCCCATCGGCTCGAATTCGAAAGCGTGGTTGTGGTAGCAAAGTTTGATGTCGTTGGTCTGGGCGGCTTTTCCAGCCTTGTTCAGGTTGTCCGCCAGTCGCTTAATGCCCTCCAGTCCGTTCCGATCTTCGGGTGGCAAATAAGGATACACGACGTAACTGAAGCCCTTCATCTTGGCGCCCGCGAAGACCGTATCGATGTGCGAGATGTCGCCCTTAAACACCTCCGGCGACACGTGCAGGCTCACCGGTTTGAGCTTGGTGGCAATCAGCGCATCCCAGATCTTCTCCATGTTGTCGGAGGTGACTTCAGCCTCTCGGTAGCCGATGTCGCTGATCTCGGTCAGAACCTTCGGCGGGTTATTGAGAATGATGTCCCGTACGGTATAAAGCTGCAGTCCAATCACTTTCAAAGAGTGCTGAGGCTTGGCGGCTCTGGCGAGCAGGCTGCCCCCGGCAACAGCGGCGGAGGAAGTGAGGAAGTTTCGGCGTGAAATGTTCATCGGTTTCCTCATCATATGCCAAAGCCTCGACAGCCGAGTCCTCGCCTGCGCCCATCCGGGCAACGCGAGTTCACTGGCGTTGCGCATGATCAGCCTCTGGCTTCAGCAATCCGCCTGCAGCCGTACCTTCAGTTGCCTGTCTTTTCTTCCGACGCGAGGCGTTCGGCCGTTTGCAAATGTCCTTCCAGCGTGGGGATCATCCCTTTCGCCCATTCCTTGACCTCGGCGTTTTCTCCGTGCTCAGCTTCATACTTAAAGGCCGCGAGGACGGACTTGTTGGCCTGAATTTCCTCGCGCAGAAATGCGCTATCGAACTGAGTGCCATCCAGTTGCATCAGCTGGTCGATCTCCTTGTCGTCCCCGAGCGCTGCCGGTATCTTCTCGCCGATCTTGCGCGCCAATGCGCTGACTTCGCTGTATGCCGTGCCGTGGTCGTTCGATAGCTCTTCTCCGAAGCTCTTGACCCCCGGCCGCGACGCTTGGTGTTCAGCCAAGTCGCCTAGGTGCGCTTCCTCCAAGCTTGCCTTAGCGGCCATTTTTATGAAGTGCGCATCGACATGGTCCAGACTACGCCCTCGTACCAGCGCCGGCGCGCTGAAGAGCGCCCAGCAGCTGACACCGATGACGATCTTTTTCCACCGATCAAACATGGAATACCTCCAGCGAGATTAGACGCACAATCTAGCCCCGTGAGATTTCGAAATCTGAACTCGGGAATTTACCCGTCGTCCCGGCTGGGCAAGTCTCCAGGCTTCGTCCACCACCGCTCCCCGGCTACTTCATGTCTAGCCAAAACCCAGTCACAAGCGTTCGAGTTTTTGTTTTTTCCCCTAACCTCTTTCGTCCCAACGTCTTTCCCCAAAGCACTTTCGCGCATCTTCCTGTTGGAACCACTGCCAGTGTTACTTTTTGTGCGGGCGGAAACTCCGCCACGATTAGGGAGAGAATTATGATTGACGTACCCCAAGACCGCCCTGACATCACGGGCGATATCACGGTTAAACCAGACCCTGCCAAGCCGGAATCCAAGCAGTCATTATCAGACGCTGGGCAACCAGCCTCACCCGCCGACAGCGGCGCGGAGAAAGGAAACGGCTCCGGCCCAAATGGCCATCCCGAAGTAGATGCGAAAACGCGAGCCAATCGTGAGAACGCTCAGAAGTCAACCGGCCCACGTACGGACGCCGGCCGCACCGCCTCCTCCAAGAACGCCGTCAAGCACGGACTCTTCGTCGGGGATCTGGCCAAGCACCTCAGCGGGGAACAATTCGAACGCTATCAGAGCTTCATCGAAGGCATCGTCAAGGATCTTCACCCCGTAGGCGACCTCGAGCTGCACCTCGCGCAGCGTGTCGCCGACATCCAGTTCCGGCTCGAGCTGCTCCGCACCGCCGAGCTCAAAATCTACATGGACGTTGCCATCCTGTCCGCGACCATGGAAGGCTGCCTCATGAAGACCGGTAACCCCATGGGCCTGGCTTCGCTCTACGATCAGCGCTTTCAGCGCTCGTTCTCGAAGACCCTAGAGGAATTCCGCCATGCCCAACAAATTCGAGTGGACCAGGAGAAACAGGCCATCGAGGAGCTAAAGGCGATTGCTGCCGCGCACATGCAGCAGAACGTCCCGTTCGATCCGGCCCGGTTTGGCTTCGTTATTTCGAGCGAACTTCTCCTCAGTAAAGTGCGCCTCGGAAATGCCAAAAAGATGGCTCAATTCAACACGGGTGACGGGATCGTCGAGAAGAAAGTCGTCGCGATCCTCGCCGGCGAACCCAAAAAGGCCGCCTAGTCCCTTCCAAACGATGCAGAAACACCTCGAATAAATGAAAGCGTCGAACAACTCCACCCAACGTGTCTCCAGTTCCAATGGCGCTCAAAGCAGACGGAGCCGCGACGGTAACGGAGCGAACGCAAAGCTTAGAGGAGCATGAAGAGTCCATGTGAAAACGTCAGCACGAGTCCTTCCCGAGTCACGGCCGTTTCATCAAGGGGACGGACTTCCTCTGTTCCCAAGCCAGGATGTGGTGGACGAAGCGAAATACAGCACTGTGGCGCGTGGATAAAGCTGTCCGTCCCCGCGTCCTCCGACCCGTATTTTCAAAGCAACCGCGCGCGTAAGTGTCTGTGTGAAAAGTTCGGCACAGAACCGCGCGCGTGGGCAATCGGATGCCTTTGCGAGCCGCGACCGTGAGGGGAGCGCACTCCAAGGCCGATATTCAGTTAAAACGCCCAGCATTTCACATGGTTTCCGGGCCCGGCTGAGCACGCCCTGACCGTGCCTCGCGCGGCTACTGGAGCTTTCGCGGATTCTTTCGGAGCCGCGACGGTAGCTTTCCGCGTCAGAGCCACGGAGCGAACGCAAAGCCCAGAGGAGCATGAAGAGTCCCTGTGAAAACGCGAGCTCACGATTCGCGCCTCAGAAGACTCTTCGCGGTCGTGCGCTTGACACTGTCTCCGAACCACCTCCACTTTGTGGATGAAAGCCGGCAAACGGGCGAGGCGTACAATGCTCGTGGAGGAATTGCATGTACACTGCTACCGCGAATTTGATTCTCCCCAGTACGACCACCGGCTCGTTTCCGCGCCCGCGTTGGTACGACATCAGCATGTGGGGGAAGCCGCTGGATACCTGCATGCTCGACATACGCTTCCGTGAGAAGTTTCAGGATGCGATGGCGGTGCTGATCAGCGATCAGGAGCGCGCAGGGCTCGACATCCTGACGCACGGCGACCTGCATGTGGATGAGGATCTAGCTGGGCGCGCCTGGCATCACTACCCGCTGCAGCGCTGGGCCGGTTTCGAGGGTGACTACCTGCAGCCGGAGGAGACCACCGCGCCGTGGCTGCACTATCCGCCCGGAACGCTGCTGAACGAAATCTATACCGGCTGGCGCTGGCCGCACGTGGTTGACAAAATCGAACACCGCCCGCTGGACTACCCGAAGTTGTGGAGGCTGGCGCAAGGCCGCACGACGAAGCCGGTGAAGTTCGGCACGTGTTGTTCGCAAGTGATGGCGCTGTTTCTCGACATACACACCCCGAAATACAACGACAAACGCCAGATCATTTGGGACATGGCCGAGGCGATGAATAAAGAACTGCTGGCGCTGCGCGATGCCGGCTGCCGCTGCATTCAGATTGAAGAACCCACGTTCCACTTCATGGCGAACACCTATGGCAAGGACCATGCGGAAGTGAAGTTCATGATTGACGCCTTCAATCGCGAGGTGCAAGGCCTCGACGACGTGGAACTTTGGATTCACACCTGTTGGGGCAACCCGAACATGCAACGCGTGATGGAAGACACCAGCTATGCCAACTCCATCGAGATCTATCTCGAGCGCTGCCGCGGCGATGTGTGGACGCTGGAGATGAAGGACCGCAATCAGAAAGACCTGGAACTATTCGAGCCGTTCAAGAACGACCTGAAGAAGAAGATCTGCATTGGGGCCGTGAGTCATCGGACGCTGCAAGCCGACCGTCCGGAAGAGGTGGCGGGCGAGATTCGAAAGGCGCTGAAGTACATTCCGGCCGAGAAGCTGATCGTATCCAGCGACTGCGGCTTTGGGCGCCAGGGGTGCAACCGCGACATTGCCTTCTACAAGGCCAGTGCGATTGCGCAAGGCTGCAACATTGTGCGCAAGGAGCTTGGCGTACCGACGACGCACGTACCGGCGACGGATCCGGCTTTGCAGATCGACGTTGTGCCGGGAAGAAAAACGCCGGCGAACTGATTTCGTGCGCGCGGCTGAGACCGGGTGCCGTCGCATCACTTAGCGTAGACTCTCAGCATGACCTATTACGGCGCAGAGGAACTGGCGGCGAGTTTCCGCACGGTTCGCAAGAACACGTTAGTTATCGCGAACGACATCCCCGAGGAGCACTACGGATTTCGAGCGACGCCCGACACGCGGACGGTGGCGCAAACGCTGGTCCATATTGCCCAAAGCTACAAGTTTCAGGATCAGATACAGAGGGTGGAACGACGTGCGTCGCTGGAAGGTTTCGACTTCGTGGGCTTTCGCGAAGCGCTGAACGCCGAAGAAGAGAAGCCCCGTACAAAGGCGGAGATCATCGCGATGCTGCAGGATAGCGGGAACACCTTCGCGAGCTGGATGGAGGGGCTCTCCGAGGAGTTTCTGGGCGAACGTGTGGTATTTCGGCCTGACGCGGTCCCGCCGTCGAAGACGCGTTTCGAGATGCTGCTAGGCGTCAAGGAGCATGAAATGCATCACCGCGGCCAGCTGATGTTGCTGGAACGCATGATCGGCGTGGAGCCGCACCTGACCCGGGAAGGCCGGGCCTTTATCGCTGCGGCGCTAGCGGCTAAAAAGTAGGTCCATGCCGCAGCTGTCCGCAGCGCAAGACAGCATCTTAGGAGGACGCTGCACGCACGAAAACGCCTAGGCCCGCAACAGGCTGCAAGCGTGATAGAGTCGCTGCTAATGGAGTTGCGTTAAGAACGGATCTTGATCGCAATTCCGGGCGGTGAACGATGGGTACGCGACTTCTTCGCATCGCGTTGGCGGCTGCTGTTTCGGCGCTTGGTTGCCTAACGGCGGGGCAGGTAGCGGGTCAACCTAGTCCAGAGCGACCGCCACACGCGCCGGCCATTATCTCGCCCGAACGGGCTGCCGAACTGGAAGCACAAGTTGCGCGCGATCCCGGCAACGAGCGGGTCCATGCCGAGCTGCTGACCGCCTACAGCGCTCTTTCCGTACCGCATGATCCGGTGGCCGGTGCGAAGTACGACGCGCAGCTAGTGTGGTTTGTGACTAACCATCCGGAATCGCCGGTCCTGGACAACTGGTCCGGTCTCCGCCAGGTTTCAAATGCCAACGATCCGCCTTACAACGATCCGCTTTACCGGGAAGTAGAGAGTCTTTGGGAGAATCAGCTGTCCAAGTTTTCTGAGTCCGCTCCGGTGCTGTTCCACGCGGGATTGTTTTTCCGGGGGTTTGAAGGAGGGCGGGCGATCGATCTCTTTAGGAAGGCGAGCCGGCTCGAACCGGAGAACCAGCGCTATAGAAACCAGGTCATTGGCACCTATGCGATGGCGGAACAGTCTCCCGGTGTTCCATCGAGTGACGGGAAAACAAGACTCTACGGGAACCTCTCCTTTGAAGTGACCGAGAGTCTCCGGCAAGAGCTTGCCACTTCTACGGATCCCGAGTTGCTCTCCGGCGTGGGTTTCCGATTAGCGCGCCTCGCGTTCATTCCCGGTTTTGACAACAATGCTCTCATCATTGTGGGCCAGCAGTTCATGGAACGGGCCGTGGCGATAGATCCGGCCAATCCTCGCTGGAGCAAGGCTATCGACGATGCCCGCATGCCGCCTCCCCCTCCACCGCCGGGCTATGCGGCAGAGGGCACGGTCTATGAATACGCGGACTGGATGGAGAAGCGTCTGATCAAAAAGGTCGATCCAGTGTACCCGCCGGAAGCTAAAGAAGCCCATGTGCAAGGCAGTGTCGTCTTCATTCTGCATGTTGACAAAGACGGTTCCGTTCGAAAAGCTGACTTGCTCTGGGGCGAGCCCCCGCTGGTGAACGCGGCTCGCGAGGCGGTTCTCCAGTATCGCTACAAACCATACATCGAGAACCGTGTGCCAGACATTGAGAATGGCACGCCTATCCCAGTTCTCGGCGAGGTCAAAGTTACGTTCACGCTGCCGGCGGACCCCAAGCCGGATCCGAAGTGAACCCCGACGCTCGTTGGTTTCGCCTTATAATTTAGTTCATTCATGAAGATCGCCATTGTGTGTTCTCTTCTCGCCCTGCCAATCATGTCTGACGCTCAGCCGTTCGCCTCCAGCCCCGACCAGGGCCGGTCGATGATTGTCTCGAATGGAGGCATTGTCGCGACGCCGCAGTTCCTGGCTTCGCAGGCCGGGGCGAGGATTCTCGAAGCGGGCGGCAACGCCGTGGATGCCGCGATCGCCGCCAACGCGGTGGTCGGGCTGACTATGCCGTACGTCAACGGAATGGGCGGCGACCTGTTTGCGATCGTTTATGAGGCCAAGACCGGAAAAGTGTATGGGCTCAATTCGAGCGGTTGGACTCCAAAGGGCCTGACCATCGAGTATCTGAAGGCGCACAACATCGACAAGCTCGACCCCCACGGCGTGCACACCATCACCGTGCCGGGCTGCGTGGCGGGATGGGATGCGCTGCGAACGCGGTTTGGGACGATGCCGTTTGACAAGCTGCTGGCACCCGCTATTTACTATGCCGAGAATGGGTTCCCGTTGCCGGAACGCGGCGCGCGGTACTGGATCGGTAAAGCATTTCTGAGCCAGCCGGGGTACAAAGAAACCTACATGCCGGGCGGCGTCGCGCCCGGGCTGGGCGACGAGTTCAAGAACGCAGGGCTCGCCTCCTCGCTGCGCGCCGTTGCGACGAAGGGCCGTGACGGCTACTACAACAGCACGCTGACGGAGACAATGGTCACCTTTTTGCGTTCGCAAGGAGGCACACACACGGTTGAAGACTTTGCAACGTTTCAGCCCGAGTGGGTAGAACCAATCTCCACCAATTATCGGGGATGGACGGTTTATGAGCTGCCACCGAACGGGCAGGGAATTGCTGCTCTGGCGATGCTCAACATCATGGAGAACTTTCCACTGGCGACTTATGGCCAGAACTCTGCCGCCGCGCTGCACGTAATGATCGAGGCCAAGAAACTGGCTTATGCTGACATGGTTCATTACGTGGGCGATCCCAGGTTCGGGCCGGTGCCCGTCAACGAGATGCTGTCGAAGGATCTGGCGGCGCGACGCGCGAAGCTGATTGACATGACCAAAGCGTCGTGCCACGTTGTTCCGTCGGAGCTCGCCCAGAAACTGGCGTCCCGGGGCAGCGAGACCATCTACATGTCGACCATTGATAAGGATGGCAACATTGTCTCGCTGATCCAAAGCAACTACGGCGGCTACGGCACTGGCATGGTGGCGCCCGGTGTTGGGTTCTCATTTCACAACCGGGGCGCAGGCTTCGAACTCACACCCGGACTGCCGAACTCGCTGGCAGGACACAAGCGGCCCTTGCACACCATCATTCCGGCGATGATGTCGAAGGGCGACATTCATATTGGCTTCGGCATCATGGGCGGATGGAATCAATCGCAAGCGCATGCGCAGTTTGTGGCGAACGTGGTGGATTTCGGGCTCAACATACAAGCGGCGCTGGAAGCGGCGCGCTTCACGAAGGGGACCTTTGAAGGCTGCGATGTCGAGATGGAGCCGCGTATCGCGTCGGCCGTTCGCGAGGATCTGACGCGCCGAGGCCACGTGATCACGCTACTGGAGCCGTTTTCTTATACGGTCGGCCAAGGCGAGGCGGTTGAGCGCGACGCGAAGCGAAAGGTGAATTTCGCGGGGTCCGATCCGCGCTGCGATGGCGCGGCTATGCCACAGAATCCGAGCTTCTGAGCGGACGCCACAAAGATACGTTCGGGGGAATTCAAGCGTGAACCGTGCACTCTGGATTGTTCAATGGCTGCTGGCCCTGATCTTTCTATTCGCCGGAGTGATGAAGTTTGTCATACCTGTGGCAGAGATGACCAAGCAGGTTCCTCTGCCAGGCTGGTTCTTGCATTTCATAGGCGCGGCTGAGATAGCGGGCGCGGTGGCACTGGTGCTTCCCGGATTGCTTCGCATTCGACCGGGCCTGACGCCTGTGGCGGCGGCGTGCTTGGCTGTGATCATGATCGGCGCAGTGGTATTGACGATTGAAACGGGAGGCGTTGCGCAGGCGATCTTTCCGTTTGTGGTGTTGCTACTGGTTTCGTTTGTCGGTAAGGGGCGCCGGCGGGTTCGGAGCGATGCCTAAGACCATTCCAGTTTTAGTAGAAATCGATTGAGGGCTCCCGACAACCATAGTCCCCATCGATCTGGGTATGCGTGTCGCGGCAGCCATCCACAAATCTACTTATCTTCTACTAAGGCGTCTACAGAGCTTGTACTAATTAACTTGTACTAAGAAGCTCACTAATGCATTCACACAATAGGAATTAGACGCCGGTAATTCTACTGTGAAGTTTATGCGAAGGGTGTTGGGGGCTGCAGTGCTCGCAGCTCTAGCTTCACTGCTCACGGGACAGGCTGTACACGACGATTTGCCAACATTTATATACACCGCAGCACCACGCTTCGATGCCTCCGCATGGGCTCACGGTGACGAACGATTTCCGAGTGGAGCACATCTGGTGTTAGTAACTCGGGATGGGCAGCGCGACGTGGTTAGCGGGTTTTTTGCAACAGCGGATGGGGCGGTTTCCTACGACGGCAAACATGTCTTGTTTGCGGGGCGCGCTACTAAGCTGGACCGATGGCAAATCTGGCAGGCTGATCTCAACGGCGGCGCGCCGCATCAAGTTGTGACAACGCCCGCCGATTGCATCCGGCCCTTTTATATGCCCGATGGGCGGGTGGTGTACACGCGAGCCACGGCGTCGGGGTCGGAGATCACAATCTCGTCCGAGAGCGAGAAAACGAACGTGCTGAGCCACGTTCCTGGCTGGTATCTCACCGATGACGTGCTGCGCGATGGACGCATTCTATTCGAATCACGCGATGAACTGTTCACGGTGTACCCCGACGGAACGGGCGTCGAATCGCTGCGCTGCGATCACGGACCGAAGCGCTCGGGCGGACGGCAAGTTTCTTCAGGAGACGTGATCTTCACGGTGGATGGAGGCTTGGCGCGTTACACTTCTGCGCTCGCGGTTCAGCAGAAACTGGCGGTGTCGGAACTGGAGATTGTTGGGCCAGTGGCGGAAGTGAGTCCCGATCGCTGGCTGGTCGCCGCACGGGCGCGTTCAGGCGGTGTGTACTCCATTCACGAAGCCGGGCCCAAAGCGTGCGGCGCGGGCAGCGTGGCGGCCGCGAAGGGCGCGAATGCCGTGGAGCCAGTGATTGTGGCGGCCCGCGTTCCACCGCGCGACTTTCCCTCGGCCCTGGTGGCTGCGCGCAAGACGGGAAACCTGCTGTGCTTGAATGCCAGCGAATCGATGAATCCGATTGAAGGAAAGATTCATGCGGTGCGACTTTATACGCGCGACGCAGGCGGAAAGCCGCAGGCGCTGGGGCAAACGGCGGTGGCTTCGGATGGATCCTTTTATGTCGAGGTGCCGGCCGACCGGCCCATTCGGATCGAACTGCTGGATGCAGGTGGCGTGAGCCTGCGAGCCGAGCAGCACTGGTTCTGGATGCGGCCGAGTGAACAGCGCATCTGCGTGGGCTGCCATGCGGGGCCGGAGCGCGCGCCGGAGAATAAGGTCCCCGAAATCCTCAATCAAATGCTGAAACCCGTGAAGATGCTGGGAGACTACGGACGAACACAATGAGCCTGCGATCTGGACGTTGTTATTTGATGCTGGCGCAGTTGCTGGCGGCCGGCACGCTGATCGCTCAGAGCCCCAGTCCGATTCGGTTTGAAGATGTAACGGCGCAGTCGGGCATCAACTTCACGCATTCGTTCGGCGCGGAGAAACTTGGTTCGCTGCTGGAATCGACGGGCGCCGGGTGTGTGTGGTTCGACTACAACAACGACGGTAAGCCGGATTTGTTTGTGGCGAGCGGCCGGCCGATGGGTAAGGATATGCATCCGTATCCGCTGCGCCAGGCGCCGGCGGTGATGCCGCATAACCACCTGTACCGCAACGATGGCAACGGCAAATTCACCGACGTCACGGAACAGGCCGGTGTAGGCGGCGATGGCTTTAGCTTCGCGGCGATTGCGGCGGACTTCGACAACGACGGGCTCACGGATCTGCTGGTGACTTCCTATGGGCACATCACGTTGTACCGCAATAAGGGAGACGGCACGTTTGAGGATGTAACAGCCAAGGCCGGATTGAATATCAAGGGCTGGGCGATCGGCGCCACGTGGCTGGATTACGATCGCGATGGCTGCGTCGATTTGTTTGTCGGCCGGTACGTGAAGTTCGATCCTACCTACCGCGCTTACTATGCCGCCGACAACTACCCCGGGCCGCTCGACTACGCTGCCGATACGAACCTGCTGTTCCACAACAACTGCCACGGCGGATTTGTCGACGTGAGCGAGAAGTCGGGCATCGCGAAGTTCAAAGGCCGCGCCATGGGGGTGGCAGCAGCCGATTACGATGGCGACGGCTATCCCGATATCTTCGTGGCCAACGACCGGACCGAGAGCTTTCTCTTTCACAACCGAAAGGACGGAACGTTTGAAGAAATCGCGCTGGACGCGGGCGCGGCGTTCGGACAGAACGGTGAGTCGTCCGCGGCGATGGGGCCGGTGTTCTTCGACGTGAACAATAGCGGGCATCCCGACCTGTGGGTGAGCGATTCCAAGTACAACCGGCTGCTTGAAAATTCGGGCAAGCTGCCTTTTACCGACGTCACGCAGCAGGCCGGCATCTCGCAGCTTGCGGCGCAATACACCAGTTGGGGCACGGGCGCATTTGATTTCGATAACGACGGTCGGACCGACCTGCTGATTTTCCACGGCGGACTGATCCATTTGATACCGCAGGAGCATTCCGTGTTCTGGAACGCGGGCGGCGGCAAGTTTCAAGACGTATCGACCGAAGCCGGGCCGTTCTTCGCGACCAAGAGCGTGGGCCGTGGCGCCTGCTTCGCCGATTTCAACAACGACGGCAAGGTGGGCGCGTTTTTGGTGAACCTGGGCGCGCCGGGAGTGCTGCTGAAGAATACATCGCCGTCGGCCGGTCACTGGCTGTCGATCAAGCTGGCGGGCACGAAGAGCAACCGCGATGGAATCGGCGCCAAGGTGCAAGTGGAGGCAGGCGGGCAGAAGCAGTGGGCGGAACGTGTAGCGGGGTCCGGATACCTGAGCCAGGACGATGGACGGCTGCACTTCGGGCTCGGCGCAAACGCGAAGGTGGACCGCATCACCGTGGCATGGCCGAGCGGGGTGGTGCAGGTGGTGAAGAACGTGACAGCGAACCAGGTGATCACGGTGACGGAGAAGTAGGGATGAGACTGGCGGTCTTAGCGCTTGTTTTCGTGGTGGCGGCGGCTGGAGAGACCCAACGCTTCCGCAGCCCGGACGATATCGTTCTATCGGCCGACGGCAGGCGCCTGTTCGTCGTGTGTAGCGGCAGCGACGAAGTGATGGTAGTCGACACCGCTACGCAATCGATTGTGGGAAGCGTGAAAGTGGGGAAAGTGCCGCGCGGCATTGCGCTGGCGCCCGACGGCAAACGCTTCTATGTGACCAACTCCTGGTCGGACACCGTGAGCGAAGTGGACGCTGCGTCGCTCAAGGTATTGCGGACCCTTCCAACCGGTTTTGAGCCGACCGGTATCGCGATGGATGCGACGCGCAACGCACTGTACGTAGGAAACCGGCTTTCGGATGACATCTCATTGATTGACCTGGCGACGGGCACCGACGTACGGCGATTCAACGGAGGGCGGGGCGCCAGCTATGTGACGGCATCCCCCGACGGCGAGCGTATTTACGTGAGCCACATCTATCCGAACCTGGGCAAATTTCGAACGCCTCCAAAATCGGAGATTACCGAGTTGGACGTCGAGCAGCAGGCGGTTTGCGACCGTCTGGTCTTAAACAACGCGGCCGGCATATTTCACATTGCGTTTTCGCGGAATGGGCGGCTTGGCCTCGCTGCGGAGATGCGGCCGAAGAACCTGGTGCCGCTGGCACATGTTGAACACGGCTGGGTGTTTGGGAACTCGCTGGCGGTATTTGGCGATGAGATTGGCGGCGTGGTCCAGATGCCGCTGGATGAGATCGAAAGCTATCCTTCCATGCCGTTCGGCGTCGCGATATCGCCTGACCAAACGCGGGCTTACGTGAGCGCGAGCGGGTCAAACGAAGTGGTGATCATCGATCTGCCGAAGCTGGTAGCGGCGGCCCGCTCGCCCAAAGCGGCCCGGATGGCGAACGACCTCTCAGTATCCGCTGCGTATGTGATCGCTCGCGTCCCAGTGGGCCGCAATCCGCGCACGATCCTGACCTCGCCGGATGGAAGGGCACTGTACGTGGCGAACCGGCTCGACGACACGATTACTGTGATCGATCCGGCGCGCGCGGTGGTTACGGCCACTATTCCGCTGGGACCAGCGGCGCCGCTGACGGCCGAGCGCCGAGGCGAACGGCTCTTTTTCTCCTCGATGTACTCCTTCGGGCACCAGTTTGGTTGCGCCAACTGCCACATCGACTCGACGTTCGACGGCCTTCAATGGGACCTTGAGCCGGATGGTTTCGGCATCGATATTGTGGACAACCGCTCATTGGAACGAATCAAGGACACTGGACCATTCAAATGGAACGGCAGCAATAAAGACCTGCAAACCGAATGCGGGCCGCGCACGGAAAAGTTCTTCTTCCGCTCGCAAGGCTTCCGAGGCTCCGATCTTGAAGACTTGGTCACGTACATTAAATCGATTCCGCTGCGCCCCAACCGGCACCGGCTGCCTAACGGCGAATTGACTCCGGCCCAGGAGCGCGGCAAAGCGATATTCATGCGCACGGCGAAGAAAGACGGGACTCCTTTCCCCGACGTGAACCAATGCTCCTTCTGTCACTCCGGGCCGGACTACACGAATAAGCTCCTCGCCTACGTCGGGTCCGATAAGAAGACGGACCGCTCGCCGCTGGTGGATGTACCGCAATTGACGAATGTGGTCAACAGCGCGCCGTATCTGCACGATGGTTCAGCCGCTACGTTGGAAGAGATCTGGACGGTTGTGATCCCGCAGGACAAACACGGGATCACGAGCGATCTGACCAAGGATGATTTGAACGATCTGATTGAGTATCTGAAAACCTTATGAAGCGCATCAAATGGCCGCTTGCAATCAGTCTGCTGTTGGCGTTTCTAGTGGTCTCCGCGACCGCTGCCGATCTACCGCGTTTCCACTGGCAGAATTTCACCACGGAGAACGGCTTGCCGGATAATCGCGTCTATGCCGTGGCGGTGGATGGCGACAAAGTGTGGGCCGGAACGGACAACGGGCTGGCGCTCTATGAAAACGGAAAGTGGAGGAGTTTCAGCGTTGCGGATGGCCTGCCGCACCGGGCCGTGCTCTCGCTGGCGCTCGACAAACGAAGCCACGAACTTTGGATTGCCACCATGGGCGGCCTCAGCCGCTATTCGGGCGGGCGGTTCGACAACTTCACGCAGCTGAACAGCGGTTTGCCCAACGACGTGGTTTATGGCGTCTCGGTGCAAGGCGACTTTGTTTGGGTAGCGACGGCCGCGGGCGGCGCGCGCCTGAATACACGGAGCCGCGAGTGGAGCCTTTATAATGAGCGGAACACGCCGATGTACGAGATCTGGACGTACGGCGTGACCGCCACGCCGGAAAAGGTCTACTACGCGGTTTGGGGCGGCGGGGTTCTGGAGTACGACGTCAAGACAGAGCGGTGGAAAGACTACAACGATCCGGATGGCGAAAACGAGATAGTGCTGTTCAAAGACCAGGGGTTGATTCACGAGATCACCACGTCTGTCAGCTACGTGAACCACATCTTGTGGGCAGCAACTTATTTCGGTGTTTCCCGCTACGATGGGCGGAACTGGCGAAACTTCCTGGATAAGGACAGCGGCCTGCCCAGCAACTTCCTCAACCAGGTGAAGACCATCGACGGAACCCGCACCTGGTTTTCCACGGACAAAGGTCTTGCCTATTACGACGGGGAACGCTGGGCCACCTATCGCCCGGCGCTGGACACGCACCTTCCGGAGATGCTGGTGCGCGACGAACATGGAACAGTGACGCACGTGCCGGTAGACTCCGCGCCGGCTCATCATTACACGTTCGGGATTGATTTTCAGAAAGACGACATTTGGGTGGCTACCGCGAAGGGGATCAGCCACGGGGTTTGCATCACAGCAGGGGAAAGGGAGACAAACTAATGAACACCATTCAATTGATGGACCGCATCGCAGGCGCCACGGAAGTGAAGAAACGGGCCATCACGGCGCTTTCGGTCCTGAATGAAGCGTATGAATATCCGAAGCCCAGCTCCTTCTCGCGAGGGCTTCGGATCGATCTGGGGAGCGTAGCAATTCTGCTGATCTCCGGCACGGCCAGTATCGACGAGAACGGCCAGAGCGTCCACATCGGCGACTTCCGCGCGCAGCTTCGGCGCACCTACCAGAACATCACCGGCCTGTTGGAGGCCGAGGGCGCCACTTGGAAGGACATCGTGCGGACATCCTGCTACTTGCGGGATATCGAACGCGACTATGCCGCTTTTAACGAAGGGCGCACCGAGTTCTTCGCTGAGCAGGGTCTGGATCCGTTGCCGGCATCCACGGGCATCCAGGCGATTCTTTGCCGGCCCGAACTGTTGATAGAAATCGAAGCAATCGCGATCATAAAGACGCCTGACGAGAAATAAATATGCACTGGCAATTGGTGGTGGCAGCGCTGGTCGTGCCGGCGTGTCTCAACGCGCAGCCGGCGGCGTGCTCCTGTGGGCTGCAACCGCCAGGGCCTCCCGTCGTTCGGACGTCGACTCCCTACGCAGGGACTCCCGAGGATCTGCGGCCTTTCTCAAAATACACACAGCCCTACTACGAGAACTACACCAAGACGCCGGAATACTACGGAGCGGCCATGGATGTGCGCACCGTTTCAGCGGCTGATGTCGCCGACGTGCCGATCGGTTTTCTGGGCCCAATTCAGGACCACAAAGACATCGCGTTGGGGACGGCCATGCTCCACGGCGCGCAGCTGGCCATCGACGAAGCCAATGCCCGGGGCGGCTACTGTGGAAAACCGTTCCGCCTGAAGATTCACAACGACGCTGCCACGTGGGGCGCGTCCAGCAATGAGATCGTCAAGATGGTTTACGACGACAAGGTCTGGGCGATGCTCGCATCGAGCAGCAGCGATTCCACGCATATTGCGCTGCGTGTGTCGTTACGCGCGGAGTTACCTATAGTGAACAGCGCGGCCACCGATCCAACTATTCCCGAAACCATCATTCCCTGGATACTGACGTCGATCCAGGACGACCGGGAGCAATCGTACACGTTGGCGCGGCGAATCTATACCGACTTGGGGTTCAAACGCGTTGCTCTGCTGCGCGTCAACGAGCGGTATGGCCGGTTCGGCGTGCTGAAGTTCCGGGATGCCTCGCGGCGGTTGGGACATCCGGTAGTCATTGAGCAGAAGTTCATGCCCGGAGATAACGACTTTAAGCGCCAGCTCGAGGTGATCGGTGATTCGCGTGTCGATGCCATCGTGCTGTGGTGCGATGCGCCGGCCGCCGCGGCGATTCTCAAGCAAATGCGGGGAATGGGCATGAAGCAACCGGTTTTCGGCAGCGCCCGAGTCATGGGCGAAGGCTTGCTTACCAATGCCGGCCCGGCGGCGGAGGGGTTGGAAGTGGTCTATCCCTTTGATCCCAACCGCGACGATCCTGCGTGGCTGGCATTTCAAAAACGCTTCGAGGCGGCCTATCACAGCAAGACCGATTCGTTCTCAGCCCTGGCCTTCGACACGATGAATATTCTGTTAGACGCGATCTGCCGCGCCGGGCTCAACCGCGGCGAGATTCGAAACGCTCTATATGCCGTGGAACGCTACAAAGGCGTCACGGGTGAAATGATGTTTGATCCCAATGCCAAGAATGTGGCCTCGTTGTATTTGGGCAAGGTGCACAACGGCCGCGTGGCATATCGCCCTTATAGCATCCAAAAGCCCTATGCCACGGTGGGCGCCGCCGGTGTCGAATACAACGGACCGGCTCCATCGGCGACGGCCGGAGCGCAGCGGAAGATCGGCCTGTTCGGGCCAGGTGCGGAGGCGCTGGCCGCTAGCCTGAGTAGCGCCGGCTATCAGGTGGTCGGCGTTTCTTCGGAGGCTGCCTGGGGCAAGGCGTCCAATGAGTTGGTGAAGCTTATGTACGATCCCGACGTTATCGGTGTGGTAGCGACGGACCGCAACTCGGCGCACCTCGCCGAACAGATCGCAGTCAAAGTGCTGATGCCGGTGGTGGCGATTTCGGGCGATCGCACGTTGACCTCGGCGAACGTGCCGTGGATCTTCCGGCTGGACGCCGGTACGTCTCCAGCGGACGCCGTGCGCTGCCTGAGCGACGCCGCGAGCCGTGCGGGAGGGAACCGCGATATGATCCGCGCGTATTTGGCTTCGGGAAATATGGTGGCGGAGCGGTATTCGTTCGCGAGCACGGGTGAACTGCGAGTCACGCCTTAGCCACTCGCGGGCTCAGGCGAAATACGGCTTCCGTCTTGCAAGAGTTGACGCTCTCTGATTCTCGTGGAGCGATTCATCTGCAGAAGCCGTACAGTGACGCGGCCCGTGGAGGTCCGGGCGAGTATCTCTCCATTCTGAAGCCGGTAGTGGTCGTCCCAACGGTCGATGCGCGGGTGAAACAACGGCGCGAGTTGCCCGGTTTCAGGATCTATCGAAGCGATGTCGCTGCCCTTGTAACGGTTGCAGATGGCGCAACATAAGGCGAGGTTCTCCGCGACTGTCTGACCCCCATGCTTCAGGGCGATTATGTGATCAATTTCGTGTTCGGCCAGCGTGAATCGTTCCGAGATACGACAATACTCACAGAGCCCGACAGCCCGTGTTCGCACAAGCTCACGAAGCGCGGCGTCTATGTCAGACATTGCCCGCGGAAGACGCGAGTTTCAATTGCGCGGCTGCTTTCGCCATGCGGAGAAGGTGTTCGAGATACTCATATCTCTCCCAGTCCTGCTCGTCAGGAGGCGTCATTTGTCCGCGGCGGCTTTTCTCGATGATTTCGGCTACCCGAGCCGAGAGGCGCGGCGAAGGGCGAAGGTTCAGGATTTCTTCCGGTGTTGGAAGCGCTGCAAGCAACTCCAGAACATCGGCAGCGCCATCAAAACCGGACTGACCACCCGCGTTGAGTTCCCGAAGGCCCAACTCGAGAATTCTGGGAAGTTGTTGCTGCTGGGCCCGGATCTGCGATGCCAAGTCATCCGGCAAGCTGAGAGTGATCGACGCCATCTGCGGTCAGTATAGCTCTTACGGCGCGGTTTTCGCGGCGAGCCAGGATCGGGTGGCGTCGACAAGAGCGGCGGTGGCAATGGGGGACGCGCTCGAGGTAAGCGGCGTGGTGGCCGCGGCTGAACCTAGAGCCAGCATGCGGTTCTGCTCAGGCACAGCGGCCAGAACGAGCGTACGGCCGGCATACTCGACTCCCCGCTGTGCCGAGAGGTAGATGTACTCCATCAGTAGCTGCGTGTCGATAAAGGAGCCTTCCGGGTCGGGCTGATCCTTCACTGGATTGGCGCGATTCTGATCCTCGAACAGCACCACACTGCTGAACGGCTTCAACTTGGGCCGGACTCCGAAGCGGCAGAACGTCGCCTGGGGCGCGGCACGGCGAAAGGCTTCGGAGGCGCCCCATTGGACAAAGGAGTTTCCGAACAGCAGCGCGCCGTTGCCGCTCAAGAACAGGTTGCGGGTGAATTCGCGTACGCCAACGCCGACTTGTTCGGAGAACCACGGCTGGAGATCCAGACGCCGCAAGTCATCGTAAGTCAGATCCAGGGTGGGAAGATCGCGCTTCACGTAGTTGAGGCGCATCAGAAACTGTTGGCGCAGCGGCCCCAGTTGGTCGAAGGATAGGCTAACGACCGGAGAATTGATGTGGGTTGCCGACAGTTTCGGATCGTATTCGAACACCCAGGTACGTTCCAACGGCTCGATCCCGAGCCCCGGTTCGCGTTCGGCGATGTCGTGATAGAGGGTTGGAAGCACTTCGCTGAAAGGCGATGCCAGCGATACCCATTTACCTTCGGCCTCGAGTTTGGGCCAGAGCGAGCCCGGGTGCGAAGCAAGACCCGCGGGCATGACGGCCACAATCAGTTTATTGGAACGATTCAGCTTGCCTTGAGCCGCGACGCCGGCATCGATCTTCTCAAAGGTGCGCTCCACCTGTGTGCGCCACTGCTGGTAGTGCGGCGAGCGCACCAGGATTCCGGTATCGGTGACGGAGAGGCGATCACTGGCCGGGTTCCAGGGCGGCAGGTCCATCTGCTTCTCGAGCGCGACGATGGGCTCGAACAGCGCGCGGAACTGGTCGTCCGGCAGTTGTTCGAGCCACGCCATTTGATTGCTGATGGTGCGGCGTTCGGCTGGGAACAGGAGGTCCCAGTTGCGAAACTGCTCGTTGAGAGAGGGGCCAAATGTGCGGGGAAGCTTGGCAAGCAGTGCGGTATTGACCTGGTCTGCCATGTCAACCCTCAAACTCGCGCAGGACGCGTCCCGCCGCCTGAGTACAGTTGACGTCGAGGAGTGCGCCAATCGAAGGTGCGATGTCGATCTGCCGCACCTCGCGTTCGATGATGACGGGCTTGCGAACGGCCGCGCCCAGTACCATGGTCCACGCCACTCGATTTGAACTGGTGTTGCTGCGGTGGTTGAAAAAGCCGTTCGTGGAGGTGCCGTCCGGATCGCGGCCGAATTCAGGCATTACCACCATGGTGACGTTGCCGCGGTAGTTGGGCAGAGTCTGAAGGAAATTCCACAGCCGGTAGATCAGCGCATCATTGCGGCGAATGCCGCCCAGATGGAGTGAGTAAGTGCCGGAGTGCGCGACTTCGACATCGGAGAAGTTGACCACCAGAACGGAGGGCGATACCCGGCGCAGAACTTCCGTGGCGACAAACCAAGTCAGCTCATCGCCGCTGGCAGGGCTGTCCGGGCCATTGATGAATTGGGCGAGGGCCGAGAGGAACACCTGCTTCAGCTCGGGGTCCATAACGGCGGACGGAGAAGGAACGCTCCAGCCGATGCGTTCGTAGTCGTCCTGCATGACGGCCGTGAGTTCCTCAAGCAACATGTCGCGGTCCAGCTTGTGGCGCGAGCTGCTCCCCATGATGATGCGCTCGACGGACTCGACCAGCAGTTGTTTGGAGAGGATGACGTTGGCGCCGACACCGATGTTGGCTGTGAGCGCCTTGTTGCTGGTCACCACCCAGGTTTCAGAAGGGCCGACTTTCCATTGCGCCTGCACGTACTGAAGCAGGGTTGGATCGGCGGGATGATCTTTTCCCCAATCGTCGACATGCTGCCAGACACCGGTGAGGATGCTGCCGATGGTGTTGAAGTGCGAGGTGGTGCCTTCGTTCCAGGTGTAGGGGTAAAAAATCGACTGCTGGACGAGGTCCCCAGCCAGGTGCGGGATGTTCTGAAAGCCGGTTGCGGAGAAGCTTTCCTGACGGCGGATACCGCCGGTGGTGACAAGGACGACTTTGGGACGCGGGCGGCCGGGTTCGTCGGTGCCACTGCGGGCCAACGCCAGGCGTCGAGCCAGCCCGATGCCAGCGAGTTTCAGCAGCGTCCTGCGGCGCACGGTGTCTCCCTTAACGTGAAGAATGACAGGCGGGTGGGAATGGTGCGCGGCGTTCTTCCCCTAGACCCCGGCGAGCCCGTACCCCAACCCCGCTAAGACTAACGATATCAGACGGGCGTAACAGGTGATTAGGCCGACAGGCTTTGGTTTTGCGGGTACGGCAGGCTGAAGGACGTCGATGAAAGAAGACAAAAAACCGCTCCCTGACGGCCACGGCTCCGAAGCGTTTGTGTTCGCGAGTTGCCGATTCCCGACGATTAGGGAACAGAGGGCAGAGGGCCGGTCGTGGGCGTTCTCCCCACCTCTGCATCCCGTTTTGCGGCAAAGCCGGACTTGCAACGAGCGGCTGGCGGCGTCACGACGCGGGCGTCGCATTTATGGCGGCCAGCTCGCTAAGGCTTAACGTGCCGGTGTAAATCGCCATGCCAATGGCGCAATTCACGTTGATGTTCGTCAGGACGTTGACGTCCTCCATAGTGGTGATGCCCCCGGCGGCAGTGAGTTCGTGATCGGTTGAGAGCCGGAGTCTGCCGAACCAATCGAGATCGGTTCCCTGCATCATGCCTTCCTTGTCGACGTAGGTGCAGAGATAGCCCGAACAAAAAGGGTCAAGTTCGCGAACCACATCGATGGCTCGGATCTCGGTTGACTCGCGCCAGCCCTTGACGACTATGTAACCATCCTTGCTGTCGAGGGCGATGACAATCCGCTCCGGGCCCACGGCTTCGGCCAGGGCCTCCAGAAACGGCGCATTCAAGCCCGTCGAAGTGAAGGCCGAAGTCCCGACAATCAAACGGTGCGCGCCACAGCCGATCAGTTCCTTGGCCCGTTCGACGCTGCGCACGCCGCCACCCACGCGAGCCTTGACGTGTTGCGAGATGTATTCAACCAAGCGGTTGTTATTGGTCCCGTTGCCCATGGCGGAATCGAGGTCGATCACCTGGATCTCAGGGAAGGCATGGAAAAGCCGCAGCATCTCGTCGGCGGAGCCGCCTTCCAGAGCAGTCTCGCGTCCTTGTACCAGTTGGACGATTTTGCCCTCCAAGATGTCAATGCAAGGGAAGATCATTGAACTACCTCCGGACGAACGGGTATGTGCGCAGCGGCGAGCTCGCGTTTGAGATCGCCGACCGTGTACTTGCCGTAATGAAATATCGAGGCCGCGAGAGCGGCGTCGGCTTGGCCGATGGTCAGCACTTCGATGAAGTCCTCGGGCTTGCCGGCGCCGCCTGAGGCGACAACCGGCACCGACGTGGCGGTTGCGACGCTACGGGTCAACTGGCAGTCGAAGCCACTCTGCACGCCGTCGGTGTCCATAGAGGTAAGGAGGATTTCGCCGGCTCCTAATGATTCAGCCTGTTGGGACCATTCGACCACGTCGATTCCCTCGTCGTGGCGGCCACCCTTGGTATAGACACTCCAGCGGTTGTCATGCGCGCGCCGTGCATCAATCGCCAGGACAACCGCTTGCGCACCGAACTCCTCGCTCAACTCCCGGATGAGCTCCGGCCGCTGCACGGCAGAGGTGTTCACGCTAATTTTGTCCGCGCCGGACAGAAGGATTTTGCGGGCATCGGCAACACTTCGAATCCCGCCGCCTACCGTGAGCGGGATGAAGACGCGACGTGCTGTTCGGGCAACGACATCGGCCATGATCTCGCGGGCGTCACTAGACGCCGTGATGTCAAGAAAAACAAGCTCGTCGGCGCCCTGTGTATTGTAGCGCTCGGCGAGTTCTACAGGGTCTCCGGCATCCCGCAAACCAACAAAGTTGATGCCTTTGACCACGCGGCCGGCGGTCACGTCGAGGCAGGGAATGATTCGTTTGGCAAGCATCAAAGGTCCAGGAAGTTTCTCACCACCTGCAGTCCGACTGGGCCCGACTTCTCCGGGTGGCACTGGATTCCGTACAGGTTGTTGACTTCCAGGACCGAGGTGATGGGATGAATGTAATCCGTCGTTGCCGCGGTGAAATCGGAAACAGGAACATAATAGCTGTTGGCGAAATAGGCGTATGACTGGTTCCCCAAGCCTTCCAGTAAACGGCATGGTCTAGCGGGCACAAGCAGATTCCAACCCATGTGGGGTATGCGAAAGGTCTTCCCGCTGGCGTCTTTCGCCGCTTGAAAACGCTTGACGGCACCGCGAAAGAGGCCGAAGCCGGCAACCTCAGGCGCCTCCTCACTGGATTCAAAAAACGACTGCAGACCGAGGCAGATGCCAAGCGTGGGAATGCCTGACCGGATCGTATCCAGAATCGCGCTCCGTATGCCGAGGCGGTCGATGGCCTGCATCATCTGCCCGAAATGGCCTACCCCGGGAAGCAAGAGCTTGGACGCACCTTCAATGACGTTGGCCTGATCGGTCACCGTATAGGAGGCTTTGAGCTCGTCCAAGGTGTTCTGAACGGAACGAAGGTTGCCGGCGCCGTAGTCAACGATCACCGTCATAACAAACCTTTGGTGGATGGCAGTTGATCTTTCAGCCGTTCGTCCGTGGAACAGGCGTAGCGCATAGCCCGGGCGAAGCATTTGAAAATAGCTTCGATTTTGTGGTGATTGGAGCGGCCGTACAGAACCTTAGCGTGGAGATTGGCTCCTGCATGGTGAGTGAAGCCGTCGAAGAAATCTTCGAGAAGCTCGGTTTGCAGATCGCCGACGTGAACCACGTTCACCTGCTGATCGTAGACCAGGGCGGGACGTCCGCCCAGATCCAGTGCGACCACGGCAAGGGTTTCGTCCATGGTCTGCACAAAGTATCCGGCGCGGTTGATGCCGCGGCGGTCACCGAGCGCCTTGGAGAACAACTGGCCGAGCACGATGCCGACGTCCTCAACTGTGTGATGCTGATCAACGTCGAGATCCCCGGTTGCCTTCAGGGATAGATCGAAGCCGCCGTGTTTGGTGAACAGCTCCAGCATGTGATCGAGGAAGCGGACACCGGTGGAAATATCGTAAGCGCCCGAGCCTTCAATGCGGAGGGAAGCGCTAATCTGCGTTTCCTTCGTATTGCGTTCGACGGAAGCTTCTCTCATGCCCGGCTCCGGGCGGCGGCTTCGATTAATTGAGGAAGCTGATTCACGTCAGAGAGAACCGCGATCGCCCCGAGCGCGGCGAGCCTGTCGGTCAACTCCTGCTGTCGCGGCGCAGAAAGCGAAGAGACACCGACGAAGGGAACTCCAGCGTCAGCGGCGCTACGGGCATCGTCTACTGTATCGCCGAGATACCAGATGCGTCGATTGGGATAGGCGCGCTGAATCAGGTGCAGCCCGTCGGGCGCGGGTTTCTGGCGTTTCACGTCGTCGGCGGTGATAGCCGGGGTAAATAGAATCTCGCGAGCGAAGCGATTCAGCGTTGGCTCCAATTCGTATCGAAGGCGGCCGGTGAAGATGGCTAGTGAGGCCTGCCCCGACAGCGATTCAAGAAAGCCAGCGCGGGGAATCCACTCTTCGCGATTAATAAGGCCGTCGCCGTTCTCGCCCAGAAAAATGCGATTAAAGCGATCGACTACGGTTCGGTAGTCAACCTGCTTGCCGCGGTCGAGGACGAACTTATGCGAAAGATCCCAGTCATTATTCCATCCACCAGCGTTCTTGTATTCCTGGATGACGTCGTTTGAGACATCGTCGCCCGTGAAGTAGTGAACGGTGGCGCGGATGGTCTCGCGATAAGATGCGGTGACCTCTACCAGCACGCCGTCCACGTCGAAGACGATTACTTCCGGCGCGGCGACATCGGCAACAAGCAGGCTCGACACTACCAAATGATCTCCAATTCGGCCAACAGTTTTCTTACCTGATCTCGGGTGCCCACCGTGATGCGAACGCTGCCGGGGATTTCATAGCTTCGATCGCGAACCAGAATTCCGCGGTTGCGCAATTCGTCGCGAATCTCAACAGCGCGGCTGCCAACCTGAATGAGCACAAAGTTGGCCTGGCTTTCTACGTATTCGATCTGGAGCTTTTCGAGGCCCACATAGAGAAGCTCGCGGGCCGCCAACACTTCGAGAACATATCCTTCAACAAACCCGCGATCCTGAACGGCGATACGGGCAGCCATGGCCGCCAGCATGTTCACGCTATACGGCGACTGTGCCTTCTTGATGAAGGCCATGTTGCCGGTTTGCGAGAACAGGCAGCCGCATCGAAGTGCGGCCATGCCATAAGTCTTTGAGAATGTCCGGCTCACAAACAGATTCGAGTGCTGCTTAATGAGCGGCAGCATGGTGACGCCATAGAACTCGTAATATGCTTCGTCGACGAAGACAGCTGCGTTTGGGGCATGTGTGAGGATTTTCACAAGCGCGGCGGCGCTTGTGCCGGTTCCGGTCGGGTTGTTCGGATTGCTGATAAAGATGGCGCGTGTGGCGGGCGTAATGCGGTTCAGCAGCTCTTCGAGCGGGAAAGCCAGTTTCTCTGCCCGATAGCCGACCAAGCCCACCGAGGCGCCGGCTAGCTCCGCGTAGAACTTGTACATGGCGTAGGAGGGCTGAAGGACGAGGACCTCGTCGTTGTTCTCAACGAATGTGTTCACGACGAGTTGTATGGCTTCATCCGTGCCGTTAGTTAGCGTCATCTCATTCTGTTCGACGCGAAAGTGCGCAGCCAGTTCTTCCAGCGCGTGCTCATACTCCGGGTAGATGGTCAGATCGGCCGCGGTCAGGAAGCGCTTGATGAAGTCGAGGACGTGTGGTGAAGCACCGACTGTATTCTCATTGAAGTCAAGACGGAGCTTATTGCGGCGTCCACTACTTGGCGGATGGTAGGGTGACATCTGCAAAACGGCATTTCGCGGCTGTAAGGAGCGGTTGTCGGCCTCACTTGTTTTTGCAGCGGCGGGCTTTGCGGTAAGTGGCTTATTAGTTGAGCTAGGCAAAACGGATCTCCACGGAACGGGCGTGTGCTTCCAGGCCTTCGGCGCGGGCGAGAGCGGTGATGGAAGGGGCGAGTTCCCGCAATGCGGCGGACGACAACTGCTGAACGGCGATGACCTTGACGAAGTCGGCTGCCGACAACCCGCCGCGTAAGCGAGCGGCGCCTGAAGTTGGAAGCACGTGGCTGGGTCCGGCCGCGTAGTCGCCGGCGGATTCGGGTGAGTTCTCGCCCAGGAAGACGGTGCCCGCGTGGCGAATTTGCGGCAGCAGCGACGCATCCAGCAGGCTTAGGTGCTCGGGAGCGAATTCATTGGAGAGTGCCACGGCGGTTTCAAGGTTGGGAGTAACAATGATGGCACTGTTCTTTTCGATCGCGGCGCGAGCGGTTTCAGCTGTCGGCAGCGCGGCGAGCTGCAACTCAATCTGGCGCGATACTTCTTCAGCGAGCCGCTGGGAGAGCGTGATCAGAACGGCAGCGGCGTCGATATCGTGTTCGGCTTGGGCGAGCATGTCGGCGGCGATCGTGCGAGGGTCACCATCCGGGGCAAGGATCAGTATTTCGGTGGGGCCGGCAATAAAATCGATGCCGACCTCACCCGCCAACAGTTTCTTGGCTGCGGCGACATAGGCGTTGCCGGGGCCTACAATGCGATCCACTTTGGGGACGGTTGCCGTGCCGAAGGCCATGGCGGCAATGGCTTGCGCACCACCAATCCGAAAGACATTGGTCAGGCCCAAGAGGTGGGCGCAACCGAGGATCTCCACGCTGGGCTTAGGAGACGCGACGCAGATTTTCATGACGCCGGCCGCTTGCGCCGGAACTGCCGTCATCAAGAGTGTTGAAGGAAGGGGGTAGCGTCCCGAGGGTATATAACAGCCGACCGCGTCCAGCGGACGCACGATCTGGCCAAGCTTCCGGCCGTCGCTGAACTCACGGAGATACTCGCGTGGTAACTGCGCCTCGGCAAACTCGTGAATGTTACGGCGAGCCACCGTGACGGCGTCGAGAATGGGCAACGCCATCTTCTTTGCGGCAGCGGCGAGTTCAGCTTCCGAAATGCGCAGAGGCTTGCTCCCCAAGTCGTCAAACTGTTGCGCATAGCGGATCAGTGCGGTATCACCCTCGGTCCGAACTGCTTCGAGTATGGGCGCAACGATTCTTTCGGCCTGATCCAGGCGCGTGCGCCGTCGGGTCATGACGGAGCGTGCGTCCAGATGGGAAATGATTCGTATCATGAGCTGCCAGGCTTAAAGCACAATCTTGTTCAACGGATATTCGACAATGCCTTGCGCGCCGCCCTCTTTCAGCCGGGGAATGATTGAGCGTACCGTGGACTCTTCGAGAATGGTATTCACAGCGACCCACTCCTGGTCGCTCAACTGAGAGATGGTGGGATTCTTCAGAGCGGGAAGCAGGCCCAGCACGGTTGGAAGGTCGGCTTTCTTTACGTTGAGCATCAACCCCACCTTGCCCTGAGCGTTCATGGCGCCTTCCAGCAGCATCTTGATGTCTTCCAGTTTGCGCCGCTTCCAGTCGTCTTTCCACGCCAGGTGGTTAGCAATCAGCTGGGTGTTCGACTCGAGGATGGTTTCGATGATGCGCAGCTTATTGGCGCGCAGGGACGATCCGGTTTCGGTCACTTCGACGATGGCATCAGCAAGTTCAGGCGGCTTGACCTCGGTTGCACCCCAGCTGAACTCCACTTTTGCCATCACACCCTTGCTGGCCAGGTAGCGCTTGGTGGTGGCCACCAACTCAGTCGCTATGATCTTGCCTTCGAGATCCTCTACGCAGTTGAATGGAGAAGCTTCCGGCGCAGCCAAAACCCAGCGGACCCGGCCAAAGCTCTGCTTGGCATAGATGAGATCGGTAATCGTAACGACGCTGGCTTCGTTTTCCTCTACCCAGTCGCGGCCGGTTAATCCGGCATCCAATACGCCATCCTCCACATATCGCGCCATTTCCTGGGCACGGATCAGCATGCAGTCGATATCCGGATCGTCGATGGCGGGAAAATAGGAGCGGCTGCTGGTGGCGATATTGAAGCCTGCCTTGCGGAAGAGTTCAATGGTCGCATTCTCCAGGCTGCCCTTGGGGAGACCGAGCTTCAGCTTCACTTCGTTCCTCCGTAGACCGCGTTGGGGTCGTAAACGGGCTGGTCGGTAATCACCCAGTCGCCGTTCTGCCAGGTCCGAAAGAAGCAGCTTTCATAGCCTTCATGGCAGACGCCCGGAGAGGTTTGCTCGGCCAGAACGAGCAGCGCGTCCGTATCGCAGTCGGTCGCGATGGACTTCAGCAAGAGAAAATGCCCCGAACTTTCGCCCTTGGTCCAAAGCTTTTGTCGCGACCGGCTGAAAAATGTAACGTGTCCCGTGGCGAGGGTCTTGTCCAACGCCTCCGCGTTCATATAGCCAACCATCAGGACCCGGTGCGAGGTGGCGTCCTGCACCACGGTGGTGATTAACCCATTCTGTTTGTCGAAATCGAGTGCAAGACTCATAGCAATCAATCCAAGGCCTTATCAGATAAATGAAAAGCCCGCCGGTAAGGGCGGGCTGCTTCGCGAAGCTTCAAACTCACATCCAAGCAACAACACCGCCGTCTCAGGCCATCGGGTGATGGTGATGATGGAGGTGATGGATGGAAGTCATGAAATCACAGTATAGCGCAGGCCGGTTCCGGGGCATTGGAGTCAGGGGTAATCGGCTATCGCTATCGGTCCGGCCATGCCGGGCAGGCTTGATAGGCTAGCCTCGGTTAGTCGGTAACCCGGGAGAATTTGATGCTTCAGAATGTATGTAGAATCGCGGGCCCATTGGTGCTGCTGGCGGTTGCCGTTACTGCCTGGGAGCAGCCTGCCGCTCAATCGAGCAACCCGCTCCGTCTTTCGACAAATCACGTAACCGCTTCCGTTTCCAATTTGAATCGAGAGGCTGACTGGTATGAGCGGGTTTTGGGGTTTCACAGGAGCGAGCTACTCGGCGGTAGAAAGGACTTCGGGCTGTACAAGATGACGATGCCGGGAAACCGCATCGATCTGGTCTGGCAGATGGGATCAGCGAGACACCAGCAGGCCAAGGGGCCCTTTGAGCAGGGCTCGCTTCATGTTGTCTTTAACACGCCCGACCTCGAAGCGGCCTACAAATATCTGGTTGCGCAAGGAACGGATGCAAAGATCGATAGAGACGCGCAACAGCACATTGTCCACCTGACCCTGCACGATCCCGAGGGAAATGAAATCGGCCTTGTGAATGAATGATAGATGGTCCGGAAGCCTTGGCCGGAACCTCGTTCGGCGATGGCTTTTTAGCAAACGGCCCGATCGGTGCACGCGTCGGGTGCCTGCGCTAGGCCGGCAACAGCTCGTCCATGAGATCGTCCATCATGCGAACGTAGGGGCGGCACCACGCTAATTCCATTTCAAGCGGTCGTTTGTATAGAGCGCGATACTGCCAGTACTTGCGCAGTAGAGTCGCCTTTCGAATTGGTTTGCAGCTCTCGGGGCGCATCATCCCTAATGACGTCCGCGACGCCAACGTGCGGTTCATGATGCTCAGGCTTGTGCCGAGCTCCTTGACGCTTTTTCGATGACTGTGAAACCACTCGCTCGCACGGATGTGAGAGCGAAACAGCGGTTCGCTCTGATGAGACTTCACGACCGCATAATTATTGGTCGTGCAGATAAATTTTGGCGGGGTGCGAAACAGTCTTCGCTTCAACAGGTACAGGCGGTGACCAAAATCGATGGGGACCTCGAGAAACGAACTTTCCCAACGGTACATGTGGTGCTGGCCGTCGCGCGCTTTTTCCAGGACGGTCCCGACGTTTTCGGCAAACCAATCGTCATCATCCACAGGCAAGACTAGCTCGCCCTGCGGCACGTCGTTCCAATCCACGCAGGCGGCGCCCGGTAGTGCCGAAAGGTTTATCCGGGAGATTTCCCGCACTCGCTGGCGAAACAGGTGGTAGGGAATGTTAAACGATTGGTTCCAGACCTGGATTGTGGGCTTGAATTCGTTGGGCAGCTGGGACCAGAATTCGGCTTCGTTCGCCCAGTTGAGGGTCTGCCGAATACAGATGTAGATCAACGAACGACTCCGCCCGGCGATAGATTCGAAGGTTGTGTAGTCTCCTTCGAACCTCCCTCTCGGGGATCACGAGATCCGTTACGGCCAGCCGACTCAATCGACTCTAGCGCTGCCTCGATGCCCGTTTCGGCGGCGATGGCTGCTTTCATCCTGGACAGCGCTTGCCGGAGATTCGGGTTGTGCATAGCATTTTCGATCAGCTTAACAAGCTGTCCCGCAGTGACATCTTTCATCCTTGCCGTCAAGGCAATCCCGTGATGGACGGCCCTTGCCATATTCCCCGGCTGATCACGCAGCCCCGGCACAATCACCATTGGAACGCCGAAATAGATGCATTCCATGATCGAATTGAGGCCGCCATGTGTCACCATGACGGCGGCGCGCTGAAGCATCGCCAACTGAGGCGCCCATCTGACAACCAGCAGATTTGAGGCCGGCTCGCTGGGTCTCTCTACCGGCTGGGTTCCCACGCTGAGAACCCACTGCCAGTCTTGCCTCTGCCTGCTCGCCGCCACAACAGCTTGGAGGAAATGAGCAGAGTGTGGATAGGGCCGGGGCACCGAGCAATACACGAGGGGCTTCCGCGGATCCAGTTCTTCCAGAAGGGTCGTATCCTCCTTCCTTCTGAAGTCGACGAAATCACCAAGATGCGGCCGTTCGCTGCCCAGAGGATACGGAAAGTCGAAGGACTTGGGAGGCAGAACGATCTCCGGCAGAATGAGCCGCGGACCGATCTCGCCAAGCCAGTAGGTACGGTTTTCTTTACAGCGGATGCCTGAGTGCCTGGCCAGCCTCAGAAACTCGTCAGTCAGGTGGTGCATCCGGGTGGGGGATCGGAACCTGCCAAACAGGATCGAAGCGAGCCGCTTGGTAAAAACAAACTGGCATCGCAGCCATAGCCAGTCCGCGCGGACCTGTGTTCGGCCCCACCAGGAGAGCCGCGGAATGCGCGAGTAGACAAACGGCGGATTGTGAGAGTTGGGGCGACCGACGAAGTGGGGGGCAACGTTGACCGTGGGGATACCCAGGAACATGGCCCGGAGGGCGACATACCACACACATGTGTCGCAGAGCAGCACGTCCGGCCGGCAGGAAAGAATGCGCTGATCGAGGTGACCATTGGAGAGCCTTCGAAGAAACTCCGCGAACAACCGTTCGCTGGCGAGCCTGCGCTGCCACCTCCGAAATGGACTCAGCGCTGAATTGGTGGCTGGTGCGGAGGATTCCCCAAGTGCCGCTTCCGGCAGAATGTCATCGGCGAACGGCACAAATTCAAAACCCTGCGCAATCACGAATCTCCTGGCCTCCATGAGCCCTAAGTAAATCACCCGGTGCCCGCGCTCACGTAGAAGCCTCGCGAGGCCAAAGCTCGCGTTACAATGCCCCTCTTCACAATGCATTGCAAAAACGATGTTCAGACCCGGGCCGGATCTCACGGTTGAAGCTTCCCGCGGACTTGGGCCTGCCGAATCGCAGTGTTTGCCAGTACTCATGTCTTTCCCTTGCTGCTATTCGGGCTTGGAGATGCTGCCCAAACTCAGCGGATACGTGACGTGGCAAGCTGCAGCCGAGCGGGCGATCATCTTCAGCTGCCGTTGCTTCAGCGGTGAAGCATCCAGCCACTGCCGGTTTCGTTCCCAATCGGTCAAATACCACTTCGTGTGGCTCGTCCAGTAAACATGCTCCTCCCCGAGCTGAAGAAAGACATCTGGCGCGGTGGCCGGTGTGAGCACGCCCCGATGGTAATCCCGCGGCAGCGCCGGAGTGATGGGCAAAGCGACGTTCTGCATGCGCAGAAAGAAATGGACGGGGGGCCGCTCGCTGTTGTAGACCTTTCTGCGCAGTTCAATCAGCCGATCAAGATCGTCGAGTGCCGGCAAAGAGTCCGGATCTACATCGATGATGAGGAGCGAATCCTCGAGCCCCCAAAACGCACTTTTCACCAGGTGGACGCCGCGGCACCTCCGGCCCCAATGATCGGACAGGTGCCGGCAGATCTCGCGGAAAGGCTGCTCGCGTTTCTCCTTCTGGATATCGTCGCCGGAAAAGTCCACATCCTGAACCATATCGGGAAACACTTCGAGGAACGGATCGTCGCGAAACCTTCGCCACAGATCCAGGAGAGTCGTGATCAGGAACCGATAGGTCTCCTCTTCGAGGGACCGGTGGCGCCGTAGGAACCGTTTCGCCGCCGTGTCCTGTAGTTTCCGGGACAATGGCGAGTCCTCGCGGCGCAATGCTTCTTCCTTCGAATAGCAAAACTCGCCCGTATTCAGTGCTTGTTGCGCATTCAGCACCTCGGCCACCGCCTTGTAGCAGATCGAATTGCGCATGATGAAATCGTCACGGTACTTGTCATTCTGCAGAATGAAGTCGCAATACTGAACCCACCAATAGTGCATCTCTGCACTGCAACTGGTGGTGCGCTCGATACCGGAGATAGGAGGCAGTGAGGCTAATGCATCACTGCCCTGCAATAGCGACCAGGTCGATTTTCCCTCCTGCAGTCGATACCGCCAATAAGGATTGTTCTGCCACCTGTAGTGCAGTTCTTCCTCAGACAGAACGAACACCGGGTGATAAGGGATCAATCCGGCTGTGAGCGTTTGAAGCAGATGAAATACTCTTTCCGCACGGCGCCGCTGCTGTTGGCCGGGGTCGACAATCAGGATGAAATCGATATCGCTGATACCGGGCGTTATCTCGCCTTTGCTGCATCCCCGGCTGAGATAGACAGCGCGAATACCACGACACTGCCAGAACAGCAGCATGGCCATTCCGATAGCGAGCCGGTACATCCAACGGTAGATGGGAAGCAGTTGCGGGCTCGAACTCCAAGCCAGGAAATAACGCACCTTACTTTTCCACATAAGAGACCAAAGTTCAACGATCCGGCAACCCAGTGGACCAGCCTGTTCAAGCGCCGACAAAAACTGCAGAAGCCGATGTCGCGGACCGCATCCGTCAGCCTAGATATCGTAGCACCGCTGCTAACTATAAAGCGAACAGAATCAGTTGATTGGCAGAAACGGAGAGAGAGGTATCCGGCCACCGCTGGCGAAGAAATGTCGGTCGATGCCGAGCCCGCTTGGAGCATCGTGGCTCGGGGTCCCGCGCAGGCGGGCGCGGCTACCTAACGAGTCAGAAGAGGAGCTTCTGGATAACCCGCCGAGGTCAGTGGACTTTCGCTTGGTAGGATCAGCCATAGAACATTCGAGACCCTTACGAGGGCTGCGGATTCGGGGGCGAAAAATAGGAATACTCTTCTCGCCAAATTTTGACTTTGCCTTATCTCTCAACGCACTTCAGTATTCACGGTATTCGTTTTTGCATCTCCGGTGAGGACGACTCGGCGTCGGCCACGCTCGCCTCTGAATTCAACTTTTTTCGATGCGATAACGATCCAAAACCAGCTAGCCTGACGATTGAACTGATCACACAGAAACCGCCCTATGCAGACGTGCCCGATGTCGTGGCGACCAACTACACAGCCCGCAACGTTTCGTTTACGGTGACGGAGCGCACGTGGCTGGACTACGGAGGGCGGGCGCTGGCTCTATGGGACCGTGGGGCAGGGCGATTCCAGGTCTTCTCGGAGGATTTGGACCTGCAATACGAAGCGGGATACCTGTTCCTGCTGTCACGTCTTGGCGAGTTACTCGACGAGCGCGGCATACACCGGCTGCATGCGATGGCGCTTGCCTATCGCGGCCGGGCGATCCTCGCCGTGATGCCAATGGGCGGCGGGAAGAGTACTCTCGCGGCCTCGCTGCTCCGCTATCCGGAACTTGACTTTCTTTCCGACGACTGCCCTTTGATCGCTAGCAACGGCGACGTCCACGCCTTTCCCCTGCACATCGGTGTGTTGCCCGGGGGCGAGGCCGAGATCCCGGCCGAGATGCGGCGCACAATTCGGCGCATGGAATTCGGACCCAAGGTGCTGGTCAGCCATGAATACTTCGCTCACCGTGTCACGCCTTCCGCCAAGCCAGGAATCGTTTTCCTGGGCCGGCGCGTTCTGAATAATAGCTGCCGTATCGAACCGACGAGCCGGGGCGAACGCTACCAGTCAATGCTGGCGGACTGTGTCGTGGGGCTCGGCCTTTTTCAGGGGATGGAATTCGTTCTGCGAAACTCGGTGTTCGAAGTTGCGGGTAAGACCGGTGTGGCGTTATCGCGCTTCCGCGCCGTCAATCGCCTGTTTCGCCGATCGGAAGTCTTTCGGCTGGTGCTCGGGCAGGACCGTACACGTAATGCCGAAACGGTGCTCGAGTTTGTGAAGAAGAGGCTCGGCTGATGCCAGGTTCCGCAGCGGCGAGGTGGTGTCGAGAGGGAACTCGAGCGGTCAGGATTCGGCAAGAGGCGAACTCAGGTCCGACAGACGCTTCTGCGCGTACTCAAGCGCGGCCTGTTTGGTATTGAGCGTCCCCTCGAGCTGGCTGGTTTCAATTTCTTCGAGCACTGATCCGAATGCCGGACCCGGGCTAAACCCGAGGTCCATCAAATCGCGGCCTGTGACGAGCCGGGGAGGGCGGAGCCGGTCCTGACCAAATTCGGCCAGCTTCTCTTGGGCGAAGTGGTAGCTATCTAGGTTTCCGTGGCTTGACAGGCAGTCCACGCGATGAAGTTCGAGATGTTCCTCGAAGTGAGGCAAGCGCAGAAACCGTTTCAAGGTGCTGTCGCGCATCTGCTGAACATCTTTGAACTTCATGTGGTTGGCCACCAGCGCCAGAATCTGATCGGTCTGGTCGTTGGAGAATCGCAGGCGCTTCAAGATACGCTCTGAGATGGCGACGCCCACTTCGACATGACCATCGAATCGAATGCGATCGGCGATGCGGAAAGTGCTCGGCTTGCCGATGTCGTGCAACACAACGCCCATGCTGAGGGTTGGCGTAGGTTGCTTCAACAAGTCGAGCATCAGTAGAACATGCGCGTAGACGTCTCCCTCCGGATGAAATTGCGGAGGTTGTTCCACACCCTGGCAGGCCTTCAATTCGGGCAGAACCTGCGCCAGGAGCCCGGCTTCATCGAGCAGCTCGATACCGCGGCGCTGGCCGCCCTCGGTCAGGATGCGAACCAGTTCGTCGCGGACTCGCTCGGCGGATGTTCTCTGTATATCGGCGGCGGAGCGGCGGATGGCCGACATGGTCGCGGGCTCAATCTCGAAGCCCAGCCGAGCGGCAAAGCGCACGGCGCGGAGCAGACGAAGATGGTCTTCCTGGAAACGAAGAGACGGATCGCCGATCGCACGAATGACGCGCTGGTTTAAATCGGCGATGCCGCCCACGTAATCGATGACGCGATCCGACAACGCTCCGCCGGCCAGGGGGTCCTCTAGCAGTGCGTTGACGGTGAAATCGCGCCGCTCCACGTCGGCCTTGGGATCCGTCTCGAAACGCACGTTCTCCGGCCGCCGGCCATCCTGATAGAGGCCCTCACTGCGAAAGGTTGCGACTTCGACGTGGGCTTCGGGCGCTTCGGGATGGGGAATCAGAATGACGCCGAACTGCTCGCCGACCAGCCGGCCGGTGGGGAAATAGCGCAGCAGTTCGTCCGGCCGAGCATCGGTACTGATGTCGAAGTCCTTCGGAGCGTGACCCAGGAGACGATCGCGAACACAGCCGCCAACGAGGTATGCCTTATGGCCTCGCTTATGAAGACCATCTATAATTTCAATAGCGAAGTTCTCGTTGGGAAGGCGGGCGTCGGTAAAATTGGGGTTAGATCCGTTGTGCATCTCCAGCTTTCTCGCTATCATCCTGATCTGTGGCCACTTCGGTGGCAACTCTGCCCATGACCGTCAGCAATAAAACTGTCACGACCGCGAAGGTCGTTGTCGCTACGACGGTTGCCCTCTCTTTCATTAGCTTCTGGCGCGGGGCCGCGATTGTCCTGAGCGATCTTGCCTCCTCCATGTTCTATGCCGGGGGCATTGCCGAGCACGCCATCGGAAAGTCCGCCGCTTGGTTCGTGCTGGGCGTCATGATCTTTAGCTTCGCAGTTCGCGCGGTTTACATGGAAAGCTGCGGGATGTTTGTGCGCGGCGGTGTCTATGTTGTTGTCCGGGACAGCATGGGTCCGGCGATCGCGCGCCTTTCTGTCTCCTCACTGGTCTTTGACTATATTCTGACTGGTCCAATCAGTTGTGTCAGCGCCGGGCAATACCTGGGGCGCCTGTTCAACGAGCTGATGGAAACGGCCCACCAGACCGCGCGGCTGGACCCCAATGCGTTCGCCGCCTTCTTTGGGGTTGCGGTGACGCTGTACTTCTGGTGGAGCAACATCAAGGGCATTCACGAATCCAGCGGTCAGGCACTGCGAATTATGCAGATCACGACCGTTATGGTCGTGGCGCTGCTGATCTGGTGCCCCATCACTATTTTCCTGAACGGTGCCTGGAACTTTCCGCCGGCGCCCCTACCCAGGAATCTGCAGTTTGCCAACGAATCACTCGGCTGGTTCCGTGGAACGCTTTGGCCGACGATCCCGATTGTGGCGGTGATCATCGCCTTCGGACACTCGCTGCTGTCGATGAGCGGGTTTGAGACGCTAGCCCAGGTCTATCGCGAGATCGCCTATCCGAAGTTAAAAAACCTGAAGATCACGGGAAACATCGTTTGCCTCTACGCGATTTTCTCCACGGGCGTTATCACGCTGTTTGCGGCCATGATCATCCCGGACAACGTCCGCGCGAACTACGTGGACAACCTGATTGGCGGGTTGGCGATGAGCCTAGCCGGACCCCCGCTGCTGCGGCTGGGATTTCATATTTTTGTAGTCGTGGTGGGCGTCCTGATTCTCTCGGGAGCGGTGAATACGTCGCTCATCGGATCCAACGGTGTGCTGAATCGAGTCGCTGAAGACGGCGTGCTGCTGGAATGGTTCCGCAAACCGCACGCCCGATTTGGTACTACCTTCCGGATCATCAACATGATCACGATCCTGCAGGTAGCCACCATCCTATTCAGCAAGGGCGATGTTTACTTCCTCGGCGAGGCTTACGCGTTTGGCGTGGTGTGGAGCTTCACACTCAAATCGCTGGGTGTGCTGGTGCTGAGGTTCCAACGGCACGATCAGGAATACAAAGTACCGTTGAATATCCGGATCGGGAGATTAGAGATTCCCATTGGCCTCGGCGTGACGACGCTGGTCTTGTTAGCTACCGCGGTCGCCAACCTGTTCTCGAAAGAAAACGCGACTAAGTATGGCGTAGCCTTCACCATCGCCTTCTTCCTGCTATTTACCATCTCTGAGAAGATTAACTCGC
This sequence comes from uncultured Acidobacteriaceae bacterium, assembly GCA_963740005.1. GTDB lineage: Bacteria > Acidobacteriota > Terriglobia > Bryobacterales > Bryobacteraceae > CAJCIT01. The sequence goes on along the minus strand of CAVUCO010000022.1, from coordinate 24,453 downwards.
GCAGGCACAAAAACAGACATAAGCCTACCAGCGAGGACGGCGCGCTGGAAGAGTTTAATCTTGACCAGCAGCCACAAATCGATGCCTGTTGTCTCCACGCGCGGCCCGGCTGCGTACTGGTCGCAGTGCGGGATAAGACCCACATGGAGCACCTGCGCCGATCGCTGCAAAAAACCAACCTGCGCCGGCATGACATTGTCGTCATGACCGTGCGGACGATTGCCCCTGACAGCGAATACGAATTGACACAATCGCAGATTTTCGGTCCTCAGGAGCAAGAGGTTTTTTCCAGTGTGGTGATGCTGGCCGAGAAGGAAGGGAAGACCGTCGAATTGCTCGTGGTGCCCGCGATCGATCCTTTCGACGCAGTCGTCCAGACGGCCGATAAGCTGAAGGCGGCACGTCTGGTGACCGGCGTTTCGTCGAAGATGACATCCGATGAACTGGCCCGGCGGATCGGGCTCGCGTGGGAGCGTCTACCGGAGCCGCGGCACCCATTCTCGCTGGAGATTATCAATCCCGACCGGCCCTCGACGTACGTAAACCTCGGGCCCCATCCGCCTCGACTCTGGCCGGAGGATGTGGACAAGCTGCATGATCTTTGGTTACGGCTCAGTGGTTCCGATGCGCTAGGCTCGAAGCTGCATCACCGGGACGTGGTTGGTCTGGCGCTACGCCGGCTCGAACGCGACCTGGAGAACCAGAATGGTTCGGACGTGATGCAGCAACTCGAAACCGAGCTTAAGAACCATTCCACCTAGAAAGACACATGAGCGGATTCGGCTGGTCCCGGCCGACGAAAATGCAGCACGGTTCCGGAAGTCGAGCAGCCGGAGAGACTTTTGGCTGGCACGCCGGAGGCCGGTAGCCAACCCACAGTTGGTGCGTTTTAGACTTCGGGCGAATCTTTGGCGGCGGCTTTTTCGGCCTCTGCCGCAGCGGCCGCTTCGGCTTGCTTCAGCAGTTCTTTCTTAGTGGGAGGCGCCTGCTCGTGGCGATAGTCGTGATCGTGGTAGCAGGTGCGGCAGCGCACCTTGGCCGCGTCACCGTTGATCAGCGAAACTATGGAATGGTTCGTAACTCGCCGACACTTAATGCAGTGGTCGTCAATTACGTCACCTAACCGAAAATCACCCATGCCCTAACCGAAACTCGGAGTATATCAGAGAGCCGGCGATCCATGGCCAACGTTGTTTATGTCCCTTCGAGGCATTCTCAAGCCCGGATCTATTTCGACTAGACGACGGGTGTGAGGTTTTCGACGATTCGCTAGCCGGGATGGGACGCGGAGCTACTATGAAGGTGACGGGCGCGGTCAATCAAGGCGCACCTGACTCACTCATCTTCCACGGATATTATGAATGCTCTTCGCGAAAGCCTCCTCGAGTTGATTGCTCAGACTTCTACGAACCTTCCGCCGGACGTCCGGCAAGCGATGGGGATGGCCTTGGAAGGAGAGACGCCCGGAACTGAGGCGTCGCAAGCGTTGAACATTATCGCCTCCAACATCGATATGGCCCAGGAAGACGTTGGGCCAATCTGCCAGGACACCGGGATGCCTACGTTTGTAATCCACACGCCGGTGGGTGTCAATCAGATCCAGATCAAGAAGGCGGTGCTCGACGCAGTCGTGACCGCGACCAAGCAAGGCAAGCTCCGCCCCAATTCGGTGGATTCGCTCACCGGTAAAAACAGCGGCGACAACGTGGGCGAAGAGACGCCGGTGATCCATTTTGAGCAGTGGGAACAAGATGAGATCGAGGTGAAGCTGATCCTGAAGGGCGGCGGCTGCGAGAACAAGAACATCCAGTACTCACTTCCCTGCGATTTGGAACACGTGGGCCGGGCGGGCCGCGATCTGGCCGGTGTGAAGAAGTGCCTTCTCCACGCGGTGTGGCAGGCACAAGGCCAAGGTTGCGCGCCGGGCGCGCTGGGCGTTTGCATTGGGAGCGATAGAGCACACGGCTATGTGCTCGCCAAGTATCAGTTGTTTCGAACTTTGGACGACACGAATGGCAATCCCGCGTTGGCGAAGCTTGAAGAAGAAGTGATGGCGGAGGCGAACCAGCTGGGTATCGGCGTAATGGGCTTCGGCGGAAAGGTATCGTTGATTGGCTGCAAAGTCACCGCGGCGAACCGGTTGCCTGCCAGCTTCTTTGTATCGGTTGCGTACGACTGCTGGGCCTTTCGGCGGCTGGGCGTACGTTTGGATTCGCAGACTGGGCAGATAACAAGGTGGCTCTATCGGGACCCGGCGGAAGTTGTGAAAAAGATGGCCGTTCGCGAAGGGTTTCCGCTCACGGGCAGGGAAGTGGTATTAAGAGCTCCGATTTCAGAGGAAACCATTCGCAGTTTGTCGGTCGGTGACGTGGTGCTGATCCGCGGTGAGATGTATACGGGCCGCGATGCTTTGCACGCGCATCTGATGAAGAATCCGCCCCCGGTGGATTTGCAGGGCTCCGTGCTGTATCACTGTGGTCCAGTGGTTTTGCGAAACGGCGATAAGTGGACAATCAAGGCGGCTGGCCCGACCACGAGCATTCGCGAAGAGCCCTACCAGGCGGAGATTCTGCGGCGCTATGGGGTGCGCGCGGTGATCGGCAAGGGCGGGATGGGCGAAAAGACACTGGCGGCGCTCAAAGAAACGGGCGCTGTTTATTTGAACGCCATCGGCGGTGCGGCCCAGGTGTACGCCCGCAACATAGACGAAGTACTGGGTGTCCACTTCCTGGAGTTCGGCATTCCGGAAGCGATGTGGCATCTCAAAGTGAACGATTTCGTCGCGATCGTAACGATGGATTCAAAGGGCCACAGCTTGCACGAGTCAGTGGAAAGTGCCTCCGGGCATGAGTTGGAGAAACTGGTGCCGGCCGCGAAGTAGGCGCCCTGACGCTTTAGGTTGGCTGAACGCACTTCGTTAATGGAGACGTTTGGTAAACTGAAGTTTCCGTCATTGGCCAGGTAGCTCAGTCGGTAGAGCGCAGCCCTGAAAAGGCTGGCGTCGGCGGTTCGATTCCGTCCCTGGCCACCATGGAATCTATAAACTTGCAAGTAGCCAGAAACCTCGTTTTCCAGTCAAGAAAACGATAAGGGAACATTCAAGCCGCGGTTCCCTGAGCCTGTTCCCGCCTCCCTTCAATGAGCGTCCACATCTCGCTGACTATACTCGCCGTCTTGGCAAGATGACTCCGGGCGAGTTCGGCGTGCCGCTCCGTCATTTTGACGTTCGAGTGGTCCCGTTGCCCTATGCCAGGCGCAGAACACGTGAGACTCGTGATCGTATCGGATTTCAACCGCGACGGCAAACCTGACTCAGCAGTGATAAATTCTGGGCGTGTTACGATCCTGCTTGGGAATGGGGACGCGCGACCTTGAAGAACTGAACGAAAAACCGGTCTCGACCCGTCCGCCGGCCAAAGTTCTCTTCCTGGAAAGCGGAACCGGCTCCGGTGGAACGATACGTTACTTGTGTGATTTCGCGGCGAACGTCGATCGATCGCGAGTGTCGCTGACAGCGGGCTTTTATGCGCCGAATTCCAGCCGCTGGCTGGCCACGCTCGGCGAGCTAAAGGTTCCCGTGGTGACCTTCGGCGAGCCGCGGCTTTCGTGGCAGGCAGGCCGTTTTACTCGCGTGTTTGACGGACCGTTGAAGGTCCTGCGTCCACTACGGACAGTGGCGCGGCTGGGAAAGCGGGCGCTCACGGTGCAGATTCCGGTGGTCTGGAGACTGCGCCGATTTATTCAGGGGGCGGGCATCCAGGTGGTTGTCCTGAACAACGACGTAAGCCGGCATCCGGAAGGCGTGCTGGCTGCGAGACTGGCACGTGTGCCGTGTGTTTGCCGCACGGCCGGAGGCATTGGCGAGGGGCTCCGTTTGAAGCGTATTTTGAACAGGTGGGTCGATCTGTTCGTGAGCGTCTCCGAAGCCACTGACGCGGATCAACGTGCTACGCCGGGAACCAAGCGCGTAGTCAAAGTGCACGAGGGCGTAGATCTCGGCCGCTATGTGTCGCTGCCGCCGCGGCGTGAAATACGCCGCCAGTTCGGCGTTCCGGATGGCCAGAAGATAGTGGTTTCGGTTTCGCGAATCGAAGAAGGTAAAGGGCACGCGGAGTTCGTCCGGATGGCGGCTGAGGTTTTGCCGCGCTACCGGGACGTTGTGTTTGTGATCGTGGGGGGAAGCGACTCCGAAGATCAGGTGCTACTCGGGAAATTGAAGGCATTGGCGCGGGAGTTGGGTGTCGAGAAGGAAGTGATCTTCGCCGGCTGGCGAGAAGACGTCGCCGCGATCATGACAGCATCCGACGTTTTCGTGCATTGTCCCACGACGGTCATCGAAGGGATGGGATTGGTGTGCCTGGAAGCGATGGCGGCGGGCATTCCGGCGGTTATATCCGAAAACGGCGGGCTGCCGGACACGACTCTGCCGGGCGAAACTGGGTTCATTGTGAGCAAGGGCGACGTGGAAACGATGGCGTCTCGCGTACTGGACCTGCTGAACGACGAGGACCTCGCCCGGAGGTTTGGAAGGCGCGCGCGGCGGCGCATCGAAGAGACCTTCGATATCGCCCGCAATGCTCCGGCCCTCTTGGATCTAGTGCTGGAATATGTGCCAGCCGCGGCAGGCCGCTAACGCAAGCCCTCCAAGCAGGAAATGCAGTGGGAGATGCGGTTGCGGGCCGATAAGAAGCTTGTGGTGTACCCTCCTGGAGGGACAAGGGGAGGGCCACCCCGAGTTTGTCCAGATGTCGTCATTAGTGGTCAAGTGACATCTTGACGAGGGGTCGCGATTGGGGGCGGCCGTGAGCGAGAGGGCAGTGCGCTGATCTGCGGGGTGAGCGGTTGGCGCGCGATCTGGGCGTCGCAAAGGGAGTGATCTTCGCCGGTTGGCGCGAGGATATCTGCGCCATGCCAGCCGCCGATGTGTTCGTGCGCTGCCCGACTACTTTTATTGAGGGAATGGGGATGGGATTGAAGAAATGGGGATGGGATACCTGGAGGCGATGTCGGCGGGTATTCCCGTCGTGATCACGGAAAACGGCGCGCTGAAAGACCCGATGCTGCCCGGCGTGACGACCTTCGTGGTGCCTCGCGACGATATGGACAGCACCGCCGATCGTGTGCCGAAGCTGTTCATGGACGATGAGCTGGCTCGGTACTTTGGACGCCAGGGCAGGTGGCATGTCGAGCAGACGATCGACGTGGCCAAGAACGCGTCGGATCTGCTGCTCGAATACCGTCCAGAGCCGGGACGTCTGCACTCGTAGATAACCTCATGGCGCAATATGAGGTCATTCCGGCTGATGTGACAAAGGACCGGCAAACGATCCTGGAGATCTGGCGGAGAAATTTATCTAACGTCGAGCGCATCGAGGAGCGGTTTGATTGGCACTTCCTGCGCAATCCATTCGGTTTGGGCCGTAGCTGGATTCTGGAAGCTGATGGACATCCCGTAGGCACGAACTCGGTGGGTATGCGGCCTGTGCAATTGGGAACAGGAGTTGCGATGGCAGGTCTATCCTGCGATATGGCGGTGGATGCTCCGCACCGCCTGTTGCGCCCCGCCTTGCTGCTGCAGCACGCGACGCTCGACGCGACTACGGAGGTGTCTACCTCATACGTGTATGGTGTGCCGAACTGGCGTCACAGCCAAGTTCTGCTGCGCGCGGGATACCACGAACATTGTGAAATTCACCGCTATGCAAAACCGACGCAGATCTCGGACTATTTGAAACGGAACAAATATGTGAATCGCTTCGCGCCGGTGCTGGGCGGCCTGAGCGATATCGCCTGGCAGGCCGTCTCACGGTTCCGCTCCGCGCGCTCGTATGGGTGGCGCACAGAGGTTTTGACCGAATTCGACAAACGTTTTGACGATTTGTGGGATCGGCTGAAGGTTGACCATCCTCTGGCAACGGTGCGCAGTAGTAGTTTCTTGAGCTGGAGATACCAGCAGTGCCCTTCGACTTCCTATACGACGATAGGCCTGCTCGCCAAAGACGGCAACCGTTTGCTCGGTTACTTGACCTACTTCGTAAGTGGCAATCACGCGCTATGCGCGGATTTGTTCACTCCAGGCTACGGCAATGAAATGCGCGTTCTGCTTTCGGCATGGTTCCGGCATGCCTGCCAACGAAAGCTGTCGTCGCTATCGATCGCCTGCTGCGGTCCGGAGGCCCTGATCGCGGGCTTGACCAGATTTGGCTTCACACGGCGCTCGGTCTCTGCGCCTACCGTCCAGAACGGCAAACCGGTTCGCACAAGTCACGAGATCAGCAAGATATTGCTGGCTCATCCGTGCCCAGCGGTTCCTTCCGGCGACCCGAACGTCAAGTGGTATTACACGGCAGGAGATTCACCCTATCTTTAAGGCCTCGTTCAGCGCTGGTGGACGCATTCGACGGTATATTTCGGGTTCGCGCCGCCTTTCCCAGTCCGCCGAGCACTGGCGCACGGCGGGACGCGAAATGAATGTGGCGGCTGCCGGCGTTTTTCACACCAGGTTTAATTTATGAACTGGATAGTGGCCGCCACCCAAAGTGGGCCGGCATCATCGGTTCTGGCAATCTTGGGCTATTCCTGCGCCGCTGGTTGGAGTGGAAGTTTGCCGGAGTGTGTGGTTAGGCGCCTAGAGCGCTTGCCTGCCAAAGCGATTTCGGGCAAGGCGCGTCTCTGCGAACTTGTCGCTTTCTTCGACTTGGCTACGTCCACGACGATCCCCGGTCAACTTGACCATATATCGTTACTGGCGATGCGCCACTCCGTTCGAAGCGCCTTCTATCTGGGCGGTGGGCCGACAGCAGAATCGGAGTTCTCCGCCCAAGAAGTCCGACGTTTTACGCGCCGGGACAACGAGTTAGCCGGACCGTATCTGGTGTAGCCGCGGCTATCAGGCATCTGACTCACAGATGTTCCGCTTTGGTCCCTTATGTGCCGTTACAGCAACTGAAGAAGTCATGAGCATTCCGGCGCCAAACAGACAGAAACAATCTCAAACGTTGTCCTCGTCAATTGCGCCAGGCGATGGTTCGCTACCGGATGCTCTTCGAGGAACTGATCAGCGAGCTGGCGAAAAGCCTGGTGAAATGAGATTTAACGAGCGCCGAGGGCCATGCAACGGAGACCACAATGCCGAAGGAAATCGAACGCAAGTTTCTCGTGAAGGATGATTCCTGGCGCAGTCCAGACCCCGGCAAGCACTACCGTCAGGGCTATCTCAGCACCGTGAAGGAGCGGACCGTCCGCGTTCGCACCGCCGGCGAGCAGGGTTTTATAACCGTCAAAGGGGTTAGCGTCGGCGCAACTCGGTCTGAGTATGAATACGAAATCCCGTTTGCCGATGCGAATGAGATGATCGATCAGCTCTGCGAGCGGCCGCTGATCGAGAAAACTCGCTACCGCATACCGTTTGACGGCGTGGTATGGGAGGTCGATGAATTCGAGGGCGACAATAGTGGATTGATTACCGCGGAAGTCGAACTCAAGGACGAGAAGCAGTCCATTTCACCTCCCGGCTGGGTCGGCGAGGAGGTGACCGGCGATTCGCGATACTTCAACGCAAACCTCGTGGGCCGGCCTTTTTACAAGTGGTGAACGGCCGAAGTTTCGTGAATTTGTCTTTCTGCGGCGGCATTCTGTTTTATGTCACATCCCTGGCGTCTCCACTCCGAATCGACGGCTTGGGCGATGAACCACATCGTTTCGCTGGTCAGCTCGCCGACAGGGTTCAAACGATTTGGCAGATTGTTGTTCGCTTGGCCCGGCTAGATACGTACCGACCTGCTTCTCTATGCGATCCTGAGGCGCTTAAACACAGGAACTTTGGCAAAGTCCAAGACGAACGCGAAGACCGCAGCCGCTATCAATATTCCCCCCACCATCAATATGGGCACAGGGGCCATGGCGATTCCGCACGTTGCCAGCGTTGACGCGATCAGCAGATCAACTACAGACGATCCGACGAGCCACTGGCTGGGACGACACGACCCCATGTGTTGGCGTTCACGGTTCGTGTAGGTTGTTGCTTGATTGCCAAACACTATGGCCACGAAGGCCAGTGTTCTAAGCGTTTCGAGTCCCAGACCCAGGCTGAACTTGGCGATCGCCAGGACGGCGGTGCAAAAGAGCAATTCGGAGACTCCCATGAAGACACCCGCGATCGTCAATTTGCCGATCCGCCAGGCATTCGGCTGTGGGGAAGGCCGCACGTTATCCGTCGTCAAGGACATGCCGAGGAGATCGCCAGTAAGCATGATGATGACCATCAACATGGGAGTCAGGATCGCGTGTCCGGTCATGACCAGACCCACTGCCAGGAATAGGACCTGCACGACTTTTTTGGTGACCGAGTTTAGTGTGTAGGTAAGGATGCGCTGAAACGTCACACGGCCTTCTTTGACCGAAGCAACGATGCCTCCAAGCCCTGGTTTCGTCAGGACAATGCCGGCCGCTGACTTGGCAACGTCGGTCGCGGTTGACACAGCGATTCCCATCTGTGCCTGGCGAAGAGCGGGCGCGTCATTGGCTCCGTCGCCGCACATACCAACGGTGTGGTTGGTTTCTTGAAACGCTTTTACGAGGTTGTACTTTCCCTCCGGGAGAATGCCGGCGAAGACGGCGAAATCCTCCGGGCGCACATTGGCGGGAATGCGCCCAGGCGGACAGACTTTCCCGTCCAGGCCGACGGCATGGGCCACTATGGCTGCCGTCGCAGCGGCATCGCCGGTCACCATAACCACCCGCACTCCCACCGTGCGCAGTTCCGTAATCAGAGCGGCGGAATCCGGCCGGGGCGGATCGCTGAGCGCAATGATCCCGGCGAGCTTCAGCACCGCTGGTGGACCGATTGCGACAGCCAGAACACGGAAGCCCTGCGCCTCCAGTTCGTCGGCCATCTTGGATGCATCGGGCGCTGCTTGCGTCAGGCGCGCCACCTCCGCAAAGGCCCCCTTGACCGCGCGAACGGTGACGCCCCCCTTATCGGTGGCAGTCGCCTCAGACATTTTCGTCGCAGGATCGAACGGAAGGAATTTGATCAGCTTCGGCAGGTCGGTAGCGGCATTTATTGCTGCTGCGGCCCGAATGGCGCCATCCACCGGATCTTGTCCACCGTCAGAACTGGCTAGAGCTGCGACGCCCAGCACATGCGATTCATCGAACCCGGCCATGGCATGGACGGCGGTCACCCTCAGAGCGTTCTGCGTCAGTGTGCCGGTCTTATCCGCACACAGCACGTCGATGCTCGCCGCTTCATCCACAGCGGAGAGCCTCGTTGGAAGAACATCCAGCTTTGCCAGAGCCTTTGCGCCGAGCGCGGCTGCAAGGGTAAAGGTGGCAGGCAGCGCTACTGGGATCGACGCCAGAATCCCGGTGAGCACCAGGGGAATGATCTCGCTACTCGGCATCCTGAGAACGAGGGCATACCCCACCAGCATCAGGATGATGACGCCGTTGACCATGGCGAGATTGCGCACCACCCGCAGAACCGCCTTCTGCTGGGTACTTTCCACGTGCGCTGTGCGAACCAGCTCCGCGGTACGTCCAAATTTTGTGCGTGCTCCGGTCGCCGTGACCTCCGCCACCGCTTCGCCGCGCCGCACCAACGCTCCCGCATAAGTTTCGAACCCCGGGCCGGCCTCGACTGGAACGGATTCGCCGGTGAGCATGGACTGGTCAAGCATCACCGATCCCTCGGTCAGGCGGACGTCGGCGGCCACCACGGCCCCGAGAGATAGCTTCACAATGTCGCCAGGCACGAGGTCGGCGGCGGGAACGCTTAACCAAGCATTGTCGCGACGGACCGACGCATTCAACGCGAGCCTCGACTTCAGCGCGGCAAGAGTCGCCTGAGCGCGTCCTTCCTGAAAGAATCCGAGCGCAGCGTTGAAGGCCAAGAGAAGCGCGATGATCGCAGCCTCGACGTATTTGCCGAGGGTGATCTCGAGCACAATCGCAACCTCGAGCATCCATGGAACCGGCGCCCAGAACTTAGTAAGCGCCCTTCGTAATGGATTCAAAGCCGTGTCAGGAATTGTGTTCGAACCGAACTTCTGGAGCCGCAGACGGGCTTCGTCGCCGGTTAGTCCGGTGGAAGGCGTGACATCCGTTGCGGAAGAAGAGGGCATAACTCAAAAGTCACTTCGTGAGCGACTCGCGGACCGAACAATGGGCCGTGAAGCACCTCCAGGTAACGCGGGTGAAGGATTCTCATTTACCTAGGGAAACGCTCCGAGGTGATTGCTGCGATTCCGCGCCCAGAGTCTTTCTAAATTGCCGCTAACTTACGATGTGCAAGTCATGGGCCGAAGCGAGATCCGCACTGACTGTCTATACCGTTCGGCGCGCCATCGCCCGCGGGGCGTCAACTGACCACATACGGTCACGCTGGTCTTGTCCAAATCGACCGACAAATCATGGCCGATACCCAATCCGCCAATCCAACGTACCGGTCACGCCCTGCGGATGAGGAAAACAACCAGACAGATCACGATAACGGTTCCAACGAGTCCCATGCCAAGCATTTCGTTTCTCCTTTGATACGACACCAGTCAATCCCTTTAGAGCATGAAGAGGGCCGAACGTTTCCGACTACTCCCCGCTTGCTGCGAGCTTTACAGAGTAAACGATAATCTGTAGCTTGCCGTTTTCGCCGAGCTGCTCTGTCTTGCCCATGCTAAGTGTCCGGATTCGCGTGTCATCGAGACGGAAGTTCTGAACCAGGTAATTCCGGACAACCATTGTTCTCGCCTCGGTGAGGGTGCGGTCGCGCTCGGTGTCACCTTTCATGCCGGCCGACGACGCGACAACCGCCAATCCGAATTTTGTGGTCTGCAGGTATTCACCGGCGTCATCAAACATCTTTTGGTTCTTGAGCTTTGCCGAGTCGCCCTTGTCGAATACCGCCTTTGCGTCGTAGCCGAAGGTCTTGACGGAACGGCCGGGAGGCAACTGCGAGATCTGATGTTTCTTCAGTTCGTCGGAGTCGACGTATCCACGCTTGTTAAAGAAGCCCTTCAAGAGGAAATTACTTTTCATGGCCTCCATGTCGTCGTGCATCGCCGAAACACTCGCATTTGCTTGGTCGTACATCGTCCGGTCATTGACGAAAGCGCCCGCCGTCCCTTTGCCGCCATTGATCTTGGCGGCGATCGCGCCAATATTGCCAACCGCGTCCTGCGCAGTGTCTAACAGGTGATTCGCCCTCCCCGCAATCTCTGAAATATCTAATGGGGGCTCGCTGTTAATCGTTTGACCGCTTTTCAAGAGTGCTCTGTCCCCGGTGCCGAAGGAGATCTCGATGAACTTATCTCCCAGCAGCCCTGCCGATTTGATGGAGGCGACGGAATCATCCCGCAGGACGTCTTGGGTAGACTTCGCGACGTCCATGACCACAGTTACTTTGCCGGATGGATCGCGAGGCAATTCAATGTGGCGGACCGTACCCTTACGAATGCCACCGACTCTCACATCGGCTCCCTCGTTTAACCCGCCGACGTTCTGAAATTGCGCTCTGACCAGGAAATTCGGCTGGAGCAGCGACTCCTTACTGCCAATCAAGAACGCGCCGGCGCCCAGGACGGCAAGCGCCAGCAGAATGAACAAGCCGAGACGAATGGTTTGTGACATAGGTCCACCTCACGTGGCGTCGTTCAGGAATTCATCGACGAAGGGGTTTTTGCTGCTTCGCAAGTCGTCGAATGAACCGTCGATTAACACCTTGCCTTTGTCCAACATTACGGCGCGGTCTGAAAAGCACCGCACGCTATGCATGTCATGAGTGGCGACTACCGAAGTCATTCCCCGCTGCTTACCTAACTCGGTAATCAGCTGTCCAATCTCCGAAGCCGTGATCGGATCGAGGCCGGCGGTCGGCTCGTCAAAGAAGACAATCGACGGATCGAGAGCCAACGCACGCGCCAAGCCGGCCCGTTTTCTCATGCCTCCTGAGATCTCCGACGGGAGTTTGTCGCGGTCGTTTCCCAGCCCGACGGATGACAGTAGCTGTTGGACCCTGTCCTTCCGATCAGCCGGTGACAGCTGCCTTTGGCGCTTCAACGGGAACTCGACATTTTCAGCTAGCGTCAAGGAGTCGTACAGGGCGGACTGTTGAAACACGAAGCCGAGCTTTTGCCGGATTTTGTTGAGTGGGTCCATCCCAAGCGAAGTAATTTCCTCTCCGTCGATTCGTATTGAGCCAGAGTCCGGTTGGTCGAGACCAACTAGCAGCCGAAGCAGGACGCTCTTCCCCGTACCGCTTCGTCCGAGGAGTGACACGGTCTGGCCGCGAGAAATCGTCAAATCGATGCCGTCGAGGACTTTCTGCGCGCCGAAGGACTTGGAGAGATGAGTTATTGCGATAGGTAGTGAGTTGTCCGTGTTTTTCATAGAGGCCTTCAATTAAAAAAGACTATGATCAGGCGGACAAGAAACACGTCAGCCACGATGAGGAAAAGGGAAGAGACAACAACCGCGCTGGTGGCCGACCGGCCAACTCCCGCCGTGCCGCCATGCGATTGCATGCCCTGGTACGAAGAGACGGCGCCGATGATCAGCCCGAAGATGGAAGTCTTCAGAGTGGCAGGGAGTAAATCGCTAAACGCCACGCCGTTCAGTCCGGTGTTGAGAAATAAGCGAAGCGAAATGGGTTCCGCGAGAGTGCTTGCCAGCCATCCCATCAAAACGCCGGCGGCGTCGGCTACCAGCGTCAACAGCGGCAGAGCGACGATACAGGCCAGAATGCGGGTAGAGGCTAGAAACTTATATGGATTGACACCCGACACCACCATCGCGTCGATTTGCTCGGTCACCTTCATGGAGCCCAGTTCTGCCCCGATGCCGGCGCCCACCCGCCCACTCACGATCAGACCCGTGACGATAGGGCCCATCTCTTTGATCAGCGAATAGATAATGACCGATGGAAGCAGCGACTTCGCTCCAAATCGGCTCAGGCTATCGCGGGTTTGGAGACCCAGTACCACGCCGATCGCGGCGCCCGCCAGTGCGACAAGCGGTAACGATTGCGACCCAATATTGTCCAGCTGGCGAAGAAACTCCCGCCCTTCGAACGGTGCGGAAAAAGTAGCTTTCAGGACTCGCTTACAAAAAATGCTGAACTGCCCAAACCACTCGAACACCCAAAGTAGAGAGGATGTGACTGCCAGGATTCCGGCGTTGGCACGGCGGCCTGCTTCGCCCGGCACTACGGACAGAGTCGCCGCCAAAACTATGAACAGTGAGAGGCCCAGACGCATCTTTTTCTGACTGTCGCTTCCATGTGCGACCTGTTGTTAGTGCGTTTTGGCTGCCAGTTTGGTCTTTGGGCCGAGTGACCATAGGCATTATCCTGTGTCATCAATGAGTTATCGAGTCCGAAGGCGCGCCTGACGTGGGCAATTCTGTTCTATCAGCGCACGAAACACCGACTGGCCGCGACCTAGGGCGGTCAATTCCATCACTTATGTGGATCCCATGTCGGTGCGGGCCTGCCGCAGATCTTCCCGAAAGGCGCGCGTTAACGGCAGGTAACTGGCGTGCCCGAAGGTGCTGCCCGACTGAACCGACGTGACATAATTCTCTTGTTACCAGGAATCCGGAACGCCATGCTGCCATTGATCCGCACTCTGATTAAGCCCTACAAAGGTAGCCTGTTCATAATCCTGGCAGCCATGGTTGTGCAGATCGTTGCCAGTCTCGCCGCGCCCTGGCCGTTGAAAGTTGTGCTCGACAATGTTATAGGCAGTCACAAGGAGCCGGCGTGGGTGACCCATTTGCTGGGCGCCTCCGTCCACGACACATCCAAGATGCACATAGCGCTTTTCGCGGGCTTGGCCGTGTTGGTGATCGCTTTCGTGAACGCCGTCTCGTCCTATTTCGCAAACTACTACACGGAAAGCGTCGGCCAATGGGTGGCCCACGACCTGCGCAAGAAGACCTACCACCACCTGGAGCGTCTTTCGCTCACCTACTTTGAGGGTCATCAAACCGGCAATATTCTGAGCACGATCACGAATGATATAGGCACCATCCAGGGGTTCGCCTCGGCGTCAACGCTGGGAATTCTGGTGGATCTGCTCACCATCGTCGCGATGATCGGGCTGATGTTCTATCTGGACGTCGAGTTCGCGTTGGTGGCGCTCGCCGTTACGCCTTTCCTGGCCCTGTTCCTATCTCGATTCAAGACAGCGGTCAAGAAAGCGACTAAGGCAGTCAGAAAAGAACAGGCCGACATGCTGGCGGTAATCCAGCAGGGGCTCGAATCGGAACGGGTTGTAAAAGCGTTCGGACAGCAGGATTTGGAGGAAGAGGAACTCGACCTCGTCAGCCGCAAGACGGTCGACGCCGCGCTGAAAGCGCGACGTGTCAAATCGCTGCTGTCGCCGATCGTGACGGTCACCGTAGCAGTCTGCACCGGGTACGTGCTGTGGCGCGGCGCCGGGCGAATCCTGGCGGGAGAAATGACCGCCGGTGCGCTGACAGTCTTTCTCGCCTACCTGAGTAAGTTCTTCAAACCGGTTCAGGATCTCGCCAAGATGACCAACGTCATCGCCGCCACGACCGTCGGCGTCGAGCGCGTGCAGGCAATTCTCGAAGACGACACTATTATTCCCGAGAAGCAGGATGCGAAGAAACCAGGTATTCTTCGTGGCGAGATAGTCTTCGACCATGTCGCGTTCGGCTATAACACGGAAACGCAGGTCCTGAAGGACGTCAATTTCACCATCAAACCGGGCCAGTTGGTTGGCGTGGTCGGACCTACGGGCGGAGGTAAATCAACCGTCGTCAGCCTGATTCCCCGCTTTTACGACGTGACTAGCGGGGTGGTGCGAATCGACGGTGTCGATGTGCGCGACTTCACTTTGGCGGGGCTGCGAAAAAACATCGGCTTCGTTTTGCAGGACACCGTCCTGTTCCGCGGCAGCATCCAGGACAACATCGCTTACGGGAGGCCGGACGCCACCAAGGACGAAGTCATGGAAGCGGCCAGGCTTGCGAATGCTCACGATTTCATTTCGGCGATGCCTAAGGGGTACGACACACAGGTGGGCGAGCGGGGCCTAACGCTATCGGGTGGTCAACGCCAGCGCATCGGCATTGCCCGCGCGCTGATTCGCGATAACCCGATTCTCATCCTCGACGAACCGACCGCCGCGCTCGATACGGAATCGGAGCGGTTGGTGGTCGAGGCGCTGGAGCGGCTGATGAAGGGCCGCACCGTCATAACCATTGCTCACCGGTTGAGCACCATTCGGGATGCCAACAAGATCATCGTCTTGAAGGGCGGCGTGGTTGCAGAGCAGGGAACAAACGATGAGTTGCTGGCGCTCGACGGAGTCTACGCCGAGCTTCATCGAATTCAGTTTGGCGACGCGCCCAAGCCAGTTGTCCCGTAAGCTCAAGGCAGCGGCCGGCTTCGGGTTACGCGCAGATTGACACTGTTAGCATAGGCAATGCAAGGAGCCCCAATGTCTCGTTCGTTGATCGTGCTGCCCGACGATACCGGCCAGCCTATCCTGCAAGCCATTCAGGCAGCCCAAAAGTCCATACGGGTCAAGATGTTTGTGTTTTCTGACCCCAGTCTGCTGCAGGCCGTCATCGAGGCGCAGAAACGGGGCGTGAAGGTGCGGGTCATGCTCAATCCGGCACGACGAGACGGCGAGGACGACAACGCTGAGACGCGGAAGACACTTGTGGCCGCCGGCATTGAGGTCAACGACACCAACCCGAAGTTCGACCTGACCCACGAAAAGTCGATGGTCATCGACGACTCGATCGCCTTTGTGAAGTCACTCAACTGGGAGACCAGAAACCTAACGGAAACCAGGGACTACGCGATTGTCACTACTCACGGTCACGAGGTGGGCGAGGTTATCGATTGCTTCGACGCCGATTGGAACCGGACCGATTTCCCGGATGGGGCGAACGCGCATTTGATTTGGTGCCACGGCAACGGCCGGCAGCGAATTGCGCAGTTCATTGACGAAGCGAAGCACACCCTATACGTGCAGAATGAGCGCTACCAGGACCAAGTCATTATTGAGCATCTGGTTCGCGCGAACCGTCGCGGCGTGAAGGTCCATGTGATGGCGCGGCCCCCGCACAAGCTAAAGGCGGAAAAGCTGGTGGAAGCGGTCGGCGGCATGCGGATTATGAACGACGTCGGAATTAAGGTCCACAAGCTCAAGGGCCTTAAGCTGCATGGGAAACTGCTACTGGCCGACGACGAAAGAGCGGTGGTCGGTTCCATCAATCTGGCGCCAGGCAGCTTCGACAGCCGCCGCGAACTGGCGATCGAGGTTCGTGACCCCCATATCATCGAAAGGCTTTCAAAAGTTGTTCACGCAGACTGGGATAACTCGCATACCCTCGACCTTACCGATGAGGGCCTGGTGAAGGATCTCGGCGATCAGAACGAAGATGCGGTCGCAAGGCTGGGGATTGGCGGCGGCGAACACGAGCACCATCATAACCACGGCCACAATCATGATCATGAGGAAAAGCACCATCATGAGCACAATCACGAACACGAGCATAAAAGCCATGGTTCTTGAGCCGCAATTTGGCCGAGACTGAGGATTGACAAGCGACTCGTAAAAGCCTCAGACTGAGCGTATGCGACTTGCCCTGTTCTGCCTGATAGCATCTGCCGCGTTCCCCGTTTTAAGCCAAGCCGAAGCACCGGTTTTCCAGATTACGCCGGGCGATAGCTCGGTAAAATTCTTTGTGAAGGCATCGGTGGCCTTAACGGGCAACTTCGAGAAGTGGGATGCAACGCTGACGTTCACTTCGCCCGACCTCTCGACAGGCGTTCTGGATATCAAGATTTGGGCGGCCACCGTGAACACCGGGAGCGGCATGAAGGACGACAAACTGAAAAGCAAAGACTTCTTTAACGTCACCCAGGATCCGTATATCACGTTCAAGTCAACTAAGATCGTCCAGACCGGCGCCAACACCTTTGAAGTAGACGGCGACTTCAAGATTCGCGGAGTATCGAAACCGGAGAAGTTGAGCCTCACAGCTGAGCGCAACGCCCAGGGCGACGGCGCTACCATTCAAGGAACCATGGCCTTTGACCGCAAGGAGTATGGCATGACGAGCGGCATCCCCTTCATCAAGATTGCCGACCGCGTTGAAGTGACTGTCAACCTCAAGGCCAAACGCACCAGCGGCCCTCCGGTGGAACTGAAGAAGTTCTAATCCAGTTCAGGGGCTGTTCCGCACCTCAATTCCCAGTCGTTACGCAGTCGTACCTTCGCTCGATGAGCTTCACTTAAACTCAAAGACTGAGGAGTGCCAAAGCACGTTCGTTGCTCGCTCTTCAGCCCAAACCAGTGAGGCCCCTATGTCCATTCGACCGGTGAAGCGGTTCATCAAGGCGAAGCCAACTCTTGAAGGCGCCGGTGTGCATCTCCGCCGCGCCTTTGGCTTTGGCAACACGTCCGATTTTGATCCCTTCCTCCTGTTGGACGACTTCCGCAATGACGTTCCGGCTGACTATCTCGCAGGCTTCCCTTGGCATCCCCACCGCGGGATCGAAACCATCACCTACGTTCTTGCGGGAACCGTGGAACACGGCGACAGCTTGGGCAACCGCGGTGCGATCGCGGCCGGCTCCGTCCAGTGGATGACCGCGGGCAGCGGGATCATTCATCAGGAGATGCCCAAGGGCGATCCGGAAGGGCGTATGCACGGGTTCCAACTCTGGGCCAATCTCCCTTCCTCGCTCAAGATGACACCGCCTCGCTACCAGGAAGTCACCGCCGGCGACATCCCTCTCATCACGGACGACGATGGGACTGGCGTGCGGATCGTGTGCGGAGAGTTTTGGGGCAGGAAGGGCCCCGTCGACGGGATTGCGGCCGACCCAGTTTACCTCGATGTGTCGGTGGCGCCCGGGCGGCGCAAGACACTTCCGGTTGAGACCACCCGTCATGCTTTCGCCTACGTATTCGCGGGCACGGGAAAGTTCTGTAATGCGTCCGGCCCGCTCGCCGTGCCTACGGAAGGGCTGGGCTGGGCGGACAAGGTGCCCCCTTCACAGGCCGACAACCGATCCCTCATCCTCTTCGATAACGGTGACGACGTCACGGTAGAGGCGGGGGAAGAAGGCATACGTTTTCTCCTGGTCTCCGGAAAGCCGCTCGAGGAGCCCGTCGCCTGGTATGGTCCCATCGTGATGAACACTCAGGAACAGCTGCGGCAAGCCTTCGACGAACTGGACCGTGGTACGTTTCTGAAGGCGCAGGCCGGCAGCTAGCGGCAGGCCGCGCCGGATGCACACCTAAGCAACTTGCCCGCGAATAGCCCATTCACGCGCCGAAGAACTCGCAACCGCTCTGCTCATTCACGGAATCCCCAGCCGCGCGCAACGAGATTTCCAACCTGGCTGCCGCTGCTCATCTCGGCCGCCATCCTCATCCCATTGGGCTGGTGGTTTCACAGCCGGTACACGGTGAGCTTCCAATCGCCGATCCGCGTGCGCCTGGTGTCGCCGATTGTCATCGAAGAACGGCTCACATCCTCCGGCGCCGCAGAGGCCCGGGCCGATCAACACGGCCGCCGCCTCTCTGCCTGGCAGGAATATGCTTGCCGCCAGTTCGGTCCCGACTGCCGTGTGGCGCTTGCCATCCAGCGCGCCGAAAACCCGCAGGGTAAGTGCGAGATCTACCACTACAACTCCGACGGGACGCTGGATTGGGGCTATTTTCAGATCAACACTGTCCACCTCAAGCGCCCGGGTCTGAATCTCCGCGATCTTCTGGACTGCAAGGCCAACATCGATTTCGCCGCGCAGCTGTTTCGGGAAAAGGGTTTCACTCCGTGGAGCACATTCAACTCCGGCGCATATCGCCGTTTTTTGAGCCAGTGAAGGCCGGTAAGATCAATGACCGAACGCCCTGCTTGCTGGATTGCAAGGGCTGAATCCGATATGCTTCAAAGTCACCCCTATGAGAACACGCTCGTTCGCACCCATCGCGGCGCTAGTCATGTTGACCCTCAGCGCTTTGGATCTTAGCGCCCAGACTTACCAGCCCAACTGGGCGTCCCTCGACACCCGGCCCACCCCGGCTTGGTTTACCGACGCTAAGTTTGGCATCTTCATCCATTGGGGCGTTTACTCGGTGCCGGCGTATGCACCCGTGTTGCCCGGCAAGCTTGCCTATGCGGAGTGGTATTGGCATGCCATTACCGAAGGCCAGAAGCCGGGCGCCGGTCCTGTCGATGCGGGCTCCTGGCAGTATCACCAAAAGGTTTATGGAGCCGGCTTTCCTTACCAGGATTTCGCGATGGAGTTTAAAGCGCAGCTATTCGATCCCGACCATTGGGCCGACGTCTTCCAGCGTTCCGGCGCCCGCTATGTCGCGCTCACTTCCAAGCACCACGAAGGCTTTGCGTTGTGGCCCAGCCAGGAAGCCTCAAAGACCTGGGGACGCCCCTGGAATGCCGTCGAGATCGGCCCGAAGCGCGACCTCCTGGGCGACCTTACCACCGCTGTTCGGGCCAAGGGATTGAAGATGGGAATTTACTACTCGCTCTACGAGTGGTATAACCCGCTCTATCTCTCCGACAAGCCGCGCTACGTTTCCGAGCACATGACGCCTCAGTTCAAAGACGTCGTCACGCGCTATAAGCCGTCCATCATCTTCAGCGACGGTGAGTGGGAATTGGATTCGTCGGAGTGGCACACGGAGAGTCTACTGGCTTGGCTCTTTAACGAGTCGCCGGTGAAGGACGAAGTTGTCGTCGACGACCGCTGGGGCAAGGATACCCGCCACAAGCACGGCGGCTACTGGACCACCGAGTACACACCCGGGATGGCTGCCATGGATCACGTCTGGGAAGAGAGTCGCGGCATGGGCTATTCCTATGGCTACAACCGCGCCGAGCGCATCGACCACTACCACTCCGGTCGTGAACTTGTCATTCTCCTGACCGACCTGGTTAGCCGTGGTGGCAATCTGCTGCTCGACATCGGCCCGGCTGCCGATGGCACTATCCCCGTCATCATGGAAGAACGCCTGCTTCAGATCGGCTCATGGCTCAATGTGAACGGCGAAGCCATCTATGGCACGAAGCCCTGGAAAACATCGCGCCAGTGGAGCGCCGGCGAAGTCCCGAAGCAGGATTACAACCAGGAGTTCAACACCAACTACGACGTGACAGCGCTCACCCAAAAGCCGGCTGCCGGCAAAGCAGGTATCGAGGCCTTCTTCACCTCAAAAGGAAACGACCTTTACGCGATCCTCCCCCGTTGGCCCGGCCGCAGTTTCACCGTGAAGGACTTCGACGGCTCGAAACTGCGGGCCGTCCAGTTGCTCGGTTCCACGGCGCCGCTGCACTTCAAGAAGCAGGGCAGTGCTGTTAGCATTGAGCTTCCCGACTTGCCGGAAGATCTCTTATCGCAGCCCGCTTGGGTGCTGAAGCTAAGCCAGTAGGCCCCATACAGCCCGACCCTCGCTCTCCGCCACGGAGCGCTTGCCGGGGCTCCGTGCTAAATCTGCCGCACACCGCCGCGCGCTTGAGAGTCTGTGTGAAAACTCCGGCACAGAACCGCGCGTCAGCAAGCCGCCATGCCCCGGAGGGGCACCAGAAGTGATGAAAATGTTCCGAGGGCCTCTCCAACGCCGACCGGGGACAGGTGCCCTGTGTCCCAAGGCGTGCACCGGTTTCCGCGACTGTAACCGAAGCCCGTCGCCGCGTGGACACAGCGAGCTTGTCCCCAGACCCTCGGAAGCCGACCATCGGAGGGTGATTTTCGACGGAGCGGATTCGGGTGTTCTCCTTTCGACCGCGCGTCAGCAAGACCACCATCGAACGGTGATTTTCGACGGAACGCGGGTAAGGAGCCGTGACCGTCAGGGAGCGAACGCAAAAGTCGGCACCACGCTAACGCAGAAGCGAAAACACCAACCTTGCTGCTCAGGCTCTTCGCTAATCCTCCCTAAGCACCAACGCGAGAGAGCACGCCATTTCGCAATACCAGAACCAGGCCTTTGCTTCACATCCGGCGAAATGTCCAGCCGTCCGAAAAGTGAGCGCCCCGTCCTCCCAGATCGCGAAAGCAGCTCGCGGCGCACCCGTTTTGGGCTGTCCAACACTTCCCGGGCTGACGATTGTGCGGCCGTCACCCTCTCGCTTGAATTGGAGATGGGTGTGCCGCACCAGCAGGTAGCCCGGCCTGACCACCCGCGTCTCCTCTTCCCATCCTGCCGACTCGGGGGAACGATACGCATACAGAGGATCTGTCGGCGTCGCGTGGCAGAGATGGAACCGATCGCCGGGAACCTCTGTCCTGAGGCAGAGGCAACACGTTGTATTCTGAAGGCGGCGGTGGAGTTCGCCATTGCTTGCCGCACCGGGCGGCCGATGACTTCTACAACGAGTGAGTTCGTATGTGGAGACTTGTCTGCTCAGCGCATCCACCATTCCGTCATCGCTTTCTCGCAGCACCCTGTTTCCTAGTATGTTCCCCCCAGCGGTTGCTCACGTTTCGGTGCGGCCGGCAATCGCGGATTCAGGAAGAAAGCGGCACTTTGTTCCGGAAGGAGGTTCCACTCAATGCTCCCTAAGGGCGTCGCTAAGAAGGTGACAATCTATCTGAACCAGGACACACGTACTCATATGGAGCCCTTGTGGTCTGTCATTCTTGCATTCCTGCGGCACAAGCATGTAGCCGGAGCCACACTGTTTCGTGCGGATGCCGGGTTTGGCTCGCACGAGCAGTTTCAGAATCCTAAATCCGAGTACGTCGCCGAACGCAGCGCAGTCCGTATCGAGTTCATCGAGATCCCCGAACGGGTCGACGAGTTGCTCCCGGCTTTATACGACATGGTGACCGATGGGCTGATCACCGTCCAGGATCTGACGGTGGTGAAAGCCGTCTCCAAGGACGCCAAGCCGAAGCTTGCAGAACCGGAAGCTCTCAAGAAGATCGTCAACACGCCGGCCAAGCTGGTCCGCATCTACCTGGGTGAATCCGACCGGTGCAAGGAGGAGCCGCTCTACGAAGCCATCGTCAAAAAGCTGCGCATGCTCGATTTCTCCGGCGCCACCGTGTATCGAGGCATCCTCGGCTATGGAGCGAAGGGTCACACCCATAAAGGTGGAAGATTCCATCTCTCACACGATCTGCCCATCATGATCTCCGTTGTCGAAAAACCGGAGAAGATCAGCGATCTCGTTCGGGTTGTCGCGGAAATGATGCAAGACGGAATCATTGTGACTTCAGATGTTGAGCTGCACCATATTGTGCATGAAATGCCCACTACGGGAGGAGTTGCTTCTAGTGAACGGTCAACCGGGTAAGTTATTGCGCCTTTACGTCAACGAGCATGATCAGGTCGGCGGGAAGCCGCTTTACGAGGCAATTGTTCATCGCTGCCGGGAACTGAAGGTGGCGGGCGTAACTGTCTTTCGCGCACTGGAAGGGTTCGGCGAAACCGCCGAGCTGCACCACCACCACTTGTTCCGAAGTGATCAGCCCATCGTCATCACCATTGTGGAGACTCCTGAGAAGGCGCAGCAGATTCTGCCCATACTCGAGGGCATGATGAACAGCGGGGTCATCGCCCTCACCGACGTCGAGGTGACCGTCGTTTCAAACGGCGCGCGTGCCGCCCTGCCATAAAGCAGGGCTCTGCATTCGCGTACCTGGAAGGCAGCGTCCATGCCGGCTCGTATGGTCCATCAGTTGGCGGCTCATCGCCTGAGAGCATTGTCGGAACTTCCGCTCGTCGAACGGGACCGGGAGATGCTGAAGCTCCTGAATATGGCCGCGGCGTGCCGTGCAAGAGGCGGCATTGCGGCACCGCCGGGACGGGCGCTTCGGGGACAGGGTGCGCCGGGATAAACCGGCATGTTGTAGGGGATGCAAGAGCCCTACAGGAAAGGAGAGAGCGACTCCATCCTGACCTCGAGTCTTGCGCCGGTCGCTGTGAGGTGGCGGGCGAAGCGTAGACAGAGGCAGTGGTGGGCTGGGCGATTGAGCTCCGAAAACAGAGAACCGGATGCCGACCCTTTACTGTCAGCGGGAAGGCCACGCCGGCCCATGGCGTTAATCGCGAGCCAAGGCTGGGTCCGGCGTAGTCGAAGACCCCAGGCACGCCAAGAAACAACATGCACGAGAACCGGGAGACCTCGCGTGTGCCTGAGCGATCAGGCCGGTTCGGGAAGGCGAATAACCACAAGCCGGACACGCACGCACGGGAGGAGTCGGACTGGGCCGAAGTACCTGTGAAGCCGCTGAACAACGGAGCGCAAGCCTCGACGGAGGTGGTGGAGGGAAGGGCGCAGACCAAGGAGAACGACGCAGGCCCAAGAGGCCCAAGAGGCCCAAGGGAAGCCCAAGGAAGCCCAAGAAGCCCAAGAGGTCAGCCCAAGAGGTCAGCCTGACGGAAGCTCTCGGCGAAATCATCCAACCTGTCGAAGCGCTCCGACAGGTTGGAGAATTTCCGCGCCCAACCGGCACATTTCTCATAGAATGCCTAGAAATGCGCGCTGCGTCGTACCCGGACTTGCCTATCACGTCACCCAGCGGGGGACGAATCACCAACGGGTTTTCTTCTCCGCTGCGGATCGAGCCACCTATCTGCGGCTGTTGAAACAGAACCTGGCCCCCGCCGAAACCCGCCTGCTGGCTTGGTGCCTCATGTCCAATCACATTCACCTGGTACTGGTCCCTGGTCAGATCGATTCACTTGAAGTGCTGCTGCGTCGGGTACACGGCCGCTACGCCCAGATGGTGAACACCAAGCGCCTGCGCAGCGGCCATCTCTGGCAAAACCGCTACTTCTCCTGCCCTCTGTCGGAGAGCCACTTGCGGCGCGTCCTGGCCTACGTGGAGCGCAACCCGGTTCGCGCCGGCCTGGTCGCCCAAGCCGAGCAGTATGAATGGTCCAGCGCCGCCATCCACCTCGGCCTGCTCCCCGATCGCTTGCAGCTTTCCGACCTGGCCTTCTGGCAGGCGCAAGGCGGTGCGGACGCTTGGCGGACTCTGCTTATGGCTCCCGACGAAGTGATGACTCTGCGCCTGCTGCGCCGCTGCACTTACGCCGGCCGGCCCTTTGGAGACGACGCATTCGTCGAATCACTGGAAGACCGCTTCCAACGCAACTGGCGCCGCTGGGGTTTCGAAACCGACGCGGCTGCCGCTTCCCATAGCGGTTAACCCGGCTTCATCTTCGAAAATGCAAACAGGCGATCACGTCGGAGCGCTCCGACGTGTTCGCCTGTTTCTCCAAAGGCTCACTCCGATTCACCCTGTCTCGTCAGCGTCGCCCCGTCCCCCGTCCAAATCGCCAGTCACGAGACTGAAAAAGAAAAATCTGCCTACCCCTCAACCACTTAGCAGCTCATGTGGGCTGATCCCGCACGCGCCAACCCTAAACTCGTGGGCGTAATGCCTACTCAATTGACTAACAATCACGATCCGGTCAGCAACGACCCGGTCGTTCC
>CAVUCO010000021.1:0-133456 GCA_963740005.1 uncultured Acidobacteriaceae bacterium | reverse complement strand
GTCTGCCTGCTGACCAGACGCGAGAAGAGGCCGGGTTCGTTGGCTAACTCCTCGAATCGGCCTTGCTGCACCACGCGACCCTTTTCTATTACGTAAATTCGATTGGCATTGCGAATCGTGCTCAGGCGATGCGCGACGACGATGCGGGTTGCTTTGAGCCGGTTCAGACTCTCGGTGACGATGGCTTGCGTGCGGTTATCGAGGGCGCTGGTGGCTTCGTCGAAGATCAGGATGGACGGTTTCAAGACCAGCGCGCGGGCGATTAACAGACGCTGGCGTTGTCCGCCCGAGAGATTGCCGCCGCCTTCCGAGACCACGGTATGCATGCCCATCGGCATGGCCTCGATGTCTTCGGCCAAGCCGGCAGCGCGGGCGGCTTCCCAGGCCTCGTCCATCGTGTTCAAGCCGCCGCAGCAAATGCTCTCAAACAGCGAGCCTGCCATGATCCGCCCCTCCTGAGTGACCACGCCGATTTGCCTGCGGACGGCGGTAATGTCGAGGCTGGAGAGCTCGCGGCCGTCCAGATAGATGGCGCCGGAATGAGGTGTTTCAAAGCGCAGCATCAGGTTCAGCAGAGTTGATTTGCCGGAGCCCGAAGGTCCGGTGAGCGCGATGCATTCGCCGGGTTCGGCGCAAATCGAGACACCGTCGAGGATCATGGGCCCATCGGCGCGGTAACGGAACGTGAGGTTCTCGACGACGACGGCACCGCGCAGCCGGCCGGGGTGCACTTTCGATTCATCCACCTCCGGCTTCACGGTGAGAATCGAGCGCAGGCCCACCCAGAGATTGCCAACCAGCACCAAGCCCGAGAAGCTGTCGCTGGCCGAGACCAACGCTGAAAGGAGTACCATCATCACGGCATTGCAGGCGAGGAAGGCCGCCAGCCCGATGGGGTGGCTGAGCAGGTAGAGAAAGGCCAGAGCGGAACCGACGGTAGGCGTCACCATGTTGAAAAGGCGCATGCGGTCCTTCAACGTTTGCACCTCCAGGCTGAGCTTCTCTTTCCTGGCGTATTCGCGCGCCCATTGTGAGAAGGCACGGTCACCGGCGCCGGCGACCCGGAGCTTCGAGACCGCGTTGATCGATTGCAGCACCAAGCCGGAGAGCAGCTCCTCCATCTGCTGCCATTGGCGCTGCACGCGGAACAGCGCGCGGGTGCCGAGCCAGGTTTGCGCCATGATGGCCGCGCCGCACAAGAACGCGATGCCAGCGAGCGCCGGGCTATACCAGAGCATGAGCGCCAAGCTCAGGAATGCGGCCGCGGCGGCGAACAGCGTGCGCAGTGAATCAGCGGTCAGCAGCTGGTTGACGTGCGTGAAGGCATCGGCTCGCAGCCTGAGCTGACCGGCGGTGAATCCGCGGAAGAAGGCGGGGCTCAGTCTCAGCAGGTAGTCCCAGACGCCGGTTTGCAGGGTCATAAACGCCATACTCTGAACGCGCAGAATGGCTATCGCCTGAGTCAGTAGAAAGAGGGCTGAGCCGAAGGCCGCCGCGATGACGCCGCACACAACCTGCCAGAGCATATTGCTGTCGGCGTCGGGAATGGCCTGGTTGATGAGGATAGCGAAGCCCTGCGGCGCGGCCATGCCCAGCACGGCAGCACCGGCGCCCGCCAACGCGATGGTGCGCAGATCGCGGCGGCGTGAGCTGAGCACGTAGCGCAAGAGGCCGCGTGCCGAGACATCGTCGGGCAATGGCCGGTAAAGCATCTGAGCGAAGGAATCGAGCTCACCGGCGGTGGATTCGCTCACCTTCTCCCGGGTTCCGGCAGCGGGATCGAAGATTTCATAACCGCCGCGGCAGGGGAGCAGGGCAACTGGGTTGTCGTTGCGGTGCGCCACGAGCGGGCCGTTTTCTTTGCGCCACCATTCGCCGGAGAGCACCACGGTTCTGGTGCGCAGGCCGGAGGCTTGGGCGATCTCGCGGATGGCATCCACACGCCGTCCGGAGCCCCGCGCCGGATGGACGGTCACATCCAGGACGGCGGCGGCCATACGGACGGCATCGAGGAGCGGATCGCCGCTGGCGGGGCCGGGTTCGCGGCCTTTCTTTTTACCAGCGATGCCGGCGAGTGTTCCCAGCGCGGTTTCGGAGACACGCTGGTTCAGTTCCTGGCGAGCGGTAAAGCGGTCGCGTTCGGCCGCGTGGCGCCGGTTCTTTACGTCGTCGAGAACTTCGAAGAGGAGAGAAACAGCGAGGTCGATGGTGGATGCGATCATCGCTGCCTCGCCGGTTTCGAGAGTCTTCCAATCCGATTCGAGAACCGCTTCGAGCCAAAGGCCGGGCGTCAAGGCGACGGTCGTGCCTGCGGCGAGCGGCTTACTCAGCAGCAGACCGTCACCAGACTGCAACTGGACGAAGTTGAGGCCTTGCTCAACGGCCACGCGCTGCCCCGGCTTGAGATGAATGGTCTTTCCGGCTTCAACCCATTGCGCGTCGCCGTGGTCGCAGAAACGCGCTAATGCCTCTCCGATTTTGGCGAGCCAGTTCTCCTGGGCGAAGATCTGTTCCCATTCCCGCAGGTCGACCGCATTCTGCAAACAGCTGGTTTCAAGCGGAATGGCGGTGATGTCCCAAGCCGCGCCGGCGGGGCATGCCAGTGGCAGCAGCGGCTCGCCGCTGTCGACGGAGAACAGATGCAGCCGCTCACCGGTTTCGCGATCGACCGCGAATACGGCAAGCGAGCCTGAGACCAGAATCGTAGGCTGGGTGCCGGCATCCAGCGGTATAGGGTGATTGCCGGGCACCCATTCGACGCGCTGCGTCATGCCGCCGGTGCTCCCTCTGCGTTGACTTCTTCATCGTCCGCCAGCAGGCGCGAGTAGTGCCCGTTACCGCGAATCAATTCATCGTGGGTTCCGCGCTCGGCGACGCGGCCCTGGTCGAGCACGATGATCTCGTCGCTATCGCGCACGGTGCTTAAGCGGTGCGCCACGATGAAACAGGTACAGCCACGCGCGCGTATGTTGCGGTCGACGGCCAATTCGGTTTCCGAATCGAGCGCGCTGGTCGCTTCGTCCATGATGAGGATGGAAGGGTCGGAGGACAGCGCGCGGGCGATTTCAAGGCGCTGCCGCTGGCCGCCGCTCAGATTAGCCGCGCCTTCGAGTAATTCGCTGGCATATCCTTCGGGCAGGGCATCGATGACGCTTTCAATCTGCGCATCCTGGCAGGCGCGGGAGAGGCTGCTCTTGGGCGTAGTAGCGTCCCACAGCGTCAGGTTGTCGCGCACGCTGCCGTTGAATAGCAGGATGTCCTGATCGACCATGGCCATGGAATTGGCGAGAATCTCGCGAGGGATGGAGCGGGCCGGTATGCCGTCGAAGAGGATCTCGCCGGAGAGCGGTGTATACAAACCGGCGAGCAGGCGGGCAACGGTCGACTTACCGGAGCCGCTACCGCCCACAAAGGCAATGCGCTGGCCGGGGTGAACCTGGAACGAGAGATTGGTAATCAGCGGCGGCGCCACCGGACTGTAGCCGAACGTGACGTTGCGAAACTCGACATGGCCGCTTAGGCGCACCGGCATATCCGGCGCCGAACCAAGCGATGGTTCGTCTGGAGCCGGGCTGCTGAGTACATCGTCGAGGCGGCTAAGGTCTCCCCCCAGCGCCTGGATGCTTGCGCCCAGTCCTACCAGGCTGTTAACCGGCTGCAGAAAGCTGGTCGCCAAACTTTGGAAAGCCACCAGCATGCCGATGCTCATGCGCCCGTGCATTACCTCGAAGCCGCCCACCAGGAGCACCGAGGCGGTCATGAGCGCCATGAGCAGCGGCGGCACGACGCCCAGATAGTAATTCACGGTGCTCAGTTCCTGCTGGGAGTTATACATGTTGGCGAAGAAGCCCGACCACCGTGAGAAAAAGTCGGATTCCAGGCCGGAGGCTTTCAAGGTCCGAATGCTCTGCAAACCCGCGATGCCTACGCCCCCGGCCCTCCCCTGCGCCATAGACAGGCGCACATTGCCTTCCGTGCGCTGGCGCGCCACCCATTGCATAATGGCGAAATTCGCGGCCGCAAAGACAAGCGCAACCAGCGTCAGAGGCCGGTTGAACTCCCACATCACGATCATGTAGAAAACCATCATCAACGTGTCGATGGAGGTGGTGGCCAGTTGACCCGACAGAATGGCGGCGACGTTATCGTTGAGCGCAATGCGGCTGCTGACCTCGCCCGCATAGCGCTGAGCGTAATAAGAGGCGGGGAGTTTGAGGAGGTGCCTGACGAAGCGGCCCGAGTTGGATACCGCCAGCCGGATCTGCAGCCGGCGCAGGATGCGGAACTCAATCGCTCCCAGCAGGCCGCGCAGGAGCGCCGCAATGAGCATGCCCAGCACCAACGGCCGGCCCCAGTCGCCTTGTCGGTCGACCAGCACGCGGTCGACGAAAGCGGCCATCATGGCCGGCACCACTAATCCAGGCGCGACCAGCAAAAGCGCCGCACAGACTGCTGCGAAGAGGGGAAGCAGCGAACCTCGCAGCCGCTTCCAGAGACCCAGCAGCAAGCTGGGTTTTGCCCCGCCGCGTTTGAAATCGGGACCTGGCGTCAGCGCCATCATCACACCGGTGTAGGAACGATCGAATTCTTCGAGGGGAACTGAGCGCGGACCGGCGGCCGGATCGTTCAAATACACTCGGCCCTTGCGGTAACCCTCCACCACCAAAAAATGGTTGAAGTTCCAGAAGACGATGTAGGGATAGGCCGATTTCTTCAACGCCGCCATGTCGCGCTTGTAGGCCTTCGCGACCATTCCATAGGTCTGAGCCGCCTTGAGAATGTTGGAGCACTTGGAGCCGTCGCGCGAGACGCCGCAATCGCGCCGCAGAGTCGCCAGCGGCACGATGCGGTGGTAATAGGCGAGCATGATGGCCAGCGCGGCCGCGCCGCATTCGACGGCCTCCATCTGGAGGATCATGGGCGTGCGAACGCGTGAACTATGAAGCGGTGACTCAGCCTTCTGACTCACCTCAATAAACTCCTGACGCTTCCCTCAGGATGGGCAGCAAGTACGTGACCGGCGCGCGGCCCTCAATGGTAACGCGGGCGGAATTGGTGAGCCCCGATGTAATCCGTATGTTGTCGGGCCCTCGGGAAGACGACCACTTGTAGCCGGTCGCGGTGGCAGGATCGCGCTCGAGCCGCGCCTGAACCTCTATGTAGACGCCATCGGGCATGAGGTTCTGCACGACTTCGGCATTGCCGATGGTACCGATCGCGCCTTCCTTGGTGATTGGGGTAGGCGAGACGGCCGTTACAGTCCCGTCGATGCCGCCGAAGCGCTCGCGCTCGACCGTGTCGGGAGTGACTTGCATGCGCATACCCGGTTGAATCAGCTTGCCGTCCTTCACCGGATAATACGAAATGCTGATGAGCGCCGCGCCCTGGCTGGAGTCAGCGGGGTCGTCGGTTTCGAGAGTCAGCAACTTGCCGCCTGCGGGAACGACCTGGCCCACGGCGGCCATGACTTCCGCCACGCGGCCGGAGTACTGGCTGCGAATGTTGCCATCGCGCACAATCTGGAAGCTGTCGAGATCGATGGTTTTGTGAAGGTTGCCGATCTCATTTCGCCGCGCGGTGGAATCCGCCAGGATCTGTTTGGCTAAGGCCGCACGCCGGGTTTCGATCTGCTCCAGTTGGCCGTCGATCTGGGACAAACGCGCGGTGTAGTCGTAGATTTTTGCGTCGTTATCGCGCGCGGCCGACTGGACGTCGGACACCTCCTGGGCCGCTGAGCCGAGCAGGCCCTCTTTGACCAGTTTGCGGATGGCTTCGGCACGAGCTTCTAAGACAGGCTTCAGGCCGTTTGCGTCGGCCAGGCCCTTTGTCAAGTTGACTCGCTGCGCCTCGAGGCCCGAGCGTTCCATGGTGTCCTGTTGGGCTTGCAGGGCCAGTTGGCTGGTTTCGGCGTCAGTCTTGCGGCGGTCCTGTTCTTCCAGGATTTCCACGCTGCGGCGGTTTTCTTCGATGCGCTTCACGATGTCGGCCTGGTCGACGGTGGCAATCAGGTCGCCCTCTTTGACGTGATCGCCACTGTGCACGTGGAGTGAGAGAATGCGGCCCGCGGCGCCGGCTTGGGCTTGCGTTAATTGGCGAGGCCGCAGGATGACACCGCGGCCGGTAGCGATGGTGGGAACACGCCCGACTACGCACCAAACACCGACTAGAACGAGCAGGGAGCCGGCAACCACTATCAGCAGCCAGTCCTTGGCGCCGGCAACCGGCATGAGTTGCTCGAGATTGTCGGGCGACGAGAAGCGTTCGAGCGCTTCCTTTCGGAATAGCCTTTTGTCCGGTTCAGACATCTAGGAACATTGCCCCATCAAACCACTTTTACTCCGACCTCAGGCGGCGCTGAATCCAGTCGAAACGCGCGCCGGCCATGGAAACATTATCCAGCGCATCGAAGCCCATTTCTCCTTCAGTGTCCATCGCCGAGCCGCCGGCGAGCGCCGCCACCGAATGTCGCAGACGGGCTGCCAGACACATGGCAAGGGCCCGGTAAAAGCGTGCTCCGAAGGCTGGGTCGTCGGCCAGTTTCGCATTAAGCCGGCGGCGCGGAACGTCCAACACCAGGGAAGGCTCGAGCGATACCACCGTGGCGGATGGAGGAGCATTATCGACAAACGACATTTCACCCATGACCTCGCCCGAGAGCAACCGCGCGACCTCGCGGCCAGCCAGGGCGGCGGTGCGTACGGAGAACGCGCCATCGATCACGAGATAGACGGAGTCGATCTGGCGGCCTTCTTCGATCAGCTTGATCCCGGCGGCGACTTCGCGACGGCTTCCGGCGGCCACCAGCCAGTCGATGTCGGAGTCGTTAAGAATTCCCAGGAAGTAAAGGCCTTTTCTCATTGAGTCGGTTACCTTCTTGTATCGATTCGAGTGCCCAAACACGGGGCGCCTAACGGCTTACGATGGATAGCTTTGGTGATCAGGATACGGCGTTTCGCGTGGGAAAGCTAGAGGTTTCAGCGGGTTGGTTGGGGTGGGACGAATGAACAGGTGAGATCTTCACTTCGATGTGCTACTGCAGCCTTGCGCTGCGGGGAGGGTGGAAGACGGGCGGCCCGGCAGGAACTAGAGGCGCGGTCTTTGTGCCGCGCCTAACGATCACATGGGACAAACGTGCCACACGAGCGATGCCGCTGCCTCACTCGAATTTGGCACTAGAATCCGTTTAAGTCACTACCTTGCCGTAGTGGCCGCCGCCGGCAACCTTCTCAGCGTCTTCAGGCTTCAGCTCTTCGTTGGTCTGTTCCAATTCTGCCGCGGCAGGTTGGTCTTTGAGGGATTCATCGCTCTTGGGCAATTCCTGGTTGGTTGACATGATGCTCCTTCTCACGAATCCCGGTTCTTCCGGGCATCGTATTTATAGACCCTAATGGGAGACGGCTTGGAAGTCAAAGAAATTCGCGGGGGCTCAGTGAGAATTAGTACGGCAGAGCGGAAGTCGTTGGGCGTTCGTCAGTAGAAAAGCGCGATCTTGTGATCGCGCCTCAAACGCGTCTCCTAAAGGAGGCTGAAGCACCCTCAGCGATGGAGGACGCGGCTCACCTTCTAGAAGCCGCCGTTGTCTTTGCTAAAGCCGCCGGAAATCGCATCCGCGTCTTCGCCCGGGATCTCTTCCGTTTTCTTTTCTAATTCTGCTGAAGCAGGCTGGTCCTTGACTGACTCGTCCTGTTTGGGCTCTTCTTGGGTTGGCATTTCTGTAGTTTCCTTTCGATCCGGGATTTCCGAGATCATGCATAAATGAGTGTAGCAACATATTTTCAGCTCATGGGATAGTGGCTAGCCGTCCTTCTGGGGAGCTATCAAGCATCCAGCACACAACAGTGCTATTGCACTTGCGGAACCAATCAATCCAGGAGAGAGGGCTCCAAGATAGCTGCCCATGAGAAGACGCGACCAGCCAGTCGCGCCCCCTAAAACATGTGCAGCCAGAACAAGTTGGCCCAATATCGATTGCTGTCGAGTCGGCTGTTCGTTAACGCCGTCTCGATATTCTCGTTATCCTGGGGGGCACGCGAATTATCCTGACGCTTGCAGGGACCGATGCCCTGGTGTCATGGGCAGGCGCGGCCCCAACCCGCGCCACTTTACTGCAGCTTCACGGGGTAGGGCGCATGCGCGGGAAGCTTGGGCGTGGATTGATTCAGCTTCTTGAGCAGCTCGGCCACGCCGCGTTCGAGTTGAGGATCGTGTCCATCGATCACGGACTTGGGATCATTCTCAACGACGATGTCGGGGTCCACGCCGTGGCCTTCCACGGTCCATTCGCCCTTGGCATTGGCGTAGGCGAATTCCGGCACGTTGACATGACCGCCATCCATTAACTGGCCATGATCGGTGATGCCGACGACACCGCCCCAGGAGCGCTGGCCGATGAGCGGCCCCAAGCCGGCGGTTTTGAACATCCACGGGAAGATGTCGCCGTCCGACCCGGAGTTGGCATCCAGCAGGACCGCTTTGGGTCCGATGAAAATGCCGTCGGGATAGGTACTCGGTGTTTCGATCGTGCGCGAATACTGGACGCTTAGCAAAGTCCGGTTCAGACGCTCGATCACCATCCGCGAGATGTTGCCGCCGCCGTTGACGCGATCGTCGATTAGGAAGGCTTCTTTCATGAGCTGGGGGTAGTACCATTTGATGAACTCGCGGATGCCGGCTTCACCCATGTCCGGAAGATGCATGTAGGCGATGCGGCCGTTGGAGAGTTCATCGACGCGGCGGCGCTTCTGCTCGACCCAATCCATGTAGATCAAGTTGGTTTCGGCTGCCACGGGCCGATAGGTTACCTTACGAGCCCCGGTGACTGACGGGCTACTGTTCAGCAACAGTTGGACGGGCCCATCGCCCGCGTGACGCAGGAATTCATAGATGTCCCGTTTGGTGGTAACGTCCTCGCCGTTGATGGCGAGAACATAGTCGCCCACTTTCGCATCGACGCCGATCTCGGTGAGCGGTGAGCGATAGATCTCTTCGTCGTTTTGGCCGCTGAAGATCTTGGCGATGCGATAGCGGCCGGAGGCGGCATCGACGCTGAATCGAGCTCCGGGGAGACCAGCGTGAGGGCGGGCCGGCAGTTGGAAGTCACCACCTTCGACATAGGCGTGCTGGACGGTGAGCTCGGCGATCATCTCGCCAATTACATAGTTGAGATCGGATCGATGCGCGACGTAAGGAAGAAGCTGGCTGTAGCGGGCGCGGACCGCTTCCCAATCGTAGCCATGCATGTTAGGCGCATAGAAGAAGTCGCGGTAGCGGCGCCAAACCTCATTGAAGATCTGAGCCCACTCTTCGGTGGGGACGCGCTCCGTCATGAGGCCCGCGGTGGAGACGGCCTTCTTCGTGGAAGCTCCGGTAGGCGTGGCATCGTAGACGCTGAAATTTTGGGCCTGGCGGACGAGCACCTTCGAGCCGTCGCGAGAAAGGACAAAGCCATTCAGGTCTTCGACCAGAGTCACGTCCTTGCGGTCTTTGAAGGTGTAGAGGTGAAGGCTAGGTTTGGCGCCGGCCTCGCGGCCGTAGTAAGGCGCGGGCGAGATTCCAAATACGAGTCCGCCGGTTTTCGCGGCAATGCCGTAGTAGTTGTTGGCATCCAGGGGAACGCGCGCGGAGCGTTGATCGAGTCCATCGAAGTCAATGCCCTTGTCCTTGGCGGGTTCACTTTTCTTCTCAGGCGCCGTGTCGGGTTTCTTGTCAGCGTCCTTCTTGGCGTCGTCGTCCTTCTTGTCGCCCATTGAAACTTCATCGCTTTCGGCCGGGAACGGATTCTTGACATCTTTGCGCAGTGCGAGCACGAAAATGCCGCGGGAACGGTTGGTGGCGAAGTTGAATTCGATCTGCGAGATCTGGGGGTGGAATTCGTGATCGGCGAGATAGTAGAGATAATCAGCATTCGGATCCCAGATTGGCGAATTCTCGTTGAACCGGCCGCTAGTGACACGGCGTAGCTTGCTTTCCGCCAGACTCCAGACATACAGGGCGGAGAAACCGTTCGGGTCGTTCATGCTGAAGGCGAGGTAGCCGCTACCGGGGGACCACGCATAGTCGCCCACTTCTCCGTCTTTCGAATGAGCGATTTCTTCGAGTTTCTTGTCGGCGATGGTGACGATCCAGACGCGCCCGTCCTTGTCGCTAAAGGCGATCCGTTTGCCGTCCGGCGACCACTGTGGGTTGTAACGAAATGCGTGTCCGCCACTGGTGATTTGCTCGGCAGGCGAAAGACCGTCCTGGGCGACCACCCAGATTTCCTCCTCGCCGCTAGCATCGGAAATGTACGCCACCTTCGTGCCGTCGGGCGACCAGACTGGCCACTTGTCGTGAGCTGCCGGGGAGTGCGTCAGGTTGCGCGTCGGGCCTTTCTCGACCGGCGCAGAGAAGATGTCGCCCCGCGCGCTGAACAGCACACGCTCACCCTTTGGGCTGAGTTCATACTGTTCGATCAGGTTCGCGGCGGAAACATAGGATGGGCGCCGGTTGATGCCGTCGTCCGGAACGCTCACCTTTATCGGTGTGCTCTTGCCGTTGGCGACATCGAGTACCTGCAGTTCTCCATCGAGCTCATAAACGATGCGGTTTTCACGATCACTGCTGGGCCAGCGCACGTCCCACACAGTATTGCGCGTGATTTGTATGGTCTTGCCAGTCTCGGTGTTGTAGGCGTAGAGGTTGAAGTGGCCGTCGCGGTCGGAGGTGAAGTAGATGTCTTTGCCGATCCACATGGGGTCGCGGCTGGCGCGCGGACCTTCCGTGATGCGTTTCGCTTCGTGTGTCTCCGTGTCGAAGATGTAAAGAACATTGGCCTGTCCACCGCTGTAGCGCTTTTC
This sequence comes from uncultured Acidobacteriaceae bacterium, assembly GCA_963740005.1. Lineage (GTDB taxonomy): Bacteria > Acidobacteriota > Terriglobia > Bryobacterales > Bryobacteraceae > CAJCIT01. The sequence goes on along the minus strand of CAVUCO010000021.1, from coordinate 122,621 downwards.
GGTGCGGAAGTCGCGGAACAACGGCGAATAGACGATTTTGTTGCCGCCTGGCGAGTAGGCGCCGGCGCCCGATTGGGGCATGGGCAGGGCTTCGGCTGGACCGCCATCGACAGGAACGCGATACAGGCGGCTTAAGCCAGACGCCCAGCCATCACGCAATGAGCGGAAGATGACGTACTTACCATCGTTCGACCAGCCGTAGACCTGATTGTCGTAACCCCAGCGCGGCGCGAGCGGGCCACGGGCGGGATAGAACGTGAGCTGTTTCGGTTCGCCGCCGCCGGAGGGAATGACGTAGACCTGTTCGTCGCCGTCGTACTGGCCGGTGAAAGCGATAGATTTCCCGTCGGGCGAGAATTTCGCAAAGACCTCGACACCGGGATGCGCCGTAAGGCGCGTGGCTGTGCCTCCGGTAGCTGCGACCATCCATAGATCGCCGCCATAGGTGAAGACGATGCGGTTGTCGTGGATGTCGGGGAAGCGCAGCAGTTTGGTTTGTGCAGACAGGGTTGCGGCGCCTGTGGTGAGAGCGCAGAGGAGCGCAATTAGAGACAGTTTCGGCATAGGGATAAAGTCGCCAACAGAAATGCAATTGGGCTAATGCTGCGAGGGTATCACTCTGCCGTTTGGCCGACGGTTGAAAGCGATCTGGCTTTCGGCTTTTCGCGATAACCGCGTCCAAAGCGAATCTGGGTCTTCATCGAAGATTTCGTCGGGCGTGGTCGTGAGGACCGACCAGGCGCCGAGCTCCATTTCGGCTTCCAACTGGCCCGCGGCCCAGCCTGCATAACCCATGTAGAGGTGAAACTTGGATGGCTCCGCGCCCGAGGTGATGGACTTCGCGATGATGTCCTTGCTGGCGGTAGCATACACGCTGCCGAGCACGTGGACCAAGTCGTCCGACTTGGCAGGCGATCGCAGCAAGGCCTGGACGGTGGAGAGTTCGACCGGGCCACCCACATAGACGGGATCGGCTTTGGCTCCGGTCACGTCGGGGAAGATGCGGGAGATCGGGACATTCGAGCGGCGATTGATCATCAGGCCCAAGGTTCCCTTGTCGGCATCGAAGCGAATAATGAGGACCACCGACTCGCGGAAATTCGGATCGCCCAGTTTCTCCGATGCAACCAGGACGCGGCCGACCGCGGGCGTGTCGCTTGAGCCATACTGCGCGGGGCGTTCTTTGGATTGCCCGTGCGAGGTGCTCGCGAACACGATGGCGGCAGCGAGAGCGGCAACCACTGCGATTCGCCGTGTCATAAGATCATTGTCTCGCGTTTCGAAAGGGAGGGATAGGTCTCTCTCTGTTCTATCGGGGTCTGTCGAGAGCGGCGTCGGGCCGTAATCAATCCTTGTGCGGGATTTCGACCTCGGTATAGCTGCCGGGCGTGGCAGCATTAACGGCGGCGACGATGCGGTCAAGATGAAGCCTGACGTCTGGCCACTGATGGTTGCCCAGTACCACGATAGCTATTGTGCGACCGGCAAGATTCTGTTGGTGGCGCATATTCTTGTCCGAGGTCAGAAGCAACTCATAGCCGGCTTCTTCAGCCTGCTGGAGCAACTCACCGTTGCTAAGTTCGTGCCAGCCGATCTGACGAGCGAACGCCACCTGGTGACCGGCAAGACTGCGTGCTATGGGGTTCGGCGTGCCGTTGTCAAAAAGAATTCTCATCCGTACGCCGGAGCCTTTTCCAGGCTTTGAGTAGCGAAGTGCAGAACCGCTTTCACTTCCTCTTCGGTCACGTCAAATACCTCGGTGATCTCCCTCACCGACAGACCGGCTTCCAGGTTCTCAAATATCGTTTGTACCGGCATACGCGTGCCTCTTAGGACCCACGCACCGCTTACTTTACCTGGAATACTTTCGACAGCGGGGCATTGCGACCAGTCGAGTTGCGCCATGATAGACCTTTCTTTTCATGTTATCTCCAGCTGGCGGCAAGGCGCTGCTCGGGAACGAGCGGCTGGCCCTCGTTAGGTGCGTAGCGTAAATCGAAAGCGCATGTCTTCGCCGAACCACTGAATGTAGTTGGTACCCCAGGCATTGTTGTAAAGGCTGAAGTGGATGCCTTGGGAGATGTCTGGCTGCGCATCGGAGGGATAGAGCGGGGTTCTTTCTCCAAGAGCGACGACTGGAGCATCCAGTGTCTCGATATAGAAGCGGCCTTTCGAGTCTTGATAGCCCAGGCCGCTCGACACCGCATGCATGTGCCGGTTACCTCCTCGAACGACGTCGAACGGAGAGACCTGTTCATCGACTTTAGCGAGAGTCCACTTGCTCACCTCGGGTGCAGCGGGTTGCCACGTCAGCCACAGAGCCTCGGGCAATCGGTTGGATTGCTTACCGAACCAGGAAAAATTGAGGTGAACCGCCGATTCGGAATTCGGCATAACGATTTCCAAAAACATCTGCTTCGGCCACGCGACCAAGCCGCCGCGTTCTGCGGCTCCGTCGTCGATGCGCAACTCGGCGACAATCCGGTGTCCGTCGACGTCTCCGCCGGCCCAGGAGTTCACCAAAATAGGCAGCCAGGTGCGGCTCTGCGCGCCGAAGTGCTCGATGTTCGGCTTGCCGAAATCTTTCGGTGCCCAGTCTTCCTGGCTCTTCACGTAGGTGGCTAGAAAGCGATCGTAGTCTTGCTTCGATAGCGTCTGGTAAGCGAATAATGCGAGCGGGTGGTCGGACGAAGACCAATCACGGCCGGAGGGTTTCGTGCGAAGGGTCTGAATGGCGCCGGTTTTCGGATCAAGCACCAGTGAGTAATGAGTTGTTTCGATTACCTCGCCGGGCCGGCATGGCTTCAATCCGGCGAGCGAAGGCCGAAGCGGTTTGAGGTCGTCGATCTGCCGAACGGCCTGGGCATGAAGCTTCTGTGGAAGAGCCGCGATGCCTTGATTGATGTCGTCGCGTTTCTCGACCCAACTCTTTTGGACGGTCTTATATTTAGGCTGGTCGAGCATCGAGGCCAGATCGTTGGGCGTGTAGTGGTTGAAGTCGAGCCAGGTTTTGGTATCCGTGCCCCAGGTGTGCTCGGCGGCCAGCCCGAACCGGCGCAAGAGCGCAATGTCGGTGGCATCGCCGGCCTGGAACTCGCCACTGGCTATCCAACTGCTGCGCAGCCGAACCACTTCGCGGTAACGGGCAACCTTGACCGGATCGCTGGGGACGCCGTAGATCCAGGTATCACCGATCTCTTGCGTCACCACCGGCAAGCCGGCGCTAAACGGCGCTATGGCCTTGGCAATATCCGTGAGGTTCGCGGCTTGCACGCGGGCATTGGGAAACTGCTGTCGCAGGCCGGCGTAAATCTTGCGGATTTCAGTGACAGTATGCGGCCCGCTGTTGTCGTCGCGCACCTCCACGGCGACGGCGAGATCCGAGCCGGGCACGCGAACGACGCCACCGTACTCGGTGTGGTGGTACATCGTTGTGAGCGAGCTGCCGCCCGAATCTTTCCAAACGAAGAGCGAAGGCACGTCGGGAGGCGTGCTGGCCGAGTTGACGCCGATGTCCAGAAACGTAACTCCGCTCCGGGCGAGCGGGCTGACGAGACCGCGGGTGTGGCCCGGGACGTCGGTCATTTTCGCGCCGGTCGTGGTGCGGCCGAAACGGCGATCGAGCGATCGAGAGAGACCGATTGAACCGGCAATCATCGAGCCGTCGAGCAACTCGGTCTGCCAGCTATAGGGAAGAGCGTGCCATGCGAGGTCGCCCCGTTGGACAGCCTGCTCCATTTGGCGGCGTGGTTCGGCCGCGGCTTGTTCCAAATATTCGTAGAGCAGCCAGGAACCGGTGGTCCAGATGTACTGGTCGCCGGCAGAGTCGCGCATAGTTTGCGCGATCTGAATCGCCTGCGGGAAGTACGTCTCGAAGTACTTGCGGATGACACCGGCTTGGGTATCGATGAATCCCGCATCGAAGTGACACTTGAACATCACCAGGACTGTCTTTACGCCTGGATCCGGCTCCATGGCATGAGCGCGCGTCTTCCCCGGCCATGCCGCCCCCGCCGCCATCACAACGCCCAGAAAATCGCGCCGCTTCATCGCTGTGCCCATATCGGAAGCCGCTTTGTATATAACACAGCGATTGCGGGCAGCGCGGCGCGCGAGCCAATCAAAACGGGATCTTCACAGGCCGGCCGTCTTTCGGGTCGGCCCAGCGGTCGTTGGGTATGAGCGGCGTCCAGCCAGGCCGGCCTGGATCCTGGTCGTAGGGATAGCCTCCGAGACGTTGATACAGTTCGCTGTACTCGCGAAGCTTTTCACGATTGAGACGCACCCCGAGGCCCGGTGAATCGGGCACGCGAATCGCGCCACCTTCATACTGCAACGGGCCGCCTTCAATGATGTCGTCACGCAGATGGTGATAATGGGCGTCAGCAGCGAACGAGAGGTTCGGAATGACGGCGCCGAGGTGGAGCATGGTGGCCAGCTGAATACCCAGCTCGCCTGACGAGTGCACCGCTACGCCCAACTGAAACGTCTCGCAGACGCCGGCGGCTTTGACACACGGGCGGATGCCGCCCCAGAACGTGGTGTCGAGAAGAATGACGTCCACCGCGAGATCGAGAACGTTGGTAGCGAGCTGCTCAAAGTTCACCACAACGGTGTTCGTCGCCAGTGGGACGCGGACCATCTGGCGAGTGCGCCGCATGCCGTTCAGGCCAAACACCGGATCTTCGAGATAGTCGTTGCGAAGGCCTTCAATTGCCTGGCCGAAGCGAATGGCCTGCTCAGTGGACCAGACGCCGTTGGGATCGAAGCGAAACGAATCACCGGGAAGGGAAGCAGCCAGGGCGCGATAGGCTTCGAGTTCGTAGTCCGGATGAAAGACGCCGCCTTTGATCTTGTGCGTGGTGAAGCCGAAGCGCGCTTTGAGCAAGCAGGCGTTCTCAACGACCTGATCGATGGTGCGCACTTCCCCCAATCCGGTGCGCGGGTCGGGGTAGCGGAAGAAGCAATAGGCGGCGAAGGGAACTCGATCGCGTAGACGGCCGCCGAGGATCTCCGATACGGGCACACCCCAAGCCTGGCCGAGAATGTCGAGGCACGCGAACTCCAGGGCGGCCACGATCTGCGTTCGATTGTTGTAAAGCGATGCGGTGGGATTCGCGATGAGCATGCGCATTTCTTCCAGGTGCGCAGGGTCGTGACCCAGCAGATAGCCCTTCATCGCGCGAAAAACAGCTTCCGCCGATTCACCGCCGCCGCCCATTTCGCCCAGCCCGATCAGACCGTTGTCGGTTTCCACTTCCACGATGGTGCGAACGAAACGGCCCCAATGACAGCCATTCGCGTGGCGCAAAGGCGCTTCGAGCGGGACCGTGACGGTGGTGGCGCGGATATCCCGGATTTTCATGATTGTGTTGTATCGTACAACAGACCATGGCAATCGGATTGAGCCCGAGTTTCGAGAAGAAACCGCGCAGCCACGTGAGGTGGGTGATCTGTGGCCTCTTGTTTTTTGCCACCACGGTCAATTACATGGACCGGCAGGTGCTCGGCATCCTGAAGCCGCTGCTTGCGCGCGACCTGCACTGGAGTGAAGCGGACTACGGTTGGATGGTGTCGGCTTTTCAACTCGCCTACGCAATGATGATGCCGGTGGCCGGCCGGCTGCTGGACCTGATTGGCGTGCGCACCGGATATGCGTTGGCGGCTATTTTGTGGAGCCTGGCGTCGATGTCACACGCGTTGTGCCGGACCTCGTGGCAATTCATCGCTGCGCGCTTTGGTCTCGGCCTGGGCGAGGCCTCCAACTTTCCTGCGGCCATCAAAACGGTGGCCGAGTGGTTTCCGGAAAAGGAACGCGCCCTGGCGACGGGCCTGCTGAATAGCGGTTCGAATATGGGTGCCATGCTGGCGCCGTTCTTAGTGCCGTTCTTCGCGGTTCGGTTTGGATGGCGATCGGCATTTGTGGCGACGGGTTGTCTTGATCTGATCTGGGTCGCGGTGTGGCTGGGCTATTTTCGAAAACCCGCCAACCACCCCAAGGTGTCGCGGGCCGAACTGGCCTACATCGAAGCGGGCTCGGCCGCGGAGCCCACAGCACGTATTCCCTATCTGCGACTGTTGAAACACCGGCAAGCCTGGGCATTCATCGCGGGCAAGTTCATGACCGATCCCGTGTGGTGGTTCTACCTTTTCTGGGTGCCGGGCTTTCTCAATCGCGCTTATGGGCTGAAGCTGACGGAACTGGGACCGCCGCTGATCGCGATTTACGTGGCGGCCGATGCCGGTTCGATCATCGGAGGCTGGATGGCTTCGGCCTTTGCCAAGCGCGGATGGAGTCCGAATAAAGCTCGCAAGGTGACGATGCTGCTGTGCGCGCTGGCAGCTACGCCCGTGACGGCCCTGTTTGCAGTGAACAGCTTGTGGCCGGCGGTGGCGCTGATCAGTGCGGCCGCGGCGGCGCATCAGGGATGGTCGGCCAATCTCTACACGGTGGTCTCGGACTTGTTCCCACGCAATGCGGTGGGTTCGGTGGTGGGGCTGGGCGGCTTGGCTGGGTCGGTGGGCGGGATGCTGGCGGCACCCATGATCGGCTACTGGCTCGATCTTTCCGGGGATTCGTACCGGCCGATCTTCTTTATCGGCGGCACGGCCTATCTTTGCGCGCTGGCAATCATCCAGTTACTGATTCCAAAGCTGCAGCGGGTTGAGGCTTAGTTTGGCAGGCTGCTGAAAAAGGCTCTCACAGCCTGAAGGCTGTGCCACGCACGAAAGCCTCTGCCACTTTGTTCAAATCTGTGCCCTACTTCCCCGTCTCCGGTTCATCGTAGCCTTTGAGACGGCGAGCCCAGATGTTCCGGAAGCGGACTTTGTCGCCGTGGTTCTGCAGGAGCAGGCCATCCTCAGCGGGTTGGGGGATGTAGTGCGCTACCTGGCGATAGACCATAGGGCCCATGGATGCCTGGTGGTTGTGGAGCAGCACGCCGTTCAAAAAGGTGGTGAAATAGGCGGGCTTGAGGAGCTTTTCGCCATCGAACTTCGGAGCTTCGAAGACGATGTCGTAGGACTGCCATTCGCCCGGCGGCCGGGTCGGGTTGACCAGCGGCGGCCACTGACCGTAGATGGCGCCAGCCTGGCCATCCGCGTAGGTTGGGTTGTTGTAGGAATCGAGCACCTGCGTCTCAAAGCGGGCCATGAGGATGACCCCGCTGTTTCCCCGCCCTTGGCTGTTGCCCTTGATCACTGCCGGCGAAGCCCATTCTACGTGGACTTGGACGTCACCGAACTTTTCCTTGGTGATGATGTCGCCGGTCCCGGGGACAACCTCCATATAGCCGTCCTCCACTTTCCATTCGGGTGCGCCGGCGCTTCCGGCCTTGGTTATATTGCTGTGATGCGAGGTCCATTGCGACAGATCTTTGCCGTCGAAAAGAATGATGGCGTCGGACGGGGCGTCACCGCATTGCTTGCCAGGCGTCACCACCTTGGGATGAGGACGATTGGGATCGTGCACATGGTAGGGCAGACCCGGAAGCATGGGTGTGTCGGTGAAGCCGAGATCGTGGTTTTGCGGTTGTTGGGCCGATATCGCCAGGACGGCCACCGACGTAATGGCGGCGGCTCCGAGGATTAGGACGAGATGAGATGTTCGCATAGTGGTGGGCTCTGAAGCACGTAGCGTATCAGAGATGAAAACGCGATGAGCCGGTGTGGGCACCCGGCGCAGACGTGGGCGTCCGCCCAAACTTCGGGAACGCGAGTTACACCAAAACGGTGAAGGCTGATTCCTGGCGGACGACCGGGCGGTAGGCAGTATCGCGCTCGGATGGTTCGCGGCCGGCTTCGCGAATCAGGCGCAGCAGATCCTGACGGCGCAGGCCTTGGCTGGTGGTCGCGCCCGCATCGTGATAGATCTTCTCCTCGACAACGGTGCCATCAATGTCGTTGGCTCCGAAACGCTGCGCGATCTGCGCGACGCTGGGCGTCATCATCACCCAGTAGGCCTTGATGTGCGGGATGTTATCGAGCATGAGGCGCGCTACGGCGATCTGGCGAAGATCGTCGAAGCCTGAGGTCTTCGGCAGGTGATGAAGAGCGGTGTTGTCGGGATGAAATGCCAGCGGAATATAGGTGACAAAGCCGCCGGTTTCATCCTGCACCTCGCGCAAACGGACTAAATGGTCGACGCGGTCCTCCGGGGTTTCGAGGTGGCCGTAGAGCATGGTGCAGTTACTCTTCAGCCCGATCTGGTGAGCGATGCGGGCCGTTTCCAACCATTCGTTGCCGTCGATCTTGTGGTCGCAAATGATGCGCCGGACGCGCTCCGAGAAAACTTCTGCTCCGCCGCCCGGCAGGGAGTCGACCCCGGCCGCTTTGAGCCGCTCGAGCGTCTCGCGGATCGAGATCTTCCCGCGCTTGGCGAGATAGGCGACTTCGACCATGGTGAAGGCCTTCAGGTGCACTTGCGGGTAGCGCTCCTTCAGACCGCGTATCATCTCGCAGAACCAATCGAGAGTCAGTTCCGGGTGCAAGCCGCCCACGATGTGGAATTCCGTGACCGCTTCGGTGTAGCCGTGCCCGGCGCGCGCCCAGACTTCCTCCAGCGACATGGTGTAAGCGGAGGGATCCTTGGCATGCTTGCCAAATGCGCAAAGCCTGCAGCTGGCGACACATACATCGGTAGGATTAATGTGACGGTTGACGTTGAAATAGGTGACATTTCCGTGCATGCGCTCACGCACGAGGTTTGCCATGTAGCCGATTACCAGAAGATCGGGGCTGCGATAGAGGCGGATGCCGTCCTCGAAATCGAGCCGTGTTCCGGCCAGCACCTTGTCCAGAATGGGCTTCAGCTTTGCGTCGTCGAGGATGGGTTGGGCGTGGTTGGCTTGCATCAGAGTGGATAGCGCTGGAGCAATATGTCAGCTGCCCAAAACACGAAGAATAGCACGCTTACGTAGCCATTGACCGTGAAGAAAGCGGCATTGACCCGGCTCAAATCGGTGGGTTTGACCAAACCGTGTTCATAGACCAGGAGAACCACGACGGCCAGGATTCCGACGAAACTGAGCGGCCCCAGGTGGAAGACACGCGTCAGCGCCACCAGGCAAAGGATCATGGCGACGTGCAAAAGCCGGGAGACAAGCAGGGCTCCGGCGATTCCTAGCCGTCGGGGCAGGCTGAAGAGACCTTCGGTGTGATCGAAGTCGTAGTCCTGGCACGCGTAGATGACGTCAAAGCCGGCGGTCCAGAACATGACGGCCGACGTGAGCCAAATGATGCGGGGATCGAGCGAGCCACGCATGGCGATCCAGGCTGCCGAGGGGGCCATACCGAGGCAGAAACCCAAGAGGAGGTGCGAGAAAGAGGTGAATCGCTTGCAGAACGAGTAAAAAAAGAGGATGCCTAAAGCGAAGGGCGCTAGCAGCAGACACAGCGGCCCAAGCTGCCGTGCGGCGAAGATGAAGACGCCGGAAGAAACAATGGTGAATCCCCAGGCAAATTGCGTAGAGAGCAGACCCGCGGGCAAATGGCGCTTGGCTGTTCGGCGGTTTCGCGCATCGATATCGGCGTCGAGAATACGGTTGAACGTCATGGCCGCCGAGCGCGCGGCTACCATCGCAACCACAATCCACAAGAAACGCAGCTTCAGATCGGGAATGCGAAAGTTCGCGTCGCGCAATGCCAGCAGCGCGCCCGTGAGCGCAAACGGCAGGGCAAATACCGAGTGCTCGAACTTGATCATTTCGAGCGTGAGCCGAAGACGTTTCCAGAATCGGAGCATTATTTCGAAGGGTTCCCTGGCCGTTCACAGGCAAGGCCTGCGCGACATGCGATCTTCCGGGCCTACGCACGGCCCGCTTTCAGGGAACGCTACCATTTTAGGAGATGCCACCGGAGGAAGCGAGGTGGCTTATCTGAGGCCGATTTTTAAAACTCATGGATGCTCAACGTCTGCAACAACTCCTGGAACAGGTACAGAACGGAGGGACATCCGTAGCGGAGGCAATCGATCAGCTACGGCATCTGCCCTTTGAAGATCTTGGTTTCGCGAAGGTGGACCATCACCGCGCGATGCGGCAGGGGATGCCGGAAGTCATTTTCGGAAAGGGAAAGACGCCTGAGCAGATTCTGGGGATTGCTCAAGCGCTGCTGGCGAAATCTCAAAATGTGCTGGTGACGCGGGCATCGGCCGAGGCGGCTGAGTTGCTAATGAAGACCGAACCGGGCGGCGAGCACTTCGCGCTCTCGGGGGTGGTGCGATTCTGGCGCGACCGGACCAAGCTAGGCAAGGGCCGGATTTCCGTGATCTGCGCTGGCACGAGCGATCTCCCGGTGATGGAAGAGGCGCAATTGACGGCGGAGGTCATGGGCAACGACGTGGAGGCGATTGTCGACGTGGGCGTGGCGGGCCTGCACCGGCTGCTGCACCACCATACGCGGCTGCTGGAGAGTAAGGTCATCGTGGTTTGCGCCGGCATGGAAGGCGCCCTGCCGAGCGTGGTAGGAGGCCTGGTGTCTTGTCCGGTGATCGCGGTACCGACCAGCGTCGGCTACGGAGCGAGCTTCCACGGCGTTGCGGCGCTGCTGGGCATGCTGAATAGCTGCGCCAGCAACGTGACGGTCGTGAACATCGACAACGGCTTTGGCGCGGGCTATGTGGCGAGCTTGATCAACCGGGTATAGCAGGGCTGGGAGCGGAACGGATGGCCGGCTCACAACCGGTCAGCAGGATGCCATCCCATCAAAGCTAACCTAAGCTTCCGCGTTTAGTAAGTGTGCCAACGTCGGGACCCCGCACCCGCGATCTTTGAAGGATAGCGGCGCACTTTATGGGTTACTGATGATAACGCCGTGTATCGTTCCTAATCCGCCGAAACTTTCCACATCGAGACTTTCCGCGAGCGTGGCAGAGCGGTAGCCCACTCTCCGAGTGTCGGACAATCCGCCCGGAGCCAGTTAAGGCACTTCGACGGCTAGGCCGTTTCCGGTCAAGTTGACGTGGCGGAGACATCAGGGGACTGATCTCCCAGAACGCCTTTGGGAGCAATCGGCTTGGGCTTGTCGCGACGGTCGCCCTGAGGCTCAGCCACACCAAATTGGTGTTCGGAGTTGCCGGCTCAGTCCGAATGCCCGATTACCGTGAGCACGCCATATTCGATCAGTTTCCGGGCGACGACGACTTTTGAGGCGTCCGTTAGCCTGGGATGCAGATCGGCGACCGTAAAGACGCCCGCACGGGTCATTAGATCTGCCAGAACCGGCTGCATCTTGAGCGGCATTTTCATCGTTTCACCGCCGGCGAATGTGACGACAACTTTGTCGTCTTCCGAGGAGATATGATGCGCCAAATTGGCCGGTACCTGGACGGAGGTTTGCAGCGTAACTTCGGCGGGTTGAAGAATTCCCTGGAGCCGCGGCTGCACCCGCGGCGCTAATCCATTCACAAAGCCGGCGCCAATCCTGTCGGCAAGGTCCGCCGCCGTTACCGTCGCCAATTTCGCGGCGATCATCTTCAAGCGGCCTTCCATCGCCTCCGCCAGATGCGTGGATGCGCCGTTGTTCCAATGAAGTCCGGCCGGCAGTTGCTCCATGAATTCGCGGGTGTTCCCCACCTCGTCCGCGATCAGGGACAAGAGTTCGCGCCACATCAGAGGCTGGAGCACGAAGGCCACCGAGCAAGACACGCTGTCTTCGCTCATCACTTCGTGGACCTGGCCGCGCGGATGGTAGAGAAAGTCGCCGGGACCGAGTGAGAATTCAACGAGGGGTTGGCCTGTTGCGCATCCCCCGGGTTCAACCGCCATCACTCGGTGAAAGAATCGCCAGCGCTTGCTTCCGGAAATCTGTAAGGTGAAGATCTCGCTCTGGTCGTGATGCGCGCCCAGGCACTCGCGCCCAGGCGGCGTGATAAAACAATGAATCGAATTTCCAGGATGCTGCAGCCGCTCGATAACACTACGGTACAGACGGCGCAGCGGAGCGTCAGGCGCCAGGGACAGCGCCAGGTCATAAAGCTGGATGGACGAGCCCGCCTTCATGCCCGTGTACACTTCCGAAATGGACTTGAATTTCCGCTGCTGCGGCGCCGCACGCGAGCGCAGAAAAGCATGATTGGCTAAAACGCCGGGCAGCGTCAGATAACTCTCGATCTCGCCGATGGAGGTGAGGGACGAGAACAACTTCGGGTTTCGGCCCCGAACCAGCACCGGATACTTGCCCCAGTAGGTCTCGCAGAATGACTCGAAAGACAGCGTTCCCAGCAATCGATCGAGAGTCCAGGGCGAGTCGGGGTAATCCTCCGGCGAGGCGGTGAATTCGAGCGGCGGGCGCTCTCCGGGTTCATCCAGCGGAAAAGATATTTTTGTGTTTCCGTACGCGGAGCTTTTCAAATCACTAACCCATTACCCGTGGTCGAGCCGCTGGAGCGTGCCGCGTGAAGGCCTCCGCAACGGCGCGGTGCCGAGACTCGATCAACGGGTTTTCTCCCCTCGTCGAATGCTGGGAGGGCGCCAGTCCTAGTCCATCATGCCCGGAAAAACCGAGAGGCCGCCGGCGACCTTGTCCACGTCTTGCTCTTCCAGCTCTTCCGCTGCGATCTCCATGTCTGGCGCGGCAGGTTGGTCTTTGATCGATTCTTCTTGCTTGGGTTCTTCTGGCAAAGTAAGTTGTCCTTTGGTTTGAATTTCACCTGGCTGGCGCCAGGCCCTAGCCAGCCATGTACATCATTACTGGATGACCACCGGAAACGTTCTCGCTGTCTTCCAACTCCAGCTCTTCGGTGGTGATTTCCAAGTCCGGCGCGGCAGGCTGGTCTTTGATCGATTCTTCTTGCTGGGGATCTTGGTTGGTGGGCATTTATCCTCCGTGGCTCCCATCGACTTGGGAACCGGTAAGTAGAGGATAAAGCGGAACCCCAACCCTGTCAATGTGAATCGCTCAGACCACAAAGTCGCCGCCACGATGCTTGTCGTCGCGTGGGGTAGTTCTTCGAGCAGAAACCCGAGTCGGGCGGGCTGTTCGATAAGATCGATTGCTTTCTGGCTAGGTCATGCTGCCATGCATCGGGAAGCCGCCACCGCCGGCGACACTGTCCGCGTCTTCCAGTTCGATTTCTTCCGTTGTAATCTCCAAATCCGGCGAGGCCGGTTGGTCTTTGATCGATTCCTCTTGCTTGGGATCTTCGCTTGTTGGCATAATCGGTTCTTTTCTGGTTAGAGTTTGTGGGACCTTCGGGCAGGGCGATGGCGGCCGCCAGGCCATGCGGTGCCGAGACTCGATCAGCGGGTTTTCTCCCCCGTCGAGTGCTGGGAGGGCACCAGTCCTAGTCCATCATGCCCGGAAAAGGGTCGCCGCCACCGCCGGCGACACTGTCCGCGTCTTCCAGTTCGATTTCTTCCGTTGTAATCTCCAAATCCGGCGAGGCAGGTTGGTCCTTGATCGATTCCTCTTGCTTGGGATCTTCGCTTGTTGGCATAGTCGGTTCTTTTCTGGTTAGAGTTTGTGGGACCTTCGGGCAGGGCGATGGCGGCCGCCAGGCCATGCGAGGCCGAGACTCGATCAGCGGGTTTTCTCCCCTCGTCGAGTGCTGGGAGGGCACCAGTCCTAGTCCATCATGCCCGGAAAAGGGTCGCCGCCACCGCCGGCTACGCTGTCCGCGTCTTCCAGTTCGATTTCTTCCATTGTAATCTCCAAATCCGGCGAGGCTGGTTGATCTTTGATCGAATCTTCTTGTTTGGGATCTTCGGGCATAGCCAGCTGTCCTTCGGTTTGAATTTCACTCGCTCTGGCGCCAGGCCCTAGCCAGACATGTAGGGGTTCGCTATATGACCACCGGAAACGTTCTCGCTGTCGTCCAACTCCAGCTCTTCGGTGGTAATTTCCAGGTCTGGCACCGCAGGCTGGTCTTTGATCGATTCTTCTTGCTGGGAATCTTGGTTAGTGGGCATTTACCCTCCGCGGTTCCCATCGACTTGGGAACCGGTAAGTAGAGCGTAAAGCGGAATCCCAACCCTGTCAATGTGAATCGCTCAGACCACAAAGTCGCCGGCGCTATGCTTGTCGTCGCGTGGGGTAGTTTTTCAAGCAAAAACCCGAGTCGGGCGACGCGGGCTGTTCGATAAGATTGATTGCTTTCTGGCTAGGTCATGCTGCCATGCATCGGGAAGCCGCCACCGCCGGCGACACTGTCCGCGTCTTCCAGTTCGATTTCTTCCGTGGTAACCTCCAAATCCGCCGGAGCAGGTTGGTCTTTGATCGATTCTTTTTGTTTGGGATCTTCAGGCATAGTCATTCTTCTTTCGGCTGAAGCCGCAGGGCGCTCTGAAACTCAGGCAGGCACGCCGATCCTCCCATTTAAGGTCACCACCGGCCACGTGCGGGATTCTTCTGCGCCTGTTTCGGTCATAAGACCATGGGTGCCCCCATACCGCCACCGCCGGCGATGTGGTCCACGTCTTCCTGCTCCAGTTCTTCTGTCGTGATTTCCAGGTCCGGCACGGCAGGTTGGTCTTTAATCGTTTCTTCTTGTTTGGGGTCCTGACTAGCGGGCATTTGTCCTCCATGGCCTCCCATCGACTTGGGAACCAGTTCGATTAAGATCGCTTGCTTTCTCGCCTAATGCGACATGGTAACCACGATGCCGCCACCGCCGGCTACGCTGTCCGCGTCTTCCGACTCCAGTTCTTCCGCTGTAATCTCCAAATCCGGCGAGGCAGGTTGGTCTTTCATCGTTTCTTCTTGCTTGGGTTCCTGATTAGCGGGCATTTGTCCTCCATGGCCTCCCATACAGCTGGGAACCAGCGAGTAGAACATAAACCTAAACCCTTACGCTGTCAATGTAAATCGCTTAGACCACAGGATGGCCGCCGCCATTCTTGCCGTCTCGTGCGATCGTTCTTCGAGCAAATCCCGAGTCGGGCAACGCGGGCTATTCGACGAGAACGATTGCTACTTTGGCTAAGGAGGTATGCCCATGTGCATGATGCCGCCACCGCCGGCTACGCTGTCCACGTCTTCCTCTTCCAGCTCTTCCGCTGTAATCTCCAAATCCGGCGAGGCTGGTTGGTCTTTGATCGATTCTTCTTGTTTGGGATCTTCAGGCATTGTCAGTTGTCCTTTGGTTTGAGTTTCACTTGGCTGGCGCCCGGCCTAGGCAGACATGTACATCCCTATCATTGGATGCCCACCGGAAACGTTCTCGCTGTCTTCCAACTCCAGCTCTTCGGTGGTAACTTCCAAATCGGGCACGGCAGGCTGGTCTTTGGTCGATTCTTCGTGCTTGGGTTCTTCGCTCGTTGGCATAGTCAGTCCTTTTCTGGTTGGAGTTTATGGAACCTTCGCGCAGCGCGATAGCGGCGAGGTCATCAGAACGCACTTGCACCGATGATTAGTCAGACATTGCCGGGTGCATGGGACCACCACCGGAAATGTTCTCGCTGTCTTCCAACTCCAGCTCTTCGGTGGTAACTTCCAAATCGGGCACGGCAGGCTGGTCTTTGATCGATTCTTCTTGTTTGGGTTCTTCGCTCGTTGGCATAGTCAGTCCTTTTCTGGTTGGAGTTTATGGAACCTTCGGGCAGCGCGATAGCGGCGAGGTCATCAGGAAGCACACTCGCACCGATGCTTAGCCAACCATGCCCATGTGCATGGGACCACCACCGGAAACGTTCTCGCTGTCTTCCAACTCCAGCTCTTCGGTGGTAACTTCCAAATCGGGCACGGCAGGCTGGTCTTTGATCGATTCTTCTTGTTTGGGTTCTTCGCTCGTTGGCATAGTCAGTCCTTTTCTGGTTGGAGTTTATGGAACCTTCGGGCAGCGCGATAGCGGCGAGGTCCATCAGGAAGCGCACTCGCACCGATGCTTAGCCACACATGCGCCCGCGGGCACCACCGGAAATGTTCTCGCTGTCTTCCAACTCCAGCTCTTCGGTGGTAACTTCCAAATCCGGCACGGCAGGCTGGTCTTTGGTCGATTCTTCTTGTTTGGGTTCTTCGTGGGCGGGCATAGTCCTCCGCAGGCTCCGCGTAGACCGAGAAACCCGCTACTGGACGATAGGGCTAAACCCGGGACTTGTCAACAGAAATCTTCCGGTTCCGTCGTGGCGCGTTGGTCTTTGATCGACCCTTCTTACTTGGGATCTTGCGTACCGGGCATTGGTCCCTGCTTCCTCGACATGCCACGGACCTTGCAAAACACCGCCCGATGGCTGTCCGGCCTACTTACTAACTGGGCACGCTGCCGCCGCCACTCGGGTTAACATGGCCCGAGAGCAGCGTTTCATGAAGCCCACCCTCAGCGTTATCATCCCGTGCTTTAACGCCGAGCCATGGATTCGAGCAACGCTTGCCAGCGTTGTGTCGCAGGGCTGCGAGGACATGGAAGTCATCGCGATCGATGACGGGTCAACGGATGCCACTGGGGAAATCATCCGCAACGAATTTGCGACAGTGCGCCTGATTCGGACGGCAAATCATGGACCAAGCGCAGCCCGGAACCTCGGCACTAGCGAATCTAAGGGCGACTTCATCCAGTATCTGGACCATGACGACCTCCTCTCCGCTGGGAAAATCGAGCGGCAGATCAACGCGCTGAACGATGCGGGCGGCGATGTGTCCTACGGCCCCTACCAGGAGGTCGACGAGCAAGGCAAGGCTGTTTCGGAGGTGAAGGGCGACTGGCCTATGGACGATCCAACGGCAGACTTGCTAAACCGTTGGTGGCCGACCGGCGCTTACCTGTTCCGAAGGAGTATTGTCGCGGCGGTGGGCGGCTGGGATGTTCGATTCGCGATCGTCCAGGATCAGCGGTTTGTTCAGGATTGTTCCATGCTCGGCGCCAGGTTTGTCTACTGCCCCGGTCTCGCGGCCTTTTATCGGGTTGTTCCGGATTCGCCCAGCAAAAACAAACTCAGGGTGGCGCGAGACCTCTACGAGAATGCCCGGGAAATTCGTGACTTCTGGGATCGTCGCGGAGAATCCACGGAAGCGCGGCGTTTGGCTCTGATGCATAGCTTTTGTCACGTCGTGAAGATATCTCGGGGTGAGGATCCGCGCTTACTGGCTGCCGCCAGGCAGCAATTAGAGGATTTGAGGGCCCGCTGCGGGATCAGTACATGGATCGAGTTGAACAGAAGGTTCAAAGATCAGAAGGAATCGCAACTGCAGGCCTTACTGCACCCGGTGGAAGTGACTCTTTCGACGCAAGTGCAGGTACAATCCGGTTTTACGTATCGCTCGTTTCAAGGGGATAAGGTTCTGTTGTTGTTGCCCGGCGGCTCGACCCTGGCGCTCCCCTCGAAGCTCGAGCCCGTCATCACGGATTTACTAGCTCGCCGGACAATCTTTCCGGTGGCCGATCTACACCCCCGGTTGACCGACGGCTCAAAACTGATACTCGCGCAGAAACTCGTAGAGGCGGGCCTGTTGACCATAACGCACCAATACCGCCCCGAGGGGAATCTCCGCTAAGGCGGCGGCGATGGGTTGATGATGGATCCCGACACTCGCACCCCCACTGATCCTTCGACCCGGACATGGGACGTGGTCGTTATCGGCACTGGCGCCGGCGGTGCTACGGCGGGCTTCAACCTGGCAAGACGCGGAAGATCGGTCTTGTTCCTGGAGCGCGGGCCGGTTTTCGCCCATCGATCGGCGGTTCGACAAGCGAAGGCCTTCGAAAATCCAGCCACCCCGGCAGCCTGGTGGCCCGATCCGGTTTACGAACGAACCGCGGCGGGCGACGTGCGAAGTGCCTGCCCAGTGGCGTGCGGCGCGGGTGGGTCGACGGCACTGTTCGCCATGGTGATGGACCGATTTCGGCCGGTGGACCTGATGCCGCGCCGTTGGGTCGACGCCCCTGCCGGCTCCTCCCTGCCGGAAGCCTGGCCGATTTCTTACCAGGAGTTGGAGCCGTACTACGATCAGGCCGAGGCTCTGTTTCGTGTGCGAGGGACCGCCGACCCGCTGACGCATGAGAACGGGCCGCTACTCGAGCCGCCCCCGCCGTCAGCTGCCGAAATCGGGCTGCATGAGATGCTCACCGGCGCCGGATTGCATCCGTACCGAATCCACTACGCACGCGAAGCCGTTGCCGGATGCACGGGCTGTCCTGTCCGCGTGTGCGATCGCGAATGCCGCAACGATGCGAGCCGCATTTGCCTGGCCCCCGCACTTCAACAGCATGATGCCTGCATTTTGCCGCAGTGTCAGGTGGTGGCTCTGGGGGTGAGCGGCCGCAGGGTGACAGAGGCGAAATGTCTCTCCGGGTCGCGCGAAATCATCGTCCGCGGCAACGTGTTCGTGCTTGCGCTTGGCGCGTTTCAGACCCCGGCGCTGCTGCTGCGTTCGAGAGACGGAGCGTCCAACGCTGGACTGGGCAATGGTTCAGATCTGGTCGGACGCAACCTGATGCTGCATGTCTCCGACACGCTGTTCGTCGAATCCGCGGGTTTCCGCGGAGTTGTGAACGACTGTCTCAATCACGGCATCGCATTCAATGACTTCTATGTGGAGCACCGCAGAAAGATGGGTAATGTGCACGCGCACGCGTTCTCGTTTCCCGGCTCCGCGCCGGACGGACTCTCGGGCGCCGCGATATTCCACACCATCGTCGAAGACTTCCCCTATTCGGTGAATCGGGTCATGCCGAAGGACGGATCAAGCAGTGAAGTGATTTGGGAGTACCGGTATCCGGAAGAATTACGATTGCGCGGCGAGAGGATGGTTGCGGCCGTGGCGAGCGCTCTCGACGGTGTCTCGACAGTACAGGCGCGTGCTCCCATCGGCGGTCTCAACATCTCGCACGCTTGTGGCACGTGCCGCTTTGGAGACGACCCGACGAGCAGCGTGCTGGATCGGGAAAACCGCATTCATGATCTGGACAACGCATTCGTCGTGGACGCCTCATTCTTTCCCTCGAGCGGCGGCATCCATCCAAGCCTGACCATTGTTGCGAACAGCCTTCGAGTCAGCGATCTGATCGCAACACGCCTTTTTTCGACGTAAGCTGTTTTGGGGTGCGGCCGCCGGCTGGTCGCCTCACAAGGGCTGAACGCGATTGCGGTTCATGGACGGCTTCGTGAGGTGATGCCGCCAACGCGCGTTCCACGCAAAGGTCCCGGGCCTTTGTAGGGGCGGCCAAACGGCAGCCCGAAAGCGCCGCCTGGTTCTTCGAAGGGGCGGAAAGGCACGAGGGCGGCGATTCGATCGAGATCGGCGAGAGTCTTAGCATCAAGGGGACCCTTCTGGGCAGCTTCCACGTTCAGCTCGATCTCCTGAATGGATCTCGCGCCAACCAGAACCGTGGCAACATCGGGATTCGAAATGACCCAACGAAGCGCGAGTTCATGAATCGGCATGTGTAGATCGTCGAGCAAACTGTAGAGAAGCTGATACTGTTTGCGTCGCGGAGGGCTGAGCCATTTGGCTGTTGACACCTCGGCGTCATAGCGGCGAGCCAGCGCTCCCTGCTGAAAAGGAGTCCCAACGATTACTCCGACGCCGAGTTTCTTCGCCGCTGCGATGACCGCCTGTTCCGCCTCGCGCCATAGCAGCGAATAGTTGAAAGCCGTGACGACCGTATCAAAGCGGCCGGTTTCGACAAGCCGTCCAAGTTCGTACGCCGTGGTACCCCCAAGACCGATAAACTTGACCAAACCCGCTTGCTTCAACTCAGCCAGAACGTCCATCACCGGACCCTTTGGGATGGTGTCGTCCTCCCACCAGTCGAACAGCGCAGGGCGATCTGGTTCGTGAACCTGTATCCCGGCGAGCGAATCCAAGCCGAGCTTGGATAAGCTTTCTGGAAATGATGTCCTGAGAGCGGCGAGGTCCCTGGCGTTAAAGGGAACCGGCCAGCCGCCGATTTTGGTCGCGACGTGTGGACGCCGTTCAGGAGGAATGCCTTTCAGGCCTTCTCCGACGACCTCTTCGCTGTCGGCATAGGTCCTGGCGGTGTCGATGTAATTGACGCCGAGTTCTACCGCCCGGCGGACAGTCTCTACGCCCTCCTTTCTTGCCGACCCCACAGCCGACACGAAGAACCCGCCCAACCCAAGCACGCTGACTTTTAAGCCGGTTCGGCCTAGTGTTCGTTTTTCCATTTCCTTGGGTGGATCATTTTTCTGTCGCTTGACGCGGCGGTCTACAGTAGCGAGCTTGCTGTGTGTCCGGCCATTTCAAGCCCTAGTTGGCGGCGATGACGTCGGCTGTCTCACGTGGAAACCCGCGACAAGTATCCACGTTTACCATTTTCCAGGCGATCGACGGCCTTCTCCACAGCGAAACAGGGGGGAACCAGGGACGGACTTGGTTTGCCAGTTCGCCCGCCAAAGGGACTGCGGTTGGCGAGAACGCGAAGCGGTTTCAGGGGACCACTTCGGCAATGGTAGTCAACGGCCGCCGCCACCTGTCACCGATTCAGTTGCCAAATAGCCACGGCTTGGCCTTCTGCACGACGCAAAACCAACGATCCGGCGGCTGTAAAGCGGCTTAAACCCGACTAAAGGACGATTCAGGGAGCGTTACGCGGCTGGGGAACCGTGTTCCCGCTATCGATCCGGGCGAAAGGAGAGATTCGGAAAGCACCAAACGTCGCCCAGTTGCGCAATTCCCTGCGAGGCACGCGAAGAACTTGATTCGCTTCGCGCCCAGGCGCGATGGAATCGCCGAATCGTGATGGCGGAGTTGGCGAGGCGCGCATCCGAGCATTGAATCTTCCAACCTCCTATGGCACGAAGTGCCGGTCTTCAGATGTCCGCCAGGCGCTGGCGAACGTCGATGTCCGAAGCATTGGGGCCGTCGACAGAGTGCTCCATTGCCCTCCTGAACCTTGCTTTTACGAGACTTTGCGAGGATCAGGACTGGGAAGTCACGTTATCGTCTGTAATCCAGCAATAGCCCCCTCGAAGATAGGCGGCCAACCACGGAAGCGCTCGCACCAACTCGAAGTCGCTCTCCAGCGAGGGCCGCCTACCCTACGACGGCTGAGGCTGGAGAAGGAACGGGCTCAGCGAATAGGTAGAAGCGAAACAGGGGGGTCATTCCGCCGCGCCCCCACCGATTCACTTTCCATTGCGCCCGGAGGAATCGAGCGTCCGGAGAGAGGTTCAACAGAAGGGACGAGACGCCGGAATAGAACTTTTGCGGGATGGAAAGGACCGGCGAAGTGGACCAGGACTCAGCATCGGCCGAGCTGAAAATGTCGATCGCGAGACTTTCCTGTTCGACGACCTGCGTGATGCCGAGGGTCAGCAGAATCGACGCCGGAGCGGGCGCCCCGAGATCGACAACGGGCCCTTGCCCGTCCTCATGGACCGTCGTTTCAGGGATCAGAAAAGCTGGACGCATGCCTATCCGCGGCTTAGCTTCTCAAGGCGATTGGCGGCTGCTTGAAGCGTTTCCACCTTCTTGGCGAAACAGAAACGGATCAGGTGCGTGCCGTCTGCGGCGTTGGAGAAGAAGCTCGAACCGGGGACCGCGCCGACACCGATTTCATTGACGAGATGCATGCAGAACGCCGTGTCGTCCGTGAAATCGAAGTTCGAGATATCGGCCATGATGTAATACGCGCCTTTTGGCACGAAGCACTTGAACCCCACTTTTTCGAGGATGCTTAGCAGCAAGTCACGCTTGGATTGGTAAGTGGAAGCGAGCTCCGCATAGTAGGCGTCTGGAAAATGCAAAGCTGTCACGCCTGCTTGTTGCAGAGGCGCGGCCGCGCCGACGGTGACAAAGTCGTGTACCTTGCGGATCGACGAGGTGAACTCGGGCGCGGCCAGCACCCAGCCGACCCGCCAGCCGGTGACGGAATACGTCTTGCTCAGGCTATTGACCAGGACCGACCGCTCACGTCCGCCAGGCAGGGCCATGGGCGGGATGTGACGTTCGCCGTCGAAGATGATGTGCTCGTAGATTTCATCCGTGAGGATCAGCGCATCGAACTCCTCGCAGAGCTCCAGGATTTGAGTCAGCTCTTCGCGAGAAAAGACGCGCCCAGTGGGATTGTTGGGCGAGTTGAGAATGACGGCACGAGTGTTTTCATTGAAGGCGCGCCGCAGTTCCTTGACGTCGAAACTCCAGTCGGGAGGACGCAGAGTGACGTAGCGGCAGACGGCCCCGCTCAATTGAGAATCAGGCCAATAGTTCTCGTAGAAGGGCTCGAAGATGACCACTTCGTCACCGGGGTTCAGCAGCGCCAGCATGGCGGAAATCATGCCTTCGGTCGCGCCGCAGCAGACCGTAATTTCGCGTTCGGGATCGATCTCAATCTGATAGAAGTGCCGATAGTAATCGGTGATGGAATCACGAAAGGGCTTGGATCCCCACGTGATGGAATACTGATTAATGTCGTCGGCGATGGCCTGTTGGGCCGCCTGTTTGATTTCAAGCGGAGCGGCAAAGTCGGGAAACCCTTGCGCCAGGTTGACTGCCCCCGCCCTCAGCGCCAGGCGGGTCATCTCGCGAATGACCGATTCCTTGAACTCCGCTACCCGTTTACTTTGAAAACGCGTTGCTGTCAGGCCCATCTCGCAATTTTAGCCCTGCCGCACTCGGGCCTGCCCTTGGGCCGCGCTCTTCTTCGCAGCTGCCTTGGATTTAGGAACTTCCTTCTCCGGCGGCGAGGCTGGCTGCGTTCCCGCATAGAACCGCCGGTAGACGTCGGCATTGCGAAGCACCACTTGCACGTAAGTCCTGGTCTGGTCGATGGGGATGTTCTCAATGAACTCGGAAGGCTCGTGGAACGTACCGCGCTGACGCCACTGGTCCACCCGCGACTTCCCGGCATTGTAGGCAGCCAAAGCCATCTCGACATCGCCATTCAACTGGTTCAGCAGGCTGCGGAAGTAATATGTGCCGAGCTGCATATTGCGGTCCGGGGTCAGGAGATCGCTCGTGCGGAAGCCCTTGATCTTCAAGCGGCGGGCGAGTTCGCGCCCGGTGGAAGGTTCCACCTGCATCAGACCATAGGCGTGGGCGTAGGAAATCACCTTTGGATTAAATTCAGATTCCTGGCGGATGAGAGCGCCCACCAGAAATGGATCAAGATTGTTCTCGCGGCTGTCGCGATCTAAGGTTGTCCGGTAGGGTAGCGGGAAAGCGAGATGCCAGAAATCAAGTGGCGCTGAAGTGACGGGATAGGACAAGTATCCCGGCGCGTATGCTTTGATGTAGCGGACCGCCTGGCCGTAGTCGGCCTGCGCCGACGCAAGTTTGGCGAGCTCGTAGGCATAAATGTGGGTCTGCTCGCCTTCTTCGCGAGCCCCGAATTTCAATTCTGATTCAGCCCAATCATTCAGGTCGAAAGTTTCAAGGAGTTTCGCCCGGTCAAGGCGGCGTTGGGTGTCTTTATCGGGAACAAAGGAAACCGGCGCGACGCGCACGGGGAACGGAATGCCGTTAATGAAGTCCAAGACGGTTTGATCCGCGGCGGCCGAAGCGACCTTGGGCTCTTTCAGTCTTTCCTTGCCAATGACGCCGTAGTAGGTGTTAGGGAACAGCCGGGTAAGTTCACTGAAGTACGTGCGGGCCGCCGCGGCATCGCCGCGCGTTTCTGAAAGGCGACCCAGGTAATAGAGTGCGGCGTTGGTATCTACCGAATCGGGATAGCGCTGAGCCTGTTCACGGAGGAGATCGAACGCGTCGGGTTTGTTTTGCCAGTAGGCCGTGAAGGCCAAGCGCCAATGGCACCAAGCGGAGCGTGGATCGTCGGGGAAGCCGGCAGCGCAGGCTTGATAGAGAGGCAGATAGGTAGCTGGATCGCCGTCAACGTTGGCTTGGTTCGCCACTACGATCAGGGCATCCAGACGCCACGCGGAGTCGGGATGTTTTTGGGCAAGCTGGTCGAGGTAGGGCCGAACGTCGGCGGTGCGATCGATCTTACGGACACTTCGGATGATGTAGGAGAGGCGCTCTGCATCGGCATCCGGGTCGTCCACATGCAACCCCTTCAAATACTCGAGGGCAGCCTTGGGATCTTTGTCGAGGAGGCGAGTGGCCCCAATACGAACGCGAGCCAGATCGAGTTGAGCACCACGCAGCGAAGGGAGTGCCGCTTCAAGGTCCTTACGGGCGGCGCTGTAGTTCTTCGCGTCGAGCAGTTTCTTGGCGCGGCTGAGCATGGCCGTCGCAGCCGGAGGCGGATACGCGTCGCCAAGTTTCAGCTTCAGGTCAGCGAGCGCCTGGCTGGCATCATCTGCCTCTTTCGCTTGAGGATATCCATAGTAAACGCGCTGGAAATACTCAACCGCCTGCTCGAAGTCGCCGTTGGCTCGAAAGCACTGTGCGAGCAGAAAATCCGCTTGCGGCTGGGTGATGCGAGCGTAGTACTTGCGGATCAGATCAAGGGCCTGTTTGGGCTGGTCGTTTCCGAGATCGGCCTTGACTGCCAGCGCCGCGGCTGGTCCAGTCAGCGGAGACGCCGGCTTCTGGTCGAAGACTCGTGCTGCCGCTTTACCGATTTCGGGGTAGTTTTTGAGACCGTATTCGGCCTGCTCTCTAATATATTCCGCGTAGTCCTCCAACTGAGGAACCTTGCCGGCGGCCTGTTTGGCGTATTCGGATGCCGTGGCGAAGTTGCCCTGAACGAGCTGCCGTTGCGCCGCGGCGATGAGACCTGTACCGCCGATGGCCTTCGCTTTAGGGGCAGACGTTTTCTTGGCCTGCTTCTTGGAAGCAGAACCGGTGGCAGCGTAGAGAAGGCCGTGGGAGGAGCCGATCAAAATCAAAGCGCAGAGAAGTGCGCCGAGAATGGCAGGCTTCCGGGCTCGTGCGCTAGCAGGCTGTTGAAGAAGGCTAAAAACCGCTCGCTGACGAGTCTGTGTGAAAACCCCGGACCAGAGTGACGAGTGCCGGTCGACTGTACTGCATCCTGGGACAGGCTTGCTCTGACCGCGCGGCGAAGGAGCTAGCGTGACGAAAGTACGTGTTGGGATCGCCTTGGGAACAGAGGCGCCTGTCCCGGTCGGCTTCGGCATGTATCCGCTTGCTGACGCGCGCGGTTCCGTGCTGGAGTTTTCACAAGGGCCCTGACGGTCACGGCTCCGAAGCGGCTGCGTTTGTTCGTGACGGGTTGCAGATTCCCGATAGCAGGGGAATGAAGGGGAGCCTGCCTTTTTCGGCAGCCTGCTCGTTGCCGCTTCCGCTAAACAGCGAGACGCGCCCGGCAAGACACTACTGCATTTGCCCAGGATAATCAGCCCCCAGCAAGAACTCGTCACCATGCACAAGAGAACTTACCAGCTCCAAGTGAAGATAGTCGACCATGGTTGGGATGGTCATGAATTGGCTGCGAAAGCCCTCGCGAGCTGAATCGATTTCGTGTTTTAGATACAGATAAACGTCCTGGCTGTCGTTTCCTTTTTTACACAGCTCTGGCTTGTAGAGCTGCATTTCGGCAACCTTGGTACGTGCGAACCGCTGCGCCCGGATATGAAGACTGCGCTGAGCCTCATCCAGATCGGACCAACTTGGCAAAGATGGCTTCGCGCTAGTCCCAGAAGTCTCATGCTTCTCAGCTTGGGCGTTCTGATTGACGGCCGCTTTCCTCCGGATGCCCTCCAGCATGGCGGACGAAAACGCCGAGAGCAGCTCCAGCCCATTCAAATCGGTGCGATCATCCGCAGAGGCGAAGAGCACCGCGGCGACCCGGTTTCGGTTGAGCGTTGGGATCAGGTAGGCGCGCTGCGGTTGATCGCCGGAAGAGAGAATCTCGGAGACTTCCGCTGGAGAGCGCATCGTGACGACCGTATCTTTCGACTCAACCGCATTGGCAAATGCGGCGACGCTCGAAAGGGGGAACACTTGATCGGGCGCCAAGTCGATTCTCCGGCCACCCAGGGCACGCAAGTTTCCAGCGTCAACCGCAAACAGGGCAACCTGTGCGGCGAAGAGGGCAGTACCGTCGAGTAGAGCGTCCACTAAATCGGATTCACTTTCACTATTCTTGAGCCGCCGGACAATCTGGTTTAGTTCGTTCGTAGTCGCGGTTCGAGAGGCTCGTGAGGCTTTCTGACAGGCCAGATCGAATTCCCGGACACAAGACTGCCAGACGGGGTCTAGTGGATGCATGACATGCTACTTGATTTTAGCGAAATGCGGCGAAATGAGGTCGAATATTTTCAGCGCGACGGCTTATTGAAGCCTTCGACGGCTGCATTCTCGTCTGCGGACGGCAGCAGTGTGCTTACTACATGCAACTGGCGCCGGCCGTTGCCAAGTTCGAAAACAAGTTTGCCATCGCGCTGGCTGATCGCCTCGCCATCCCACGCCTCATCGTCTTGCGTGGCCTGCAGCCCAACCAGACGAACACTGGGCCAGCCTGCTTCAAAGGAGAGCTGATACTTGCCGGTCAGTTTTGAGAGATCGACTTCGGGAGTGAGGCTGAGGTCCTCACCGTTGAAGCTGCCTGCGCTGCGTAGATTGGTTAATGTCTCGCGTCCCGTGCCGGCCGTCTCCAAGTGCCCGGACAAATCGACGTGTCCACCCTTCCAAGGGATGCCGGTGATGTCACCCGTGAGCTTGTACCGGGGATTGTTTTGCGAGAGGCTCACAGAGCCCTTGGCCCGAATACTGCGCTGATCGAGATTGATCTGCAACAAGCTGACTTGTATGGTGGCGGCGTCCCAGAGGAGGTGAGCCCGCAGCTTGCCGATCGCAATTCCATTGATCGCCGTCTCGTTCACCGCAATGTCGCCTTCGAGGCTCCGGCTCGCCAGCCATGCCGGCAACTGCCTTCGCCCACGCAGACGGGACAATAAACTCGATGACCGCAGCGATGGTTCCAGCAGCGACTCGGCCTGCGCGAGATCCAGCGCGTTCAGCTCCAGGCGCATCCGTTCATGACGCGGACCCTTGGTCGAATAGTGATACTCGCCGCGAAACGGAATTCCTCCCGCGAGCGCATTCAGACGGGTTGCGTCGAGTCCCGATTCATCGAAGCTGATGCGGGCACTGAGATCCGTGACGGGGTCCGTCAAGCCGGCTGCCTGCAAAGTGCTGTCTGAGACTTGGAGCAGGCCGTTCCAAACCGGCTCGGCTGACCCGTGATGGGAGTAGTGAATCTGACCGGTCACCGCGCCCTCGTCAAAGGACGAAAGTGCGGGAAAATCAGTAAACCAACCGTGCAGAACTTTGGTCAAGACCTTCAAGTCGCCATGATCGGCGGTGGCCGTCACCTCGACATTGCGCGTGTCGGGGGAGTAGTCGGCTGACGCCTCCAGAATGTCCTTTCCGCCACTGCTGACCGGCGTGCGATCGAGATGAATCGTCCCGCTGCTAATGCTTGCCGTGGCCTGCTTCACTTGAAGGGCCGGCGCTCCAGGAAGCGTGACGGCGAGATCGTTCAGAGCAACCCCTCCCTCCAGGCCCGCGCGGTTGGAGTAGCCCACGACGCCGTCCAGAGTGCCGCTGAGGCCTATTCCAACGGGAGTCCAGATGCCCATTCGTTGCGCGAGCGGCAGTAGGTTTCCAGCGGGCGCTTTATCGAGCCGCGCGAGCACCGACCACGCCGGTTGGGTCAGAAAACGATTCGCGCGCAGCTGAAGCGTAACCGGCGTAGCGAGCTTGCCCGGCGCCGGCAAGGTTTCAAACTCAAAGCTCTGTTGAGGCAAGTCGAGGGAACCCCGATAGCCAATTCGCCAGTACTCACCCTGCTTGGGCATCAAGTCCCAACGGTGAACATCTCCCAGATCCAATTCGCCGGTCAGGCGAAGCGCGCCGGCTGGGCCTTCCAAGTGAGCTTGCATGCCGACCGTGCCATGAATACCGATGTCGTACCCCTGAAAGAGCGTTGTCAGTTCGCTGAGATTGCTTGGATCAAGGGTAAGATCGCCCTCAAGCGCATTCGAGTCGGCGTCGTTCGCGTTGACCAGCCAACTGGCAGACCCGCGGAAGTGTCCGAAGCCCGTGCCAGACCGGTCGGTACGCGAAGGCGACCCGGCAAAGCGAATCGACAGCCGTCCGGAGCGCTCCGGATAGAGAGCGAGGTCGGTGTCGGCCAGATATAAAGTTGTCTTTCGCAGTCCCAACTTGAAATCGATCCGGGCACCCGTCAGTTCAACGGTGGGAAAGAACCCCAGCGGCGCACGCCGGGGAGAACTCAACCGGCCGATCAGCTGGACAAAGTTCCATGTGCCATCGGATTGCTTGACGAGGTTTAACGATGGGCGATCAAGCTGGAGGCTGGAGATCTGAATTCGCCCGAGTAGCAATTTGTCCGGTCTGACTCGTACGTTTAGCGCCTCGACGAAGGCAAACGGTTCCAGGCCATACCGGGGGTCCTCGGAGATGCTGACATCCTCCAGCCGGAAGCCGGGACCAGACAGGATGGTGAAGTGGACTTTCCCGATTTCGACTTTCCTGCCCAAAGCGGATTGTAATGCGCGCTGGATTTCAGTGCCGAAGGCCGCTGCGTTGATGTAAGGGGCAATTACTCCAAGCAGCAGAAAAACGATGACTACGGAAATCGTCAGTTGAAGGATTCGGCGTCGAAGCGGGCGGACAAATGATTGAGAGCTACTTTCCACGCTGGGCCTGGCTGCTACCACGAAGGCAAGCAAAGGAATGGCGAAGCCGGACTGACCATTCGCGCGTTACTCGCACAGAACCACTTGATTATAGCGATGGACGGCGCCGACAAGCCCAATGGGCGATCCGGCTTACTCTTCCATGTTGCTACCTGCACGACCGTGCTATTCTCAACGCCGTGATTTCACAAGTGGCCCAGGGCCTCGCGTTTTTGTTTGATCTCGACGGCGTCCTCATCGACTCCATGCCCATGCACACCGATGCCTGGCAGGCCTACCTGTGCCAACTGGGCATCGAGCAGCAGTACATCGCCGAGCGGATGCATGGGAAACGCAACTCCGAACTGGTGCGGGAGCTAATCGACCCAGGTCTGTCGGACCAGGCGGCGTTCGAACACGGCGCGGCCAAGGAAAGACTGTTTCGAGAAATGATTCTCGCGGCCGACCTGGAGCGCTACCGGGTTCCGGGGATCAGCGCGTTTCTTGAAAGATTTCGGGATGTACCGAAGGCCGTGGGTTCCAACGCAGAGCCGGCGAATATCGAGTTTGCATTGGAACGCCTCGGGCTCGCGCCATACTTTCAGGTCAGGGTGGACGGAAGCCAGGTCAAACGGCCCAAGCCGTTTCCGGACATCTACTTGCTCGCAGCCGATCGGTTGGGCGTGAAACCGGCCAACTGCATCGTGTTTGAAGATTCGCCCACCGGCGTAGCGGCTGGTGTGGCGGCCGGAATGCGCGTAGTCGGAATCGAGACGACCCCGACCACGTTCGAGGGCGTTGCGTTTCACGTGAAGAACTTTCTCGATCCAGAGCTGGGTGGCTGGCTGAAATCGCTCACAGCGGTTTCGTAGCATCGTTTTCGCGCCTTGACGGCACGGCGATATCCGACGCCGCCCAGGTTCTGTCTTACCCTGAGGGAGTAGCATAATTCAGACAACCTTGAAACCTATGAACCGGCGATTTCTTCTCAGAACCGCGTGTGCAGGCATGGTCTCCGCGCTCTTTTCAAATTTATATTCTGCGGAGAAATACAGTGGGCCAATGCCGAAAAAGAAAGACGTACTTTATCTGGTTCACGGGGATAACCTGATCGAGACAGAGGTTGTCAGCGCCCAGCAAACCGCCGGGAAGGAGGGCGATGTATTTTCGGTTCCGGGCGCGGCGTCTCCCGTTCGGACACCGCTAGCAGAGCCGATTTTTCTTTTGGCCGCCGACAAGATCTCGCCTGAGGCCCTCGGACTGTTCCGTTTCGATGTCCTCAACGGGCAGCGGCAGATCATACTCTCCGGAAAGAAGCGCAAGGCGACCAACAGACAGTACCATATCTCGCTGCGGCCTTATGAAGGCGGCCTGTATCGGGTGGAGGCCGCCGAGGCGCTCGAGGGTGGCGAGTATTCTATATCGCCTGAGGGCTCCAACATCACTTTCTGTTTCGCCGTTTTCTAATCCGCCGGCAGCCCGGGATCTGCTGCTGACCCGCGGCCTCAGCCAAAGCCGGTTGCCTACTCGCCTGCTAAAATCCCCAGTTGATGTTCACTGGCCTCGAACACCTGGCGATTGCTTCGCCAGATCCCAAACAATTAGCGGAATGGTACGTCGAAACACTTGGTTTTCGAATCAACTTCGAATACGACGGCAACTTCTTCATTCGTGCGCAGGATGGGGGCATGATCGAGATCATTCCATCGCAAGGAGACCGCCCAGAGACCCAGCCGCGCACCCCCGGGCTTCGACACCTGGCCATCTCGGTGGACGATTTTGACGCGGCCTATAACCATTTGCGAACGCTCGGCGTCAAATTCAGCGGTGAGCCGTACGTGAACCAAGGGAACCGCCTGGTCTTCTTCAACGACCTGGACGGCAATCTGGTGCATCTCATCCAGCGAGAACAAACGCTACCCTAGGCGGACGCCCACAGCTTGTTCAAGCGCATCTTCAAAGCATTCGAATACCGCGATTTTCGCCTGATGTGGGTGGGCGCCTGCACCTCCAGCGTCGGCACCTGGATGCAGATCCTGGCCCAGAGCTGGCTGGTTTACCAACTCTCCAACAACCCCGTTTACCTGGGCATCGACCAATTCCTGGGGCAGATTCCGATTTTCCTGTTCTCGTTGTTCGGTGGTGTGTTTGCCGACCGAAAAAGCAGGCGCGGCATCCTGTTGGCATCACAAGTCGTCCAGATGAGCTGCGCGTTTATATTGACCGTGCTGGCCGCGACCGGCGCCGTGAAGGTCTGGCACATCTGGTGCCTTTCATTCACCGTCGGATTGGCGCAGGCGTTTGGGGGGCCGGCTTATTCGGCGTTGGTGCCGTCGCTGGTCGAAAAGAACAATCTGCAGAACGCCATCGCTCTGAATTCCATCCAGTTTAATCTCGCGCGCGTCATCGGCCCGGTGCTAGGCGGCCTTGCCCTGGCGAAGCTAGGGGCGGCATGGTGTTTCGGTTTGAACGGCCTGTCGTTCATAGCGGTGATCATCACTTTGCTGGCGATTCGCGTCCCGTTTGTCCCCTCGAAAACGCAGGAATCCGTCCTTGACAGCATGAAAGAGGGTTTCTCGTTCGTGTTGAAGCGCGAGGGCATGGTGAGTTTAATCGCACTTGCGTTCTTCATGACCATGCTGTCGTTCCCGATGATCTCTTTCCTTCCGGTGTTTGCGAAAGACGTATTTCATGGAAACTCCAACACGTACATGTGGTTCCTGGTGGCGTCAGGCGCAGGATCGGTCACCGGCGCGCTGCTGGTGGCGGCCAGCAGAAAAGAGACGAGTCAATATCAGCGGGCACTGGTGGTGATGCTCGTGCTGGGGTTGCTGATTGCCGGCTTTGGATTTTCGAAGAACGTTGGGCTGAGCCTCTTGCTCCTTTTCGCAGGCGGAGCCGCTCTGATGATCGTCTTCGCACTAAATGCTTCGATTGTGCAGTCCTACGTCGGAGATGCGATGCGCGGACGGGTTATGAGCGTTTATAACGTGGCTTTCCGCGGGGGCATGCCGATGGGCAGCCTGTTGAGTGGATTTCTCATCAAGTCGTCTTCAGCCCCTGGAGTGATGCAGGCCAATGGCATCGCCGTGGTCGTGCTAGGTCTGCTGTTTCTGGTGTCGCAGCGGCAGCGAGTGGCGACGACGGCAACTTCGTCTTAGGCCTCACAACTCATCGTCGAGAAGGCGGTCGAACTTTTCGTGCAATTCGAGAACGGCGGCCGTGAGGTCTCTTATTTTTTCCCGCAATTCCTGCTGTGAATCGGCGATCACTTGCATCTTCAGTTCAAGCGCGGCTAGCCGGTCGAGACCCACCACCGCCCCGGGCTGTCGAGGGTCGGCTTCAGTAAGTTTTTGGGCCGCCATCTCCGCTCTAGTTTCCGCCAGCGAGAAACCCGACTGGTGAAGGATGTCTTGAGCAAGTGACTTGTCTGCCCGCAGCAGGCCTAACAAAAGGTGGCGGGTACCGAAGTGCCGGTGAGACAGCCGCTCGGCCTCTTCGGCGGCATACGCCAAGACCTTTTTGGCACTCTCGGCCAGCGGTAAATCCACCGTTGTGGAAATCTTCTGCGCAGGCGGCATGGCAGCTTCGATCAACGCGCGGGTCCGCTCGGAGTCAACGCGCTTGCGTAGCTCGGCATCCTCACGGAGCAATCCCAGCAGAAGGTGTTCGGGCTCAATAAGGCTCGATCCAAATTGGCTCGCCTCGTATCTGGAAAAGAAGATGACACGGCGAGCGTGCTGCGTATACTGTTCGAACAAAGGAAGACCTCCTATGCCTACTCAGCCTGAATCAGCCCTGGCCAGACAAACGCATGTTACCGCTCGGATCTTCTACTTACTCTAGCGGGTTCTTAAGCGGCAGGTAACGGCGAACGGACTCAGCCATCAGATCTGCGGCTTCGAGCCGGCGAGTTCCTCACCCAGCTCCTGCCGGAGTAACTGCAGAGCGGTGCGGACCCAGGTCTTGACCGTTCCCAGAGGCTCCGCCAGCCGCGCCGCCATTTCGCTTTGCGATAGACCTTCGAAGTACGCCAGTTCGAGAACCTTGCGCTGGTTTTCAGTGAGTTTGGTGAAGGCCTGCCGGATCATTCGGATCCGGTCGTCACTCAGGTAGTTCGCCTCAAAATCGGTGAAGAACCTGGGACGCTCCAACTTCTCCAGATCGCAGCTGTTTTGAGCCATGCGGGAATCGGTGGAACGGAGGTAATCGATGGCCCGATTACGGGCGATGGTCAGCACCCAAGGCCCCAGACTGCTGCGCGCGTCGTCGAATCCCTCGATCCGGTTCCAGACTTTGAGAAAAGTCTCCTGAACCAGATCCTCGGCCACAGCCGAATTGCGGACGATGCGCACGATCACGGCGAACGCTATTTTGCCGAAACGATCGTAGAGCTCACCCATCGCCTCGGCTTCGCGACGCTTCAATCGCTGGATCAGGTCGCTGTCATCCTGAAGAGACAACAGTGCCGAGAGGATGAGGAAATCCATAGGGCCGGGCCAAGAAAATCATAGCAGTGATCCTCGCGCCAGATCCCAGTTGGGCTAGTCCCAGCTAAGAGAATCGGCTATTAGCAGTCGTCCTCGGCAACGATTGGCAAGCCCGGCGCCATGGGCGCCTTGGAAGACACGTTGTAACGCAGGCGGGCTTCGAACAACTTCTTCACTTCAGCCCGCGGCAGCGGTTTTGCTCCACCGAGCAGCTCGCCAACCAAGGTGATGCGGGCAAAGTGCTCTACCATTTCCATCTTGAAATACGCGTCCCACAAATCCTTGCCGTACGAGGTGCAACCGTGATTCTGAAGCAGCAGCGCGTCGTAATGCGGAATCAGCGGGATCATGCCTGCGGTGAGCGCCGGCGTTCCAGGGAGCCCATAGGTTGCCAGCGGCACAGCGCCGAGCTGAATAACCACCTCCGGAAGAAGCGCTTTGTCCAGCGCCCTGCCGGCCGTCGCAAATCCGGTCGCGACCGGAGGATGTGCATGCACCACCGCTCTGACATCCGGCCGCAAACTGTAAATCGTCGTATGCATGGCGATCTCGCTGGTACGCTGCCGCGTTCCCTCCAGCTTGTCGCCTCCGTTGTCGCAGACAATCAGATCGTCCGACTCCACAAAGCCCTTGCTGATTGCCGTGGGCGTGCAAAGAATCCGCTTCTCGTCTAGCCGGATGCTGATATTGCCGTCATTCATGGCCACCCAGCCCTTTTCGTAGACGAGCCTGCAAACGCGGATAATGTCTTCGCGATACTGTCGCTCGCTCATTTCCATATAAACCTACGATTTTAGCAGGGTGACCTCCCCGTGACCGCTACAATGAATCCGTGGAAAAGCGACGGATGTGCCCGAACTGCCGGGCCTTCATTACAACTTCGGACCGGGTCTGCCCCTATTGTGACGCCCAACTGGGCCCTCGTGCCATCGATGTCCGGGTGGCCTCGATGGGCGGATTCCTTCCCCGAGCCTATAGCACCAGCATCATCATCCTGACCATCAACTTAGCTTTATACATCGCTACGTTCATCGTCAGCCCCAAAAGCGGCATGGGCGACATCAGCGGGAGCGTATTGGTTATGTTCGGGGCCAAGTACGGTCCCTACGTCGCTCAGGGCCAGTGGTGGCGCCTGATCACGGCCGGCTTCCTGCATGGGAACCTGCTTCACATCCTGATGAACTCCTGGGCTCTGTTTGACTTGATCGCCGAGGTGGAGGGGTTCTATGGAACCAGCCGGCTGATCGTGGCTTATATCTTCACGACGTTTACGGGATTCTTCGTTAGTATGCTGTGGCGACCCATGGGGCTGTCGGTTGGCGCATCAGCCGCATGCTTCGGGCTGATCGGCATCATGCTGGCGCTGGGGCTGAGGCGATCGGACCCCATGGCGCAGACGATCCGTGCCTACTACCGGCGGTGGGCTATTTATGGGCTGATTTTCAGCATCCTGCCGGGTATCGACATCGGCGCCCACCTGGGAGGGCTGGCCGGCGGTTTTGCCCTGGGATTGGTTGCCGGACTGCCCGGCCATCCCAATTCACCGCGCGAACGTTTCTGGCAAGGGGCGGCGGTGGTCGCCGTGGCAGTAACGGTATACGCGTTCTATCAAGACGTCCGCTTCTACCTGGCCCTGGCCCAGCAACAATAGGCTACCCTCACACTCCCTCCTTGGGAGATGCCAGGAACTTCTTGGCCTCCGTGACGTCGCTGCAAGACGGTAACAGGGCATCCAGGTGGGTGACATCCAGCGCATGCCTCAGCGTGGGCGTCACGCCTATCAGCGCTACGCGGCAGTTTCGTCGCGTCGCCAGCGTGTAGACCAGAGTCAACTCGCCCAAACCCGCGCTGTCCACGATAGTCACTCCGCCGACATCAAGGATCAGCGCCTGCGTCGACGCGGATTCGAGTGCCTTTCGCGCTGCTTGGTTAAGCGCGTACAGGGAGGGTCCCAATGACAATGGTCCGGACAACAGCAGGACTGTGAGATTCGGTTCAACCCGTTTTTCAATACTCAACGGCATAGGATCGTCTTTACGAGGATAGCGAACCGTGACGCGGCGGCTTCGAGTTCGGCCGACGAGTGTAATCCCGCTTCCATTGAGCGCGAGACGGACGCCCGTTGGTTAATGGCCATTATCCGGTCGCTTCGGTCGTTCGGACCAGACGTCCCGGCGGCCCGGTCGGCCGACATCGTATTTTCAATAACTTACAAGCGACATCCGCGTCGCCCGGTCCAAACGCAGGATGGAACCCGGGTTGCACTCTAGAAAGGCAGGAATTGCGGATCGGCTGATTACCCCTCAGTCGCTCCCATACCCTGTGAGATTGGTTCGACCCACTAGAGAGCTTCGGAACAGCAGTCCCCCTTTTGCTGAGTTTGAATAGCGAGTGGAAGTGAGCCAACGGCGCTCCAGGTGCAGCCCACATCTGGAGCGCCCATTTTTGAGTTCTGCCGGCGGGGATGCCTAATTGCGCACTCGGAGGGCGCGATTGACATTCCCACCGCTCGGGGCGTGTCCCTCCCGGCGAACCAGCCGCCGGTTCACCACCTCTTCTCGCGACACGCGACGCTTCGCCGTTCAGAGCCCCGGCCCACTCCCTCACTTCTTTTGCGCCTCTTGCCCGGAACATCAGTTCGTTTGCGAAGTATTCGATCCAGCGTCTGCAAGCGTTATCACCGCCAAAACTAACAGAAATGCTCTACACATCAGCGGGCCCGAGTGAGTCGCGCCTCCGCAACCTGAGCGAATGCCCACGCATCCAAACTTACGTAGGCAATAAACATGAAAATACTAACTACTTTTCGTAACAAGCTATTTTTAGGAGCGCTGGTGCTGGCGTTTTCGTCGAGCCTGGCATTGGCTCAGGACAGTGTGTCCACGGCTAACAACGCAGCTCTGGCTATTAGTAAGAAGGTCCGCCATGAATTGGTGATGATGCCCTACGTTACGATCTTTGACAATTTTTCTTACAAAGTGGATGGCAGTACAGTAACGTTGTACGGCAAAGTCACTCAGCCTGTTCTGAAAACCGAAGCGGGCCGGCTTGTAAGTCATATCGAGGGTGTGGAACACGTTGACAACCAGATTGAGGTCCTCCCACTTTCGCCTTTCGACAATCAGATTCGCCGCGCTACGGCTCGCGCGATCTATGGCTATCCAATGCTGAATCGCTACGGCATGGGTACGCAGCCATCGATCCGTATCATTGTCGAGAACGGACATGTGACATTGGAAGGCATCGTGAACAATCAAACTGACAGAAACGTCGCGGGAATCCGCGCCAACTCAGTGCCGGGAGTCTTTTCTGTGACTAACGATCTTCGCGTCGGAAGCTAACTCCCCGACAGCACAAAACTTTACAAGTGAGTTCCGAGAGGCGGCCTGCAGGCCGCCTCTCTTTTTGTGTACCTGCTGCCAGAGACAGCGAGCCGGGAACATCGCTGGCTATAATTGCTTTACTCGCCAAGCCATGCTTCCCGCGTTAGGAACTCTCATCCCGCAAGTGGATCTTTTTCCGTTATGGCTGAGCCTGAAGGTGGCTGCGCTCTCCACTCTCATGGTTGTGGTTATCGGGCTCTTCGTGGCGTACCCGCTGGCGCGCAAGGAATTTCCGGGCAAAAACTTGCTCGACTCGGTCATCACCCTGCCCCTGGTACTTCCGCCCACCGTGCTCGGCTACTATCTGCTGGTTCTCTTGAGCCGGAATTCGCCACTGGGCGCCCTCTATGAACGCGTTACCGGAAGCCCGCTCGTCTTCACATGGCAGGCGGCGGTTGTCGCGGCCTTTGTTCATTCGGCGCCGCTCTTCGTGAAAGCTGCACGCGCCGCCTTCGAAAACGTGGACTACCGCTACGAATGGGCTTCCCGCAGTTTAGGCGCGTCGGAATGGAAGACGTTCTTTCGCGTTACCTTACCACTGGCGCAGCGCAGTCTCTGGGCCCTTGGTTCGCTCTGCTTCGCCAGATCGTTGGGGGATTTCGGCGTCACCATCATGTTGGCCGGGAACATTCCCGGAAAGACGCAGACCTTGTCGGTGGCGATCTACGATGCAGTGGAGTCCGGTAACGGACAACTCGCTCGGGTTCTGGTGCTCATCATATCGGTCGTCGCGTTGCTCATCCTGTGGCCGGCAAATCGGCTGGCAGGCCCTCATCGTTCCGGCTGGGCAGGTTGATCCATGCCCTCTGCCTCGGTTCCATCCAGCACCTCCACCGGTAGTTCGCCCACGATTGACGCCCGGATTATCAAGCGATACGCCGCGGGGCTCGATTCCGAGGCGTTTGAACTCAATATCCACCTGCAAACCTCGCCGGGCGTAACAGTTTTGCTGGGCCCCAGCGGATCGGGGAAGACCCTGACACTGAACTGCCTGGCCGGTTTCAGCAAGCCGGACGAGGGCCGCATCCTGGTGCAGGACCAACTCTACTTCGACGCGGCCGCTAAGGTTCACATTGCACCGCGGCTGCGGCGCTGCGGCTATATCTTCCAAGACCACGCGCTCTTTCCCCACATGACGGTGCGCCAGAATCTACACTTCGCCGCCAACTCAGCCGTGTCGATGAACCGCAGCAAGGTGCAGCGGCACCGCAGAGTTCAGGAACTGATCGAGGACTTTGAGTTGAACGATCTGACGGGCCGTTTCCCTCATGAGCTGTCAGGCGGTCAGAAGCAACGTGGGGCCATTGCACGGGCGCTGGCGGGCAACCCCCGCCTGCTTCTGTTTGACGAACCAACCCGCGGATTGGATTTCCGGCTGCGCCTGGCATTCTATGAGGCGCTCCGCAAGGCCAAAGCACAGTTCGCCGCGCCCATCGTGCTGGTGACGCACGACCTAGAGGAGTGCTTCGATCTGGCGGACTCTGTCTACCTGATCGAGCGTGGGCGCTTCGTTCAGGCAGGATCGCCGGAACAGGTCTTTGCGCGACCCGCCACCAGCGACATCGCTCGCTCTTTGGGAATCTTCAATCTGCTACCGGCTGAGATCGCTTCCCTCGATCCGAGCCGCAACCTCAGCCGGGTTCGAATAATGGACCACGAAGTGGAGGGACCTTACTTTCCGGGACACCTCATCGGAGACCGGGGGTTGCTCTGCGTCCGCCATCACGAATTGCGTATCGTTGCGGCCCCCGAGCGGCCGACGCGCAACCACCTCCGGCTACGCGTCGTCGCTGTGACCAAATCGGCACGAGGCGTTCGCATTACCTTCCCGGAAGATTTGACAGCGGAATTAAGTGAGGCGGAATACGTCGAATGGAAGGGCAGCCGCGAACTTTGCGTGTTTGTGCCGAAAACGGCCGTGTCTTTCCTCGCCAAATGAAGAAGTACTACATCACAGATCGCAAGTCCGCAGGCGGCTTCCGGGCATTGCTGGAGGTTATCCGAGACCAGCTTTCGCTCGGAGTCGATATGGTCCAGATCCGGGAAAACGACTTGCCGGTGCGGGAGCTCTTCGAGTTCACCCTGGCGGTCCTTGAAGCGCGTGGAGTCCAGTCGGCCAAAATCCTGGTGAACACGCGCGCCGATGTTGCACTGGCTGCCCGCGCCGACGGCGTGCATCTTCCCTCGGCGGCGCCGTGCGAAGTGCCGCAAGGACTGCTGGTGGGCCGATCATGCCATACGATCGAAGAGGTCAAATCGGCGCGTGCCGATTTTGTCACACTGAGCCCCCTCTTCGAGAGCCCGGGAAAGGGCGAAGCCATCGGTCTTGACGCTCTTCGCGCCGCATCGAAGCTAGGACCGCCGGTCTATGCGCTCGGCGGCGTCACGTGGGAAAACGCAGACTCCTGCATCCAGGCGGGAGCGGTTGGTATCGCCGGTATCCGGTTGTTCCAAGACCCTTAATGATGTTCCACAATCGGACCACCAATAACGTGGCGCAGACACTCGTGTCTGCGCCACAACGTCTGAGCTAAGATACCGTTTCGGCCTTCGCCGGTTCATGCAGTTCCTGCAGGCTCCAGACGCGAATCGGATCCCGCCGGCGCGACGCAATCGCTTCCGCGGCGGCTTTTGCTCCACTCATTGTGGTGATGCAGGGAATGCGATAGGTGACCGCGTTCCGGCGAATCGTTTGCTCATCGCTGAAGGAGTGTCCACCGGTCGTGGTGTAAATCACCAGGTTGAGCTTGCCCTCTTTGAGAATGTCGACGGCATTCGGACGGCCTTCATTGACCTTGAACACCCGCTTTACCGGTAATCCGGCAGCCTGCAACACAGAAGCGGTTCCGCGTGTCGCGAACAGGTCAAAGCCAAACTCGTGAAACCGCCGGGCCACCGCGACAGCGCCCGGCTTGTCCCGGTCGTTGACGCTGATGAACAAAGCGCCCTTATCGGGAATCGGCGATCCCGCAGCCAGCTGCGCTTTCGCGAACGCCTCGCCGAAAGTCTCACCCACGCCCATCACCTCGCCCGTCGAACGCATCTCAGGGCCAAGCGCCGGGTCCGCGCCCGGGAACTTGTTGAACGGAAAAACCGGGCTCTTCACGAAGAAATTGGGAACAGGAAGGGTCCCTTCCACCATCCCACCAGTCAAGTATTTGAAGTCTTCCAGCTTCTTGCCGAGCATCACTCCGACCGCAATCTTCGGCAGAGGAACGCCCGTTGCCTTGGCAACGAACGGCACGGTACGCGAGGCGCGCGGGTTGACTTCCAGCACATATACGTCGCTGCCCTTGATGGCGTACTGAACATTCATCAAGCCAATGACATTGAGTGCACGAGCCAGTTTCCTGGTGTATTCTTCAATCAGCTGGATGGTCGACGGCGCTAGCGAGAAAGCTGGCAGCACGCACGAGCTGTCACCGGAGTGCACGCCCGCTTCTTCGATATGTTCCATGATGCCTGCAATCAGCACGCTCTGGCCGTCGCACAGCGCATCCACGTCTACTTCCGTCGCATCTTCCAGGAACTGATCGACCAGAACCGGCCGCCGCACGGAAAAACTGACCGCCTCCTGCATATAGCGCCGCACTGTGTCTTCGTTGTAGGCAATGACCATGGCGCGTCCGCCCAGAACGTAGCTGGGACGCACCAGTACTGGGAATCCAAGCCGCCGGGCAACGTCAATTGCTTCCTCCACGCTGGTCGCCGTACCGTGAGGCGGAGAAGGAATATTCAGATCAGCGAGCAGTTTGCCGAACAGCTTGCGGTCTTCGGCGAGATCGATGTTGCTGGGATCTGTTCCAATGATCGGCAGACCCAGCTTCTTCAGCGGCATGGCTAGATTCAGCGGCGTCTGGCCGCCAAACTGCACAATCAATCCGTCCGCTTTTTCGACATCGTAGATATTGAGGACTTCTTCTTGCGTAAGGGGCTCAAAGTAGAGACGGTCGCTGGTGTCGTAGTCGGTCGAAACCGTTTCCGGGTTGCAGTTGATCATGATCGACTCAACCCCGAAATCCTGCAGTGCGAAAGAAGCGTGACAGCAGCAGTAATCGAACTCGATGCCCTGCCCGATGCGGTTCGGGCCGCTGCCTAATATCATGACCTTCTTTCGGTTGGTCGGCGCAGCTTCGTCTTCCGATTCATAACTCGAGTACATGTAGGGCGTGAAGCTTTCGAACTCCGCCGCACAGGTGTCTACACGGTTAAAGACGGCGTGAATTCCCTGCTTTAGACGCGCTTCGCGGACGTCCATAGGTTCAGCGCCAACCAGCAGGCCGAGCTGGCGGTCGCCCAATCCGTCACGCTTCGCCCGCCGCATTTCTTTCGGACTAATCGATGCAAGGGTCCGGCCGGCGAATGACTTCTCGAGGTCGATAACTTCCGCAATCTGCTGCAGGAACCACCGATCAACCCTCGTCATCTCATGGATCTGTTCAACCGTGAATCCCTGCTCGAAGGCAAAGCGGATGTAGTCGAGGCGGTCTGGATTCGGCGTGATCAGCCGCTGCCGAATCAGTTCGGGATCCAGCGCTTTGGCGCCATCGGCCTTACCGGTTTCGAGGCTGCGCATTCCCTTCCCCAACGCTTGCTTGAACGTTCGGCCAATGGCCATCACTTCGCCGACCGACTTCATCTGCGTATTGAGCACCGGCTCGGCGCCAGGAAACTTCTCGAACTGCCAGCGCGGAATCTTCACCACCACGTAGTCAATGGTTGGCTCGAAGCAGGCCGGCGTCGCTCGCGTGATGTCGTTCTTGATTTCGTCCAGCCTATAGCCGACGGCCAGTTTCGCGGCGATCTTGGCAATCGGGAAACCGGTTGCTTTGGAGGCCAGAGCGGAACTCCGCGAAACGCGCGGATTCATCTCCACGACAACCATCCGCCCGTTTTCGGGATTGATCGCGAATTGGACGTTGGAACCGCCCGTGTCGACGCCAATCTCGTTCAGGCACCGGATGGCCGCATCGCGCATCATCTGATACTCGCGATCCGTCAGTGTCTGGGCGGGCGCCACGGTGATAGAATCGCCCGTGTGCACGCCCATCGGGTCGAAGTTCTCGATGGAGCAAACAATGATGGCGTTGCCCGCCATATCGCGCATCACTTCGAGCTCAAATTCCTTCCAGCCCAGAACGCTCTCTTCGACTAAGACCTCGTGCACGGGCGAGAGGTCGATGCCGCGCTCGAGAATCTCTTCCAGCTCCTCACGGTGATAGGCGATGCCGCCGCCGCTTCCGCCCATCGTGAAGCTGGGCCGCAGGATGATCGGATACCCGATTCGATTCGCGAAGGCCAGACCGTCTTCGATGTTGTTCACCAATTGCGACTGCGTCATGTCCAGGCCGATCTTCTTCATCGCGTCCTTGAACAGCAGCCGGTCCTCGGCCTTCTTGATGGCATCAATCCGGGCGCCAATCAATTCGACGCCAAACTCTTCCAGAACACCAGCCTCGGCCAATTCGACAGACAGGTTAAGTCCGGTTTGGCCGCCGACGGTTGAAAGCAGGGCATCCGGGCGCTCCTTGCGGATCACTTCGGTTGCATAAGCGAGGCTGAGCGGCTCAACGTAAGTGCGATCCGCCAGTTCCGGATCGGTCATGATCGTGGCTGGATTCGAATTGATGAGGATTA
This sequence comes from uncultured Acidobacteriaceae bacterium, assembly GCA_963740005.1. Classification (GTDB taxonomy): domain Bacteria; phylum Acidobacteriota; class Terriglobia; order Bryobacterales; family Bryobacteraceae; genus CAJCIT01. The sequence goes on along the minus strand of CAVUCO010000021.1, from coordinate 80,651 downwards.
CTTCGTACCCTTCCGCGCGGAGTGCCTTGCACGCCTGGGCTCCGGAGTAGTCGAATTCACAGGCCTGTCCGATGATGATCGGGCCCGAACCCACAATCATGATGCGCTTCAGATCGGTTCGCTTCGGCATTCTAGGCCTTCATCTCGCTCATCATTTTCACGAAATCGCGGAAAAGGTAGTGCGAGTCGTGGGGACCCGGCGCAGCCTCCGGATGATACTGCACGCAAAACAGTGGCTCTTTCTTGTGGCGCAATCCTTCCACCGTGTCATCGTTCAGATTGATATGCGAAATCTCAACCTCCGAATCGTTGAGCGAGTCCGGATCCACCGCGAACCCGTGGTTCTGTGAAGTGATCTCAACCCGGCCTGTCTGGTGGTTCAAAACCGGATGGTTCGCGCCATGATGACCGAACTTCAACTTATAGGTTTTTCCGCCCAGCGCTAAACCGAGAATCTGATGGCCCAGGCAAATGCCGAAAATGGGCACCCGGCCAATCAGCCTCCGCACATGGGCAGCTTGTGCGGTCAGCGGCTCGGGGTCGCCCGGGCCGTTGGAAAGAAACACGCCATCCGGCTTAAGGCCGAGAACGTCTTCCGCGGTCGCATCCGCCGGCACGACGGTTACGCGCGACCCGACATTCACCAGGTGGCGAAGAATGTTGCGCTTGATGCCGTAGTCATAAGCGACCACATGGAAGCGCTCCTCGGATCTCTCCACCGTCTTGTCGGAAACGGAGACCGGCATAACCGGCTCGGTCCACGAGTAGCTTTGTTTTGTGGACACCTGCGATAGCAGGTTTTGTCCAGCCATGGACGGGGCTTGGCACACCAGTCGAGTCAGCTCAGCGGGATCGTGCTCGCCAACCGCAATGATTCCACGCATAGCGCCTCGGTCGCGCAGCAGCCGTACCAGGCGCCGCGTGTCCACTTCGGCGATCACGGGAATGCCGGCCTTCGCTAGAAAGTGCTCGGCTTTCTCTTCCGATCTCCAGTTGCTGACAACCGGTGAAATCTCCCGCACAACCAGCCCTTCGATGAAAGGACCGGTGGACTCATTGTCCAGCCGGTTCGATCCGTAGTTTCCAATCTGCGGGTAGGTAAGAACGACGATCTGCCCGGTGTAGGAAGGATCGGTGAAGATCTCCTGATATCCGGTAATGGCTGTGTTGAACACAACCTCTCCAGTTCGCTGCGTGGGCGCACCAAAGCTTACTCCCTCGAAGATCGAACCGTCTTCCAGGACGAGAACTGCTTTCTCCAACTATTAGCTCCTCAACTTGATGGGACGCCGCGAGGACTCGCGGCAGATCGGTGGGCCGATCACTTTATTTGATCACGTTTTGGCCCCTACTTCAATCAATTGGGGGAAGAACTGTAACAGAACGCTGATGCAAGTAGCGCCCGCATCGGAACCATGCACACCCTGGATTCCTCCGTTCGATGCGCGGGGCTTCCAACATCGTGTTATCTTGCAATCACATGCGTAGGATGCTGGCGCCCGAACAGAGGCTCCTCACCGACCCGCATTGTGCCCAACCTTGAGCGAACTACTCAGCCTCGGGGCTTAGCCGTAAGAGTTTAGATGGCATCCACCGTTGAAACGCAGACCGTTTGTTTTCCGTCGCTAGCTCTCGATTGCGGCATTAGCCTTTTGCAGGTCGACGTGGCCTATGAAACCTACGGCGAGCTGAACGCCGATCGAAGCAACGCCATTCTGGTGCTTCACGCCTTCTCGGGCGACGCCCACGCCGCCGGCATCAGCAAGGAGTCGGGCCAGCCCGGTTGGTGGTCGAATATGATCGGGCCCGGTCTCGGCCTGGACACCGATCGCTATTTCGTGATTTGCTCCAACGTGCTGGGAGGTTGCCGGGGCACCACCGGACCCAGTTCCATCGATCCTTCCACCGGCGAGCGCTATGCCATGCGCTTCCCGGTCATCACCGTCGGTGACATGGTCCGGCTGCAAAAGCAGTTAATCGATCATCTGGGAATCAAACGCCTGCTCACTGTCACGGGCGGGTCGATGGGCGGGATGCAGGCCCTCGAATGGACCGTCTCCTACCCGGAATCGGTGGCCTCGGCCATTCCAGTCGCGTCCACCGCACGGCACAGCGCGCAACAGATCGCGTTCAATGAAGTTGGCAGGCAGGCGGTCATGGCGGACCCCGACTGGAATGAAGGAAACTACTACGATGCTAAGCCGCCTGCGCGTGGCCTGGCTGTCGCCCGCATGGTGGGGCACATTACGTATATGAGCGACGCCTCGATGCGCGATAAGTTCGGCCGCCGCTTGCGCGACAAAGACGCGTTTGGCTTCGACTTCTCGGTGGACTTTGAAGTAGAGAGCTATCTACGTTATCGCGGCAGTCAATTTGTAAATCGATTCGACGCGAATTCATACCTCTACATCACCAAGGCCATGGACTACTTCGATCTGGCTGCCGGCAATCCATCGCTGGCCGCGGCGTTCGATAAAACCAAGGCTCGTTTCCTGGTCATCAGCTTCACCTCAGACTGGCTGTATCCCACCTACCAGTCGCTTGAAATCGTGAGCGCACTGCGAGGCCGCAATGTGAACGTGGCATTCTGCGAGCTCCAAGCCACGTATGGCCACGACTCATTCCTCCTCGAGACCAAGGAGCAGTCCCAGATGATCCGAGGGTTCCTGCGAAGCGTGGAGCAGGATCAGGACCCGATGACCCACGCCGAACATCAGGCCGTGACTGAATTCCTGCTCGAACGCCGCGACTATGCCATGATTGCCGAAATCGTCGAGCCGGGCGCCCGCGTGCTTGACCTCGGCTGCGGCGGCGGCGAGTTGCTGGCTTGGCTTCGAGAGAACAAACGTGTGGATGCTCGCGGAGTCGAAATCAGCGGCGAAAAGGTGCAGAAGGCAATCGCCCGCGGCGTCTCCGTTTATCAGGGTGACATCGATCAAGGGCTGGCGGACTATCCCGATGCCGCCTTTGACTTTGTGATTCTCAGCCAGACATTGCAGGAAATGCGATACCCGCTTCGGGTGCTGACCCAGATGCTTCGGGTGGGCCGCCGGGCGATCGTCTCATTCCCCAATTTCGGACACTGGAGCGTGCGCGTGGCGCACCTTTTCAGCGGACGTGCTCCGCGAACGGAACTTTTCCCCTACGACTGGTTCGATTCCCCGAACCTCCACTTCCTGACGGTTGAAGACTTCATCTTGTTGTGCCGACAACAACGTTGGACCATCGAGCGGCAAGTATTTTTACGCGGGGACAAAGAAGTGCACGTTCTGCGGAATTTACTTACCGAAGTCGCCGTCTTCTCCATCAGCAAATCGGCCTAATCGCAGCAATGATTTGGCCGCGTCGCCGAGTTCACCTAATCCCGATGGTGTCCGCATACTGAGTTTCGAGGATTGTGCTTGACGCCGAGACTCGGTAACGTTCGTGTTATGCCCATCCAAACCGAGCCCATTGGCAGTATTCCCCGGCCAGCTGAGTTGGTTGAAGCCATTCGTAAACAGCGAGAGGGGAGTATCCAGCACTCAGAGTTTTGCGGGATCGTCAATGAAGCACTGCGGGACACCATACGGCGCTTCGAAGAAACCAGTTCACCGGTGATTTCCGATGGCGAGCAGGCCAAGCCTAGTTTTGCCACCTACCCTCTCAACGGAGGTAATCGACTGGCGCCGGACGGAGTTGTCATCCCGTTCGAGGACGGCCATACCCGCCAGCTACCAAGGTTAACCGCCGGCCCATTTCGGTATGCGGTTCATGCAGACGAATATATTCGCGAAGCGAAGAAGCTGACGAAGGTGCCCGTTAAGCAGGCGGTCATCTCGCCGTCTGCGTTGAGCCTCTTGTACCCGGCCACACCGATTCCCGATTACTCGCGCGATCAGTTTCTCGAAGATCTGAAAAGCGAAGCAGAAGCAGATATCCGCCGCTCCCTGGACGCAGGCGCGCACTGCGTCCAAATGGACTTCACCGAGGGCCGCTTATCCCTGAAGCTTGATCCCAGCGGCAATCTGCTGCGCGCGTTCATCGACTTGAACAATCAAGTGCTCGATCGCTTCACTCCAGCCGAACAAGCGCGCATCGGCGTACACACCTGCCCCGGCGGAGACCTGGATCAAACCCATAGTGCTTCGGTCGATTACGCCGGATTGTTGCCGCTGTTATTCGAGTTGAAGGCGGGCCGGTTCTACGTTCAATTGGCAAGTGAACCAAACCGGGAGCACGTGCTCCGCCTGATCGCGGCTCATCTCAAACCCAACCAAGTCGTTTTCGTCGGAGTAATCGATCCCCTCGATCCGCAAGTCGAGTCTCCCGAAGAGGTCCGCGAGCGAGTGCTGCAAGCGGCCGTTTTCATTCCTCTGGACCAGTTGGGAACAACCGACGACTGCGGCTTTTCGCCGTTCGCCGATGACTGCTCGACCTCGAGAGATGTCGCCTTCGCCAAGATTCGCGCACGGGTTCGGGGAACGGCCCTCGCCGCGAAGGCCTTGAACGTCGCCTGAAAGCCGATCAGCCACTGAGCGAGATTCGTCTTAGGCTCTTTGTTTAGTTTCGTTCCTTTGGAGACAACTACCGACAAACCCCCTATAATCGAAAGGTAAAAGGGGCACATTCTAACTTGTCTGCAGCTGTCCAGGAATTCGTGCGCGCGAGCGAGGATCGATTGCTTAATGAGCTTCTCGATCTGCTCCGCATTCAAAGCATCAGTACTCTACCCGAACACAAAGGGGATGTCGTTCTCGCGGCCGAGTTCGTCGCCGGCAGCCTGCGCACGGCAGGCATCGAAAACGTCGAGATAATTCCCACCCCGGGCCACCCGTTGGTTTATGGCGATTGGCTCCATGCGCCCGGAAAACCAACCGTTCTTTGTTACGGTCATTACGACGTTCAACCCCCCGATCCGCTGGAACTCTGGCACACGCCTCCCTTTGAGCCATCCATCCGCGACGGCAATATCTATGCCCGTGGCTCTAGCGATGACAAGGGGCAGATGTACATGCACATCAAAGCCATAGAAGCCTTGATGGCGGTGCACGGCACACTCCCGGTCAATGTAAAGTTTCTGATCGAAGGCGAAGAAGAGGTTGGTGGTGAGTCGATCTCCCTTTACGTTCCCAAGCACACGCAGAAACTGAAGGCAGACGTGGCGCTTGTCTCCGACACCGAGCTCTTCGCTGACGGGGTGCCCACCCTCTGCATCGGTTTGCGCGGGCTGATCTACATGGAAGTGGAAGCGCAAGGGCCGGCGCGCGACCTTCATTCAGGCATGTACGGCGGCGCAGCACCGAACGCTGTGTACGGGTTGATTGAGCTACTGGCAAAAGCGAAAGACGCCCAAGGCCACATCCAGATTCCGGGCATTTACGACGATGTGACCCCGCCCGCCTCTGCCGAAGTTGAAAGCTGGCACCGGCTGCCCTTCTCCGAGAAGGAGTTCCTGGAACAGGAAGTCGGCTCCTCGCAACTCACCGGCGAGCCCGAACAATCGGTCCTCGCTAGAGTTTGGGCGCGGCCCACATTTGAGGTGCATGGAATCGCCGGCGGCTTTACAGGCGCCGGCGCTAAGACCGTTATACCGGCCAAGGCAGTCGCAAAGGTCAGCATTCGCCTTGTGCCTCACCAGGACCCACAGAAGGTGCTGGCTACATTCAAGCAATGGGTGAAGGACAATACCCCGGCCGGCATTCAGACGCAGATCCGCGTGTTGAGCGCCGGACCCGCTATCTCCGTAAACCCGGATCACCCGGCCATTGATATCGCCGCGAAAGCCTTCAGCGACATGCTGGGGCGGCCAACGGTCTTTATCCGCAGTGGCGGCTCAATTCCAATAGTGGGCGAGTTTGGTACCCATCTCGGAATTCCAACCGTCCTGATGGGGTTTGGCCTGCCCGATGATGGTCTCCATTCGCCCAATGAAAAGTATCGGATTAGCAATTACTACACCGGTATCATGACCATCGCGCATTTCCTCGAAGAGTACGGCAAGACGACAGCATAGTAACGGCAAGTCCCGGCGAGTCGCCTCACCTGAGAATGCTCGCTCCGGATGAAATGGCAACAACTCTTAATCTCAAGCGCACCGCCCAATCCGAGCAGGTAGCTCGTTCTGCGGGTGTCGTGTCGATTGCCATATTCATGAGCCGTATCACCGGCCTTGTGCGCGAAATGGTGATGGCTCAAAAGTTTGGCGCCGGGTTTTCGTACGACGCCTTTCTGCTGGGCTTCCGAATTCCGAACCTGACTCGCGATTTGTTCGCCGAAGGCGCGCTCTCCTCCGCCTTCGTTCCAACCTTCACGAAGCATCTCGCCGAGGGCGACAAAGAGGGTGCGGCTCGCCTCTCCAACATGGTTGGTACCGCGATCATCATCGTGGTCGGGCTGTTCTGTCTTCTTGGCGTCATTTTCGCGCCCGGCTTGGTCTGGCTTCTCGCGCCTGGCTACGCTGCCGTTCCCGGCAAATTTGAACTTGCGGTGCAAATGACCCGCATCATGTTTCCGTTCCTGTTGCTGGTCGCTCTCGCTGCCCAAGCCATGGGAATGCTCAACGCGTGCAACGTGTTTGGTGTACCGGCCCTGGCCTCTACATTTTTTAACATTGGGTCCGTCATTTTCGGCCTCGTACTTGGCTTCTACCTCGGACCTCACATCGGGATAACGGCTATCGAAGGAATGGCTTATGGTGTCGTTCTCGGCGGTGCACTGCAACTCGCTTGGCAGATCCCCAGCCTCCGCGCAGCCGGCTTTGCGTTTAAGTTGGACTTTCAATGGTCCCATCCGGGCCTGCAACAAATCTTCCGCTTGATGATCCCGGCCATCCTTGGCAATGCGGCCGTCCAGATCAATGTCATGGTCAATACCAACTTCGCCTCACGGCTGTCTGACCCTCTGCGTGGGCCAGACGGGCCCGTTAGTTGGCTGGCTTACGCTTTCCGCTTCATGCAATTGCCGCTCGGCCTGTTCGGCGTCGCGTTTGCCGCAGCGGTTTTGCCGTCAGTCTCACGCAGCGCTGCTTCAGCAAATTACGAAGAGTTCCGCAAGACGCTTTCCCGTTCCCTGAATATGGTGTTCCTTTTGACCATTCCCTCTTCGATCGGCTTGGCGGTCCTCGGACGCCCCATCATCGGGGCCATTTTCCAGGGAGGCAAATTCCAGTTCTACGACACCCAGCAGACCTCAATCGCACTCTCCTGCTATGCCGTCGGCCTGGTCGGGTACGCCGCCACGAAAATGCTTAACCCAGCCTTCTACGCGTTGGATGATGCCAAGACCCCCATGTACGTGAGCCTGCTTTCCATCCTGGTCAATTTTGGCGTCGCTTGGATGTTGCTCTTCGTGTTTCATCTGGGCCATGCCGCGCTCGCCCTTTCCACGTCGGTCGTCGCAATCGTGGCCAGCCTCGTCCTCTTTGAGAAACTGCGCCGGAGATTGGGCGGCATCGAAGGGCGCTACCTGGTGCACGGCTTTACACGCATCGCGGCAGGCTCCATATTGATGGCGCTGCCCGTGTGGGCAGCAAGCTTTGAAATGGCTCGCTGGCTGGGGGTGTCGCGGTGGGCCGACCTGGCGAACCTCGCTGTCTCGCTACCGATTGGTTTGCTCGCCTTCGTAATCATCTTGCGATACTTGAAGATTGATGAGGTGCGCTTCGCGCTCGACGTCTTCGCTTCGCCCTTTCTTTCTCGATTCCAGTCCCTGCGTGCTAAAATTCGAGAATAAATGAAGCAAGACCTTGCTCTTGCGGTCGAACTTCAGGCGCTCGATCGTAAGATCGCGAGTTTTGAAAAAGAGATCGCCACCCTTCCTCTCCACATCGCCGAGATCGAGAAAAAACTCGAGGCACACAAACGCCGGCTGGAGGTAGACCGGGCCGCCCTCTCGGCGAATCAGAGCGATCGTAAAAAACTCGAAGGCGAAATTCAGCTCCACGATCAAAAGCTCTCTAAATTGAAGGGCCAGATGATCGAGGCCAAGACGAATGATCAGTACCGCGCCTTTCAGAACGAGATCAACTACGGCGAAGCCGAAATCCGTAAGGCCGAGGACAAGATCATTGAGTTCATGGAACAGGCTGAGGCGCATGACAAGAACGTGGTAGCCGCCGAGGCTGCGCTTAAGATCGAGCAACAGCACGTCAACGCCGAAAAGAAGGTGGCACAGGATCGCACCGCAGCCGACCTAAAGGCGCTCAACGAAGCCAAGGCCCATCGAGCCACGCTCGTCGCCCGAATCGATCCAAAATTGTATACGCGCTACGAAATAGTCAAGAAGAAGACGCGCGGCACGGCCATCGCCAACGTCGTGGACGAGCGCTGTGAGGGTTGCATGATCCAATTGCGCCCGCAGTATTTCCAAGACCTCAAGGCCGGCGAGGGGTTCCAACTCTGCGAAACCTGTGGCCGCATCTTAATCTACAATCCGCCCGTCTCGTTTGAGAATGACATCGCCCCGGCAAACCAGCTGGTTTAAGCCGCTGCCCCAACTCGATCTTTGATTGTTTTCTTCCTCTTCCCAAAGCACCACAGACCCTGCCCCATAGCTCCTTGAAGTAGTTACAAACCGATTTCGACTGTGATACGTTGGCCTTTCTGGACAGTCAGGTCTTACTGTCCTTGGAGGTGCACCATGAAGGTCTTTGAGAGTTCCGAGATACGGAACGTTGCTTTGATCGGGCACGGCCACGCGGGCAAAACCTCGCTGGCGTCGGCCCTCCTGTTCACGGCGGGCGCAACCGACCGCCTGACGAAAGTCGATGAGGGCAACGCCATCACCGATTTCGATGAAGAGGAGGTCTATCGCAAGCTCAGCATCACCACATCGGTTGCTGCTTTCCCCTGGCAGAAGGGCAAAATCAATCTCCTCGATACACCTGGATACAACATCTTTCTGCATGACGCCCGGGAGAGCCTGCTTGCCGCCGACGCCGCTGTCGTCGTTTTAGACGGCATCGCCGGCGTCGAGGTGTCCACCGAGAAAGTATGGAAGTACGCTGAGGAACTGAACCGCCCTTGCGTATTTTTCGTTAATAAACTGGACCGTGACCGCGCCGATTTCGATGGCGCCGTCAACTCCGTGCATGAAACGTTTGGACGCGGCGCCGTACCCATTCATATCCCGCTTGGAAGTGAAAAGAATTTTAACGGCATCATCGATCTCATCCGCATGCGTTCCTACTGTTACAAGCCCGGGGGCGACGGCAAAGGCAAGGACGGCGAGATTCCTCCTTCCCACCAGGAGGCGGCTGACAAGGCGCACGAAGCGCTGATCGAAATGATCGCCGAGGGCAATGACGAGTTGATGGAAGAGTTCTTTAACACCGGCACGTTGCCGGTTGAGCACATTGTGAGCGGCCTCCAGCAGGCCATTCGCGAGCGGCGCCTGTTCCCGGTGCTGTGCGGATCGGCCAGCTTAAACATTGGAACCGATCTTCTCCTGAACTTCGTGATGGACGCATTCCCATCGCCACTGGATGGCGGCACAGCGACGGCTGTTAACAATGGCGCTGAATCGGAAGTGAAGGTCGCGCCCAAAGAAGCGCCATCGCTTTTTGTAGTCAAGACGGCGGCGGATCCGTTCGCCGGCCGGCTCAGCTATTTCAAGGTCATGTCCGGCGCCATCAAGGACGACAGCACCCTGGTCAACAAACGCACCAATGCTCCGGAGCGTCTTTCGCACATCGCCACACCGTTCGGCAAGACCTCGCAACCCGTCACGGAGCTGCGTGCCGGCGACATCGGCGTTGTGGCCAAGCTCAAGGACACCCTCACTGGCGACACCCTATGCGACAAAGCCAGCTGCCAGATCTTCAAAGGCCTGCCTGCACCCGAGCCATCCATCGCCTACGCGATCTCGGCCAAGACTCGCAACGATGAAGACCGCCTCAGCGTGGCGCTCCACAAGATCCTCGAAGAGGACCGTTCTCTTCGTTTTTATCGCGACCCGCAGACCAAGGAATTCCTGCTCGCCGGCAATGGCCAGCAACACGTCGAAATCGTGGTCAGCCGCCTGAAGCGCCGCTATAACGTGGAGGTCGAGCTAAAGGCTCCCAAGATTCCCTATCGCGAAACCGTTCGCGGTTTTGCGCAAGCACAAGGGCGGCACAAGAAGCAGACCGGCGGCCACGGGCAGTTTGGCGATTGCTGGATCAAGGTAGAGCCGTTACCCCGCGGCGAGCAGTTCCAGTTTGTCAACGACATCTTCGGCGGAGCTATCCCGCGCAACTTTGTACCCGCCGTCGAGAAAGGCATTGTCGAAGCGGCCCAACAGGGCTTCCTGGCCGGCTTTCCGGTGGTGGACTTCAAGGTCACTGTTTACGACGGTTCGTATCATGACGTCGACTCTTCCGAAATGGCCTTCAAGCTGGCTGGGCGCAAGGCGTTTCGCGCTGCCATGCAGAACGCCAAGCCTGGGCTGCTCGAGCCGTTCATGAACGTGGAAGTGGAAACGCCCACGGAGTTCGCGGGCGACCTAATGAGCGACTTCAACAGCCGGCGCGGCCGCATCTCCGGCATGGACATCAAGGGAAACACCCAGTTCATTAAGGCGATCGTGCCGATGTCGGAAATGCTGAGCTATCAGACCGACCTGACCGCAAAAACCCAAGGGCGCGCCTCGTTCCACATGGAGTTTGATCATTACGACTTCGTGCCCGCGTTGCAGGCTGAAAAGATCATCGCCGCCGCCAAGGCAACCATGGGCGCTCACGAGGAAGAGGAATAATCCGCCGCCGCGGTCCGTTCAGCCGCCGGCCGCCCGGAATGCCCCCACGTCCAGCAGACGTTTCAACTCGCTGCGAAGCGAGGTCAGGCTAACGGGCTTGGTGATGTATGACGTGAAACCGGCCGCGAGCGCCCGCTCGCGGTCCCCGTTCATCGCGCTGGCCGTCAACGCCATCACGGGGGTGTCGGAGAATCGCCAATCCTTGCGAAGCCTCTCGAGCGCCTCGAAGCCATTTAGACGGGGCATCTGGAGATCCAGGATAATGAGCGCGGGCTGGTACTCTTCGGCGCGCCGGACCGCATCCAAACCGTCCACCGCCTCTTCAACTTCATAGCCGTCCGCTTCGAGAACGGTTCGAATGAGTTCGCGGCTCGCGGCACGATCGTCCGCGATGAGTACCTTTGTCATCTCTATTGATTATGGATGACCGGGTCCTCTGGATGTCGACTAGGCGTGCCCAAGCACGGTATTCAGCCGCTGGATCAGCTCTTCCCGCCAGGAACTGGACTTCAGGAACACGGCCTTGGTCTTGCGCTGCAACAGGTCGTAATCCTGCTCAGTCAGGTCGCGCGCTGTGAGCACAACCAGCGGCAGAGATTCAAGCCGCGCATTTTCCTTGATCCGCAAGATGAGTTCAAAGCCGCTCATCTCAGGCATCATCAGGTCGATGATGACCAGGTCCACGTTGGTGCGCGCCAGGGTCTCAAGGGCTTCGCGCCCGCTCCGCGCCAGTATGGGCACATATCCGCCTTGTGAAAGCACCTCCTGGACCAGGCTCAGCGATTCCGGCTCGTCGTCGACCGCCAGAATCCGCGTCACCTCGCCAGGGCTAGGATGCACATATTTGCGAATCGTCTCAAGGAAAAGATCCTTCTTGACTGGCTTAACCAGAAACGCGGCGGCGCCAACCGATATCGCCGAGTCACCCTCGTCCTGCGACGACATCACCACGACCGGTATATCCGCCGTCTCTGGGGCTCCCAGCATGTTATGCAGTGCCTGCCAGCCTCCTTGCGCTATCGCAACACCCAGCGCAATCGCATCGGGCCGGAGCAGCCGGGCCTTCCGCAACAGTTCGGCCGAGGTCGCGGCGGTTTCCGTGCGGTACCCAAGCGGACCCAGATATCCCACCAGCAGCTCACGGGCTCCAGCCTCGGGCTCCGCCACCAGAATCAGGGGACGGTGGTGAGCCTCTCTGCTTGGCTCGGCGAGCTTTGGCTCGGCCGGTAATGTGAATTGGAACGAACTCCCGCGGCCGGGCTCGCTCTCCACCCAGATGTTGCCCCCTTGACCCGCCACCAGGTGCCTCACGATTGCTAACCCAAGACCCGTGCCTTCGCGAATGCCCTTGGTGGTCGACCCTACCTGGTAGAACGAATCGAAGATCGCTTCCTGGTCTTCAGGAGCAATTCCGATACCGGTGTCGGTCACCGCAAAATAGACCTCGTCCGGCCGCCCTTCGCCCCGTACGGTGATCTTTCCGCCCCTTGGCGTGAACTTCACCGCATTGCTCAGCAGATTTAAGAAGATCTCTTTAAAGCGGATCCGGTCGGCATACACACCCAGCCCATCCTCGAGCTCGACCACCAGCGGGATTTCTTTGTTCGCCGCCGAAGGCCGGATGATCAAAAGCGCCTCCTCCAGTGCCGGGCCTACCGGGAACACGTCGCAGTGCAGTTCCAGGCGGCCCGCTTCGATGCGGCTCAAATCCAGCACGTCGTTGATGAGCTCCAGCAGATGCAGCGAATCGCGATGAATGTGGCCCAGAAACCGTTTCTGCTTGTCGTTCAGCGGACCTTGGGTTTCCTCGGCAAGCAGTTCTGAGAAGCCGATGATGGTGTGCAACGGCGTGCGCAGCTCATGGCTCATGCTCGCCAGAAACTCGCTCTTCAAGCGGTTCGCCTTCTCCACTTCCAGGTTTCTCTGTTCCAGCTGCCGGTTGGTGTCGGTTAGCTCATGCGTGAACCGATCATGCATCGACCGGATCTGTTCTTCCGCGCGTTTCCGCTCCGTGACGTCGCGAATGATCGCAGTGACGCGGAAGCCCTCTTCGGCTTTGACCGGGCTCAGGCTGATCTCTACAGGGAATTCGCTGCCATCCCGCCGCAGCGCCTGCAGCTGCAGCCCGCTGCCCATGGGACGGGTCTGCGGGTGGGTCCAATAGCGGGAGCGATGCAGCATGTGCCGCGCGCGCATGCCTTCCGGAATCAGCGATTCCAGACTGAGTCCCAGCAACTCCCCCCGCTTGTAACCAAACATCCGTTCGGTCGCAACGTTCGACAAGACAATGCGGCCTTCGCTGTCGACCTCGATAATCGAGTCGGGGGCCGCGTCGAGCAACTCCCGGAACCGATCCTGGGCTCGCTCGCTTACTTTCTTTCGGCCAGTTGCCGCGGCCGCTGAGCCGGTGGACGGGACGGCCGAAGAAGCCGCGCGGGATAGGAAGACGATGGTCCCGGCCTGCTCGGCGCCCTCCAGTTTCCAGGGCGAGGTGGAACAGTCGACGCTCACTAACTGGCCGCCTTTTGCCTGCAACTCGCGGTGGCCGTGGAGACCCGACCCGGTGTCGCCGCTGCCATCCAACTCTTGCACGGGATGACCCTTAATCTCTTCAGCGGTCCAGCCCAATAGCCGCTCTGCGGCGGCGCTCCAAAGCAGGATGCGGTTCGCTTCGTCCAGGCCGACAATCGCCAGCGGGCTGTTTTTCAACAGCGCCTCAACCATCGCGCCCTGTTCCTTATTCATCAGCATCAAGTCTACTTGGTGGAGACCAGCCACCAATTTGTCCCTCCGTAAGATCCGTCCAGGCAACTCCCCAACGTTGCTTGGTTGTTTGGAACTTAGCTGCATGTGTCCTTCCATTGCCTATCGCAAACAGGAGGATGACTCGAGCCTCCTGAAAATCGGGCAAACGCCCTGTCATGGCGTGAAATGCCTCAGCTCATCGCGCCACGTCACCACAAAAGGACGCAACCCGAATAATGGTCTCGGGCGTGCACAACGAACAGGTGTGAGCACGAGAGCTCCGGCTTCGGGGCCGACGAACAAGATGGAACGTAACCTGGATTGCCGTCGAATTCGACCTTTGGCCTCCCTGCTTTTCGCCGTGTTGCTAGTAGCCGCCGCCTTGGTTTACGCCCACACACCGGGCGCAATCACAGGCAAAGTGGTCGATCGCAACGGCAATGCAATGGCCAACGTGACGGTGACGGCAGCAGAGGCTGTCACCGGCGTCGAAAAGCACGCCACGACTGACGCATCAGGAAGTTACCGTATCGAACCGCTCTCGCCCGCCCGTTACATCGTTCGTGCTGAAGCCGAGAATTGCGGCTGCATCATTGTTCCGGCGGTCGTTGTAGACGACGGCCAACGCGTTCAACAGGACTTCCGTTTCACCGGCGCGGCCGCGCCCGCGGGATGCGAGTCCGTCCCGTCGAAAAAAGCTGGAAAGAAAACATCCAAGCCGTAATCTGAAACCCGGATGCGCGCTTTCGCCCACATCTGCGCAGACCGAACCGGCGCAGTCTACCCTTTTCTCTTCTTCGCTTTTGGCTCCTTCTCCAGCAGTTTCCGGACGCCTTGGAGCTCCTTCTTCTTGGCCTGGTCTACCTCCGGGTAATGCAGATCGAGTGCTTCGAGCGTCTCAATAATCGCTCCCGCCACCACCAGCCGGCTGAACCACTTGTTGTCGGCGGGCACGATGTACCAGGGAGCCTCCTCGGTTGCCGTATTTCGGATCATGTCCTGGTAGGCTTCCATGTACTCGTCCCAGTGCTCGCGTTCGCGTGCGTCTGCCTCCGAGAACTTCCAGTTCCGGTCCGGGTCTTCGAGCCGCCGCAGAAAGCGCTGCTTCTGCTCTTCTTTCGAGATGTTCAGAAAGAACTTCCGCACCACCAAGCCGTTCCTGGTGAGGTAGCTTTCCAGGTTGTTTATGTCCTCGAAGCGTTGCTGCCAGATTTTCTTGGTCACCAGTTGTGGAGGAATCATCTGTTTGGACAGAATTTCCGGGTGTACGCGGACCACCAGCGTTTCCTCGTAGTACGAGCGGTTAAAGATGCCGATGCGGCCGCGTTCGGGCAGGCACTTATTCGTGCGCCAGAGGAAATCGTGATCCAGTTCCTCGGCCGAAGGACTCTTGAACGAATACACCTGACACCCTTGCGGGTTCACGCCCGACATCACGTGGCGGATCACTCCATCTTTGCCTGCTGCGTCCATTGCCTGGAAGATCAGCAGGACCCCCCAACGGCTCTGTGCATACAGCTTCTGCTGCATATCGCTCATCAGGGCGACGCCCCGCTCCAGCTCGTCCTGCGCGTCTTCGCTGGCTTCGAAACCGTGAGTGCTTCCAGGATTGTGGTCGGCCAGCCTGAACTTCTTGCCGCTCTCGACCCGAAAGGTCGCCAGCGAATTCTTGATTGACATAACTTGACTCCTCCCCGTCGTCCTGGTCTCACCCTCGCGAGACGCCAGACGGGTTCGTACGCATTCTATGCGAAACGAACTAATCGAAGCCGATCTGACTCGACTTCGATGCCGTCGCCAATTCGTCTAAACGGGCTTACTGCCGGCTTGACGCGTGCGGAAAAAACGAAGCCAGAACTTGGCCAGGCACCCAGCTGGGCTGGTTTGCGAAACGAACCCCCCACGCTTACCACATCTGCGCATTCGAACTCAAAATGCTAAGGGCAAACGAGTTAGTTTGCCTTCACGCAGGCAGGCGGGGTAAACAACCCCGCCGCAGGTTGATAACCTGCCCCACAGTTTTAGGAGGAAACCTCCGAGCCGAACGAACAGTTGAATCACTTGAAAAAACGAACCCAACACATCTCCGGCCTTCCGTATTACTGTCGGCGACGAGTAGAGTAGAGCGACCCGCGACGCCGAAGAGCACGACGGGCCGCCCCCTCATCGAACCGGACGTGCGGATTTCCCGCATCCGGCTCTCCGGAAAGAGTCGCCGGAGGCATGCGCAGGCTGCCACGGATCTGGTCATACAAGGCGTAAAACCGGAATCGTGGTTCGTGCTTGGCCTTTTGGCCTAGCTTCTGTCTCAGCTGAGAGAGTTTGTCCGGCAGTCCGCTTTCGCGCACAGTTTCCTCTGTCGCTGCTGTATGCTGTCCGGTTCCCGTAGTGGGCGTTTTCGCCAAGCGGTTCTCCTCGCCTCTGACTCTGCATTCTTTCCGTAAGGCCCCTTGGCTCCAGCCGCGTTACCGGCCTTCTTCGCTACTATGGGCCTCTCCGACTCCCATCCAGGCACTCCACCGGTTATTCTTTTCCCGGCGCAGCTTGAGGTCGGTCAAACCTCCCTCGGCCTGAATGGGTCTCCCAGGTTCCCAGCTGATCTATCCACACGCGCCGTCCTCAATCACCCCGGAAAGCCTGACGACTGCTTCTACCCGTTGCTTCGCCGTCAGTAGCAGGCTTCGTCTGTTCTTGCAGATTAGCCACTTTCAGAACTTTAACGAGGCCGAATCAGGTTCGCTTTCGCTCGGCTCGCGTGTTCGCCTTGCAGGGCTTCGCCGAAGTCGATTACTCGCTCCCGCGCCTGCTCGGCTACGTGTCGAACGGGCTATTTACACGACAACCTCCTTACAGATTGCTAGATCAGCCAGACTTTCCTGGCGCACAAAAACGAAGCCAAACGACCGGCGGGATTGCTCCGGCCAATGCACCTTCCCGCTACCCAGGATGAAGCAGCCCGCTACGGCTGCCAGGTCACGTGAGACCAAAGCGGTTGATTCTGTTGGGAAAATTACCCCGCTGGCTTTGTGACTCGTAGCGGACGGGCGACAAGTGGGTATGAAAAAGCGCGACGGTCGTGGATCGGGGGTGAATCGACGCGGCGTCGATTGCGGGCCCGGGGCCTACCCTACAACGACGCGCCCGGTAGCCGGCTTGGTTCGCGAAAGTTGCGATGGAGTAAACTGTCCGGTATCATTCTTAGTTCCCGTCGAGAGCATGGTCCTGGTCGACTTCTGAGAAATCCCCGGCGGGGACGGACTGAAAGGTAGTGAGGTCCGAACGGATCGCGGCACATTCGGGGGATAGGTGTGCTGAAGGTGCGTCCTTCGATAGACGCTCATGGCTGAGTGCACTCCCAAATTGAAAATGGCGGATCGTGGAAACGAGATAACAGCTCGCTCGGAGTTTTTTCTGACGCTGCAATTGAGGAGCGATGCGGAGACGTTGTGCGTGGTCCGGGCCATGTTGCAGAGGGCAGCCGAGCTTTTGCATTTTCCCGAGGCGGATTCGTGCGCCATTGTGCTTTCTGTGGACGAAGCGTTGGCGAATGTGATCCGGCACGCCTACCAGGGGCGCGAGGGGATGCCGATTGAGATCAACTGCCGGAGATTGTGGACCGGCAGCGACCCGGCGGTGCCGTATGGCGTTGAGATTGTGATCAAGGATTCCGGTGTAGCGGTCGATCCCGAGAAACTTCAGGGACGGCCCTTGGAAGAGATTCGCCCGGGCGGCCTGGGGATACATTTCATGAAACAAAGCATGGACATAGTGGAATTCAGCCGCGAGGATGGCAGGAATCTGGTGCGAATGGTGAAATATCTGGCTCCTTCGAAGCCGGAAGAAAAGCTGGCAGGAGAATAAACCGTGGAGATCTCAGCGCGACAGTTCGACGGCTTCGTGATTCTGGATATTTCGGGTGATATCGACTTGGCGCATTCCCCGCAAATGCGCAAAACCCTTCTCGGCGAGATCAAAGAGAAGAAGATGCCCAAGGTTTTTCTCAACCTGGAATGTGTCCGTTACATGGATAGTTCCGGGATCGCAACCCTCGTCGAGGGGCTGAAAGCCTCGCGCGACGTCGGTTCGCGGCTGATCCTGTACAGTCTAACCAAACACGTCCGGGAAGTTATGCACCTCGCCCGGTTGCAGACCATCTTCGAGATATTCGACGACGAGCAGCAGGCACTGGGTTCTTAATGGACTACCTGTACTTCCGGAAGGTGCAAGGCATTCGTGGACTTTCTTAGACTGACCGGCGTTACTTTTCTCGATACGATTGCCTATCTCGGTGCGCTGGGCTCACTAGCCGGCCGTGCTGCTTTCGCCACGGTTGTCGGTCCATTCACAGGCAAGCCCGTCCGCTTTAATAAGGCCGTCGGACAAGCCATGGAAGCCGGCATTCGCGCGCTTCCCATTCTTTCTCTCATCACGTTTTTCATTGGTCTGATTCTCGCTCTCCAGAGCGCCTATGAGCTGCAAAGATTCGGCGCTATGAACTTTGTAGCGAGTGCGGTTGCGATTTCCATGACTCGTGAACTCGGCCCGCTGATTACCGCCATCATCGTCATAGGCCGGTCTGGTTCCGCATTTGCCGCTGAGCTCGGCACCATGAAGGTTAGCGAAGAAATCGACGCGCTGGAAACCATGGCAATTGATCCTGTCCATTTCCTGGTTGCTCCCAAATTTATTGCCATGGTCGTCATGCTGCCGTGCCTAACCATCTGGGCGAACACGATGGGCGTGATCGGCGGCAGCCTGTTTGGCGTACTCAGGGCCGATTTCACCTGGAACGGTTACATCCAGTCCTCGATCGACGCGCTTGCCCTTCGCGACATCACCACTGGTCTGATCAAGAGCGTAATGTTTGGTGTCACGATCACCGCGGTTGGCTGCCTGGAGGGTTTGATGACCGGTGGCGGCGCGGAGCAAGTGGGCCGTTCCACAACTCGGGCCGTAGTGGTTTCTATTTTTCTTGTGATTCTAGTGGATTTGGTTTTCACAACACTCTTCTTTTTTGTAGGAGGGCAATAGCCTGATGGCTCCGCTTTCTGAATCTGCTAGCCCAACAACTACCGCGCCGGAAGGCCCGATGATTTCTCTGCGCGATGTCCGCGTCAGCTACACCGGCCGTGAAATTCTGCATGGCATTAGTTTCGACGTGCAGCACGGCGAGACGCTGGTCATCTTGGGTGGTTCCGGCTCGGGTAAGAGCACCCTGCTGCGCACGCTGGTCGGCCTCGAAAAACCAACCTCGGGAGAAATCTGGATTAGCGGGCAGAATTTTGCCGCCATCTCCGAAGCGGAGCGCAATAATATTCGCAAACGTATCGGCATGTCATTTCAGGGCGGCGCACTGTTTGGTTCCATGACCGTGGGCGAAAACGTCGCCCTGCCCCTGCGCGAACACACCAAGCTCGAAGAATCGACCATCGAGATCATGGTTCGTCTCAAACTCGATCAGGTCGGGCTTTCCGGCTTCGAGGATTACAGGCCTTCGGAGCTGAGCGGCGGTATGAAGAAACGTGCCGCAGTCGCGCGTGCCCTGGCAATGGATCCCGAAATCCTTTTCTTCGACGAGCCTTCGGCCGGGCTGGATCCCATCATTGCCGCCGGAATCGACCACCTGATTCTCGAGTTGAAGGAGGCGTTCCGCATGACGATTATCGTGGTTACCCACGAACTGGCCAGCGCTTTCCTGATCGCCGATCGAATGGTGCTGATCAACAAGGGTGACGTAATCGCCATTGGCACGGTGGCCGAAATGCAAAACAGCAAACACCCCAAGGTCCGGCAGTTTCTTGATCGTGTCCCTGAACCGGCTGTTGCGCAGGAATTAGATTATTTGCAAATGCTGACGGAGTCTCAGCCGAAACCGGGCGAGTCTTCGCGGAGGAAGAGCAACTAACGATGGAATCCAGACGTGAACAAATAGCGGTAGGCATCTTCGTCCTGATCGCCTCGGCCATCTTGATCTTTATCGTGTTCGCACTCTCCGGGGTGTTCGCGGGCTCCGACACTGTGTACTACGCCAAATTCAACAACGCCGCCGGTCTGGAGCCTGGCGCCTCGGTGCACTATGCAGGCGGCCCGAAAACCGGCCACATCGTCAAGGTAAAGATCGACCCCGACGACCCCAGGCTGATTGATCTGACGTTTACGGTGACCAAGGGGCTGCCCGTCAAGACCGACAGTAAGGTGGCAATTATGAGCTTCAGCCCGCTTGGCGATAACCACCTTGAGATTTTGCCCGGTACGCGTCAAGCTGCTGTCGCGCCTTCGGGCTCAACGCTTACCTCACAGCCGTATATAGGCTTCAACGATCTGACGGAGCAGATCAACAAGCTAGCGCCGCAAGCTCAGGAACTGATCGCTAATCTCAATGCCCGCGTCGTACAGTTGAAGACCACCGTTGACCGTGTAAACGATCTGCTGAACGATCAGAACCGCGCCAACGTTTCCGGCAGCCTGGCTCAGCTGCACGGCATATTAAAGGAAAATCGTCCGCAGATTCAGTCCACCCTGAACAATGTCAATGTGGCCAGCGCCAAGATTGCACCGCTCATCGATCAAATACATAAAGTGGTCGATCAGGCTAACGACGCGATCAAACAGGCCAACGAGGCGCTTAAACAGGCTGACGAGACGATCAAGCATGTCGACGGCGTGGTCGCGGAAAACAAGGAAGGCATACACGATTCCATCGCGAAACTGCGCGTCGTACTCAGCAACGTCACTCAACTGACCGATCAGCTGAACGAATTGTTGGACAGCAATTCTGACAACATCGACCAATTGTTGCTGAACCTGCGCGATGTTTCGGAAAACCTAAAAGACTTTACAGACACCATCAAGACCCGGCCTTCCAGTTTGATTCATTCCAGCGTGCCACGCGATCGCAAACCCGGAGATAAGCAATGAGGATCTTCTTGAACTCCAAAGTAAATGTGCAACCTGATGTGACGGCCAGGCGAAGATTCCTCTGGACCTTTATGGGATTACTCGCCGCGGCGTTTCTGACGCTGGCGCTAGCCGGCTGCGGCAGTTCGCGACCCATCAAGTACTATCAGCTGACCTACCCGGTGACCACGCCGTCGCCGGGTGCTCCGCTCAACGTGTCATTGCTGGTTCGCGATTTCGAGGCTTCACATCTCCTCCAGGAAGAGGGCATCGTCTACAGCGTGAGGCCTCAGGAATTGGGCGTATACCAACAGCAGCGTTGGGTTACCCCTCCGGTCGATATGCTTCAGGACGCTCTCGTCCGCGGACTGCGATCCTCCGGGCGCTATCGGTCGGTCATGATTGTGCGTGGTGAAGGCGGAGGGGACTATGCACTGGCCGGTCACCTGTATGAATTTGGCGAAGTGGACGGCACGGACATCGTGGCACGCCTTACCTACACGGTTCGTCTGCGCGATCGCAAGACGGGCATGGTCGTCTGGACGCACTCCTACAATCACGACGAACCGGCGGCCGCCAAAACTGTTATCGCAGTGGTTGACGCCATGGACAAAAACCTCCAGCGCAGCGTTCAGGAAGTGCAAGCCGCGCTCGAGCAGTATTTCGTGGCGCATCCGGTTTCGTGAAGTGCGGGGCTGGAGGCGGGCGGTGACTCCTCACGTCGCCGACGTGGGAAGAATCAAGGCAATTGCCCACCACAACGAAACCCGATATCGGCGTTACGCTTCGCTACTCGGTGCCCAAGACGAATCGAGACGCGGAGGTACCTAGGATAGTTGTTCGCGGACCCCCCGCGCACCACCCTCCCGCTTTCTCCTAAGGCTCTCGGCCCGGGCGGGTCACTCGATGGGCTCTGCCGATAATATGCCGGATCATACCAGTCGCCCACCCACTCCCAAACGTTCCCCAACGTGTCATAGAGGCCCCACTTATTTGGGGCCTTAAGAGCCACCGGCCTTGATTTTTGTTCGCTGTTGCCTACGTACCAGGCAATATCGGCGAGGCTGCCATAACGGCTGGCGGCGCTTCCAGCTCGGGCTGCGTACTCCCATTCGGCTTCTGTTGGCAGCCGCATTCCCACTGCCTCGCAATAGGACATTGCTTCGTCCCACGTCACACTGTCCACCGGAAGATCGGCGCCTTTGAAGCGGCTCGGATTCTTTCCCGTCACCGCCTCGTAGGCCGCCTGAGTGACCTCTGTTTGGCTCATCCAAAGCCCGCTGGTGATGAGTACGTCGTGCGCCGGTTTCTCGTCGATATCGCACTCCGAATCGCCCGACGAACAGCCCATCCTGAACTTGCCCGGTGGAATCCACACGTAGTACAAATTGTCTCTGGGGTTGACCTTGACGTCGCCCGCCACCCGGGTGAAAGGCGCTGCCGCAAGCGGAGCGCCGCTTCCCAACACCGCCGCGACAGCCTTGGCTAGCTCCTCAAATTGGCTATCAGGCAGTTCACCGGCCCAGCCCACCAAATTCGCCGCCTGGTAACTCCGAAACGCCAGCGGGATCGCGACCCGATCGAGCAACACCGGCACCAGGATGCCACGCCGCATCCCCTCGCGTGCTTCTGTCCGAACCCACTCCGACCTTACAGACGCTTCCGACCACGCCACAATCACGCAAAGCGACCCCTCCAGCGCGGCTTCAATCTCCCGCTCCCAAACCATGCCCGCAAGAATGGCCGGGTCCCACCACACCGTCCAGCCGCGCTTCTCCAACGCACTCACGAGCGGCTTAATCCTCGACCTGTCCTCGCTGGCGTAACTAATGAAGATATCGCTCAAAATGGGGACCGTCCGGATTGCATGCGAGCCGCGCTTGCGGCGCGTCGTTGCACTTCCGCCGAATGCTACCACAAGACAGAAGAATGGGGACGGGCGGACATTTAATCCGATGAGAAGAATGGGAGAAGAATGGGGACGAGAAGAATGGGGACAGGCGGACATTTAATCCGATAGTCGTCAGGACAATCCGAGGCTATCATTCACAGTGGCCAGAGAAGAATGGGGACAGGCGGACATTTAATCCGATAGTCGTCAGGACAATCCGAGGCTATCATTCACAGTGGCCAGAAGAGCAGGATGAATCGCGCTGGCATTGCTTTTTACGCAACCGACCCGACCACGACCGTCACAATCTCGTTCGCCCGCACGGTCAAGAATGGATGTGTCCTTGGGATCGGCTGTGGACTCTCAGACCAAGTCCCCGTCTGTCTCGCGTGTGTTTCCGGTGGGCAGCAAATAGGGCATGCGACGTAGATTGTGGATTACCATCGATGAATGGACCACAAGATGAGTATCGAAAGACCTGCCAATGGCTGGAATATTCGGCGCCCGCCTGTGCGCCCCGGTGAGATGTTACGCGAGGAGTTCTTGATCCCGCTGAATCTCTCCGCCAATCGGCTTGCTATGGAGCTTCGCGTGCCGGTTACGCGTATCAGCGAGATACTGAATGGCCGCCGCTCCGTCACTGCCGATACCGCACTACGGCTGGAACGTTACTTCGGGATGAGCGCGGATTTCTGGTTAGGCCTGCAGAAAGACTTCGACCTACAGACAGCCCGCCAGGCCGAGGGAAAAAGGATCGCCCGCGATGTGCGACCGCGTTCGAATAAAGCCGCGTGATGGAGGAGGGCGATGAAGATGAACCGCCCGATCATGCTCTGGAAGTGGATTGCGGCAATTGCCGCGTTAACCGTCGTTCCTGCGGCAATCTCGCAGACTTTGGTCGCGAGATCCAGCCTACCCGCACCCGATGCCGACTCCAGTTTTGTGATGCCGCTGCACTGCGACTCGACGGCAACATATTCGTGCGGTGCCCCTCAGCCGGAGTAACTCGGGGCAGCGGACCACGGCCCTCCCTGACGAAGGTTGGTCCGGACGGCAAGCGGGCCGCCACCTTCGACCTGTCCGCTGCGGCCGCCGATGGGCTTGGGGATCTGGTTCTGAAGGTCTTCGCAGTCGATCCGGGCGGCGCCCTATAGCCGAAGGAAATTGGGCCAGGCGGATATTGAATCGTAGGACCTCAGTCTACTTGCCTTGCCCCGTGATAATAATCTCGGATTGTCCTGACGACTATCGGATTAAATATCCGCCTGTCCCTATTACTTACGTCCCTATTACTTCCGGCTATTACTTCCGGCAGCCATACCATCTCAGTTGCTCACGCCGCCGAGTCCACCCGCGAGACCGAGACCCTGACCCGATAGCCAAGGGCGGCTAATAGCCGAATCAAGAGATCGCTGGACACGTTGTCGAGATTCCCATTCAAGATGGAGGTGACCCTAGTCCGGGAAGAACCACCCCTCCTCGCAACTTCTGCGTGGGTCAGGGCCGCATCACGGACGATCTGCCTGAGTCGTTTCAGTAGCGCGTGCTGTACTTGCCATTCCTGCGCCTCAACGCCGCTGAGTCCCAGTGTCCGGGCCAAGGCTTCGGGAGTTTTGGCTGTGATCGTCTTAGTCTTCATCTTGCATCTCCTTCAATCGCTTCCGCGCCAGTTGAACTTCCGAGGGCGGCGTTTGTTGGGTCTTTTTCACGAAGGCGTGAAGCACTAGAATGCCCTCTGCGCTCGCCGAGAAATAGGAGCCCGAAACTGGCCGTCTTCGCTATGCAGCCTCAGTTCAGAAACGCCAGGCGCCACCGAGGGCATTGGCCTCGAGAGTGGCATCCCCGGCCGCTCACCGATCTGAAGCAAGAAAAGCGCCTTGCCTACCCGGTCGCGAATCTGGCGCGGGAACGCCCGGATAGCATCGCGGGCTTTGGGATGAAATACAACCGGCCGCACCATTCCGAGTGTATCAAAACCGGGACATGACGTCGATCAGAGCTGGGTGCGCGACAAGGAAACGGAGGTTCGGCCGTTTAGAGACTCGGTTCCAAGCTTTACCCCGGATTAGTCTGAGGGGAATCAGACTTAATTACCGTCCGTCCCCATTCGCCCCATTCGCCCCTCCATTCGCCCCTTGCAAACGACTCGACAGGAAACGTCGTGTGATACAGTCCGAAGTCGTCATGGCATGGGACTTACAGTCAACGCTTCAGAATCTCTCCAGCGGTGCGGTTGGCGGTTTGATTGGAGGCGCCCTAAGCCTATTTTTGAAGCCCTTCGTGGGCCAGTGGGCTGAGTTTTTCTTTAAGGAAAAAGCTCTCCATAACCAGAGGAGGCGAGAACAGCAAGAGAAGGCTGACGCTGAAGAAAAGCAGCGAAATGCGCGGGACAAGAAGATTAGGGACCATCTGAACGTGTACGCGGAGCGACTCAGGTACCCGCTAACTTGCGCTCACGTAACCGAGGCGGCTAGTGGAATCCAAGCCCTGCTAGAGCTGGAACCTGATCTCTTAACTAGACCTGACAATCGGAAGGCGTACGAGCGGATGATTCACCTAAAGGATCAAAAGTTGGCGATTCAATACTGTAATGATCAACGGGCCAAAGACGAGACGATGGCGTGCCTTTCGTTAATCGACCTCGTACCAGACCCTACAACCCCAGCGCGGTCACGGCGTTTTCCTTGAACTGACTCGCAGCGGCCCCATGCTTCACCCTTTCACGGTCGAAATACTCAGGCTACGGGTTCTGGCTCCGCTGATCCACCGCGGCACAATGTTCGCGAAGTAGACTCCCGGCTCAACAGGGCAACCGATGAGAAGCAGAGCGATTACAACAGCAGGAAATGGGGTCTGGCGGATATTGAGTCCTACCAGCCTCAGTCTAGTCCTGGGCGAGACCGAACTTCGCCTCGTCGCGGAAATGGCAATTTGTGTTCGCTAGTCTTGGTGCGGAACCGGATGCAAAAAAGGCAAGGAGATATGCAGCGCAAACCGCTTGCTATGATTTCCTTGCGGGCCCTTAGCTCAGTCGGTTAGAGCAGGGGACTCATAATCCCTTGGTCGTAGGTTCGAGTCCTACAGGGCCCACCAAGCAAATCAAGCAGTTCCGATTCACTGAATCGGCGCCTGCGCTACAACTACAGGGACTTTCACAGGGACTAGCTTGGAATTTGGGGCCACTGGACGAAGCGTAACGGTTGCGACAGCTTCGCGCTTGGCCGCCATCCGAATGTGACTATACCGCTCCAACATCGCTCGGCTCATGTGACCCATCAAAGCAAGCATAGTGCAAAAGGTGTGCCTCAGGTCATGCAACCCGCAACGGACGCCGGCGGCGGATAACGACGCATTGTGTAAGAGCCGGAAGAACCTTCGTCGTGCGGGTTCCATGCTGCCGCAGGCGGTCTTTAAATCTGGCTCGACTGCGGAGAAAGCCCCTTCCGGCGCGTGTCGTGCACGGGCGTGAGTGAAGCGATGCGCCCGAATCAGCACGACTCGTGACGGCGCGAAAGTGCGCCGGGTAATTCTGCCTCTGTTGCCGCGCCCGATGTTGTGTCCGTCGCGTCCCGAGGGTGTCTTAACTCGCTAGCCGATCGAAGACTATTACCTGTGACCCGTTGTTGGCAAAGAAAGTGCCAACTTCATGTCAGTTGGAAGGGTACGCGTGACCCCGAGGCTAGGGCGGGGGGATATCCTTTTTGCCGAAGGAAGCTGTTGAGGCTAACTCTGCTGACCTCTTTGTGCCGACCTGGCCCAACTAGGACCTTTGCGATCGGAAGCATCGGGCGCGCCCCGCTCTCGGGGAGTTGGAAGAATAGCGGCAGGTGGCGGGACATTAGCGTTGCCTTTTGCTTGTACTGCACGTCGCCCAGTTCGCTTACCTGCAGCTGGTGCACGATACGATGCTCGCTTTCACTACTGAACGCCGGGTCTTTTACAATCGGGGCGAGATTAGTAGTCAGGGGAATCCATTCCTCAAGGAATTCCTTGATCCATACCTCAGGAGACTCAGCCCGTCTCTTCTCAAGGCCTTCGCGAAAAAAGCCGACGGTAGCAGCCACAACCCTCGCGGCAACGGCCTTGTGCTGTTCCCGTTCATAGTTCACCTTGACGACAGTGACGCTAGGGTTGAACAGTCCCGATGCCACAAACCCAATCGAATAGCCGTTCTCACCGCCGCTATAAGCGCGCCATTGGCTAAGGTCGTCCTCCAGTGCGCTAAAACAAGAGACAAACAGCGGGCTCGGGACGTTGATCGGCATTCCACCGATCTCCAGTGGCGCTTCCCGCATTTGCTTCACCAGCAAATCCACGTAAGGGTCTACCGGCTCTTCTGATTGAAAGTCTTCGGCAGCATCCTTTAACAACTTCGCCCCATACCCCAACTCCGTGGTGTCATTTAGACATGAAACCTGCGTTGCCCAGAGACTGCCAGACTCGATGATGCTGAGAAGGGCGTCGCCAGTCGTGTAGTGCCACAGAATTCTATTCGTGTCGAAGTCGAAGGCTCCGAGCGTTGCCGCTTGTTCTTGGATAAAGAGCTTGTACCGATCTCGTTCTTCCTGAAGAACAGGCATGCTCATTAAATTATGAACTAAAGAGCCTGCGCTGTTGCCTCGGTACAATCGGTGCACTATGCGAATCATTTCGGGAATTCAATGGGCGAACTTGCCATAAGCGCTGAAGACGTCGAGGTAACCGGTATCTCGAATGGATCACTGACCGCCCGCGATGGCGGTCGTTTCGTCCTTACGGGAATCCTGAATGGGGACATTACTTTGGAGCTGGGTTCAGTTGTCGATGTGCGAGGTACCGTCAACGGATCAGCCACAAACAACGGCGGAGAACTCGATGTCTCGGGTACAATTGCGAAAGACCTCAACCGCGTCTCCGGAACGACGAGGATCACAGCGACGGCTATCATCAAGGGCGCGATCTCTTAGAACCGCCGCTTAGGCTGGGATTCGGGTTTCCCCTCGCCGACAACTAGGGCCGTGATTTGATCCGCACCTGACGGCGCGACGCAGGCTATCGGAACTTCAGGGACTTTCACAGGGGCCGCCCGTCAAAGCTGAAGCCGTCGGGTAGTATTGAGTAGCTAGAGCCGGGTCTCTAAGGCGCTGGCATTCAGTACCTTAAGCCAATCGAAACAAATCGGTCCCATTCAGTAATAGGCCGGTTTGTGCGACTCATAATCCCCTGGTCGTAGGTTCGAGTCCTACAGGGCTCACCAATCAAATTGTCCTCAGGCATCAAATTGCATCCTCAGGCAGCCCAGCGTTAGGACCGCGATGTCGCCGTGGGGAGCTCAACTGCCGGCTCCCGTCGGATTAACCTGAGTTCCATCCGCCGCGCCCTCGTTCGATTGAACTGATATGCTTGGGCCGCAACGTTGGGGAGGGTAAATGCGATCCCTGTTGGCCTTAGCAGCTCTTTGCTGTGTGCCGTTCTTGTCGGCTCAAGTCACCGACCTCAGTTCCGTTCACAAGATCTTCATCGACAAGATGCCAAATGACCTGGACCAGTACCTTCGGGCCGAGTTCTCAAAGCAGATGAAGGGAAGGGTCGTCATTGCACTTGACGAAAAGGACGCGGACGCCATCATAACCGGCGTGAGCGAGGAAGAAAAGGGCACAGGCGCAAAAATCACTGGGCGCTACTTCGGATTGCATGACATTGCAACGGCGAGCCTCAGCATGGTGGACAAGGACCGCAAGGTGCTCCTCTGGTCGGATGAGGCGGGAGACAGAAGCTTAATGTTCAGCGTTATGCATCGTGGTGGCGAGCGCAAGGTCGCTGAGCGGCTTGTCTCAAAGCTGAAAAAGGCCATGGGTAAGTAAGGGGCGGGCCCTCGAGTTCCGAGTTCCTAGAACACTATGAAAACTTCATTGAATATCGCCGGCGTGTGCCTGATTCTTGCGGGCGGGGTTTGGTTCTTACAAGGGATCAACGTGCTGCCTGGGAGCTTCATGACTGGGGATTTGAAATGGGCGGTCATCGGAGGAGTCTGCGCGGTGGCCGGCATCGTGTGCTTGATCGCGGCCAGGCGGCCGCGCGGATAGGTTCGCGTAAGTGCAAGCGCTTCCTCACGGTCGCGCCTCAGAAGGCTTTTGCGCTCGTCAGGGCGCGGGCAGTGTCACCTGCTGACGCTCGCGGTTGCTCTGAAAACCCATAGGCGGTGGATGAACATTGTCGCGTTGGGGGACACGCCTACAACGCGCACTGCGGGCCGGCGCTCCGCCGGCGCTCTAAGACGCTTGAAATGAGTAGGACATCAGGCCGGGGTGTCCCCGGTCAGCTGGGGAGCGCGCTGTTCTGGAACAGTTGCTCGGAACGCCACGCCCGCCTTCATCATTGCTCGTTGTTAAGACGCTGGAAATAAATATGCCATCAGGTCGGGGTGTCCCCGGTCAGCTTAGGAGCGCGCTGCTCATCTGAAAACCCACAGGCTGAAAGCCTTGCTCCGAGGCGGAGAGCGTGCCACGGAAAGAGACAGGCTCGCTGTGTCTACGCGGCGAAAAAGTCTGGTGACGAGATGCGGATACCCCGCGCCTTGGGACACAGGCGCCCTGTCCCCGGTCGGCATTGGAAGATTATTTCTCCTCTTGACATCCTACAAGAGCCGATGTACTTTAATTTTATCTCTTGTCGTTTGTCTAGAGGTAGTACACCGTGAAGCCGAAAGCTGATTTATTGCAGGGGACACTCGATCTCCTGATTCTGAAGATCCTTGCCCTGGAACCAATGCACGGTTGGGGTATTACACAGCGCATACAGCAAATCTCAGAAAGCGTTTTACAAGTCAATCAAGGATCGCTGTATCCCGCTCTGCATCGGCTGGAAGAGCAGGGTTTTATCGAGGCCTCGTGGAAGGCGTCCGAGAACAACCGGCAAGCCAAGTACTACGAGCTGAGCCGCCTGGGGCGAAAACAGCTGACCGCGGAAACCGAAACCTGGGAGCGGCTGGCGGGAGCCGTGGGCCGCATTCTTCGCGCTGTCTAGGAGGGAACGATGAGCTCAAAGATTGTCCGCAAGCTGGCCGCCGTCGGCCGTTTCCTCCTCAACCGAAAGAAGATCGAGCACGATATGGATGCCGAACTCCGGTACCACGTCGAGCGCCAAGCGGAAGAGAATATGCGGCGTGGCATGACGCCGGTGGAGGCTCGCCGCACCGCTCTCATCCACATCGGGGGAGTGGAGCAGACCAAGGAGGAATGCCGCGACGCGCGCGCGGGCCGCGCCTGGGAATCCACGCTGCAGGACATTCGCTACGGTTTCCGCATCCTACGCAAGAATCCGGGATTTACGGCGATCGCCATTGTGACGCTCGCTCTCGGTATCGGCGTCAATACTGCGATTTTCAGCGTGGTCTACGGCGTGCTGCTTCGTCCCCTGCCCTACCAGCAAGGCGGCCAGCTGGTGGTATTGCATCAGAATGCATCGCACGCTCACGTCTCCGACATTCCGTTCGCGGCGAAGGAGATCTTTGACTATCGCGACAACAACCACACGCTGAACGGGGTCGTGGAACACCACAGCATGGTGTTTCTACTGCTCGGCAAGGACTTCGCCGAACGCGTTCAGACAGCGGTTGTTTCCGCCAACTTCTTTGACGTGCTGGGAGTGAGGCCGATGTTGGGCAGAACCTTCGTGGCCAGCGACGAATCGCACAACGCCGACGCAGTGCTGATCCTCAGCTACAAGTACTGGAAGGAACGGCATGGCGGCGATCCCAACATCGTGGGCAAAGTTTTTCAGATGAATAACCGGCCGCATACCGTGATCGGCGTCCTACCGCCCATTCCGCAATATCCCGTCGAGAGCGACGTCTATATGCCGACCTCGCAGTGCCCCACTCGTTCTTCAGCCCAGTTCATTCAGAACCGCTCGAGCCGCATGATGACCGCTTTCGCGCGCCTCAAGCCGGGCATACCTCTGGCGCAGGCGCAAGCCGACCTCTCGACCATTGCCGGGCGGCTGGAACGTGACTATCCGGAAGTGTACCGGAAAGAGCTTGGGTACAACATCGTCGCTGCGCCACTGCAATACGACCTCACCCGCGGCGCACGGCCCACGTTCCTGGTCCTGCTGGCCGCGGCCGCTTTCGTCCTTCTGATCGCATGCGCCAACGTCGCAAACCTGCTGCTGGCCCGCCTGCTCCGGCTCGAGCGGGAACTGGCCGTGCGCACTGCGTTGGGCGCAACCCGGACGCGGATACTGCGCCAATTGATGACCGAAAGCGTCTTGCTGTCGCTGGGGGGTGGGGCGTTAGGCCTGGCGCTCGCGCCGCTCACGGTCGGTCTGCTGGTGAAATTCGCCGCGCGATTCACCACCCGCGCCGCCGAAGTCCAGGTCGACACGCCTGTGCTGCTCTTCACCTTGCTCATTTCGATGGCGACCGGTCTGATCTTTGGGCTGGCTCCGGCTTTGTCTTGCAGCCAGCAAGCCAGTGATGCATTGAGGCAAGGGTCGGGACGCTCCACATCCAGCCGAAGCCATCAAAGGCTCCGATCGGCCCTGGTGATCGCCCAGGTGGCCGTGTCGTTCATTCTGCTGATGGGCGCAGGCCTCATGATCCGCAGCTTCGTCAAACTGCAACAGGTGGATCCCGGCTTCCGATCCGATCACCTGCTGGCGATGCGGCTCAGTTATAGCTTTACTCGCTACAACAACGAGGAGCAGGTTCAAACCATGTGGGACAACCTGCTGCCGAGAGTGAAGGCGCTCGGTGGTGTCACATCGGTGGCCCTGACGACGAACTTCCCTTTCAACCCGGGTGGGATCGCGGGCGGTCCGACGCTGGCCGAATTTGAAATCGAAGATAAGGGTGTACCCAAAGGCCAACTGGCTCCGCAAGTCGACATCGCAATTTCCAGCGACGGTTATTTCGAAACCCTTGGCCAGCCCCTGATCATGGGACGCACATTTTCAGAGCACGACACGGCAAGCAGTCTACCGGTTGCGGTCATCAACGAATCGATGGCCCGCCAGCACTGGCCATCGGAAGATCCAATTGGGAAGCGCGTCACCCTGGACAACGGAAAGACCTGGGTGACCTTGGTAGGCGTGGTCGGCGACGTGCGGGAGTACGGCCTCGACCGGCCGGTGGGCGATCAAATCTACCTCCCCGTTCGCCAGTCGCCCTACGTGAACAATCTGATCGTGCGCACGGCAATGGACCCGATGGCCCTGACTCCTCTGATTCGCCGGGCCATCCGGGAGGTCGACCCCCAGATTGCGGTCGATCGCACCAATACCTTGTCAAACTTCAGAGATTATTCGATGGCGCCGTCTCTGGTCACCACGACGCTGCTGGGTATCTTTGCCGGCCTCGCCTTGTTGATCAGCGCGAGCGGCATTGCGGCCGTGATGGCGCTTTCGGTGACCCAACGGACGCACGAGCTGGGCATCCGGCTGGCGCTTGGAGCATCGCGCCAGAGCATTGTTCACATGGTGGTGCGGCACGGGTTGAAGCTGGCCCTGATCGGCACGGCCACGGGGATCGTGGGATCAATCGTCGTTACGCGGCTGCTCGCCTCGCTGCTTTACGCCACAAGCCCAACGGACGTGTGGACGTTTGCAGCGGTGTCGGCTTTCTTTCTCGCAGTTGCGGCGTTGGCATGTTTCCTACCCACCCGGCAGGTGACGGCGATCGATCCCCTGATCGCCCTGCGCCAGGAATAGGGATCGCGGACGCCGGGCGTAGCTAACGGGCACGACCGCATTCCCTGTTTCTAGATACCGCCGAATTGATGGTGCAGCAGCGCGGCGGCGCCGACTAGCGCCACGGTGAGGCCAAAGGTGCGGACGACGCCGGATTCGTGGCGGCCGCGGTGAATGGTGTGATAGCCCAGAAACAGGAAGCTGCCCGCCACCAGACCGAGAACACAGCTGGTCCAGAGGGTCCCAAATTGCAGCGCGCCGGCGCGGTTGGCAGCGGGCTCGATCCACGCGCCCAGCAGGGTGCAGGATTCCACCAGCATGGCAGCCAGCGCCGCCTTCCAGGCCGATGACAAGCTTTTGCGAGTGATGAGCCCGATCGCCAGGCCCTCCGGAATTTTGTGCAGCGCCAGACCGGCCGGAGCCGCCCAGGATGCCAGCGAATCGCCCGCGAGCAGGCGCACGCTCCATCCATCCAGGAAGCTATGGATGGCGGTGGCGACCAGCAGCGGAGCCGCAAAGCCGTGCAGCGGCGGCTGATGGCAATCGTGATGATCGTGGGTGTGGGAACAACTGGGGCAGATGGAGAAAAAGAAGGTGTCGACCAGCCACAGCACGCTGACGCCGGCCGCCAGCAAAAGGACCGAATAAAGCCAGCCGGCATTTCCCACCATCTCCGGAAACACCCAGAACAACGAGGTGCCAAACAGGAGACCGCCGCCAATGGCCACGACTTGCGGCGATAGATGGCGCGACGTGCCGAGAAACACGCCCGTGATCACGCCGGCGTATGCGAATAGGGTGACGAGGAGCGGCAGGAGCATCAGGCGTGAATCCGGGGTCCGAGTACGAGTTTGGCACGAGTGAGGGACATGAGAAGAATGTTCGGTGCGGATGAAGGCGGATGGGTTGAGGAGGCCTCGGGTGAGCGCTTCGTTACGGTCGCGCCTCGGAACGCTTGTCGGTCACGGCGGCTTGCTCGCGAGTCACGGCGTCGAAGGAATCCGCTTGCTCACGCGCGCGGTTCTGTGCTGGAGTTTCCGCGCGGTCCTATGTCAGGTTTCTAATCCGAGACCTTCATGACGAAGTACGTGAAGGGTTTCCCGCTTTCGATCAACAACTGGTGCGGGACGTTGGGCGAAATGTGGACAACGTCTCCGGCGCTCAGCTTCTGGCGCTGGCCGCCCTCAATCGATTCGCCGCGGATCTCGCCGGGCTTCTCGGTGTGCGGCTTCACCATCTTTCCACCCGTGACGAGGGTCGCGTCGCCGGCGACCACCAGGAACAGGTCTGCCTCGCGCTCATGCACTTCCGCGGACCCGGTTCCCTCGCGATGGGCCAGCATGGTGTAGCTGTGGGTGTACTTCTCGAGGTTCTCGCTGGCAAACTTGGCCTGATTCACTTTGGCGCCCAGCTTCTGTCCCATTTGCTGCAGTTCGGCGGCTGAGTAGTAGGTCACGGCGGGAGGGCCGGCAGCAAAGGCGGCAGCGGTAGTTAGTAATAGAACACTGAATAGTTTTGTCGACATAGGTTTATTCTCTTTTACTCATGACACAGTTAAAATCCGCTTGCTTACGCGCGCGGTTCTGTGCCGGAGTTTCTTACCAGTAACCAGTTACACACCGGGTGGCCGCTGCTTGTGAAAATCTGTAACTTTCTGAAATTCGCGGCCGATCGAGAGCAACGTATTCTCCGAGTATTGATTTCCGACCAGCTGTATTCCCACCGGCATGCCATTCACGAAACCACAAGGGAGCGATAGCGCAGGGAAGCCAGTCAAATTCGTGGCGGGGACCAGGCCGTAGAACCCCCGGGGCTGCTCCGGCGGTTGCTTCTCGGGATGCTGCTGATCGAACGGCACATTGGCGAGATCGGCAATCGTCTTCCGCGTCGGCGCAATCAAGATATCAATACTAACGAACATCTCGCGGAACGCCGCCTGGATCTGGCGCCGCACTCGCATGGCTTTCAGGTAGTCGATGGCCGAGTAGTTCATGGCGGCCTTCAAACCGTTGATCTGCTCCTGATCGGCGAGTTGATCCACTCGTCCGCTTCGGATCAACGTCTCAAAGATGGATGCCGCATCGGAATCGATAATGGTGCCGATCACCGGCCCATACGGAAAGTCCGGCCATACGGTCTCGGTCAACTGCGCGCCCAGTGACTTGACCACCTCCAGCGCCTTTGCAAATACCGGGCGGTAGGGCGGTTCCAACAGATCGTTGAAATCGAGCGGCGAGTAACCGAACTTCAGGTCGCTGGTTTTGCGGGCGTACTGGGGAAAGAAGTAGAAGCTTTTGCCGGCCGATCCGGGGTCCTGGGTGTCGCCTCCGGCCATGGCCTGCAGCACGTGGCCGCAATCGTCGGCGCATCGCGCCAGCACCCCGATCTTGTCTAGTGTCCACGAGAGCGCCATGGCCCCATAGCGGCTTACCAAGCCATACGTCGGCCGCAAGCCCGTGACGCCGCAATAGGCAGCCGGCGTGAGAATCGACCCCGACGTCTCCGAACCCAAGGCGTAAGGCACCAACCCGGCGGCCACGGCCGCACCCGACCCACTCGAAGATCCGCCCGACCAATACTCCTTGTTCCAGGGATTCAAGCCGGGCCCTTGTAGCGAGGCAGCGGCCGAGTTGTAGCCTCCCCCGCCGGCCAGTTCCACCATCGACAACTTGGCTACGCAGAGGCCGCCTTTGCCCTTCAAGCGCTTGATGGCGGTCGCGTCGTAATCGAAAACCTGATCCTGATAAGGCTTGGCGCCCCAGGTGGTGGGGTACTTGGCCACACTTAAGAGATCTTTGGCTCCGAAGGGAATGCCTTGGATCATGCTGCGATAGCGCTGCCGCTTCAGGTCGCCGTCGACATCTTTGGAGGCCTTGATCGCGTCCTTGCGCAGCAGGCAGGCCAGTGCATTGTAAGTGGGACCCAGTTGTTCCAAACGGTCGCAGAAAGTCTTCGTCAATTCCTCGGACGATACCTCGCGGGCTCGCAATTTCTGGCTGAGTTCGGTGACGGTGGCAAAGTGAATATCCTGGGCGGCGACAGGTTTCGGGCGATTCATGGTGTCGGCTTATGGGCGGAACATGAAGGCTGGTTCCAGGTCCGTGTCCAACTCGATCTGGCGGAGACGATCGCTGTTTTTTCGGACATCGTCCTGGGCCTTGACCCTGGCATCTGGAGGGGCGGGACTGGCAGCGGTCTGCTGGGGCTGGGCGGCCGGCGATTGGGTGGAGGCACTCGCGGCCCGCGCGGCTACCGGCACGGCTCCTACCAGAAACGCCAGTTGGCGCCGCGTCAAAGAGGGGCGAGACAACTCGTCGGAAGCCATTGAGACATTATAGGCGTCGACCGGATTAAAATCGGGTCACCCAGCCTCGAGCGCCTTCTGCATTACCTCGCGCGGCGCCGTTTCTCCCGACCAGATCTCAAATTGTTGCGCGGCCTGCTCCAGAAACATGTCGGCTCCGTGTATCACTTCGCAGCCCTGTTCGCGCGCGTGTTTGAGCAGGCGGGTCTCGTGGGGGTTGTAGATCATGTCGAACACGACGTCCGCCGGAATGCTGTCGGGAAACAGGCTCTCGTCGATCTTGGGATGCATGCCCACGGGCGTCGCCTGAACCAGAGCGTCATAAGCCGCACTTGAAGCTTGCTCGAGCGAAAGGACTTTCGCATTCACTGCTTTCGCCAGGGCCGAGGCGCGGCGAAGGTCGCGGCCAGTGACGGTTACTTCCGCGCCTGCATCACGCAATGCAAAGGCGGCGGCACGGGCAGCTCCGCCGTAACCCACCACCAGCACGGTGGCGTGGGCCAGCCGAAAGTGCTTACTCAGCGGCTTTAGAACGCCATCGACATCGGTGTTAGTCCCTCGCCATCTTCCGGCTTTCCGCCATACGGTGTTCACCGCGCCAATTCGCTTCGCCAGCGGCTCCACATGGTCGAGATAGCGCAGGATCTTCTGCTTGTGCGGGATGGTCACGCTGAATCCCGCTACCGGCAACTTAGCGGCCAGTTTCATGAAGTCGCCCAGTTGCGCCTGGGTTACATGGAAAGGAAGATACACAGCATCGATCCTGCGGGC
The DNA here is from genome assembly GCA_963740005.1 of uncultured Acidobacteriaceae bacterium. Lineage (GTDB taxonomy): Bacteria > Acidobacteriota > Terriglobia > Bryobacterales > Bryobacteraceae > CAJCIT01. Next base: position 44,664 of record CAVUCO010000021.1, on the reverse strand, counting down.
TTGCAACGCGCGGTTGTGGACCTGCGGTGACTTGGAGTGGCCAATCGGATCGGCAATCACACCATAGACACGGCTCTCCCGGGTGAGCTTGTCAATCCGGTAGAGGCCCTTCATGATGCGCGCCGGAACCTGACCCGGCGCGGTTCCTTCCGCGTCGGCAGGCGCGGCATACGTGAACAGGCCGCCGAGTCCCGGGGAGAGAACGCGAGTGCAAATTCCCTGCTCCGACATGGTGAACGCTATCAGTGGAACCTGGTGATGTTCTTTCTTGTGATAGTGCTTCAATAACTCGACCACCCGCAGCGAGTCAGTCGGCTTGCGCGCCAGCGTAGCCAGCTTGTAGGCATCGGCGCGAACCCGCATCAATCGGCGCAGCACCGGATCGAGCGACGGCGTGCTGTCGAAGTTGTGATAAGAAACGATAACGGGCGTGTGCTCGCGCAGTGACTCTACCGCAGGCACGGCGGATTCTGCGCTCTCAATTTCCAAGTCGATGGCAAAGGCACCGGCCGCTGCCGCCTTGGCAAGCAACCGCGTCTGCTGGTCAATGCTGCCCTTGAAATGCCCGCTGTGGCTGTGCAGCCGGCAGGTCGCCAGCACATGGACCTCCGGCCTGGTCTTGACAAATTTCTCGATCAGCGCGATGCCGCTCTCCGGGTTAGGCAGGTAATCGAGGCGGAACTCCAGAAAGGTGTTTCCATCTTTGTACTCGCGTTCGGCCGCGGCGGCGAGCCCGGCAGGCGAGGCAGAACCCAGCGCAACACAGATTCGTGAGAGAGATTTCGGGAGGGCAGACATTGCACCGATCAGTGCCCGTCAGCATAGCAGAGCGGCGCAGGCGGGTCAGTACCCTTCCGGTACTCTTTCGGTCGCGAAAAATACCAGAACCGTCGTTTGGTACTTACGGCAACGCAGGCGTATCGCGCGGCCCCGAGTAATCAGCTCGTAGTTTCCAGTAAAACTCCCGGCGCCGGCGCCAGAAATACAATACGTTGCAACCAACGAATCCGAGGCGTGCGACATATTGCCAGTCGCCGTCATTCCAGGTGGTGATAGTGGTTGGTAGCGAGAAGAACGAGCGCACGAACTCCCAGAGGAACATGAGGCCGAGGTAGACCAGCGCCAGCGTTTTTCGCGTGATGATCAAGTAGCCGCCCAGCGCAATCAGCAGCAGCAGCAGAATTTTGAGCGGCAGAATCTCGTGAGGATACAACCGCAAAGGAATAGCTGCTGCGGCGTAGCAGATATTCGCCCAACCGAATATGGTGCCCCCAGATGTACCGCCGGCGCGGTTCCAGGTTGATCACCACCGGAGGCACGGGCGGATCGTCCGGAAAAAGAGGCGCGTCGTGTTCCGATCCGTTTGCCGGCATGAGGCCTTGCCGACTCGATTTTACCGTGAGGCCAAGGGATTACATACTGCCCCACACGCGTCCTTAACGTTTCGGAATCACCGGCAGCAGCAGCGCGGACGGATGCTGGGCATCGTGATAGATGGCGTTGGTGGCACTTACCATGCGTGCCGACGACTGATTCGTCTCGCCGGTGTTCAAATTCCGGTCGAAGCGGGGAAAGTTGCTGCTGGAGACTTCCAACAGCAGCTTGTGGCCCTGCTTGAATACGTTACTGGTGGACCAGAGATCGATGGTCAGCGGATAGATCTCGCCCGGGTTGATCAGTTCCGGCTTCTCCTGAGAATTGCGATAGCGGGCGCGCAGGATGCCTTCGGTCAGGTTTTGGGCGAAGCCATTCGGCCACACATCGACCAGTTTCGCGGTGAAGTCGGTGTCAACGGCGCTGGACTTCGCATAGATGGTCAGGCTGACGGGCCCGGTAACTTCCATATCCCGTGCCAGCGGACCGGTGGAGTAAATCAGCACGTCGTCGCGCGCCTCCACGGCACGCTGATCCTTCGGCCCGCCGGGTAGATGTGTTCCGTCGCAACAGAGCGGACCGCCGGTGGTGGGCACCGGGTTTGACGGATCGTAGACATACTGATCGGCCGGCTCGGACGCCGCAGCGTTCTCAGAGAGGGTGCCATCGCCGCGCAGCGAGTTGGCTTTGCCTTGCGAGTGCAGGAAGTACTTAGTCGCGGTAGCCCGTGCCAGCGGCCAATCCTCCTCGGTGCGCCACTCATTCGCGCCCATCACAAACAGCTTCACAGGCGGGCCGGCATACTCGTTCTTGACACCCTTTAGGAGGTAATCGTACCAACGCAATGCGACCGTTGTCTCGTCAAAATCTGCAGCAGCAGCGCCGAAATCCACCTCGCCAATGGTGCGGCCGCCGCCGGCATGGCCGCCGATGATCACCAGCAGCCGCTGGCCTTTCCGTGCCGCTTCGTTGCCCGCATGCTGTTTGAGGCCCATGTAGTTTCGCAGCGAGCCGCCCTGGAAGATGTCGTACCACGCCGCAACCGAGAGCACGGGAACCTGTATGTCGCTGAAGTGATCTTCAATTGACCAGCGCCTCCAATAGCTGTCGAAGTTGGGATGGGCGATCCAGTCGAGAAAATATGGCGCAAGCATGTGGGTCAGGTCGGACTTACTCGGCTCAACCATAAAATTGAATAACGGATAGTTAGTCAGCGGTAAGACCGAAGCGCCCTTCAGCGCGTTGGTGGCGTGCTGGACGGTTCGGTTCAATGTGTCTTGTGCCAATCCGGAAGTCCAGGATTCGTTGAACCACTGTTCGAACGCACCACCTTGATAGGTCCAGTTCTCGTGATAGTTGCTGGCTGTAACGACCGGACAAATACCGGCGAGATGCGGTGGGTGAGCAATGGCGGCGAGCATCTGGGTGGCGCCGACATACGATCCACCCCACATGCCCACCTTGCCGTTGGAATAAGGCAGCGACGCGGCCCACTCCACCGTGTCGTAGCCGTCGTTTGATTCATTCAGGAACGGGTACCATTCGCCTTCCGACGTGTAGCGGCCCCGGACATCCTGAACGATGGCCACGTAACCTTGACCAGCGGCCCGTATGCCGAATTCGACACCACCGTCCTTGTTATAAGGGGTTCGCTGCAACAGCGTCGGATACTTACCGTCGGCCTTCGGACGATAGATGTCCGCGCGAAGCGTTACGCCATCGCGCATCTTCACGGCGACGCCTTTCTCCACGGTGATGGCATCGGATGGTGGGCCTTGCGCGGAAAGAGCGAAGGCGAATGTCAGTAAAGAAACGAGCAGAAGCCGGCGGGTCATATGGAATCTTCCTGAAACAGCATATTCCATCGACCGGGGTGAACCGCAGCCTACTTCATCCGCTTGATGCGGTAATCCTCAACATTGGGCATGCGCACCACCTTGCACATCTCGAAGAGGCGAGACCGCGCCCGCTCGCCGATGCGCTCTTCGAGCGAGGTTTTGTAGGTGTGCGAGCTGGCCAGAGCCGACTTCTCGATCACGGAGCCGGTGATCTCCGGATCGACCAGGTTCGTGGTCGCGATGAGCGGCTTGCGGTTGTTGTAGCGATGCGTGATCAGCGCGGTCACCGTATCTTCCACCCAATCTGTTACGCGATGCGCGCCTAGGTCGTCGAGCACCAGGATCTCGGTGTCGAGCGCATTGCGATAGGCTTCTTTGTTGCTGGCGCCGAGGGTCTGGTCGTAGCTCGAACGGATGCGCTCTAACAGATTCTGGTAGTCGAAGAACACGCCCGGATGACCTTGCGCCAACAGAAGACGCAGGGCGGCCACCGCCAGGTGGGTCTTGCCGGTACCGGGAGGGCCGACCAGCAACAGACCGGGTTTCGGAGTGCTTGGATAGTTGCGGGTGTAAGCGCTCACGGCGAGCATGACGTCAGCCAGCCCACGCTGCGCGGTCGGGTTGTCCTGTGGCAAACGGAAGTTCTCAAACGAAGCCTGCGCATAGTTCAGGGGAATCTGGGCGTTCTCTTCGAGCATCTCGGTTTGTTGTTCAGCAACACAAGTACATCGAGTGGCGACTTCAATGCCGTCGCGTTCGGAGATGGTCCAGCCGGCGCCACGGCAGAGTGGGCAATCAGGTTTGGGCATGCGCTTACTGTCTTGAGAATCCCACAGCGCGAAATTGAGAACCGGCCTCGCCGCTATTGCGCTGGCAACAGACCGGCCAGAAGGAACACCAGCGGCGCGTTCCAGTTGATGGCGATTTCATTGGATGCGTAGGATGCGGTGCGATCGAGATACATTTTGGCGGGCGGAAGGTCGGGCATGGTTCGCATTTCCGAATCCTGTTTGGCATGATTCGGCCCGCCGCTCATGAGGCCGGGCCAAGGTTGGGCGAGTCCGCCGGAAGCGCTGGGGCGGTGGTGCGGATGCTGGAAGGGATGCTCGCCCACCTGGGTGACAAATGAAAGCGAGAACGTGTTGCGGCCAAGAATATAGTGGAGGTTTTCAGCGGCCGCGTCGACAAAGCGTGGATCAGGGTGCAGCGCGTTCGCCACCAGTAGCTGAAGACCATAGTTGGCGGCGTTACTATTAGAACCCCAGATGTAGTCTTTGGTGGTCATGTCGTGGTGATAGGGACTCTGACTGGTGCGCTCAACCAGGGCATCGGCCGCTTCAACGGAGGTCGAGCGGATTTCGTCCGCGAGCGGCGTCTTTACACCAGACAGCGCATAGGTCCATAACCCGAGCGCGGCGACGTTGCCCCAGTTCGGAGGGTTCGACGGGCCGATGCTGCGCAGGAATCCGGGCGCGTGCGCTGTGAAGTATTGCTCATAGGCCGTCTCGCCCGTTGTTCGCCAGAGTTCGGCAGAGGCCCAGAAGAGTTCGTCGGAGCAATCGCGGTCGCCGTAATCGCCGGTCAAGATGCTCTTTGGGTTGTGGAAGAGGACTGCGGGATTCTTCTCCAGCCACGCCCATGCCCGCTTGGCGGCTGCGAGCGCCGTGTTGGAGAAGCTCGGATCGAAAGGTCGATACACGCGCGCGGCGATGGCCATGACAGCTGCGAAATCACCGGTCGCACAGGAACTCTTGAACGGCTCGGCTCCGGTGCCGATCACGTAACTGGTGAGTTCGTCGTCCTCCGGCATAATGAAGGCGCAAAAGTGCTCGCTGGTCTGCTTGTGCCAGACACCGCCATCGGCGGCCTGCATGGAGAGCATCCAATCGAGATTCCAGCGGATCTCGTTGAGAATATCCGGCGTACCGTTGCCCGATTCAGGGAGGTTCAACGTCTTCTTCTGGATTCGCGCGCCGAAGAGTTCATAGGTCCACAGCAGCGTTCCGGTCGAGATGCCGGAGTTCACCACGTAACGGCCATAGTCGCCGGCATCGTGCCAGCCTTTTCCGTCGTGCGGATGCGGGCCCGTTTCGCCGGAGGTTGCGTGATATTGCCCATCGAGATGACACGCGGCGTGTTTGTAACCGGGAAACTCGGGGCCTAAGTCGACTGCCGTGCCGCAGCGCTGGCCATAGTACGATCGCATCGCCAGATAGAAGGCGCGGGCGTAAACGTCCGGCGCGATCTGGAAGTTCCAGCTACGGCCCACGTTGGCGACGTCGAGATAGTACCGGCCGGGATCATGCACGGAGGAGAAATCGGCAGTTTGTACGTGATCCCCGGAATCAGCATCGGCCGCGGGCGGCGAGAGTTTACCGCGTAGCACCACCGAGTCGTCGGAAGATCGGCGGATTGTGAACTCAGTAGCCGGCGTTGCGGTAGCTACCAGCGCGATCTTGGGCGCCGATGGAAGATAACCAACTTGATCCACCTTTATATCTGTGGTGGGTGACGCGGCGAAAGCAGTCGCCGCGAAGAGCGCGAAAGCAACAAGGACTTTCATCACCCGCATGCTATCGCACGCAGTCAATAAGCAAGCCCCGAAGCGCTCAGTCAGCGTTTTTTCTGTTCGTTCTGCGCGATCCGCGCTTTAACGAACTTCTTGACAAGCGCGGTTGGCAACGGCTTATCTAGCGGGAATCGGATGGTGCCCTTTGCCGTCTCATAGTTCAAAAGATCGTCTTTGAACTGGTCAATGAGCGCCGCGCTCATGGGGAAGAAGCTGCAGTGATTCGAAAACGCACCGAAGGCCACCAGCGCCCCTTTGTAACGGAAAGTCGGCATCCCGTAGCCGATGGCCTCCGTGGTCTCCGCCGGCACGACGGATTGGATGGTCGCGCGCATCTTGGACAGTGTGGTGCGAGCGGGCTCGGGGACGCGGGCGAGATATTCGTCCGTGTTCTTGGGAGCAGCTTGGCCAGATCTCATACCGGCAATACTACAGGGGCGTAGGGCGCGAAGTCTACTCCCAGGCGCCGGCCCCAGCCCCCCTTAATCGACCGGCATCCGCGCTTCGAAAAACTGGGCAAGCTCCGTGGCCGCGGGAGGATCGAGATTTGCTAGCACGACGACCACCGTTTTGGTCCGGGGAAAGACGCGCAATTCTCCATTCATGCCGGGCGCACCGCCCCCGTGGCCGAACCACTTACCCTGTGGTCCCTCAGAAACCATCATCCCGAATCCATAGCCGGCGTCGGGCGGCATGTTCGGACCGCTGGCCTGTTTTGAGGTCATCTCCGCAAAGAGCTCCGGCTTCAGGAGCTTTCCGGCGGAGAGGGCCTGCGCGAACCGGAACAGATCCCCGACAGTGGAATACCCGCCGCCGGCCGACGTGCCGCGCCATGGCAGGGTATCGGTGTTCGCGACCTGCGACTTACCCTTGACCATATATCCGACCGAACGCAAGCTTACTTTGTCCGTCTCGGGCAGCGAGTCCGTGGAGTGCATGCCGGCAGGCTCAAAAATGTGTTTGCGGACATAGTCGTAATACGACACGCCAGAGACCTTCTCAATCACCGCGCCGAGCAGTATGAACCCATAGTTCGAATAGGACCACTGCTTCCCTGGCTCAAACTCCAACCCGCGCGAACCATACAGCTTGAGATAGTCGGAGAGCTCGCGCATTTCGAGGCGGTGCTTTTCATACTCAGGCGTAAAGATGTCGCCGGTGCCACCGGTGTGAGTGAGGAGATGGCGTATGGTCACTTTGGTGGCGACGTCCTTGTTTGGATAATCCGGCAGATAGCGACCGAGCGGCGCCGAGAGATCAATCTTGCCTGCGCCCACCAGCTGCAAGATCGCCGTGGCCGTGAACATCTTATTCATCGACCCGATGCGGAACTCCGTGTCTGTGGTGGCGGCGACGTGGTTCTCGCGGTCCGCTAACCCATAAGCTTTGTCGAAGACGATCTTGGGGCCGCGGGCGATCAAGACCGCACCGGAAAACTGGCCTTTACCAGCCAATTCCGTTGCCTGATCGTCGAGAGCCTTGATGGCTTCGCTGAGGCCCAGGCGCGCTACTGGCTTGCCAGGTCCCGGCGGAACAATACGGATGGCGAACTGTTGCACCGTGGGTGTTTCCGAGTCGTCGACATCCAGCGTGATGCGCACTGCGTTGCCCTGGCCCTCGCGTTCCTTGGCTAAAGCTTCGATATGGAGGGGCTCGCTTTTCTCGATCTGGGTGATGGTGAAGCCGCCGGTGCGCTCGCGGAATTCGAGCGTGCCATCAATGCGGTCTTTCTCCCGCGGCTCGTACTTGGCTAAGTAGGCCGTCACCCGGGCGCGATCACCGGAGTTGAAGGCTTCGAGCCACGCTTGAAGGACCGCACCGGCACGGGTAGCTGGAATCGCGGGCTGAGCACCTGCCCAGCCGGCTAGGGCGAGGAGTAGAACGGCGGCGTATCGCATATAGCATTTACGCACGAAGCGGGTTTCGGTCACACCATTCCTTCTAATTTGACCTCGCAATTCACCCGGTTGCGGCGGGAATCCGGGAGGCCTATAATCGTCGGCTATTGAGGAGGTTTGATAATGGGAAGAGCAATTGGTTTCCTATATGGCGTAGTCTCTTACGTCATATTCTTCATCACATTCCTCTATGCGATCGGATTTGTCGGAAACATTGCCGTTCCCAAGTCGATCGATACCGGGGCCCAAAGGCCGCTAGCCCAAGCGATTCTGATCGACGCTTTGCTGCTGGGGTTGTTTGCGATTCAGCACAGTGTCATGGCACGTCAGGGCTTCAAGCGCACCTGGACCAGAATAGTTCCAAAGGCGATCGAGCGCAGCACCTATGTACTGATTGCGAGCCTACTGCTGGACCTCTTGTTCTGGCAATGGGTGCCGATTCCCTCCGAGGTGTGGCAGGCAGGAACCGCGGGAGTGGCATGGCTTCTGCGCGGGCTCTCCCTGGCAGGCTGGCTGGTCGTGCTGCTGAGCACGTTCCTGGTCAGCCACTTCGACCTTTTCGGCTTGAAGCAGGTTTATGTGAACTTCAAGGGCCACGCCTACACGAACCCAGGGTTTCGCACGCCTCTGTTTTACAAACTGGTCCGCCACCCGATTTACCTGGGTTTTCTGATGGCATTCTGGTTCACGCCGTTGATGACCGCCGGCCACCTGCTCTTCGCGATCGCCACCACCGGGTACATCTTCGTCGGCATAGCCTTCGAAGAACGGGATCTGGTGTCGTTTCACGGGGAACCGTACCGGCGATACCAGACCCAGGTGCCGATGATCGTGCCGGGACTAAGGCGCGCTGCAGCGGAACGGGAAGCTAAAGAGGCTGGCCGCGCGTAGCCGCACGCCCGAGCCGGATTCGGTCACGAAAGGCCCTAGGTCGAGCCTCACTCGTACCGCAGAGCTTCCAGCGGATCGATCTTCGCAGCGCGGCGGGTGGGCGCCCAGCACGCTGATAGTGCCACGGCGGCGAACAACAATCCCACACAGATAAGCGTAAGCGGGTCGGTGGGCTCGACTTCAAAGAGGAAAGACCGCAAGACGCGCGACAGCAGCAGTGCCGCGGCGATCCCTGAAAGCACTCCGCCCGCGATCAGCCGGAAGCCTTCGGCGAAAACCAGGCTCCGAATGTCTCGCTGCCGGGCGCCGACCGCTGCGCGAATGGCAAGCTCGCGCCGCCGGGACGCCACGGACAGAGAAAGAACGCCGTAAATGCCGACCAGGGTCAACACGCTCCCCACCACGGCAAACCCAATCAGCAACTGCATCGCAAACGTGCGCGAGGCCAGCGAGTCGTCACGAATCTGTTCCAGCGTCATCACGTTTTCGACTGCCACGGTGGGGAGAACCGACCGCAGCTCGCGGTGAACAGCTACCACCAGCGCTCGCGGGTCCGCCGTTGTTCGGATAACCAGGTGCTTGGAAAACGCGTTCGCCTGGAACAACGAAAGATAAACCTCGGGCTGCGCGGCCTGCGTCAAGTCGTCGGTGCGGGTATTGGTGACCACGCCCACAATTTGCATGGCCGGTTTCTGCCGCCCATCCAGCCACAGCCTCTTGCCGATGGGATTGGCCTGCGGAAAATATCGATCCGCAAAAGCCTGATTGACGACGGCGACGTCGAGTGTTTTGCCCTTGTCGCTGGAACGGAAATCGCGGCCGTCGGAGATAGTCTGATCGAGCAGCTTGAAGTAGCCCGGCGTTACCGCCCGCAGCGGCATGGCGATCTTGTCGCTCTCCTTGTTCACCTCGGGTTGTCCTTCGATTTCCAGGTGGGCCGGCCAGTTATTCCCGGTCAGCGGCACGCCCCAGGCGAAGGCTGCGCCCTGCACACCGGGAAGTGCGGACACGCGCTCCAAGGCCCGCACATGAAAATCGGACCAGTCTCCCTCCACGGCCGTCACGCTCATGGTCAGGATGCGCCCGGTGTTATACCCCGATTGCACTCTCGACAGATTAACCATGGTTCGGATCAGCAGCCCGGCGCCCACCAGCAGCGCCAGCGTGAGAGCCGTCTGGACCATGGTGACGCCACGCAGCAGCCGGCGTTCTCCGCGTCCTGCGCTGCTCTTCGGCCCAGCGCTCTTGAGCACCTGCATGGTGTCGAGCCACGAGGCGCGCAACGCAGGAATCAGTCCCGCCAGAACGGCGGCCACGGCCGCTGAAGCGAGCCCGCAAGCCAGCACGGGCCAACCTGTCGTCACAGAGTCCAAACGTGGAATGGCGTGTCCGCCAATCAATTTGAACAGTCTGACGACGCCGACCGCAAGGGCAGCACCAAACGCTCCTCCCAAAAGAGCCAGCAACAGACTCTCGGCCGATATTTGCCGCAAAAGTGCCACCCGGCCGATCCCCAGCGCGCTGCGCACCGCATACTCCTGCTGGCGTTGAAGCCCGCGTACCAGCAGCAGCGCCGCAACATTGCCGCACGCTATCAACAGCACCAGTGCAGCGGCACCCAGCAGCGGCAGCAAGATGCGTTCGCCATCCTTATTCAGCACGCCGGCCAGCGGTTGCACGCGCGGAGCGAAGCCTTCAAAATCCTGGTCGGCGCGAGCCTCTCTCGCGGTGATGACAGTCAGTTCCGCCTGAGCCTGGGCCGGCGTCACCCCGCTTCGCAATCGTCCCACCACATTCCAGAACGGCTCCTTCAGATCCTTCGGGTCGGGCGTCGCCGGAATCCAATAATCCACCAATGCGTTCAGGTTGTAGTTGGGCTCTTTGGCAGCCCCGGGCGACGGCAGAAAACGAACACCGGGCGGCATCACCCCGATCACCGTAGGCGGCGTGTCCTGGCGGCTCATGCGAATCTTTTTGCCGATGATATTGGGATCGCCGTTGAACTTGCTTTGCCAAAGTCCATAGCCCAGGATGATCACCGGAGCCGGCTTGGCTCCGGTCTCGGACTCCACAAACGATCGGCCCAGCATTGGTTGGAGTCCGGTCGCCCGGAAATAGTCCTTGGTGACATACATTCCCTCGATCGATTCGCTGCCGTCCGCCAAAACGAGAAAGTTGAATGACCAGAAATAGGCGCCGAGGGCCTCAAACGACTTAGCCTCCTTCTGCCATTCCATCCATTGCAGAGCGGCCCATTCGCGCGGATCTCCGGCCTGCTTACCGTCGGAGCGCGCGGCCGGAATCAGCACCAAACGCTGCGGTTCCCGGTAGGGCGGCGGGGTTAGCAAAACGCCCTGAATCAAGCTGAAAACGGCCGCGGTCGCCCCAATTCCTAGCGCCAGGGTGAGCACCGCAATCAGGCTGAAGCCTGGCTGCTTAACCATCATTCGCATGCCGTAACGCAGATCCTGAAGCATGTCGTTCTCCTATCGAACCGGTAAAGCTAACCTAGGTTGGACGAAGGCAACTCAGTAGAGTTAGGTGCCATGACGCACGGGTCAATGGGTCATTGAGTAAACGATGTAGTTGATGCCGAAGCGGTACGCCAACTCCGTCATGGCCTCTGGGTAAATGGGCACATCGGCGAATTCCCACGCGTCGCCCACGTCGGTGTCGAAGTTGATGGCCACGACCATTCTGTTGCGGTCGTCGTAGATGGCCCGCCACGCAGGCGACGTCCCTTCCGGCTGAACCACGGACACGCTGCCATCGGCCATTCTCCGGAGGTGGCGCGAACCCGGGATAAACGTGAGATCCTTCGGGCCGATGTCGTAAAGAACGTGCATGACGGAATCCGACGGATCGATGTCCAGGATGGGATGGTTCGGCAGCACGCGATCCATGGTGTGGCGGAACAGATCCCATTGACCCGGACCCCAAAAATCATCCACCACCAGGAATCCTCCGCGCAGCAAGTATTCCCGCAGCCGGCTCACTTCGGAATCCGAGAGGTCCCACCAGCCGGTCTGCGTGGCGTAAATCCAGGGATAGTCGAACAGATGCTTGTCGGTGAGGCGGAGATGCCGGGGATCGCCTGTATCGATGCGGGTCAAACGCTGGACACCCTTTGTAAAGTGATTGTCGGCCGCCGGCGCATCGACGTTCCACCAGCCGGGGCCTAAGCCGTTGTTCGAAAGGTGGCCCCAGCGGCGGTGATACTCGGGCAGATCGGTGTATTCCATCCTCAGAAAGTGAAACTCGGCGGCGCGCGGCGGGATGGGTGGTTCATCCTCGTCGTTCGATTGCGGGATGCCCCACTGCGCTAGCGCGGCCATGCCCATCGCTGCGCACGCAGCCACGGCCAGGGCAATGGGCGGGATGCGAAACGAAGGCACATTCCTATTCTGGATCAGTTCCCGCAGCGGAACCGAACGGTGTGTGGTTTTGCCGCGCTTGGTCTAGGAAGCTTCCGATGCGGAGAATTGGTCACGCCGCCAATCTCTTGTCGCGCTTCGGGCTTCCGGCCGCTTCAACACATTGCAACGACGATGCTTCGAACTGGCACGCCAAGTGCACCCTGCGCAGGAAGGAGGGTACCTTGTCTACACCCGCAATGGCTTCCGGCATCCGTCCCAAAGCGCCGTCGTCGTTCTCGCACATTCAGAGCGTTCCGCCACAGACTGTCCTGCCTCGTAAAGCTGCCCGGATCGACCGAGGCTTAGTGATGGGCATCGTGCTGGCGTTCGGCGCGACCATCGCCGGGATCTCGGCCACAGCCATCGGCCTCTCCTACTTCCTACAGCCTGCGGGTGCGCTGATCGTTCTGGGAGGCACCATTGGCGTCATCCTGATCACCACGCCTTCCCATGCCCTGCTCGATTCGGCCCGGCGCGTGAAGGAACTCTTCTCCGCGCGAGAGATCGATCGTCAAGCGCTCATCGAGGAGATTGTTCAATACGCCCGTGTTGCCCGGCGGGATGGGATTATGGCGCTTGAGCCACTCGCCCACAAAGCGAGCGCCGTTCCGCTTCGCGATGCCATCTTGCTCGGCTTGGATGTGCCGGATCGCCTGGAGCTACGCGCCCTGCTTGAGGCCGAACTCCGTCTGCGAGAGCGTCAGGGCGAAATGGACGCGAAGATCCTGGAAGTGGCAGGCGGGTTCGCACCCACCATTGGTATTCTCGGCACGGTGGTTGGCCTGATCGATGTACTCCGCCAATTCTCAAACGTGGCGTCCATCGGTCGTGGAATCGGCACGGCCTTCGTTTCCACCATCTATGGGCTAACTCTGGCGAATCTGGTATTACTTCCCCTCGCAAACCGAATTCGCGCCAGGGTCGCTGACTCATTCGAAGTGCAGGAACTGATCATGGAAGGCGTGCTCGCCGTGATCGAGGGCGTTCATCCCATGGCTCTTCGGCAGCGGCTGACATGGTTCCTGCGTTCCTGTCCCAACCCACCTTCTATCGCGAACCCGGCGGCGTGCCTAAAGCCTCTGGAATCGCTGGAAATCAACGCTCGCAACAGGGCCGGAAGTCTTATTCATGGGTCGTAAACCGAGGTATCTGCAGTCCGGCGACGCAGCCGGCGGCAGGTGGATGGTCAGCTACAGCGACATTGTCACCATTCTGCTGGTGCTTTTCGTCGGCCTCGCGGCGCAGGCCTTTCAACAGAAACTGGTTCCTGCTCCCATCGCGAAAACCGCTCCGGTTAAACTGGCTGCGCCACAGTCCCCCAAACCGGCGGTAGAAAAACTGAGCCCGGCGCTGACCGCGGCCGAGAGAGCATTACGGGAACGCGGCATCAATCCGAGCATCGAGAATCGCGGATTGGTTGTTAGTCTTCCGCAGTCCATCCTCTTCCCTTCCGGCGAGGATCGCATTCGCCCGGGCGCCCTGCCGATCATCTCCCAGGTGGCCGGCGTGGTGGGCGTCATTCCCAACAAAATCACCCTGGTCGGCCATGCCGATGCCGTGCCCATCCATAGTGTTCGCTTCCAGAACAATTGGGAGCTGGCGGCCGCCCGCAGCATCAAGCTGCTGGAACTGCTGACCAAGCAATACGGGATTTCGGAATCTCGACTTTCCATTGCGAGCCCGGGCGCTTATAGCCCGAAAGCCCCCAACGACACCGAGGAGGGACGCGCGGAGAATCGCAGGGTTGACATCGTCATCTTGCCGGAATCGGCAGAGGCCCAGTAACAGCATCGGCGGGCTGCCAGTCACGAGACCAGACGCCTTCCTTGCTCCTCGGAGAATACAGGCCCGGTTAATTCCGCATTCTGTCCGGGAAGCCACCGTGGCTGTTCGCGCCGGTGAGATCAACTTCCGAACGGATCTTGGGAAGCGAGGCGGGGTGTTCACGTTGCAGATACCCCAGCATCCTTTCGCGAACGTAGCAGCGAAGATCGTATGTCTCCCATGGATTCCGCGCGCTCATCAAAAACCTGATTTCAATCGTGCTGGCTTTCGAATCGGTCACTTGGACAAGCATGGTCTTCCCATCCCAGAGAGGCGCAGATTCGAGTACGGTCTTATAGTGCTCTCGAACCTGATCAATCGGGACCGTGTAATCCGTTTGCAGAAGCACGGCCCCGATCAAATCGGACGAATACCGTGTCCAGTTCTGAAACGACTTTTCGATAAAGTGCGAGATGGGCACGATCATGTGACGAAGATCCCAGAGGCGGATCACAACATAGGTGGTATTCACTTCCACCACCCTGCCGAATTCTCCTTCGACGACGACTCCATCATCGATCCGGATCGGCTGCGTCAGCGCAATCTGAATGCCGGCAATCAAGTTGCCCAGTGTGGGACGGGCCGCCATTCCCAAGACCAAGCCGGCCACCCCAGCCGATGCAAAGAGTCCCGCCCCGAGGTCTCGAATCGACGGAAACGTCATCATGATCGCAGCGAACGCAATGAAGACGATCAGCCCGATCGCCATTTGGCGGAGAAGGTACACCTGCGTTCGGATCTGGCGTGCACGAACGTTGTCTTGAATGTCTTCCGGAAGATGATGGACGATCAAGGCGTGGGCAAACTCGATCAACGCGATGGTCAACCAGCCAAGGGCTGCAATGTAGGCGACCGCCAGCAGATGTCGCGTCAGCTCCGCCGCCCATCCTGAAAACCGAACTCGCCCGAAAGCGATCGTGAGACTTAGCAGAATGAGCTGCGGCCGGCTGGGCTTTGAGGTATAGCGGCTGAAAGCGTCGCTCGCAAAACTGGGCCGCCGTTTGCGAGCCAGTCTAAGGCCGGTGTAGAGAATGAGGTGAGCAAGCTCGGCCAGCAGAATTGCAGCTGCGATGACGAGCACACCTTGCACTGCGGCCGGCCAATCCGAAAACCAACTAATGCCCATCAGCCATAGCCTACTATCTTCCCCGCCACACCGGTCTCGCCACATCCACGGTGTGCGGGCAGCCTCACTCCTGCGCGTACCAGTCGGAATGAGGGGAATATTGCACGCACTGAAAGCACTGGGTAACCTGCCACTGATAAAGGCAGGCCGGGCAGACGCCGCCGGTGTCGAAAGTGTGCCAGCGATGTCCGCACTTGCACTGCCAGAGTTCGTGTCCGCGCGGTGACCACTTGCATTGAGGGCAGCGTATTCGCGGCCCGGACGGGCCGCCGCCGGATGTTGTCTCGACGTCGGTGTCGGGCTCCGCCGTCGGGCGGCTCGCGTCCAGGATTGGCCTCATGGAAACCTTGCTCATTGTATTCTTAAACTTCTCATGAATGAACCCGTCAAGATAGCGGTGGCCGGCCTCGGCCGCATGGGCGCCATCCACTCGCTCCACGTACACGAACTGGCCCGCGATACCCAGGCCTGCGAACTGGTCGCCTTGGCCGAACCCGACATCACCCGCGCCCGGCGTTTCCTTGCGGAGACCGGGCGCAACGTTCCTGTATTTCCCTCCGTCGACGAGTTGGCGAAGTCCCGAATCTGCCAGGCCGCCGTGGTTGTCACCCCGACCGAGGACCATCGAGAGCACGCCGCCACGCTCATCTCTGCCGGCTATCGCGTCTTGGTGGAGAAGCCGCTCACCGGAACGCTCGAAGGCGATCGCGAATTCGCGGCCGAGTTGGACCGCGACCACCCGCATGCATTGATGCTCGCCTTCCAGCGGCGTTTCGACGCGCCGCTGCAATACGCCAAAGATCTCATGGAAAGCGGCGCCATTGGCCGCGTCTTCAAAATCTATTCCGCCCTCGAAGATTCGAATCCCGCGCCCAACGGCTACAAGAGCGGCGGCATTCTGCCCGACATGTCGGTACACAACGTCGACGAAATTCTCTGGCTCACAGGACGCACGCCGACGAAGGCGCTGGCCGTCGGCACCAAGGTCTACAGCCACGCCCTAACCACCTGCCTGGAAGATTTCGACGACGCCCTGCTCTACCTCTGGTTCGGTGAAGACCTGCTCGCGCAAGTTCAGGTCAGCCGCAATCACGTCTCCGGCTATCGCGTCGAAACCATCATTTTCGGCGAAGAAGGGCAGATTCACGTCGGCCACTTCGATCAGAAGTTGACCAACATCACAGTCGAGGCGTATGGCCGCCGAGGCCGCACCGAGCCGCTCGCCTTCAAAAGCTTCCCGATGCGCGACTACCAACGGCCTCTGCCCGAATTTGCCGATCGCTTCGGCGCCGCCTACAAAGCGGAGCTCGCCGCCTTTATCGAGTGCTGCCGCAGCGGCGCGCCGTTTCCATCCACCCACCGCGACGGCCTTCGCGCCCAGGCGGCCATCTCTGCCGGCATGCAAGGAATGTTCGGGCCGGAACAGGCCGCGGAGGTTGCGTAGAAGCTCCGAAAAAAACCGTTTGCTGGCGAGTCTGTATGACAACTCCCGGCACAGGCCTCAGCATCAGCGCCCGAGTGTTCACCCCCAACGATGAAAACCAGGGTTGACTCACACGCACTTTCCGTCGTGGCACAGGCCTTCAGCCTGTGGGTTGTCAGAGCAAAGCCGACCCGGGTCAGGCGCCTCTGTTCCCAAGGCGACCGTCACGTATTTCGTCACCCTAGCTCCATCGCCGCGCGGACAGAGCGAGCCTCTCCCAAAATGCAGCACAGCCCACTGTCACGCGGGCCCGGAGTTTTCACACAGACTCTCATGCGCGCGGGTGCTCTGAAAACACCGGTTGTGAAGCAGGTGATAGGCTGGGGCCGTTAAAACGTCCCGGACGTTTCGCGATCGCGGTATCGCGCAAAGGAGTCACCAGTGAAGTATCTGTCACGTCGTGATGCGTTAAAAGCAGGAGCGCTGCTTCCCGTCGCAAACGTATTTGGGTCTCTGCCGGCGCTCTCCGGAGCGGTTCCATCCGAATCACCACAGGAGTCTGACGGCGCCCAGCGAAACGTCGATGGCAAATCTGCACGCGAAAGGTCGTTGCTCGACTTCGGTTGGCGCTTCCATTTCGGGAACGCCGACGACCCCGCCAAGGACTTTGGCTTCGGCGGCGGCGGCAATGGGGGATTTCAAAAGACCGGCAACTTTCTGGAACCGAGCCGTTTGACCTTCGACGACAGCGATTGGAAAACCGTCGACTTGCCCCACGACTGGGCCATCAGCCTGCCATTCCAAAACGACCCCGGCCTCTCCGGCAAAGGCTTCTACCCGCTCGGCCGCAAGTATCCGGACACCAGCGTGGGCTGGTACCGGCGCGTATTTGAGCTTCCGGCTTCGGATGCAGGCAAGCGCATCACAGTAGAGTTCGACGGCGCGTATCGCGAAAGCATGGTGGTGTTCAACGGCTTCTACATCGGACAGCACAGCGGCGGATACGATCCGTTCAGCTTCGACCTGACGGACTTCGCGATCCCGGGGAGTCCCAACGTGCTGCTGGTCCGCGTGGATGCGACGCTGAGTGACGGCTGGTTTTATGAAGGCGCCGGCATCTACCGGCACGTTTGGCTGGTGAAGACGGCACCCGTGCATGTGAAGAAATGGGGCACGTTGGCAACCGCTGAAGTGCAGGAAGGTCAAGCGGCGGTTTCCATCCGGACCGAGGTCGAGAACCACTCGAAGGGCGCGCGCAGCGTTCGCGTGATCTCGACTCTGCTCGACCCCTCCGGCACCGAAGCGGCCAAAGGCGCGACCCAGCCCATGTCCATCCCCGAGTGGCAAGAGCGCAGCTACAATCAGCAGCTTCGAGTGAAGCAGCCCGCCTTGTGGTCGCTCGAAGACCGGAATCTATACAAGCTTGTGACCGAGGTTGAATCGGATGGCGCAATCACCGACCGGTACGAGACGCGCTTCGGCATACGTTCTTTGAAATTCGATCCCGAGAACGGCTTCTTGCTGAACGGCAAGCCGGTCAAAGTGAAGGGCACCTGCAATCACCAGGATCATGCTGGTTTGGGCGTTGCACTACCGGATTCGGTCCAGTATTACCGCGTTCGGAAGCTGCAGGAGATGGGCTGCAACGCCGATCGCACTTCGCATAATCCGCCCACGCCGGAGTTTCTGGACGCGTGCGACGAATTGGGAATGCTGGTCATGGATGAGACTCGAATGATGTCGTCGAATCCGGAAGGATTGGCGCAGTTTGAGGACTTGGTGAGGCGCGACCGGAATCATCCCAGCGTGTTCCTGTGGTCGATGGGGAATGAGGAAGGCCAGGCCGCCACCGAATTCGGCCTGCGCATTCTAACAGGCATGAAGCGGGTAGCGATGGAACAGGACGGCTCGCGGCCCGTGGGCATCGCACCGCCGCCGTTCACCCCGCTCGGGAAAGGCGGCTTGGTTGTCTGCGATGTGATGGGCTACAACTACGCCGACCCGGCGGCCGACCAGTTCCATAAGGCGAGTCCCACCATTCCGGTGATCGGAACGGAGACCGTCAGTGCCGTGGGTACCCGCGGCATCTATATAACGGACAAACAGAAAGGGTACGTCGGATCATACGACCCCTACACCACGACTGGGCGTGCTTCCGCGGAAGGCTGGTGGCGATTCTGCAATTCGAAGCGCTGGCTGGCAGGCGGCTTCGTGTGGACCGGCTTCGACTATCGCGGCGAGCCATCTCCCTACCAATGGCCAAACACAGGTTCGCAGTACGGCATCATCGACACCTGCGGTTTCCCTAAAGATTCATTTTTCTATTACCAGAGTTGGTGGACGACAAAGCCCGTGTTGCATCTGTTCCCGCACCGGAACTGGCCCGGATTCGAAGGCAAAGAGATCGCCGTTTGGGTCTATTCGAATATGGACCGGGTCGAGTTGTTCCTGAATGGCCAGAGCTTGGGCGCCAAGGACATGCCGAAGGATTCGCACCTGGCCTGGAACGTGGTTTGCGCTCCGGGAGCGATTGAAGCGCGAGGCTCTAAAAACGGGCAGGCACTGCTAGTGAAGCGAGAAACAACCGGAGCGCCGGCCCGGCTCGTCATGCGCGCGGACCGGCAGGAGATCTCAGCCGACGGCGAGGACGTTGCCATGTTCGCGGTGGAAGTCCAGGACGCGGCGGGGCGGATCGTGCCCATCACCGATAACGAAGTCACGTTCCAGGTGACGGGCGCAGGAGCGGTGATCGGAGTCGGCAACGGTGACCCGACCAGCCACGAGTCGGACATAGGGTCCGCCCGCAAGGCTTTCTCCGGACTTTGCATGGCGATGGTGCAATCCACCAAACAGCCTGGTCCAATCACCATTGAGGCCAGTTCGCCGGGTCTCAAATCTGCGTCCGTCGCGATAGCGAGCAAAGCGGTGAAGCTGCGTCCTCAGATTGCTGTCTGGGAACGCGAGGTCCCGACGGGCACAGGGATCACGGGGCTGTGGAGGCCGGCTCCCGCCGAGGCAAGCTCGGACATGATGGCCGCGCTGTTTGGCGGCGGGAACGACACGGTCTTCACCCTCCGTCAAAACGGGAGCGTGATCACGGGTAAGGTGGAGGCCCCCGGCGGCTTCTTCGGAGGCGGCGGCACGAACGCGATTGAAGACGGCTCCATCCATGATGGAAAGATCTCATTCCGGGCCGGCGGCACGACCTACACGGGCACTGTGAACGGCGACCACATAGAGCTACAGAAGAGCGCACCTCAACTCCCCGGGGGGCTTTTTAGTCCGCCCAGCGCTTCTGATAAGCCGCGCCCGGCCATCGGCCCGCCGCCGGATGGATCCGACCCGTCGATCGACAGGAGCGGCTTTGGCGCCCGCGCAAGCCGGCCGATGATACTGGGACGCGTCACGCGATAAGACGGCGCATCGACAGTTGCGCCCGGAAAGCCTGCCGATCAAGCCCGGCTTATCAGCACGGCCATTACGTAAACTTCGTCACCCGCCACAGCGTGACGCCGCCCGCTACCAGCACCGCGGCCATCATCGCTGCGAACACCGCCAGCCATCCCATCCGGATCTCCATGTGCGGCACTTGTGCCAGTGCGCCTAATCCCACGAAGATCATCGTCGCAGTGGCAATCAAGACCCAATCCACCCAGCTTCGGCGGACCTCGTTCCTGCTGATGTCACGGCCCTCCATGCGCGCCGCCACATACACCGGATTGATCCCGTAGAGGTCGGTCTCGCGCTGCGCCGCCCGTTTCCAACTCGCATATTCGTCCTCGGAAGCCGAGCTGGTTGAGATCGCGAGCGCGCCCAGCGCCATCATCACGGACCCGCCGATGACTTGCAGATAAGTGTTCGCCGTCAATCCTTGCAATTCGCGAAACACCAGCAGCCCCAGCAGCAATCCCCACAGCTGGTTGGTATTCGAGAGCGGAATCCCACGGCTGATCCCCACGTACTTGGCCGCGTAGTTCTGGAAAAGATCGCCCACCACCCACATGAAGCCGCCCAGCGCCGGCCACAGCAAAATTGCGCGGTTCGCGACCAGCTCATGCCAGAACGGTCCCGCGCCGCCCGTGTAGATCAGCGCTACCACGGTCATCATGGTCATCTCGCCAAACGTGAAGAAGGTGAGAAACGTCAGCGGATTCATCCCGGTGATGTAGGCCTTTCGATACGGGATGTACATGGTCCCGAACATCAGCCCGGCGCCCACTGCCGCGGCAATCCCGTGCAGAGCGTTTCCATGACCAGCCTCCGACGTGGATGCCGCCGAGATAAAGATGGCGCCGATGAAAATGACCACCGCGCCGCCCACCACGCCCACCTTTCGCAGCCAGCCGGCCCGATGCAATTCTTTGAACAACAGCGTTCCCCAAAGAATGCCGATCAGGCTGTTCGAATTCCAGAGCGGGAACGCAAGGCTCAGTCCGATATCGCGCACCGCGAAAATCGTCAACGTGTTCCCGACTGCCCACAGGCATCCGGCCAGCACGCCCCACAACACCAGGTGCGGCACATGCCGGGTATCGCGAAAGGTGTCGCCGGTTCCACGAATCAGCGCGGGCAGGCTCCAGCGTGAGACAAACGCGCCCAGCACCATCATGAAGGAGATCACCATGGGCGAAACGGCAACCGTCACCAGCTTGGTGGGCGCCTCGGCTCCCGCCAGCCAGATCGCCGCCGCGAACCCGCAAAAGATGCCGAGCCGGTGCAGCAGTCGCTGTCGTGACCGGTCCGGCAGAGTCTTATCAATCGCACCGCTCGCAACAGTCCCGTCCGCACTCATTGGGCGACCTTCAGCAACACCAATCCGATCACGAGAACGGTGACCGGTACCCAGAATTGGACGTCCCGAAGAATCGATTTCCACCACCCGTCTCGTAATCCCACAAAGTCTTCGCTACCTGGTTGCTGCATGGTGGAGATTATATGTCGTCATGCGGCAGCGTGTTCTCGGAGCAGAACCGGAGCAGGAGGGAGCCTCCAGAGCCAGCACTGAACAAGCACGCTGGACAAAGCGTTTTGGGAACAAGTGAGGTTCAGTCACTGAGGTGACGCCGCCATCCCTTGTCTGCCAGCCACTGCTCCCACCAGCGCTGAGTGTCCGCGATCTTTCTCTGTTCCTCAGGCGCAAGCTCCGGGCCAGGCTCCGGAACTGCGTGTAACGGCTTTAGGCCCACCGCTGCGCGTAACTCGTTTACACGGTCCGGCTGCGCCAGGGTCCACGGTCGAGTTCGACCGTCACGCGGGTCGTCCATCCATTGCGTGCCGTAGCGCTGCGGTCTGCCCTCCTGCATCGCGATCCGATCTTCCAGGTAGGCGGCATGCCAAGCCGGGACGCGCTTCGCATCCGCGCAAGTCTGCAGCAGGCGCAACATTTCCCGCTGAAACTCCGGTTCGCCGATAGCGTGCTGAACGATAAACCATGCCGCTTCGGCTCCATCCTTTCCCGCAGTTGCTTCGTCAGGCCAATCATGGAGCGCAATCAGTTCTCTGAGCCGGGCGGCGTTATGGATGTGCACCGCTTCCATCCGCGGAACATAACTACCTCCAAGTTCGCCGGATTCCACCAGTTCCTGGCGCACTCGCAGATCTTCGGCTCGCATGTCCAGCAGTTCCCGACGCAACTCTTCATTGAGCACCAATGGCAAGACCGTCCTTATTGCGTCCCCAGCGCTTTCAATATCTCGGCCAACGCCTTCGTCATCTGCTCCGGCGAGTCCACATCAATCACCTTCGGGCTAAGCGGCTTGAGCGTGCCCGCCAGTTGGTCGGGGACCTCTTGCGGCCGAATATGGCTGATCGTGCCGGTGTTCATCGGGCCGCCCATGCGCCCGCCGCGGCCCCGCCCTCGCATCTGTTGATCAAAAGGACTCACGTGCTCCGCCGGAGCGTGATAACGGATATAGATCACGCGGCACCCCGGCAGTGCCTCCAGCGAAATCGGCTCCAGATCCTCGCCCGATTCGAATCCTACCGGCTGTGTCAGCACCACAAGCACGCTGGGCTTGTCCGACGCACGAAGCAGGCTGCGCACCTGCGAGACAAAGAACTGAGCATCGTGATGCCGTTCGGACAGCGTGTGAACGTCGATGGACGCGGTATCCGCTCCTCCCAAAGCTGCCTTCAGGCGAGGCCAGTCCAGGTCATGCACGTCGTCTTGACGATAGACCGCGCGCCGGCGGGCGATGTCCAGCAACTCGACTTGCTCCGAAATCGAAGACGACCCGCTCTGCGAGATCGCTTTGAGTGTCGGAAGCAGCGCCGCCAGGCCGCTGCTGGGAGCCGCGCGGGTTGGATGCAAACCCGTCGTCGGCTCGGAGGTGTCGACATTGAGGATCACGTTGAGCCTCGCCGGGGAATGCACGGAAGCGGCCCATTGCAATCGGCCACGCATGTCGGGCAGATACCAGCTGTCGGGCGATTCCGCTTTGCCGATATATTCAACAACAGGCAGTTCTCGCCACGCGTCCAGCAGAAAATCGTGCGGGGCCGCTACCTTAAAGGACACCTGATGGGTGCTGTGCTCGCCGGTGGCCTTATCAAGAATCGCCACGGCCAGCCGGTATTCTCCCGGCAGCAGGAACACTCCCTGTGAATAGTCCACGTTCGCCGCTTTGATGTTGTCGTTGAGTTTGCTTAAGTCTAAACTCCCATGGTCCTGATAGCGGGTTCCCTCGCCATCCATGATCTGGATCAGGAACATCAACTGGCCGTCGCCGCGTCTGCTATCCAGATCTTTTCCATCTAACCGGACTTCGATTCGGCCTATAAGCCGCTGGTGGAAAGAGAGAACGGCGTGTGGAACGTTCAGCGCCCAGTGGAAGTGCGCCTGTTCGTGCTCGCCGAGCCACTGATCGAACGGGATCTTTGCGAATTCCGGATCGAGCACACCGCGCTGATCCGACGCCGTCGCCGCAAACGAAGCACTAAGTAAGAGGAGTAATAAACTGCGAATCAATCAACAGTTTACCGGACCTTCTGTTAGGATCTCCCCGATTGCGCCGTCCGCCCGCTTACTGCGCCGAAAACACCTGGAACCGGTGCGGCTGCAGGAAGGTATGGAACACCATTTCGTTCCCGCGCGGTTCGCCGTTCAACACGCGCCCCGATTCGAACTCCTGAAGCTTCGTGATGCTCTTGTCTGTGACCATCGTGACCAGCTCGGAAGAATCCAGAAACGATTCGATCACGGCCGTCTTGTTGTCGTACGTAAACAGAGCAATCTTCGCGGGCGTTTCCGTCCGTATCCAGCTGTCTTTCAACATCACACGCTTGATCGGATCCAGCACCTCCGTGGGGAGCAGGTACAGATCCGCGACATTGTCCGGGATCGCGAGTACATACAACACACCTTTTCCATAGGATGCCTCCAGCAGGATCGGATAGCCCATCGCGCCGCTGACTCCGCTTACATCCGACCAGGCATCGTTCGTCGCAAACAGAATTTCGGGGAACAGAATTTTCGATGTGCCTTGAACGGCCCGAAACCGGGCCATGTATTCATTGACCGCAATCTTCTGGTCGGTAGTCTCAAGCTCGGCGATATCGCCGAGTCCCTTGCCCGCGAGCTTTTTCAATAGCCCGGAAGTGATGATCACATGCCCGCCATTCCTGACAGACTCTTTGATCTTGGCGACAAGCTGGGGATCAAACGCGGCCGACGCTGTCAAGAAGATGGTCTTCGCATCGGTAGGATACGCAGGCACCATATCCATCGGTATGCCGAGCATCCCAATGTAGTTGTGCAGAAAGTCTTCACCGGATGAGTTCGGCGGCTTATAACTCTTCACGCCAACCGGGTTGCCCAGTTTCCCCAGGAAACCATCGAGTTCCTCAAATGTATATCCGGCCACGCGTCCCACCATAGTCGCCGGGACTTGCACGCCGTTGCTGTCGCGAATGGGTTGCACCAGATCGCCTAAGCTGAACAGCGTGATCTCCGGCGCCTTGGCAAGCAACGTCAAACGCAGCTGTTCGGCATAACGGTCCAGGCTGCGCGCATTGAATATATCCACCCACCCGCCGCCATTGCCGCCCGGCTTGATGTTACTGAAGTAACGGATGATTTCGTAGCTTTCGTATTCCTGCAGATGCTGATCGTTGTAAACCGGATCGCGCGTTTCCGTGCCGGTGTAGATCCCGTCGAAAATCTTCGGCTCGACGGCCAGGTCGAACCCGTTGTCTTGGAAGTGCTCATACCAGTTTGGAAACTTGATGACGACCTTGATCTTCGGATTCACGGCCTTCGCGGCTTTCACCACCGTGTTCTCGGCGACATCGTCCATCAAGGCCAGCCGGAATTGCGTCCAGCTTTTGTCGCCCTTGGCCTGGATTGCCCAATCGTTCTTGCAGGTGGTGAAGAAGAAATCGTCCAGGATCAGCTCATTGAAATGCCTGGCTGTAAATTCAACAATCTGCTTGAACTGTGGACGATCTTCCGGGCTGTAACAGAAAACCTGGAAGCGGTTGGGCTCGTTATGAACCGCGGCGATACCGCCGGCCACTTCCACGCCTCTCGACTCGAAGAACTTCTTTCCGTTGAGGATGGCCTGTTCATCTGCAACCACGTCGTCGCGATACGTCTCCATATAGACTTTGTCTACCTTCACCTCGCGCGTGAGCGCATCCCAGCGGGCAGGAAGCCAGTTCGGATCTTTGAACTCCTGAACCTGGTGCACGCGAATGTAGACCGCGACCCGAAAATTCTTGTAATTGTTCTCGGCCGCATGTGTTGAGAGACAGAGGCAAGCCAAAGCCGCCAGACTGCTGAAGAAGCATTTCATAGAGGATGAACCCGCTTGCAGCATATCTCAGCAGCTATCCCCAAAACGCCGGCAGCGGAGGCGGCCGGGACAAGGGGTAGAATAAATCATCGAAAATTCCTATCCGCGCTCCATCGAAGGTGATCTCTCGTCTGGTGAAATTGAACGAACCTAACTTTGTTCCCTGCAGCCCGTTCTCCGAGCAGTTCGGTGGCCCCCGTCATGCAGTCTGACCAACATGTCGACGAACTCTCGCGCGCCCAGGAAGAGAATCGGCAACTGCGTACAACCGTTTTCGAAATGCGCGCCGCTCTCGAGCGCCTGCAGTCGGAGAAAGAGCAAGCTGCCCAAACGGCCGCCCATCAAGCGTCGCGTGAACTAGCTCATTTGCGCGATACGATTTCCGCAATGCGGGAGCAACTGGAGAACCTTGAACACGAAAAACGGAGCGCTCTCCAACAGTCGGCGGCCGATGCGCACATCGAAATTCAGGGTTACGTCGCTACCATCCGTGCCCAGCGCCAGGAAATGGAGCTCATGATCGAAGCGCACAACACTAAACTGCAGCAGCTCCGGCTCGCCTCACGCGACGAGATTCGCCTTCTGGAGCAGACCATCGCGGCCCTGCGCGAGCAATTGGAGGCTCGTCGTGGCCAGTCCTAAGACATCACCGCTACCCGGCCTGCACAAGAAACTGCGGGAAATGGAACTGCTGCTCGACCTGTCTCGCAAGGTGGCCGAGGCCGATAACCTGGATCAAGTCCTGCAAACCATTGTTGCCACCGCCGCCACCGAGACCCACTCCGACCGGGGCACCCTGTTTCTGAACGACGAGCGTAGCGGCGAGCTGTACTCACGCGTCGCGCAGGGCACCCGCATGCGGGAGATACGGATCCTGAATCACGAGGGGATTGCAGGTCACGTATTCATTACAGGTAAGTCGCTCATCATAAACGATCCCTACCACGACGATCGATTCAACACCGCCATAGACAAAGAAACCGGCTACGTCACTCGCAACCTGATGGCCACGCCCATTCGCGTGCGTGGCACCGTGATCGGCGTGTTGGAAATGATCAATTCCAGGAATGACAAGTTCATCGCTGCCGACCTGCACCTTCTGGAAGCGGTGACCATGCAGACGGCGGCCACGCTGGGAAGCATGCAGCTGGTGGAGCGCATGAAAGACGCGCGCGAGCAGGAGATGCGCTTCCTGAATCTGGTAAGCGATGTCACACGCGAACTGGATTTGGGGGCCATGCTGGTCAAGATCGTCGGCGAGGCGGCTCGTATTCTGTCGGCCGACCGCGCCACGCTTTTCCTCCATGACGACAAGCGCAAAGAGCTGTTCTCGCGCGTCGCCACCGGCGCAGCTATCGGCGAGATCCGCATGCCTAACCATGTCGGAATCGCCGGCGCCGTCTTCACCTCGGGAAAAAGCATCAATATTCCGTACGCCTACGCCGACCTTCGTTTTAATCCCGCCTTCGATAAGAGGACTGGATACTTCACGCGATCGATCCTGTGCGTGCCCATCATCAATGAAGCTGGCCGCATCATCGGCGTCACGCAGGTTCTCAACAAGCGCTCGGGCCCGTTTACGGACGAGGACGAGGCGCGCCTACGGGCCTTCACCGCACAGCTTGCGATCAGCCTGGAGAACGCGCGCTTGTTCGACGATGTCCAGAACGTCAAGAACTACAACGAAAGCATGCTGCAGAGCATGTCCAACGGCGTGGTCACGCTCACCGAAGAAGACCGCATCACTACCTGCAACCAGGCCGGCTTGCGCATCTTCCGCGTTCAGCCCGACGCAATCTTGCAGCAAAGCGCCGCGCAGTTTTTTGGCGAATCGAATCCATGGGTTCTCGATCGCATCAAGGTAGTGAACGAAAGCCTGCAGAGCGACATTCTTATGGACGCCGAAATGACGGTGGCCGGTGAAAAGGTCTCCGTGAACCTGACCGTGCTGCCGCTCATGAGCCAGGAGGAGGGCGGCGTCCGGAAAAAGCTGGGGACGTTGCTGATGATTGAAGACATCAGCTCAGAAAAGCGGATGAAGTCGACCATGTCCCGCTACATGGACCCGCGCGTGGCTACGCAGCTGCTCGCAAGTGGCGACGACGTCCTCGGCGGCAAGAGCGTCACCGCAACGGTGCTCTTCAGCGACATTCGCGGCTTCACGACGCTCAGCGAAGAACTCGGCCCAACGAAAACAGTGAGTCTTCTGAACGAGTACTTCTCCATCATGGTCGAAATCATTACCAAGCAAGGCGGCATGCTGGATAAGTTCATCGGGGACGCTATTATGGCGGCTTTTGGTCTTCCGGTGGCTCACGATGACGATGAGGACCGCGCCGTGCGGGCAGCCATCGGAATGATCAGCGCCCTGACGCAGTGGAACGCCGAACGCGCGGCCGAGGGCAAGGCCGAGGTGCATATCGGCATCGGACTCAATACGGATAACATCGTCTCCGGCAACATCGGCTCGCCCCGGCGTATGGATTACACGGTCATCGGCGACGGAGTGAATCTCGCTGCGCGCCTGGAGGGCGCTTGCAAGGAATATGCAGCCTGCATTCTCATCAGCGAGAACACTTATAAACGGCTGCGCGGGACCTATCGCGCGCGGGAAATCGACTCGGTCGTGGTGAAGGGCAAGCGTCAGCCCGTAGCAATTTATGAAGTGCTGGATTACCACACGCCCGAAACGTTCCCGAATTTGATGGAAGCCGTCAACTACTGGAACAGCGGCTTGGGCTACTACCGCCAGGGCGATTGGGATCGCGCTATCCGGGCCTTTCGCGAAGCAGCGGCCATCAATGTAAACGATAAACTCCCACCAATGTACGTTGAACGCTGCCAATATCTGATGAAGAACCCGCCCGGCGGCGATTGGACCGGCGTTTGGGTGATGAAGGCCAAATAACGATGAAAGCCATTGGGCGGCTCGCATGAACATTTCGCTTGAAGGGAAAGTTGCGATCGTAACCGGAGCCTCTTCCGGGATCGGGCTGGCAGTTGTCCGCCGCTTTCTGGGGTGCGGCGTGGCAGGACTGATCGGCGTAGACCGGCAGACGGTCATCTCCGAAGAGATGCGCGCATGCCAACGGGAGTACGGCTCCAAGTTCGTGATGGTGCACGGAGACGTCAGTAAAGAGGGCACGGCGGAGGAGTTCACCAAGGCTGCGATCGATAACTTTGGCCGCATCGACGTCCTCGTCAGCAATGCCGGGGTTAGCGTGGTCCGAGCGGTCCATGAGCACACGCCCGAAGAATGGGATGCGGTGATGAACTCTAACGTAAAAGCGGTCTATTGGGCCGCCCGCCATGTCATTCCCATCATGATCAGGCAACACGCCGGCCTCATTTTGATTACGGGTTCCATCTCGGGTGAAGTGGGAATTCCAACCCAGGGTGCGTACGGCCCCTCAAAAGGCGCTCTGCATCAGATGACCCGGCAAATGGCAATCGAGTACGCCAGGTACAACATCCGCGTAAATGCCATCGCCTGCGGAACCGTCGACACGCCGATTGTCCACAGTTCAGCCCAAGCGTCGGGCAACCCGGAGGCTTACTGGGACATGCTGCGCCGCAACCACCCGATCGGCCGCGTTGCGACTGCCGACGAAGTGGCCGCTTTTTTCGCCTATATGGCAAGTGATTATGCCACGTTTTTCACCGGCTCCATTCTTACGATGGATGGTGGGTATACGGCCCAGTAGCGAAAGCGGCCACGGTGGAAGCCGGCTAGACTCGTTCGAAGTTGCGAAACCACAAGGCCTGGCCGGCGATCGCTTCCGTCTTGGCGCTGATGGTTTGTAGTTGAGGCGCAGCTAGCGGTGTGAACTCGCGTGCGAGCATCACGTTCTCTTCCAGTTGAGTAATGGAATCGATCCCGATAATAATCGTGCTGACCGGGTGCGACAGCGCGTAGTAGACAGCTTCCCGCATCGTGAGCGTGCCGGGACGATTAGTGATATTGGCGCCCGCTTCCCACATCTTTTTCTGTTGCTGGACGGGCGGCGGATTCCACGAAGCCAGAATGCGGCCCCGCGCCGGTATCTTCATTCCAATGATGCCCATCTGTTTTTCCAGCGCCAGCGGCAGCAGCTCTTCCGCGAAGCTGTGCTGATGTTGGTCTGCGGCGTTGAAGCCCATCAGCACCGTGTCGAAGGGCAGGCGGCGAATGCATTCGGCCAGTGCCTCGGGCCGGTGATGCCCGGTGATGCCGAGGTAGCGCACCATTCCCTGCTCCCGAGCCTGAAGCAGCGCTTCGACAGCACCACCCTTGGCGAAAACCTGATTGACGTCGGTCATCGTGCCGATATCGTGTAGCTGCCAGATATCGACGTGATCGGTCTGGAGCAGGCGCAGCGATTCTTCAATCATGCGCATGGAACCATCCCGGGTCCGTTCTTTGGTCTTCGTGGCCAGGAAAGTTTCCTTACGGCGCGTCTTCATCACCATGCCGATATAACGCTCGCTCGGCCGGGACGGACCTCCGTATATAGAGGATGTGTCGATGTAGTTGACGCCCAAGTCGAGAGCGCGTTCGATGATCGGAACGGCTATCGCTTCATTGTTCGTATGTTCCAAAGCAGCTTGGCCGCCCAGGCTGAACAAGGCCACTTTATGGCCTGTCTTGCCCAGGTTGCGCGTCGGCATCGAACCGGATTGAGCTTGCGTCGCGTCGGGAACAGCGGCCTTCGCCGCTTCGGGCAGCGTAGACTGAACAACCAGTGAGGCAGCAGCAGCGCCTCCGGCTTTTAGGAAATTGCGGCGATTCCGGCTCGAGGGTTTCATGTAGTTCCTATGATAATTGGTTATTGGAGCAAGCACGATGAACACAGAAGCATTGCTGGATCTGGCTCGGCATCAGGCCTGGGCCGACGCGGCACATTGGAAGACATTTCACGAGAATGCAGCTCTTTGGGCAGATCCGGAGATCCACACCCGGCTCAACCACATGTTGGCGGCGCAAAAGATGCTGGCTGCGCTGGCCGGCGGTCAAATCCCAGACCCTGCTGCGATGAAACAAGTCGAGCCGATGGACGCACTGGAGGGGTCGATGCAGAAGGCTCACGCGGGTTTCGTGGAGGCGCTGTCCTCGGCCGATCTCGACAAAACCGTTTCGTTGCCCCGCGGTCCGAACGGCCCGTTTGAGGCGCCGGCCGGCGTCATCTTCCTTCAAGCGCTGATGCACGGCCAGCATCATCGCGGCCAGAACGCGTCGCGAATGCGCCAAATGGGGATCAAGCCGCCCATGACCGACTACATATACTGGTATGCCTTGGGCCGGCCGTAGCCCCAACGCCATTTGCGCCGTCATTCTTTAGTAACTTGCGAATTCCCTCGTCGCACCATAACGCCCGTAATCTTGCGGGGCGCGATTCACAAGCGCTTCGTGACCAAAGTCTTTCTGGACACTTTACAGCATCCGCATAGCGCGCAGGAACGTCTCTGACTGTGTTCCTTTATTTGCAACGTTCCATCCTTGGCATGAGAATTGCCCAGACCATCGTGACGATGACACGTCCGGCCTCGAAATCGACAGGCGTACTTTGTTTACTCGGGACTCTCGGTCTAACCTTGATGGCGGAAGCGCCTACCAAGGGAGTTGATGTTCTTACGAATCGTTACGATACCTGGCGCACCGGAGCGAATCTCGCGGAGACAACGCTCACCACCAAGAATGTTGCCGGCAAGCATTTTGGCAAGGTTGCTGAAAGGCAAGTGGACGGCGATATCTATGCTCAGCCGCTCGTTGTGACCGGCGTTGTGGTTCCGGGTGTCGGGATGCGGAACATTCTCTATGTCGCCACGGTCAACAACACTCTCTATGCGTTCGACGCGGATGCCCCCGGCGTGAGCGAGCCTTTTTGGTGCATAGGAAAGTCCGTATTTGGCGAGCCTGTACCGAAGCGCGAGTTAGTCGACTCACCCCCAACCTGGAGTATCTGAACTTCGATACCACGGTCGGCATCGTCGCCACTCCCGTCATCGATCCGGATACCTCGACCATCTACGTGGTCGCCTTTTCAAAGGTCGGCAACGAGCATCGTTTCCGGATCCATGCGTTCGATCTGGCAAGCGGCCATGAGAAGACCGATATGCACAGCCCCATGGCGATTGAAGCCTCCTATCTGGGCAACGGCGTCGGCAGCGTCGACGGAAAGATCCGCTTCGATCCCCGCAAAATGCTCAACCGGCCCGCACTGCTACTGGCGGACGGCGTTCTGTATTTGGCCTTTACTGCCCACCTGGATGGAGAACCAAAGTTCGATTACCACGGTTGGATCATGGCCTATGACTCGAAAACGCTAAAGCAGCTGGCGGTCGTCAATACAACGCCGGATGGAATCCAGGGCGGGATCTGGCAAAGTGGCGGCGGATTGGCGGCGGAGAAACGGGAGGGAACTTATCCGTTAATCTACGCCGTCGTATCAAACGGCAGCGATGGCGGACGTAACTATAGCCAAAGCCTGATGCAGCTGTATCCCGGTGCGTTGATGAGCACCAAACAGGTTTTCATTCCTGATAACCATGAGTATTTGAACGACCGTGATCTTGATCTCTCGACCGCGCCGGTGCTCATACCCGATCTTCCGCTGGCGATCGCTTGCAGCAAGGAGGGCAAATGCTACGTGGTGGACCGGTCAAATATGCGGCTGGTGCAGGAGTTCGCCGCGGGAGTGAACTCTTACGGCGGGGAGCGCAGCCCGAACATCCATGGAGCCCCGGTGGTTTGGAAAGACAACAAGGGCATTCTGCACCTCTATGTTTGGGGCGAAGAGGACTACCTCCGAGCCTTCCAGTTCACCGGCACTCGTTTTGTAGGAGCCGGCAAAAGCAAAGTGCGGGCTCCGGAGAAAAGTATGCCCGGTGGCATGCTCTCGCTCTCAGCGAACGGCTCGGTGGACGGAAGCGCCATCGTGTGGGCCTCGGTGCCGGTGAAGGGCGACGCGAATGTCGCGACGGTCGAAGGGGTTCTCCACGCGTTCGATGCTGACGATGTCGAGAAAGAGCTATGGAACAGCAGCCAGGACGAAGCGCGCGACCATTTAGGCATGTTCGCGAAGTTTTGCCCACCGGTGGTGGCGAACGGCAAGGTCTACATGGCAACCTTCGCGGAACCCGCGAAAGCCGGACAACCACAGCGCCCCAACAAGCTCGTTATCTACGGACTTCTGCCCTCGAACTAAATTGGCTGAGAGCGCGCGCCCGCTTCAGGCTTTCACTTTCCGGTCCTCTTTCCAAGCCAGGTTGGCCATGTGTGGGCCGGCGACCGCGGCCGCTGCGACCTCAACCGGGCAGTTCGGTTCCTGCCGTGTCCGTATGCAATCCAGGAAGTTCTGCTGATGCGCGGTGGCGCTATCTTTGTCCGCTTCTTGGGCAATCAGCTCCGGTTTGTCTTTCTGGGTCCAGGGCTCTGCCAGCGCAGGGCCATTCTTGTAGACCTTGTAGCCGGTTCGGTCGAGCAGCATGGTTGCCTTCTCGCCCTGGAAGGTAACCGACCAGTCGAAATCATACGTGCTGCAGTAATTCAGCGTCCAGGTCGCCAGGAAGCCCGGATACTCGAATACGGCCGAAAATACATCCGGCGCTTCCGCCGTCGGGTTGCCGATCACCTGGCCCTGGCACACTGCCGAAAGCGGCGGTCCGGAGTTGGTCATCCATTGCACCACGTCCATCAGATGCGTGCCCTGGTCGGTCATATTGCCGCCGGAATAGTCAAAGAAACCGCGCCACCAGCGGAAGCGCCTCGGTTCGAGCGGCCGCTTTGGAGCCGATCCCAGGAACATGTCCCAATCCAGCTTGCCCTCGAGCGGTGCGTTGTTCAACCACTCGGTGAAGTGCCAGTTCCACATCGCCTTCACCATGGAGATCCGGCCCAGTTCCCCATCGTCGATTAGCTTTTTCGCTTGGCGGATGAACGGCATGCTGCGGCGCTGCATGCCGATCTGGACGATCTGTTTCGACTGCCGCACCGACTGCACCATCTCGGCGCTTTGCTGAAGATTCAACGAAAGCGGCTTCTCCTGATACACATCTTTCCGGGCGGCCAGCGCGGCGACCAGGTTTGGCTGGTGGTGATGATCCGGAGTCGCAATCACCACAAAATCGATGCCGGACTGCGCCAGCATCTCGTGGTAGTTCACATAGGCTTTGGCATCTGCCGGTGAGTCGGCGCGCGCCCGCTCCAGGGTCGGCTCGTAGACATCGCATACCGCGACACACTGCGCCCCCAGCTTCTGGAAATTCTGGTGAAGCCAGCGGCCCCGGTTGCCTACTCCGATGATGGCGAAGGTTGGGCGGTCGTTCGCGCCGCGCACCGCAGCCGGAATAAACATCGGCGCCACGGCGAGGCTCTGCAAAACTGTTCGGCGATTCGGTTGCATTTGGGTAACTCCCTCAGGCCGCTCCCGGCGCGCCCTCAAGGGTGTTGCCGAAACCCCGGCCGCTTGAATTGTATCCCGTGCCTACGCCGAGATGCCTCGCGCTACCGGGCCTCAAAGCCTTCACCCCCGCGTTCTCGCCGTTTCGAGCGCCAGGAAAATCGCTCCGGTCAGCTGGGCGTCGGATCCTAATGTGCTGGCAAGGACCTGCGGTTGCGCGGGCGTTTTCCTCAGTTCGACAAAGCGCCGGGTCGCCTCGCACAGGGCCGGATGCTGCCCAACGCCTCCACCCAACACGAACAGCGGGCAGTTCAGAACCAGGAACATATTGTAGATCGCATAGGCGAGCGTCCGGGCTGAGAACTGGAGAACCTCCTGGGCGAGCGGGTTCTGCTCCAGCGCGTCGTCAAAGATCTCCGTGGCGCGCGCGTCTCTGGGAAGGCGCGTTTTGCTCTCACTCCAGCGGCGGTGCCACTGTGCCTTCACACCCTCGCCACCCACCGCATCCTCGAGTGCCCCCGGCATGCCTGGTTCCACCGGAGTCTCTGAAACTCCCGGCACAAGCATGTAGCCCACCTCACCGGCAACCCATCCCTTGCCCCGGAATAACTGCCCGTTCAGCATAATGCCGGCGCCGATGCCCGTGCCAATCGCCAGGAAGACAAAGTCGCTGATGCCTCGAGCGGCTCCTTCCCAGCTCTCACCAAGTGCCGCCGCATTCACATCGTTTTCCACCGCGACGGGGATACCCAGCTTACCTTCCAGAAGCGCTCGCAAAGGAACATTTTGCCAACCCATCAAATAGGAGGTTTCGATCACGATGCCCTGGTCGGTATCCGTGATTCCGGGCGCGCCCGCAGCCAGTGCACGTAGCGACTCGCGAGGCAAGCACGCTTCTTCCAGAAGAGCATCGACGCCCGTGCAGATCAAGCCGACCACGGAATCGGCATCACCAACAGCCACCGTAGAAGCGGACCACTTCCCCACCACGGAGCCCGCCATATCGGCAAGCGCGAGACGCAGATTCGTGCCGCCGATATCCACTCCGATTACATAGCCGCTCCCTGTGACCGCCGGCGGTTCGGTCGCGCGATTTACCTGGTGAGCGGCCCCTTGCTGGCTCATGATGAAGAATCCTTCGCGGGATTAATCCCCTTCGGTTGCGATGGTTTCGAGAACAGCACTGTCGGACTCCTGTGGGGCGCTGATGCTCTCCAGTTCCCGCCCCTTCGTTTCCGGAATAACATAGCGCACGAACAACAGTGTCAGCACGCAAAATCCTCCGTAGATCAGGAAGGTGAGGCTGTTGCCCGCCGCCTTGATCAGCGAGAGGAAGGTCAGCGACACGATGAAATTCGAGATGCCCGAGGCCAGCGTTGCAGCCGCTACACCCCGGCCTCGTAATCGTAGCGGGAAGACTTCGGCAGCCAGGATCCAACCGATCGGACCCATGCTGAATGCGAAGCAGGTGATGAACGCCATCAGGCAGCCGGTTGCGACCACGCCGAGGGACGATCCCAGCGCCGCCTGGTTATGGAACGCATACGACAGCAGCAAAAGTGAGGCCGTCATGCCGCCCACGCCGCAATACAGTAAGGGCTTTCGACCTATCCGGTCAACTAGCACCAGAGCGATGACCGTGGCGAGCACATTCACCAGGGCTACCAGGAACGTCGCGAAGATCGCACTCTGGTCGGATGTCATGCCCGCCAGTGCGAAAATCTGGGGCCCATAGTAGATGATCGTGTTGATTCCGGTTACTTGCTGCAAGACCGTGAAGCCGCAAGCAATCAGCAGCGACCGACGCGCCACCGGACTCAGCAGAGCCTTCCATCGCCGCTCCATAGGTAACAGCAGGCTGTTCCGAATGTCCTTCAACAACAGCGCCGTTCCCTGCTCGTCGGTGTACGTCCGGAGGAGGGCTTCGGCTTCACGCTCGCGGTTCTGCGCAACCAGCCAGCGTGGACTCTCCGGGACCGTCAGCACCAGCAGTAGGAAGAAGAGGGCCGGTATTGCTCCCAGACCGAACATGAGCCTCCATGCGTGCGCCCCCGCCAGCCAGTAGCCAACCAGATCAGCAAGTGCAATCCCGATTGTCAGTGCGAACTGATAAAGACCGATGAGCGTCCCACGGGTTCGCGGTGGCGCAAGCTCGGACACGTACACGGGCGCAGTGACAGAGGTGAAGCCGATCGCCAACCCCAGCAGCGCGCG
This sequence comes from uncultured Acidobacteriaceae bacterium, assembly GCA_963740005.1. Taxonomy (GTDB): domain Bacteria; phylum Acidobacteriota; class Terriglobia; order Bryobacterales; family Bryobacteraceae; genus CAJCIT01. Next base: position 8,921 of record CAVUCO010000021.1, on the reverse strand, counting down.
CGCTGCGATGAGCGTGCCGACATTGGGCGACCAAGGCGCCAGAATGGACCCTAGGATAAAGACGAGGCCGCCCAGAACTAGCGTGGCACGCCGGCCGAAGCGATCGGCTACCGTACCGCCCACGATCGCTCCAAGCATGGCCCCGATCAGCACCACGCTGACCACCACTTCTTCCATTTGTGTCGACAGCGCGAACGTGGAGCGCACGAAGATTAACGCCGCGGCGATGATCCCCATGTCGAATCCGTAAAGAATGCCCCCCAACCCCGCGATGAAGGACACTTTCCAGACGAACCCGCGATTCACGCGTGGCTGTTGACCCGAACTCGCGTCACGCACAAAGTGACACCCCTGGTCGAATGATAGCCTGTCATCGAGACAAATCAGAGGAAACTACAGATGAGGGATAAGCCACCACCATCGGCGAGCTGGATTTCCGGCGTCGAACCTCCCAAGGAATTGTTGAACGCCACGGGAACCGAAGTTCTCCAAATGGAGTGCCGTGAACAACCACAACGGCTCGGGGAGTTGATCCACGCCTACGTTTCGGATCCCGATCTTCGCGCACAACTAACCAGGCTCCGGGAGCTTGCCTCGAAGCCGGGCCCGGTCATGTTTCTCGGCATGGGTGCATCGTTGTGTGCTTCCTACAGCGGCTCGGTGTTTCTCGAAGCCCACGGAAGATCCGCTTTTTCTGTCGATGCCGGCGAATGGCTGCACTATTCGACCTCGGCGTGGGATGGTGCCGCCCTTTCGGTGCTGCTGACTACCTCGGGCGAGAGCGCTGAACTGGTGGAACTCATCAAGAACCGTGGGAACCGCGCATTGGCCTTGATCTGCAATAACCCTGCGAGCACCTGCTGGCGCCTGGCTGAGAACAAGCTTCCCATTCTGGCTGGACCCGAGTACGGGAACGCAACCAAAACGTATACCAATGCCGCGGCCGCTTCGATCATCCTTGCCTCGGAGATCCTCGGCCTTGCCTGGGAAAAGGATGCAGAGCAGTTCGCCGGCACCTTCTCCCCATGCCTTGATCGCGTTTTCGCAATGCGCAGCAAGCTCGAGGAGTTCTGCCGCGGTGCAGCCAACACGGAAATTATTGGACGGGGCCCGGCTTATGGCGCGGCCGTCATGAGTGCGCTTTGCATTCGCGAGATGACCGGTCATCGCGCGGCGCCTCACACCGGTGCGGGCTTCCGGCACGGTCCCATTCTCGATGTGGACACAACCCATCTCGCTATCATTTTTGCGCTCGGACGCGTTGCCGGCCTCGGGGTCAAACTGGCGCGGGATTGTAACCGTCGCGGCGGCAAGGTAGTGCTTGTCTCGGCCGAGGATCACGCGCCGACCGAATCCTTGTTCCCCATCCGGCTCGATCTTGTTCCGGAGCTATGGGAGGGAATCATATCGATCCTGGTGCCTCAGGCGCTCACGCTCGCCATGGTCGAGCGAACCGGTAGCCGTCTTCCGCCGCGTTTTCAGTACGGCGTCATGGAGCAGTAGTTTTCCCGCTCACTAGAACTCCAGCCGTGCCTGAAAAGCGATCATCCGCGGCGAACTATCCCCGCCGAGTCCGACGCCCAGTAATCCCGTCGGTGGCGCCGTCGCATAAGTAAGCGCGCCGAAGCCGGTCTGTGTGGACGGTTTGCCCGGGATGCCCGCGTACACCATCGATGGCAGCGCAAAGTTCGGATGATTGAAAATGTTGAAGGCCTGCGCTTCAAGCCGGAGCTTTACATGTTCGCTCAGGGTGAACCATTTGGTCAGGTAGAAATCGCTCCAGGCGAAGTCCGGGCCGCGCAGCGCATTTCGGCCCAGATTTCCAAATTGGCAGGTCTTCACCGTATCGCCTCCCAAGCACGCACCGGTGCTTGGATCCACCGTCGAAACAAAAGCATTCGGGTTGAGCCACTGGATGGTTCCCGGCTGGGTCACGCCGGGGATCGGGTCGTGTTCATAAACCGGCACGCCCGGGACAAGACTCGCGTACTGCGGGCCGCTGCCCTGAACGATGCCATTGCCGTCTGCGGTGTACGGCGAACTGAGAACCGAGAATGGGAGCCCGCTGTGCCAGAACGCCGTCCCCGAGACCTGCCATCCATTCAGGATGTATCCAAGCGCTCGGTTCCGAACTTTCACAGGCAGCTGGTAGACATACTGTGCCGTGAAATTGTCCCGGACGTCGTAGTCGCAAGGCCCATATTGCCGGCCTAGTTCTCCCGGCAGCGGCGAAAGAATTCCGGCCGACGAGAATGAGAGGAAGCCGCCATTCGAAACTGTATCCATGCAATGACTCCATGTGTAATTGGCTTGCACCTGGAGGCCGTGACCAAGCCGCTTCTCGGCCGTCAGCTGCAGGCCGTTGTAGTGGCTGTTCGCCCCAGTCGCCAGCTGCGTAACCGCACCGAATCGAGGATCGGCAGGCTGCGCGTACGGAAATGGCGCGAAGCAACCTGAGCATACGGTCTGATACCCGTTCACCTGCGTCGTGTAAGGCTGGTTTACTGCGCGCGTGCCGACATATTGGGCGCGCAGATTGACGGTCGAGCCCACCTGCTGCTCCAGGGCGAAACTCCATTGCATGAAATACGGCGCGTGGAGCTTGCCGTCCGGAACCGCGGTGATCGCCACCGGTTGAAGGCAAGTGGCCGGATTGGAGAGCGCCGACGCGCAGGAGAGCTGGCCTTGCGAAAAGCCGGAGCTGAAGACCTGGTTCGCTGCAATGGTCGCATCCACGGCGCTATTCGGAACGCCCGGTGCGATCAGCGTTCCGCCCACCGTGCCCAACAGCCCGCCTTCGAATGTCTTCGAGTAAGGCGGGTTCGTTCCCACCAGGTCCACCACGCTTCCGGGCAGCAAGTCGCTGAATAATCCAAACCCCGTTCGCACCACCGTCGACGGCGTCAGTTGCCAGGCGATCGCCGTTCTGGGCTGCAGCAAGGCCAGCGGCGTCGACGCAAAGATGTTTCCCAAATTCGTCTGAATGGCCTGATTGAGAGGTTGATTGACGTCGTGGACAATGGACTCGAAGGAGCCGTCCAGGCGCGCGACAGCATCGTGCGGATTCAGAGGGTTAGCGTTGTGCGTCGCGCGCAGTCCGAACGTCCAGGTGAAGGTCCGGGTGAGCTTCCATGTGTCCTGAGCATACAGGTCCAAGTTCAGGAAATTGTACGGTTGTGAGTTCGCAAGCGGGAACGTTTCTGACGCAGTGGAGGCAACGCCATAAGTGAACTGCGGCAGGGTCGTGTAAGTCACCAGCGGGACAGTGCCCTCGCCAAAATCGTAGTCGTTCAACCGAAAGATTCTCGTATTCGTCCCAAATCGCAACTCGTGTGCGCCCCTGCTCCACACCAGGTTGTCGTTGATGAAAAAGCGCGAGGCACGCCGACCTTGAACCCAGGTATTATCGAGTCCGCCGAGAGTGCTGAACGGTGCACTCGCGCCGCTCCCTTGAAGAACAATGGGAAACGCATTGAGCGTTTGCTGGAAATCGGCCGGACCAAACAGACTCTCATACCAGGAGAACGCCGGGTTGAAATAGTTCACCAGGTTCTGCGAAAAGACATGCGTATAGCCGCTGGCGAATGAATAAAGAGGCTGCGGAGAAATCGCATTGAACAGCGGATTGATTGGATCCGTGTAGGCGGCCTGCAGGCCGGTGTCCGCCTGAAAGCGATACCAGGCGGTGTTGTTCTCATTGATGTTGTAGTCGACACGAGCTGTTTGCACCTGTTCGTGATCGGTGCTGGAGTGTGAGATACTTTGCCGGTTGGCGCAGCCATTTCCATGCGGAGGGTTGCCTGCCGCTAAACTTCCATCGCTGTTGAACGGACAGCCAAGTACCGCCAGCGGCGTTCCCGCCGTGTTGCCATAAAGGGAGAATAGTTTCTGATAGAACGGAACCAGTTGCGGCGCCGGCTGGTAGACTGACCCGGTCACGGAATCCGTTCCACCTCGCGGAAGCTGCTGCTGTACGTAGTTCTGAAATGCCGGCGTGGGGACCGTCGTGGCCGAGACAATCGGTAGAGCGATTCGAACCCACTCGCTGTCAAAAAAGAAGAACAGTCTGTCACGCAGAATTGGGCCTCCCAGGCTTCCACCGAAGTGGTTCACCGTCGACCGAGGCTTGTGGTTTCCCGCCGTTGCGTTGGTAAAAAAATCTGCCGCGTTGAATCTTGAGCCGTTCCAAAGCTCATAGAGATTCCCATGAAACTGATTCGCGCCCGACTTGGTCACGTAATTGACTTGAGAAGCTCCGTACCGCCCCAGATCGACCGCGTAGGAAAGAGTGTTTACGGTAACTTCCGCAATCGAATTCAAGCCCAGCACCAGGTTTGTAGAAAGCCCGCTATTCAGGTTGGTCAACGGATCGTTCGTCTCCAGCCCGTCGACGATATAGCCATTGGCGAGGCCCGGCAGCCCGTTGAACTGGACGTTGCCATAGCCGTTTGAACTGCCCACAAAGTCATTTCCGCTGCCCGCTGTGTTGATCAACGCGCCGGCGGCGAACTGTAGCGGATAGGTCATATCGCCGCCCGGATTCGGAAGGTCTTCAAGAGCGTGCGAATCAAGCGTCGTCGACGTATTCGGATTCTGGGGATTGATCAGCGCCGCATGTTCCGTCACCGTGATTGTCTGGCTTGAGGTCGCGATCTTCAGCGCAAAATCGACCGTCTGCTTTTGACCAAGCCCTGCAGCGACCGACCTATCCTCCTGGGCTTCGAACCCGTCTGCCTCCACCTTCACCGAATACCGGCCGGGCTTCAGTTGAGGAAAGTTAAACCGCCCGCCTTCATCCGTGTTTACCGACCGGCGGAGCCCATTTTCTGTGTTTGTAATGGTCACCTTGGCGCCCGCAATTGCCGATCCGGCTGGGTCGACCACCGATCCAACGATCGCGCTGGTCGTCTCTCCCTGGCCGTTTGCCGGCAGTCGCATCGCCAAGACGGCCAAAATCAGCGCAGTCAACAATACGCCCGCTGTACGACAATGCGCCCATGGGAATGATTTAGGCATGCCTAAAAACAAAGCTTGACTGTTTCTAGTTCTTTTGTCAACCGGACATAATTACCAGTCTCTGTCTTGAGAATCAGAAGGCTCTTGCTTGTCGGGATATGAGGCGCCAGGGTATTGTATGTTTAGTGTCACCTAAGCCGAAGGCTTTCCCAACCACCGAATCGGTCGACGATTATCTCAAAGCAATCTTCGAACTGAGCGGCCCGCAGGAAAAACGGGTCACTAGCAATGCGCTTGCAGAACGACTCGGCGTCCGTGCCGCCTCGGTAACGGGCATGCTTCAAAAACTCGCGAACCACAAACCCGCCTGGGTTCACTATGAGAAGCATCATGGCGTGCTTCTGGGGCCGGCCGGGAAGCATCGTGCACTCGAGATTGTGCGCCATCATCGCCTCCTGGAACGATTTCTTCACGATTTCCTGGACTATCCCTGGGATGAAGTTCACGAAGAAGCGGAACGCCTGGAGCACTATATCTCGGAGCGATTGGAGGACCGGATAGCCGCAAAGTTGGGCGATCCCGACGTCGACCCCCATGGGCACTCCATTCCCGAGCGAAATGGAAATGTCAAATCACGCCCGGAAGTTCCGCTTTCCTCCTGGGCTTGTGGCGTCCTTGCCGAGATCAGCAGCGTCTCGGACCGGGATCCCGCAGCTTTGCGTGAGATGGAACGTCTCGGGCTGTTGCCGGGAACCTGTCTTCGCGTGGAGCCCGGCAGCCGCAACGCTTCACTCCTAGTCAAAATCGGCGATGCGACTCACCCTGTCCGCGTGAACCAGAGTTTAGTCCGGGCCGTCTCGGTCGTTGCAGCTCTTCACAGTCCCGACGACAAGTAGTACGGGCCAACGATCTTGTAAGATCGTGATCATCCGGCCAACGGTCCCGGCGCTACTCATGAATCACGTGACTCTTTCGAGATCGATCCTGCTTGTGTCTCTTGCCCTGAGCATTCCCGCCGCACGAGCCGACGTAAAACTACCCCGAATCCTGAGCAGCCACATGGTGCTGCAGCGCGACCGGCCAATCCATCTCTGGGGATGGTCGCAGCCCGGCGAGAAAGTCTCGGCCACCCTCAATGGCGCTACGCAATCCACGACCGGCGACCAACTCGGGACCTGGAGCCTCTACCTGCCCCCACAATCCGCGGGCGGACCCTTCCAGCTAACTGTCGCGGGCACGAACACCATCAAGCTCGACGACATCCTGGTCGGCGACGTCTGGTTTGCATCGGGTCAATCCAACATGGAGATGCCGCTGAACGGCTTCCCCGGATCCGCCGTTGTGAAGAACGCCGCCGAGGAAATCAGCCAGGCGGACCAGCCCACCATACGGTTGCTATTCGTCAAACACAAAGCCTCTTCTTTCCCGCTACGCGACTTCGATCGCGAGGAAGCCTGGACCGTCTGTTCACCGGCCACGGCCGCTGCATTTTCGGCGGTGGCCTACTTCTTCGCGCGCGACATCGCGGCGAAGGAGCATGTCCCCATCGGCCTCATCGATTCCACCTGGGGTGGCACGCCGGCCGAAGCCTGGGTCAGCCTCGATACCCTGTCCGCTGACTCAAGCCTCATGCCCGTGTTCGCGACATGGGCACAGATGGCGAATGAGCAGGCGGATATCCCCGCCATGCTGGCCGCTGAGAAACGGGAGGACGCTGAGGCCCGGCGCGCCAACCTGCCGCCGCCGAAACACTCCTGGCATCCCGATCCGGCATCCTACGCACCCGCGTGGCTTTACAACGGCATGGTCGCGCCCGCCATCAACTTCTCCATCAAGGGCGTCATCTGGTATCAAGGCGAGACCAATAGCAAACTCGGCCGGGCGCCTATGTATGAAGAGTTGTTTCCCGCACTCATTGCCGATTGGCGCTCTCACTGGCGCGAAGGCAACGTCCCGTTCTTGTTCGTCCAGATATCCAGCTTCACCTCCAACGCGACGGAGAGCTGGGCCACCATTCGGGAAGCTCAGCGGCGCACTCTTGCCGTAGCAAATACGGGCATGGCTGTCAGCATTGATATCGGCGCACCGGACAACGTGCATCCACCGGATAAGCAGACCGTGGGCGCCCGCCTAGCACTGGCCGCCCGGGCGCTTGCCTATGGCGAGAACATCGAGTACTCGGGGCCGCTCTTCCGCCAGACCAGCCTGGAATCAGCAAGCGTTCGGGTATGGTTTGATCACGCGGGCGGCCTGGCCGCAAAGGGCGGCGAACTGCAAGGATTTGAAGTCGCCGGGGACGACCATCATTTTGTCGACGCGACCGCGCGCATCGAAGGAGCCAGCGTTCTGGTTTCCAATCCGCTGGTCAAAGCGCCAAAATACGTTCGCTACGGATGGCAAAATGCACCCGCCGTGAATCTGTTCAACGCCGCCGGCCTTCCCGCCTCTCCCTTCACATCGGAAGAGAACATACCTGTTCCCGTTCCTTAACTAAGTGAGCACGAACTAAACTAAAGGCTCTGCCACGTGTTACCAATAAATTAGCAGCCACTCGTGGCACAGCGCGGAGCGCCGCGCCAGCTGCAAACGCGACGCGAATGGCAAGATCCAGCGATCAGCCGAGGCCAAGGACGAATTCAAACGCTCGCACCCTTGTCCAACAACCGGGAAGTCTTCGGGACCGTGTCCCGGCGAAGTCATCGATCATGTCAAACCGCTCGCCTGCCGAGGCGCCGACGCGCCCGCCAACATGCAATGGCAATCGGTGCCGAGGGCAAGGCGAAGGACAAGACGGAGCGCAATGGTTGCCGCTAAGGATTCTCACTCTTCAACCTCGGAACCTCGGGGACGAGGGTCCGAAGTTCCCCCGGAAGCCCCTCGGCTCTTTTTCGTCAGCCGGTAGTTTTCTCGGCGTCGAGCTGACGCATTGAGGAATAACATTGAGAATGGCGACGAATCGTGACGCCGCACAGTCAATCCTCGACAGCCGGTGAAGTATCCGTAGGCCATATCAGCGACTCTGGAATCCTCATGCAAGACACACAAACTGTCGTTCCCTCGCTGGAGCTTGCCGCAACCAACAAAACTCACCATCCGAACGAAAGCGCAGCTTATCGCGCCGCGCGTAATGATCTCTTACGTGAAGAGATAGAACTGCGCCGCCACTTAGAACACGTCGCATCAAAGCGGCGAGCGCTGCCTGCAGGCGGGGAGATTCCGCAGGACTTTCAGTTTGTTTCTGAGAGCGGCCTTGTGCGCTTCTCGAGTCTTTTCGGCGGCAAACAAACCCTCATGATCTACAGCATGATTTACGGTCCGCAGCGTAAAGCACCGTGTCCCATGTGCACATCGTTCCTCAGCGGCTGGAACGGGAGCGCTGTCAACCTGCGTCAGCGTGTTGCCATAGCAGTCACGGCACGCTCTTCCATCGAACGCCTCATCGACTACAAGAATCAGCGTGGTTTCATGAATCTGCCATTCTTCTCCGATGACTCCGGCGACTACACTCGTGCGTACGTCAGCACCGAAGATGCGGACGTCCCCGGCCTCAGCGTCTTTAGCCGCCGCGATGGACTCATCCGACACTTCTACAGCTGCGAGATGAGCGGAGCCATGGCGGATCCGGGACAAGATCCGCGTGGGGCTCCGGACCTCGATTCTCTCTGGCTCATGCTGGACCTAACACCAGAGGGTCGCGGCACAGACTGGTACCCGAAACTTAGCTACGAAGAGCTTTAGCGCTCGCTCTCTAATAAGTAATCCGTGGCTGGCTACCCCCGGTCATCGCGCACTAAATCCCTCGAAAAACCCTGCCTCAAGTCAGTAGTTACGGAATTCGCCCTGGGTCGCGCTGTGGGGTAGTCCCCCGGACTGCAATCGGCGCCCCGCCGATTTGCCGAGACGTTCGCGATAGGCCCAAAGTCTCGCGCCCTTTTTCATTCCCCGCTGTGGCGTAACCGCTATGA
>CAVUCO010000020.1:0-33800 GCA_963740005.1 uncultured Acidobacteriaceae bacterium | reverse complement strand
TAAACGAACTCCTAAACAGGGCGGACGCGAAACACATCTTTCGGCGGTGTCTGCAGCAGGGCTGTTCCCGGTCACTATCCAGCCCGGATCGAGTAACGCCAATGCGCAGTCCACTTCTGCCCCAGAGCTTCACAATTCTCTAAGCTAATTACTCAGGTGCACGACCAGCACCGCCAGCGTATTCGCCGCTGTCAACGGCTGGCCGCCCGTCACATCCTGCAGATAAAACAATTCGCCGTTCGTCACCCAACTGCCGGTGATGGCCGTGCCAGTGCTGCCGCCCTGCGCAAACAGCGGTCCGTCGGGCGCTCCCACGCGTATCTGCACGGCGCCGCTGTTCGGAGCGCTCCACTGCAGCGTTGTGGCTGCGACGCCGGTTCCATTGCTACTGACCGGATTGGGATTGGCCGTCAGGAATGGCCTCGCCTGCTTCGCGAGATGCGTAATCAGCATGGCCAGCGTATTGCTCGGTGACGTCGCGTTCCCGTTGCTGGCGTCTTGGAGGTAGAACGCCCGTCCGTCCGTGGCGATCAGTCCCGTCAGCACCGAACCCGACGAACTGCCGGTGGCTAAGAGCGGGCCTGTGGGCGAATCGAGGTGAATCTCCACGGCTGTCGGCGAAGGCAAGTTCCATTCGAGCGTCGTCGATCCCACCTCGGTCCCGTTGACCACTACCCAATCGGTAATCGGATTGGGGATGGCCGAGAAGTAGATTTGCCCGACCTGCACCACGAGCTGGGCCAGCGTGTTGGCCGCAGTCAGCGGCTTGCCGCCGCTCACGTCCTGGAGGTAAAACACCATGCCGTCGGTGACCCAATCGCCAGTGATGGCTGACCCCGTGCTCCCGCCCGCGGCGAACAGCGTTCCGGTCGAGCTGCCTACGTGAATCTCCACCACAGTGGCCGTGGGCGCATTCCAATTCAGCGTTGTAGCCCCGACCGGCGGAGTCGGGATGGGGTTTGGGTTGGCGGTGAAAACGGCCAGTTGCGGTTGAACGGAGACCGCCACAGCCCCGATGGTGTTCGCTGAAGTCAGCGGCTTCCCGCTGCTTACATCCTGCAGGTAGAAGGTCATACCGTCGGCTACCCACTCGCCGGTTACGGCCGAGCCGGTGCTTCCGCCCGCAGCGAACAGAGGCCCGGAGGGGCTGTCGACATGAACCTCAACCGATTGTGCGGAGGGAGTATTCCACTGGATGGTGGTAGTGCCTAAGACGCTGCCAAGCGGCACGGGAATGGGGTTCGGGCTGGCGGAGATGACCGGCTGCTCTTGCAACTGAACGACGACTACCGCCAGCGTGTTGGCCGCCGTCAGCGGCGCTCCCCCGCTTGTGTCTTGCAGATAAAACGCCAATCCGTCCGTGACCCATGCGCCTGTTGTGGCGGACCCTGTGCTGCCTCCGCCCGCGAAGAGCGTTCCCGTCGGGCTGCCAACGTGAACCTCAACACTCTGCGTCGAAGAAGCGCTCCATTGAATGTTAGTCGTGCCGTACAGACTGCCAGGCGCAACGGGGATCGGATTCGGAGACGCGGTGAGTGTTGCCGTACCGGTCCCGTTCGGTGGTGTTGTGCTTGCAGTTACGGTAACCGCGGCGGTGGCTGTTGCGCTACCTGCACTGTTGGTGGCGGTTAGCGTGTATGTCGTACTCACCGTCGGCGAAACGGCCACGGAAGAACCAGTCATCGTGCCTACGCCGTTGTTGATCGATATGGTCGGAGCGGGAGTGCCCGTCGCCGACCACGACAATGTTGCCGACTGACCGGCCACAATGCTGCTCGGAGAAGCCGCGAAGGAACCAATTACCGGCGCCTGGCCGCCCGCAGGGGGGGTGCCCGTCGTGCCGCTCTGAGTCACCTGAATCGGCCCAGCCGTCGATTCAAAGTACAGCGAATTGTCGTTGGCGGCGACAGTAAAGGGAGAGCCGGAGATCGCGGATCCATTCACGGTCACGGAATAGGACCCCGCCTGCAGGCCGGCAATCAGATACTGAGCCGTGCCGCTGTGCGTGGTGGTGAAAGATGCTGTCGTCAGCAGCGCTGCCTGGCGGGCAAAAACCGCTACCTTGGGGCCCGTCGAGTCGGCGATCTGGACGGCGGCCGCGTTGCCGCCGCTGGCAGTAACCGTCAACTGCGTTAGCGTCGGCATGGTGGCACTCGCGCTGGCGGACGGCAGGTGCACCGCCATCCATTCACCACTCGTTGCCGAATTGTTACATGAAGTTCCGTTTGTCGATGGGCAGGTGTACGTATCCACGGTATTGGCATTGGTACCGTTCGAAAGAAGCGCTACAGTGTTCGTCCCGGCGACGGGAAGAAATGTGGTGAGCAGTTCGGCCTGATTTCCGGCTAGCGTATCCGATACCGTCTTTGCCGATGTGTTCACCGACACGGCGTTGGTGCCGTTAGCCCCGGAAACGAAGTAGTGCCACCAGGCTTGAATCTGATTTCCACTGCTCAAAGCCACGTCGTCATAGGACACGATGTAGTCCTGGGTTGACGCCTTCTTGAAATGAACGACATGCCGCTGCGCGCGGCTGACGTTGGCCGTCGTAGCGTATGTCGGGGTCATGTCCACCATCGCATAAACGTACCGGCTTTGGCTGTCGCCGGTTGGGTCCGCCCCGGACCAGCGGGCCATAGAGGCGCTCACGTTGGCGTTACTGTTCAGGGCCGCCCAATTGTCTGCGCCCCCGATCTCAATGACTTCGTCCGACGCCAGCGTCGAACAATTTCCGCAAGTGCTCCTAGCCGAACCGGTGGACAAATCAGGTGAGGTTCCCGTGCCGTTGCCGGCGAGCAAATAACCGTTGCGATAGATGTGATACGCGCCGTACTGCCCGCCACCAGCCCGGTCGAGGTTCCCCGCCCAGGAAGCACTAATGAGAACTTGGGTGGCGTTACTGGCCCAGCTGCTTTTGCTGATTGCGTGCTCGAAGGACGAGTTCGGATAACAGCCGGGAGTGTCGGTGGCCGGCGTGCCGTTGCTCCAGTTGTGAGTTGCGATCTGAGACCCCCACAACGTCTGACAAGTCGAATAGCTAGTGTCTTTGAAGAGATATTGTGCCGGCAGTGCAGATACAGCCGATTGCGCAGCTGTCGGATCGAATTCGATGTACTGAGTGATCAAACTGTCCTGGAAATTCTGCCAATTAAATGTATTGAATTGATTGGCATTCCAGTCTTCAAGCAACCAGTAGGCATACGGTACCAGGGGGTCTGACGGATACAATTGGGTCATTTTAAGGACCGGGTCCGCCCAGTCCGAAATCGTAGAGTTGGAATTCACTCCGGTCGGATCAAGCCACTGGTCCAGCATGAACGGACCGTAGCCTGCGCCAGTCCCGCCGTCCGGAAGCAGCCCGTAGATTTCCAGCGGTAGTTCCTGGTGACTCCAAGTTCCCCGCATATCATACCCACCGCTGATGGACTGGTTTAGAGAGATCATCCATTCCGGCGCGTATGGGTTGTCGATATATTGCTGGTACCGTGAGCCGTTCTCAGTAATCCCCGTCCAAGTCGACGTGTCCCAGGCATGTCTCCACTTCAAGTGCCAAGCCATTAATTGCGTTAGCGCCGATCTTGCGCGCGCGTCATCGTCGGCTAAAGCCAGCGCCGCTTCGAAGAGGGACTTGAGATGGGCCATCCCATGATTCGCGGCGTAGGGCCAGCCACCTTGGTAATAGAGGTTGCCGCCAGGATAGTCGGTAAGATAGTTGGCCTCGTTTCCGGGAGTGATCACCACCGGCTCATACTCGTGCTTGATGTACCACCAGAATCCGCAGTAATGCTGCGACTGGTCCCATGCCGCGCCGCTAGGCCACGGTGTGCAACTGGTGGTCGGATCGCCCGCGATCCCTCCGAACCCACCGCCCTTCGACGGGCTGTTCGGGTTACGAACAAGCGCGTTGTCGTTAAAAAGCTTGTCCGCGAAATTACTGATCTCCGAAGCACTGAGCTGGTCATGAATGAGCGAGTAGCTGATGAATGAGTAGGAGGACTCTTCCGACGGATGGAGCAAAGCGCTCGTATCATCGCGCCCACATTGAAAATCCGCCTCATTGCAATAAAAGCCGTACGGATTAAAGACGATCTGCTCGAAGTTATCGACTCCCCACTTAGCCATGGCCAGAGCTGTCGGATTGGACTTGCCCGATGCGAACCAGAGCAACCCAGCGTCTGCGTAAAGGACCATACCAGTACCATTGCCGTTGGCGTACGAGTCGATTCCAGTTGTCTGATAAGACGAAACAAAACCGTTGTAAATACTCTGCAACTGCGTATAGAAAAGGTTATTGGAACTGGCCTTGGTGCTGGGGTTCGATAGGGAGGCGGTCAGCGTGCCCGAAGGCCCGTCGAGAAAAAGTCGCGGATGAGGAATCGTCGTATAGGCCTGCAGCGGCGTTAGTTTCCCTGTGCCGGCAGCAGTCCCGTTCCCGGCCGGAACGGTTGAAAAATACAGATGATTGGCAAGCGTGAAGGTGTTGGTTGTTACGCTGCCGATCATAAAAAACCCGTCAGCGTTCGTGTTTCCCGTGAAGCCCTCAATCCAAACCGCCGTTCCGTTACTCAGCCCGTGATTCGCTGAGGTGCAGACGATGGGCGTGGCATTCGTGCAGCCTGTAACACTAACGGTCTCGAGAGGCGTATTGGGCACGGGGAGATACACCGTCGTTTGTGCTGCGGCGATGCCGGCAATACCGACAAATGTCGCCAGGGTCCACACTGGAAGCCGTCGGAGTATTGTCGTGACAAATTCAGTCACAGCTGACCCTGGATGACGCCGAGAACTTATTATCCAACGAATTACCAGTCGCTTGTTGATGCTCCGTTTGTCCTTGATTCATTACACTTGTCGGCGTGGCGAAAAACACTCGAAGCCGCGGTCTTTGACAGGAAACCCTTCTCGGAGATACGAAGGGCAGGCACAACCCACCGGCGAGCAAATCAGAAACCTCGTCATCCGAACGATCTCTTGTCTGCCGGCGCATCTCGATCCCATTTCTGCCCTTCACGATCAGTAAATCGAACGCTCGTACTCGCGGATGGTTCTTGCGCCGCCGCTGGTCCGTCCAAAGTCCGGAACCTAGCGATATTGCCTCTTAACGCCCGACGATGGACCGACAGAAAGACGCCAGGGTCGCTGTCCTTCGAGGGCCGATAGGGACGGACGCGAGCGGCAAGCAGGCCTCCCATGCTTCCACCGATGACAATCGCACGATCAAAATTCTGTGCACGCTCGTCCATATCGCCTCCGAAGCGTTAGGTCTCTGCGGAAAAAAACGTAGTCTCCTTAGGATCTGGCCGCCTGCGCCTGCAGCATTGGCTTCCTTTCATCCGGTTGGCGAGCCGGGTATCGATACGGTCCCAGGCGAGTCATCATCAGCGCTGCAATCAGAGAGCCGATGCAGAGCGCCGCGAGGGGCGCGCGATAGGAGCCGGTCCAATCGAAGCCTGCGCCCATCGCCAATGGGCCCAATGCTCCTGCAAAAACGAAGATGGCAATGGCGAGACTATAGATTTGACCAAACGAGCGTAGACCAAAATAGCGGCCAGTCAAGTAGGCGATGATGTCAACTTCGGCTCCCAGGCCCAGCCCGACAAGGAAGGCGCCCGTAAATGCAATGCCGGGTGAGCGGCCTATCCAAAGCAAGGCAATCCCAACGGCTGCACCGCCAAAGGACCCGGCCGCGAGATTCGGTGCAAAGAAACGGTCGAGAAGATAGCCAGTGCCGACTCGACCGATTAACACGGCAGCGCCCAAAAGGGAGCTTCCCAAGGCAGCGGCTCGAACGGCTGTTCCGCGATCGGTGAGCATCGCTGCCAAATGAACGGAACAGCCTTGCACGCTTGCGCTAACCAGGAAGAATGCGCACGCCATGAGCCAAAACGTTCGATTGCGCAAGGCATCCTGCGCGCTCAGACCCATAGCGCTGCCTTCGCTCGCTGGTCCGGAATCTGCAGAGGCTGCTCCGTCGGGCAACAGGCCCAGGTCCCCCGGCTTCGCTTTTAGAAATGCCACCACCAGTGGCATAGCGATAGCCAGAACGGCGGAGCCGAGAATCGCGTACGAGTTGCGCCAGCCCAATTTTTCAATGAGCAGTTGCGCGAAAGCCGGTATGACCATGGCCCCGGAGCCGATTCCAAACATCATCAGACCAAGGGCCAGTCCTCTCTGCCTGTCAAACCAGTTTGAGACCACGCTGCCGTAGGGTACCGGTCCCACGCCGCTCAACAGCACGCCCAACAACACGCAAAAAAAGTAAAAGTGCCAAATACTAGCCGGCAAAAGCCTGGCATTCAGCAAAACAACGCCAAACATCACCGTAGCCGGCAGGATTACTTTGCGGGCGCCATAGCGATCAATGAACCATCCCACCATTGGGAGGACGATCGCGCCCGATATCAGCTGAAGCGTGAACCCGAGCGATACTGCCGCACGACCAGCGTGGAACTCCTGCATGAGCGGCTTGAGAAAGACGCTGAAGGAGAAAACTGTCACCGGCGGACCCCAGAACAGTCCCACAGCCGCGGTCAGCACCACCCACCAGCCGTAAAAAACGTTGTGGTGTTTACTAATCATTTGGAATCTTGAGTAGCATTACGTTCAGAGCGGGTTGCCTCTCCGTGGACGATCGACGACAGCGGCGGCCTACGCTTCAATCCTGCTTAGCAAGCACCATGGTTTGAACGAACGAGTGCAACGGCGCCGGTTGATTCGCCAGACGGCGCTTTAGTCGCTTCTCAAACCGGTCGGCGAAAAGGCGGCATTGTCCGGGATTCTGAGCCTCCATCAGGCCGAGCGCCAGAGAGGGAACAAAAATCGAGCGAAAGAACAGGGCGTGCTTGGTTGCCAAGAGCTCCCCATTTCCATCGCGCTCATACTCGGCCCAAGCGGAGTCCGGTAGCGGGGACAATTCGCAACATTCCACCGTCAGCCCCCGAAAGCGCCCTTCTCCTTCAAACGGCGCAAGAAGCTCACACCGACGCCTCGGATAAGCCCCCAGCACCATTCGCTCGCGCTCCTGGGCGCGAAGCGTCCCCTCGTCGACCATCTCCGCGAGCGTCGCGTTGGCATGGTCCATCAAATCTTCGAGCCCACCCACTCCGTCGTCGTTCACGGCCGGCAGCACAATGACGAGACGCCCGCCTCGCCGTAATTCGCCGGCACGCAGCGCCAGGAAGGCTTCCCAGTCCTGCGCAGCCTGGCGTTCGAAAGCGGCGCGCGCGGGGCCTATGCTGCGGACTGCAATGAAATGCCCTGGAATCGGAGTGGGGATGCGGTTCAACCACACCGCCGCATACGAACTCCACCCCAGGTGAACCGAATTCCAAGGAAGAACCTTGTTATAAAACGACCTCCCGATTGCACAGGGGAATACATTCGGCTGACCGAGGGTGTATCGATCGGCATCAGCCTCCAACACTTCGAAAAGCGTGGTGAAGTCGTTAGATGGTTGATCAATGTGAAAGACAAAGATGGGGCGACTCGGGCCAACGCGCTGTCGAAGGTTTTGAATCGCAATGCGCATCGGAGCGAGGGAGTTTTTGCCCTGGGATGATCCGTAATCGGCTACGGCAAGTGGTTCTTCGCCACAATCGAGTTCTATGGTCTGAACTGCTTTTTCCAACAACGGAACTGTCAACGCCGCGGCGCGGGCCTGAATTCTGGCATGTTTATTGTAAGCGCCTTTACCTTCCATAACGCCGTGGTCGGGCGTCGAGATCGTCGTCATATTGGCTTTAACTCCTCCACGCTAGTAAAGGCGAGAAAGCCGATGCGAAATGCTAAAGTGGCGGCGTTTTTTCCGGGTGGCGCCGGAAGCAGAGATCGGATGCAGTTTTGCGCGTGACGATTCTGGAAGCCCGTGCCAAAACGTCTCGTTCGCGGAAGGGCTGCGGATGGCTGTGAGCGCCGAGAATGCCAAACGAGCCGTGGAAGTTCTGGCCTATCACGTCAAGGCACCGGAATGAACCTGTTCAAGCTTTTGATACCCGCTGTTCAGCGTTTGGGCACGAAATCGGCGTCGGAGAGAGTCGGGTTCAGTTCCACTTTGGTCACACTAAAAGAGGCTTTGTAGAAGTCGAAGTAGATCGAGAATGGAACTTGGACGTTCCCGACCGATCGATAGTCGTCAAATTCGAAGTGAACCACGTGATCCGGAGAACCCATCCGGATTTCCCAGCTTTTCAAGAAGCCGTTCCGGGCATCAAATTCGAGCCGGTCGTGACGTCCCTCTCGCCACTCGGTGAATCCGGTAGCGTCGAGAACGCAAGTGCTTGGCCCACTTGCTTGCAAATCTATTTCGAAATTCGAGTAGAGATCAGGCGTGGTCGCGATTAAGAACGGATCGGCGACAATGCGGTACATCATGAACTGCGGATAATCGTTGTAGGGGTACTTAGACCTCAGCTCACGACGCAAAATGGGAGTGTTGTCTTCATTGTGGGAGACGCCGCCGCCGAAGTTGCTCCACAAGGCGCCATCAAATATAAACGCTCCATCCGGCAGCAAGGACGAACGTTTTGCAACCACCCGATTTGGATATTTCCATTCGAATTCGTAGCGGGCGTGAGCTGTACTCGACGGATTAAACGTGTGAGGCTCGGATTCGTGAGCGCGTATGACGAGGGTCCGAATTTGCCGGACGGCTTTCCCGCCGCCAAGCGCGGAGACATAACGATCGAGGATCATTTCCGGGGTCGAACACATATTCTGCGGCCCGGAAACCTGGCCTTCAACGTTCCAGGCAAAAGGCCATGCGAAAGCAAAAAGTGTCGGTGCCCAGAGCCCGCAGGTTTTCGTTATCTTCCGTCGTAAATTGCGAAGCATGCCAGGTTTCGCTTCGAATCTTGCCCACTCTCTATCAGTAGAGGCGAGCAATGCACACAGAAATACTAATAGCTGTTTTATTATTTCCGCTTCGAAAAAAGGCTTTGGACACAAAGTGGGTGGATAATGGCACGCCGCCGTTTGCGCCTTGACCAAATCGAGCTAAAATAGGGCAGTTTTCGCCGGAAGGCCAGGATGAACTTTTGCCACCTTCCTCTGAAGTAACCGGACTGCTTCGGGCCTGGAGCGGCGGCGATGACGCCGCGCTGGCCAGAATTGTCGAAATCGTCTATCCGGAATTGTGCGCCATCGCGCGCCGGTGTCTGAGCGGGGAACGCCCCGATCACACCATTCAGGCAACGGCTCTTGTCCACGAAGCCTACGTACGTCTTGTCGATATAAGGCAAATGCAATGGCAGGATCGGGCTCACTTTCTTGCAGTGGGTGCCCGCTTGATGCGCCGTGTCCTTGTGGATTACGCCAGAGCGCGAGGCTGCAATAAACGAGAAGGAGGCGGCCGCCGGGTGGCGTTCGACGAAGCCTTGCTGCTTTGCTCCGAACCCGATCCGATGGTGTTACGGCTGAATGAAGCGCTCATCCAATTGGGCGAGTTCGATTCGCGGAAGGCCCAGGTCGTCGAGATGCGCTACTTCGGTGGGCTCACGGCCGACGAGATCGCAGCGGTCCTTCACATTTCGCCCCAAAGCGTGCAGCTAGACTGGAGTCTGGCCAAGTCGTGGTTGCTTCGCGAGATGAATCTTGAGGAGCAAAATGGAGCCTGAGCGCTGGGCAGCAATTGAATCGCTTTATCAAGAGGCGCTCGAACGGGAGCCTGCCGAGCGCTCTTCGTGGCTTCGAAAAGCCTGTGGCCATGATGGGGCTCTCCTGGAAGAGGTCGAATCGTTGCTCGCCCACGCTGCGGGGAAGCTGTCGAACCCTGCCGCGCGTCCGGACATGATGCAGCTCTGGGCCCACATCGCCGCATCTCCGGGGACCCGTGCGGACACGCCGAGTGACGCCATAACACTTGATTCCGATATTCCGTCGCCAGCCCCCCGAATCCAAGTGACGTACCCAACGAGAATCGGCAGGTATCGGATTCTGCGCCTGCTAGGCGAAGGCGGTATGGGCATTGTCTACGAGGCCGAACAGGAGCAGCCGCGACGGACCGTCGCCCTCAAGGTGATCAAGTCCGGTTTAAGCGATCCCAAGTTGGTCCGGCGCTTTGAACAGGAAGCCCTGGCACTTGGGCGGCTGCAACATCCCGGAATTGCTCAGATTTACGAGGCCAATACCGCGGAAAACGGATCGGCGGTGCAGCCCTATTTTGCCATGGAATTCATCCATGGTCAGCCGCTGCTTCAATACGCCGAGGCCCATCGGTTGGACACCCGCCGCCGGCTGGAACTGATGGCCAAGATTTGCGAGGCCGTTCACCACGCCCATCAGCGCGGTATTATTCACCGCGATCTCAAACCTAGCAACATTCTGGTGGATGAGACCGGCCAGCCCAAGATCCTCGACTTCGGTGTAGCGCGAGCCATCGACAGCGACATCCATTTGACTCGTCAGACCGATCTGGGACAACTGGTTGGAACGCTTTCTTACAT
This sequence comes from uncultured Acidobacteriaceae bacterium, assembly GCA_963740005.1. Lineage (GTDB taxonomy): Bacteria > Acidobacteriota > Terriglobia > Bryobacterales > Bryobacteraceae > CAJCIT01. The sequence continues at coordinate 23,361 of CAVUCO010000020.1, read as the reverse complement.
GAGTCCGGAACAGGTATCGGCGGATCCGCAGGAACTGGACACTCGAAGTGATGTTTACGCACTGGGAGTGATTCTGTACGAGCTCCTGACCGGACGGCTGCCTTACAAAATCAGTCCGAAATTGCACGAAGCCGTGAAGGCAATTCGAGAAGAAGAGCCGACCGGGCTCAGCACAATTAGCAACGCTTACCGCGGCGACATCGAAACCATAGCCGGCAAGGCGTTGGAAAAAGATAAGACACGCCGCTATTCCTCCGCCGCGGAATTGGCTGCCGATATCCGCCGTCATCTTCGGGACGAGCCGATTACGGCGCGTCCGGCAAGCGCCATTTATCAGCTGCAAAAGTTCACCCGCCGGCACAAGGCGGTGGTCATGGGGGTCGGGGCGGTGTTTATCGTGTTGATCGCAGGGATCATCGTCAGCACGCGAGAAGCGGCGCGTGCGAACGCCGAAGCGGCCACTTCCCGGGCGATCAGCGACTTTCTACAAAACGATCTTCTGGCGCAAGCGAGTGCGGCCAATCAGTCTCGGCCGAACGCTAAGCCCGATCCCGATCTCAAGGTACGAACGGCTTTAGATCGGGCCGCTGCCCGGATCACCGGGAAGTTCGACCGGCAGCCGGAGGTGGAGGCTGCCATTCGGGACACCATTGGGCAGACCTACATGGACCTCGGCCTATATCCGGAGGCGCGCAGGCAATTGGAGCGGGCGCTGGATCTGCAGCGACGCGTGTTGGGGCCGAAAAGCCCGGAAACCTTAAAGACCATGTACCGCATTGGATATACCGCCTTCCTACAAGGCAAATATCCCGAGGCTCAGACGCTGCTCGGCAACACCGTGGAGATCCGGCGGCGCGTCCTGGGTCCGGACCATCCGGACACGCTCACTTCCATGAATTACCTCGCCACGGTTTACTGGGCGCAGGGCAAGTACGCGGAGGCGGAGAGGCTCCACAGCCAGACCCTGGATATCAGGCGCCGGGTTCTCGGACCAGAGCATCTCGACACACTGTCGTCCATGAACAATCTGGCAATCGTCTACTGGGCGGAAGAAAACTATGCCAAGGCCGAGGCCATGGATGTCCAGATCCTGAAGATTCTTCCCCGCGTGCTAGGCCCGGAGCATCCCAACACCCTGGCTACCATGAACAATCTGGCAATCGTCTACATGGCTGAGGACAAGTACGCGCAGGCTGAGGCGCTGTTCAGTCAGGCTCTAGAGATCCAGCGCCGCGTTGGGGGACCGGAGCATCCGAGCACGCTGAACTACATGCACAACCTGGCAACCGACTACGACTCCCAAGGCAAGTACGCGCAGGCCGAGGCGCTAAACACCCAAGCCCTGGAGATCCAGCGTCGCGTGCTGGGTCCCACGCATCCCAATACACTATCGACCATGAACGATCTGGCTAAAAACTACGTCGCGGAGGGCAAGTACCCGCAGGCAGAGGCGCTGCTTAGCGAGGCCATAGAGGGCTGTCGCCGCGTGCTGGGACCGGAGCATCCCAACACGCTGATCTCCATGAACGTTCTGGCTTATGCCTTCGCATCTCAGGGTAAGTACCCACAGGCGGAGGCGCTGCTCAGTCAGGTTCTAGAGACTCGGCGTCGCGTGCTGGGCTCCCAGCACCCCGTCGTTTTCAAGACCGTTTCGGCGATCTCTACCGTGTACCAACAGGAGGGCAAATACAGTCTGGCGGAGGCTTATGCCGGACAGGCGCTGGCGGCTCAGCGGCGCGCCCTGGGCTCGGAGGATACGGGGACCATGGCCTCCGCCGAAAACCTTGCGCTGGCCTACCAATCACAGAGGAAGTTCGCCATGGCCGAGCCCCTCGCGCGTGAAGCCCTGGAATTCAATCGGAAAAAGCAGCCGGATGACTGGCAACGATTCCGCGCCGAGAGCCTGTTGGGCGCCAGCCTGGCTGGACAGAGACGATACGGCGAAGCCGAACCGCTGCTGCTGGAAGGTTATCAGGGGATGCTGGCGCGGAAGGACAGGATAGACGTCCCGGAATGGCCTGACCTCGACCGCGCCCGCGAGTGGATTGTCGAGCTGTATCAGGCCTGGGGCAAGCGGGACAAAGCGGCCGAATGGCGGAAGAAGCCGCAGTTTACCAGCGTCGCCTCGCGTGTAAATTGATTGGCGCGAACGGGGCGCCTCGGCCATCCGGGATACCTTCCTAATTATTTTGGGTTTCGGTTAGAACTTCAGCAGGACTTCCTCGCCTATCAGATGGGGCCGTTCGCAGCGGGTGTGTGGAACGGCCCAGTGTCATCTCTGGGAATCGAGAACGATCGATGGAATCGAGAGACAAGGCCGCGCTTGCCATCTTCGTCCTATATCTCGCTGCATTTTGTTCGGCAATGGCCGCCATCTGGCCGGAGTTGGTCCGACACTTGAATCTGGCGAATTGGATCTCGCTGGTATTGGCCCATTTGGCCGTGATGGGCTCCATGCTGGGGCTGTATCGTAAAGCGTCCAGACGCATAGTGGTTCAAGCAATCGAGGTTCTTATAGCAGCCGGTCTCGTAGTTATGGTTTCAGCGCTAGACTTGTCACTCATTGTCAAGATCGGCAGATGCTAAGCCGACACTGTGGAGGACTGGGGAAGGCGGTATGTACACAGGAACTCTTGCAACTGATCCTCGATGGATCTGTCTTTGGCTGTTTTGCGCTGCTTGCGCAGGCACCATCGCTCGCCTCCGCCGCCGCATGTTCTGGTCGTGGTTCGGGATTGGGTTGCTACTCGGCCCACTCACCTTGCTGCTGGTGTTTCTTGCGAGAAATCGCCGAGAAGTGCCTCTCATCGCTATCGCTCCTCCAAATCCCAAAGCCAGTCACAAGCAATAAACATTTGTTTTTCCCGTCTAACTTCTTTCCTCTCAACGCCTTCCCGCAAAAGCGTTTGGTCGAATCCGGCAGTCGGAGGTATAGCCAGTGCTACTTCTGATTCAGGCGGAAACTCCGCTCAGTCGAAAAATGGCAGAAGGAAAATCAAAATGAACGATTTTTGCAACGACCGCCCTGACCTCACGGGCGATGTGACGACTGAACAAGGTCCGGTCAAGCCGGAGTCCAAGCAGTCATCACCAGACGCTGGGCAGCCAGCTTCACCCGCCGACACCGGCGTGGAGAAAGGTAACGGCTCTGGTCCAAATGGCGATTCCGAAGTGGACGCAAAAACTCGAGCCAATCGCGAGAACGCGCGGAAGTCCACGGGTCCGCGTACCGATGCCGGCCGCACCGCATCATCCAAGAACGCCGTCAAGCACGGACTCTTCGTCGGGGATCTGGCCAAGCATCTCAGCGGAGAACAATTCGAACGCTATCAGAGCTTCATCGAAGGCATCGTCAAGGATCTTCACCCCGTGGGCGACTTGGAGTTGCACCTCGCGCAGCGTGTCGCCGACATCCAGTTCCGGCTCGAGCTGCTTCGCACCGCCGAGCTCAAAATCTACATGGACGTTGCCATCCTGTCCCCGACTATGGAAGGCTGCCTCATGAAGACCGGTAATCCCATGGGCCTGGCTTCGCTCTACGATCAGCGCTTTCAGCGCTCGTTCTCGAAGACCCTGGAGGAATTCCGCCATGCCCAACAAATTCGAGTGGACCAGGAGAAACAAGCCATCGAGGAGCTAAAGGCCATTGCCGCTGCGCACATGCAGCAGAACGTCCCGTTCGATCCAGCCCGGTTTGGCTTCGTTATTTCGAGCGAACTTCTCCTCAGTAAAGTACGCCTCGGAAATGCGAAAAAAATGGCTCAATTCAACACGGGTGACGGTATCGTCGAGAAGAAAGTCGTCGCGATCCTAGCCGGCGAGCCCAAAAAGGCCGCCTAATCCCTCCCAAACGATGCAGTAACAGCTCGAATAAATCGAAACGATGAGGTGCCAAACGGGACGTGTCTGCTGCGGCGGCGCGGCCATTGCTTAGCGCCCGACAAGGAAAGGTCCGATGCGGGCCGGGGGACTATTCTACTGGCCGTCAATCGTCGGTCAGTCGGTGAGCAATGAGCCGGACGAATCGCGCAACAAGCCGGGCGGCTGATTCTCTTTGCGCAGCAGACAATTTCCGACGGCGAGCAAATCGATCTCGGTTCCCATAAAACAGCGGAACGCGTCCTCGGGCGTACACACAATGGGTTCCCCGCGGACGTTGAAACTGGTGTTGACGATGACAGGGCAGCCCGTCAATTGACGGAATCGCGCGATCTGATCGTGAAAGCGAGGGTTCGTTTCGTGATGCACGGTCTGGACACGCGCCGAATCATCCACGTGCGTCACGGCCGGTATCAGGGAACGGCAGACGTTGAGCCGGTCGAGGCCGGTTTTGTGCTGTTGCTCTTTCGTCAATTGGCAGCGCTTGGATTCGGCCACATCGGCCACCAGCAACATATAGGGGCTGTCCACATCGAGTTCGAACCAATCGGCAACCTCCTCCCGCAGCACGGATGGCGCAAAGGGCCGAAAGCTTTCGCGGTGCTTGGTCTTGGCATTCAGCACGGTTTGGGTTTGGGGTGAACGCGCATCGGCCAGAATGGAACGGGCACCTAAGGAGCGCGGCCCGAACTCCATCGGTCCCTGGAACCATCCCAGGATCCGGCCTTCCGCCAGGCTCGCCGCGCAAACATCCATCAACTGGTCATCCGGCAGAACGGTAAAGTTGGCGCCCGCCGCGTAGAGCCGGGCTTCGATTTCGGCCTGCGAAAACTCCGGCCCCAGATACGCACCGCGCATGGCATCGCAGCCGCACACACGGCGTGGCTGCCCCTGGAACAGGTAGTAGGCGGCCAGCGCCGCGCCCAGCGCGCCACCCGCATCGCCCGGCGCGGGCTGAATCCAGACATTCTTGAACGATCCGTCGCGCTGGATTCTGCCGTTCGCTACGCAATTGAGGGCCACGCCGCCCGCCAGGCAAAGGTTTTCGAGGCCCGTCTCCTCGGCCAAATTCCGGGTCAGGCGCAGCATGGTTTCTTCCAGCGCCACCTGGACCGAAGCGGCCACATCCATAGTGTGTTGTGTCAGGGGCTGGTCCGAGTCGCGGCGGGGTGCGCCAAACAGCCTGGCGAATGCGTCGTTCGTCATGGTCAGGCCGGTGCAGTAATCGAAGTACTCCAGATTGAGGCGGAATGAACCGTCCGGCGCGACTTCCAGCAAATGGTCGTAGATGGTCTTGAGGAAGCGGGGCTCGCCGTAGGGCGCCAGCCCCATCAGCTTGTACTCACCGGAGTTCACGCGGAATCCGGTGTAATACGTAAAGGCCGAATACAGCAGTCCCAGCGAGTGGGGGAAGTGAATTTCCTTGTCGATGACCAGCGTGTTCGCTTTGCCTCGTCCCGCCGCGGTGGTGGTCCATTCGCCGACGCCGTCCACGGTGAGAATGGCGGCCTCTTCAAATGGGGAAGGGAAGAAGGCGCTGGCCGCGTGGCTGACGTGATGCTCGCTGAAAAGCAGCCGCTTGAGGCAGTCGACGCCGCCGAGGGATTTGAGCTCGTCGCGCAGCAGATCCTTCTGGAAGAGCTTCTCGCGGATCCACAGCGGCAGAGCCAGGCGGAAGCTCTGAAAGCCGCGCGGCGCGAAGGAGACGTAGGTTTCGATGAGCCGTTCGAACTTCAGAAAAGGCTTGTCGTAAAAGACAATATGGTCGACGCCCGCCAAGTCCGTGCGCGCCTGCTCCAGACACCAGGCGATGGCGTTGCGTGGAAACCGCGCATCGTATTTCCGGCGTGAGAAGCGCTCCTCTTGCGCCGCGCCGACGATCCGCCCGTCTTCCACGAGAGCCGCGGCGCTGTCGTGATAAAAAGCTGAAATTCCGAGGATCCTCATGTCGTGACCGGGTGCGGCTTGGGGGGGTACGGAAAAGGGGGCCGTTGATCTGGGGACAGGCTCGCTGTGTCCACGCGGCGACGCGCTTCGGTGACGGAATACGGAGATGTGTGCGCGCCTTGGGATACAGGTGGCGCCTGTCCCCGGTCGGCGTTCAAGGTGTAAATGGCCTTTTTCATGAACGTCCTAAAACAACGTATAGATAAACGGCGCAATGGCCGATCCTTGAGTCAGGACCAACAAGCCGCCCACCAGGAGCATGGTCAGGAGCACCGGCAGGAGCCAGAACTTCTTGCGCACCCTGAGGAATCTCCAGAACTCGATAAGAAAGGACATCAGTGCTCCTAGAATTGGTCTTTCATCGTCTCGGGAAGCGGCCCGGGCGGCTGGCGCAGGATCCAGTACGAACTCTTGCCCGTGGACCGTAACCGCATCGGATCGCGTCCAAGCAAGCGGAACAGGAAGCCCAACGGCGTAACAATTAGAAAGAAGATGAGCCCCATGAGGAGGGGCGTGGTCACCTTCCCCAACGCCACGCCGATTCGGCCCCACCCCACATTCAGCAAATGGAGAATGCCGGGCCGCCCCAACGATAGGATTAGGAAGGCCGCAGCGACCGCGAGCGCCCAGATCCGAATCCCCGCGCCTCGCGTCAAAGGGATGAGCCCCACCAGCACAAAGACCGCCGTCATCACCAGGCCGAATGAACGGTCGCTGGACCCTTGGATGTCGACGTGGCGGCCAAAATCCTCGTGGCCGGCTGGCTGCGCCGTTTCTTTCCTAGTTTGGTGCGGCAAACTCACCGGCCCTTTCGCCCAATCATCACGTAGAGTGCACCGTCCGCGCCGCCCTGCAGCAACATCTCCACTTCCGTCAGCCAGCGCGTGAAGCGCGTGCCGGGCGAATGCGGTTCAAACAGGCGGTCCTCGCCGGTCAGGGGCGATCCGTCAATCTTGGGCAGGGCGAACAGGAATTCGAACTTCTCGCGATCGAACCACTCCAGCACTTCGCTGTAGCAATGGGTGGTCTCGTGGGGATGCTCGTACTGATCGCGGAACCAGGCCTGAAACCGGCCGGGATTGTACTTTTTGTTTCGAATATTGCCGTCCAGCCACAGGAAGGTGCTGCCGGTGAGCCGGAAAAGCGAGCGTCGGAAGAGCGTCGGAAGGCGCCCGATGTGGTTGTACAGGCCGATGACGACAATGCCGCCAGGCTTGATGAGCCGCGCCAGGCTTTTGAACCCGCCATAGGGGTCGTTGGTCGCATGCAGAACGCCGTTGGTAATGACCGCATCGAAGCTCTCGGGGGCGAAGACCGGCCGGAACAGGTTCATCTGCACAAAGCTGGCGTTGCGGATTGCCTGGCGGTCTCGAAAACCTTTCGCCAGCCGCAGGGAATTCAGGCAGATGTCCGATCCGACGCATCGCCGGTTCCAATGCTGCCCCAGAAAATTGGTCAATTGGCCCGTACCGCAGCCCGCTTCCAGCACCACCGCGCCGGGCGGCAATTGTTCGTCGAGCAGCCGCGCGTAAATGCCGCGCCGCGCCTTAGCCTGCAGACTCTCGCGCGTGTCCAGGCTGTCGTAATTCGGAAACGGCGTCTCTTCGTAGAACGCTCGGACTTTATCGGTCACGTCGGCGACGTTGCCGGTGCTTTCGTTGGGCCAGAAAAGCAGCGGGATCTCCATCGCGTCCATGGGGAATGATCGCGAGCATCCCTGGCATGAGATCCGCTGGTCGTCGGTGATCAGCTGGCCGCCGCAGACGGGACAAAGCAAAGTAGATTGTTTCAGAGCTTCCGCTAGCATCGTGATTCTCGTCGGGCTAACGCCCGGCCGCCCTCTCTTGCGAGAGCCAATCGCCGATGCGGTCGGCCCACCACTGGTGAATGATCGGACCGGGGTGCCCGTACCCGCCCACCAGAAGCTTCTGGAAGCGCGTCTCCGGGCCGTCGTAGGTGATATCGAACTCCTCGATGCCATCCTGGTGGATCGCGTCGGTTACCAGCTTGGTCGGGAATCGCCGCCATGGATCTTTTCCATTCCACAGTGTCACCACAACAAACCGTGCTCCTGCCTTTTCCGACACCTGCTTCATCTGCTGGATCAACTGCCGTGTGACCTCAACCTGATACCGCTCATGGCCGGCCAATGTGTTTCGCAGGTAGGCGTCATGCACGAGCGAGACGAGGGCAGATTGCTGCTCCAGCGGCCAATTCGGAACAACATAAGGCGGGTAGGCCGTGAGCGCTCCGTCATGCAGTTCCACATGCGGCGGCGGAAACCGCTGCCCGCCAAAAGCGCGGAAGCTTTCCAGCATCTGGTACGTCAGTACGTTGCGCCCGGGATGCATTCCCATGAATGGGTATATCACCAGGCGTGGACGGTAGCCCCGCTGCTCGACCAGCTCCTTGAGCAGAAGCAGGGATTGGTAGGTGCCGTATCCAGACACAGCGAAGTTCCGCACACGCTCAGCCGGGAAGCGCTGCTGCAACAGCGCGGCATAGGTTTCCTGGTCACGAACGCCGTAGCCGCTCGTGAACGAACATCCAAGGATCAAGACCGATGTATCTTTGCCCGCCGGCGCACCAGTAGCACGCGAACCGTCGGGAAGGAAAGTCATCAGTTGGTGGTCGCCTTCGCTCGCCGGGTAGACACCGGGATTGTTTCTCCAACCGAGGACCGGGTCGCGCTGTGCCCATCCGATGTAAGCCGATTGCTGTACACGGAACGCTTGGAAGTGAGCCAGCCGCGCAATGCCTTCCGCTACACCCGCGGCCAACACCAGACTGAGGAGAACGGTCGCGGTCCACAAAACAAACTTGTGCTGGCCCGCTTTGCGCAGGTGCACGTCTTCGGACTGCATGTTCACTGGTGTCCAGGATAACATCCCAGCAACCGGATCCCGGCGACCCGCCTGACGCGTGTTGTGCGCGCTAGCTCTAGTGGTATACTCTCCAAGTTACTGGATCAAAAGGACTCCGGGCCTCTCGCTATGATTCAAAGAGCGGCGTTGATAAGTCTTGTCGCGGTGCCGCTGTTTGCTTCGCCGCCCCGAATTGAAATCAATTACGGCCCCATACCGCTTGATGTTTACACCATGCCGAACATCAATGCGAATGGAGATCCCTACATTGCCAACTGTCCACTTCCGACTAGTTCAAATCCAACAACCGTAGAGACATGTATCCAGACAATGTCTGCTTACTATGTTGCCAACGGGGCGACCGGCGTTCGATTCATGTTCGCTTTACGAGGGGGATTTGGCGCCGATGCCTTAGCCAGCTATGGCCTGAGCACGCCGTGGGATCCCGAAGGACATGTACAGCCGGCCTGGGTCAACAATCTCAACCTGTTCCTGGCCGATCTGAAAGCTGCGGGATTTATATACGTTGCACCAACACCAATTATGGTGGGCGCCTGGACCGGTGCACCCTATGCAACCGTGCCGGTGAGTCACTGCGGAGATCCCACACAAATGGAAACGCTGAATTTCTACCGGTGGATCCCGTTTGGCTTCGTCCCCGAAACAAATTTTCCGGATTGTGCGGAGATCTCAAATGGATACAATTCCGCGGCCACCCCCCCTATCATTGACAATCAAGGATTTTGGGGATGGCAGCCATTTCATAGCCTGATCTCTACCTTGATTTCGTCGACCATCACGGCTGGATTGTCGCTTTCCGAGCTCGATCTTTCTCAAGAAATAAATGTTGCCGACTTTACCGTAATGGCCAGACTTATTTACGACAATACGACCAAGTTTGATGTTTTGGGAGATATTCAGTCGTTGCTGGCAAACCAGGGACTGGACCCGAAATTGGCAACCTATTCCGTGGGAAGCGCGAATCCCAGTCAGGCAGACGGCGATTGCCTGAGCGGTTATGGCGATTCCGGCATGGTGTCAGGTGCAGCGGCACTCGAAAATGCCGTTGCAGGGCAGGGCTTTGGATATCCCGCCGGTTTCACCCAAACGTTCGGACTGCCCTGTGGAGGAACCAAACCCATCAGTCCTATTTTGCCTGTAGCTTACACGATTAAGCCAGTCCTCGACGTGCACACATATCCATGTATCCGAGTGTCCGGAGTTTGCGAGACAGGGGATATAACTACGACCGCAACTCTCTTATATAGCGACATAGAGAGTTTGGCCAGCCACTATGAAAACTCCGATACGATCATCATTGGTGAAACCACTCCGCCGGGACCGAGCAGTACGTGTTTGCTGAATCAAAGCGCTGCCCAGAATGTTGCGGGTTATGCGCTCAGCAGCCTGGCATCGTCTGGAAGCCGAATAGTAATCCGACCTTGGTCCTGGCTGACGAACCCCTGTTATCTGAACCCATTGCCACTGCTGCCGCTGTACAGCAGCGGCTCGTCCATCAGTGTGACGGATACACCGGCAGAGACGCGACAAACGATCTCATGGGTGGTCCCCGGTTCTCCTCGCGTTGAAGTGCATGTCGGATCGCCGTCCGGCACTCTTTTCGCTGCAGGTACTGGCAGTGGAAGTTCGGTTACAGGCAGCTGGGTTTCAGACGGAATGCAGTTTTACCTGCAGGATGTGACCAACGGAAAAGCGCTGACGCCGATAAACACAATGGGAGTGGCAACGGCACATATTTCTCAGCGCGATTCGTTGGTGGCCACTCCGCAGCGGATCAATCCGCGCGACGGTACGGGATTAGGAGTTACTACGCTGAGTTGGAGTTCGCTTTCTTCTTATGTCGCCGTCCACGTAGGTTCGCCAAATGGACCCTTATTTGCTACCGGCGGAACTACCGGCGCAGCTACAACTGGAAAGTGGGTGGTGGATGGGATGGTATTTTATTTAGTCGATATCAATACTTCTCAAACACTCCAAACTATCACCGTACAGGTATCACCCAATTAGGCTTAACTCGGAGTATTACAAGCGTGCCCGACGCTGGAGGCCGAATGGCAAAGCTACTGCACGACGGTTTCCTTCGAGTCCTTCGCGGAGGATAACGCTGCTTCCAGCGCGGCCAGGCGGGTTTTCAGTTGTTGTATCTGCTGTCCCTGGAGCTGGATGACTTCGCTCTGCTTCTGTCCCTGCAAGCTCTGCTTCTGAAGCTCGTTCAGGAGCATGGGTGTGAGCTTCTGGTACTGGACGGTCTCGACCAACCCATCCGCGCCTTTCACCACCAGGTCGGGGTAGACCTGCGCCACTTCTTCGGCAATAAGGCCGTAGTCGATGGGCTTGGAGCCGTCGGCGTAGGGCTGCTTATAGCGGTATGTCACGGGGCGGAGGAGAAGCAGGCCGCTGCTGGCGCCAGCCATGTCCCGAATATCCTCCTTGAAGCGGCCCGAAGAGTTGACGGTGCCGAGTTGGCCATTGGAGTCGATCAGGACCGGGACCGTGTCCGCGTTTCCTGTTGTCTTGCCCCGAATGCCCTCGATGAAGGTCTGCGACTGGAGATATCCGATTCGAATGACGGCGTTGCCCATGCCGTCCGTCGAGGTGCCCGGATTTCCGATGAGGATGTTGTTACTGCCGGCGCCGAGGCTGGCGCCCGCGTCGAATCCGAGCGCCGTGTTGTAGTTCCCGGCGGCCGCCAGGAGAGCGTTGCTTCCGACCGCGGTGTTGTTCACCCCCATGATGTTGCCGGAGAGGGCCTGAAATCCGAGTGCCGTGTTGCCCTGCCCACTGGTGTTGGCTTCCAGTGCCTGAAACCCGGTGGCCGTATTGGCCTGCCCGGTGGTGTTGGCCTGGAGCGATTGCGAGCCACTAGCGGTATTGGCAACCCCGACGGAGTTAGTCTCCAGCGCCTGATATCCGTTGGCGGTGTTGCCTGTGCCGGCGGTATTGGCCTGGAGCGACTGGTAGCCGAGCGCCGTGTTGTTGCCCGCGTTGGAATCGGTCGGCGCGGCAAAGTAGCCGTTAATGTCGACGATGATATCAGTCTTCTGGTTGGAGTCTATGTAGACGGAACCGTCCGTCGGGTTAGCGGCAACGATAACGGCATTGCTGAGATAGACGGTGTTCCCCTGCCAGACGAGGCTGGCGAAGAAAGGAAGAACTCCCGGCGTCGGCCCGGAGAGGCCCGGGTAAACCACGATGAAACCGCCCCAAGGGGACGCCCCTGAAATGGGAACCACCGTCACGTTGAGTGAGTAGGCTTGAGGCGGGGGATTGGTGGGAAGGCTGCACGATCCCTGTGGTAGTGGAAAGTTCCGGGGAAAGTTCTGCAGAAGGCTGGGCGGCCCGAAGCCGGCCGGGAAGACCGGCACGTCGGCGGCCCGAGTATCGATCAGGCGGCAGGGCGTAATAGCGACAAAGCTCAGGGCGTTGGTCGAGACGGCTCCGGGAAATGCGAGTTCGGGCTTCGGCGCCGGTTTCGCCGGAGCCTGCTGGGCCAGGTCAGGTTGGCGCAGCAGTTCAGGCGGCGGGAGTGCCTGGGCCGGACTGAGGATCGGCGCCAAGGCCAGGATGCAAACCAAGTGGCACAAATTGTTCGAGTTCATTTAGGCCTCCTTCACCGTCCAGGATTCTGGGGTGATGCGAGATGGTCACTGATTTAGTAGCATTCGACGCGACCTCCTCTCAGAAAAATCCGGACAATGTTCCGAAACTTGACGTGAACGGGCCTTCCGAATAGAGATTGGTAGCAGCCGGGCTGCGGAGCCGTGTTGCTCTGCTTCGCTGGAGCCCTGATAAGCTATCTCAATGCTGTTAATCCGCGGCTGTCGCGGACTTCTGGCCACGTTGGCCGCTCTTCCATTTTCCGTCCTGGCTGCAACATCTTCCCCTGCGCCCGATTTTCAGCGACAGGTCCGGCCGATCCTTTCCGACAATTGCTTTCGCTGTCACGGTCCCGATAAGGGGAACCGCATGGCCGACCTGCGGCTCGACATTCGCGAAGGAGCCTTCGCCGAGCGTAAGAACGGCTTTGTTATCTTGCCTGGCAAGCCAGCCGACAGCCTGATCATCAAGCGCATCACGTCGGACGATCCGGGTTTCCGGATGCCGCCGCCGATGTCGCACAAGACGCTGACCGCGGAGCAGAAGGACATACTCCGCCGCTGGGTCGAAGCCGGAGCGCCGTGGAAAGAACACTGGGCGTTCATTGCGCCGGTATCGCCACCGCTTCCACCGGTGGATGTTAAGGGCTGGGATAAGAACCCGATCGATCACTTCATCCTGGCGCGACTGGAAGCGGCCGCCCTGAAGCCGAATCCCGAAGCGGACCGCCGCACACTCATCCGCCGCGTGACGCTGGACCTGACCGGGCTGCCACCGACGCCTGCCGAAGTGGAGGCGTTCGTGAAAGACAAATCGCCACACGCTTATGAGACGGTAGTGGACCGGTTGCTAGCCTCGCCGCATTACGGTGAGCATCGCGGCCGCTACTGGTTGGACGCGGCGCGATATGCCGATACGCAAGGCCTGCACATCGATAACTACCGCGAGATGTGGCCTTATCGCGATTGGGTGATCAACGCCTTCAATCGCGACATGCCGTTTGACCAGTTCACGATCGAGCAACTGGGCGGAGACCTTCTGCCCAATGCGACCCTCGATCAGAAGATCGGATCCGGCTTCCACCGCTGCAACGTCTCGACCAATGAGGGCGGTACTATCCCAGCCGAAGTCGAGGCCATCTATGCGAAGGACCGGGCCGATACAACGGGAACGGTTTGGCTGGGGCTTACGGTCGGCTGTGCGACCTGCCACGATCACAAGTTCGACCCCATCTCGCAGAAGGATTACTACTCGCTAACAGCCTTCTTCCGCAATACGACGCAGAATGCGATGGACGACAATGTGCCCGACACGCCTCCGACCGTGGTTGTGCCGCGCGCCGAGGACTGGCAGCGATGGGAGCAGTTGAAGAGTCGGCGGGCCGCTTTGCTCGAAGCTATTTCTCGGGCCGAGGCCAACCCGAGCCCGTCGTTTGATGCGTGGCTGGCGTCGCCTCAACGCCAAGCTGTCTCGCTGCCGTTCGAGCAGTCGTCGCGGATCGTTGAACTGGGTATAGCCGCTGATTCGCCCCCGGGCTCGTTGCAGATTGTTCAAAAGGGACAATCGATGGGACTGGTGTTCCCAACCGGGGTTACCAGCGGCACCGGCCCATCGCCGGCGCCTGCCTTGCACTTCGCCAAGGAGTCGGGTCTGACGCTTCCCGATAGTGTCCAACTCGATAGCGACAAGCCATTCACGGTAGCGGCCTGGGTCTACCTGCCCAAACTGAAAGAGACCTTTGCGGTAGCCGGCCAGCTCGAGAAGCTTCCAAAGAAGGAAGGCGCCAAGGCCGATGAGCCGGAGAAACGGCGTGGCTGGTCCCTCAACATACACGGCGAAGGTCCGATGTTCCGCCTCCAAGACGACAATGGCAAGTATCTCTACGCGGATCCCGGTCCGGGTTACGAATGGAAAGCGGAGACCTGGTATCACATCGCCGTTACGTACGACGGCAGCCGCGAGCGCAAGGGCCTCAGCTTGTACGTGAACGGCCGCTTCGTTCCGACTTTTGGCGACGGCGCTGATCTGAAGCCGCTGGCTGGATCCACACACGCTTTTGCGCCGGTGAAAATCGCGAATAACGACAAGACGTATTTTGAGAACGGCGCCATCGCCGACCTGCGCATCCTCGACCGGCACATCGATGCCGAGGATGCCGATGCGTTGTACAACTGGCTAGCGGTAGCGTCGGCCGCCTCGGCCGGCGAAGGCAAGGAACTTACGACCGAACAGCGACGCGCACTGGCTTCCTACTACGCGGCCAGCGTCGATCCATCCACGCGCGGCGTGGTGACTGAACTGCACGAAGTTGATGCGCAGCGCGAGGCGGTTGCCCGAGCCGGATCGGTCACGTTCGTGATGCAAGAGCGAACGGATCAGGAGCCGACAGCGCACGTTCTGTATCGCGGCCAGTACGACCAGATGCGCGATGAGGTTCATCCCAAGACGCTGGGCGTGTTGCCGCCCATGCCGGAATCGGCGCCACGCAACCGGCTCGGTCTCGCGGAATGGCTGGTGAGCCCGACGAACCCGCTCACTTCGCGAGTGACGGTGAACCGCTTCTGGCAGGAAGTGTTCGGCACCGGCCTGGTTAAGACGACTGAAGATTTTGGCTCGCAAGGCGAACCACCCACGCACCCGGAACTGCTCGACTGGCTCGCGATCGACTTTCGCGACTCCGGATGGGACGTGAAAAAGCTGTTTCGCCTGATGGTCACCTCAGAGACGTATCGACAGTCCGCCGTGACCAGCGAGGAGAAACTGCAAAAAGATCCGGACAATCGGCTTCTTTCACGAGGCCCACGATATCGCATGGATGCGGAGATGGTTCGCGATTACGCGCTTGCCGCCAGCGGCCTGCTGAATCCAACTATTGGCGGCCCGAGCGTCAAGCCGTATCAGCCAGACAGGATCTGGGAGACGGTTGCCATGGATGTGAGCAACACACGGGTCTACCAGCGCGATGCGGGCGACAAACTTTACCGGCGCAGCGTCTACACGTTCTGGAAACGCAGCGCGCCGCCGCCTTCCATGGACATCTTTAATGCCCCTTCGCGTGAGTTCTGCACGGTGCGGCGGGAACGAACAAATACGCCGCTGCAAGCGCTCGTGACGATGAACGACCCGCAGTTTGTCGAAGCGGCGCGAGTGCTGGCGCAAAAGGCTTTGCTGGCAAGCGGTGGCATCGATACAGAAGTAGACTACATGGCGGAGCGCCTGCTTGCGCGCGGCTTCGATCAAAAAGAGAAGGTGGTTGTCACTCGCTCCTACCAGGACTATCTGGCTTACTACCAGGCCCAGCCCGCCGATGCGGATAAGTTACTACATACGGGCGATGCGCCGGTTGATCCTGAACTTCCCAAGCCCAAGCTGGCCGCCATGACGATGGTGGCCAATGAACTGTTGAACCTTGACGAGGTACTTGTCAAATGAGCCGAGATTTTCTGCACCCTACGCCCGAGGCCGTCCTGGCTGAAACGCGGCGCCAGTTTTTCGCCCGCGGCGCACGCGGCATCGGTTCGATCGCGCTTGCCTCGCTGTTGAAGGCCGAACAGACTCATCAATCGAAGCCCGCCGTTGGCGGTCTGCCCAGCCTGCCGCACTTCGCGCCGAAAGCCAAACGCGCTATCTATCTGCACATGCTGGGTGCGCCGCCACAACTGGAAACCTTCGACTATAAGCCGGGACTCTCAACGTGGTTCGACAAAGACCTGCCGGAATCCATCCGCAATGGCCAGCGCCTGACGACGATGACCTCCGGGCAAACGCGCTTCCCGATTGCGCCTTCCATCTTTAAGTTCCAGCAATACGGACAAAGCGGCGCCTGGATCTCCGACCTGCTTCCCTACACCGCGAAGATGGCCGATGACCTCGCCATCATCCGCTCGATGAACACCGAAGCCATCAACCACGAGCCCGCGATTACGTTTTTGCAAACCGGCTTCATGATTGCCGGTAAGCCATGCATCGGCTCGTGGATCGCTTATGGCCTGGGCAGTATGAACCAGGATCTGCCGACGTTCGTGGTGCTGAACGCAACGCACTCGAATCCGAAGGCCAACGTGCAAGCCATCTCGGCCCGGCTCTGGAGCGCCGGCTTCCTTTCAGGCCAGTACGCCGGCGTCGCGCTTCGCTCGGGCGGCGACCCGGTCTTGTACATCAACAATCCCGACGGAGTGCCACCGCCGATGCGCCGCCGCATGCTGGACGCGCTGGGCCAACTGAACCAGCAAGAGAGCGAGAAAATCGGCGACCCCGAGACGCGGGTGCGCATCGCCCAATACGAGATGGCGTTCCGGATGCAGACTTCCGTTCCGGACCTGACCGACCTTTCGAAAGAACCCGAAAGCACGTTCCAACTTTACGGCGAAGACGCCCGCAAAGGCGGAACATTCGCCAATTGCTGCCTGATGGCCCGGCGCATGATGGAACGCGACGTGCGATTCGTCCAGGTTTACCACCGGGGCTGGGACGTCCACGGCGAACTTCCCGCAGTTCTTCCGAGCCAGTGCAAGGACGTCGACCAGGGTGCGTGGGCGCTGGTGCAGGATCTGAAAGCACGCGGCCTGCTGGACGACACGCTGGTACTGTGGGGCGGGGAATTCGGCCGTACGGTTTACTCACAAGGCAAACTGACGGCGAGCGATTATGGCCGCGACCACCATCCGCGCTGTTTCTCACTCTGGATGGCGGGCGGCGGCATTAAAGGTGGCGTGGTCTATGGCGAAACGGATGAGTTCTCGTATAACATCACCAAAGATCCGGTCCACTTACGCGACTTACAAGCAACCTTACTGCATCAGTTCGGCATCGACGACCAACGATTCACTTACAAATACCAGGGGCTGGACCAAAAGCTTACCGGAACCGAGAAGAAAGCGAACGTGATCAAGGCGATTCTGGCGTAGGGCGGGGAACCGGTCGCGCTCCGTTGTCCCACCATTTCAGTACCCGCAGAGCGCGCAGCGTATTCCAGCGGCTCGGCTCTCCGAGGCGTTCGAGATCGAAATACGTCTTTCCCTTGTAGGTGTGTTGGAGCGGCCAGCGCCCATCCTCGCTCCGGGCACGGCGAACGAGGTCAACTGCTTCCGCTAGGCGCGGGTCGCGTGGCGCGTCGACAGCCTGAAAGTACTCTAGAGCGCGGAGAATGTCGTAGTGCCATCGCGGCGGAAACGACAGGCGGATGAAATCGGCCTTGATGATTTCTCCGGTCCGGTGCGAGCGGAACAGCTTGTGTGCGAGCAAGAAGTCGCGGCCTCGGCGCTGCGCGGCCCGTACAGCGCGAATCTTCAAACGACGGTTTAATTCGTAGGACCGCAGGCCCTCCAGGACGTTAATGGTGGTGTGGACGGAAGAGTGGGTTGCACCTAAATCCCGGCGGCAGTTCCAACCGCCATCCGGCATCTGTTGCTCCAGAAGGTAAGCGACGATGGTGTCGAGGCGCTCGTCGTCATATCGAAAGTAGGAGAGTAGCGCAGTCACCATTCCTGAAATACAGGTTTCGCTGCGGCCTCGCCATCCATAATTGATGCCGCCATCGCGCTGGAGTCCTCCATTGAGCAGAAGGGCACACGCTTTCCGGGCTTGGAGGTTGGTGGGCGGCAGGCCGAAATCACGGAGCAGGAGCATGGTGTAAGTGGTCGAGACCCACTTGGGCGAATAGAGGCCGCCGTCGGACGAAAGCCCTCCGGCCCACTTGCCATCGGGGTCCTGCTTTGCGAGCAGATCGGAGCCCCAACCGTTGCGGGCTATTTTGCGCCGTTCCCGCTCGACGCTGCCTTCAGCCGCGCCGGTCAAATCGCGTAGGACCTGCCAGCGAATGGAGGGGTCGCCGGCGAGGAGCCATTGGATGATGGGATCGGCCGGTGCTGGAGACGTCGCTTTTGAGGCGCCCATAGTGTACTTCTACCGCAGCGGCAGTGAGGTGTTCAAGCAGGCAGGGAGTGAGAGGGGCGCCTGGGCTCGCCAATCCGTTAGAGTGGTGCCCGTCCGGCGACTCTCGTCTTTGCAGTAAGCTGAAACAAGAGAATCGCGTTGACATATCAAGTTGACATTCCGGAGTCCGTCGCTGCGAGCCTCCGGTTGCCGGCTGGAGAAATTGAGGCACGTCTTCGCATGGAGTTGGCGATCGCCCTCTATGCCCAAGGCATATTGCCTTTCGGCAAGGCCGCCGAATTGGCTGGCACACCGCGAAGCGCCTTCTCTGGATCTGTCGGCCAGCGCAACATTCCGCGCCACTACGGAGAAGACGATCTAGCCGCAGACCTCGACTATGCTCGCGGTCAGTAACACTTCGCCCATCTCAAATCTTGCTTCCATCGGACGGCTTGAGCTTCTGAGGTCTCAGTTTTCGGAAGTCTGGATTCCTGCCGAGGTTGCACGTGAACTTGCGGCGAATTAGGTGAGGTTGCGGCGTTAGCGCTGGTTCGTGGCCTAACGTCAGGGCGCTTCCCAATCAAGGGCATGGATCTCGCCGGTGTTCACGCTGCGCGCAGTGATGAGCGAATTATTGGGGGAGGGTGCGAACCAAAGGTCCATCCGCATGTTTTTCAGATCCCTGACGCGTTCCGTTTTCCGGTCGCGCAAGCGCACTCTCCACCAAGCCGGATCATCACCTGCAGTGGCGTAGAACAGGGACTCACTGAACAGCTGCTGGATTTGGTCCCGGCGGGCGGGATCGTTCACTTCGTGCCGCCCTTCGCGGGCTCCAGCAACCAGATGTTGCCGGTTAACTGGATTTGAGCGAATGCGATAAGATTCGGGCCTACCGACATGTCATCGTCATTCTTGACGCGATCGCTTTCTCCGAAGGAATATACCGTGAAGAGGTTGCCTTCCGGCCGCATGCCCAAGTAAGCGCTTGCGCCAGAATTCGACGTGGGCTCCCCGCCTGACCCGCCCGGAAGAAGATCAGCTTGTCATCGGAAGAAAATCGCGGCTTGTCGTCCCATTCGCCGTGGGTGACGGGTATCCACTCGCTCCTCGGCAAAAGCGCCTTGCGAAAGGGGACGATATAGATGCGTGACGACTTTCCATCCCTTGTAGTTGCATTGAACGTCACCCAGCGTCCGTCATTGGAGAAGTGTGCTTGCCACAAGTCTAGTTCCCCGTCCTCGAGGAACGTTGTTGTCGCCAGTGAGTCGAGATCCAATTGCCGGATCACGCCCCTCAACGGCTTGCTAAAATCATCCCGCATAAGGACCAGCAACGTTTTACCGTCCGGAGCCCAATCCCACGGCCAAGACCCGCCAGACTTGTCCCAGATCTTCTTCGGGAGACCCCCGGAGAGCGGCACGTAATAGAGAGAATTGCCAATGCCCGAAGCGCGTGGGTACTTATCGCACATGATTCCCGTGCCGTCGGGATTGAAAACGGGGGATCCGGAATTGGTTTCGCCCGTCGAAAGTTCCTTTTCCCATCCAGTCACGAGATCTTTGTAGAAAAGTCTGACGCTGTTCGCGCGCGGCGAAAGGAACGCCATCTTCGCTCCGTCTCGCGACAGTACGGGAGTCCACTCGCCCGACGAACCGTCAGTGAGCTGTTTCAGCTCTCCCGTGGCATGGCCCTTTTTGTCAATCGGGAGGCCCCAGATGTGGTCCTTGGTTGCCGAAAGGGAGAACACCACGCGCCCGTCTAAGGCAGCCGAGGAGCGGTAGATATCATCAGTGAAGGCCGACAGTTTCTGCGATGTTCCGGTGAGTTTGGTTCCGTCGGCGGAAACAGGCACAATCGTGACGTCAATCGCTTCGCCACGACTCTCGCCCAGGATGAAACGCGAGGGATTGCCGATCCATTGACCGATATAACGGGGACCAACGTCGTGGTTGGATCTTAGGTTCTTTCCATCGACTGTGGAAACCCATGTGCTGCGCACATTACTGCTGCCGCACAAGGCCTGAAAGAGAATCCGGCTCCCATCCGGCGACCAGACCGCCGGATACCCTATCACGGCGCAGCCGGCACCCACCCCAGCGCCGATCTGGGTCGCCGTGCCGCCGGAAAGGGGCCGAACGAAAAGCTTCGTGTCCTGCAAACCGGCGTCGGGCCTTGGGGCGGCCACATACATGATCCAGCGACCGTCCGGCGAGAAACGCGGGAAGTAGCCCTCGGGCAGCAACTCCCGCGCCTCACCGCCGAGCGCCGGCGCGATATAGATGCCTCTTCTGCCGCGCTGAAAGGCGATCTGGGCCCCATCCGAAGAAAATGTGGGGTAGTCGTTGGCCGACAGGTCATTATCGTTCGTGATCCGAATCAGACCGCCGCCGTCGACCTGCTGCACCCAGATATCGCCGTTCCTGACGTATGCGACCAGCTTGCCATCAGGGGAAATAGCGGCGCTCGCGGTGTAACCGGGGTTGTTCGTCAGACGCCGGAAGGTGAACTCTGGCGGCGCAGAGGGCCTGCGGGGACGCACATCGAGCCAATAAAGGATGCCCGCAGCCACAGAGAGCGCCAGCCCCGCTGCGGCAGCCCATCTCAGCCATGCCCGTCGTTTGGGCTGCTCCTCGTGCTTGGGTGATGCCGATAAGGATTGCAGCGCGAACCCAAGGTCCGACGCCCCCTGAAACCTGCGCGTAGGCTGCTTTTCGATGCACCGGCGCACGATCCGATCCAGCGTGGGCGGAGAGGCTGGTGGTAACTCCGGCGGCTCGTTCTTGAGGATCGAGTTCATTATCTCGACCGAGGACCCGCCGGTGAAGGCCCGCTTTCCCGAAGCCATCTCATACAGAATCACGCCCAGGCTGAAGATGTCCGAGCGCGCATCGGTCGGCTCTCCCCGCACCTGCTCCGGCGACATGTAGCCGGGAGTGCCCATGATCACTCCCGGATTGCTGGCTTCCATCGTTGTACTGTCGGTTCCGTGAGCGTGATCCTGACGCGCCAGACCAAAGTCGAGGATCTTCACGCGACTATCGCGGGTCAGCATGATGTTGCCCGACTTGAGGTCGCGGTGGGTGACTCCGGCAGCATGCGCGGCGGCGAGGCCGTCGCAGATTTGCGAACTCACTTCGATCAGCTTCCGTAGCGGGAGCGGCCCTCGTTGGATGAGATGCGCCAGCGTCTCGCCATCGACCAACTCGGAGACGATGAACGACACGCCTCCCTCGGTGCCAATGTCGTAGACGCTGACGATATTGGGATGGTTCAGTGCGCTGGCGGCCCGCGCTTCGCGCTCGAAGCGGGCGATGCGATCGCGATCAGCGGCAAAGCCGGACGGTAGTGTCTTGATGGCGACGTCGCGTTTCAAGCGCACGTCACGCGCGCGATAGACCTCGCCCATGCCGCCTCGGCCGATCATCGCCGCAATCTCGAAATTGCCGAGCTTGTCGCCAGGCTTCAACGCGGGCGGGCGTTCAGCGATGGAAGAAAGCGGCGAGCCACCGAGCAGTGGATCGCGGGAGTCAGCGGCCTTCAGGAGCGAGTCCACCTCGGCGCAAAGGTCGGGATCGTCGGGGAACGCCTGCCGCAGAAACTCGGCGCGCTGATCGGCGGGCCGCTTTTGCGCGGCCTCGAACAGAGCTTCGACTTGCTTCCAGCGCTCACCCTGCATTAGCGGCCTCATGGGCCAACTCCCGCTTCAGCCAAGCCCTCGCCAAACTCCAATCGCGAATGATCGTGTTCGGGTGTACGCCCAACGCTTCGCCGGCTTCTTCCACGCTTAACCCCCCGAAGTAGCGCATCTCCACGACCTTGGCCTTGCGCGGATCCAGCCGGGCGAGTTCTTCGAGTGCATCGTCCAGGGCCACGAGTGCGGCCGATTTCGCAGGCGAGAAGACAAGGTCTTCGTCCAACGGCAGGTGACCAGCAACGCCACCGCGCTTGGCACGGCAGAGACCACGGGCATAATCCACCAGGATGCGGCGCATGAGTCTTGAGGCGACTCCCAGGAAGTGCGCCCGGTTCTGCCAGTTGGCGTGGGATTGATCCACCAGCTTCATGTAGGCTTCGTTGACCAGCGCGGTGGTTTGCAGCGTGTGGCCTTCCCGCTCCTTGCGCATCTGGCGATGGGCAATCAGCCGCAGTTCGTGCTCCAGCAGCGGGATCAGTTCGTCCAGACAGGACTCTTCTCCGGAATTCCAGCGAAGCAACAGCTGGGTGATCGGTCCGGCGGTGTCCGAGCCCATCTTTTTTCTCCGGGGCGTTGTGTCTGTTCAAGAAGTTTAGCGCGATTCAGGGCAAGAACGGATAGCCCGAAGAAACGGGCTTCCGCTGAAGCCCTATGCGAGCGACTTTACTGTTGGCGGTTTTCTCGGCAGGAACTTTCTTTGGCGCAGAGAGCATGAACGTTTCGGTGTGCAATCTCGGCGGCTTGCCTGAATCCGACGTGGAGCGCGCCAAGGCGGAGGTGGAAGCCGTGTTTCGTCCCGCGAACGTCGAGATCGAATGGAAGAGCTGCGACGAGTACCAAGCGAGCGGAGCGGGCCGGACATGGTTCCTCATCCGGCTGCGGAACGACAAGCCTCCCGTAACAAGAAGCGCCTCGTCGCTGGATGCCATGGGCCGGGCCTACATCGCAGACAGCGGAGACTGCTATCTGGCGGACGCTTACTTCAAGGCCGTCCAGAAGCTGGCGGCCGCACACGATGCCGATGCGGATGCGCTACTAGGATTCGTAATGGCGCACGAGTTGGGCCACCTTCTGCTTGGCCAGGGTCACGTGGCGGATGGCGTCATGCAGGCACAGTGGGGTGGGGCGGCGGTGAAGGAGCTCGAACGGCGGTGGCTGCAGTTCAGCCCGGGGCAGCGAGGGCGGATTCAGAGTAAGCTGCGGGCGAAAGCCGAGGCGCAGGAGACGGCCCCCGGTGAGGTGAAGTAGAAAACGAAATCCGCTCCGCCGAAAAGTCACCTCCGACGGTGGGCTTGCTGACGCGCGGTTGAAAAGAGCACACCCGAATCCGCTCCGTCAAAAATTGCCATCGGTTCTTGCAGCATTCGAACGCTGCTGAGTTCAACCGCCGGATGCGGAAAACCGCACGTCCGGTGGTGTGGGAGGGTGCTTGGGCGTCAATCCCATGCACTCGGCCCGATCACCTGGGTGGCTCTACTTCAGTTG
>CAVUCO010000019.1:0-221134 GCA_963740005.1 uncultured Acidobacteriaceae bacterium | reverse complement strand
TAGACCTTGGGAATGTATACCGGACCTCCGATGTTGAACCCGAACACGTTGAACCGCAGCTCGGGTGATGGCTGATTCGCAGCGTTGTTGAAATAGTATCCGGCATCCAGCGCGTTGTTTCGCAGAAATTCCCACGCCGTACCGTGAAAACTTTGGCCCCGGATTTGAACGCCATCGTCATCGTCCCCGCCGAGGAGAGGCCATATTCAGCGCCGTATTCGAGGTGAGCATCCGGAACTCGGCAATGGAGTCCATCGACGGCATAATACTGATGTTGCCCGAGCCGCCGCGGTCGTAATCCTCACCGCCGTCTATCATGTAGAGGTTGTGTGACTGGCGTTGGCCATTGAAGCTCACGGTGGCGTTCCCGCCGACTGGGGTCGGAACATTGAAATCCGACATGTTGCTGGAAGAACCTGCCGTCAGTGTGGCCAGCGAGTAGAAGCTGCGGCCATTGGTGGAGAGCTGCTGCATCTGCTTGCCGGTAATCAGGTCACTGACTTCGCCTGAGTCGGTTTGCACGGCAACAACATTCGCTTCCACGTTAACGGTCTCCTGGGTGCTGCCCACTTCCAGCCGGAAGTCAACACGGTCCGAGGCGCCAACTGTCACAACGATGCCCTTGTGCTCAGCCACTTTGAAGCCGGTCGCCTGAGCACGGAGATCATACGTCCCGATAGGAAGATCCGCCGCGACGAACTCGCCGACGCTGCTTGTGGTGTAGCGGTGAGGCGAACCCGTTCCTACGTCCGTAATGGTGATGGCAACGTTAGGCGCGGGTAGGCCGGTTGGATCGGTAATGGTTCCCACGATGGTCCCTTGCTGGGCAAGGGCTGGAAGCGCCATCGCGATTACACATATGAAGATAAGCAATGAGAGACGCAGTCTTTGTTGATTCATGATTTGTACCCCTAAAGCTAGAGCCCCGGTTGCGGCCGAGGCCTTTAAGGCAGCCTGCCTCTTGTTGCCTGCGGCTTCAAGGGCAGTACGGTACCCACCTCTGCCATGCGCCCAAGAGCCTTTATTTGCAGTCGCTTTAACACCGCCCCTAACGATGTAACAACCGAAGGTACTGTACGTACTGTTCGGTGTTAGCCTGAACCAGAACCGCCTCACGGGAAAGTGATAGAATCCGCGATGCGAGGAAGTGAGCCGGGAGCGCCAGTCAATTTGTGCCATGGAGACTCTAAAGACTCGGGAAGCCCGTCCCTTCCCGGTAAGCGATACCGACCGAGATGCGATCCGCGCCCAGTTAGAGCGGATGCTCGCCGATCCTCTGTTCAAGAACAGTAGGCGCTTTCCGGTTTTCTTGCGCTATGTCGTCGAACACACGCTCGACGGAAATCCGGAGGCATTGAAAGAACGCACTCTCGGAGTGGAGGTTTTCGGAAGGCAGCCGAACTACGATACAAACGCCGATCCCGTCGTGCGGGCGACAGCCGGTGAGATCCGCAAGCGGATCGCGCAGTACTATCACGGCGTCGAACGCCACGCCGAGATCCGAATCGACCTGTCTCCGGGATCCTACGTTCCTGATTTTCATCTATCTGAAACGCACGCGTCAGCCAGGGATTCGGTCGCGAGCACGATCGAGCTTGGTCCGCTGCCGACGCCGGAGCCACCACAGCCCTTGCCGGCTTGGCGCCGCAAACCTGTTCAGATCGCCGCGATTGCCGTTTGTGCAGCGATGTTGGGCGCGGCTTTATGGCTTAAGCCCTGGTTGCCCCCGAGCGCGCTGGATCGATTCTGGGCGCCCGTGCTGGAATCGCCGAACAGCGCTTTGTTGTGTGTTGGGCAAAGGTCGTTCATGGCCTTGTCGCAGGAACCTCGACAGCCAATCAATGGGGATATCCAGCACATATCGGAGACGCGAAAAGCCAACGCGGATAAGCCGGTCACATTGGGCGAGTTGTATTACATGGGAAGCCAGAATGTCGCCCTCCACGATGCCCAAACACTGGGGACGCTGGCGGGACTGCTGCAATCTAAGGGGAAGCCATTCCGGATTCTCGGCGAAAACTCGGCGAACTTCGCTGATTTGCGTCAGGGCCCGGTGGTGTTGGTTGGTGCATTCGACAACGGCTGGACTCTGCGGCTCACGGTGCCCATGCGCTTTTGTTTCCAACGGGAGGGGACAAAGCTCCGCATCCTGGACCGCCAAAACCCCGGAAGAAACGGATTCACGGTCGACACCGACATGCCTTATGTGAATCTATCGGAGGACTACGCGATCATTTCGCGTGTTTTGGAACCGACCACGGAACGTGTGATAGTCGTGGCCGGCGGACTTATGGGCTACGGCACGATAGCGGCCGGCGAGTTCCTCACCGACCCTGCTTGCCTCGCGAAAGCCGTTAAGCAGGCGCCCCCACATTGGGAGCGCAAGAACATGCAATTCCTGATAGCCACGAAAGTGATCAATGGCATTTCTGGACCGCCGCGGCTCGTGGAGGAGTACTTCTGGTAATCCAGGCCCGTCGAGGTGCGCGCCTCCCATTGGCTATTTCGGCAGGTCTGGCGAACCTTGGTTGCCCCTGACGCCACCAGCCTTGAGGACGTCCTCGGCACCCTTGTCTTGCAATGTCTGGACAAGTCTCAAGTGTTCGGCGGCTTCGGCAGTTTCGCCTAATGCCCGGTATGACGTGGCTAGCCGGTAGTGTGCTTCGGGACGCTTGGCGTCCAACGCGACCGCCTTCCGTAGTTCCTGGACCGCCTCGCGGTGCTTGCCTTGCTTCTGAAGAACGACGCCAAGGTCGTATAGGGCCAGGTAGATGTTGTCTTGCAGGGCGATCGCCTTCCTCAGCAGTCTCGAGGCTTCCTCCAGGTGGTCCCTGCGCAGTTCGATATCGGCCAAGTAGGTCATGGCGTGCGCGCTAGCGGGGTCAACCTGCAACTCTCGCCGGAACTCGGTCTCGGCCAACTGATCGTCCTTTCGTTTCCAATACATGTAGCCTAAGCCGAAGTGGACGTCGGGATCGTTATCGGTGATTTTCAAGGCGGCCTGAAACTGCTCAATCGCGGCATCCGGGCGGCCGGAAGCGTCGAAGGCCTCTGCCATCAGAACATGCACCGCCGCCGAATTCGGGCTACTCCGCGCCAACTCCGTCAACTCCTTCTCGGCCTTGTCCGTTTGGTTCGTCCACAGATACGCCTGTACTAGCATCTGGCGCATTGAGTCGCTCGTCTGCGCCTCCGGCGATTGCTCGAGTAAGGGAATCGCTTTCTGGAAGTCCCCAACTCCGTAGTAGCTGATGCCCAACAGTGTGCGGGCCTGCTGGCTTTCGGGCTGGAGCTTTACGACTTGCTCGAATACGGGGATGGCCTGCTTTAAGTCGCTGTCCTTGAAATAGGCCAGCGCGAGATTAAGTAGCAGTTCCGGATTGCCGGGCAACAAGAGTAATGCGCGCTCGTAAAAGCCTTCGGCGGCGGCGTACTCCTTCCGCTTAGAAGAGAGCAACCCGAGCGTCGCAAGCGCCTGGACATCGGTCGGATTTGCCGTCAAGACGTCACGCCACAGCGACGCAGCCCCGGCAAAGTCTCCTTGGCCTTGCAATGCTTCGGCACGCCGTACGATGTCATCGCGAGTCTTGGGATCATCCCCACCCGCCGCGGTAAGCGAGAAGAGAACCGCAATCGCGGCAAGACGCATCATCCTCAGCATCATCTCGATAGTAAGACAAGACGCGGGCTCGCTACACTAAGGACGAAACGCGCTGAGAAACCGGTGACACGTCTACGAGGTTTCGTGAGAGTTTGGCGCGGCTGGACTCATTCAGGATGTCGCGTATGTCCCGAGCGTTATCGCTGGAGTGCCACATCATATTACGCAGCGTGGGAACGGTAGGCGAACAATCTTCGATACGGACGCTAATCGCTTACTGTACACTTAGTCGCCGAAATCCCAAACATTGTAGGATTGCAATTGCGGACCTTGCCTCGGTCTACGAAGCAGACGGCGCCTTCATAGGGATCAATAGCCCGGCTGCTGGTCAACGTGCTTCCGACTCGAGAGGTCCTTCTTTTGCATTTTTGTGGCGACTCAACGCTAGGAGTTCACGCTACATCGAAGCGTAGGACTACTTCGGCGGGCGAGCCGGAACCATGTTGATTCGAACCGCGTTATCAAGAAATGGCCTTGATCTTTGGCGGCCGATACTCGGATGAAATAGAGTAAGTGGCACATTCCTCTCCGCATTCGGATGGCAATCCGCATCCGTTCTTGGCGACAAAGTGAGCTGATGCAATGGATTACACGGATTCCGCCCGATATGTCGGACACTCGTACAAAGCCCGGATCGATGCCGCCGCCCCCAGTGACTTCGTAATTGGCCGGTTAAACGGCGTTCAGGGAAACTGTGTCATTCATCCGCCGACAGGAGGCTCGACCGTTTTACCGACGACAACGCCGTATATCGTTCCTAATCCGCCGGAGGTTCTCGAACCGACATATTAGCCGATAAGCATCAACCCCGCGAGCATGCCTGATCTGCCGACTTCTACTCCGCGGCCTTGTTGTTTCTAACAGCCTCCCTCAGCTTCTGCTCATCGGCCGGTGTCAACTTCGGACGATCGATGGTGAGTGTGAGCTTGACGAGTTTGCCGGTAAAGGCAAATGGAGTCTGATAATCCGAATCATTCACCGGCGTACCGGTGTCGGCGCCGACATCGAAGTTCTCGTCCCATTGCAGGATGAGAGGCAAGGTGTGCTCCATCTTCTGTGTGTCCACCACCTTGCCATCAACCTTTAGAACACCGGTACCGCCCCGGCCGATGCCGCTCATGTTGTTGAAAGCGAGTGTGCCCATGCCGAGACCGTCGTACTTGAAGTCAAATTCCAGCGTATGTTTCCCCGGCGACAATACCTCTGGAGACTGCCAGCGAATGCGCTTCAAGTCGACAAGGTTCCACAGGAATACAGGTTTGCCCTTCAGGACGTAGAAGCCATAGCCGCCGAAGCGGCCGCCCTGGGTAACGAGCATGCCTTCTCCGCCACCCTCCGGAACCTCGACCTCGGCCTTGAAGTTGTACGACGAATTCAGGATGCTGGGCGCTACGCCGTTTGGCGTGCCGGTCATCACGCCCGCATATGTGAACACGGTCCGTCCAGCGGTGACACTTGGACGCGGCGTGACCAGGCGGGTCGCCACCGTTGCATCAAGCGGCAGCACGTTGTACTTCTTGGCCTCAACCCAGAACATGTCCTGCAGCTGTTTCAACTTTGCCGGGTACTTGGCGGCGACATCCTCAGACTGCGTCCAGTCCTTACTCAGGTCGTACAGCTCCCACGGGAAATTAGCGGGATCCTGGCTCACCGGCCCCGCAGTCACCCAGGGCGGCCGCATGACCTTGGTGCTCGCGATCCAGCCGTCGCTATAGAGCGCGCGGTCGGCCATCATCTCGAAGTACTGCGTGTGATGGTGCGAGGGCGCTTTTGCGTTGGCTTTGTCGAAGGTGTAGGCCATACTGACGCCCTCAATGGGGCTTTGCGGGATGCCGTCCACGGTGGTCGGCTGTTGGATTCCGGCCGCCTCGAGAATGGTCGGCACGATGTCAATGACGTGATGGAACTGATGGCGAACACCACCTCTATCCGTTATGCGCGCTGGCCACGAAATCGCTGTTCCTTGGCGGATTCCGCCGAAATGCGAGGCGATTTGTTTGGTCCAGGAGAACGGCGTGTCAAAGGCCCAGCTCCAGGGGACGGCCATATGGTTGTATGTCTTATCCGAACCCCAGGCATCATAGAAATACTTCAACTGATCCGCGACCGGCACTTGCACTTGGTTGAACATGGCAACTTCATTCGGCGTGCCAACGAGGGTACCTTCGGCGCTCGAGCCATTGTCGCCGCTTATATAGATGATGAGCGTGTTATCAAGCTTGCCCATGTCGTCGATCGCCTGGATCACCCGGCCGATTTCGTGATCGGTGTACATCAGGTAGGCGGCATACACGTCGACCTGCCGCAGAAACATCTTCTTCTCGTCGGCGGAGAGCCCATCCCATCTCTTGAGGAGGTCATCGGGCCACGGCGTCATCTTGGCATCCGCCGGGATTACGCCCAGCTTCTTTTGATTGGCGTAGATTTGATCGCGCAGTGCGTTCCAACCCTGGTCGAACAGGTGCAGATCACTCGCCTTCTTGATCCATTCCGGCGTCGGATGGTGCGGTGCGTGCGTGCCGCCCGGGGCATAATAAACCAGGAAGGGCTGGTCCGGCGACAGCGTGTTGAGCCCGTTCATATAAGAAATGGCTTCGTCAGCCATCGCCGTGGTCAGGTTGTATTCGGGATGCCCCAAAAAGGGATAGATATATGTGGTGTTGCGGGCGAGGTTCGCTGGCTCCCACTGGTTCGTGTCGCCGCCCATGAAGCCATAAAAATACTCAAAGCCCATACCGGTCGGCCATTGATCGAACGGGCCGAACGAACTCGATTGGAAGCCCGGCGTATTGTGGTTCTTACCAAACCACGATGTCCGGTAGCCGTTGTCCTTCAGGATCCGGCCAATGGTCGCCTTGTCCCGGGTAATAAAGCTGTCATAGCCTGGGTATCCGGTCGCCTGTTCTGCAATCACGCCGAAGCCGACCGAATGATGATTGCGCCCGGTGATCAGCGACGCCCGCGTCGGGGAACACAGCGCGGTCGAATGGAAGTTGGTGTAGCGCAGTCCATTGTTGGCGATGCGGTCGAGCGCTGGCGTAGGGATCACGCCGCCGAAGGTGGATGGCGCGCCGAAGCCCACGTCGTCCGTAATGATCAGCAGGATGTTCGGCGCACCCTTGGGGGGGACGATGCGCGCCGGCCAATACGGCGTCGACTGCGCGGCGTTGCGATCGATCTTTCCTTCGAACTTCGGCGGAGGAGCCGGAAGCTGTTTCCCATTGATGCTGGTAGTCGCACAAGGCGAGCCAGGGGGACAGTTCGGCTGCTGCGCTTGTGCGGAGTAGTTAGGTACGAACGTCAAAAGGAGAACAGCCGCCATTGTTGGCGCTGCATTGCGCACAAAAAACATTGGAAGACCCTCTTTCTTCGCTGGATCTGGAAGTAATCCGGGTGTTGCCGTTGTATGGAAGTACAATCGTCCTCACGGCAAACCTGCCTAGCTGTGCAGGGATATCTGTACTGAACTCTAAAGTAGCCTCCCGGCACTTCGATAGCTACTCTGTAACCAAACGTGCGTCCCCTCTTCCGGTTGTCCGTAAGGAGTTTATGCGGAAGGAGATTGGATAGCTGTTGGCAGTGAAAGCATTTCGCGCGAATCGGATTGCGTGAATTGACGCACCACTGCGTCCCTGGCGAGGCGGGCCGCCTCTTCTAACATCGCAATCGGAGGAGTCCAAGGCCGGATGTATCAGCGTTCAGTTGGCTTCCCAGTCAAGCGCGTAAAGCTCATCCGTGCCGGTACCGCGCGCGGTAATCAGTGTATTGTTGAGACCTGGCGCGAACCAGCCGCAACCGGACCGTCAGCGAGGTTGCGCGACGGTCGTCGGACACATCCTAAAAAAAGGCCTAAAAAAATGGGTCAGGGCCACCATTCATCTAAGCGTCCTCATCCGAATCCCGTCTGACTTCGCGGACTCCCTGAGACCAGGCCCTTGCACTTCGACGTTCGTCCTGTAACCGTGCCTCTCGGCGTCGTTCTTGATCTTTCGCCATGGTTCAGTCTGAATTGTCCGTCGACGTCAGCCAATCTTTTCTTCGTATGCTTTTGTGAGCGTGATGCACTCGCTCAGTTACCGGCCCGGACTTGTAAACGCAGACGGTTTCAGCAACAGCGACTGGCCGATAGTCCTGCTCGAAAACAATCTCAACGCCCTGCTGCACTTTGGCGAGCCGGGCATCAAGGTCGCGACTTCGATGGCGCTCCAAGCTCTCTGATGCAGATTGTAGGGATTGTTGAGGACATCAAGGAAGGGTCAATTGACGACTTCGCCCAGCCAGCACTGTACGTTCCTCGCAATCAGCACCCTGTCGCGTGGCCGGCGATCCTGATTCGAACTTCGCGTCCTGACGGATCGCTCCTCTCTAAGATAGCCGGTTCCGTGCACAGGCTTGACCCTTACATCACGGTTTCGGGCGGAGATTCCATGATCGAAAGAATTAATCAATCGCCGTCTGCATATCTACACCGGTCTGCCGCCTGGCTGGTGGGTCTTTTTGCTGGAGCCGCGTTCGTGCTAGGCGTGGTTGGATTCTAGGGAGTGGTTGCGTATGCGGTGGGCCAGAGAACTCGCGAAATCGGTGTGCGAATGGCACTTGGCGCCGCGCGCACCGGTGTATATGTGCTCATTTTGGGAGAAGCAGGAAGGTTGACCGCATTGGGAATCTTGCTTGGCTTGGGAGGCTCGCTGGCAGCAACGACAATGTTGCGAACACTTTTGTTTGGCGTGCGTTCCTGGGATCCGGCTACACTCGCTACAGTCGCTGTTGTTCTCAGCGGCTCGGCTCTTCTGGCCAGCTATTTCCCCGCGCGGCGCGCGGCCTCGGTCAATCCGATTGAAGCTCTGCGCGCGGAATTGCCAATCTGCGCAGAACTCCCGGGTTGCCGACAATCCGGAAGGAACGGCAATCAAGGCCTAATGAAGCCTAATAAGAGCTACAGATCCCATTGCCGGCGATTGTGTTAGCATCCCTCCAATGCCGGCCGGGGTGATCTTTAAGCAAGCCGATGCGCCGTCCGAGTTTCAGCAAATTCACCGTCTGAATTATCGGACCTTCGCCGAGGAGCTCGGCCAGCATGTTCCCGACGGTAGCGGCTTTCTCATCGATGGCTTCCATGACCGCAATACCTACTACATTGCCGTCCAGGATGGCCTCGTCCTCGGAATGGTCGCGGCGCAGGATCGCCCCCCGTTCTCGATCGAGAAGCGTCTTGCGAATCGCTCCTTGCTGGATACCCTCGGCGGCCCGCTGCTCGAAGTTCGCTTGCTGGCCATCAAACCGGATTGCCGCCATCGCCTGATCTTGCCGGGATTACTGCTCGCGGTTTACCGGTACGCCTGTGAGCGCCGCTACTCACATATGCTCATCTCGGGAGTCATCGACAAGGTTGAAATGTACCGGCGGATCGGTTTTCGCGCGCTCGGTCCGGCCGTCGAGTCGGGCGCCGTGAGTTTCGTGCCAATGGCGATGCCGCTCGATCGGCCGCCGCGCTGCGCCCCTCCGTTGATTGCACGGCGGGCGCGCCTGAATCCGCGGCCGCTCATCAGCCTCATGCCGGGTCCGGTAGAGATTGCTCCAGGGGCCCGGGAAGCGTTTCTCCGCCGGCCCATCTCGCACCGGTCTTCGGAGTTTTTAGACGCCTGGGAGCAAGTGCGCGCCAGACTCACCTGTCTGGTTAGAGAAACGCACGTTGCCCTGATGACCGGAAGCGGAACAACCGCCAACGATACCGTAGCCCTCCATCTCCACGCTGCCTTTCACGATGCTCCTGGCCTTGTTCCCATCAATGGAGAGTTTGGCGAGCGGATCGCCGGGCAGGCTTCACGCGCTGGATTGACTTTTGAAGAGATCCGCTGGAATTGGGGGCAGTCGTGGGACCTCGCCCAGCTCGCTGCCGCGCTGGATCGCCGCCCTGCCTGGGTTTGGGGCGTGCATCTGGAAACAAGCACAGGTGTACTGAATCACTTACCCGATCTGCTTGCGCTCGCCGCTGCTCGCGGGATTCCCGTCGCTGCCGATTGTGTGAGCAGCATCGGCGGCGTTCCAATCCCTCAAGGGCTCTGGATGGCCACGGGTGTCAGCGGTAAGGCTGTGGGCGCTTATGGCGGAATCTCCTTCGTCTTCGCCACGCCCGAGGCGCTTGACCGGGTTGAAGGCTGTGATTTTCCCGCGGCGCTCGACGTGCGATCCGCGGCCCTCTGCGCCGGTCCTCAGTTCACGGTTCCTTCACCCCTCCTGTTCGCGCTGGAGTCGGCGTTAGTCGATTCGGCAGACGATCGTTTCGAAAGACATCGACAGAAGGGGCTGGCCGTTCGTTTCGGGTTGCGGCAGATCGGCATCTCGCCGCTCGCCGCGGAGCGGGACGCCGCGCCCTGTGTGACTACATTTGCCGTTCCGGACAGCGCTTTTCTTGATCGGTGTCGCGCCCTGGGATTCGAGCTGGGCGCGGGAGCTGCTTACCTGAATAAGCGAGGATGGGCCCAAATCGCAACCATGGGTGACGTTCATGCGGAAGACATCCGCCGTTTGTTCGAGGGGCTGGCCCGGTGAAACGCTCCTATCGGAATTTCCTTCACAGCCGCTATGCGCGTGCGATTACTCCAATGGCGCTGCTGGCGCTGACCGCGGTTTATGGGCTTCTCCTCCTCCGGGTGCCTTTCTTCATCGCCTTCCTGCCATGCGTGATCGTAGCGCATCGGATCGGCGTGCTACTCCATGAATTCATTCACGGTATACCGCTCCGGCGTTACCGGAGCAATCATAACGTTGTGACCGTGTTCGATGGATGCCTGCTCATGTGGGGAACGATGGAGGTGTTCCGTGGAACCCATCTGTCGCACCACCGGTGGCTCAATACCGAACTCGACCCGGCGCGGGAGTCCGACGGCCGTACGCGGGGGCAAGGTTGGATTGCCACGCTGGCCGCTTTGGAGGCGGTTCAGTCTCTGTTCTATCTGCGCGATGCTTTGGCTGGCAAGAAGCCCTACGTGCATCGCATGCGCATCATATGTGCGTTTCTGCTTTCCGCGATAGTTGCCCTGTTATGGTTCAGAGCGGGACATGGGGAGATCGTCTGGAAAATGCTATCCGTCAACCTCTTCACCACGCTAATCCCGGTTTCGTTCCGCGGCGCGGTGGAGCATTATAGTCTCCCAGAGACTCCGGCCTCGACCAACGAGTACCGGGTATGGATTCCTTTGTTTAACCTGAACCGGCATGTTCATCATCACGAGCAACCATATCTGCCTTGGTATTTGCTCGAGTTCAGAACCGCGAATCCGCTCTCACATTGGCGATACTTTACCCACTGGATTCACGTCTACGTGACTCGCGAATTCGTCCTGATGCAGCCGGAGCCGGGCCGGGGTGCTCCTTCTTCCGGGTGCCAGTATCCCGCAGAGCAATAGAACATCAGCGAAAACAGAGTCCATCTCTGCGAGTGGCAATTGAGTCTCCCTGGCCTGGACACTACAGGAGCGGTTCACCAGCGGTTTCGCCATGCGCCTGGAGTCGCGTCGTACCACTTGGATTGTGCCTAAATCACGGCGCACTCGTATCTTGGCTTTTAGCGACGCGGCGAGTGCTCGTGCTAGGCGTTGTCCATTTGTCTCGATGTGGGAAGTTTCGCCGATTAGGTACGGCGTTGGCGTCTGGAACCATATCGAGCAAGTTGATCAAGCCTGCCCGCCTACCGCGTGTGCGATCACCATGGCCTGGACGCAAGGCGGAAGCAGACGGGATAAATCACAAGGTCCGGTACTCATCCGGAAATTCATGTTTGGACTTTTGTATGCGGTCGCGCAGGTTCTTTTTGCCGACATAAAAGGCTGAGCCGTGCAGGTCGGCACGGTGACGGTTGACCATGTCCTCGAGTTCACTCGCACGCTCCGCGCTATACGGCTTCCCCCGGAGCCGGGCGCTAGGAGCAGAGCGCCAGTCAATTCACGCAAATTTCGCGTGAGTTCCTTCTGGCTGATCCCTGCAACGGTAGTGAGCAATTCGTTATATCTTTGCGGACCATTCAATGCTAACGACCGCGAGACCAGCAACTTCCATTTGCCGTCAATGACTTGGATCGCTGCTTCCACGGGACACGGCTCAACAGTTTGGATCATTGGTTCATCCCCGGAATGTGATTTGTCTCTATCATCCCCTCGCACGTGGGTCGTGTCAGTGAAGAACTTCCGGCCAGCAGTCTACTGCATCCGGTCTCGGTCCGGCTAATTACCCTTCCTGCGACGGAAGGGGAACGGTTCGTGCCCCTCTCATTGCCATAGTGCTCCGACAGGAGACTCTTGATGTTTTTCCAGAATTCCACGCTTCTGCCGCCGCGATTACAGGCGGGCGCGAGGCCCATGCCGCCGGGGGCGCAGAGACTATCTTTCGCAACGGTACGCTCTATCCGATGACGACGGGCGGGCGCACCGTGGACGCTCTCGCGATTGGCGGTGGAAAGATTCTCGGCGTTGGATCAGCCTCCGACGTGTTGTCCCTCGCGCGCGGCGCAACGCGGATCGTCGACCTTCAGGGCCGCGCCTTGTTCCCGGGGTTCATCGACCCGCACCATCACACGGTCCTTTCCGCTCTGTTTGCCGATCTGATGCTCAATATCGGTTATGCGAAATACTCGACTCGCGCAGACGCACTCGCCTCGCTGAAAGCGACGGTCTCGAAAGCGCCGTCGGGCCAGTGGATTCGCGCTGGTTACTACGACAACCTTTTGCAGGGCGGCGATCTGTCTATGGGGGAACTGGACGCGATCTCGACCCAGCATCCGATTTTCGTCGTTTACGTGAATGGACACGTCGGCGCGGCGAACGCCATGGCGTTCAAGCTCGTCAAAATCCAACAGGATGTCGGCGAACTGCCCGGCGGAGGCCATTTCGGCCACGCTCCAGACGGTAAATTGAACGGCCTGATATACGAAGAACCGGCGCTGCTCCGCTTCATCGCCGTAGCGGCTCCAGCCGTCACGCCTCAGCTGATCGCCACGGCGCTTGCGTCCTATACGAAAGTGGCGGCCGCCGCCGGCAATACGACGCTGCACGAGCCCGGCACCATCAAGCCGGAATGGGTAGCGCCGCTCGCGAAACTGTCCCATGCGCTCGATGTGCGGATGAGCGCGAGCCTGAGCACAGATTCGCTCGAGGCCAGCAAGGTCTTCGCGTCTCGTGGGCCCGGGGCCAAGGCCAGGAGGATCCCCGATAGCCGGTTCTCCCTCTATGGCATGAAATTCTGGGCTGACGGCTCGAACCAGGCCGAGAGCGCGGCGCAGACGAAGCCCTACCTGCACACCACCGCAAGGGTAAAGCAAACTACTCTGCGTCTCAGATGGCTGAGCTGTGCTTGGCAGTGAAGAATGCGGGGTGGCCGATCTTGATCCACTGCCAGGGCGACGCGGCGATCGACGACGCGCTAAACGCTATCGAAGAGGCCTATGGCCGCAATCCGGCCATCGGCCTTAACCGGGTGGCTTCTTTGGAAGAACTGAAAGCGAGTGGCTACCTCGCCGCTTGATCGGGGGCGGCCACCGCGGGACGGTCCCCTTCGAGCGCGGCCCTCTGTACGAGTGGCGGACCATACACCCGGAACCGGCAAAGTACTCGCAGGCCGTCTGGACGTATGGAGGCACCGTGAAATGTACTGTCCCGAAGGTTTTGGACTACCCCTACTATTTCGCGACCACCGGCAACACAATATGCGACGGATGCTCCGCATCCAAATAAACCGTATTCTCCGCCGTCTGCACCCGCCGATTCTCATTCAACGGTTCCCCCGTATTCGGGTTCACATCGAACCGCGGGAAATTGCTGCTCGAAATATCCAGCCGGATCCGATGCCCGCGCGCAAACTTCAGCGACGTCGGATACATCTCAATCGTAAACTCATAAACCTCCCCCGGCTTCAACAATTCAGACTTCCCAAAACCGCCCCGATACCGCGACCGCACAATCGAATCCGCAATATTCAAATCCACCCCGCTCGGATAATCCGCATTCGGCGGCCAAACATCAATCAGTTTCGTCGTGAAATCCGTATCAAGCGCGTTCGACGATGCCCACAGCTTCACAATCAAACGCCCCGTGACTTCCATGTCGCTCTCAAGCGGCGGCGTCTGAAACACCAAAACATCATTCCGGGCCGAAAGCGGGTTGCTATCCGTGCACAGCCAGAAATCGGTCCGGCACCGCTGGTCCGCCGCCCCTTGAAACATCAACGCGCCCTGCGACGAGACATTCCCACCCAATGTCGGCACAGGATTGTGCGGATCGAACAAATACGTGATCGGATTCTCATCGGCCGCCGGTTTATCGCGGCTCAACACTCCGCCGCTGTGCAAATAAAACGGTGTTGCCGCCGCCCGTGCCAGCGGCCAATCCTGCTCCTCCCGCCAATGTCCCCCTACAAAAATTCGTCCCTCGGCCGTCTTATGCCCATCCCCGCCGCCCATCACATAAATCCGCACTGGCGGTTCACGGTCCACACCGTTGTCCACGCCTTTCAAGAAATGATCGAACCACCGCAAATGAAACTCGCGCAAATTCAGCGCTGCGTCCGCCGTAAATTGCGCCTCGCCCGCATGGTCTTGATTCTCAGAGCTATGAATCCACGGCCCAATAATCAAACGTTGCAGGCTCTTCTTGTTCTTGCGCAATTCCACAAAATTGAGATTCGCCGCCTGCGTGCCCCACGAGTCGTACCAACCCGTCGTGTGATACTCCGGCACGTCTTCGTATTCCTTGAGATGATCCACCACGCTCGAACCAGAATTCTTCCAAAAATCGTCGTAATCGCCATGGCGCATCGCTTCAATCAGCCACGCTTCATAATCCGGCGCGAACTGTAAAGGTGTAGTACCGGGTCGCAACGGCAGCGCGCGCACGTAATCACGCACATGCTGGCTCAGCTCTACCAGTGCCGCTGCCGCCTGCGGATTCGACGCAGCTCGTCTCGCCGCCGCAGCCAGATCGGCCCCGCCGTTCGGATTCCCGAGCATGAAAACCCAATTGAAGAACCGCAGTTCAAACGCCCCGTTGTGGCGCACGCCGTACCGGCCAAAGTCCGACATCGCATTGCGCGGAATCATCGCCTTAACAAATGGCGCATTCGCAATCGCCATCGCGTGCTGCGTCGCGCCGTCGTAAGACGACCCCATCGTCCCAATGCTTCCACCAAACCAAGGCTGCTTCCCGATCCACGTCGTCGTATCAAAGCCGTCCTTCGGATCGTCGCGAATCGGAATCCACCGCCCTTCTGACTCGTACCGGCCGCGTACATCTTGATAAATCACAACGTAGCCGTGCGCCACAAAAAAATCGGCCGCCGACCCGCCGACCGTTTCCTTGTTATAAGGAGTCCGTTCCAACAACACCGGGAACTTTCCCTCCACCGGGGCGCCGTCGCGGGCCGGCCGGTAAATATCCGCCGCAAGCCGAACGCCATCCCGCATCGGAATCATGACATTCCGAGCAACAGAGACTTGGTACGGGCCATCCGCCGCCCAAACACCGCAGAAAGAAAAAACAGCCGCAATGAGCATCAACCGCGAAATGTGCTTTGTGAACATGACGATGTTGAGTGAAAGTATATCGGGGACGCCGCTCGCTCTTCCTGCCCAACCGTCTGAATCAGCGCGCCAGGCCACCCGCCAGGAAAGGGAGCCCTATGAAGCAACTCAGACCCAGGACACGCTCCGAATTGCTCCGCTTCGCGAAAAGGCCCGACCGTCCACGCGGCCGCAAACTCCCTCCAACGCCCTTGGGGCTAGCACTGTACGAGTGGCGGACGATCAACCCGGAGCTCCAGCGCCACATCGTTCGAACGACCTCGGATGTGAGGATGGTGCTAAAGTTTGAGAATCCCAGATGGCCAACTCCGATGGTCCATCCAGCACTCGTCAGGTCTTGCTTTATTTCGGCCTGATGTCGCTGCTGGTGAACGTTGTCAACCCCGGCTTCGTGCTGGACATTCCAACGTCCTACATGCTGAAGAATATCCTTCACGCGGCCCCTTCTCAGATCTCCGGATTCCGTTTGCTCACGGGCATTCCTCTTTATCTGGGGTTCGCTTTCGGCATGGTCCGCGATCTTTGGAATCCGATTGGCCTGCGTGATCGAGGATACTTCCGTATCTTTGTCTTGCTCATGATCTGCTTCCTGGCGTGGATGGCGCTCTCCCGTACAACCTACGTGGGACTTCTCATCGGAATGCTGCTGACGACGGTCGCCTACTCGTTCATCTTCGCTGCCTTTCAAGGCTTGACGGCTCTCATCGGTCAGGAGGCTCTCATGACCGGGCGCCTGAGCGCCTTGTCCAACATATTCCTGTTTCTTCCAGTGGGTGCAGCATACTTTGGCTCAGGATTCATGGCCGAACGCCTTTCTCCTCGCCAGATCTTTCTCATGGTCCTCGCCCTCGCCGCAACGCTCAGCGTCTTCGGCTTCTGGAAGCCGCGTTCCGTGTTCAGTCACGCCTATGACAACCCGCGTGCGAGTGGAACGAACTTTCTTGGAGATGTACGGCGCCTCCTGAAGCATCGCGCCATCTACCCGGTTGTGCTAATCAACCTGCTGTGGAACTTCACCCCCGGTTCCTTCACTCCGATGCAGTTCTTTCTGACCAATCAGTTGCACGCGTCGGATGCGACCTATGGGGAATTCTTGGGTCTGAATAACCTTTTCTTTCTCCCGCCCATTCTGCTCTACGGATTCCTATGCACGCGCTTTCCGCCACGTAAGCTTCTCCTGTGGTCTGTGATCATAGGGGTGCCGCAGTTTATTCCCATGGCCTTTATACACACCGGACCGCAGGCTCTTCTGGCCGCGGTGCTAATTGGGTTGATGGGCGGCATGGCGAACGCGGCCTGCATCGATATCGCCATACGCG
Source organism: uncultured Acidobacteriaceae bacterium (assembly GCA_963740005.1). GTDB lineage: Bacteria > Acidobacteriota > Terriglobia > Bryobacterales > Bryobacteraceae > CAJCIT01. The sequence continues at coordinate 204,585 of CAVUCO010000019.1, read as the reverse complement.
CTTGCCCTCCCGGCTTGCAAGGAACGCTGATGATGATAATAGCCGCCACCTTTGCGCTGTCCATGCGCGCCGGGGATGTGCTGGGCTCGTGGATCTACGGTTTGAGTCCAAAACACGGCTTCCAGTATTGCGTGATTGCGATTACCGTCACCTACGCGCTCATTCTGCCGGTAATCCCGCTCGTTCCCAAACAACTGATCGCCACAGCCGATGGAGAACCGAACCCGGAAGAGGAAGCGTTGGTTCTCGCGGAAATCGGCAACGCAACGGGACCAGCGTAGTGGCACCTCACGACACTTCTGCAAGAGCAGGAAACCTCAGACCTCCGCCAACGTTCGAGTTACGTTAGAACTCAATCGGATTGCGCGCCACTCGTACAAAGCTCAGATGTTTGGTGGTCGGAAGTCTCGTTCTTGGAGATCACTCCGTTCTGGCGCCGCACATGTCGCCCCACGGCGCTTCGGGATACCCTCCTGGTTGCCGACCATACGGAAACGAGCAATAGGCCCAAATCTTATTTCGTTTTCGGAAGTGCCGATGCGAGGCTCATCCGTGGCCGATCCGGCTCGAAACGGATTTCGCGTTCTGCGTGAGGCTTCGCGAGTGAAAACGGGAGCTTGGACGCGTCTCAGCCTGCGTCCTCTTCATTTTTCAAATTTTAGGGTGACAATTCTTTGATGCGGCGACAAAGCTGTCAGCCAGCTGTTCTCTCCTCGCACCACGGATTGTACTGACGAATTGAATTCCGCCACAGTGAACGGTTTATCGCGGAAGCACACCAGGGCATTGTGCGCATGGACGGTCCGGACAAGTCCACTAAGTAGCCCAAAAACCTGTTCGATTCTCGGTGCGTGGAGTGAGTACCGCCCCAGGGCCTCCAACAGACCGATCAGTTCCTGCTTGATAAGGTCTTCAGTACCGCTGATGTACTTGTGCTTTGAGAGATCGCTGCGTTCTATCGCGTCGAAGACCCACTGGCCGCTCGAAGTGGCGGCGCTCGTCTTCCGCGGGCGGCGACGAAAACTGATCAGAGCGCGGCACATCTCAGGTAATTCGGGATTATTCGAAATCCATCTGATAAACGCTTCCGGGGCTGGTACGCGAATTTCAAACTCACCGAGTGCGGCGAGCAGCCCTACGAGTTGCCTTTTGGTGATTGAGGTGTACGGCTGAACGTAGAGGTTGGTGTCGAGGCTCTCTCGCTCCCGCGAATCGAAGATCGGTGTGTCAAGCCGCAAGGCAAACTCGCAAGGACATCCGAGCCGACTAGCCTCAATTGAGTCCTGTTTCTTTCTTAGCACGAACAACCTCCGTTTCTCGGACGAGGCTGGGCTCGAAACGTGGTGCGGGGCTTCGGACTTTGCGATATCTCCTGCTAGGCCCTCCCGGAGAGTCAATTCGAGACGTTAAAACCTCTCCCAGATCGCCGCTGGATCTTCAGGCGGCCCCAAGTCTCCTTCGGGGGGATCACCTCGCCGGATCAGTCCCGATAAACGCCGCTCACTTCTGAAGCGATGAACGGTCCGCGGAGCAGTACGTTATTGATCCGAGGGCAACTTCCACAGGGCTGATCTCCTTGGATCGTGCGGAATCGTGCGGTGGCGCGCTAGCGATTTAGCTATCACGTATGGCGACTCCGGTTAGCCGGCGATTGTTCGAACAGATCACACCTCTGCTTCGTTTTTCAGCGCAGCGGACGGCCGATCGATTTTTTGGAGCCTAACGGACAGGCGGTCAGTGCATTGGCGTTTTCATGTATTCTGAGGAGTCGCTGATAAGGAGGAAATGTGCGCCTGATTTTTGCCGTCCTGGCCCTAGGATCACTCTGTGCCGGGGCAGAACCGCTGCTCCTGCAACAGCCAACACTGAACAAGACTCACATCGTATTCGTGTATGCGCGCGATCTTTGGAGCGTGCCGCGCGACGGCGGGGATGCTGTGAGAATCACGAGCGGAACAGGGAGCAAGACCGATCCAGTGTTTTCGCCGGATGGTACGAACATCGCCTTCACCGGCGAGTATGACGGCAATGTGGATGTGTTTGTGGTGCCAGCGTCGGGCGGCGTGCCCAAGCGGCTGACCTGGCACCCCGCGCCAGACCGCGTCCTCGGATGGACGCCCGATGGCAAGAGAATCATTTTCACTTCCACGCGGAGCGCCTATTCGCGCTACGGCGAGATGTTTACGGTGCCGGCCGACGGAGGAGTTGAAGAGAAACTGCCCCTGCCCACGGGATACGCGGTATCGATGTCGGCTGACGGACAGTCGATCGCCTACGAACCCGTCGGGCGGGCGTTTGGGATGTGGAAGGAGTACCGGGGGGGCACCACATCACGCATCTGGCTGGCACGGCTTTCGGACAGCAGCATAACTCCAGTGCCAAGGACGAATTCGAATGACTTCAACCCGATGTGGGCGCGCGATCGCCTCTACTTCATTTCCGACCGCAATGGTGCCGCGAGCCTGTTCTATTACGACATTCAGACGAAGGAGGTGAAGGAGGCGATTCGGAACCGCGGACTCGATCTGAAGTCAGCCTCGCTCGGGCCGGATGCGATTGTCTACGAGCAGTTCGGTGACATTTCGCTTTACGATCTGAAGACCGGGAAGACCAAGCCGGTTCCCATTCGGGTGCAGGGAGACTTCGCAGAGGTCCGCGCGAAATTGGTCAATGTGGGGCGCACACTGGGCTCGCCAGCAGTTTCGCCAAACGGCGCTCGTGCTGTGTTCACGGCTCGCGGCGAAGTGATCACTGTTCCGGCGGAGAAGGGCGATGCTCGCAACATCACGAATTCGCCGGGCGTAATGGAACGCGATCCAGAATGGTCCCCCGATGGACGGTGGATCGCGTACTTGTCGGACGAGTCAGGCGAATACGCGCTCCACCTGCATCCACAAACGGCTGCCGGCGAAGTGAAGAAGATCGCGCTGAAGCCGGGATTCTATCGCTGGCCCAGATTTTCGCCCGACAGCAAGAAGGTGGCTCTGGTAGACAGTTTTCAGAAGTTGTGGTACCTGGACCTGGAAAGCGGGAAGCAGGTGGAAGTCGCGCAGGATACTTACCAGATGCGCGCGGGCAACATCGCTGGCGAGTGGTCGCCAGACAGCAAATGGCTGGCGTATTCCAAAGTACTGCCAAACGAGCTGAGCGCCATTCATTTGTATTCGACCGTTGACGGTAAGTCCACGCAGGTAACCGATGGCTTGAGCGATGCCACGAACCCGGTGTTCGACAAAAACGGCAAATACCTCTTCTTCACCGCCAGCACGAATTCCGGAGAAAGCCTGGGACTGGACATTCACGCGGTGGAGGCGACCGCGACCAGTTCGATTTACCTGGCGGTGCTAGACAAGACGCAGCCCTCGCCGTTTGCTCCCGAAAGCGACGAGGAGAAGGTTGCGGATCAGAAAGGCGACGAAGCAAAACCAGAGGGAACGAAGAGTGACGGGAAAGCTCCCGACAAACCAGCTGATGCGGACAAGCCCAAAGGCGAAGCGGCCGAAGCCAAGGACACCAAGATCAAAGACATCAAGGTCGACTTGGATGGCATCGATCAACGGATTCTCTCCGTGCCCATGCCGTCGCGGCGATACATTGCGCTCCAAGTGGGGAAGGCCGGGACGCTGCTCGCGATAGAGGCCGTGCCGCTTGGCGAGAACCCCGGTCCGCCTACGCTCACGGTGCACCGTTATGATTTCAAAACCCGGAAGAGCGACGTCGCCCTCTCCGGGGCAAGCAGCTTCCAGATGTCCTTCGGCGGCGAGAAGGCGCTCTATCGAGAGGGCGATAACTGGATCATCGCCGCGTTACGGCCCGCGCCCAGTGGATCGGGCGGAGGCGGCGGGGAGCCAGCACCTGGCGGTGGGAACAAGGGCGCGTTGAAGACCAGCGGTATCGAAGTGCGGGTCGACCCGGTGGCGGAGTGGAAACAGATGTACCGCGAGGCCTGGCGGATCGAGCGCGATTGGTTCTACGACCGCAACATCCACGGCCTGGATCTCAAGGCGGCGGAGAAAAAGTACGAGCCGTACCTAGACGGCATCGTGTCGCGGAACGATTTGACGTACCTGTTCCGGGAGATGCTGGGCAACATGGTGGTGAGCCACATGGGTACGGGCGGTGGTGATACGCCGGAGGTGAAGCGCGTCGAGACCGGACTGCTGGGCTGCGACTACGAGGTCGCCGGGGGACGGTATCGCTTTGCCCGCGTATATAGCGGGGAGAACTGGAACCCTCAACTGCAGGCGCCGCTCACACAGCCGGGAGTGAACGTAAAGACGGGTGAGTATCTGCTGGAGGTCAACGGGCGCGACGTGCGCCCGCCGGCTAATGTCTACAGCTTCTTCGAGGGGCTGGCCGGCAAATCCGTCACGTTGAAGGTCGGCCCGGATGCATCGGGCTCGGGCGCACGCGAGGTGACCGTGGTTCCGGTGGCAGACGAAGGCCGGCTGCGGAATCTGGCATGGATCGAGGAGAACCGGCGCAAAGTGGATCAGCTGAGCGGCGGCAAAGTGGCCTACATTTATATGCCGGACACAGCCAACGGGGGGCTGACAGCGTTCAACCGCTACTTCTATGCTCAGATCGGAAAGGACGCGGCCATCGTAGATGAGCGCTTCAACGGTGGCGGCCTGCTGGCAACCGACATCGCGGAGATCCTCAGCCGCAGGCCGCTGAGCGCGGCGTCAAATCGGGTAGGCGAGCCATTGCTGCAGCCGCAGGGAATTTTCGGACCGAAGGCGATGCTGATCAACGAACAGGCGGGATCGGGCGGCGACGCGATGCCGTGGTACTTCAAACGCTCCGGCGTTGGCAAGCTGATTGGGACGCGCACCTGGGGAGGCCTCGTGGGCATGAACGGAGCGCCGCCGCTGATGGACGGTGGGTTCGTGGCCGCGCCGAGCTCGGGCATTTACAACCCAATCACGGGCGAATGGGAAGTGGAGAATATCGGCGTGGCGCCAGATATCGAAGTGGTGCAGGATCCGGCGCTGGTGCGCAAAGGTCATGATCCCCAGTTGGAGAAGGCCGTGGAGGTGGTGATGGACGAACTGAAGACGAATCCCCCACCTAAGCTACGACGCCCGGCGTTTCCGAATTATTATCCGACGGCGAGTAAGTAGTAATATCCGGAAATTGGACCGTAGTGAAAAACAGTGAAGAAATGGCCTCTAGGCCATTGCAAGAATGCTAGTCTGCAAAGCGATGCCGAAGCCGTTAGACCCGTTCCGATTTCTTCTCGTGGCTGTTGCCGGATGGATGAATCAGCAGCAAGAAAACACAATCGAGTACTTGCGCGAAAAGAACAGAGCGCTTCTCTCTCAACTCGGCAACCGGCGAGTTCGCTTCACCGACGACCGGCGTCGCAGCCTGGCTGCGGAGGCCAGCCTGCTCGCACGAAAGCGGTGGGCCGAAGTGGCGACGGTTGTCACACCTGAGACTTTGCTGAAGTGGCATCGGAAGCTGATTGCTAGCAAATACGACGGCAGTGCCGGTCGGCGTCCCGGTCGACCGACGACAAAGAAGGAAATCGAAGCCTTAGTCACCGCAGAACGCCAAAGAAGTTCGTTTCCATCACCTTGCGGAACACCGCAATCTCGGCCTCTTCCACGGGACCACTGCCGCCGATGCCCGCGTTATTCACAAGAACGTCCATCCTGCCATAAGTGGTGAGCACACCATGGACTCCGCTGCGCACGCTCTCGTCGGAATCGACATCGAGTTGCACAACCGTGACCTGGAGATTCTCCGCGGTTGCAAGCTCAGAGAGTTCCGGCGACCCGTTGGGGTTGCGCATGGCGGCCGCGACTTGGTGGCCGGCGCGAGCCATCGCTACCGCTGTGGTAAATCCAATTCCAGTGCTGCAGCCCGTAATCAAAGCAACGGACATAAACCCTCCGCGGTGCTGAAGTAGGGGAAGTATATCTTAGGTGAAGGGCCACGTCTCGCGCGATGACCCTTTTCCACGGCGCTCCGTCAAGCGCTACCGGGTTGTCGATCAGATAAACTTAGCTGAACCCTGCCTATGCCTCTCTCTGTAGGCGACAAACTCGGCCCGTACGAAATCCTCGCGCCGGTTGGCGCGGGCGGCATGGGCGAAGTATGGAAGGCACGTGACACGCGTCTCGATCGCATCGTCGCGATCAAACAGATGGAGGCCCGGCACTCGGCGCGTTTCCAGCAGGAGGCTCGTGCCATTGCCGCACTAAACCACCCGAACATCTGCACCCTCCACGACGTCGGTCCGGATTATCTGGTGATGGAGTATGTCGAGGGCGAGCGGTTATGGGGTCCGCTGGGCGTGGAAGAAGCCGTGAAGCTAGCCCTCCAAATTGCCGCTGCCCTCGAAGAAGCGCATCGGAGAGGCATTCTTCACTGTGACCTCAAGCCCGGAAACATTCTGGTTACTGAGAAAGGCACGGCCAAGCTGCTCGATTTCGGGCTGGCCAAGCTGATGACGAATTCCGATACGGACGTCACAAAGACAACCGAAGGCGCGGTCGTGGGAACGGCGGCCTACATGGCGCCGGAGCAGGCAGAAGGAAAGCCGCTCGACGAGCGTTCGGACATTTTCAGTTTTGGCGCCGTACTCTACGAGATGCTTTCGGGAAAGCGTGCCTTTAAGGGAAACTCTACGGCTCAAGTGCTGAGCGCAGTGCTGCGCGACGATCCCCAGCCGATACAGGCGCCCGCTGGGCTCCTGCTCATTGTCAAGAGGTGTCTTGCAAAGCGGCCGCGGGACCGTTTTCTAAACATGGGCGAACTCAGGGCTGCTCTGGAGCAGGTTGCTCTTCTTCCCGCGGGCTCTGCCAAACCGGCAGACCAACAGCCGTCGATTGCGGTGCTGCCCTTTGCGAACATGAGTGCGGAGAAAGAGAACGCTTCAGCGACGGCTTGGCCGAGGAAATCCTGAACTGCTCACCAAGATTCCCGGCCTGAAAGTGATTGCCCGCACTTCCGCTTTCTCTTTCCGGGGCAAAGAACAGGACATCCGCAAGATCGCGGAAACGCTCGGCGTGAGCCATGTGCTCGAGGGCAGCGTTCGCCGCGCCGGTAACCGGCTCCGCGTTACGGCGCAGTTGATTCATGCTGGCGATGCCACCCATCTCTGGTCGGAGCGCTACGACCGCGACATGACCGATGTCTTCGCCATTCAGGACGAAATCGGTCAGGCAATCTCAGAAGCGCTAAAACTGCGGCTGGCTCCGCCCGCGCGGAAGATTAATATCGAAGCCTACCAGAATTACTTGAAAGGCCAGTACTACCGCATGCGTTACACATCCGAGAGTCTGGCGAAGGCAAAGGAGTGTTTTGAGCTGGCCTTGGCCATCGATCCGAATTACGCCCTTGCTTACAGCGGATTGGCGGTTTACTACTACGCGCTTGCCATACTCTTCATAAGCCGGCTTGCGAAGTGACGCCCTTTGCGAGATCGGCTGCGGAGAAAGCGCTGGCCATCGATCCTGCAAATAGCGAGGCGCTTAGTGTGTTGGGGGCTGTCGCGGCGTCCCACGATCATGATTGGAAGGCGGCCAACGCGCATTTCCGACAGGCCATGGCGGCTGAGCCCGTCACACCCTCCGTGCGATACCGCTACGTCTTGTTTTATCTGCTCCCATTGGGGCGGGTCGCGGAAGCGATAGAGCAAAGCAGGTTGGGACTGGAGACTGATCCACTGTCTACGCTTCTTCACAACGGCATGGGCATGTCCTTGTGCGACGCGAAACAGTACAGGGAGGCTGCCGAGTACGTGCGTAGGGCCTTGGAAATCGATGCGAACTTCTACTTCTTTTGGCTTACTATGGGGTTTGCACAACTTGGCGCCGGCTCCGCAGCGGAAGCGATTACCGCATTTAAACGGGCTATGGATTTGGCACCCTGGTATCACCCGGGCGGGTGGTACATGGCTGCGGCCTACTATCAGGCGGGCGATCGCGAGCGCAGCCAGGAGTGGGTGCGCAAGCTTGAGGATTCGCGCGGACACAGCTTCGGTGCTGCACGCTATTACGCTACTACAGGCGAAGTGGATGCGATGTTTCAGGCCCTCGAGGGGGCCTACCAGCACCGCGATACGACTCTTCCCCGCATCCTAAACGACCAGTTCATCGACCGCTACCGCGACGACCCGCGCTATCACGCCCTGCTCCAGCGAATGAACCTGGCGTAGAATGGGGCGAACAACCTGCAAACGGCCCGGTCCTTGGCGTGCCTGCTCTGACGCGCTGATTTGGCGCTTTTGGACGGAGGGACCGAAAGCAATTCAGTCCGTTGCAGCGCCGGCGACTCGTAGAAGTGCCTCGTCCATTTCAAAACCCCGAGAACGGCGTTCTGGGAAGCGGACTCTCGCTCTGAGTGGATTGTCCGAGACTCGGACAAAGCCCGAGCTGTGTCTCTGGCCATAGATCCCGTTGTGTCCGGTAATCTGCTGCGTTCTGGCCAAGCGGATTGGAGACGACAACGCCGTATGTACTAAGCCGCTGGCGCGGCGGACGCTGCGCGTGCCGGGAACCAAGCGATTCCTAGTTCTCAACAGGACTGATTTAGAGGCATAATTAGGGTCGTGTACCGCTTTCTACCGACGAAACGTCAGTCGTTCGCCAGTTCGGAGGCGATAGAAGAGCGAAACACGATTGAATACCCATAGCCTGCCGCATCCGCCGCAAACGCCAGCGGCTTCCTTCAAACGTCTCTATCTAAAGTGACCCGGCGTTCAGGCCGCCGCCGCGTCCCAACCCTTTTCCGCCGGTTCACTCCAGATAGAGTCATAGCGTGTATCGTTCCTAATCCGCCGAAACTTCCCACATCGAGGCTTCGGGCTCCCGTCGAGCGATGAACAAGCGATCGCGCACCAGCCCTCCACCTGCGCCACCTTCCCGAGGATGAAAGCCAGATGCGCTGCGCTGAAGCTCAGTAGCCGCGCTTCCGTTTTACTTAACTGCTGCCACTGTCGGGTGCTCCTAAATCATGCGTGTTTCAGAACGCCGTGTCGAGACACCTCCATTTGGCCCTGCGAACTTTCTCGATGATGGAAACGCGGCCGGCGGTGCGGATCGTGCTGAGTCGGCTGGCTACTTGAAGAGGTGCGATTCCCCGATCATTTTGTGTAGAGTCTCAAAACCAAGAGCGCCTTTTCGTGAAGGCGCCCCCGGTTGGATTAAACGATAGGTGGAACGACCGAACGCTACCCCGCGCGGTGGCAGGGCCGATCCGCTCGCCTTGTGTTGTCCTGACTTAGTGATGCGGTGTCGGCGGGCCGCCGCTACCCCCGCCAGTGCCGCCCGACACCTCGTCGAGTTCTTCGTTCTTCAATTCCTGTTCGTCCGACTCTGGAGCGTTTTCCTGAGCCGTCTTCTGCTGGTCTTCCTTTTCCGTGCCTCCAGTGCGTGCCGCTACGGCAACTGCAATCGTTTCAGCATGGACATCCGTCCAACCAAGCGTAATCTAGTCATTGCGGCCAATCCTTTCGTATGCGGCTCTGCGCCGGATTCCTCAATCGCAGCGTAACCCGCGCTAACGCGACTCAGGTGGTTGGTCCCTCAATCTTGACTAAAGGCGTCGCAGATACTGGAGATCACGGACACAGAAGCTAGCGGCCTTGTAGGTTCTGGATGTGCCGTGATCCCCGGGGCCTTCGTGTCGGACTTCTTCAGCGATGTTTAAAGTCCGTTCGACAAGTGTCCACCGATAGTTTTCAAGAGCAGCCCCTTGCGTCGAATCCGCCAGCGGTCCGGAAACGGCGTTCGGGGAGATCGCTCGGTTTAGGACCGTGAAGTCTGGCGTCATTCATCCGCCGACAGGAGGTTCGACCTTTTACCGGTCACAACGCCGTGTATCAGTCCCTATCTTGTATTCAGAAATCTGGTGCGCTCCCGGTGCCCATCTGATTTCGTAATACCCAGTGCGAGTTGAGGCAGATGCAACGGATGGTTTTCGGGATCTCGTTATTCCGGTAAACGCACTCAGAGAGAGTGTGTGGCTTCCTTGTGTTCTCCGGAAAGCTCTTGCACAGGAACCGCTTTGCCCCATGCCATAACGAGCAAGGCCAAGAGGATGGTCTGAAATATAGCGTATGCCAGAGCGGAGGTGACTGCTTGAGTGCCCGCGAAGCTGCCGGTGGCGATCACGAGCGCAACACCGACATTTCGCACTGCCGTGCTAGCAGCCATCGCGCGTCGGGTTCCCACATCTCGACCACCGAACAACCATCCGATGACCAACGTCGCAGCGGCGAGAAACAGCATTCCGAAAAGTCCGCGCGCCGAGATCGACGTCAGCATGTCCCACTTTGTGTAGATAATGAATCCAAAAACGAGCAGATTGAGCAGTGTGCTCAACTTCTTCGCGGGATTCTGCAGCTTGGCTGCCAGATTCGCCTTCTTGGCGCGTAGGGCCAATCCGGCAGACAAAGGCAGCAGCTGCGCGATCAGCAGAGTCGAAACGATCTTAGCCGCATTCACTTTCAGTTGGTCGTTCCCAGCAATGACCGGCAGTAAAAAGCGAAGCAATAGGGGCGCAACCACGGCTGATGATCCAGCCAAGATCACCATCAGACCAACAGCGACGGGTACGTTTCCTTTGGCCATTCCTGTGAATGGCGGCCCGTACGGCGCACCAGGGCAAACCGCCGCGATCAGTAGCCCCGCAGCAACCATTGCGGGAGCGTGGAATGCCATGAGCAAGCCAAGAACGGCCAGTGGCACAGCCACGTAATTAGCGACCAGCGCCCTTAACAGGAGCTTGCGATCTTCCGCAACGGCAGTTACCTGCGGAATCGTCACGCCGAGTCCAATAGCGACCATCATCTCCAGCAGCGTGACGGTAACCAGGATGTTGATGAGTTGATCGATCGACATCGCCAGTTACCTCAATTCCTCAATGAGTATTGGAACGGCTAAATTGAATGCTTCGACGCCTTGCACAACACAAAGCTTCAGCACCTCCATGACCTCTTCCATAGTGGCCCCGGCCTTGAGGGCATTCCTGATGTGACGCCGCGTGCCCGGTGCGTACATATGAGTAAAGGAGGCATCGAAGGCAATGCTCAACAACTCGATCGCTTTTGCTGGCAACACGCCGCTGGCGTAGATGCCAATGCCGGTGGCCATGAACTCATCGGTCCAGACCGGGTCCAACTGATAAAATGGATCCCAAGCCGTGTTCCACTGGCCCACGGCCTTCATTTTGTCGACCGCTGGAGTTGCCGTGGGCGCTTTCGCCATCGGATTCACGCCTGCCAGCTGGGCCTCCTCCTGAAGAATAGGGGCTCCGAGACTGCATGAGTGAATTGCCATCACAGTTGCGCACTTCAACACGAGCAGGATTTCTTCAGCTGTCGCGCCGGCGTCGAGGGCGGCCCGGATATGCCGGCGCGTCCCATCTGCGTTCAAGTTGGTGCAGGCCGCGTTTAGTCCGACGCCTATCAGTTCCACGAGCTTACGGCTGAGGATTCCACCGTTCCACGGATTGGTGGTCATCTTGAGGCAGGTCTCTGCCCACTTTGGATCCCTTCTCCGAAGCTCTTGAAGAACGGAATCATTCCAGGGCCCCAACATCGTCGCTGTCGTGCTCATCTTTCCACCTCTCCTCTAACTAAAAGTCCCGGCCGGATGTCCCGCGGAAAATGCACCGTTGAACCGCCGGTCAGTAACATCTCAATTCGTACTAGCCCCCAGCGCTGCCCACCACCGTGCGTGTTAAAACGCCCGAGAACATCTGCGGAATGCCTGAGCTTAAGCCGTTCCATATAATCTGAACCCCGATGGCTAGGAGGATGAAGGCTGAGAGGCGCGTCAGGATACTTGTGCCCGACGTCCCGAGCATCCGAACGAGCCGGTCGGCATTGCCGTAACAGAGCAGCACCAGAACGCACAAGAGGAACATTCCGATCAGAGCAGCAATGAAGTGGCGCGGGTATCCATGCTCCCAGCCGGGTCCGGCTTCATGCCGCAGGTGGGCGCCCAGGGTGATGGCAATCGAAATACATCCAGGCCCTACGGTGATCGGCAAAGTGAGTGGGAAGAACGCATGGCGCAGCGCGTCTTCCAAAGTGCCCGTGCTCGGAGTGGCGGCGGAACTGGTGTCCTCCTGGTTAAGCACCTTCCAGCCGGTAGCAGCGACAACCAAGCCGCCGGCAATTTGGATTACGACCAAGCTGATGCCGAAGAAGTCCAGGATCATGCTGCCAAATAGAAATGAAGTGGCCAGAAGCACGAATCCATAAGCAGCTATCTTGCGCGCCAGGATTCTCTGCACGGCCTGCGGGTATTGCTCGGTCAGAGCGAGGAAAATCGGCGCGTCCCCAATCGGGTTCACTACCGGAAATAGGGTGACGAACGCGATCAGGAGAACCTTGATGAAGTCGACGACGCCCATGCGTTCCCGCTATTCCTGCTCTTGGGTGTCTTCCGCAGCGATCTCCCGCTCCGCCCGAAGCCAATCTTCCACATCGTGACCGTGCTCACGGCCGCGTTCCACAAAAAACTGGTGGGCGCGCTTTTGAATCCGCCGCTGTGCGTCAATCTGTTCGTGGGGCGCGGGCTCGTGGATTTCTTCGATTTCGATCGCTAATCCTGTGGCCATGTTTTTCTCTTCCGACTGATTTCAGGAACCTCGCTACGCCATGTGTTCTTCTGTGCGAGCGATGATCTCCGCCTGCTGCATGGGAGAAAGATCCACGAAGTAAGCCGAGTATCCAGCGATTCTCACGATCAGGTTGCGGTACTTGTCGGGATCCTTCGCCGCTGCCAGAAGGGTAGCTTTGTTGATGATGTTGAACTGCACGTGCCAGTGTTTGAGGGTGCTCCAGGTACGGACTATCTGCATCAAACGGCGGGTTCCTTCTTCGCCCGCGACATTGGCTGGATTGAACTTGAGGTTGATCAAGTCGCCACCCTTCTCGCGGTGGCTGATGTCGCGTGCATGCGCCATCGAGGTCAGGCTGACTGTCGGACCCTTCAAATCCATACCGTGCGACGCTGAGATTCCCTCTGCCAAGTACTCCCCGGCCGGACGGCCATTCGGCGTCGCCCAGGTGACCTTCCCCAGCGGCACGTGGAAAGTGATGGGAATCTGCCGTAGCAGAAATGCCTGGTTATGCGCTTTAGGATGTTTGCCTAAGAACTCCAAGAGGAAGTGCTCAATCTCCCAACCGATGTCGTCCACCCAATCGATGCCATTACCGTACTTAGGTGCATGCAGGCAGAGCTGGCGGATGGCCTCATGCCCTTGCCAGTTGTCTTCCATGGCCGTCAGCAGTTCGTCCCAGGTGAGCTTCTTCGTGTCGAAGATCAGGTGCTTCACGGCTGCGAGACTATCGATTGCCGTGCCTTTTCCGATCGCTTCGAAGGTGCTGTGATCGATGGCGCCCGGGAAATACTCACCGTGGGTATGCAGGTCGCGACACTCCTGCATTGCCAGATCGTGCAGCATCGAAGTCGCGGGAGCCGCAAAGTAAGCGGGCTTCATGCGCATGGCAATGTGTTGCTGGATCAAGGCGTGATGTGCGAGATGCTCCAGTTGTTGGCAGAATGCCTTCCACACTTGGTCGAAACTGGTCCACTGTCGAGGATCGCCCGTATGCAGGCCGAACTGAATGTCGTGCAAGACTTTCAACCTGCCGTCGCGGAATGTCAGCTCGATCGCCGAGCCGTAGTTGATGCCGCCACCCGCCGTGACGTTGGTTTCGCGATTGGGCAGGCGATTTTCACAACACCCGGAGATGTGCCAGTTGAGGGCCTCCTTCAGGCTTGCCCCATTCGCCAGATAAAACGGAATGATCATTTCGTCATTGAGCAGCTTGGGAAAGCCCTTGCCGTCTTTGATCACCTCGCACACGTAGTGCAGGAAGTGGTCAGACGTGTTGGCATGGATACGAATGCAAGGTTCGGGGACGGTGATTTGCAGAGATCGCGTGGATTCGAGGATCAGGTAAGTCAGGTCGTTCGTTGCATCGTGGCCTTCTGAGGTTTGGCCGCCCAGGCAGACATCTTCGAATTTTGAAAAGCCTTCGGTGCCGGCGGCCGCGACAGGATTGAGTTTGATCTCCACGCACTGGAACATGTTCAGCCACAGGCACTGCAGCAGCTCTGTGGCCGATTCCTTTGTAATTGTTCCTTCCGCGATGTCCTTCTGGTAGTAGGGCAGAAGGTACTGATCAAAACGCCCTTGTCCCATGGCGCTCGAGGTCTGCTCGATGCGGTTGAACATCTGTCCCCACCACTGCGACTGGAGGGCTTCACGAAAGTTGCGGGCAGGATTCTCGGGCACCCACTTGCAGATGTCGGCAATCTGCTCAAGCTCTTTCTTGCGGATCGGATCCGGTTCCTTAGCGGCAAGGTCGCCGGCAAGCACAGCGTACCTTCTCGACCATGTCGTCATGGCGTCGCAGGTTAGGATGACGGCCTCAAGGAACGGCCTTTTTGAGGCCAGGTCCTGCGGCTCGGTTAGCGCATCCAGCTTCGCCTGCGCCTCCTCGCGGATACCCTTCACGCCGCGGTTGAGGAGCTTCGAAAAGTCGGGCGTCCAGTTTTGCGAGTGACGCATGGGCGAAGTGGCGAGCACCACGCAGCTGTACATGATGGTGTTCTTGGGATCAGGCCCCATCAGCATGAAGCGTGTGTCTTCCGGGAGGCTGTGAAAGAAGTTGGTTGCGTAATCCTTTCCTGCCCAGTAAGGCGTGAGCACTTCGTCGATCACCTTGGCGTCTTCATCGCTTACGACGACTTCGCCCACCTTGCCCTTTTTGCCACGGAGCATTTCGACGCCGGAAGGCATAACACTGCCATCGAGCTCGGGGTAGACCATTCCCCAACGACCCAGCCACGTGTTGGGACGTCCGACAATCAACTCGTCCGGGAAGATCGCGATGGGAGCTTTGTCGGCGTAGAGCTTCAGGGCCTTGGCCCAACGAAGCACCATGGGTTGGTTCTCGGTGCTCTTAAAAGACTCCGTGAAGAAAGCCGCACGATCCAGCGTCACGCGGGGAGGCCCGTAGGATCTTATGGCTTCAAACAGGCGCAACACGCGCTCGGTCGTTGTTCCGTGAATGACCTTATTTCCACCTTCAATTGCCTGTTCCTGTGCGGACAGTGCGACGGGGGGAAGGATTACAGTTGTGCTCATGAAATCTCCTTGGTAAATCTTTGCGGACGAGCCTTATTTTGCAGTTTCGGTGCCGGTTCGTCCGAAGGCCTCGTCGATAATGGCCCGCAGGCGCCGCACGGTTTCCTCCGACGGAGGAACAAAGTCCTCCAGTTCGTAGACACGACCAAGGAATCCGTACTTGCTTTCGCCGAAGCGGTGATACGGCAGAAGCTGGTAATCGATGACATTTTTGTGCGGGCGAATAAACTCCAGCACCGCACGAATGTGAGTTTCGTCGTCATTGACGCCCGGAATGAGCGGGGTGCGCGCGATGAAATGCGTGTCGGGGAAGGTCTCGTAGGCCTTCTTAAAATTCGCGAGAATGCGTGTATTGTCCACGCCGACCCACTTCTTGTGCTTCACGGGATCAGTTTGCTTGTGGTCGTGCAGCATGGTATCGACGTGGGGAAGCACCTTGGCTATAAACTCCCACGGCACGTTGCCCGCTGTTTCAATTGCCGTGGTCATGCCTCGGGCGTGTGCTTCTTGGAGAAGCGCGGCGGAGAAATCCGGCTGCAGCAGGCACTCGCCGCCGCTGAGCGTTATTCCGCCGCCCGACTCGCGGTAGAAGCCGCCGTCCTGCTCGACTTCATCCAAGATTTCAGTGACCGACCTCGTCTTTCCAAAGAGATCCAGCGCGTCGGTCGGACATGCCGGCACACACTTGCCGCAATTGGTGCAGAGGTCCCAGTTAACGCGCACCTTGCCGTCGGAAGGCAGGACAAAAAGAGCCGACTCCGGGCACTCCTTCAGGCAAAGGCCGCACTCTTTCTCGCCGATGCATTTATTGAGGTTGTAAGACAGCTCGGGTTTTGGGTGAATACTCTCGGGATTACAACACCACTTACAGCGCAGCGAGCATCCCTTGAGAAATACATTGGTCCGGATACCGGGCCCATCGTTCGTGCAGAAGTGTTGAATGTTGAGGACAGTGCCGGATTGTGAGTTCTGTATCATTGCTTCACTCTCCGAGCGATATGCCCAGCGATCGGGCCGTTTGGACGAACAAACTGTCTACCAGGACAGTCCGGATTTTGTTCACCGCCTCCGCAAGGGGGACGTACTTAACTTCGGGAGGGTCGAACGCGATCATGGCGCCCGTTCGACCGTCCCGAATGGCGCGCACAGCGGCCGCACCGTAGCTCATTCCAAGTTGGCGATCTGTGACGGTCACCGGGCCGCCTTTGATCAACTGTCCCAGGGCAAGCGGATAGGTGTCGTGCCCGGTTAGACGCTGCAATTCCAAAGCGACCGTCTGCGCTGTATGGCCTGTGCGGTTGATGACGAACGCTCCGTGGTCGTTGGAGGCAAGTGGAGACAAACTTCTCTTGAGCGGGTGCTCAACGCCCGCGTCTGCGGGCGCGGCAGAGTGTGCGCCCTCGGCCACGACTACCAGACCGTATGGCTGTCCGGCGTCTGCTTTCGCTTTCAACCTGGCCGCAATGGGTGCCAGATTGTAGGGGATCTCAGGAATCAGCACGGCATCGGCGCAAACCGCTATGGCAGCCTGCATTGGCAGCCAGCCTGCGTGGTCGCTGGGCACTTCGACAACCCCGATCTTGCGGGAGCTGCGTGCCGCCGCTCCGGCGCTCTCCAGCAAACTGACTGCGAAGCTGAGGGCGCTGTTGAAGCCGAAGCACAGCTGGGTCGCTGCCATTTCGTTCTCCACCGACTTGGGTATGCAGACTGTCTTGAGGCCCTTGCGGTGAAGGCGATAGAGCACGCTTAGCGCCTGCCGGCCAACGATCGAGATCACAGCGTTTATACGGTGTTCCCGCAGGTTGGCCAACAGCTGTTCGGTTTGGTCCACCTCTTCAATCTGGTTGTCGGTGTTTACGGTCTGAACGCGGAAGGGATCCGTTCTGGGATTGGTGCCCAGGGCTTCCGCGACTTGATTACTGGAGAACTCAAGGTTCGCGGCATCGAGCGAGAGCAGGCCGGCCGTGGGATAGCGCTCAGGAAAGAGCAAACCGTCAAAGCCATCGCGAATGCCGACGATCCCCCATCCGAGTTCGCTTGCGGCTCGCACGGCGCCCATGATCACTGAGCCGAGCCCGGAAACGTATCCGCCGCCGATGTTCAGGGCGACGCGTTGATGCGTGGCGTTCATGAGTTGGCCGATTTCTGGGGAATGCTTAATGCTTCTGACCCGCTGCCATGGCCTGCATCCGAGCTCGCACGATCGGCCTCAGATCTTCGCCGAATCCGGTCAATAGGCCGCCATCCACCGCGAGCATCTGTCCCGTGATCATGTTCGATCGATCGCTGGCCAGGAAACTGGCCATCTCGCCGATTTCTTCCGGCGTGCAGAAGCGCCCCAGCGGCACTAGGCGTTTGGTAATCTTGTCGCGAAATTCCGGAGTCGAGCTCTCCTCAGCTAGCGGTGTCAGCACGCCGCCCGGACAGATCGTGTTCACAGTTATGTTGCTGTCGGCCAGTTCCCAGGCGAGATGCGCGGTCAGGCCAGCGACACCATGCTTTGAGACGGTGTAGTCAGCGCTACCGAAGAAGGTCATGCGCAGCCCGGCCGTGGATGCGATGTTTACGATCCGACCCTTCTTCTGCTCCATCATTGCCGGAATCACTGCCTGGCAGCAGAGAAAAACTCCCTTCAGATTGACCCCAAGCACCCGGTCCCACTGTGATTCGGCAAGATCCTTCGCCAGACAGGGGTGCGCTTCGATCCCAGCGTTGTTCACCAGCACGTCAACCTTGCCGTATTGTTTGAGCGTTGCCGCGACCATCGCTTCCAGGGTGTCCTTTTTCGTCACGTCCGCCACGAACGGCATGGCGATCCCGCCTTCCGTGCCAATCTCGTCAACCGCCCGTTTCGCATCCGCCTCATCGCGGTCGTTAATGACGACGACGGCACCTTCGCGAGCGAAGACCTTTGCGATGCCGAAGCCGATTCCTCGACCGGATCCTGTGATGATGGCGACCTTACCTTTAAGTTCCACGGGGATGTCCTTTCAGGGCTGCCCGCCGTCCACGTCCTTCGTTTTCAACACTCTACGGGTTAGGCTTTCGCAGCGAATTCTGCGAAAGGATTTTAAGTCCCGGCCTGAAAACTCGAATCGTAGATTACAGTGCCTGTCCGATTATTTTCATTAAGGGCCTCCACGCACTATGCAGTTTTCGTCATCACTGCAGTGGGAGCGACTTTTCACCTGATGGGTGGGCTGACAGGGTAACAGATGGGTGCATTGGCTAAGATGGAAAACGACCCATGACCGCAGAGGCATCGGCACTCCCTTGGGCACGACGCGGTGAATTTCGGCGACTTCTCTCGGAGTTGCGTCCCCAATGCAAACTAGAGCACTTTCCTAGCGGCCTTCTTTTATCCGCGCATACCAACGATTTCGAGGAGTTTGGCGAGGTCGCGAAGGGCTGGAAAATGGATCACCAACTCATCGGCGGATGTAGACCGAGCGTCAGGTGTTTCGGTCTGTTATCCCGGTCGTTCCAATTGGCACTTGTGGAGCACTTGGCCGGTTACTGCAGCCAAGGCGAGACCCCCAAGGGTAGCGTCACCTTCGCGGCGCCGCTCGATGACGGGCTCCCGATGGTGCACCGTGGCCGGCCCATTGATGCTCTGGAGATGGCCGTCTCCCGCAGCGGTTCTGGGTTCGAACTGCTGAACCGCTCGGGCACCTTTCATTTGGTCGCTTCAGTGCCGGAAGCGGTGCTGGACCAGTATTACGCTGATGTTTGGGGTGAGGCCTGCACATTCGGGGGTTCGATGGATCGAGTTCGTTTCGCCGAGGTGGCGACGCAGTCTCAATAACTTGAAACTTGCGGGAAGATCCTGGAGGATGTGCAAAAGCGACCAGATTTGCTGGGGAACGAGGAAGTCATCGCGCTGTTCCAAGAGAGGCTACTCGAGAGCATCAGCTTGGGTAGCCACCTCAACGCTGGATACGTGGATGCCCCGATCCGGTTTCACGTGGCGCGCCAAGCCTACCGGTATCTGCTGGAGCGCCTGGAACGTGTTCCCTCCATTCGCGAGCTTTGCACCGTTACCCGGTCAAGCTATGCAACCCTGGAACGGGGTTTCCGAGAGACGTATGGATCGTCACCGCAGGCTTATCTAAGGGCTGTCCGCCTTTCACATGCTAGAAAGGCCCTTCGCCAGCCGCAGGCCGAAACTACGGTTACTCACGTGGCCCTTCGTTGGGGCTTCTTCGAACTTGGCCGTTTTTCGATTCAATACCGCCAGCGGTTCGGGGAAACTCCCAGCCAGACTTTGCGCAAGGCGCGGGGTTAACTTATTGTGGCGACTCTCTCTATCGATGTCAGCAAGCTATTCTTCTGACGGTCTGACGAAATCCGCATAGCCGGTCGGCGATCGTCTTCGGCAGAAAATCGCTAGCCATCGCGGGCCGGCTATTCGTTGGTTGTACCAGCTGCGCTGTGGGTCGCTGCCATCTTTGCTGCCGGCTTATTTGGAATCGGCAGAAGCCGGCCGGTGTTCATTTACAACTTCCTGGACTTGGAGCGTTTCCGATGAGAAGGGCTTAGCGGGCTGAGCGAGGGAAAGCACACGATTGTGTTTGACTTCAAATACGACGGGCCCGGTCCTGCCAAGGGTGGCACGGGCGTCCTCTCCGTCGATGGCAAGGAAGTAGCGAAGAAAACGATTCCGCACACGATCCCAATGCTGATATCCATCGACGAGACCTTCGATATTGGGACTGACACCCGAACAGCGGTGGACGATCTCGCTTACGAACTCCCATTCCGCTTCACGGGTACCATCGACAAGCTGAACTACAAGCTCGGGCCCGACCAAATGACGGCGGAGGACAGGCGGAAGGCTACTTTAATGCTCGCGAGCGCCAGGGACTAGGTGAGGTTCTCGGGAGGCTGGCCAGCCCTTTGATCATTTCCGGAAGTTTCTTGGAAGTTTCCCTGAAGTTCCTAGGCATTCCTCTCAGCCGTTGAGGCCGGACGTCCCGTTTTGACCCGTGTGAAATGATAGGCCTTCCCTATGGACATCACTCGCAGAGACTTCGGCAAAGCCGCCCTGCTCGGTGCGACCATTCGCGACGGGGCGGCGCGGAGCGACGCACCCGCAATGGCGCCGGTTAGCTTCGATCGCCGGTCCTGGCGGATCGGGGGCGACGCGGCTTTCTTGGTATCGGGCGAGTTTCACTATTTCCGCGTGCCCAAGGCGGACTGGAAGCGCCGCATGGAACTCTTCAAAGAGGCAGGCGGAAATGCGCTCGCGACGTACGTACCGTGGGGGCTGCACGAGCCAACCGAAGGACAGTTCGTCTTTTCGGGTCATGGCGGAATCTTCGACCTCGAAGAGTTTCTTGAGACCGCGCGGGAGGCGGGGCTGTACGTAATAGCGCGGCCAGGGCCGTACGTGTACTCGGAACTGATCTACGATGGGCTGCCAGGGTGGCTGGTGCGCGATTACCCCCAGCTGCTGGCGCACGACGTCGAGGGCAATCCGTTCCGCGCGTCATCAGTGTCCTATGTGCACCCGCTTTTCCTCAAGAAAGCGCGGAGCTGGTACGAACGTGTGGGGCCGATTCTGGCGCGGCACACCGTTTCCAAAGGCGGAGCGATCGCGCTTGTGCAAGTGGACAATGAGCTGACCGGGATCCACGTCTGGTTCAATTCGCTGGACTACAACGCGGAGGCGATGGGCTACGGAAAAGCAGAGGGGCGCTATCCACGCTACTTGCAGCAACGCTACAAGGACGCCGCGGCCCTCAACCGCTCTTGGAATACGAAATTCGACTCGTTTGAAGCGGTCCGGCCCGTCCGTCCGGGGGCGAGCGACCCGGCAGGATTGCGCCGGGCCAAGGACGACCTGGACTTCTACCTGGGAACGGTGGCCGAATACGCGGCGACGCTGGCGCTCTGGCTTCGAGAACTGGGCGTGAATATGCCGTTCGTGCACAACTCGGGTGGCTCCTTGATGAATGCGAACTACCTAGAGGTGAGCCACGCGATGGGGGCGAATTTCGTCCTTGGTTCCGATCATTACTACAACCTGGATCAGACTTGGCCGCAAAACGCGCCCACACCGCAATACGCCTTGAACGCATTCGTGTCGCTGGAGCAGTTGCGGCTATTTGGGTACCCGCCGACGGTGTTTGAGATTCCAGGCGGGAGCGGCTCGGACTGGCCGCCGATCGTGGCGAGCGATGCGCTTGCCTGCTATCGCGCCAACCTCGCGCTCGGGATGAAGGGATCGAATTACTACGTCTTCACCGCAGGCCCCAATCCGCCGCGCCTGGGCCAGACGACGGACATCTACGACTACGCCGCGGGCATCGGCGCCCAGGGTCAGATCCGGCCGCTCTACGCCGCGCAGAAGGAGTTCGGCAAGGCCCTGCAGTCAAATCCGTGGCTGGCTGAGGCGGAGCGCGAATTCGACTGCCGCGTGGCGGTCGATCCGGAACAGGCCCGCGCGAGTCTGTACTGGAAAGGCCACGGGGAATTTGAGCTTTCCAGCCCTGAATCGGACGACTTTCTGCACAAAGGCGTACTGACGTCGGCGCTCTGCGCCAGCACGTCGCCAGTGCTCTGCGACATCCGTTCCGACGACTGGACAGCGGACCGGCGAACCCCGGTAGTAGTGGTGGCATCGTCGGCGATGCGTCGGGAGGTGCAGCAGCGCATTGTGAGCTTCCTCAAGTCGGGCGGGAAGGTGCTGCTCCTGCCTGTGCTCCCGGCATACGACGAGAGTTTGTGGCCGTGCACGATTCTCGCCGATTACCTGGGCGCCGCGATCGAACATCACAAGAATGAGGTGCCACGGACGACCATCCTCGGCGTCGAGAACATTCTGAGCAACGGGCGGCAATGGCGCACGGTGCGGCTGCCGCCCGGGGCGGAGGCGGTGGGCACCGACGAATTCACCCGGGCGACGCTGGCGTGGCGCTTGTCGACGCCGGCGGGCGGCCAGGTGCTGTTCCTCGGAATGAGCTGGATTCACGCCATGCGCGAGCACGGGCGAATGGTACGCGCCGCGCTCGGCCAACTCGGCCTGGAAGAGAAGGTGAGCTGCTCGAATCCGAATGTCTGGACTTCCCTGCGCACCAGCGGGACCAAGTCGCTGCTGTTCGCGATGAATCTGTTCAATGCGCCGATGGAGGCCGAGATCCAATGCCGCCCGTCATGGAGCGATCATGTGAGCACCCTCGGCAAGCTCACCATTCCCGCGATGACGGTAACTGAGATCGAAGTCCGATGATCAGATGGCAGCTCTTGAAGACGGTGTTTTCGCCCGCCGGGCCATGACAACTCCTACAGCGGCGAACCATCTACCTCTCTACGTCGGATTCGCTGGCCCCGTACAGTGCCGAATCCTTCGGGATGGGCTCGTTCCAGATATAGAAGTTGAACCAGTCCCGATTCGCTTCGAGCAGTGCCCGCTGCGATTTCGGCTTATCAACCCCGTGCCCGAATCCCTTATATAAAATCAGCCGTGCCGGCACGCCCTGGTCCTGCAATCCTCGATAGAGCTCAAAGCTGTCAGGCACCGGCACGCGCTTGTCGTTGCTGCCCTGCTGAATCAACGTGGGTGTCTTTGCCTGCTTGATGGTGGTAATGGGTGACGTCTTCGCAAACACCTCCGGATCATCCCACGGCGTGGCGTGCAGATACTGACGTGTGAATGGCGTAATGTCAGTGTTCACGTAATAAGTCATCCAGTCGCTGATGCCGGCTCCTACCGAGATTGCCTTGAAGCGATCAGTGTGTGTGGTCAGGAACGCTGAGATATATCCACCCTGCGACCATCCCATCGATCCCATCCGGTTCTGGTCCACCATTCCTTTGGCGATCAACGAATCCACTCCGCTCATCACATCCCACATATCGCCCACTCCCAAGTTCCGTACGTTGAGTGCGCGGAAGGCAGCACCATACCCCGCACTGCCTCTGTAGTTCGGTTCCAGCACCAGGGCGCCCTTCGAGAGCCATGTCTGCACGGGATACGCAGACTCAACCGGCGATAAGGTTGGAAACGACGTTCCGGTGGGGCCGCCGTGAATCTTGACCAGCAGCGGGAACTTCTTACTCGCGTCGTAGTCGGCTGGTTTGTGTAGAATCCCTTCAATCGTCGTCCCATCCTGACTCTTCCAGGAAACTACTTCTACGGTGCCCAGTCGCCAGTCCTTCACTTGCGCGGTGAGGTCGGTGAGTTTTCTCGGGGCAAACGGTGAAACCGGCGACACATACAATTCCGCCATATGCGTCGCGTCGGGCGCAATGAACGCTACTGTCTTGAAGTCTCTGGTAAAGGAACCGTCGTCAACGATGAGTCCGTCTGGCGAAGTAATCCGCTGAATCTGGCGCGACTCCGGATTGACTAGAAATAGATGGATGCTTGTCTTCTGCTCAGCAGAGAAATACACTCCGTCCGGTCCCCAATCGATGGGTCGCGGATTCTCGTCGAAACTGCCGGTCAGGTCTCGTACATCGGCTGGCGTTGTGGCAGGCTTGGTGGCTGCTATTGCCACATCCACTGCCGCGATATGCTGATTCGCGTAGTAATAATAGGGCTGCGCTAGTGCAGTGGAAAACGCAAGCTGTTTTCCATCCGGCGAGAACACTGGTGAAGTGTCCGGCCCCGGCAGGGCCACGATTTTGTTGACCGCGTTATTCTGTGCCAGGTCGAGCAGATAGATGTCCCGTTCGCCGCTGACTGCCAAAAGCGGGCTCTTCGAAGCACTGAATGCAATTCTGCCGGAGTCCGGCGACCAGGCAAAAGAACCGATACTCAACGAGGAGTCCGAGGTAAGTCTCTTTGCCGTCGCCGGAAGATAGCGTTCCGTGGCCGTGGCGACGTCCACCAGCCATAACTGTAGTTGCTCGTAGTCCTTCTCGAATACTTCGTAGTCGCTGTACCTCTCCTTGCGATCTTTGTGGGGTTTGCTTTCGGGAGGATTGGCCGTGAACGCAATCGACTTGCCGTCCCGCGACCAGTGAAAACTCTCGACGTTCGTCTCCGACTTTGTCAATTGCCAGGCTTCGCCGCCCTCGGGCGCGATCACCCAGACCTGCTGTGCGGCGGGCTTCCCGGCGTCGTGTTCGGCGTCCTTACTCTTTTGAGTCTTCTCCTCTCGCTTGTCTTTTTCTACGGGCTTCTCCGTTTTCTCTTCCTTTTTCTCAATCGGGAGCGGTTCAATCGCGGACGCCTCGCGCTCGGTAACAAATGCCAGCCAATGCCCGTCCGGTGACCATTCCTCCTGACCACTGGATTTCTTTCCCCTCGTCAGCTGGAAACTGGTTCCCGTCGTCACGTTGATCAGCCATAGCTGTGTCACGTAGGCATCGTCCTTCCAATTTGTTTCACGCACTCGATAGGACACGAACCGCCCATCGGGAGAGATCCTCGGCGAGCTGATAGTCCTCAGGCTCAACATCTCATCGAGCGTCGGCGTGTGCTTGGCCTGCCCGCACAAGACGGCAGGTAGGACAAGGAAAAGAATGGAACGTTGCGCTGACTTCATGGCAGCCTCCCTGGCATAAAGACAGAGCCGATTTTAGCTTAGAGTGCCCCGCGCTCCTTAAGAGAGTGGCTATCCCAGCTGGATTCCCGATACGCTCGGGGCGAAAGTTCTCCCGTCCGTCCCCCAAGAAGTCGCCCACACTTCTGCATGAGCCGAACGTACTGCAAGAGCACTTTTCCGTTAGCAGCCCTAGGACATGACCTCGATCAAGAAGTGCATGGTGTAGGGCTTTCACCGGCCATAACGCCGTATCGTTCCCAATCTCACATCAACAAGGACAGGCCCCATTGTTTCTCTGCGTTAGGATCGGATTGGGCTGAGGATTTTCGGACAAAACGCCCCGTCCGTCCCAATCCCCTCGTCCCAGTTCCCTCGATCAGTCGCCGGGCGCGACGAGCGATAGGGCCTAGCAGTGACCACAGGTTTTCCCGTTGGTGGAGGCCTTCAGGGGTAAGGTGGGCGGCACATCGTTGGCCGGATTCGAATCGAAAAAGCCGTTTGGCTTGAGCAGGAATCCAATGTAGGCCGTTGGCATGACCGGATAGTCTTGGGCCGCGGGATGTGGGTGTGACCGAAGGTGTACCAAAAAACGACATCCTGGTTAGCGATGGGGCGGTTTGCGGCGGTCCACTTTATCAGTCCATCGCCTCCCTGCGATTGATTCGGAAAGTCGCCCGCGGCATAATTTTCTTCCTCTGAATAGGGAGTGACCCAGACGTGGTGCTCAACAAATCCCGCGCGTTTTCGCCACCACGCATTGGGCGATGCAAAAGGAAACCAATTGTCACCTGGAATGAACTTGTAGCCAACGGGCTCGCCCACTGCGATTCTTGGAATTGGTGCTGACAATCTTCCACGTTCTGCGGTTTCCAGGTTTACGTGGTGAAAGAGCCGGCTTCTCTGTTTCCAAGCTTGTTGCCTTGACGTAAAGGCGTTTTTGACCTCGTTCGACTCGTCGATCGGGTCCGCAATATCTTGCAGTTGCTGGACAGTATTTGAACTCCGTCGAGATCGAAGGCCAGCCGCACATTGAAGAAATGCTGATGGTTCGGGCATAAAGTAATGGCGCTATCAGCTTTCCGTGCTTTGGCTTCTCGCCAGCGCGCAATGCTCCAAGCGACAGTTTCGGTTAGCTTGATTTCGAACTGAATGTTCCCGTCCTGATAGTAATACCAAAAGAAGCCGTATTCGTAATTCTCCACCGTAGAAATCGACGACACCACCAGTCGCCGGGAACGGCGAACCTCGGCGGGTCGGCCGATCGCCGGTCAGTATGCTTCCGCGTGCCGTGTCCTCTTCGTGGATGCAGATCGCCTGTGGAATCGTTAAGGCCCGGCCGCGGCTGTCGCGGAGGTGCGCATCGAGATAGGCGATGTGTCCAGGCAATCGCACCCCAGCTGGGCCCTATCCCGCACATGCCCATTCCGTACTCGCCCCATCAAATGCGTTCTTGCGAACTTGTGTCGGGCTGGGATCCCCGTATGGAACCACCATTTCCGTGAGCGATCCCCTACAGAATCGAGCGCTCGCGCCCGTGGTCGTTATAGCGCACGTGGTGGATGGTAAGGCCCTCACGAGCGTTGAAGCCAATGACGGTTTCAAGTTTTGCCACGAGATGGAACGCCCTTCCAGGAGAAGCCCGCTCCTTCAGGTTGGTGATTGTCAACGTTTCATGTCGGTTGTAGCCGTTAACCCGACTTGCTGAAAAATTGCAGGCTGGCGGAAGGGGCCAAGTCCATATTCTTCTACACGATCACTTGCATTGTATTGAGATCTATAACCGGCCAGTTCCTTCGATCGGGCGGGAATAACCGTTATCGGTGGGATCGCTGCAAAGGAAACATAGTGGCCGGGTCATGCGGCGCGTGCGTTCCTCTTCACTGCCGTAGTATCCTGCGTCAAAATATCGACCATCACCAGCGACGTATCAGTCATTCCGTATTGCTTTTCGAGCGCAGCGCGCAACTTTCGGCTGTTCAGCACAGCTTGTTCCACTCGATCTGTTCATCCATTGACAGCGTCGGCTGCGAGCCGGGCGGCGGGTGTCTGAGTCTGAGCACCGTGTTTCTCGAAAGACTCAACTCGACATAGACGCCAATTTCTCGGCATTGTTCAGCAGAACGGCCGAAGCCCGGCGATCGATGGGCGCCCCGGAGAGCCAGGTATGAACCGAACTCTTCGGCGGTTCTTTCAGCATGATGCTGATGATCCGTGTCGACGCGTTGAAGCTGGGAAGTGTTTTCAAGAGTGAAACCGCTAATTGGACTTCAGCGGCAGTGACCGGTTCAAGGGGATGAGCATTCATGGGGTCTTCCTTTATCGAATAGATCGAACCGTAACACAGGCCAAACGAATGATGCCGATTTGCCCTTCCGAGATGATCTACCGGATCATCATGTATTCCGCTTTGGCCTGCTTGAGGATGGGGATGTCGGAGTTGGCGTCTTTCCAGAGTGTCAGGAAGTCCTGGTAGGCGGCGCGGGCTTTGACGGTGCCGCCAGCGGCCGCGTACGCGCGGGCAAGACCGAGATACGCCAGCGCTCCCGGGGGGTCGAGAGGAGAAACCCACGATACCTTACGATCTTCTGAAACTCTGTTGCCGCTCCCGCTCCACGACGCAGCAGCAGATAAGCCTGTCCTCTGGTATAAGCAACGTCCAGATTCCCTAGTTCTGTCGGGATGGCGCTCTCCAGGAGCGCGATTGCCGCCAAAGGGTGATTCTGCTGCACGGCAATGGCAGCCCGAATAAGAGGCAGGTCACGGTTCTTCAGGAGCGTGTCCGTCGGATACAGCCGTGCGAGCTGGCCGGCAAGTCTCTCCGCATTGCGAGCGTCTCCTGAACGCGCGTAGGCCAAACCCAGTTTTAGCAACGGGTCCTCCCTTGTGCCGGGCACGCCTCATCAGCGATGCGTTTGGCTTCGGTGAAGTTTCCGCAGTTGGCGTAATGTAGTGCGGCAAGAGCCGCCCACCACGAGGTTCTTTCATCGATGCCGGTTTGCCGGGCGAACTGGGTTGCGCGCCGGCGATATTCGGCGGCTTCCCTCTGCCGCCCGTAGTACAGCTCAGTCCTGGACGTGAAGGCGAGGAGCGTCCTCTGCAGAGTTGAGCCGCTCGGCGCCGCCTCCAGGATACGCTTCGTTTCCGAAGAGTCGTGGCGCAGGAAGGCCAGGGCGTAACCCCACCGTGCCCACTGGTCGTTCCCCGGATACCGGGCCTTACTTTCGGCGAGCACCTTCCCGGCCTCATCCAAGCGGCCCAGGTTGATGTACGCTTCGATGAGGTTATAGCTCGCCTGAACGGAGGCATCCTTCCGGTACGCAAGAAGCGATTCCTCCACTTGCTTGTCGAATTGTCCCTTGTATTCGCTGATTAAAGCGAGGCCAATGTCAGGCACCGGGTCCTTGGGATAGGTACTCTTCCACAGTTCATAGGTTTGCGATGCTTCTTCCGTTTGCGCCCTGAACAAGTAGTAACTGGTCTCGATGTAAAGGCGCTCACGGTCCCCGACACGATCGCGTAGCGCATAAGCCTTGCAGAGTTTTCGAGCGCGGCTTCGCTTTGTGAGTTGTTGTAGTTCAGGCTCGCAAGGCGCGCATACGCCACGGCGAAGTTCGGATCCAGGTCGATTGCACGTTGCAGCAACGTGCCCGCCGAAGCGTAGTTCATCAGATAGAACTGCTTTATGGCCAGACTGTAATCCTGCAAGGCTTCGAGCGATGGCGTGGTGGCCTGCTCCAGGGGGAAGTCGAACTTTTGGATGCTTGCCAGCGACTCCCCAAGCTTGCCACGCAAGAGCGAGCTTTGCTTAGTGAGCGCATTGAGGACTTCTTCCTTACGCGAGACCTGGGCCTGCTGCTCCGCTACAGTCTCGCCTGTGAGGCAGTTCACAGCCTTTAGGCCAAGAACATATTGACTGCCGAGGGTGGCGATGGAGCCCGAGATGAAAACCTTGCTCTGGTTGCGCTCACAGACCTCGCGCGCCAACTCATCGTTCAGCGGCTCGTCCAGACGACGGCCCATCTGCTTCAAAGTACTGCGCATTTTGTCATCCGAAATGATTCGCAGAAACGGCGACTGTCCAAGCTGCACCTCCAGGCCCTGCCGCAGCGTGTCGTCAAACACCGGATCGCCCGTCTTGTTCGTGAAGTCGGCGAGGATCACGGTGCCCAGGTCGGCGATCTTGGGTGGCCGATGCAGATAGTAGTATCCGGCGCTCGACAAGACCAACACGACCAGAACGGCAAGGGCGGCGAGCTTCCAACGTTTGGAGAATCCCCGAGCGGGCGGGGCACTTACTACGCTGGCCGAGTCCGAATCGCGCCTCAGGCGCTGGAGATCGGCGCGGATCTCCGAAGCATGCTGATAACGAAGGTCGCGATCCTTTTCCAGGCACTTGTCGATGATGCGTTCCAGCGCCGCAGGCAATTCCGGGTTCAGGCGCGTAGCCGGCGTGGGAGCGCGATTCAGAATGGAATCGAAGATCTCACCGTAGCTCTCACCGCGAAACGGCAGCTTGCCGGTGGCCATTTCGTAGAGCATCACGCCGAACGAGAACAAATCGGTGCGCACGTCCAGGGGCTTGGCGCGGACCTGCTCGGGCGACATGTAGGGAACTGTTCCCAGCGCGCTCCTGGGCCTGCTCAGGTTGAGAACGGTGGTCTGCGGCTCCGTGTCTGAGGCCTGCCGCGGAAGGTTCCCACTTCGCCAATCCGAAGTCGAGAATTTTCGCATGGCCACGCTTGGTGACAAAGACATTCGCGGGCTTGATATCGCGATGGATGATTCCTGCCGAATGGGCGGCGTCCAAGGCATCGGCGATTTCGATGGCAAGCGAGAGGATGGCCTCGGTTTCGATTGGCCGTCCCGCGATGCGATGCTTGAGGGTCTGGCCTTCGAGGTACTCCATCGCGATGTAGGCGCGACCTTCCTGCTCGCCAATGTCGTAGACCGTACAAATGTTGGGGTGGTTCAACGCAGATGCGGAGCGGGCCTCGCGGTGGAAGCGATTCAGGGCATCCGAGTCGCGGGCCAGTGCTTCGGATAAGAACTTGAGCGCCACGAAGCGGCTGAGGCGGACGTCCTGGGCCTTGTAGACCACGCCCATGCCGCCGGCGCCCAGATTCTCGAGCACGCGGTAATGCGAAATAGTCTGGCCGATCCGGCCTGATACGCGGCTAGTTTCAACGGTGCGTACATCGTCAATCGCTTCGATGGCGGGGCTTTCGAGGAAGCTGCCCGCATGCTGTTCCGAGCTGAGCAGCGATTGAACTTCCCGCTCCAGCTGCGGGTCGCCGGCGCAAGCGCTGTGGAGAAAGGCGTCGCGCTCCTGCGGCGGCCGTTCCAAGGCCGCGTGCAGCAGCTTATCGAGTTGTTTCCACAGTTCCGAATCCATCGCCAGTCCCCCCACCAGCCAAGTTCGCGATAAAGCCAGAACTTGGCAATGCTCCAGTCGCGCCTTACCGTGGCTGGCGACACTTTGAGCACTTCGGCGGTCTCCTCGACGCTGAGCCCGGCAAAAAAGCGCATCTCGATGATTTGCACTTTGCGCGGATCGAAACGCGCGAGTGCATTCATTGCGTCATCGAGCGCCACCAGATCGCCGGTTCCAGATCGGTACTTACGACGGCGACGTCGCCCGTTGAGCGCGAGGTGCTGCACACCAGCCCCGCGCTTTATGTTGTGGCTACGGGCATGATCTACCAGGATGCGCCTCATCACCTGGGCGGCAACGGCGAAGAAATGTGCGCGATCCTGCCATTGCATGCGCTTGTAGTCCACCAGACGGATGTAGGCTTCATTTACGAGGGCAGTCGTTTGGAGCGTGTGGCCGGGGCGCTCACCCTCCATGTAGTGGTGGGCCAGGCGGCGAAGCTCCCCATAGAGGATAGGCGTCAGGCTCTTGAGGCGCGCTCCTGATCTCCATCGCTCCAGGCGTGCAGAAGCACACTTACGTCCCCTGTGGATTGCTCCGGATGCCGCATTGTCTGGTGGTTGAAATTATATCCCGCCTGCGTGATAGTTTCCGGGAGCGCTCTGCGCCTATTACGAGCGGAGGCACATATGAAACCAATTTGGACTTCGATTTTCGCGGGCGCATGGCTGGCTACGTTTGCGATGGCCCAATCACCGAGTTACACGATCACCGACCTCGGCACTCTGGGCGGGCCAGGGACGACTAGCAACGCTTATGGGATTAACGCCGCCGGCTGGGCATCCGGGTCGTCGAACCCGGGAGTCGGCGGACCGCAGCACGCCTTCCTTTGGTATGGCGCCCGCATGTTCGACTGGTATAGTGGCCGCCACATGTTTGACCTCGGCACGCTTGGCGGACAGGAATGCCCCACCTGTAACAGCGGAGCAAACGGGCTGAACGCCCTCGGGGAGACGGCGATCGGTTCTGAGACCTCCAACCTGGATCCAAACGGCGAAGATTTTTGTGGCTATGGCACTCACCATCAATGCCTTGGCGCAATCGGAAGAATTGGGGTCCTGAAAGCCCTCCCTCCACTGGCGGGCGGCAACAACGCCAATGCCTTCGATGTGAACGATCACGGCCAGGTCGTCGGGGTGGCTGAGAACGGCACAAGTGATGCAACCTGCGTCAGTGGCGGCACGGCGTTTCAGGTGCTTCGTTTTGAAGCCGTAAGCTGGGGACGAGACGGGCGGATCCAGGAACTGCATCCTCTACCCGGCGATACCGTCGGATTCGCCACGGGGATCAACCGCAACGGCCAAGCCGTCGGCGCGTCGGGTGAGTGCTCCAACACCGCTTATCTGACTCCCTTCGGGCCGTTCGCTCCACACGCCGTGCTCTGGGACAGCGATGGCTCGCCCACCGACCTGGGCCACCTGGGGGGCACGCCAGCGGGCATTTATAACATTGCTACGAGTATCAATGACCGCGGGGATGTAGTCGGATTTGCCTGCGTCGGACCGGACACCAATCCTGCAACGTGCATCGAAGACACCTTTCTATGGACCAAGGAGACCGGTATGCAGGACCTCGGCCGGTTTCCCGGGGCCATCGCGACCGGACCCCCTTGCTGTCACACCATTAACAACAAGGGCGTGATCGTTGGGTTTTCCCTGGACGCCAGCTTTAACGAGCGTGCAATCGTCTGGCTAGACAAAGTGCCGCTGGACCTCAACACGCTCATCCCGCAGGACTCAGGCTGGTATCTCGTGTGCGCACAAGGGGTCAACGATGCGGGCGAGATCGTGGGATTTGGCACGATAAACGGCAGCACGCATGCATTCCTGGCGACACCTAAGCGCTAGAATCGCGGGGTAATAGAATCGGCTAAACAAAACGCAAAAAGCCCCGACGCTCGTGGTTGGGGCTTTCCTGACCAAGACTTGCGCGCAGTGCGCACGCCGCCCGGAACGCCCGGAGACTCGCCGTTCGGTGAAGCCCGCCTCATTAGGAACGTTCAAGTCTCGTTATCGTCCCTGATCCTGGTGGGCGACCGAGTGACAACGCTCGCACTGGGCTATTCCTCTCTTTCGAAATGTCTTCTACTCATGACTCCGTCAAGGCTCCTCCGCTGCGCGGCGTTCACGCCGGCCTTGACAGGCTCTAAGTTGCAGGCGGCCTCTGACTATGGCAGAAAGGGGAAATGCGCCCTTTCTGGCGTTTCCTCACTTGTTCTCACTTACGGATAAGCCAGCAATCGACGGACCGGCACCCGGCGTGAGTTTTGCAGGCCCGGTTGGGATCAGCGCCGAAACCACTTACGGTGCGAGATCGGAGAGCAGGACCCTTGAACGGAAATGACATGAGTACGAAACACGACGAGCACGGAGGAGTCGTTTCCGTAGACAAACAAGAACGAACTCAACGGGGAACACATACCGCTGATGCCGCAACCGGACCGTCAGCGAGGTTGCGCGACGGTCGTCGGACACATCCTGAGGAAAGGCCTAAAAAATGGGTCAGGGCCACCATTCATCTAAGCGTCCTCATCCGAATCCCGTCTGACTTCGCGGACTCGCTGAGACCAGGCGCTTGCACTTCGACGTTCGTCCTGTAACCGTGCCCCTCGGCGTCGTTCTTGATCTTTCGTCAGGGTTCAGTCGGGTCGTTCGAAACTGAATGGCACCGCAAACATCGCAGCTCAGCCCGAAGCAAAAGTGAAACCTGTTTGGTCGTCCATCACCTGCAAGTGTTTCGGTGCCGGCAACCTCATACGTCAAAAGTCCACGCCTGGTACTAGCACGCCCCCCACTACCCAAATACCGGCCAATGTGATTTCGTCCCCTCAGAAGGTCAAATGCTTCTCGACCCAAACAGATTTGGTGCTTGGCCTGTTTCTCTTCGATAAATCGTCTGTCTTCCTGCTGCTGCTCATTTTGTCGATCCTGGGAGCGGCCCGGAAGATCACAAGCTGCGCCCGCAGCGATAGGGTTCCCGCCTCCATCATCTGGACGAGCGTGATGGTGATCCTGGTGGGCGCCCTCGTGTTCATCTCGACAGCGCTGAACTTACTGCCGCAACCGTCATTCGAATGGTTGCGATAACCTGCCTTGCTGTCTCAATAGATAAGGCGAGCTAAGCTTCTCGAGATCACCTCGTTGCAGCGGGTAATGAGACCGTGACACCCCTTAGTTATGAAACATAATATTGGAAGCAACTTGATAGTTGCGGCAGTTATCCCAGACCATGCGGCTACTCGCGCTGGCGCCGTCCCGGTACATTACGTCAAATCCTCCTGACACTGGGACAACTCCTTAGAGGATGGCATCAGCGTGATCCTAGAGACGGCAATGCCGGGCGGCAGCTCCTCACCAGGCGAGGTCCAGGTGATCTCCCCACTACTGGCTTGTGTAAGACGATACGCTACTCGATACACTTCATTCCTGGACATCCTTTTAGGAGCAATGGTTCAGCGTATAGACTATGTCGGCATCAATTAGTAACACTACGGAAGCTGCTCGTAGATCTAGTGAGTATCAATCAAGTACCCAAACTTTCGAGATAAGACCGCGATAGAATCAACGACTTGCAGGTGCATCAGGCCATCGATGATATGGCCTGTAACCATTCTTGGCGGGTTGATGGTTCAACGATGAGAAATCTGATTTCGATGGCACGCGGTGTGATACTCACCGCGCTGTTAGCGGCCTTAAGCGTTTCGCTAACCGCCGGCGTTCTTGCTGGCAAGATCCTCGCGTACGCTCTGTCCGCTGTGCCAGAAGGACACGCCGGTTCAGAGCCTTCCAAAGAGGCGAAACAACTGAACGAAAAGGGACTCGATCACCTCAAAAAGAAGGAATACGACCAAGCCATTCAGCTTTTTCGGGAAGCCCTGGACCGGCAGCCCGATTATCCGGAGGCTCTGGACAATTTGGGAAAGGCACTCGATGCAACTGGTAAAGACGACGAAGCGGTTGCCGACTTCGATAAAGCGCTGAATGCTGCTCCGCAAGATGCCTCGATTCACTTTGATAAGGCACTCGCTCTGTACCACGAGAAGAAACTGGACGAGTCTGTAACCGAATATCGAAAAGCCATCGAACTTCACCACGATTTTCCGGAAGCCGAGAACGGATTGGGCGCTGCGCTGATGAGCCTGGGGAAGACGGACGAAGCCATCGTGGCCTTCCAGAAGGCGGTTGCCCTGAGTCCAAACAACGCGGATGCGCTGAACAATCTAGGTGGGGCACTCGTGGCCGGGAACAAAGCGGAAGAAGCGCTTCCTTACTATCGAAAAGCGCACAAGCTTCAGCCCGAATTGCCCGATATCCTGGAGAACTACGCCCATGCCCTGGGCGAGGCGGGCCATACCAATGAAGCGATTGCCGCCTATCACAAACTGATAGCGAAACATCCAGGTCAATCCAATTCCTGGGCGCAACTGGGGCATCTCTATTACAAGTCCAAACGCTACGACCAGGCATCGGCGGCGTTTCAAAAGTCTTTAGCAGCGAAGCCCGACCAGCCTGACGTCGTACTTGCCCTGGGGATGACGGAGTACGAACAAGGGAAAACAGCCGAGGCAATTCAGGCGTTCGAAAAATGTCTGGCCGCGGAGCCGAATAACTTTCATGCGCTGTACGCGTTAGCTAGCGCTTATTACTCGCAGAAGGAATACGCCAAGGCAGCCGTCCAATATGAGAAAGCGCTGGCGCAAAAGCCGGACTACGTTGACGCGCTGGTTGGCTTAGCGTCCGCTCAGTTCGCTTCCAACGAATTCGACCTGGCGATAGCGAGCTATCAAAAGCTGGTTCCCCTGAGACCGGATGATCCGAACATTCAGTTCCACTTGGGAACTGCGCTTTTCAACAAAAAGAAATATCAGGAATCAGCCGCGGCCTATCGTGAAGCGATTCGCCTAAAACCTGATATGGCTCACGCCCACTATAACCTGGGTATGTCGCTGCTGGGCCTGAACGATTCTACGTCCGCTCAAGCGGAGTTCGCCGCGGCGCATCGCCTGGATCCAAGTCTGAAACCACCCACGGCCACTACCAAGTAATCGGCGTTTTCGATGAGGCCGGCGCGGCGCAAACGAGTGTTAGCCTTGCAGTGGAACCTGCCGTTAAGGGATCTGCTCATGTCCACTTCAGTCTTTTTACGCCGCCTGCGAGCCGTGGTCCTCGTAGCACTGGCCGGCGTTGCACTGGCGCAAACACCCGCCTCTCTCGAAGAGCGAATTGGCCGCATTCAGAACGGCCTGCTGCGGCCGGTGGTCATCAAGGGCGAGTCTGAAGTCCCACTGAAGCTGGCTGATGAAATGGCGGCCTTGCATGTCCCTGGGGTCAGCGTCGCCATGATTCATGGTGGCAAGATCGAATGGGCGCGAGGCTTCGGCGTTGTAAGCATCGGTGGTCGCCCCGTAACGCCCGACACCCTCTTCCAGGCCGCCTCCATTAGCAAGCCGCTTACCGCCGTTGCGGTTCTCCGTCTCGTCGAATCCGGCAAGATCAATCTCGATGCCGACGTCAACCGATACCTGAAGAGCTGGCAAGTGCCGCCGAACTCCTTTACGGAACAGGCCAAAGTGACCATGCGGGGGTTACTAACTCACACTGCCGGATTGACTGTCCACGGCTTTGCGGGTTACGCGTCCGGTGCGCCCGTGCCCACCCTTCTTCAGGTCTTGAATGGTGAGAAGCCGGCCAACAGTGACCCGATTCGCATTGACGCGAAACCCGGCACTCTTTGGCGCTATTCGGGCGGCGGCTATGTCATCGCCCAACAACTCCTGCAGGATCTAACCGGTGAGGCCTTCCCGGAACTGATGCATGACACCGTCCTTGTTCCCATTGGAATGACCCACAGTGCTTATGAGCAACCCTTGCCGAAGGGCCGTGCGGCCGAGATAGCGATACCCTACCGCGGCGATGGTAAACCCGTTGAAGGCGGACCCCACACCTATCCGGAGATGGCCGCGGCCGGCTTGTGGACTACGCCGTCAGACCTCGCGCGCTATGCGCTGGAAGTGCAGCGCTCGCTTGCCGGAACGCCGAATCTGGTTCTTTCAAAGGCTACGGTTCAACAAATGCTTACGCCTGGCCTGAATGATTGGGGCTTGGGCCCGCAGCTTGGCGGCAGCCCTGGCCATCGTTACTTCACGCACGGCGGCTCCAACGAAGGCTATCGCTGCCAATTGGTGGCGTACAACCTAGGCGACGGCGTGGTCATCATGACCAACGGAGATAGTGGAGGCCAGTTGGCGATGGAGATCGTGCGCAGCGTCGCGCATGAGTATGGTTGGCCCGATTTCCAGCCAGGGTCAAACACCGTTGCCAAGGTAGATCCGAAGATCTTTGACGCCTACGCCGGCGAATACCAGAGCCAAATCGGTGTCTTCACCGTCACGCGTCAGGGCGATCAACTCTTTGCCGAGTTAGCCGGGCAACCCAAGGTCCGCTTGTACCCGGAGAACGACCGTGAGTACTTCCTAACCGTGGTAGAAGCGACTGTGACCTTCGACGTCGATGCTCAAGGCAAAGCTACCCAACTCACTCTCCACCAGGGTGGGGATAACCTTCCGGCAAAACGCATCTCAGCAAAGTAGTGGTTGGCAAGAGTGGCCCGGGGGCAGACAACTCCTGAGTTCCGATCGCCGACTTGGCAGCAATCGCTCTTCAGCCCCGCACCAGCAACCGTTGCACCCGCTCGGCGTTCTCTCTCACTTCATCTTTCACGCGGGGAAAAACGCCGACAAATACGCCGTCGTTTGGTTTGATACTCTCGAATGCCGTCTCAAATGCCTGGTCGGCCGCATGGCCGCTGATGCGTCCTGCCGCCAGTACCTTGAACGCGAAGCAGGGCTTCTTCGTCTGGCGCATCACGCGGTACATTTTGGGCGGGTCGCTCTGCAAGTACACCTCACCGGGCATCTCCAGCATGTCGCCGTTGAGGAGATGCCGCAACTCGTCGGCCGTGCGCGTGCGGTTGTAAACGCACCCGGCGTAGAAATCGACATCCCATCCCTGCTCTTCTACCAGCGCGATCACTTCCGGCTTGTGGGTGCCGACGCCCACCACCACACCCTTATCCCGCATCTCCTTGCACCACTCGCGTACGGTATCCATTTTGCCGGCTTGGAAGGCCACGTCGGTCTTTTCGCCGTGGTAGTAAACGGACATAGGCTTGAGAGTCTTGTAGAGAGGGTCGAGGTCCCCTCCGCCCTGGATGATCAAATGCATGTGACCGCCCTCAGCCTCAAAGCGCTGCAGGTCCTCAAGACCGCGGCCCTTCGGGAAATAGTTAAATGCGTTAATGCCGAAACTGTTGCACTGGTGCAGAACTTCACACACCCGCTCAGGCGTGTAATAGTCCTTCATCACCCTCGCCAGTACGTCGGTGTAATGGCAGTATCCATAGAACGGATTGCATCCGATCACCAGGCGGCTGATGTCATGGTCGAAGAATTTCATCTTCGGAACCTGAATCTCCGCAGACGGCTTCAATGGGCCGGCGGGTTTTTCCCGGTTCTCGCCCGGAACGGGAGCCGGCGTCTGCGCGCCCGCAAGAACCGAAACACCTGTGAATCCCAGCGCCGCAGATTGCAAGAACGTCCTTCGCGTGTTCGACATGCCGATACCTCTTTTCGGGAATCCATCGACAGGCTACGCCCATGGAGCCTCGGAAGCAATACTATTGACCTACGAGTTTCGCCGGGCAAAGCGCGGCGGACGTCGTCACTGAGACAGGAAATACATCTCTTTTTTGCCTGGATGCGTACTCCCAGTAGCGAAGTCTGATATGGCCTCGTCCAGTGCCGGGCGGGCGGTATTACAATATTTACAATAGTGCTACGGTGTACCGTGCAGTTTTGGGCCGGTAATCAGCGATGCATATCCCCGACGGATATCTAAGTCCGGTAACTTGTGTATCCCTTTACGGGGCGGCCGCGCCGTTCTGGTATGTAGCGCTCCGCAAGCTTCGCAGCCGGCTGCACACCCGATTGGTGCCGCTGCTGTCCCTGTTCGCCGCATTCTCCTTCGTCATCATGATGTTCAACATCCCGTTGCCCGGCGGGACCAGTGGTCACGCCGTGGGCCTGGGGATTTCGGCCGCCGTGCTCGGGCCATGGGCCTCGATGATTGCCATTTCTATTGCGCTTCTGATCCAGGCGGTCCTGTTCGGCGACGGAGGGATCACGGCGCTGGGTGCAAACTGTTTCAACATGGCAATCGCCGGCTCGCTGGTTGCCTGGCTCGTTTACCGCGTTATCGCCGGCAGTTCGCCGATCACGTCCAGGCGGAGGGTTATGGCGTGCGCGGCGGGGGGCTACGTCGCCATCAACGTGGCAGCGCTGCTGGCAGCGATCGAATTCGGCATCCAGCCGTTGTTCTTCAAGGACGCCGGCGGAGCACCGCTATACGCCCCTTATCCGCTCAGTACCGCCATTGCCGCGATGATGATTGGCCACCTGAGCTTCGCCGGCCTGGCGGAATTGGTCATTTCCGGCGGTGTGTTCGCCTATCTGCAAAAAACCAATTTGCCGCTCTTGAAGCGGGAGGGTGCGACTGCCGGTCAGCCGGCGATGGCACCGCTATCCTATCGCCCGCTATGGGCGGGGCTGGCGATACTCATGATTTTGACGCCCTTGGGACTGCTGACGGTGGGCTCCGCCTGGGGAGAATGGTCGCCAAAGGACTTCCATGACCCCGTGAAGCGCCGGCAGATCGCCGCCGCCTCAGGCCACGTCTCGCCGCCGCGCGACGCCCCTTTGGGAATGGAGAAACTCGCCACGGTATGGACAGCTCCGATTCCGGCCTATGCTCCCGCCGTTCTGCGAAGCACAGCTTTCGGCTACATGATGTCCGCATTATTGGGAGGCGGCGTCATCATACTCACGCTGCAGGCCTTGCTGTGGATGATCGCGAGGAGCGCACAGGCCACCAACCGCGGCGCATCACGGAAAAGGAATTCCGAGCAACTGGCCGTGGCGGGCGTATCCGTTGTGCATGGCCTTCCTCGACGAGAAAGGCCGATCGATGGCTAGCGCGGCCAGTGCACCGACAAGATCATGCGTCGGCCGGCGCCCAGCCTCGCGCCGCGGCTTCTTCGAAAGCAGTATTGGCCAGTTCATGGAAAACCTGGAACGGGCCAACTGTGCTGAGAGCGTCAGCACGGCGCGCGGCCTTCTGCAGCATTTGTCGCCTCAGGCTAAACTGTTCTCCATTCTGCTGTTGATCTGCGGCGTGGTCGCGGCGCACAGCTTGCCGGCCATCGCCGCAATCCTGGCACTTTCCGTCGGCATCGCGCTAGCTTCGCAAATTCGTCTGTCCTTCCTGGTCCGGTTCGTTTGGCTGGGCGTCTTTGGATTGAGTGGCCTGATCGCCGTCCCTGCTCTGTTCCTGACGCCGGGATCCGTGATCTATCGGCTTCCCTTCTTCGGCTGGCCGGTAACCGATCATGGGCTTCACGTCACCACGTTGCTCTTGCTGCGAACGGAAGCCACCGCGACGCTGCTGGTGCTTTTAGTGCTTTCGACGCCCTGGATGGAACTGCTCGGAGCGCTGCGGGTCTTGCGTGCGCCCAAGGTTCTGGTGGCATTGATCGGCATGACGTATCGCTACGTATTCCTTCTGCTGGACCTTTCGCTTGAAATGTTCGAATCGCGGCGTAGCCGGATTGTAGCGCCGCTGCGAGGGGCAGAGCGGCGAAGGATGGTGGCCGCGACGGCGGGGGTGCTGCTAAGCAAGAGCGCTGCGATGAGCGAAGAGGTCTTCGATGCAATGCAAGCGCGCGGTTATCGTGGAGAGATCTATCTGCTGGACGCGGCGCCAGTGCGCTCGTATGATTGGGTTGCCGTGTTGCTGGCAATTGCGGGTACTGTGTTACTGATCTGGCGCTGAAAACGACTGTCATGCCTGCCAACCTGTCCAACCCCGCCCATACCCATGACGGAACTGATTCAGCCCCCGTCAGCGCCACTCTGTTTGAGGCGGAACAGGTCACGTTTGCCTATGACGGCACACCAGCACTCAACGGACTGACGATGACGATCCGGCCTGGCGAGAAGATAGCCCTGCTGGGAGCAAACGGTTCGGGGAAAAGCACGCTCCTGCGCCTGCTGGATGCGCTTCATTTTGCCGAATCGGGAACATTGCGGTTCTGCGGAGAGCTGCTGTCGGAGGATCGCTTCGCCGATGACGCATTCGCCTACGCGTTTCGCCGCCGTGTGGGATTTGTCTTTCAAAATGCCGACACGCAGCTGTTCTGTCCAACGGTCTTCGAAGAACTAGCGTTCGGTCCACTGCAGCTGCGCCTGCCGGAAGATGAAGTGCGCCACTGCGTCAACCAGGCCCTCGATCAGTTTGAGATCAGCCATCTGGCCCAGCGCGCCCCGCATCGCCTTTCCGGCGGCGAGAAGAAGAAGGTGGCGCTCGCCTCGGTTCTCATCATGAAGCCCGACGTGATTCTGTTGGATGAACCGACCGCCGGCCTCGATCCACGCAGCCAGACCCATCTGGTTGATCTCCTGATGGGTTGGACGGACCAAACCAAGACCATCATCACGGCCACCCACGACTTGCACATGCTGGAAGACCTCGCGGATACGTGCCAGGTGTTAGAGCGAGGACAGGTGATTTGCTCGGGCCCAACGGCCGAGGTCCTGGGCGATCGGGAGTTGTTGGAGCGGGCGAATCTGGTTCATTCGCACCGCCGGGCGCGGGAGAGCAAGGCTCACACTCATCCCGGCCTGCACGCGCATCCTCACTAGACGCCCGTATCATGATTGTTCAAGAGCCACGACCATGCCGGAACTGCCGGATCTCACGGTTTACTTAGAAGCCCTCGAACAACGCACCCTCGGCGCGACGCTTAAAAGCATTTCTCTCGCCAGCCCTTTCCTGCTGCGCACCGTGAAGCCTGCGCCGAGCGAACTGGAAGGACACACCGTTCGCCAGCTGCGGTTAGTCGGCAAACGAATCGCGATTGGACTCGATGCCGACTATTGGCTTGTCTTGCACTTGATGATTGCCGGCCGCCTGCACTGGCATGATAAGCACAAGGCTTCCAGGAAGACCCTGGCTGCCTTTGAGTTTTCGACTGGCTCTCTAACATTGACGGAAGCTGGTTCCAAGAAGCGAGCTTCGCTTCACCTGCTCAGGGGTGAAGACCAACTTCGCGCCATCGACCCCGGCGGTATTGATGTCTTCCGTATGGAACTCCCTGCTTTTCAAGCCGCACTGACCCGTGAAAATCACACTCTGAAGCGGGCTCTGACAGATCCTCGCTTGTTCAGCGGCATCGGCAACGCCTACTCGGACGAGATCCTTCACCGGGCCAAGCTGTCTCCCATCGCGCTGACTCAGAAGCTCAGCGCCGAACAAATCGCGCAGCTATTTCAGGCTGTCCGGGAAACACTCGAAGACTGGATCGTCCGGCTTCGACAGGAGGCGGCAGGCCAGTTTCCGGAGAAGGTCACCGCCTTCCGCGACGAGATGGCCGTTCACGGCCGCTACGGGCAACCATGTCCGCGTTGCGGAACCAAGGTACAGCGCATCCGCTACGCGGAGAATGAGACCAACTACTGTCCTGAGTGCCAGACCGGCGGTAAGTTGCTGGCCGACCGCGGACTTTCGCGCCTGCTGCGCGAGGACTGGCCCCGGACCATGGAGCAACTGGAGCAAATGACCACCCGGCACTCTGGCGGCGGCCAAGTGACTGGAAACTAGGAGTTAATCGCCCGAGTGTTCGCTTTCTGCTTGCGACATGCTAACCGGATGGAATCGTCATAGTCTAAAGGGCAGCTGGAATGGAATGGACGGATTCAGCCGCCGCCGAAGAGGCGCGTAAAGGCAACCAACACGCCTTTCGTGTGCTCGTCGAACGGCATAGCCGCCCTGTGTTCCGGCTGGCCTTTCGTATGACTGGGAATGAACAAGACGCAGAAGACGTGGTGCAGGAAAGCTTCCTGCGCGCTTACCGGCAAATTGCCCGTTTCGACGGTCGCGCCGCGTTTGGCACGTGGCTTTATCGCATCGCAGCGAACTGCTCTTTGGACCTGATCCGGGCACGGAAGATCCGTGAGGACCGCCGTGTGTCGCCCACCGAAGAAGAGTCCCTCGGCTGGCTGGAGAACGTTGCCACGCACGCTCCGTCCCCCGAGCGTTTGACGCAAAGCGGCCAGATCGCAAGCCTGTTGCGGCCGGCTTTGGCCCAGCTCAGCGATATGGAACGCACGGCATTCATCTTACGGCACTACGAAGGTTGCGACATCGAGCAGATTTCGCAGGTGCTCGGCGTGAAAGCGAATGCCGCAAAACACACCGTCTTTCGCGCCGTTCAAAAGCTTCGGCGCGCCTTGGAGCCGGTACTCGGAGTGGCCCAATGAATCATCTCAGCGAGGATCAACTCATCTCGGTCTATTACGATGGGCCAGAGATTGACCAGCGAAGCCATCTGGATGCCTGCCCTGAGTGCCAGGCGTCGTTCGGCCGGTTGCGGCAGTTTCTCGACGACTCGCGCGACTTCCCGGTCCCCGAACGGAACGCTTCCTATGGCGCCGAGGTTTGGGCGCGCATTCAACCCGGCCTTGCTCCGCCGGCTCCCCGCCCAGCCTGGTTGCGCTGGTGGACCTTGACCCCGGCTCTGGCGGCCGTTGTGGCCATGGCGTTCTTTGCCGGCGTGTTCATCCAGAAGCGGACCAACTTCGCCGGAAGCTCACCGAACGATCGCACCCGTGTTCTGTTGATCGCCATGGGCGACCATCTCGACCGCTCCTCCATGGTGTTGGCGGAAGTGGTCAACGCCAATCCAGATGCCATCGACCTGGATGACGAGCGGGCGCGGGCACGAGGCTTGCTCACTGAAAATCGATTGCTTCGCCAGACCGCCTCGCGCGATGGCGACGCTTTGAATGCTTCGTTACTCGACGAGTTGGAGCGCGTGCTGATGGATATCGCCAATACTCCGTCGAACGCGCCGCCGGCTGACCTGGAAGCTCTGCAGCATCGCATCGAAAGCGATGGCTTGCTCTTCAAGGTCCGCGTCATCGGCGCCAATGTTCGTCAAAAAGGACAGAAATTATGATTCGTCAAATGATTCTTCTCTTCGCCTCCGGAGCCGCTCTTGTACGGACAGGGGGCGGTTGATTCCTCCGCCTTCAGCTTCCAGGCTCAACAGGAAGTCCGCGAGGATAACGACTATAAAAGCGGCCGAAGCGCGTTAGACGCCGGCCAATGGGACCAAGCTATTGCGTTCTTCGATGCCTCCATCGCGCATCGCAGCGCAGTCGCCGACGGCGCCCTCTATTGGAAAGCCTATGCCCAGAATCGGGCCGGACACCGGGACCAGGCGCTCACAACAATCGCCCAGCTGCGAAAGTCTTACCCGTCGAGCCGTTGGGTGAATGATGCGCAAGCCTTGCAGGTTGAGGTTCGGGCAAATTCCGGCGATCCCGTGAATCCGAACGCCGAGTCGAACGAAGACCTGAAGGTGATCGCGCTCAACAGCCTGATGCAGTCCGATCCGAATCAGGCGTTTCCGATCTTGCAGAAGATCCTGCAGAGCAACAATTCACTCAAGGTGAAGGAGAAAGCGCTTTTCATTCTCACCCAGAGCTCGTCGCCACAATCTCAGAAGCTATTGACTGACGTCGCACGCGGTTCGTCAAGTCCGGAACTGCAACGGAAAGCCATCCAATACATGGGCATGATGGGTAGCGAAGAGTCTCGCAAACAGCTGGTATCCATCTACGAATCAAGCTCCGACGTTGAGATCAAGCACGCCATTCTGAAGAGCTTCATGATTTCGGGGTCTCGTGCGTTCCTGCTTAGCGTGGCCAAGAAAGAGACCAACCCCGAACTGCAGCGGGATGCCATCCGCCAATTGGCGCTTACCGGCGGCCAGGACGAACTCTGGCAACTGTATCAGTCGAACCCTTCCGTAGAACAGCGCGCTGAGATTCTCAAATCGATGTTCCTGGGCGGAAACTCGACCCGCCTGGTCGAAGTGGCGCAGAACGAAAAGGACCCGCAACTCCGTGCCGCCGCGATCAAGTCGCTCGGCCTGATGGGTGGGAAAGGCCGGGGCGACGTGCTAGTCACGATCTACAAGTCCGATCAGAATCGCGAGGTTCGGGAAGCTGTTTTGAACGCGCTGTTCCTCCAACAGAACGGCAAAGCGCTGGTGGATCTGGCAAGGGCAGAGACCAATCACGAGATGAAAGCGGAAATCGTGAAGAAGATGTCCTTGGTCCAAAGCAAGGAAACGACGGAATACATGATGGAGATCCTCAAATGAAGACGCTTCTCTTTGTGCTCGTCACGGGCACTCTGTTTGCGCAGAACCAGCCGGCCGTCAGCAACACCAAGGTGGAAGCGCGAGCCTATTCGGGAG
Source organism: uncultured Acidobacteriaceae bacterium (assembly GCA_963740005.1). Classification (GTDB taxonomy): domain Bacteria; phylum Acidobacteriota; class Terriglobia; order Bryobacterales; family Bryobacteraceae; genus CAJCIT01. The sequence continues at coordinate 160,164 of CAVUCO010000019.1, read as the reverse complement.
ACCTCGGTTCAGAGATTCGCAGTCAAGCGCCAACCTGGTTTGGGTACGCGGTCAAAACCACAGCAGGCGATCATCAGAACTGTTGCTGGAACAACTCTGTCCAGTGCGGATGCCGACTGGAAGGCAGCTCAGGGACTTTCGTGAGCGGCGCGCAGCTTCAGGGCGCGGTGCAACTGGAAAGCCCGGCGGCCGTCGCCGTTCTCTTCCGGGTGGCCAACAATGTTGTGGAGAAGGTGCAGGTCTACTCGCTCTCTTGCCCGCTGGATGCGGGCGGTGTCCCGTTCGTGTGGCTGACCGGCGTGCCCTCGGGAGCGAGTCTGGCCTATCTTGAAAAACTCGCCACCGGCAACGCCACGGACCACGTGATGGATAGCGGCATCCTAGCCATTTCGCAACACGACGATGCGCAAGCCGATAAAGTGCTCGCCCGCCTGACGCTGCCGTCGCAGCCGGAAAGAGTTCGCGAGAAATCGATTTTCTGGATCGGTGCAGGCCGTGGAGCGGCCGGTGTGCCGATCCTAAAAGGCCTGCTTGCGAACGACACCAGTGAACATATTCGCGACAAAGTCGTATTTGCGCTGTCGATCAGCAGCGGTCAACCGGCCGCGCTCGAAACTCTGATTGCGACCGCGAAGTCTGATCCTTCGCCGCATATCCGCGGTCAGGCGATCTTTTGGCTGTCACAGAAGGCCGGCAAAAAAGCCGCTTCCGCGATCACGGACGCCATCGAAAACGATCCCGATACCCACGTGAAGGAACGGGCCGTTTTCGCCTTGTCGCAATTACCGAAAGATGAGGGCATACCTAAATTGATTGAGGTTGCGCGCAGCCAAAAGAATCCCGAAGTTCGAAAGAAGGCTTTCTTCTGGCTGGGCCAGTCAGGCGATCCACGGGCCCTGGCGTTCATTGAACAGGTGCTGGTGAACTAGCCGGCGCTTCTTAGCGGTTGATGCGCGGCAGCGACCCGCCAGAAATCGGCCTTCATCGCCGCTGCATCAATGTCTTTGTATACGAACACGTTCCGCTGAAGGTTTTCTGGCGGTGTCTTAAAGGATGATTCATGGGCTAGTTCGGGCCGCGCCAGAGCCTCCACCAGAGCCAGGTCCCACATGGTCCACTGCCTTGAGTCTGGCGCGAACGCCAGCCACCGCGCAGCCAGGTAATCCCAGATACCGCCCTTACCCTGCAGCCGCTCGAGCGTGTCGGTTTGGTCGAATTTCAGTTTTCCGCAGACGTCGGCAGGCATCACATGCAGTTCCAGATCCGCTGTATCCAGAAGAAAGTTAAAGCCATTTAGATCGTTGCGGACGTTGAATTCATCCTTGTTCCAAACTTGACGGTCTGGATCGAAGTGAGCTCCCATCAGGTAGCACACGATTCTCGGCACAATGTCCGGTGCCAGCTTGATGGCCGACGCTATGTTGGTCACGGCTCCGGTTGAGACGATGGTGAGTTTCTCTCCTGCCCTGGTAGCCCGAGCCTCTCGAATCATCAGCCGCGCGGCCGGCGAATCACGCGGCTCAGTCCCACCCCAAGGCTGTCCCAAGGCCAGTTCAGATCCCATCGGTGCGGGAATATCCTCACGATTCATGAGCCGCAGGATGTCGGTGTTCAGGCTCTGGCTCTGAGCTACCGTGTCTTGGGGCGAGACATTCGTATGCCACTGCGCCGAGCTCAGGCCGAGTACCAAAAAGCCGGGTTCCAGCAATGCTCGGACGATGGCGTAGAGATCGTCAATTTCATTAGCCGTGTCTGAATCCAGAATCATCCGACGGCGTGCGGCTTGCCCGAATACCGGAAGGTAAAGGAGCGCGCCCGAAAACGACCTCAGCAGGGTACGTCGAAGCATGTTAAGAGCATACTCAACGCCTGAGCCCGAGAACTTAGTCCGCGCTGCTCCCCGCGCGCGACTCGCCGTCCGCGGCGCCTGATAACAAAGCAGCAGTCACGCAGAGCGCCACAACAATCCACAGCGCATAGCGAAGCGACGTCAGCTGCGAAACAAAGCCAATAGCGGGCGGCCCAAACAAAAATCCCAGGTAGCCAATGCCGCTAACCGTCGCGACGCCCGGGCCCCGTCCCACGGATTTAATGCGCCCTCCCGCCCCAAACACCAGCGGAATAATCACGGAAAAGCCGGCGCCGGCCGCTCCTAACCCCGGCAATGCCCAATACGGCGACGGCGCCAGCAGTGCCAAGCCCAGGCCCGACGCAGCGACGAGGGCGCCTGTGCGTACGGTGCGCGCCGGACCAAGCCGCGCTGTGATGGCATCCCCAATCAAGCGAAAGATCGCCATGCCGGCGGAGAATACCGCGTAACCCATCGCCGCCAAGCCGGGCCCAGCCGCCAGCACTTGCTTCAAATACACCGCGGTCCAATCGGCCATCGCTCCTTCCGAGAGGAAGATGCAAAAACCGATGACGCACAGCGCGAGTAACACCGGCGGGATGCGCCAGAACGGCAGGCCGTGCTCCCGCTTTTCCAGGTGGTCGTGAACCTCCAGCATCATCGGATTCGTCGCCAGCGTGATGGCGATGAAGATCGCCGCGCCGACCGACAGATGGATCCACGGGAGCACGTGATGGGCGGCTACCCATCCGCCAAGCGCTGCCCCGACCATGCCACCAATGCTGAACATCGCGTGAAAACGAGACATGGTTGGGTTCTTCATCTTTAGCTCGATCGCCACCGCCTGCGAGTTCATCGCAACGTCATTCGCCCCGGCCATCGCACCGTACGCGAATAGAGCCGCGAACAGCGTCGTCACATTGATCGCCAGCGCAGGCAATATCAGCGCCAGGCAGAAGCCAATCGACGTCCAATTCGCGACTCGGGAACTGCCGTACCGGCTGACCAGCCAGCCGCACGCTGGAATCGCGCTGACCGACCCGATCGCCGCCCCCAGCAGCGCCATGCCCAGCGCACCATTCGATAGCTGCAGCTGCGCCTGCACGGCCGGGATTCGCGAGACCCAAGCGGAGACCACTAGGCCGTGCACGAGGAACCGGGCAGAAACGGCCCACCAGGCCGAGCTTAACCGCATTGCGGAAACATGTGTGCCAGTATAAGCCTCGGTTGATTCGGTACGAGTCATAACTACCCGTTGGCTCTCCTTAAACGCCTACTGCGTTGGTTGGATGGTGGGTGTGGTCCGAACCATGACAATCGCGTCCGTTCGGATCTTGTCCCACTCCTGCAGCGCAAATCCTTGCGAATCGAAGAATGCGCGCACCTTCGCGCTGTCCCATCCGAACAAATCCTCGAGAATGGGAATCAGCACGCTCAACGCGTCGTCGCTGAGGATGGTTCGGCGCGCGATTTGCGTGATGTACTTGTTCTCCGACACGGCGATCGTCAGGCCATCCAGCCGGTTCACATGCAGCATCACGTGAATATCGGAACTCCCATCACCCACATAAACCAAGCGGTCGTGACTAATGGGCAGCTTGGCCCTGAGATCTTCCAGAACCGCGACTTTGCCGTAACCCGCGGGCAGTCGCACGATGGACTCGATCTCGCCATTGGCGGCATACCGGAACCGTGTCCCAAATATGTGGTCCGCGGGAACGATGCCTTCCAGAGCCGATTTGATGACTTCCTCCGGCGCCGCCGAGACCACGTAAAACGTGAACTTGTGGCCGTTCAGATCGCTCAGGATCTGCAGTAGCACAGCGATGTTTTCCTTCAGCCGGATGCGTTTGCCAACCTCCACCAGATGCTCCCTGCGCACCCGGCGAAAGTCTGGATCGTGCAGCAATAGATAGGCCAGTTCCCCGCCCTGCTGCACCAAGTGAATGCTCGATAGGCCGGCCACGCGGTCCTGGAAACCGGTGACGCCAAGAAGTTCGCTGAGAACCAGTCCAGAGTCGTTGAAACTCAATGTCTGGTCAAAATCGCTGATTAACAAATATCGTGTCAGAGAATCCGTTGTTTTGGTCATAAATGTATTCTTCCCGGCAAAACTGTTTGGGATGTTTCGCACAGCCTGCAAGAACCGGCGCGCGTTTGGATTGTTTGAGCTTGCGGGGCTTTTATCGGACGGAAATCTTCATCGTGAAGACTCCCTAAAGCCACCCGGGACGTGAGGATGGGACTGTGCCGCCGAACGTGACCCCTCGCAACTGGGAGAGATCGGGGGCGCGATTGAAAACTCCATCCACGTTTCTTTGGATGTCGTCTTAGTATAGCAGGTTGCCAACGGAACCACAAAGCTGATATATACACTTTGTATGAGTTCCGAATCAACGTTGGCGACCGTAAAGCCTAAGTATCAAAAGATTTACGATGCCCTGGCTCAAGCCATTCGCAGCGGTGAACTGAAACTCGGAGAGAAGATTCCCAGCGAAGCAGCCTTGGTGAAGAAGTTCGGCGCTTCCCGCATTACGGTTGGACGCGCTGTTCGCGAGCTGCACCAGAGCGGACTGGTGAAGCGAATCGCCGGATCGGGAACCTACGTTCGCGGCGGCGAAAAGGTGTCGCGAAAGGGTTTGCTCTTCGGACTCATCATTCCCGATCTTGGCGAAACGGAGATCTTCGAACCTATCTGCCAGGGGATCGCGGGCGCGGGCAGCGCAGGCGATCAGGCCCTGATGTGGGGCCATGCCAACTCCACGGGCGAAAGCAAGCAGGAGCAAGCTCTACAGCTCTGCCGGCAGTGTATCGATCGAAATGTCTCGGGAGTGTTTTTTGCGCCGCTGGAGTTTGATGCCGATGAGACCAACCAGCTCATCCTGAGTTCTCTTCACAAGGCGAAGATCCCGGTGGTTCTGCTGGATCGACGGCCGGGCGGCTATCGCTATCGTCCGGATCTGGTCGGGATCGACAATCAGCGTGCAGGTTTTCTCGCGACCGATCACCTCATTCGGCTGGGCGCTCGCCACATCGCGTTCGTCACGCACCCAAAGTCGGCGTCTACCGTAAAGGCACGAATCGCGGGGTATCGTGAGGCGCTGCTGGCCGCCGGCCGGCCTCCCGATCAGCAGCTTGTTGCACACCTCACTAAGCAGCCCGCGGATCTCAAGACGTTGGTCACGGAGAAGTGTCTCGACGCCTTCGTCTGCGCCAATGATCGCATCGCCGGACACCTGATGCGTGCGCTCTTGGCCCAGCACAAAAGGATTCCCGGCGATGTTCGAATCGTGGGCATTGACGACGTGAACTACGCCAGCCTGCTGCCCGTCCCGCTGACAACCATTCATCAGCCGTGCCGCGAGATCGGCGCCGCCGCCCTGGAGGCGATGCTCGATCGCCTCGACCACCCAGCCATGCCGGCCCGCGATATTCTTCTCGATTGCGAGTTGGTGGTTCGTGACTCGTGCGGCGCTGGCGCCTCGCAATCCGTTGAATCGGAGCATACAAGGTCAGAGGCAACGATGCGGGCTGCTGTTACGCTAGAAAAGTTCGGAAATCCAAAGTGAGGCAACATCCGTGGAAGTAGTGGCCGGAGTGGATCTTGGCGGAACAGCCGTCAACTATACGTTTCTGACTGGTGACGAGAAGTTTCTCATCGAAGGATTGTGTGAGCACCCCGCTCGCTCCAAAGAAGGCCCGCCCATTTGTCTCCAGCAAATCGCGGACGGCTTACAAATCGCTGCTTACAGGGCCGGCGTTTCGTTGGATGACGTGACCGTCGTTGGACTCGACACGCCTGGGCCAGCCAGTGCGGCAGGCGTACTCAGCGCCCGAGGCTCAACCAATTTCATACACGCCGACTGGGCTGGATTCGACATTCGCGAGCATCTCGCCAAGAAACTCGGCAAACCGGTGACGTACCTCAACGACGGCAATGCCGGGGCGCTTTGGGGTCATTTCGTGTTATTCGGCGCCAGCAGCAAGGCCACCTCGATTTCAATGATCATCGGCACCGGCCTAGGCGGCGGCGTGATTCTGGAAGGCGATGTGGTGAAGGGTCGCAAAGGCTTTGGCGGAGAACTGGGTCACGTTCTTCTGCCCTATCAAAATATTCGTGGTCTCGCTGGATTGATGCCGTATTGCAATTGTGGGCGGCTGGGCGACCTCGAGTCGGTCTGCTCACTCACGGCTATCGGAAAATCCCTTCTGCCGTTTTTCCTACCTCAATACCCGGATCACGAACTGGGCAAGATCGATATTGGGAAGGCAGCAAAACTGGTGCGCGGTCTGGCCGAAGCGGGCGATTCCATGTGCAAGGAAATTTTCCGTGTGCAGGCGAACGCGCTCGGCTTGGTTTTCGACGAGATGATCAACACGTTCGACCCCGATGCTTTAATTGTCGGCGGCGGCGCCATTGAGACCGGGGTGGAATTCCAGCGCTGGTTTCTGGAAGAAGTTCGCGCCGGCATGCCCCACCAGCGTGAAGAGCAAGCGGACATCCCGCTCCACATCATGCCCAACGGCGACACAGCCGGCGCTCGTGGCGCGGCCATCGAGGCGTTGCATTTAGCGCGCCAAGGCGGCCTCGCGTAAGCGGACGCTCCTTCCGCCAAAATCGGGAGGATGAAAAGACCGGCACTACAAATCCGGTGGGAGGACTTGGCCTCCCTTCCCGCGAACGTCCACGAAGAGGCTGACTAGGCTCTTACTTGCCGCCGCCAATGTCGAGCAGCTCAATCTCAAAGATCAGCGTCGCGCCGCCCGGTATCACAGGGGGATGACCATTCTCCCCATAGGCAATTGAAGAAGGACAGACCAGGGTAGCCTTGCCGCCGACCTTCATTTTTTGCACGCCCTCCGTCCAGCAAGGGATGACCCCGTTCAGCGGAAACTGGGCCGGTTCGTTGCGCTTGTAAGAACTGTCGAACTCACTGCCATCGACAAGCGTGCCCCGATAATGCACCTTAACCGTGTCAGTGGCCTTCGGTGAAGCACCAGTTCCCGCTTTCGTCTCTCTGTAGATCAAGCCGGATGGTTCTTTAATGGCGCCGGGCGCCGTGGCCGCCTTATCGAGGTACGCCTTGGCCGCAATCTTCTGGTGCTCCGCAACGCGGGCTCCGCGGGATTTGGCAAGCGGCTCAATCTTCGGGCCCCACTCATTGAGTTCGATGGCCGGCTTGCCGGCCGCTGCGTCGGTCAGGGCGCGCTTAACGATATCCACCTCACTCGGGGATAAATCGAACTGCCCGAGTGACTTGTAGATAGTCAGCCCGAGTGCATAAATAACTTTTTGTTCGTCTGTCATAGGAGCTGGTGCGGCCGCCTTCGGCTTCGCCGCGGCAGGACGGGCCGTGGTTGACTTGGTAGTGGTCTGGGTTGCGGCCGCCTTGGGAGCGGCCTGAGGGGCCGGCGAGGAGGTCTGGGCCATCAGACTCGCCGAAACAAGAAACAAAATTCCACGCATTTGTTCAGGCTAGCAGAGAGCCTAAGGTAGCTGATTGATGTTGCGCGCAGAAATGAGTACCGGTCGGTGACAGGAGCTCATTTTCACTGCGCGGCTATCTTGTCGGTCAGGCGGCGACGAGAACATGGGTGTCGAGATAGGCCTTCACAAGCCGGCCACTTTGCGGATGCGATCTTCCCGATCGTCCCGAATCGCTTGCACGATATCGAACTCACGCGGCAGTTTGCCGGTGTGTACCCAGAGACCGTGCTCTTTTACCATGGAAGGCTGGCGCTCCGCGGATTTGAGCGTTAAGCCTTCCGGCGTCTCTTGGATTTCCAGATCGCTGCCTGCATGCAGGCCTAGTCGATCACGCAAAGGTTTCGGGAGGATCACCCGGCCTGCTTTGTCCATTTCACCGTCATACCACTTACAATGGCATGTGGCATTTCTCCTGGCAACGATGAGCCCGATCTCACCAAGGAGGATTTTGGATTGAACTGAGGATTGCGACGCGAGCTTCTCTATGGAAATGGAATACGACAAAGACAAAGTGGACGAGATGGTTCTCGCCCTGCTTTTTTTGACCACGTACGAGGAACGATTTGGCGTCCGCGCTTGGAAAGGCCAGGACTGGGCAGCCATGGATCGGCTATTCGAGAAGGGGTACATCTACGATCCTCGCTCCAAAGCGAAATCCGTCGAATTGACGGAAGAAGGTGCCAAACGATCGAAGGAACTCTTCGACCAGCACTTTGCGCGACAGCGCACCTGAAGTGCCGGGCGGCCTTCTCAGCCGAGCGGCCGCGAGATCACGCAGGCGTTGATGCCGCCGATGCCCATCGAGAGTTTGCCGCCTAAACAGGAACCGACAGGCATAGCCTTATCGAACACAAACGCACCGTGGATATCGCCAATCGTTTGGTTCAGTTCCTCCCGAGTCAGCGGCGTCGGGAAAAGCCGGCCCTGTTCCTGGCCGAGATACTGCGCGGTGAGTTCCCACCCCCCGCCGGCGCTCATGCCATGGCCAAACGTGCCCTTCCTCGCGGTGACCAGAACCGCATTCGAGAATAGCGATCGGAACGTGGACATCTCCGAGAAGTCGCCCGGCGTGGCAGTGGCGTGTAGGTCCCAGCTTCCGATCTCGTCGGCAGTAGCACCGGCGGCGTTGAGAGCCTCCAGGATCGCTCTGGTGGGGCCTTGCGCGGAGGGAGTGATGATATGGTCTGCGTCGGAACTGACGCCGACTCCCAGCGGCTCCATGCCGATGGGCTTGAAACCCTTGGACTGCAGATAACCCATGTCGCCCACGATCCAGATCGCCGAACCCCCGGCAACGTGCGTGCCGCGTAAATCGGTTAACGGCACGGAAACCCGGCGGTCCGCCGACGCCACACGGGCACTATAGAACGCTCCGACGGTCAGTGCATGTGGCGGCGGGTCTGTTGCGCCCATCACCACCACCTTCGCGTCTCCGCCTTGGATGGCTCGCATCGCCAGCCGCAGCGTCACGCCAAATGTAGAGCATGCTGCCACCGGCGCAAACGCCAGTCCGGTGATCTTGCCGAATATGGAGATCTGCGAGGCCGGCGTGTTGTGGATATTCCAGATGAAATTGGCGGAAACCTTCCAGGGCGGTTCCGGCGCGCCCCACTTTTCCTGGAGCTTGGTGCGCCCTTTCTCTTTCTCCCGGATAATGTGCAGCTTCCCTGCCTCGACTTCTCCTTCCACCCTGCCGGCTTCGATCCCGGCTAGCTCGACCAGGTATTCCTCCAATTGCGGCGAACGCTCCATCCAGTAACGGTTCCAGGCTTGCTCTGCGGCATCGCGATCTTCCGCGCCTGCCGACTCGGGTCGCGCAGGAACGTCCGTCTGAACCCGCTGCTCATCCTCCGGCAACGACAAATACTCACACAGGGTTCGATTCCGTTCCGGCCGGGCCCAGAATCGGTCCCAGCGCTTCTGCGCTTCGTACAGCGTAATGCTGGCGTTGTACGCCGTCCCAATGGCTCCCAGGCCAGTGCCTATGTAGACATGAGCTTGCTCCTTGAGTTCCTGAAGCAAGCTTTCGATCCCTGGATTCTGCCCGAGCGCCTGTATGAATGCGCCCATCGCGTACAGCGCGGGCAAGTCCATCTTCTCTTTTAGCTGTTGGAAACGGCGCGGAGCGAATCGCTGCCCGATCCATTCCTGGTAATCGGAAAAACGAAACTCGGGAACACCAACCAGGAAGTTGTCCGGGCCGAAACCATTGAAGGGGGTCAGCCAACTCTCGGAGCACTCAAGGTTCTTCTTGAAAGCGTCGATGTTCGGAGATCGCGGCGCGACAATACCCCACCCGAATACGCCAATCCTCACCGCCAAGTCGATCCTCCCGGAAAAAAGCCCACGTTACCATAGGCGGCTTCTGTCTCTGACCGCAAACGTCGAGTTACGACATTCAAAAGGCCGGAACCAAGCCATTCGGAAGAGTTGCTTGTTGCGCGAGACATCGTGTCCGAGCCTCGCGATAATGCATCTTAACGAATCGCCTTGGCTGCCGGACTGCATTCAAAGCGCTCTTTCAAGGTTTGCACGAGTTGAACGCGTGATAGGACGACACCCAGTAGGCGGCGCGACGCCACATCTGTCTCGGCAAGCGCTCCAGCGCCAGTTCGGCGGCTAGTTCACGGCTTCAATTCGCTCGACCGCGATCACCCCGGTTTTCGGGTAGAAGACGCCGGTAACACGAACTTTCTTGGCGGCGAACTGTGCCGGAGTTTCTTGATCGCTCAAGAGATACTCCCTGTCTTGACCCATCAATACGTACTTGGTCTTACCTGAACTAGCCTTGACGCAATCGCGAATGCACTTGTCGTCGGGTGAAATGTGCATCATCGCGTGGTTCATTTTGCACATCGACTCCGTGATCGTGCCGGTGAAGACCTGCTTGGGCTCAGCCGCCACGACAACGGCCGCGGCCATTAATAGGATCGTTAGCTTACTCATGATGTTGCTCCTCAGTGGTACTGGAAGTTCGAACGAACTCCGATTGCTTGGACGAATTCAGCCGCCGCCAGAGGTCGTTGTACCGCGCCTCCGGCAACGGCTGTTTCAGTTGAAAACGGAACTCTCGCGAGCCGGAATGAAAGGCCCCAGAGTGCTCACGCGTCACCACGCTCAGGTCGAACGGACCAGCGCTGGCAATGTTGTCGATGTCTTCCAGCCGCCATGTGCGCGACTGGCCGGGCTTGTCTGTCTGGTACACGATGCGATCCTCGCCAACGAGAATCATGCCCTGCGAGCCTTGAATCGTTCCCAGCAGCTTGGCCGGAACCTCCCATTGAACCCGCACCTGTTTGTCGGGCAGATCGGCAATAAAGCGCTGATCGAGGCGATCTCGCCATAGGCTATACACCTCGTCCGCGAAGCCCGGAGGCAGCGCAGTGAACTCGTATTCGCGATCGCGGCCCAGCACCCACTTCTGGTCCTCATAGGTCAAAATTCGAATCGTGGAGGCAGAGAGTTCCAGTTGCTGGATGTCTTCGTACTTCCAGGTCCGCGAGTGCTTCTGGCCTTTGCCGGTCTCGGAGAACGAGATCCCGGCCTCGGTCACCTGCAATTCGCCCGGCTCGTTGCCGCGAGCGTGTTTATGCCGTACCGTTGCAGTCTGCGCACTGGCAAGCATCGCAGCCAAGATCAGGATCGCGCTAATTCGTGCTTTAATTCGAAATTCCATTTCCACACCTCATAAATTGCCGGGTACGCAACCAGTTCCAGAATGAAAGAAGTCAGGATGCCGCCGATCATCGGCGCGGCTATGCGCTTCATTACGTCGGATCCCGTGCCCGTGGACCACATAATCGGCACCAAACCCACGAACATGCATGCCACCGTCATGAACTTCGGCCGGATGCGTTTCACCGCACCATCCACAATGGCCCGTTGCAGGTCGCCGAAGTTCCTTAAACGACCCTCCAGCTTTGCCTGCGCATAGGCGAGGTCGAGGTACAACAGCATGAATACGCCTGTCTCCGCATCCACCCCCATCAGCGCAATGAGTCCGACCCAAACGCCAATGCTGAGGTTGTAGCCCAGGACGTACAGGAGCCAGATCGCCCCGACCGCGGAGAACGGCACCGCCATCAGAATGATCAGCGATTTCACGATCGACCGTGTATTCAGATAGAGCAGCATCGTGATCAGAAAAAGCGTCAGGGGCACGATGAACAACAGGCGCTGCTTTACCCGCTGCATCGATTCATATTGACCGCTCCAGACAATCGAGTAGCCCGGCGGCAGCGCGACCAGGCTCCGGACTCTCTCCTTCGCATCCGCTACATAGCTCCCGACATCGCGCCCTGCCACGTCGACGTACACGTAGCCGCTCAGCATTCCGTTCTCGTCACGGATCATGGCCGGACCCGATCGCACTTTGATCTTGCCGAGCTGAGAAACCGGTACTTGCGTTTGGCCGCCCATTACCGGCACCATCACACGCTCCAACTGGCTGACGCTATTGCGGTAGTCACGCATGTAGCGGACATTCACGCTGTAGCGCTCGCGCCCTTCGACGGTCGTGGTTACGCCTTCGCCGCCCACCGCCGATGTCACGACTGCCTGCACATCGTCGATCGAAACGCCGTAGCGCGCCATCTGATCGCGGTCCCAATCGAAGTCAAGGAAGTAGCCGCCACCCGTCCGTTCGGCAAAGACGTTGCGCGTGCCGCGGATCTTAGGCAGAACAGTTTCCAATTCCATCCCAATCCGCTCGATCACCGCGGTATCTGCGCCGAAGATCTTCACGCCCACCGGCGTCCGCACGCCCGTGGTCAGCATGTCGATGCGATTCTTAATCGGCATGGTCCAGGCATTGGAGGTGCCCGGAATCTTCAGCGCCTCGTTCATCTCGTCGACCAGTTCTTCGGTCGACATGTGGTCGGGCGTAAACCGCCGGAAGAAGCCGCTGGCCCAGTTGGGCGACCACGGACTCCACCACGTCTCCCGCTGGCGCCATTCGCTCACTGGCTTCAGTTGGATAGTCGTTTCCATCATGGAGAGCGGCGCCGGATCTGTGGGGGTCTCGGCCCGTCCGGCTTTGCCGAGAACGCTCTTGACTTCGGGGAAGCGCATCAGAATGCGATCTTGCATCTGCATCAGCCGTTCGGCTTCTGTGACGGAGATGCCCGGCAGTGTGGAAGGCATGTAGAGCAGCCCGCCTTCATCGAGCGGAGGCATGAACTCCGAACCGAGCTTCTCGTAAATGGGCAATGTGCCGAAAACCAGTAATCCTCCACCGATAATCACCAGCCACTTCCAGCGCAGCGACCACCGGCACACGGGCCCGTAGAGGCGTATCAGGATCCGGCTGATCGGGTGTGTCTCCTCCGAATGAATCTTTCCGACCAGCAGCGCGTTCACAACGCGGGCCATCCAGTGCGGTCTGAACCGAAAATTGTGCATGCGGGTGAACAACAGCCGCAGGGCCGGGTCTAGCGTGATGGCAAGAACTGCCGCGACGATCATCGACAGGTTCTTCGTATAGGCCAGCGGCTTGAAAAGCCTGCCTTCCTGGGCCTCTAACGTGAGCACCGGAAGAAACGAGACCGCAATGACCAGCAGCGCGAAGAAACTGGGGCCGCCCACTTCTTTGATCGCGTCGATGATCACCCGGTGATAATCTTCCTTGCGCCCGTTGCGCTCCCATTCCTCCAGCTTTTTGTGCGTCTGTTCCACCACCACAATCGCCGCGTCAACCATCGCTCCAATCGCGATGGCAATACCGCCCAGCGACATGATGTTCGACGAGAGCCCAATCATGTGCATGGGGATGAATGAAATGACGATGGCAATGGGAATCGTAAACACCGGAATAATGGCACTGGGAAAGTGCCACAGGAAGATCAGAATGACAATCGAGACGATGATCATCTCCTCGATCAACGTTGCCCGCAGATTGTCGATGGAGCGCAGAATCAGTTCCGACCGGTCGTAGGCGCTGACAATCTTCACTCCGGCGGGGAGGCCGGGCTCGAGCTCATGCAGCCTCGCTTTCACTCGTTCAATCACGGCCAGCGCGTTCTCGCCCTGGCGGACCACCACAATGCCTGTCGCCGTGTCGCCTTGCCCGTTCCAGTCCGCTATGCCACGGCGTAGGTCGGGCCCAAGCACGACGTGACCCACATCCTTCACTCGGATAGGAACTCCACTCGAACTGGAGGCCAGCACAATCCGGCCGATGTCATCCGTCGATTTCGCATAGCCTCGGCCACGAACCATGTACTCGGCGCCGGACATCTCCACTAGCCGCCCGCCCACATCGTTATTGCCGCTTCGCACTGCATCGACCACCTTCGAGATTGGCAGGTTGAAAGCTCGCAGCCGGTCCGGATCCACGTTGACCTGGTACTGCCTTACGAATCCACCCAGCGGCGCTACCTCCGCCACGCCAGGCACGGACTGCAAGTGATACCGCAGGAACCAATCCTGCACCGAGCGCAGCTCCGCCAGACTGTGTTTTCCCGTCGTGTCGATCAGCGCGTATTGGAAGACCCATCCAACACCCGTGGCATCGGGGCCGATCTCCGTTTTCACACCCTGCGGAAGCCGGGGCAACACGCCTGACAAGTACTCCAGCGTGCGCGATCGCGCCCAGTAAATGTCGGTGCCTTCTTCAAAGATGATGTAGACGAACGAATACCCAAAGTCAGAAAAGCCGCGCACGGCCTTCACCTTCGGCGCTCCCAGCATGGAGGTCACAATCGGGTACGTGACTTGGTCCTCCATGATGTCCGGGCTACGGTCCCAACGCGAATAGACAATCACCTGCGTATCGCTGAGATCGGGGATGGCATCCAGCGGCATGTTTCGCATGGACCAGATGCCCCACGCAAAGGCGAAGCCCACCACCAGAAACACAAAGAACCTGTTCCGGGCGCTGAACTCGATAACGCGATTAATCAAGGACGCGCCCCTTCGTGAGCCGGTTGGGACGGAACGGCGTTGCTGCCGCCCGCGGAGCCGCCACGCGCTGGGCCCGTCATTCCCGCCATAGCGGACTTCAATTGGCTCTCCGAGTCGATGAGGAAGTTGGCCGACGTCACAATTCGCTCACCTTCTTTCAGACCGCTCAGGATCACCACCCGGTCGTCCAACCGGTCGCCAATCTCCACCGCACGCGGCTCCAAATACCCGTCGCCACGATCCACAAACACCGTCTGCCGCTGGCCGGCGTCGAGTACCGCATCCACCGGCACCGTCAGTTGGCGACTGCTGGCGAGTGGGAACTCGACATCGACAAACATCTCCGGCTTTAAGCGTGTTCCCGGATTGGCCACTTGCAGGCGGGCCTTGAGAGTCCGCGTCTGGGCGTCCAACTGCGGTTGCAGGTAATCCACTCGCGCGGCAAAGCTGCCCGTCGGCTGGCCGGGCACGCTCACCCTCGCCATCTGGCCGATCCGGATCTTCGGGATATCCGCCTCGAATACGTCCGCCACGATCCAGACCCGGCTCAAATCGGCGATGGTGTAGAGCTCGGTCTCGGGCGTGACTCGCAGGTTCGGGAACGAATTGCGCGAGATCACGTAGCCGCCGGCCGGTGCGTAAATCGTGGTGGCGTGAATCGGCTCGCCGGTCCGCTCCAGTTGCTCAATCTGCGGCTTGCTGAGGTCCCACAACTCCAGCCGCTTTCGGGAAGCTTCGATCAGTGTGTCGCTGTTTGCTACCGCACTTCGAAGCGCGCCACCCGATCGCATCACGTCGCCTGCCTTCAAAGCCAGCAGATACTCCTTCTGGCTCGCCAGCATCTCAGGGCTATAAAGAGTCAGCAGCGGGTCGCCCTTGTGTACGAATGCCCCTGTGAAGTCGGTGTACACTTTTTCGACCCAGCCATCCAGCCGCGAGTGAACATGAACCAGCCGCGTCTCGTCCATGGCCACCTTGCCGACCGTACGTAGCGTCTCGCCCGTGTTGGTGTATTCCACAACTCCGAACTGCACGCCCATCATCTGCTGCTTTTCGGGCGTGATTTGAATGGTGCCCAGCGGTGCGGCGGCATCGCTATAAACCGGCTCCAGCGTGTTGCCGGTCTCCGGGTTGATGCCAGGCTTGTCGGACGTGTAGTTGGGCACTTGCGGATCGCGGTACTTCAGAACCGTTCTCGCGGCCGTCGGCGACCCGGAGAGCCCGTCTTCGTAGACTGGCTCCAGCGTCATCCCGCAATCGGGGGCAACGCCAGGTCGATCCGACTTGTAGGCCGGATGCATCGGATCCACGTAGTAAAGGATCTTGCGCTGTTTCGGCTGGCTTGGGCGAGGGACTCCCTGCCTTCCGATAGGTCCATACCAGCGGCCGTATCCGAAGCCCGCCGCAAACCCCGCCGCCAACAACGCGGCCGTTAGAATCACTCGAACCGGTTTCATCGGTGGTCCTCCCCAATCAGGCCCAGCCCACTCGCTTCTTCCAGGCGGCTTAATGCCAGGTGGTAGTTCAGCATTTGCTCGTGATAATCCATCTCGTATTCCAAGGCCGCCGCGTTGTTGTTGAGCACCGAGAGGAAGTCGAGTGTCCCCGTTTCGTAGGAAGCCAGCGCCGAATCGACGGCGAGCTTGGCCTGCGGGATCACGGTGCTCTGGTAGAGGTTGATCAGTCGCAAGGACGTCTCTGCCGTGGAGTAGTCATCGGCAATCCGGAAGTTCAAGGACTGCGCGGTCGCTTGAAAGTTGTGCCGTGCCTCGGACAACACCTGCGTCTGTTCGGTCAGTGCGGCGCGTTGTTTACTTCGGAAATAGACCGGGATCTTGACGTCTGCGCGGAAGGAGAACATTGGCGGCAAACCGCCCTGGTTGTAGTAACCTGCGCTCAACGCATAGTCGGGGTAGTAGTCCCTGCGGGCGAGGTTCACTGCAAGTTCGGCGCGCTCGGCCATCGCCTGATCTTTCATGCGCCCGGGCGAGTTCTGCAAAGCCGCCGCCTGAATCTCGGCGAGCGTCTTCGTCAGCGCTGCAACGTGCGGCTCTCCGGGCTTGCCAATCGACGCCTCGGGCGGCCGGTTCAACAAGCTATTCAGTTCGGCACTGCGCAAACGGCGGTCGCGGTCCAGCTGCAGGATCTTGGCTTCGAGCAGAGAAAGCTGAATCTGGGCCTTGAACACGTCTTGCTGGGCCGCTTGACCCGCCGAGTATCGGATCTCGGTGATCGACAACAGCTTCTTCAACACGTCGCGATCGCGCTCCAACAAATCGCGAGCAACGTCCGAGTGCTGCAGCTTGAAGAAGGCCTGCTTCACTCTGGAGATAACACTCAGTTCCACCGACTGCAGTTCCTGGAACTGAGCGGAAGCTTCCTTTTCCGCAATGTTGCTGCGCAGCCGCTGCTTGCCGGGCGCCGGAATCTCTTGCGTTACCGAGAAGCCGATATTGCTGGTGGCGTCCGTCCCGAGTCCGGCGCCTGGCAGTGGATTGCCGTTGCTGTTCCAGCCCATCGACAGCGTCGGATCGGGCAGACTTCCCGCTTGCGAGGGTCGTTGCTTGGCCGCTTCGTACTTCTTTTGAGCAGCCAGAATCTCCGGACTGCGCTCGAGCGCTTCCGATACCAGATCCGCCAGCTTCACTTCCTGGCCTTTCGCGATAGCACCGCCAAGCGCCAACGCTGCCAAAAGAACCGCCAAAGGATGGGCGCGACAACACATTTTCTCCACCTCGATTGAACCTGAAATCCTCCGGACCAAGTGCACTTGAGACACGCCGTCCAGCGAAAAGAACGACACAGGTTGACGAAGCGAGATTAGATCAGGAAAGAGGAGTTTTGAAGAAACAGATCGGGAGGCGGGTAGTCCGATGTGAACAGCACCAGAGCCGACGTTTGGACCGCGGGAACAACTTGCTCCGCCGGAAGCTGCGATTCAGTCAGCGCCACGGTTCGAGCGGACCGCAGCGGAGGTTCCGGTAACGCCGGGCGTTCAGTAGCTGAGGTCTGCATCTGACAACTGGAGTGCTTCGAGTGCCCGCGGGTGTCTGGGCACGGGCCCTTCTTACAGCAAGCGCTCAGGGGCATCGGGTTTACTGCCGCCCGGCATTCCAGGTAACTGGCCGCGAAGACCGACAAGAATAACGCTGTCGCCAGTGCCTTCGTGATCAGTGTTTGGAACACACCCATACTCTACACCTACCTGGCAGGTGGAGTTCCAAACCCGCCGGCCACGCAGGTTGCTGAGGAGCAAAGGACTTTCGGAGGTGCTCGAGTGCGGCTTTGCGCCGAATGACGCAGGGCATCCCACTCGGAACGGTGGAATCGCCGGGTCGCATGAGATAAGCTGGCGGACGTGAACAGGGGGTAATCCTCATGAGCAACCAAGATGGACTCACCACACGCCGCCAGTTGTTGGCCAACACCACGCGTGCGGCTGGAGTCTCCGCATTGGCCGGCATCGCACTTCCCTATGTGCATGCGGCAGAGAGCAACACCATTCAGGTAGCACTCGTCGGCTGTGGCGGGCGCGGGACGGGAGCGGCGGTCAACGCGCTCTCGGTTACCAATGGGCCAACCAAGCTGGTGGCCATGGCGGACGTCGTTCCGAAGAATCTGAACAACAGCTTAGACAAGTTGACGACACAATTTGCCGATCAAGTTCAGGTGCCACCGGAGCAGCGCTTCCTCGGCTTCGAGGCTTACAAACAGGCCATCGACGCGCTGAAGCCGGGCGATGTCGTGATACTCGCGACGCCACCCGCTTTTCGCTGGGTGCAGTTCAGCTATGCCATTGAGCGCGGCATCAACACCTTCATGGAGAAGCCGGCCAGCGTCGACGGACCAACCACACGCCGAATGCTGAAGCTCGCCGAGGACGCTTCGCAGAAGAACCTGAAGGTCGGCGTGGGCCTGATGGTGCGCCACTGCCGCGCCCGCCAGGCGCTGTATGACCGAATCCAGTCGGGACAGATCGGCGACGTCGTGGCCATGCGCGGCTACCGCATGGGGCAAGGCGGCGGCACCGCCCCCCCCAAGCCGGACGACATCAGCGAGCTCGCCTACCAGATCAAGCTCTTCCACGCATTCCTGTGGGCCAGCGGCGGCGTGTTCAGCGACTACTACATCCATCAGATCGACGAATGCAGTTGGATGAAGGGCGCCTGGCCGGTGGAGGCGACTGCCGTGGGCGGCCGCGAGTACCGCGGTGATTCGCTCGACCAGAACTTTGATGTGTATTCGGTGCAGTACACGTTCCCCGATGGCACCAAGCTCTTCTTTGACGGACGCAACATGGCGGGTTGCCGCGACGAGTTCGCCAGCTACGCGCATGGCTCGAAGGGCTCGGCGGTGATCTCGACGCTGGCGCACACACCTGGCATGACGCGGATCTACAAGGGGCAGAAGATGCCGACCGTGCTCTCAAAGAACGACTTGCCTCTGGCGCCGGATCCGAACCTGGTGTGGGCCTTCCCGCAACCAGAAAAGAGTCCTTACCAATGGGAGTGGGACGACCTGACGCAAGCGATCCGCGAGAACAAGCCTTACAACGAGGTGAAGCGCGGCGCTGAGGCGAGCCTGGTGGCCTGCATGGGCCGCATGGCCGCACACACCGGGCAGTTGATCACGTTCGATCAGATGCTCAACTGCGAGCACGAGTTTGCGCCCGGCGTGGACAAGCTCGTCCAGGATGGGCCGGCGCCCCTGCAGCTGAGTGCTGACGGTAAATATTCGATCCCGCAACCCGGCATCAAGAAAGACCGTGAATATTAGATCGTTTTGACTCCTGGTTGCTCGCCCCGTGCGCGGCCCGGCGCCGGCTTAACCGGCCGGGGCCGCCCAGTAGAATGAAACCATGCGTATCGCCCCGCTGCGTACACTCTTGCTGTGTCTGACACTCGCCTGCACGCACGCTTTCGCTAGGTCTCCTTTCACGTTTGACGCCATGATGAAGCTGGCGCGGATTAGCGAGCCACAGCTCTCTCCAGACGGCAAGCTGGTCGCCTTCACTGTCCAAACGGTCGACTTCCCGAACAATACGAAGCCATCGCAGATCTACGTTGTGCCGCTGGCGGGCGGCACTCCGAATCAGATATCGCACGATGGTACGTCTAATACGCGGCCGCGCTGGACTCCCGACGGCAAGCGCCTCTTCTTCGTGTCCAATCGAAGCAATGGGTCGCAAGTCTGGTCGATGAATCCGGATGGCAGCGATCCGAAACAAGTCACCAACCTTCCCACCGAAGCGGACGGTGTGACGATCGCCGGCAATGGCAAGCTGATCCTCATTACCAGCGAGGTGTATCCGGCCTGCGCAGCCACTCCGGCCGTGGTCGGCGCCGACTATAACGCCGATTGCAACAAGCAGCATCTGGACGAGGACGCGGCCAGCAAGGTAAAGGCGCGGATCTATACCACCCTCTTGTACCGGCATTGGACCGCCTATCAAGGGCCCCGCCGCAGCCACTTGCTGGTGATGAATGTCGAGAATGGCAAGCTACAGGACTTCACACCGGGCAGCCTCAGCGTCCCGCCATTCTCGCTTGGCGGACCCGAGCCCTATGCCTTTTCTCCCGATTCCACCGAGATCGCTTACGTTTCGAACACCGATCCCGATCTCTCTACCAGCACCAACTCCGACATCTTCACTGTGCCCGTTGCCGGTGGAGAGCCGAAGCGCATCACCAACAACCCGGGCGCGGACGAGGGTCCGGTCTATTCGCCCGACGGGCGCTATCTCGCCTACCGTACCCAACTGCGCTCCGGTTACGAGAGTGACCAGTGGCGTCTGGCTCTGCTCGAACGGGACACCAGCAAGCTGACAACTCTGACGGACACCATGGACCGTCCCGTTGACAGCTACACCTTCTCGCCCGATTCCAAGCGCATCTTCTTTGTCACGGAGGACCACGGTTCTCATCCGCTCCAGATGATTGCCGTCACGGGAGGCGAGATCCGTACCATCGCCCACGGCCAGAGTTCCATCGACGATGTTCAGCTCACGGCCGACGGTAAGACCATGATCTACTCCGAGCAGAGCGGGTCGAAGCCCGTGGAGATCTACCGCACCACATCCGCCGGCGGAGCCGGCATTCCCCTCACCAACCTCAACCAAGGCGTCTTCGATCAGTATGTCTTGACACCGCAGGAAGTGATAACGGTTGATGCTGCCGACGGAGCAAAGATCGATAGCTTCGTCATCAAGCCGCCGGGCTTCAACCCCGACACCAAGTACCCGGTTGTCTTCCTGATTCACGGTGGCCCGGAAGGCGCGTGGGGCGAGAGCTGGAGCTATCGCTGGAATGCCCAGGTGTTCGCCGGCGCTGGATTTTTGGTCGTACAGCCAAATCCCCGTGGCTCAACCGGATATGGCCAACAATTCACGGATGGCGTGAATGGTGATTGGGGCGGCCGCGCCTACCAGGACATCATGTCCGTGGTTGACGCTGTAGCGGCGCTGCCTTACGCCGACAAGGATCTGATGGGCGCAGCCGGTGGCTCCTATGGCGGCTACATGATCGATTGGATCCTCGGTCATACCGACCGCTTCAAAGCGCTGGTGTCACACGCCGGCGTCTTCGATCTGCGCAGCGAGGCCGGTACCACCGAAGAACTGTGGTTCACAAAGTGGGAGTTCCAGGGCTTTCCCTGGGAGAACCCCGAGATGTATGAAAAATGGTCACCCAGCAACTTCGTGAAGGACTTTAAGACTCCCACGCTAGTGACTCATGGTGAAATCGATTACCGGGTGCCGATTGGGCAAGGCCAGGAACTTTTCACTGCCCTACAAATACAAAAGGTCCCGTCAAAGCTCATCCAGTTCCCCGACGAAGGCCATTGGATCTTGAAGCCGCAAAATAGCGCCCTGTGGTACTCCAGTGTGATCGGCTGGCTCAACGAGTTCTTAAAGAAAAAGCCGTAAACAATTCAAAATGATAGGCTTGCTCAACGGAGCCGTGACCGTCAGGGAGCGGACAGGACATCCCCATTATTTGCGATCGCTCTAGTGGACCCGAAACGACTGTTCCTCAACAAAACTGCCGAGGCGCGACGGTCACGGAGCGCTTCCCCGCCTTCTTTCTCGAAACCTCAAGCTTCACTTAACCAAGGCTGTGCAAGAACTTGTAAGAGTTCGAAATGGCCTCGAGCGGGGGATGATTCATCTTTCCCTCATGCTCGACAAAGTAGTGCTTCACGGATGCCTGCTTGGCCGCGTTGAATAGCTGTTCCCAGTGGATGACTCCGTCGCCAATCTCCGCATTGGTTCCCATATTCTCTGCGGCGAGCGAGGTAGTCACGGCGAAACCCGGCTTCAGGTCCTTCAGATGCAGCAGCTGGATGCGAGTGGGGTACTTCTTCAGGTATCCAATCGGGTCGTATCCCGCATGCACCACATGGCCGCAATCCAGCTCAAACACGACCAGATTTGGGTCGGTCGATTGAATCAACAAGTCCAACGCCACCACGTCGCCAAACTTTTTGAAGTCGACCGCATGATTGTGGTAACCAAGCTGAAGCCCGTTCTTCTTTAAAACCGCGCCGTACTTGTTGAGTTGTTCGGCATTCCACTTATAGTCATCGAGCGAGATCTTCTCGTACAGCGGGACCAGGTCATCGAACTTCATGTGGACAAGGTTGGCGTCTTTCGGACTACGCAGCGTCGGGAACACCACGATCATGTAGCGCAGCCCAAGCTCATTGACGGCATCGATGGTTTGCTGGCTCTTGAAGCTGTCCAGTTCGAAGTGCCCGCTAACGCAGCTCAATCCGGCGTCGGCAAACTTCTTACGATAGGTAGCCATTGGAGCCGGCAATTCGAAGAACTCGATCTCCCGGTACCCGATCTGGGCAATTCTGCGCAATGTTGCGTCGTAGTTCTTTTCGAGTTCTTCTCGAACCGTCCATAACTGTAGACCGATCGGCAGCCCTAACGGGTTGGCCCGCAAATGAGTCTGACTCGCGGCAAGCCAAGCCGCACCGGTTGCCGTGGCACTTTGTAGAAACTGTCTCCTCGATGTGATCATCCGCACTTCGCTTCGGCCCCCGTCAATCGCAAGCGAAACAGCCGCGCGTTGCTATGGCTGCAGCGCCAGCGTGGCTTTTCCACCGGCTCCGCTGTAAATCAGCTCAACCGAATGGATGCTCTGGGCCTTTCCGCGATAGAGAAAGAACAGGAGCCCTGCTTGGGGAAGGGCACGTTCTCCTTCCGGTAAGCGGGCCTTTTGAACCTTCTGATCCATGGCGAGGACCAACGGTATGGGCATCTTGGGGGGAGGAGGTTTGCCGGTATCCTGGCCAGGCTTTCCGCCGGTGCTGAGGCCGCCGGTCGACTTGTCTGCGTCTTTATCTATGGGCGGCGACCATTCTGGATCCTTGAGAGAATGCGCCACCACTTCAAAAGGCTGGCTGGGCAAGTTCCCCTTCTTGTTTTCATTGATGCGGAGTGAAAAATCCGCGGGAGAGAGTTTAAAGCGCGCATCGGGCGGCCCGAATAGTCCGACTTCGACCACCACATAGTCCTCTGACGAAAAAGTTCCGTCCGGCGTCGGCACGGAGTGTCCCACGAACTCGGCGGCCACCGTCACCGTTCCGGCCTCGGCGTGAGCCTGGTATTCGGCGGGACTCACTCGTGGTGGCACGCCTTTCGCTTTATTGGTTAGAGCGTCAGGGGTGGGCGGGGCCGGCTCTTGTGCATAAAAACATAGCGCGCCCATCAAAACAGCGGTGCTCAGGCCACCGGTTCTCAACGCAGAGGAGAATCGCATTTCAGATCACAAAGTAACATAGCCCGAGTCGAATCCCGCATTCGATCTTATGCGCTCGCGGGCGGCAGCTTGTAAACACGGTGGGCGTTCTCCCAGGTCATCTTCCGGAACTGCGCGGGCGTCGCCGTCTTTTGCAGCAGTGTCAAGGTCTCCCGAGCCACGCACTTGCCTGCCAGCCGGCTTGCGGCCGGGTTGTTGGCCTGCGAGATGCCGCCGCCGTGGCCGTCGCTGCAACTGCAGTCGCTGCCGAAGATCAACTTATCCTGATGCCGTTCCAGGAAGCTCCGGGTGAACTCCGGGTCGCGCGAGAGGCCGTTGTTGCCTGAGTTCGCGGAAAGATCTCCGAAGAGGTTGGGGTAATCCGACAGCAGTTTGTCAGTGACTCCTCCCGGCACGACCTTGCCCGTCGGGTAGGCCTCATCATTGGCATAGGCGGCGCTGATGTTGGCCCAGAAGGCATCGGCGTGACCGATGAAGCGCGTCTTGGGATATGCCTTCAAGATCACCTCGAAGTTCTTGAAACCGGTGCTGAACACGCCTTCGGTTGGCGTGTGTGGGACCTCCTGGAAATGAATCAGGATAGGAACATTGAGATCGGCCGCGAGTGCATACGCTCGCCGCAGCTCGGGCCCATCCGCAGCGACATGAAACTTAATCTCGCCGAAACCGATGGCGCCGTTCTTCACGGCATTGGTCAGCAGTTGTTCCGCGTCCGGCTTGGTGATGTCTGCACTCGCAAACCACCCCAGGAAGCGTCCCGGATACTGCGTCTGCAGGTTTCTGATCTGCTCGACGGCGTTTTCACGAGCCAACAGCACGGCGTTCGATACACCGCATCCGTCGAGATGAGCAAGATTCGATTCCGGCGAGGGGCGCAAATGGAAGTGACAATCCACCACCGGACCGCCCCACGGATTCGTTGCGGGAGCTTGAGCCTTCAGCACTGAAGTGCAAATGGTCGCAGCGATGGATTGTGCAAACTGGCGCCGGTTGATGATCATAAGGTTGCTCCGGTTCGTGACGTGACTTGGAACAGATCACGCTATCACGACCAGACTGACACTACTGGCGCAGTTGCTGGCCGATCACCGAACAGCGTTAAGCGCGGCCCGCGATCAAGGATGCTTGGCGGATTGTGTCTGCGAAACCTTGGAGCGCCCCGGTCCCGGTTTCAGGAGTGGTGGGCGTGCGCGTGCGTTTTTGGCGCCGGTTCACTGGCAACGCTTTTGGCTTCGGGCACTTCGTTCAGACGCCCGCTCTTCACGTCAAAAATGTAGCCGTAGATCGGAATGGATTTCGGGACGAGCGGATGGTTGCGAATGCGCGCCACATCGTCACGGACACTCCTGGCCTGATCCTTGATGGTCAGGAAGTCAATGACCTTTGCGGCAGACGATCCGGGGCCCTTGCCCGTGTCCTTCCACTTCCCATCCACCAGCGATGCGGTCTCCAGGCTGTTGGCAAGGAGATCGGCCATGATCTCGTTGGTGAAGAGTTCCATGCCGCAGTTGGTGTGGTGAATCACGAACCACTCGCGGGTTCCCAACAGCTTGTAAGAGATGACCAGTGAACGGATCGCGTCATCGCTGGCGCGGCCTCCGGCGTTACGGATTACGTGGGCATCGCCTTCGGCGAGGCCGGCATACTTGGCCGGATCGAGCCGCGCATCCATGCACGTCAGGATCGCGAAACGGCGGGCAGGCGGAAGTGCCAGCTCGGACTTTTCTCCAAATGTGGCTGCGTAGGATTTGTTCGCGGCCAGGACTTCATCAAGTATCTGAGACATCGGGTTTGTGTTCCTTTCCTGAACTCCCCGAAACCCGTGCACATACCCCACCTGATTTTATACAACTTTTTCGATAGAGATTCCGTAGTTCGAACTCGCTTCCCCGCCGGACCAAACAGCGGACTGCCCCGATCGGCTGTAGCGCGGACCTGCCTAGCCGCTTCCGCTGACTTGTCTAACGGCTGCCGGGTGATTCCAGGCTTCGGGCTTGATGCGCATGCCGAAGCCGCTTTCCTCCGGCACGCGTATGAAGCCGTCCTCCGGTGCTATGGGATTCTCCAACATAGCTGGCCAGTCGCGCTCATAAAACCGCTGGCAGCTTTCCTGTATCCACACATTAGGCGATGCGGTCGTCAGATGGGTCGAGGCGTAGAAAAGCAACGGGCCGCCGGCGGTGTGCGGTGCGATGGGCAACTGGAGCGCATCCGCCATGGCGGCGATCTTGCGAGCCTCCGTCAGACCTCCGCACCAGGTGACGTCGAACATCACGTACTTGACGGTTCGCGATTCCAGCAGTTGCTCGAATTGAAGCTTGCCCGCCATTCGTTCCCCGGCTATCAGCGGGAGGCTGGTGGCTGCCGCCAGCTCGTGATACTGGAGGAAATTGCCGGGCATGAGCATGTCTTCGAGCCACATCGGCCGGTACGGTTCCAGGGCGTGCGCAATGCGAATCGCGGAAGGGACATTCCACTGCCCGTGAAACTCGATCGCAATCTCGATCTCCGAACCGAAGGCGTCGCGCAGCTTCTTCACTGGGCGTAGCGCCTGGTCGATGTCATCCGGCGTAATGAACTGGTTGCGGTTGCGCTTGGCCGCACCATCGAAGGGCCAGATCTTGATGGCCTTGATGCCGCGGGTCTGGATCAGCTCGCGCATAATCTTCTCGGGCTCGAGGTTGAAGTCGTATTTATAGGGGAAGCAAGTGTTGTAAAGGCGAACCTGGGGATTCGCCTTGCCCCCGATCAGCCGGTACACAGGTGCGTCGAGGTGCTTTCCCAGCAGGTCCCACAGGGCGAGGTCGATGGCGCTCAAGGCCCTGATTTCGGCGCCGCCGGTGACCTGGAAATCGAAGGTGCGGTAGAGATCGGCGTGGCTCCGCTCAATGTCGCGCGGGTCGTGCCCAAGCAGTGAAGCAGCCGCCCAGTGGACGACGGCGGCCTCAGCCGGATTGCGCGGATACGTTTCTCCAATCCCGTAGATGCCGGTGTCGGTATCGATCTTGACCCATGTCCAATGCGGCCAGAAGGGAGCGTCGTCGCGACTTTTCCAGTACACCGTTTCGATGCGGGTGATTTTTGACGGCGGCGCTGCGCGCGCAGCAGCGGCGTAAGCACCGGCGAGCGGAGTTGCCAGCAGCCGCGAGAGAAATGACCTCCGGCTCAGCGGCATGGCGAGAGTCTATCAGAGGGAGTGAAAACAACTGCAACGATGTGCTGGTGAACGGCCGCGGTCCCTCGCGAACGGATTGAGATAGGATGGCGTGGAATCTCGTCGCGTGGTGGGTCGACGGCGCCCACCGCAAGCCGACGGAGGACTCCCAGAGGAAATGTGCTGCTGTCCCATTTCGCCAGGTAGACGACATGAAGGATGCTAGAACTTCGAGGTTGAAACTAACGGTGTTCATGCTCGTTGCGGTCGTCGCTACTGCTCAGCAGCAGAAGCCGCGGGTCGTCATTACGGCGGATCCGGAACTGGACGACAACAACACCCTCATCCGCGCGATACTCTACAGCTCGGACTTCCAGATTGAAGGATTGGTGTATGCCGGCAGCACCTTTCATTGGAAGGGTGATGGCAAAGGAACAACACAATATATTCCCGGACGTGAATACACTCGGCTCGGCTTGTGCCCGTGCACATCATGGCGCTGGACTTCAGATGAGCACTTTATCGATGACATCGTGGATGCGTACGCAAGAGTCTACGCGAACCTAAAAGTTCACAACGCCAATTACCCGCCGCCGGCTGAACTGAAATCAAAGATCAAGTGGGGGAACGTTGCATTTGAAGGCGACTACTCTAAGGACACGGAAGGCTCGAACCTTATCAAATCTCTTCTGCTCGATGACCAGCCGGGGCCGCTTTTCGTAACCGCGCAGGGTGGACAAAGCACGATTGCCCGCGCGCTGAAATCGATACACGATCAGTACGCAAACACACCGGTGTGGGTGGCGATCCGGGACAAGGTGTCACTGAAGCTGATCGTCATTCCCTCCGGCGACCAGGATGGGGCATACGCGAGATACATCAAGCCGAACTGGCCCGAAGTATCGGAGTGGCAGTTGAGCACCATGGACTTCGGTTACTTTGTACGCAATGGGCTGGCGCCGGAGGATCAGATTTACGTGAGCGCTGCGTGGACCCGGGAGAACATTTCGGCCCGGGGTCCTTTGGGCGCGATGTATCGCGTCTGGGGCGACGGCAAGCAGATGGTCAAGGGCGACCGGACGGACTACTTCGGGCTATCCGGTTATTCGGCCGATCAGCTTAGATCTATGCGGTACATGGTTTGGATGCCTCCGCAGGAGAAAGGGTCTTTCATCGGCGAGGGCGACACGCCGACATTCCTGAATCTCGTAGACAACGGCCTCCGCGCTTATGAAAACCGCCATTGGAGCGGCTGGGGAGGTAGCAGTCGATCTTCGACCGTGCCGGCACTAGGAATAGGAGGCACTCCGGTCACGCCCGTCGGTCCGGACGATCCAGGGGTTGCCATCGGCCTCGCGCCCGTTGGAAGTATTGCGAACCAGAATTCTAAGAGCGCAACTGCGCCTGCCGGACCGGCAGCAGGCGTTCCCGGCGATTCCGGTCTTCAGCCGATCTCCGCAACAAATGCGGCTGCGAATGCCCGATTCTTTGCGGCGGCGCAGAACGATTTTGCGATACGCCTGAAATGGTCCGTAACTCCAAAATTTAGTGACGCGAACCATGAGCCGAAGGTCAGGATCAACGGGCCGTCGGAACTCTCCGCGCGACCCGGTAGCACGGTTCGTCTGGAGGGAGAAGTTTCGGACCCCGATCACAATGCCGTGAAGGTTACGTGGTGGGAAGACAATGCGGCCAGCACCTACCCCGGCGACGTCCGGTTCTCTGACCCGGCGGCGCTCAGCACAAACTTCCGCGTGCCAAATGACGCCGAGCCTGGCCAGACGATCCACGTGATTCTGGAAGCGACTGACAACGGAACGCCGCCGCTCACGCGCTACCAGCGCCTAATCGTGAGAATTCAGTAGTTATGTAAGTGCTAAAGCGGGTGAGAGACGGCGCGCAGGTTCTTCCGGAAGCGCTCGGCATCAAAGAACTGGTGAACACGGATTGGAGACTATCCCCGGTTGTCCAAGCTCACAGTCCGTGCTGCGTCACATAATCGAACCAAGCAGCTTGGCCTAGCCCAAGGGCTGTCGATTTTTCGGTAAAGTTAATTAGCGGGCGCCATAACTGTGCGCACTCCCAGACTGCCGCGTCGTCAGACCACGGCTCAATTGATAGCAGGAGAAACTGAATGTCAAAGCGTCTCGTTCTCTTGAGTTTCTGCATCGCTGCTCTCACCTGGATCGCCGTAAGGGCGGATGTCGCGGGAATTCGTCTGCTCCGGCTAGGCGGGACGGAAGATATCAACGCAATCGATGAACAATTGCACCGCGGAATGAAGTGGAGCCACGGTGGATACTTCGTCATGGATTGCGTAGCCGGGCAACCACCGGTTTTCTATAGTCTTGATCGCAGCGGAATATGGACCGACACCGCCCATTTCCAGAATTCCGAACCGACCCAGTTCGGAGTGTTTAGTTCTGATCGCGAATCAGACGGCACGATTGTTTTCTCGGGCGAAACCTGGACTGCGCCGAGAGTGGCGTCTCCTTTTCTTGCCTGGACATCCGCCGACGGACAGACTCAGCGGATGATACGCACGGAGCCATATTTCCCCTATGAGGTTGCGGTCGCTCCGGATGGCACCATTTGGACGCTAGGCTTCGAAATGGTCAATCTGAATCTGAAGGATCCCGCTGTCAACAAAGAAGCGCATGTTTTGAGGCACTTCGATCGAGGCGGGAACTTGATCGGCTCGGCGTTCCCACAGTCGCAGTTTAATCATTATCAGCAATTCCGGCTTGACCAGGGCCTTCTCGTCGCCAATCGAGATCGATTGGGTTGGTACGGTCCCCGAGAAGGCGAGGCGACCTATACCGAGATTTCGCTCGACACGATGACGATGAAACAGTATTCCGGTAGCGCCGGCGATGCCTCAAAATTCTATTTGGCCGAGGGGCTGGCCCTCACAGACAGTGGGACCGCTTCAATATGTATCGATTACCACTCACCTAGCGCCCGAACGAACTATGTTCTTGACCGCACTTCTTCAAAGTGGTTGCCCGTAAGCGTTCCGCTCATGGGCGGGTTCAAGTTCACACCGGCCTTGATTGGGAGCGATGGAGATAGCCTTGTGTTTAAGTACGGGCGCGAGTCTGAATTCTTTAGCGTGATGCAATAGCTCCAGCAATCCAACATTGCCCCGTCCAAGAGCGAATCCTCACGATGTGGGCTATCGTTTCTGTGCGTTTGGTTATCCCGACACAAACAACTCCGTTTGATCTTCCGCACTGATCGTCCCTCGCAGCCCGTCGTGGACAAGCCGGATCGCCCGTTGCACTTCGGCAGAATCCAGATGCCAGCGCGCCCAAGGATGCTCGACTCGTTTCAAGAGAGAGAGAATACAGCCCCGAAATCCGAAAGGACTATTGGCACTCCTCACTGAATAATCAGTGGATATCCATGAACTCCATCAGGATTAGGAATGCGTTGTCGTCGGTAATCCAGCCATGCCTGGTGTTAGGCTTTCTTCCAGAGCACACTGTCCCCGAGATTCCTCAGAAAATACAGCTCTGAAATTCGAAAGGACCATTGGCTCTTCTTCTCACTGAATAGTCAGGAGACGGCGCGCAGGTTCTTCCGGAAGCGCTCTGGGTCGGCATCGGGAAGAACCGCCTCGATGGCAAGATGGGTCTTCTTCCAAATCGGAACAGCGCGTGCCAGCAAACTGCGACCCTTCGGCGTGAGCGCCAGGATACGGCTGCGGCGGTCCTCTGGGTCGACCGTCGTCTTCAGCAGACGCCGGCGCTGCAAGGGTTTGAGGGCTGCCGTCAATGTCGTTCGGTCCATCCCCAGTAGCGAGGCTACCCCCCCCATGTCAGGTGGTTCTGGACGATTCAGGGACATCATCAGCGAGAATTGGCCGTTCGTTAATCCGACCGGGCGCAGCGCGCCATCGAACCGCCTTGCTACCGCCCTGGCCGCACGTTGTAGATGGAGGCAGAGACAAGCATCCCGGACCTCAACTGTCGTCTCAAACGTCGGCTTCGTAGCCACTGGCATACCACAATAATATTGATATCAACCCACCGTGCCAAGAAATACCCCTATAATAAGTTGATATCAATGTAAAACATTGTCATCAGTCACTGGAGCAACACCATGCATAGAAGGAAGGTTGGTTTAATCACTGCGAGCGGTATTGCCGTGGCTGTCATGCTCGGGACAGCGTGGCGCGTGACAGCCCAAGATGCGAAAGCAACGTATCCGAACATGGCTCCCCTTGAGCAATACCTGATGGAGGATCGGGCTTCCGAGATCGCGCTGGCGCGCAGTGCGGCGCCGGAGTCCATCTCGCGCGATGCCGAGGTCCTGGTTCTTGGACGTCACGGTTACGAAACTGCTATTAAAGGGAAGAACAGTTTCGTGTGTATCGTGGAACGTTCATGGACTGCTCCAATCGATGATCCGAACTTTTGGAATCCTAAGCTACGTGGTCCTATCTGCTTCAATGCGGCCGCCGCGCATTCCTACCTTCCACGCACGATCAAGAAAACAGACTTGGTGTTAGCCGGCCGCACGAAGGCTCAGATGACGGAAGCCATCGTCGCCGCCATCGATAAGAAAGAATTGCCTGCGATGGAGCCGGGCGCGATGTGCTACATGCTCTCCAAGCAGGGCTATCTGAGCGACACTGACGGACATTGGCATCCCCACCTGATGTTTTTCTATTCACAAACCGAACCGGCAGCATGGGGAGCGGATCTGCCGGGTTCTCCGATCCTCGCATCCAACGCCACCTGGGAACACCTGACTACGTTCATGGTTCCGGTCCGACGATGGTCGGATGGAACGCCTGATCACTAAAAGGGACTCTGACGTTCGCGTGCCCCGATTGGCCAGGAGAAACCGGGAGAACCGGGACAGCCCTAGGCACCAGCTTTTCGCTTGGTCTTTGCGCGGAAGCGCCGGTATTTGATCTCGATGAGGCCTTTGGAATACGTCTTGTTCTCGATAAGGGCGAAGTTGCACTGCGGGAAGCCGGCGGGAAAGAGGGGAATGCCTTCCCCCAGCAAGACGGGAACGATGCCGAGCCGGAGTTCGTCGACGAGATCGGCTTGGAGGAACTCGCGGGCCAGCTCTCCGCCGCCCATCAGCCAAATGTCTTTGCCGGGCCGCTTGCGGATCTCGCCAATGAGAGCCGCTGGCGCTTCGCGAGTGAAGGTGACACCGCCGCGCTGGCCGGCCGCCAGTGTGCGAGAGAAAACGTAGTAGCCGAGGCCGTAACCGAACGTGCCGCCGAGCCGAAGTCCAACTTCGTAGGTTTTGCGGCCCATAATAGCCGTGTCTACGGTAGCGAAGAAGGGCGCCATGGAGAAATCTTTCGGCCTGAAGAGGAAATCGACGTCGCCGTCAGGGCGGGCGATGTAGCCGTCGATACTGATGCCGACGCCGAGGACCACTTTGCGCATCTTGCTTTCGATCCCTGTTCGGCTATTTTAACCGGATTAAGCCGATGAGCGCAGAGAGCGGTCCGGGGCGCGGCAGTAGTGGAGCGCTGCTCATATCGGGGCGCCTCCCAACCTCGCGCAAGGCGTTTTCATTCCTCAGGGGGACCGAAAGCCATGCGCTGTTCATCGGCGATCATCCGCGAGCCAATGCTCCGGATTCGAAGGCAAAAAATCGCGCTACGATAGAACCTCCGATCATGGTCACGCCATCTCAAGCCGTCATTGCGGCCATTGAATCCGCTCTCTCCGCAGCGCCGGAAAACCACGAGCTGCGGGCCCATTTGGCGGAACTGCTGCTTAAGGCCAACCGTCCGGCTGAGGCGCTTCAGCACGCGTCGACAGTACTCTCGGCGATACCCGATCACCTGGGGGCTCTGCGGGCGGCATCGATGGCCGCCACGGCCACAGGACAGGGCGACATCGCGCAACGGTACGCGCGGCTGCGGGCTGCGCTCGAAGCTTCCAACGCAGCCCCGGCAACGCCCGCTCCTAGCGACTCCATTCCAACGTCACCGGCTCCCAAACCCGTCGTTAACGAAGCGTCAAAGGAAGAGGAAACAATTGTCAGGCCGCCTAAAGTCGTGCCGCTTCGTGCCGTGAAAGGCGGAACGGCAGACGAAGCCTGGCGTGTCGAAAAAACCGGCCTCAAGCTGGCCGACGTGGCCGGACTCGACGCGGTGAAGCGCCGTTTGGAGCTTTCGCTGTTCGCCCAACTCCGCCACGCCGACTTGCGCAGGTTTTATGGCCAGTCGATCCGCGGCGGGCTGCTGCTGTATGGCCCACCGGGCTGTGGGAAAACATTCGTCGCCCGCGCCACGGCCGGTGAACTGGGAGCCCACTTCATAACTTTTGGTTTGAACGATGTGCTCGACATGTTCCTAGGGCAGAGCGAAGCGAAGCTGCATCAGTTTTTTGAACTGGCGCGCCGCCACGCGCCTTGCGTGCTGTTCATCGATGAGATCGATGCGTTGGGCCGTAAGCGCAGCCTGCAGCGACAACAACCGGGCCGCAACCTGGTAAACCAGCTGCTGAGCGAAATGGATGGCCTCAGTTTGAATAACGATGGCCTGTTTGTGCTCGCGGCGACGAACCACCCCTGGGACGTCGACACCGCTTTGCGCCGGCCTGGGCGCTTCGACCGCGTCATTTTCGTGGGTCCGCCGGATGCCGCGCCGCGCAAAGAGATTCTTGCTTTTCACATGCGGGAGCGCACGGCTGAAGGGCTCGACCTGCGCCTGATCGCCGAGCGCACCGAGGGCTTCTCCGGCGCGGATCTGGCGCACCTTTGCGACACTGCGGCGGAACTGGCCATGGAGGAGTCCATGCAAAGCGGCAAGATCAGGCCGATTCAGCACAAGGACTTCGTGACGGCGCTGAAGCAGGTTCGACCCAGCACGCGAACCTGGCTCGAGACCGCCAAGGACTACGCGCTGTTCGCCAACGAGGGCGGCGCCTACGACGATCTGGTGGCGTATCTCCGCAGCGTCCGAATGGCTTGACCGGTGGACATCAATCCGAGAAAACGGCTCGAACGAGCTCAGATCTTGAATGGACTCTCGCGCTACAGTGAGGCTGAAGCCGAAGCCCGCCTGGCGCTAGCGGGCGACGTGGATCGTGCGGCCGCATGGGGCGCGCTCGCCCAGGCTTTGCTCGGCCAAGGCAAGAACCACGGCGCGGATGCGGCCACCGCAAAGGCGATCGCCGAAGACCCGCACCGGGCGTCCAGCTATTACATGCGGGCCGTTGTGCTGCGGGTTATGGGCCGGCTGCCCGAGGCCGAAGTGGCCGTTCGTAAAGCCATTGAACTTGCCCCCGCTATCCCGTTCTATTTCGCCGAGCTGGCCCTGATTCTTCTCGCTGTGAAGCGCACCGCCGAGGCGCTTGACGCAGTGGCGCTCGGATTGAAACTTGACCCCGAGTGTCTCATAGTGTGCCAGATCTATACGCGAGCGCTGGTCGAAGCAGGCCGGCTCTACGACGGCCGCGATAACGCCATACGCACGTTGAGCATCGATCCGGAAAACGCCGCTAGCTATACTCAGTTGGCCCAAATCGAGTTTTTTCAAAATAACCTTGCCGATGCCGAAAAGCACTACCGGCAAGCTCTTCGCTTGAGTCCGAACGCTCAAAACCTGCGACGATCGTTACTCGTCATCCTCCATGAGCAAAGCTGGCTTCACCGCACACTGGTCGCAAAACAAGATCCGGATACTCTGTTCCAGCTTTCTATCGGGGTCTTCTTATTCTGGCTCCTGATTTTTCGCGGCTATTTTCGGCAGATCGTGGACGGCGATTTGTTGCCCCTGGTTGGTATGACAGCCTGCTATGCGGCCTCGCTGATCATGGTGCCGATCTATTTTCGGTCGCTCTACGTGCCGCTGAGCACACTCGTGCTAAGTATCAGGCCCGCCAACAGCGCGCTTTTCTCCCGCAAAGAAATCCTCTGCGGACAGCTGGTAACGTTGCTCCTGCTGCTGGGGCTGATTCTGCTGGCGTGCGCGGGTCTCCGCCATTGGACGACCTTTGGACCGCTTGGAGTAGTTGTGCTGGTGCTTTGTGTTCCGATTACCGGGCTCTTTCAGCTCGGCCCATTTCAAGAGGAAGGGACTTCCACATTCGCGCTTACCCTGATCATCATCATCGTCTGCGTTGTTATTCCCACTCTGCCGAAGGGACCTGCTTTGGTGCCGCTGGGCATTTCGGCTGTAGCGGCGACGGCGTATGCGAGCCGGTACATCAGGGTTCCCGTCGCGCCGAGGCATTTGCGGAGGTAAATGGTGCCAGCTGTCTCCAGGCGGAGGTTCACCTGGGCAAATCTCGCCTTGGGACAAAGTAAGAATAACCTGCGCGGTCTGTAAGCCGGTTTCTGTACCCGCCGAAGCGGGCGGCAACCATTCGTCTAGACCTGCCATTACTGACAGGCTCGAGCAACCTACCCGGAAGTGGTAACGGAGCGGGCCGCTCCTCCTCCCCTATTTGGTCTTGCTCCACAT
Source organism: uncultured Acidobacteriaceae bacterium (assembly GCA_963740005.1). Lineage (GTDB taxonomy): Bacteria > Acidobacteriota > Terriglobia > Bryobacterales > Bryobacteraceae > CAJCIT01. The sequence continues at coordinate 125,559 of CAVUCO010000019.1, read as the reverse complement.
GGGGTTTTCCCTGCCAGCCCGATTGCTCGAGCCGCGGTGCGCTTTTACCGCACCTTTTCACCCTTACCCGGCGGACGAATCCGCCGGGCGGTATATTTTCTGTGGCACTATCCGTAGCTTGCACTTTGAGCGCAAACCCCCGGCCGTTAGCCGGCATGCTGCCCTATGGAGACCGGACTTTCCTCTCGACAACCCGGCAAGCCGGGCCATCCAGCGGCTGCCCGACCGCGCAGGCAAACCTTAGTATCGCATCCGGGACAGCTGGGGTACCTTTGCCCACCTTTACACTGATTATCGAAACCATGGAAGCCGCGCCGGCATCGTTTCGATCAAAGTGTAGATGCGAGAAAAAACAGACCTAATGTCGAAGGCCCCACTCAGCCCAAGGACGGCCGTGAATCCGGCCGCTGCGTCCCGCCGCGGCTTCCTGTTTGCGGCGATCCCGGTGTTACTACCGGCGGCCCTGCGGGCGCAATTTAAACCCGCCAATCCGCCGCCAGATCAGGCGCCTCCGCAGCCGGGACAGCCTGCTCCGGTGCTGAAGAAAGTGCCGGCCGATGCGGCTCAGGCGACGGATGCGCAGAAACCGCCGACCTTCTCCACGGGCGTGAAGGTGGTGAACGTATTCGCCGCGGTCCGCGACAAGAACGGGCAGGTTTTAAAGGATCTGTCGAAGGACGAGTTCCAACTGAAGGAAGATGACCGGCCGCAGACCATTCAGTACTTCTCGCGCGAGTCGAACCTGCCGCTGACACTGGGCCTGTTGATTGATACCAGCATGAGCCAGCGGCGCGTGCTGGGCGACGAGCGGCGCGCCAGCTACCGCTTCTTCGACCAGGTGATGCGCGAGGACAAGGATAAAGGCTTTGTCATCCACTTCGACCGCGAGGTGGAGTTGCTGCAAGATTTGACTTCGTCCAAGAAGCGGTTGGAGGCGTCGCTGGACGACGTCGGCATGCCTACCATGAACCGGCAAGGCGGAGGCAGCGGTGGTAGCGGTGGAGGAGGCGGTTCCTCCAGCGGTGGCGGAGGCTATCCGGGCGGCGGTGGCGGCGGATACGGGGGCGGAGGCCATCGACGAGGCGGCGGCGGTGGCGGCACGACGCTGTATGATGCCGTGCTGCTGGGTTCCGATGAGTTGATGAAACCGCTGGACGGCCGCAAGGCGATGATCGTGCTGACCGACGGCGTGGATACCGGCAGCAAGGTCAGCCTGGGAGACGCGATTGAATCGGCGCAACGGACGAACACGCTGGTGTACTCCATCCTGTTTTCAGATGAACAAGCCTACGGAAGCAATGCTCCGCCCATGGGCATGGGTGGACATCACGGTGGCATGGGCCGCGGCGGCGGTTATCCCAGCGGCGGCCAGAACCGTCCGGACGGCAAGAAGATCCTAAAGGAGCTGTCAGCGAAAACCGGCGGTGGGTTCTTCGAAGTGTCCAAAAAGCATTCCATCGAAGACATCTTCGACCAGATCGAAGAAGAGCTTCGCAGCCAATACAGCCTAGGGTATGTCTCCGACCGGCAGGACAAATCAACCGACTTCCGGCGAATCGCGGTAACGACCACACGCAAGGGCGCCGTGGTGCAAGCGAGAGAAGGATATTACCCGGCGACGTAGGGAACTGGGATCGCCAGACATTTTAGTGCCACAGGCGGGCTACGATCGGCCGCCTTGAGCCGAAACTCCCTCTACACTAATAACTAGCGTGCAGCGCGTCTTCATACAGAGCTTCGGTTGCCGGGCATCCCAGGCGGATGGCGATGGCATTGCCGCGTCGCTCGAGTCGCGCGGCTTGACGACTGTTGCGGAGGCAGGCGCCGCAGACCTGATCGTGCTGAACACCTGCACAGTGACGGCCAGCGCCGATGCCGAAGCCCGGCACCTGATTCGCCGCTATCACCGGGACCATCCGGACGCGCAAATACTGGTGACGGGGTGCTATGCGCAACGCTCGCCCGAGGAACTCGCCGCCTTTGCCGGCGTGCACTGGGTGGTGGGAAATTCGCACAAGGCGCAGATTGCGGACCTGGTGAGCGACGGCGCGGCAGGCGCGCCCTATCACGGCCGGGTGCTGGTAGGCGATGTGACCGGCGAATTTCGCGCGACCAGCATTGCCGACATTCGCGAAGACCGGACGCGCCCAAATCTGAAAATTCAAGACGGCTGCAGCAACAAGTGCAGCTTCTGCATTATTCCTTCGGTGCGGGGCCGCAGCCGCAGTGCGCCGCTGGATGATGTCGTGGCGCAGGTGCAGCAATTGACGGCGCGGTATGCGGAGGTTGTGCTGACCGGCATCAACCTGGGCCGCTGGGGCCGCGATCTGCCGGGCACCATGCGCTTCCCCGATCTTCTGCAAACAATTCTCCGGGAAACCGATACGAAGCGCCTGCGCATCAGCTCCGTCGAGCCGATGGATTGGAGCAGCGATCTGCTGGAGTTGGTAGCGGTGGAACCGCGCCTCGCAAAACACGTACATGCGCCGCTGCAATCGGGGTCGGACGCCGTGCTGAAGCGCATGTTCCGGAAATACCGGACGCGCCACTACGCAACCCGCGTGGCATTGGCTCGCGACCTGATGCCGGATGCCGCGATTGGCGCCGACGTGTTGGTGGGCTTTCCCGGCGAAACGGAGGACGACATCCGCCAGACCATCGAGTTTGTCGCGGAACAGCCATTCACCTATCTGCACGTCTTTACCTATTCGGAGCGCCCGGGCACAGCGGCAGCGGAGTACGACGGCGCGGTTCCGATGGAGGTCCGGCGAGAGAGGAATCGGCAGCTGCGCGACCTTTCGGACGAGAAGAACCTGGCCTTCCGGCGGAGGATGGCAGGCAAAGTACTGCCCGCGGTGACGCTCGAGCAGCGGGGCATGGCGCTGACGACGAACTATCTCAAAGTGGAGCTGGCGCAGGTGCGCGAGTCGAACCAGTTGATTGATGTCGAGATCGGCGGAGTGTCGGGCCAGTGTCTGCAGGAGCGGACACCGCTGATGGTGATTGCGTAGGGCTTGCTGCGATTTTGGCGGCAGGACGAGGCATCTTACGACCAGTGTTGGTCCCTGGCTGAAATCGACAACTTCGTGATTTCAGGAATTCGCCAAAAATACGTCTCCGAGACGACGCGCGAGGTGCACAGGTGATGTTCTCGAGCTTCAGGTCTCGATGCAAGATCCGCACTTCGTGCGCCAGTGCAGCCAGTTGCACGGCGATCGTGAATGTCGATGTTCAGGTATTCTATAGTCGAAACAATCGGTGAACCATGCGCGCGTTCGCTCAGAAGCCCCCTCACCAGGATCTGTCCGCCAAGCCCTCGGTAGGCGGTAGGTCAGTGGCTGCCGGACGTGCCATGGACTGCTCTTGGTTCGAGAAACCCACGACCGAAAGAGACATCCGCCGCTTTGGTCACGACTTCAGCCGGATCGCTGTTTATTCACCTTCCGAGCGGCCCGCCGCCGGTGGCTCCGGCCAAGCGCTGCCTGCGTCGCTGCGGGATCGATTCGAAGGCTCGCTCGGCGCCGACCTGTCCGCGGTGAGGGTACACACAGGTTTGGCTTCGGCGCGCGCCGCGCAGGCCGCCCGCGCTCAGGCCTTCACCCTCGGTCAGGATATCCATTTCAGTGGCGGCGCATACGATCCCGTATCACGGGAGGGGCAGCGCATCCTCGCCCACGAAGTCGCGCATACCGTGCAGCAAGCGGATGCGGGCGGCCTTCCCGATGGGATGACCGAACCGGGCGATGCCGCCGAACTACAGGCGGACGCGGCGGCGCCCGCGATGTTGGCGGGCCAGAGCGCGCGGGTCAGCCAGCAGCCGGCAGCGATCGCCCGCATCCTGGAAAAGAACCTCCGGCGGCCGACGATAAACTTCCCGCCCGGGCTGCTCGCTGCCTGCCCCACGCTCGCCGATTCGCGCAGACCCAAGGCGGACGAGGACTTTCGCAGCCTGGTCGAAGACTATAAGGCAGCCTATCTCGCCAAGCTTGCCTACGACGCAGCCAACCAGGCGCTGGATACCGCGGCGGGAGCGAAACCGTCGCAGGGGATGTCAGACGAAGCGCAGAGGGCCGCCGGCGATTACATCAGAGCGTCAACGGAGCTCTCGGTGGAGTGCAGGAGCCTCGCCTCGCAGCTATTCGCACCGAAATTAAATTTGGATCCGGCGGCCCCGGTGCCCGTCCCCCCTGCGCCGCAGCAGACTGCGCTCGGCCTCAATACTCCGCCGACGCAACCTAAGCCCGGACTCACCGCCGATGCGGTCGCCGCGAAGCTCGGCAACGAATTGCTCGCGCTGGCGGACCGGCAGGGCGGCATCGTCAGCGGCGCCGTTCGCTCCAGCCGCCACGCGAAGCAGGTTACGGCCACCTTCGTGCCCCACTATCGCGAGACACTGCCGTTTGCGTGGAGCACGGTGCAGGAGGCCAATGACGAGGCGATCAGGTCGTGGTTCTCTTACTATGAGCTGAATCTGCAGAGGGACAAGAGCCAACCGCGCATCTACGGCGACGACGCCATCGTCTTCTTCAACGGCAAGGACATGCGCTACGGGGATGTGCTCGACACATTCATCTCCGAAGGCAACAAGGCCGGCTTCACCTTCAGTCGCGACCACGTCTGGGAAGTGACCGGGAACATACTTAATCGCCGGCAGAATCAGCAGGACCAGCTGACCGGCGGGCCGCCCGAGACGAAGCCCATCGACGACAAGAGTAAGAAGCTGGCGGCGCCAAGCGTGGCGTTGCAGTCGCAGCTCAACTTCACCGGCCACCGTACCCTGGTGAGCAGGGGCGCGGCCAACAGCCAGGACCCGCCCACTTGGCAGGTCACCGGACAAATCACGGTGCCGATCCACCCGGAGGGCCAATCCGGATTCGAGATCAGCGCCCAGGGATCGGTCTCGTTCGTAGTAACCCAGGACGGGAGCATCGTTGACGGCACATTGAAGCTCTCCGATCCCAAGGCGACAGTGACCAACGTGCAGGGCGCGCTCCAACTGGCGTGGGTCAAGCCGTTCCTGGAAGGTGCGCTGCAGTACCAGGCCTTCGCGCAGGTGGTCCGCGGAGCGAGTTGGATCGAGGACTCGGTGAACGCTGCCTCGGGTACCGTCACGCTCAAGCCGGCGGGGATGGTTCAAGGGGTGGGTGGCATGCAGCTTGTCTTCGTCGTTCCCGACACCGGCGGACACGTGCAATTGTTCATCCAGTTGCAAACATCAGTGACCAGCACTTCCGGCCAGCCCAGCACTCTGGACCTGCAGGGCTCCGGCGGCGTGCAGATTCAATTCAACCTTTTCTAGCCGTGACAAAGTCCGGCTCTGCGACGTTAGGCTTCGGCCGGTTACGCGTTACTCGGAGAATGATTGGATCATGTGCCGCGGCGGATCCCTCCCAAGATACGGCGTTCGAGGAGATCGCACCCACGCTTCCTCTAGCCGGACAGTTGGTCAACATCGACCGGAACGCGCTCGCACGCGCGACGTCTCATCAGGCGGCTGCAGAAGCCGACTTTTCCAGCAGACGGGGGTAGACGAAGCCGTAAACGGTCGTGGCCAGGAAGCCGATCAGCGGCAGGATAAAGCAGATGGCCATGCTGTGATACCGATCCGCCAAATACCCCATCAGGGGAGGGGCAACGGCGCCTCCAACGATCGACATGATCAGAAACGAGGCGGCCATTTTGGTTCGCTCTCCCAGATTGCGCAGGCTCATGGCAAAGATGAAGGGAAACATGATGGACATGAACAGCCAGCAGAACGGCAGTATGCGCCACGAAACCTGCTTGATGTCGGCCATGATCAACAGGATAATGAGGCAGTTGGCGATACCGTACAAAGAAAGCAGTAGGTTGGGTTTGATGACCCGGCTGATAGCCGCCCCGGTGAAACGCCCCGTAGCGTAAAGCACCATCGCGATGGTTATCACATAGGCAGCCGTTGCCTCCGGCCGGGCCGCTCTTGTGACAGAGCCATACCAGGCGAATAGCGGATCGGTAACCACCGCACCCAGGGCATTCTTGGTGATGGCATTCTCCAGGATGTAGTTCACAGCAAAAGCGTTCACTCCCACTTGGGCGGCGATGTAGAGAAATTGGGTGACAATGCCCCAAGTGAAGTGGGGCTGCCGGATCAGCGGGGCTTTGTGAACCGATGGATCCTGCGCTGCAGACTCTTTGCCCTGCCCGTCAATGCTCGGCAGCTTGATGAACCAGAAGACACCGAACACAACCAGGACCACGCAGCCCAGAACGACGTAAGGTATGAGCAGCCCGCCAAAATCCACCGGGGTTCCGGCTTCGTGACGTTTTCCAAAAATCAGAGCGCCGCCCACGGTCGGAGCAATGATGTAGGCAACCGAATTGAAGGCTTGGGCAGTCGAAAGCCGGGCGGCGGCGCCGTCTTTTGGACCCAGCGCGGTCACATAAGGATTCGCCGCAGTTTCAATGCATGCGAGCCCGCTGGAAAGGATGAAGAGCGCAAAGAGGAACGCCTCGAACGTCTTGAACCACAGCCCGGCGGGGACGAACAGGAACGCGCCCATGGCCACCACTACCAATCCCAGCAAAATGCCTTTCTGGTACCCGATTCGGCGGATCAGCAGGGCGGAAGGCAAAGCCATGAGGAAATAGGCGCCAAACACCGACGTCTGGATCAACCCCGACTGCGCCTTGCTAACTTGGAGGATGTTCTGGAAGTGTTTGTTTAGCACGTCCAGCATGGCGTGGCAGAATCCCCAGATGAAAAAAAGGGAGGCTACCATGATCAGGGCAAACAGCAAGTTGCTTGGGTCGTTCGACTCCGCAGGCGATGACCGGGCGGGAACTCCCTTTCCTGACCCGCTGGGGCTCAATTCCGGCAGATTGCCGCTTGATTTTCTCGTTTTGTAGATTGGCTTCAATTGGTCACTTTACTCAACGGTCGTGCGCAGCCGCAACGCCGAAGATGCGTCGAGACACAGATACGTCTAAGACTGATGAGTGGGCCCTCAAGCTCGGCCAGCGCCCCCATGGAACGCCCCGTCGCTGTTCAGACCAAATAGGTTGAGGCTCGTAATCGTCATGATACACAGGTGCCGGGGCAACGTGGGCCTCTCGTCTGGCCATCAGATTCCCGTCCGAGTATCGGCGATGTTGCGGAAGGGGTTGTGTGCAGTGATCGCCCTTCGTTGTTCCATCCAGGATCTCTCAGGAAAATCCGAGGGCAAGAAATATTTGTCTGGCGAGCGTAGAATCAGGGTGTGCCGGAACTCGCGATCCTGAATCAGATTTGGTGCAAGCGCCGACACTCAGCAATGTGCAGTTTATGAGCCACCCATAGTTCTGGAACCCGGTGACCCGAGGCAAAGCTGAAAGCTATGTCGAGGAGGCACTCCATGATTCGTGACAAAGATGCTCTGGATTATCATTCAGCAGCACCGGCCGGCAAAATCGCCATTACGCCGACCAAGCCTTGTTTAACCCAGCGCGACCTGAGTTTGGCCTACACTCCGGGCGTTGCTGTTCCCTGTCTTGAGATCCAGCGCGACCCCAACCTTATCTACAAATACACGGCCAAGGCCAACCTCGTTGCGGTCGTAACCAACGGCACAGCTGTGCTGGGGCTGGGCAACATCGGAGCCGCCGCAGGCAAGCCCGTGATGGAAGGGAAAGCAGTTTTGTTCAAGCGCTTCGCGGATATCGACGTCTTCGATATCGAGCTGGCGACCGAGGATCCGAAGGAGGTCATGCGTGCCTGCCAACTGCTGGAGCCGACCTTCGGGGGAATCAATCTCGAGGACATCAAGGCTCCCCAGTGCTTCGAGATCGAGGAGGAACTCCGCCGATCAATGAGTATTCCCGTGTTCCACGATGACCAGCACGGGACAGCCATCATATCGGGGGCCGCGCTGCTTAACGCGCTTGAAATTGCGGGGAAGAAGATCGATCAGGTTCGCGTCGTCTTCAACGGGGCGGGCGCCGCCGCCATCGCCTGCGCCGAACACTACATCAAGCTCGGAGTTCGCCGTGAAAACGTGACGATGTGCGACACCAAGGGCGTATTGAGGAAAGACCGGGTCGAAGGGATGAACCCGTATAAGGCCCGATTCGCCATTGAAACCGAGGCGCGGACGCTCGCAGATGCCATGCATAACGCCGATGTGTTCTTTGGCCTTTCCGCCGCCAACTGCGTCACGCCTGAAATGCTTCTGGCCATGGCGCCGAACCCGATCGTCTTCGCGATGGCGAACCCGGATCCCGAAATCCCGTATCCAATTGCAGTCCGGACCCGGCCTGATCTGATCATGGCTACGGGGCGATCCGATTTCCCGAACCAAGTGAATAACGTCCTCGGCTTTCCTTCTATCTTCCGTGGATCACTGGATGTCCGCGCCAGCACCATTAACGACGAGATGAAGCTGGCCGCCACTCGCGCGCTGGCCGACTTGGCCAAGGAAGACGTGCCGGATTCTGTTTGCCGCATATATGGTGTCGACCGTTTGGAGTTTGGACGAAACTACATCATCCCGACGCCCTTCGATCCACGCGTGCTCATCTGGGTCGCATCGGCTGTTGCGCGGGCGGCCATGGAAACGGGTGCGGCACGCATAAATCTGGATATCGGCGAATACAAGGACCAGTTGGAGAGACGTCTCGGTACCGCCCAGGGAGTGATGCGCGTCATCATCCATAAAGCCCAAACCAAGCCGAAACGCGTGGTCTTTCCCGAGGGCGAAGAGAGCAAGATTCTCCGCGCGTGCCAGATCCTGCTTGACGAGAAGATCGCGACACCGATTCTGCTCGGCAACGAGGAGAGAATTCGCGCCAGAGCCGCCGAACTTCACCTGCATCTTGACCGCGTGGAGATAGTGGAACCGGCGGCGTCTTCTCTACGCCCGTTGTACATTGAGGAACTCTATCAACTCCGCCAGCGCAAGGGGATTACACGAAAAGAGGCGGAAGAGCTCGTCTCGAGCCCGAATGTGTTCGGGTCGTTGATGGTGCACATGGGAGACAGCGACGCTATCATCTCCGGGCTGACCAGCCATTACCCGGAAACAATCCGGCCCGCTTTGCAAATCATCACCATGCGGAAAGGCATCAGTAAGGTTTCAGGACTTTACCTCGTCATCACCGGTAATGGCAGGCTGTACTTCCTCGCGGACTGCACAGTAAATATCGATCCGTCTGCGGAGGATCTCGCGGAAATCGCCTTGTGTGCGGCCGAACTAGCCCGGGAGTTCGATGTGGAGCCCCGTGTTGCTCTGCTGTCATTCTCTAACTTTGGAAGCACCCGGCACCCGGCGGCTGAGAAGGTCGCTAAAGCCGTGGCGATCATCCGGGGCAAAGCGCCGGACCTCATGGTAGATGGCGAGATGCAAGCCGATACGGCCGTGGTTCCGCAAATCATTGAGGAAACCTACCCGTTCAGCTCGTTGAGAGAAGGAGCGAACGTGTTGATCTTTCCCAATCTCGAGGCGAGCAACATTGCCTACAAACTGCTGGCCCGCATTGGCGGAGCGCACGCAATCGGCCCGATACTAATGGGTCTTTCAAAGCCAGTCCATGTCCTTCAACGCGGCGCCGAGGTGAACGATATCGTGAATATGGCGGCCATCGCCGTGGTCGAGGCACAGGGATCCGTATGGAATCGAAAGCCGGCCGCAGAAAGATCGGTCCTTGATGCGATCACAACGGTCAAGCTGGCCGTCGCGATAACAGCGTTCGACGGACGCTAAGAGGCGTTCGAGGAGATCGCACTCAGCTTCCTCCAGCGAGACTTCGGGACACTGACGAACACTTCTATGGGAGCGGCTTGGCACCCTGACCCATCGTTGTATTGGTTGCACGCCGCGCCCAGAGTGCGGCCGGAACCAAGGCGAGTGGCCCAAGTATCATCACCGATATAATCCCCCAGTCGAGCCCTTGGCCACGCATCACCACAGCGCACGCCACGACCGAAATGAGGCCGTAACCGCTGAGCAGAACCCGGCTGTATCGGTCGAGCGGCTCTGAACTTCGGCTCACTTCGCGCATCAAGCGCTGGCCGAAATCCGGCGGCAGGCTTGGGATAGGCGCGGCCAAAGAGCGCCGGAGCAAACCATCAATCTCGGCCTCGCGAGGTTCCATCTCAGTCACAAGAATATCCTCTCTCTTTCAGCATGCCATGCAGTAACTGGCGCGCGCGATGCAGATACGATTTGGCGGTATTCTCGGGAACGCCAAGCAATTCCGCCACTCCGCCTACTCCTGCGTCCAGCCAATAGTACAGTCGTAAGGCCGACTGGTAGACCTCAGGAAGTGTCTGAATGCACTCTGCAAGGGCTTTATCGCGCTGCGCCGATTCAGCCTGCCGGTACGGTCCAGGCTCCGGGCTCATCGCGCGATAAAGAACGGTCTCGTCCGCGTGCGGGCTTCGGAAACGAACCCGCGCTTTCAGGTTCACCGCTTGGTTGAACGTGATCCGGTAGATCCAGGAGCTAAATTCGGCCTCGCCGCGAAACGACTCGATCGCGTGGTGAACCTTGAGAAACACCTCTTGCGCCACCTCTTCTGCTTCCGGAATAAACTCCCGGCCCAAAATCGAAACGGCGAGGCGAAACACCAGAGCACTATGCCGGCGAACCAGTTCCGCGAAGGCTTGCTGTTCGCCGCTCTGCGCGCGGGCCACGAGCTGGGAATCGCTCTCCTCCACCGTTAACGCCCGGGCTTGGCCTGCAAGAAATGGTAGGCAAGCAGGCCCATGCCCAAAAACGCGAACGGTAGAGGAGCTACCCAACCATGGGACTGAGCCGAAAGCATACCGAGAACGATCATGGTTCCAACCGAAAGAGTGAACAGGACCATTCCCAGAATCGGAAGGACGCGCTGATCCGGCGGACGATGTTCCCGCGCCGGCTCCAGCGGAAACTCCGGCAAGGGTATTCCCTTTTCCATCGCCGCCATCCGCTCCTGGTGAATGATCTCGATCCTCTTCTGCCGGCTTCGGTGCATCACGTAAAGGTAACCAACGATGCCCCCCGCCAACGCGAGTGCCGTCATACCATCGCCGATTGTGGCGCTCATAATTCTTTCACCTCGCCCTTAAGACAAGGTGTGGTGTGCGAGCGGTTGCAGCCACTCAAACAAAATTTCGAGTTCTCGACCGGATTGGGGGCTGGTTACTGGGCGAACCCCGAACGCACTGGGCAAAATGGAAAGCGCCCCGGCAGTCTGGCAGCCTTGCCAAACCGCAGGGGCGCTCGCTTTATTTAAACCAGTTCGTTATTTGGCGGAGACAAGCGTCGTCTTGGCTGCCGCAGTATGAACGCCCAGGAGCCGCTCAGGCTCGCCGGGTATTTGGACCTTGCTGAGAACCGCTTCGCCATCGGCGTTGCGTTCAAACACGAGGCCTGATTCCTCAGTTGCCTGGTAGCTGCCGCCGGTCCTTGTGAGAACGGCGACGGACTGTTGCCCGGGATTCCGGCTTTGGATCAGGATGAGGCCGTTTTCAGACTCTTCCTGAATCGAATAGGCGCCGGCAGCCAGCTTTGTTCCCCCCACGATAAATGTGAAGGGGACGTTCACGAGCAGCGAGTATGCGGACTGAGCCGGAGCCACTGCGGCAGCCGTCAGAGTCAGTAAACCAGCAGCGATCATTGATTTAACAGATTGGATTTTCATACAAATTTCTCCTTAAAGGTTTGTAGGTTAACTTCGGGCCGACGGAGCACCAAGCGTGAGACAGAGATGTAGCACCTGTCTAAAAAAGGGTCCATACTTTGGTGTGCAAAAATCTTACGGCGAGGAAGATTGAAACTACTCGGCGAGGAGCACGATTCCTGGAATTGGGTCCGTCGTTGCCAACCCAAACCAGAATCGTTATGTGTCCAATGTAGAGGAAATCCGCGGCTAAGTCAATTTAATTAACGTAACAGCATAACAGCATCTTATTGATAAATATAGATTATAGTCATAGAAATTGCTTTGGAAGCCCATACTTAAGCAGTCTTAATAATGTTTGTCTTATTTGAAAAAATATGCACCAGAACGGAGATAACATGCATCAGCATGCAAGCTATTGCTTCCATTGCTCAAGCGAATACGCCTGGATAGTTCGCCGCTTCGCAGTGCGCCCGAGCGGCCCTAGGATGCCGCCAAGCGGGCGTTAAATCACCGCGCAGCGGCCGCATTTTGGTTGCAATCTGATGTAATTCGCCAGCGAAGAGGGATGCGTCTAAGCAGAATTACGAGGTCCGCACGCAGCTACATCTCGCGCCGGTTTTCGAGCGATCGCGACATGGTCACTTCATCGGCGAACTCAAGATCGCTGCCGACCGGAATGCCCATCGCAATGCGTGTAATCCGAGGCCCCAGCGGCTTGAGTAGCCGCGAGAGATATACCGCGGTCGCTTCGCCTTCGACGGTTGGATTAGTGGCGAGGATGATTTCCTGCACGTCAGCGTCAGCCAAACGATCGATGAGGCTCTTGATCTTCAATTGCTCCGGCCCCATGCCGCGCAAGGGCGAGATGGTTCCGTGGAGAACGTGATAGAGGCCGCGAAAGTGCGTGGTTTCGACCGGCAGAATGTTGTGCGGTTCTTCGACCACGCAAATCTGGGTGTGGTCGCGATGCGGATCGCGGCAATAGGAGCATTGGTCGCCGTCGCTGATGTTGTTACAGATCTTGCAGAGGCCCAGCTTGTCTTTGATATCGAGGACAGCCTGGGCGAGGCGTTCAGCGTCTTCCCGGGGCGTACGAAGCAGATGGAACGCGATGCGCTGAGCGGACTTCTGGCCAATACCAGGGAGGCGCTTGCACTCGGCGATCAGTCGAGCCAGTGGTTCGGCAAACTCGGCCATGAGTGTTGACTAAAAGAGTCCGGGGGGCAGCCCCATCCCGCCCAGCATGCCGCCCATCTTCGATTGCGAGGCTTCGTCCACTTTTTTGGCTGCCTCATTGAATGCCGCCATGACCATATCCTGCAGCATTTCAACGTCGCCGGCCACTTCGGGGTCTATTTTGACGCCCAGGACGTTCTTCTGGCCATCCATCTTGACGGTAATCATGCCGCCGCCCGCTGACGCTTCCACGCGAATGGCGGCGATCTCCTCCTGGAGCTTGGCCTGCATCTGCTGAGCCTGCTTCATCATCGCCTGCATATTGCCGGGTAGTTTCATATATTCGGTCCTGTAAGTTGAGCCGCAGGGCTTTCGCTTGTCAGCCTCGCTCATTCAAATTTCGCACTTTCCGAACTTGAGCGTCGGGAAAGAGCTCTTGAAACTTCTTGACGCCGGGGTGCGCGAGCGCACGCTCCGCCAAGCTGGATTCCTCCACGCTTGGCGCTGCCGGTTCCGGCGCGACGGCCGACATTTCGTCGCTGGCTTCGACCTTGACCCGTATGGGCCTTCCAAGGAAGGCGGCTGCCGTTTTGGCGACTCCTGGATCCTTCAACGCCATAGCAAACGTTTTCGCGGCCTTGATGGAGAGATCGTTTCCTTGAAGCGCAAGCTCGGATTGACGCAGGGCATCGGCGCTGAAGTCCAAACCCGCAGCGGCAAGGGCGCGAGCGAGATCGTTCTTCAAATCGCCCGTGGAAACGGGAGCGGTCACGGGGGCGGGCTCTACGGTTCGCGATGGGCTCGGAGCCGGCGGTCCGGCAGCCGTCGTGGCTGCGCGTGCCTGAAACAGTGACGGGCGCGGCGCTGTCGTGCGCGTTGAGGCGGAGATGGATGCGCTTCCCGCAGTGGAACTTTCCTTCGGCTTCGAAGGGCCGGATGGCGGCGTCCCGAGGCCGGCCAGTGCTTCTTCGATGGATTGCAGGCGTCCCGCTTGCACCAGCTTGATGAGGCCTAATTCCAGATGCAAGCGCGGCTGCAGCGAGAACTGCAGCGCCCGATACAGATCGAGCGTGAGGTTGAGATACCGGGTCAAATCCTCTTCGCTGAACCGGAGCGCGGTCTCGAGCAGTGCCTGCTGTTCGCTTTCCGATGCCGGGATAAGCGGCGTGCGCTTACCGGTGATCCGGGCGACGAGCAGGTTGCGCCAATAGCGGGCCAACTCGCGCACGTAGTGCTGCAGGCTCTGACCACTTCGCTCGAGTTCCTGAACGATCTCGAGCATGCGCTGTCCGTTTTGCTCGAGGACAGCCTCCGCCACGGCGCGCAGCGAGTCCACCGCAAAAACACCAAGCAAGGCGCGAACGTCTTCGACGCGCAGTGTCTTTCCGCAGCAAGCGATGGCCTGGTCGAGCGCCGAGAGAGAATCGCGCACACTGCCTTCACCGGCATTCGCGATCACGGCGAAGGTCTCGTCGTCCGCTTCGATGCCTTCCTCACCGGCAATGTACTGCATGCGAGCAACCAGCTCAGAGAATTCAACTGAGCGAAAGTTGAACTGCTGGCAACGCGAGGCGATAGTGTTGGGAATCTTGTGCGCTTCGGTGGTGCACATCATGAAGACGGCCCACTCGGGCGGTTCTTCGAGCGTTTTCAAGAGCGCGTTGAAGCCCTCAATCGTGATCTGATGGGCCTCGTCGATGATGAATACCTTGTAGCGATCGCGGGCCGGCTGGTAGCGGACGTTGTCGCGCAGCTCGCGCATCTCGTTGATGCCACGATTGGACGCGGCGTCGATTTCTATGACGTCCACCGAATTGCCCGCCGTGACCTCGAGGCAACTTGCACAGACGCCGCACGGCTTCGTGGTTGGGCCTTGGATGCAGTTCAGGCAGCGAGCCAGAATGCGGGCCACGGTGGTCTTGCCTGTACCCCGCTGGCCGGAAAAGATGTAGCCGTGTGCCAGCCGGTGGCTGCTGATCGCATTCTCGAGAGTTGTCTTGACGTGTTCTTGACCAATCAACTCGCCAAACGTCTGAGGACGATATTTCCTGGCGATGACTTGATACATGGGAAGTGGAAGGATGGACAAATGCCAGACCCCGGGTGATCCGCGGCACACGAGCTAAGCCGCTACCGTTGCTTCCTTCCGGACCTGGCGGGGTTTACAGCCGCCCATTGCACGAAGCCCGGAGCCTGACAACTCACCATCTTAACATTCGAGTGCGGAACTACTCGTTCAAATGAAGCGCGGACTGCGGATCCACCTTGGGCTTCGTGTTGCGGCGCGCGATGCGGCCCACTTGCCGGAATACCAGAACAACGGCGGCCAATATCACAGCGGCTTTTTCCCACGGCTGTGTGGGTATTGAGCCGATGTAGCCCGTCATCACCAGCACGACGAAGAGAAGAACCGCAACAGCGGTAAAAATTGAAAGGCTCACCCTCATGGTGGACTTGCGTTCCTGTAGGGAGCGCTGCTCGTACTTATTCATGGGACACCTCCCAGCAGCACCTGCTAATTCCAACTTATCCCAAACCGAGCGTGGCACAGCCTTCAGGCTGTGGGGCGGAGGCTTTAGCCTGCCGAGCCGAGATTCATCTCGGCTTTCACCCGCGCCCGTAGCCTTCCCGCGCGAAGCTCAGCGTCTCGGAGCCTGCAAGCGGATGCAAACGGAGCCGGACCTTCCAAATCCGGTTCGTACAATGGTCCGGTGTCTTCCCTTCCCCGAATCCGTTTCAATCTGGATTTCATGCCGTCACCGGACAGTGCAAGGCCGGGGCTGCTCATCCGCGATCCCTATCACTACTCCGACTCCACGCTGCTGATTCCACCCCTTCTGGTGGAGTGCCTGGAGTGTTTCGACGGTGTGCAAACGGAGCTCGATCTGCGTTCCGAGTTGGTCCGGGTGACCGGGGAGATTCAGGTAGGAGACATCGAGCGGCAGCTGTACGATGCTTTGGACCAAGCCGGGTTTCTGGAGAACGATACGTACCGGTCTCTGCGCGCCGCACGGGAAGCGGAGTTTGCTGCCGAAACGGTGAGGGAAGCAATCTTCGCGGGCAATGCTTACCCGGATGACGGAGTGGAACTAGCCGATCTGATGAGCGATCGCATCGGCGCCGCGCAGGGAAATGACGCAGTGCTGGCCGTTGCCGCCCCGCATGCAAGTCCCGACGGCGGATGGGCCACGTACCGGGCCGCCTACCAGGCACTGCCGTCGAAAGAGGCGGCGGCGGACCGGGTGTTCGTCATTCTCGGTACGTCCCACTACGGAGCGCCGGAGCGGTTCGGCTTGACGCGGAAGCCGTTTGTGACGCCGTATGGCGAGACGCGGACCGAACTGGGCTTGATCGATGAACTGGCGGCGCGGGCGCCCGATGCGGTTCGCATGGAGGACTACTGCCACGCAGTCGAACACTCGATCGAGTTCCAGGTTGTGCTGCTGCAACATCTATATGGCGCCGATGTGCGCATCTTTCCCATTCTCTGCGGCCCGTTCGTGAAAAGCGTTTACCACGGTGGACTGCCGGAAGAAACGGACCGCGTCAAACAGTTCTTCGATGTCGCGGGGAACATGGTGGCGCGGGAAGGAAAGCGGCTGTGCTTCGTGCTGGGCGTCGACATGGCCCACATGGGCCGCCGCTATGGCGATCCGTTAACAGCCTATGCCGGCGCCGGCGAAATGCTGGGCGTGCAAGAACGCGATGAGCGGCGTATTGCGCAGATCGCCGCAGGGCGTGTGGGTGACTATTGGAACCTCATCCAGGAGAATCACGACGATTTGAAATGGTGCGGATCGTCGCCGTTCTACACATTCCTGAAGATTATGCCGCCGCTGAAAGGCGAACTGCTGCACTATCACCAGTGGCAGATTGATCCGCAGAGCGTGGTCAGCTTCGGAGCAATGAAGTTCGAAGCAGCGGATTGAAGGGTTTTCAACGAGCATCGCTCGCCCTAGTCCCGGCACAACGCTAACGCGGCTAATGCATCGATGAAGGCCTGGCTCAAAAACCGCCGTCCCTCATTGACCAAGTGACGACAGGTTTATTTCTTCGGTCGTGACTCGGGCGGCACCAACCCGTTCGCTCGATAGTACGCAACCAGCAAACCGTAATGCTCGGAAGAGTGCTGGAGCACGGACAAGAAGGGCTGCATGTTTTTCGCAGGGCCTTCGGGGTTTACTTTCAAGGCCGCATTCGCGTCTTCAATGGACTTCTTCAACAGCGCAACGCAGGCCGCTTTGGTCGGGAATTTGGCCGGGTCTTGCTCCTGATCGTCCCACTTTACTTTCTCGCCTTTGCCCGCCTTCCCAGCGTAGATGTTGCCCGCTGCTATGTGCACGATCACCGCTCCAAACGTCCGCATCTCCGGCTTCAGCTTGTAGTCGTATTTCTCTGCCGGGAAATCCTGCGCCATTTCCAGGACCTTTTGGTTGATGTAATCGAAGTTCCCTTTGAGAACCTCGGCTGCTGTGTGCACCGGCTGCTGGCCGTACGCCGCCACTGCGGTCGCGAGAACCATTGCGTAACCTGCTAATCTGTTCATAGTGGTTACGATATTAACAGCGGATCCGTAACCAGTCAAGTTGCGAATAGTGGTTACCAAACCAAAGTTCAAGTTCATTGCTGGAGTGCTTTGTCTCGACTTCGTCAATACCGTCGGCGGACGGGTCGGATCTGACGCGAAGCGAGGGTTTCGATACCGGGTTCTAACCGAGAAACTCAACGCCTTCGAAGACTTGGCGCAATGGGCTGAATCCGCTGGGGTGCTGAGCCGATTAGAGGCGCGGAAGGCGGCACGCAGCTCGGCAAGCCAATCTCCCGACGCTCGGGGCGCGCTCCATCGAGCGATCACGCTGCGCGAGGCCTTCTATCGAATCTGCAAATGCTTGCTCGAAGAAGTGCCTCCCACCGCGTCCGATATGGTTGTGCTCAACCTCGAGTTGGCCAACGCGCAGACTCACAAGCGTTTGAAGTTTCGGAACGCGGCTTTCGCGTGGTCCTGGGATGAACCGAATTCTTTCGATCGAATCCTCTGGAGCGTACTGGACTCCGCCGCGACGTTTCTCGCATCATCCGCCGTAGCCTCACTACGCCAGTGCCCCGGCGACGACTGCGGCTGGCTGTTCCTGGACGAAAGCCGCAATGGCTCGCGCCAGTGGTGCGAAATGCAGATTTGCGGGAACCGTGCCAAGCTCCGTCGATTCAGGGAGCGTAAGACCAAAGCGGGCCAGCCCGTCCGATAAGCTTCGGTGCCGTGGCCGCACGCGCCCGCGTGGAGCGTAGCATTACGGGTGGGAGTACTTTGAATTAACGGGAATGATTCTGCCGGAACTATGGACGAACGTGAAGCGAGGCTTAATGACCACGGAATGCGGGAATCTGATTTCGCAGAGTACTGCACTGCTGTCCTGGAATGCCTCGTCCACCGCTACCACCTGCGGGTTGTGTCGCGAGATTTCCCCCAGGAGTTCAGCGCCGATCTGGATGGCGCTGAGATTCATATCGATCCGAGGGTTACCCCGGAACAGCGCCTGTTTCTCCTGGCGCACCTGTTCGGGCATACCGTCCAATGGAACGTAACGCCAGGCTCATTCGAGGTCGGCAGACTGCGTCAGCCACCAGTAGATGCCGAAACCATACCGGCAATCATGGAATATGAGCGGGAGGCAGCGCGTCTCGGACTCGCTATGCTGCATGAATTCGGAATCACCGGCATCGACCAGTGGTTTTCCGACTATGCCGCATGCGATCTTGCGTATTTGACCCACTATTATCGAACCGGGGAAAAGCGAGCATTTATGAGCTTCTGGGCGAGCAATACCCCCCTCCTACAGCCTCCGCCAATTCCGCCGTTCGTACCACGAAGAAAAGTGTTCCGCGGCACCGGGGTTGTAATCTGATCTGAATATCCAAAAGCAGTCGGGAGCGCAAGGAAACGCCACTTTGGCGCTTTCGCTTTAGGCTTCGGGTTTATGCATCTAACCAGTTGAGCGAACTAGTCTCTGCTAGGTCGCCATGATAGACTGGCGAACGATTGAGGCGCATATGAGTAAACGCTGGTACAACGCGTTTGTCTCGCTCGACCCTCCGGAGACAACCACCACTGCTGAGGACACGGCACCACCGTCTCGTAGCGCAGCACAGAGTGTCGCCGAGATCGCGGCTTCGGTCGCAGCCGAGCCCGCTTTTACCGGTCCTGTTAGTACGGCCGCCGGATTTGACGAGATCTATGCCGCGGCGGAGATTAAGCCGCCCGCGCACGGCTATACGATCGGGAAGATCTCTGAGATGCTGCAGAGCGAACGGATTCGTGCGCTTCCGGCAGAAGTGAAGAAGAATTCCATCCTTCTGGCCCTGGATGCCGCCGGCGTGAAGATCGAAGAAGTCGTCGAAGACGCGGTCAAGCGCGATCGCGCCCTGGATGGGTTCGAGCGCGTACAACAGAAGGCCCTGGATGATTTGCAGGCGTCCAAAGAGCGTGATAACGCGCAAATCCAGGCTGATCTCGATCGGCTTGTCGGGGAACACAAGGCGCGCATACAGGCCAACAACGACCAAGTTGCTAAGGAGAAAGAGCGTTTCTATGCCTGGCGGCTGCAGAAGCAGCAGGAGGAACAAAAAATCTCCGAATCCGTATCTTATTTTGTTGTGGACAATCCGATAACGACCGGCGCCGTTGCCTCTGCGCCACGCGGAACACAAGCATCAAACCACCCACCAGCCCCGAAACCGTAGGGGCGAAATAGCCCCAAGGAGGGGAAGTCCCTTATGTTCAAACGGCTTTCACGCATGATGCGTTCTTTTTTCGGGTTCTTCATCTCCGTCGCGGAGAACCCGGAACTGATTCTGGAACAGAACATTCGCGATATGAACGATCAGGTTCCACGCATGAACGAAAGCATCGCGATGGTCAAGGCAAATGCCACCTTGCTCGAAAGAGAGGAGGCAAAGTACAAAATCGACGTCAACAATATAACTGCCAAAGTCAAGGCGGCCATCCAAGCCGGGCGTGATGACCTCGCCGGCAGCTTTGCCGTGCAACTCGAACAGACTCGCAGCGCTCTGGCACGCACCCAAGGCCAGCTCGAGACCGCCCATGCGGCCCTCGATAAGGCTATGGCCGTAAAGAAGGCGTTCATGCTCGAAAAGGAGCGAAAGACCCAGGAAGCGCTGAACGCCATCGCCGACTACCGGCGTTCGCAATGGCAGAAGAAAGTTGCCGATGTCATGGAGCAGTTCGAAGTGACGGGCATCAGCGCCACGCACGACGAGATGGTGCGCAAGATCGAAGAAACGACGGCAATGAACGAAGCCCGCATGGAGATGGCGCTGGGCAACGTCGACCAGCAAAAGGTCAAAATCGAAGAAGAAGCGGAACAACTGCGCGCCGGCGAACTCGTGAAGCAGTTCAAAGTCGAAATGGGCTTGATGCCCCCGCAGGCTGCACAAGAAGCAGCGCAGAAGACGATTGGGGCGCGAGAAGCCCAAAAAGGTACATAACTGAGGAGAAGAGGTCGGCAGCCGGGAACGGCGAACTGAACTCTCGAAAATCATGGCCGTAAAAATTGAGAAGGGCGGATGGATCCTAATTTTCCTGATCGGGCTGGCCCTGGTGGGCTACAGCCTCGATCGATACGGTATTGTCAACGTGCGCGGGCTGTTCGGCTCGCACGCCAAGGTGGCCGCGACTGAACCAGTCGACACCTCCAAGCCCCTGGTACTGCCGGCTTCGGCGTCGGACTCGGCTTGCAACAATGCCCGGGTGCGGGTCAACATATGGGTCGGTTGTGCCGCTGGCTTGGTCGCAAACGGCGGGCTCGATACCGTGGCGGGCTCGATCTACGACAAGAAGGGCCTGAAGGTCACCTTCAAAATTATCGACGACTGGACCGAAGGCTCGTCAGCACTAGCGACCGACAATGTCGACGTAATGCTCACGACCGCGGACGTGTGGGCCAAGGACTATGCGCAGTTTCAGGAGAAGGGATTCGGCGCTCACGCATTCTATATGGTGGATTGGTCGCGCGGCGCGGATGGCGTGATTGGCAAACAGGGCATTAACAGTATTGAAGACCTGGCCGGCAAAACGGTGGCCTTCGCCCCTTACACGCCATCGCATTTCCTGCTCTGGAACGGGCTGAAGAGTTCGGGGCTGACCACTGAGCAGCGCACCGAAATCTTCTCCAAGGCCGTGCATACCAAGGACGGCATTGAGCCAGCTACCTTGTTTGCGCAGCAGAAAGTGGACGCGGCTGTGGCTTGGGACCCGGATATGAGCGACGCTGTCACCAAGCGCCCCGGATCGAAGAAGATTTATGACACGCGCACGGCTAACCGCTTGATCGCCGACATTCTGGTAGTCAGCGATCGCTTTGCCGCACGCTGCCCGCAGACCGTGGTGAAACTGGCGGAGGGATGGCTCGAAGGAGTCGAGTTCATCAAGGCGCAACCCAACCGGGCCTACACCTTGATCGGCACCATCAAGGATTTCAATATTCCTGAGGATCTCGCCAAAACCATGCTGGGCGGCGTTAAACTCGCCGACTACGCCGACAACAGGGCTTTCTTTGGAACCCGGGGCGCGGATTCCGACTACAACAATATCTTCAAGATGGCGCAGGAGATGTATCGCGAGGAGCGCATCATCAAGCGCAACTACGATCCGGAGTCGAGCGTAGACCGGCGCTTTCTTGAGCCCATGAGCGGCAAGTTCTCGTCCGCCTCTTCCGAGGCGCCGATCGAGTACAAGGAGCCGTCCGCCGGCGCGGTGCCATTCGCGACCCAGCGCCGCTCCATCTACTTCGAAACAGGTTCAGCCCAGATGGGGATCGATTCACGTGCCGTGGTCGACGAGATCGGCACCTTCATGAAGGCCTATGAGAACACCGTGGTCGACATCGATGGCAACACCGATTCGACCGGCAACCGCGGGCACAATATCGAACTTTCACGAGAACGGGCCGAGACCGTGAAGAAGTATCTCATCGACAAATACGGCTTTCCGGCGGCACGCATGCGCACAGTGGGCAACGGCCCCGACCGTCCCATTTCCGACAATGCATCGCCGGAAGGCAGGGAGAAGAATCGGCGGACTGACATAAAAGTCTTCCGGAATACGGCGGGTTAGCCCGATCTCGCCATCTCCGAATCCAGTCAGTTTCTTGTTCTGCCTCGAAGGACGTCGATGAAAAAGAACAGAACCGCGCGTGAGCAAGCGGCCGCCCGCAATGAAGAAAACAGACGTTAACCGACAGGGTATTTCCGCGGTGGCACAGGCTTTCATTCTGTGGTCTTCAGAGCAAAGCGGACCGGGGACAGGCGCCTGCGTCCCAAGGCGCGCACGCATCCCCGTATCTCGCCGCCGAAGCCCGTCGCCGCGTGGACACAGCAAGCCTGTCCCCAGATCAACCACAGCTGTTTTCAGAACGACCGCGCGCGTCAGCAAGCCGATGCTTTTCGGAGCCGCGACCGTAGCTCTCCGCCCCGGAGCGAGGGAGCGCACTCAAAAGCCGATATTCCGTCAAAACGCCAAGCATTTCACCTGGTTTCCGAGCGCGGGCGAGCAAGCCCTGACCGAGCCGCGCGCGGTTACTGGAGTTTTCACAAAGACTCGTCAGCAAGCCGCCACGCACCGAAGGGGCGCCAAAACTGATGAAAATCTTCCGAACTCCGCCACCATCCCGAGACTCCGGCACAGAACCGCGCGCGTAAGCAAGCGGATTTCGGGTGTGCTCCTTTCAACCGCCGAGCAAGCCCACCATCGGACGATGACTTTCGACGGAGCGGATTCCCTCGGAGCCGCGCGCGGTTCAGTGGGGCTAAGTCCAGATTGCAATGAGTTCTCGAGCCTCCGCCAACAGTGCGGCGTCCTACCCCATTTATCAGCAACCTCCTAATGCGTGACCTGCTCAAAATCCGAAGCGACGTTTCCCGGCGCACCCGGCTGATTCTGGCGATATCGGCTTGGTCCACCGTTGTCCTCGTCTGGTTTCTGCTCACCCGCGGAGATCTTCTGCCGCCATTTTCCCTGCCAAGTCCGATCGGCGTCATGCACGCCTTCGGCCGGCTTTGGACGGAGTACGATCTGCTGGGAAATGTCATCCAGAGCTGGTGGCGGATCGCGCAAGCGTTCTTCTGGTGCACGGTGGTGGCCATTCCGCTTGGCTTGCTGATGGGCAGTTTTCGTTGGGTGCACGATCTGGTGAACCCGGTCGCGGCGCCAATGCGATCCATGCCCATCACCGCGTTCCTGCCGGCCTTCATCGCTCTGTTCGGCATGGAAGAATCGATGAAGGTCGCATTCCTCTGGTTCGGAATGTTTTTTTACCTCCTGGCGGTGGTGGTTGAGGAAGTCGACAAGGTCGACGACAGTCTGCTCGAGACGGCCTGGACGCTCGGCGCCAAGCGGCGCAACATTCTGTGGCTCTTGTTCCGCGCATCGTTCCCGCCGATCTTCGGCTCATTCCGCATCCTCTACGACATTGGCTGGACCTATGTGATCCTGGCGGAAATGGTGAATGCCCGCAAAGGGGTGGGATACATGGTTGAGGCCGCGCGGAAAGTGCTCGACTTCGAGCGCGTGTACGCGGGCATCATCGCGATCGGCATTGCGGCGTTCCTGTTCCGCTTTCTGTTGACGTTCATCGAGGCCCGGCTGTTTCCCTGGCGCAGAACGTCGCGTCCGGCCTCCGAGCCGGTTGCCGCAGTAGCCACCGGCACTCCAGTGAAGGCCACCGCCCATGTCGAATCAAATTAAGGTCAGCGTTCGTGACGTGTCGCGCACCTTTGTGAGTCCGCAAGGAGCGCGGGTCGAGGCCTTGCACAACGTCAGCTTCGAGGTGGAGGACGCCTTCTCGCCGGAGGGCCGGGATGTAGGCGAGTTCCGGGTGCTGCTTGGTCCCTCGGGCTGCGGAAAGTCGACACTGCTACGAATGATCGCGGGTCTCGACCGGCCTGACACCGGCCAGGTCCTGGTGGATGGGAAACTCGTGCACGGTCCGGGCCGCGATCGCGGCATGGTCTTTCAGAAGTACACCTCGTTTCCCTGGCTGACCGTGGCCGATAACATCGCGTACGGCCCCAAGATCAACAATGTTCCGGCTGCGGAGCGAAGGCAGATCGTGGACCACCTGATCGAGGCGGTCGGCCTGACGGGCTTCGAGAAGTCTTATCCGGATACGCTCTCCGGCGGAATGCAGCAGAGGCTGGCCATTGCCCGCACCCTGGCCAATCGCCCTCAGGTCATCTTGATGGACGAGCCCTTCGGCGCCCTCGATGCCCAGACACGAAGTGAAATGCAACAGCTTCTGCTGAAGGTCTGGGACGAAACCGCTAGCACGATTCTGTTTGTCACCCACGATGTCGATGAAGCGATTTATCTGGCGGACCGAATTTTCATCTTCAGCGCCCGACCCGGTACCATTGTGGAGGATATCCCGGTTTCGTTTGGGCGTCCACGGGATCCCAGCGTCAGGCAGACGGCGGAGTTTCATGAAATGCAGCAGCATGTGCTTGGTTGCTTGCGGCGCGCGCCCGGAAAGGGTCAAGTCAGAGTGAGTGTTTGATGCCGCAGGACGATTCGCCCCGGTCCGAGATCAACTACGTCAAGGAAGCCGCGAAGCTGCAATACAACTGGATCGCCATGGCGGGCATCGCTGGTTTCGCCGTCCTGTCCGGCAGCGCCCTCCCCTTGCTCCTGGGGGCCGGACTCGAGTTGATGTATCTCGCCCTTGTGCCGCAGAATAGCCGCTTTCAGCGCCTTGTTCGCTCCTGGAAGTACGAGGAGGAGAAGCGCCAGAACGATCTGCGGCTCAACGCCATGTTCCAGCAAATTCTGCCCGAAATGCGTTTGCGCTATGTCGACCTCGACAAAATCTGCCGGAGCATTCGAGAAAACTACAGCCATCTCTCATCCACCTCGCAGTACTTCGCACAACAGGTGGAGGACAAGCTGGAAGGCCTGCAGCAGGCTTATCTTCGCCTGCTTCACTCGGCATGGCAGCATCGCGAATACTTGAAAACTACCGATCTCAACGGCGTCCAGCGGGAACTGTCACAGCTCGAAAGCACCCAGCAGTCGGAGACGGGGAAGGTGCAGGAGATCAACAAGAAACGCATCGAGATCCTGAATAAGCGCGTCGAGAAATTTAAGAAAATTCGTGAGAACTGCGAAGTGATTGATGCGCAGTGCGCAGCGGTGGAGGATGTGCTCGGTCTCATCCGCGATCAATCCGTCACCATGCGCGATCCGCAACAACTGAGCGACCATCTTGAGGGCCTGGTTCACGACGTAGAACAGACCGAGGAGACGGTCCACCAAGTCGAAGCCATTTTCGAGAACGTCCCCGATTCCGGAATTGCGCCGCTGCCCTCCGACTTAGGCAGCTCCGGTAGCGGGGCCGGCGCGCGGAACCGGCTGCGGAACTAAGAAATGTCAACCACCATCACACCTTCTGCCCAGATGCCTGACTGGGCGCAATCGCTTTCTGAGAAGTATTACTCGCGCACACTCTCCGTATTCGTTCTGTACGGCAGCGTGCGAGATCTGGTGCCCTTGAACCGCGACGGATCCACGGAATACGTGCCGCTGCTCACGTTCCTTCACCAGGGGTTGTTTGGAAGACGCAACCTGGTCATGACTTACGACCGCGGCGGCGGCTTGAGCTTTGCGAACCCCGATATGCAGGCTGATTTTCGCAACGCGATCTCCGGCTACGATAGCTTTCATCAGACGAACTACTCGCAAAACCTGCCGCGTAATCCAGACGGCGTTCTGAACATCCTCGATAACTACCTTCGCCTTCGCATTGCCGATGGAAAAAAGATCGCTCTGATCCTCGATTTTGCCGAGACTCTTGCGCCCGCCGGCGACATTTCCGGAATGTCCGCCGAGGATCGCAACGCGCTTGTCATTCTGAAACGCTGGGCGCAGAATTCAGAGTTCCTGCGGGCGGATGTCACCATCTGTCTGATTGCGGAAAACCAGATCGAATTAAATCAAGGCATCGTGCAGAATCCTGGCGTTGCTTCCATCCAAATCCCTCTGCCGGACGAGGCCGGCCGGTTGGAGTTTATTCGCTCGCAACTGGCCTTAACCCCTCTTCCGCCTGGCTCGGACGTCAGCGACGCCGAGCTTGCCAAACTGGGCGCGGGTCTCAAGCGAATGCAGCTGCAGAGCCTCATTTCGCACTCCGTCCAAAACCAGCGGCCGCTCACCCGGAAATTCCTAACCGAGCGCAAGAAAGAGTTGATTGAAGCCGAATCGGGCGGCCTGTTGGAGTTCATCCAAACACGATTCGACCTGTCGATGGTCGCCGGGCAGGAGCAGGCCAAGCTGAAGCTGCAAAACGCAGCCTCAGCCATCCGGTCGGGCAACACCGATGTGCTGCCCATGGGCTACGTGATTTGCGGTCCGGTGGGCACTGGCAAAACATTTCTCACCACGTGCTTCGCCGGCGAGATCGGCGTGCCGGTTGTCATGCTGAAGAATTTTCGCAGTATGTGGCAGGGCGTAACCGAGGGGAATCTCGAGCGCGTTCTGAATCTCTTGCAGGCTATGTGCCCCATAGCAGTGATGGTCGACGAAGCCGACGCGCAGTTAGGCAACCGGTCGATGTCCGGTGACAGCGGCGTAAGCAATCGCGTGTTTGCGCAAATCGCCCAATTCATGGGCAACACCGAGCTGCGCGGCAAAGTGATCTGGTTCCTGCTCACCAGCCGTCCGGACCTCCTGCCAGTGGACTTGAAACGGCAGGGCCGTGCCGAAGAGCACATTGCGCTGTTCTATCCGGAAACCACCGAAGAGCGGCTGGCCATGTTGCGCGCCATGCAGAAAAAAACGGGTATCAAACCGGCATCGGCGGATGCGGAAAACTATTTTGTTGAGCATTCCGACCAGCTCTCCGGTGCAGACATTGAAGCTGTGCTGATCCGGGCGCGCATGAAGTCGGTGCTCGAGAATGGTGCCGTAGTGGGCATCGACGATCTAAAGTCAGCGCTGGACGATTTCATTCCGCCGTCCTATCCAACCGAGATCGAGATGCAGAATCTGGCAGCGGTCCTCGAATGCACCAGCCGGAGCCTGTTACCAAAAAAATACAGGGAGATGGATCGCGCCGAAGTCGCGCGCCGCGCCAAGGAGTTGGCGTTGTTGAGTCGCGAGTAACTTCACGGAATTATTCCCATCGAGTAACGCAAACATCAGACGAGCTAGACGCAATACTGCCGCTTTCGGACGTGCGTTGTAACTCCCCTAACCGGAGCTTGCGGTTGCGCTCGTCGACCTCGCCTTCAACCTTCGATCGGACAAAATTACCGATCGCCCGGCGCGCCGGCCCGTCGCCATTTGGACAGTCCAATTTGATTTGTAAACTGCGTACTATGTCGTAAAACGCGTACCATTGCGCTCGAGGGATGTCGGGTGATAGGGTCGTCACAGGAGAGACGTGATGAAGTTCACTCATCTTTCGCTCGCCTTGCTCCTG
Source organism: uncultured Acidobacteriaceae bacterium (assembly GCA_963740005.1). GTDB lineage: Bacteria > Acidobacteriota > Terriglobia > Bryobacterales > Bryobacteraceae > CAJCIT01. Next base: position 98,278 of record CAVUCO010000019.1, on the reverse strand, counting down.
GTTGCAGCAGCATCGAACGCTTATTCTGCCACAACCACCGAGGTTTTTGACACCACCGCTCAGACCTTTACGCTATCCACAACGGAGACATCCGACCTTGACGTTGCCCGCTGGCCGGCAGAAGGCTCGTTCACCGGCACCTTCTCGGTTCAGTTCTATGGACTCAATGCTCTCCCGCTGGGTCCTTTTTTCCTGACAATCCCGATAACCCAGACAATCAGCGAATACGGCAACGTCGACTATGGACAGGTCTGCTATGGCACGGCGTGTTACAGCGTACCGTTCAACAACCCATTTGGAACGCAAACCCTCGATGAGGAGTTCATGTTGCTCAACCTAAACACGACGCCATTTAGTTGGACAACCCTCACGCTGACCACCACAGCTTTCGCCCAACCGGGAGGCTGCTGCGCCTTCGCTTACAACACCACGACGACGGCCACGGAGGTTATCAATTTTGGCGCGCTGACTCTGACCGATTATCGAGGCGACAGCTTGCTCACGCCCGGGGTGACGTTTCAGGTAACGCCACCAGACGGTCTCGCCCTGCCGGAGCCTTCGACCTGGGCGCTGGGGATCCTCGGTCTCGCGCTCCTCGCCCTTGGCGCGAAGCGAGTCCACGCAATCGTCAGCTAAGATCGCCGCCGAGCAGCTTCTTAACACACCTGAGTCGTAGTAAACACGGGAACATCGGCCGCGAGTCTGGTTTCTAATCCATCGTGGCGACCAGCCGGGCTGTTCTAGGAGTGCCTCTGCTTTTGCTCACTTCTTGCGCGATACGAAACAGCCACGCTTTCGAGGTGCTGCCCCGCACACCGTACTACGTGCTGCAGTCACCTGACCGCCGCGAGACACCGCTTCCCGACGTCCTTCGCGATTACAATGGCTTCGAGCCAGGCGGCGGTTGGATCGACCTGCGGCCCCAAATGGAATTGGAGGTTGAGAACGCGTATTACGAAAAGGGCGCTTCCAGACGAGGACTGAAAGGCTTTCTCGGAACAGAGGTTGCCCGCTACGAAGTTACTTCCCAGGGATTACGATTGCTCTCGGTTCGGCCCATGGAAGGGCGTCCCGCCGGCGACCCATCGGTCCAGAGTTTGATCGCCCGCGACACAGCCTCCTTTCGCTATTACCGCTTATACTTTGAAATTGTCTTCGCGCGGAAGAACAATGAACATGGGTCCGTGCTGCTCGCCGCAAATTCGCCCGACGAGCTCGAACGTCTTTCGGTTCAGCTGAGCCATCCGGAAACGGTCTGCACCGGCGACTCCGCCCATTGCACCGTTTTCCCCGAGGCATGCTCGGTCTCCGTCGAGATCAAAATCGTCGTGAACGCCAAGCCTCAACGAATAGTCTGGGGAAGAGTTCTCTCAAGCGTTGTCACAGACCACCCTGAGCATGTCGAGCTAAAGCGTCTCTACCGCGGCCATTTGACCGCTATCAAGCTTGATCCTCACGACACAAATGCCCTCCGGCTGCCCCTTCTGCCCGGGGATCACATAACGTGGCATTAGCCGCTATGGAACGAAGTCGAATGCCGCCGCGCCGAGCCCTCGGTCCGCAGGACCGGCGATATGCCCCATCTCGGCACGAATCCCGCCGATCGCGACCCCTGACACCCGCAATGATGAAAACAGACGTTAACCGACAGGCATTTCCGCCGTGGCACAGGCCTTCAGCCTGTGGGTTTTCAGAGCAGAGCCGACCGGGCAACCTCGGGGACGGGTAACCTCGGAACCTCATGGAAGTCTGCTATGGAACGAGGCCGAATGCCGCCGCGCTGTGCCCTCGGTCCGCAGATATGCCCGATATCGCCACGAACCCCGCCGCGACCCACTGACACTTATCAAATTCCGGTCAGGGTATAGACTCAGACTGACTGTGGGCCTGCCCCATTTCTCAATGCGTTGCACGTAATAGGCAAGACGTCCACATTCGGCCCTCGCTCTGATGTCACACGCCCAAGGATCTTCGCTTCGTTCTTCGCACCGGACACCAACGATAAGCGGCTCGAAAAAATCGAAGACGATTGGATCGCCCCGAAGGGTCCGTTTTGAATAGCCGCTCAACATGCGGCATGGGTGTGCACCCCTTTGCGCGTTTCACGGCACAGGCCGCCGTGCGGACACATCGCAACAAGGAGAGTAAGAATGGCCATCGCGCACGTCGCAATTAAGCGCTTCACGCAACGTCACTTAGGAAGAGGATTGGTTATTCTCCTCGGATTGTCGATTCTGCTTCCGTCAAATGTCTGGGCGGCGCAGTCGGATCCGCCTCCCGTAACCGCATCCGTCGATACAGACCGCTGGCTCGAGATCGATCTATATTGGTTCACGCAGAGCGATATTCAAGGCTCGGTGCGCAAGTTCTGGGACCGCGTTCAGCCCCTGTTTGCCGGGGTCCGCGGATATCGCGGCGTGATTCTCAACGTCGGCTGGACCGCCAACGCAATCATGGCGTGGTCCGGCAATCCCGATCAGCGAATCTGGCTTCCAACAACCTCCGGTCAAGCCCGATGGGTCGACGAAGACGGACCCCTAACCGGGACCACCCAGCAACGGCAGAAGCAGGCAGCGGCCCGGTTTGCCGGTTCGGTGCCCCGGAAAAGCAGAGGCTACGATCCTTGGACCTATGGCGATCTAAAGCGCCTGGCTCTCGGATTGAAAGAGGAAGCGGCGCGGCGCGGAATAGCCGGTTATAAAGTTGGTGTCCTCAATCTGGCCTGGACAAACGGCTACGGGGAGGGACGCTACGATGGCGCATGGAGCAGTAAGCATCACGAAGCCTTCACCTCCTCGGCCCCGGTTCAATCTGGGAATTTCTCTCCGCCCCTCAACCGCTATTTCGATCCCGGAGCCCCGCTGCATGCCGACCCAACTCCGCTAGGAGGGCTGCCCCACGGCATCTGCGAAGGAATGCCGGTACACGAAGCTTATGCAGCTCAATGGGGAAGTCTGTCCCGCGCGCTCGGCCTTGATGCGGTCATGCTTCGAGATTCGTTTGGCATGCCCATACCTTATTCGCGCAATGGCCCCTGGGGCCCACTCGCTCCCTCGCCGGATCTCATCCATCAGGCTACCGATGCAGTAGCGGCATTGGTCAAAGATACCAAGCTCGCAAACCCAGCCGCTCTCGTGATGATGTACTCGAATGGTGCCAGCGCGGTTGCCGATTGGCGCGCCAATGGATTGGATCTGGAGGCCGTCGCCAAACAAGGCTACCTCGATATTTGGGTGGATCAAACTTGGGCTGGCGCGTGGAATGAGGTGGGCGTTCGCGACGGAAGCTTTTGGAATTCTCCCACTCAGGGTTGGACCTATCAGCTTGGCTACATGCTGACCCACGCCGCCATTCTTGCCGGCACCAAGGTCCGCCACTATCCCCTGGTTGAGACCTTTGACGCGTGGGAAGACTGGGACATCATCCACTCCGCCCCACAGAGGTTGCGCTGGGGCATCTGGGCCTATTCTCACGCCGCCGTAAAAACTCCACATGGCTTGAAAATGCCCGCCGGCACTTACATATCATGGGCCAACCAGGGCGATCGCCTGCTTAGCCCGGAGGATGTGCGTTTTCTGACGGACAATATCAATGCTGCGGTCACGGATGCGCATCAAACCACCGCGGTTTTCGGCCCCACGCTTGTTTATGCGCGCGATGCCATGCAGTGGCAGACTGACCATGCCACGCCGACCCATGATGTGAATGAGTGGATCGATGAGCAAGCCGGTTCCGTGATCAAGTGGCCCGTTCCGATTCTCTCCTCGACGCGCGTGGAATGGATACCGCAGGTACAATCCGACCTATTTGTCTTGCAAACGCCTTCTCATCTGTCTTCGTCACATCGAGCCTCCCTCGAGCAGCTGATCAACAGCGGGCAGCCGGTGGCGATCCTCGGCCGTTTCGATGGCGTCGATGAATCGCTCCTGCGATTGGCGGGTCTGCGCCCGGAGGTTGCACCGGCGTTAGGCCCGCTGCAGTTGTGTGCCTCCACAAGCCGCGCTCCCGACCTGATAAAAAACCTGACCGTTGACTTCAACTCCTACTGCCGTCCCGAAGCCGGATCAGCGTCGGCGGATGCGCGCATCATCTATACGGTGCAGGATTCTCCGCGTCTGACACTCGACATCTCCAGCGGTAAGCGCATTGCGGTGTGGAGTCCTCCCGACTTCAGGTCAATGGGCAGCTTGCCAATTTCGCAAATCTGGGGGAACACCGGCGCACCGTACGCACTTGCCGCCGCGGTGCTAAACGACCTCCTAAGACGAACCACTGTCTTGCATGCGAACGAAATCGACCTGCAGCAGACGATGAACATCTCCGCATGGCGCACCCGTGATGGAGCCATACGTATCTTAGCTGCCAATCTTGAAGATGGATTGCGGGACGATTCCGACTCAGCCCGCCACGCCACGCTGTCGCTGCCACAGTCCTGGCCGCGAGCTGCCTGGAAGAATGCTTGGACCGGAAACACATTCTTCCTCAAAACCAATCTGCTCGATATCGACTTGAAACAAGCGGAGTCCGTCCTGTTGGAGACCGCCAAATGAAAAGAGGCGTTTCACATATCAGGAGCTCAGGTCTCTTCTGTCATCTGTATTGAGTTCAGTTCAGTGTCTTCACTTGAATGGGCGGCCCACTTTCGGACCAGATTTCCTCGAACTTACGACAACGACAATGGGGACGGACGGACATTTAATCTGATAGTCATCGGGACAATCCGAGGCGACGATCACGTGCCATGGAATGCAGGATAAGTTAACTACGGCGATAGCCCGCGCAGGATGCAAATCAACGAAGTCTTCAAGATTCGGGACGGCCGCATTCGGATGGTGGACAACATCGGGCTAATGGAAGAGGGGATCACAACCTCTGGCTTTACCTACTAGCTTCCGGAAAGATATGGAGCCGCTACCGCGTTGTCGGTCAATTTTTTAGTCGCTATCAACTCACAAATAATAGGGGACCTTTGATGGAATTTCACGCAAGCCGCTCAAGGCGTCATTTCCTCTCGACCGTTGCCACGACAGCAGGAGCTGCCATCCTGCTGCCTCCGCGCTTAGGCTGGGCCGCGGATATAAGCGATCCGCGGGTGGCCGGTATCGTTGCCAAGACGATCGGCATCGACACCCATAATCACATCGACGTTCCCCTCACGGCCGCCGAAATGCCCGGTCCGGATATAGACCTGGCCGGCGAGATGAAGCGCTCGGGCCTCTCAGCCATCTGCATGGCCTTTGCGACGGACTACCAACCCGGCGATGCCTACGACCGCTTTCTCAAAGGGCTGGCGTCTATGGATCGTCAGTTGGAGCGCAACGGCATGAAGCGGTCGCTCACTGCGGATGACGTCCGCGCCGCCCATAAGAACAACCAGCCAACGGTCATCCAGGCGATCGAAGGCGGCCACTTTCTCCAAGGCCATGTTGAGCGGGTGGAAGAAGCCTACGGGCGGGGTTTGCGCCAGTTTGGGCTGCTTCACGACAGCGATGCTTCCGTGCCGCTGGGCGACGTTTACACCAACCCGCCGCGCTACGGCGGATTGACCGCATTTGGCACATCCGTCATCAAGGAATGCAATCGGCTGGGCATCCTCATCGATCTTGCCCATGCCAATATGCAAACGACCGAAGCCGCGCTCAAGGTCACCACCCGGCCGGTCATCGTCTCCCATACCGGCCTCGATACGCAATTGGGCAACAATCCGTCCATGGCGCAGATGATGCGCCCACGGCTCATCAGCAAAGAGCAGGCCAAAATACTCGCCAACGCCGGGGGTCTGGTCGGTGTCTGGACGCATCTGGCAGATACCCCGTTAGACTATGCACAAAATATGCGGGCGCTCGTCGATGTCATCGGCGTCGATCATGTGTGCATCGGCACGGATACCAAGCTCACCCAGCCCAGTCCTCGCCCCAATGGCCCCCCTCCCGGCGGACCTCGTCCCGGTGGCCCTGGTCAAAGTCCTGCTCCCGGTGGTCCTCCGCCCGGTCCACAGCGTGCGCGCGTCGGGGAACGCACCAACCTGGCATGGCAGGATCAAACGGCCGGTTTCTACTATGTCGTTGTCGATGCCATGTTAAAGACAGGCTTCACCCCGGATGAGATCGGAAAGATCGGCGGCGGAAACTTTCTGCGCGTCTTCGGTATGGCGACCACGCAACGATCCTGAGACGCAGACCTTCTGCACGCTGTATTTCTTCCGTCCGCTAATCCGGCGCCGGGTCCAAGCGAATTGCAGACGATATGAGCGCTTTCGCTCCCGGTCATGAGACCCTAATCGCAGGCCCTTAACCGCCGCCGCGGAACCGCGAACGGACCGCAGCTGGCTTGGAGCCTTTATTACTTGATACTGATGGGGGTCATCCTTTGAAATTGCGTCTCTTCCATGGGTTCTTCCGAGAACTCGACTCCGAAGTTTGGCTGGGCACCCAGGCCCGCGCAGCTCTCCGCCTCGGAGCAGCTCTCCGCATCGGAGCAGCTCTCCGCGTAATACGAAACGGGGCGCGACATTTCCAGCTGCGTGAGCGCGTGAATCCCGCTCATCTGCGTTGCGTTTCGCAGAAACTCAGCGTGATCGCCCTGGCCGGCCTGGGCTCTTTCGCTTACGGGGCGGGCGCCATCTCGCTCACCGTCGACGCAACGCAAAGCCCGCAAATGATCCTGCACGCCAAGGAAGTCATTCCGGTAACAGCCGGACCGATGGCCCTCTATTATCCGAAGTGGATTCCCGGCGAGCACGGACCCGACGGGCCCATTGCCAACCTGACGGGTTTGCGGATTGAAGCGGGCGGAAAAACCATTCCGTGGCGCCGCAACCCCGTGGACGTCTTCAAGTTTCATGTCGACGTGCCTGCGGGCATTAGCCAGTTGGAGGTTTCCTACGATTTCCTGGAAGCCGAGGGCCGAAGCGCATCCGACAAGCTGCTGGTGCTGGAGTGGAATGAGGTGCTCCTCTATCCCGCCGATGTTCCTTCGGCGCAACTCATGTACGAGCCGCGCCTGACGCTGCCCGCGGGATGGAAGTATGGCACCGCGATGGGCGTGGCATCCCAGTCGCCGAATCAAGTGGTGTTCAAGCCGATCTCGCTTGAGATGTTGGTGGATTCGCCGGTCATGGCGGGCGAGTACTACCGGGTCATCAACTTGACGCCGCCCGGTGAACCGATTCACCACGAAATCGACCTGGTAGCCGATAGCCAGGCCGCGCTCGCGATGAGCCCGGCCGTCCAACAGTTCTTGACGAACCTGGTGGCGGAGTCGGGCAAACTCTTCGGCGCGCGCCATTACCCGGAATATCACTTCCTGCTCGCGCTCAGCGACCACGTGGCGCATTTCGGACTGGAGCATCACGATTCGAACGACAGCCGGCTGCCGGAACGCGTGCTCTTGAAGGAGGACGAGGCAGGTCCGCGCGTGGGCGCACTGCTGCCGCATGAGTTTGCGCATTCCTGGAATGGAAAGTATCGCCGGCCGGCCGACATCGCAACCCCAAATTTCGAAGTCCCCATGAAAGATGAACTGCTTTGGGGATACGAGGGACTGACTGATTTCCTGGGACCGCTGCTGGCGGCGCGAAGCGGGCTGTTCACGCCCGAGCAGTACCGGGAGTATCTCGCCAGTACGGCTGCCATGCTCGGCCCCGGGCGTCCCGGCCGGAACTGGCGGCCCCTGGTGGACACGGCGACGGCGATCGCAGGCCCCTTTGGAGGGAGTGGTTGGACCAACTGGCGGCGCTCGGCGGACTATTACGATGAAGGCAACCTGCTGTGGCTGGAAGTGGCCACCATCATCGACCACCAAACCAATGGTCAGAAATCCATTGACGACTTCTGCCACATCTTTCACGGGGGCGCCAACCACGGCGCGGAAGTGAAGCCGTACACCGTTAACGAACTGGTGCAGACCTTGAACCAGGTGGCGCCGTATGACTGGGCCGGGTTCTTTCAACAGCACGTCAATTTGGTTGCGCCCGACATGCCGGACGGCGGCATCCGCAACGGCGGCTGGCGTGTCGAATTCAACGACAAGCCGGTGAAGTTCCCGGGCAGGCACGGCGCGCCGGACGACCTGTATTCGATTGGCCTCCATCTCAGCGACGACGGCGCCGTCGAAGATTCACTCGTCGGCGGACCGGCGTTCCGCGCGGGCGTCTCACCGGGTATGAAGGTGGTCGGGGTGAACGGACGGCTGTACAAGCATGACCTGCTCGAAGAGGCCATCAAGGTTTCCAAAGACACCAAGGATTCCATCTCGCTGTTGGTGATCCACGACGATTACTACCGCACCTGCGCGGTCGATTACCACGGCGGTCCGCGCTATCCGCACCTCGTGCGGGACGAGTCGAAGCCCGATCTTCTGGATCAGCTTGCCCAGCCGAGGGCCGTCGCTCCAGCCGGCCACTAGCGCCGGGCGTGCCGCTGAAGATTTCGATGATCACCCCCAGGTCACTCTCGGTGGGAAGGTATGCCACCTTGGCGCCGCTGATCGTGCCGCTGAGCACCAGCGAGTGAAGTGGGAAAGCACCACATTCCGTATCGAAGTGGACTGCTATTCAACTCCCCACAACCAGGCTCCTGGCTTGGTTTGGTGTCAGCTTCTCAGTCTCAACCTGCCGCAATTTATACAAGGACGCCAAATGCAACAGAACCGCGAGCGGCACCAGGAAAACCGGAATCATCACGAGCGGGAACGCGCTTATTAGCTCATTCGGTCTATCAAGCGACAATATCTGCAGCGGCGATGGTGACGTCAGGAATCCTGTCGTCACGGCCACAACGAGGTCCGCGATCCCAAGCAGATTCCAGGCTCGTAGCCAGCCGGTTGAGCCCCGCATGCCGCGTGCAAAAGCGATGCCGGCCACCGGTGCAAGCAGCCCAACGAGCACATCGCCGACGCCCGCCGGCCAGGCAAATACGCCGGGCAGGCGCCCGGCCGCCAGGAGCGTAAGGAATACTAAGCCCTCGATTCGAAACACCTGAACACTCACGATCCAACTCTGCGGGACAGATTCGACGAGTTGCCTAAGAACAGGCACACGCCAGAACAGCGCGACACCAACTGCGACCGGGATCACTAGACCAAGCGGGACCGTAGGAACACGGGAAGACGTGCCGTGGTAAAAACCCGACCAGGAGAGCGCCAGCGAGGCAAAGAACCACGCCATCAGCAATGCGGAACCACTCCAAAATGCGCTTCTGCGCTCCCGGAGCGGTAATCCAGTGATCCGTAAGCCGCGATGCAATCCAAACACCACAGCGACGACAACCAGGACGCTTCCGATCAGTACATTGGGGGCCAAATACGCAGGTACCATGTTCTTCATTGCCTCGACTTTCTTGTGCCTTGACTTTTGCTGCTGATATAGATGTATGTACATTTAATCGTGTTGCAAAAGAATAAACGGGCATGGCCTGATATAAATGTAGGTACAGGTATTTGTGAGTGTCATGACGGAAGACTTCAGCACACATAAGAAAACGGTGGTTCGGTTGCCATGCGCCTGTGCCAACCTTCGAAGGGCCGTCCGTGTCGTCACCCAGTTCTACGACGCCGCCTTGCGCCCGAGCGGCATGCGCGCCACTCAGTTCACGCTCCTTCAAGCTTTGAACCAAGTGCCGGAAATCTCCCAGAAGCAACTGGCCGAGTTGCTTGAGATCGACAGCACAACTCTCACCAGGACACTGGCTCCTTTGCGCCGGAAAGGATGGCTGCGCTCCAAGGTGGGAAACGACCGGCGTGAACTGCGTCTTTCGCTGACGCGAGCGGGAAAAAGGAACTACGACCACGCGCTTCCCTATTGGCAGACTGCTCAGAAAGGCATGGAGCAAGCGTTGGGAGAGAGCAGTTTAGATCACTTAGTGGACACAGCAGTTCTGGTGGCTAGCGCCGACCTGAGACCTCGCTGAACCAAAGCCAATCGAACGCCCGCGCTTTTTCCCTTCGGCAGAACATGCCAGCAGGGCAGTCAGTGAACTCGCCTTGTGGGGTAGTCCCCCGGACTGCAATCGGCGCCCGTGCCGATTTGCCCCGACGCTCGCGAAAGCCGAGTGTCTGGCGCCCTTTTTCATACCCCGTCGAACGCAGCCGCTATGAGTCATTCACCTAATAGGGACGGACTTGATTCCGGCCTAGCCGCTCTGAGCCACTCTCCCAATAGGGACGGACCTGATTCCGGCGAGCGCCGAACTGAAACCTCGCTGGACCAAAGGTAATCGAACGCCTTTGCATTTTCCCTTCGGCTGAACATGCCTGCGACCGCAAGCAGGGGCAGTCAGTGAGCTACGTAATTCGTCGTTGCTCGCCTTGTGGGGTAGTCCCCCGGGGACTGCAATCGGCGCCCGCGCCGATTTGCCACGACGCTCGCGAAAGCCGAGTGTCTCGCGCCCTTTTTCATGCCCCGTCGAACGCACCCGCGATGGGTCACTCTCCTAATAGGGACGGACCTGATTCCGGCCTAAGCCGCTGAAATAAAACAAGAACACCCTTCATCCTGGCAGTCTAGTATATTTCGAAGCGAATAAACAGCGGTCACAGATCTGGAAGATTTATTTCCGCCTTCTTTCCAATCACTTCCGAATCCCGCTGCCCGGCGTGTCCACTCTCACCTGAGATAATGGTCTTTTAAGAAGAATTTCGTGCCAAGGGCCGTCGCGGCTAACCCCGCGTTCGGCCCTTTTCCATTTTGTGGCTGCCTCAGCTATTGATCAGAAACCGGGCCGTTGCGCCCTCAACCGCGCCGCTCACGCCTCATGGCCTCATCCCGCGTGAGCGGCGCAGCACTTCCACTTGTCCGAAACTTCAACGCAAAGGACTCCGAATCAAATGTCATCGCAAGCCCAGATCACTGCCAATCAAGCCAATGCCCAGCTCTCGACCGGTGCCACGACCATCGAAGGCAAGGCCAAGTCGTCCATGAACGCTCTCAAAACCGGCCTCACCGGCCACACCGTCCTGCTTCCCGGTGACGACGCCGAACTTTACGAAGCCAAGGTCTTACACTGCGTCGAAGCGTTCAACCCCGTCGGCGAAAAGGAAACCGCGCTGGTCCAAACCCTCGCCGACACCGAATGGCGCATCGCCCGCGTCCCCGGTCTCGAGTACGGCATCTATGCCCTCGCCCGCATCGAGTTCGCCGACAAGTTCAACGACCAGCCTGCCGAGCTCCGCCCCGGCCTCATCCAGTCCTTCACCTACCTCGCCTATCACCGCCAGCTGAACAACCTGAGCATTCAGGAATCGCGTCTCAATCGTCAGCTCGATAAAATCACCAAGGAGCTCGCCGCCCACCAATCCCAACGCCAGCAACAGGACCAGCAGCAGGAAAAGGCCAAACTTACCGAAGCCGCTCGTCAGTACATCGCTGCCAACAAGGCCAAGAAGCCCTTCAACTACAAAGAATTTGGGTTCGATTTTTCAATGGACCAAATCGACCGCTACGCCAAGCTGATCCAAGAGCGGGAGAAAGGTTTCCAAGCCGCATAAACCCGTTAGAGCCCGCTCGCACCAGCCAATATCGACGAAAACCGCTCACAATTCGGAAAGTGATGGCCACGCCGGCCTCGCTTCAAGGTCCCCTCACCAAACGCGAGTCACCGCAGCGCCACTCGTGCGCCACCGCTGCGCAACTCGTTCGTTTCTCGCCAACCCAGCTTCGATATACTTCACGAGCCCCCAGGGCGCATATGCGAGGACTCAAACTCTTCACCTTGATCTGGTCCCTTTCCGCCGCTCTCATCGCTGCGGATAATCCGTTCATCGGAACATGGACGCTGAACGTGGCTAAATGCAAGTACACGGTCGGCCAACCTCAAAAGGAGCTGACCGTCACATTTCAACAGGACGGAGCGAAAATAAAGCGGACTGCCATAGGCACCGAGTTGGATGGCACACCGATCAAAGAAGAGGATTCGCGCGCCTGGGATGGAAAGTATCACGCCTTCGATCCCCCGATCATCATGGTGGCCGTCACGCGAGTGGGCGATCGCACCTTGGATGTCAAGGTGAAGCAAAACGGCAAAATCATCGACAGAAGCACGATGATCGTCTCACCGGACGGCAAGACCATGACCGCCACCAGGAATGGTAAGGACGAGCAGGGCCATCCATTCGTAGGCACGGATGTCTTCGATAGGCGGTAACAACCGACGCTCTCTCTCGAAGAAGAACGCGTCGGCAGTACTGACTGCACTTCTACTGGATTCTGAGCACATATGCGCATCTGCCTGAGTTAAAGGGCGCATGACGCCTCCGGGAGTGCCCTGCCGTTCGCGGCGCCGGCATCGTGATCTACTGCGGTCCTTTCGTACATCGCACGTACAGCGACCCTCTTCTGCCCCATTCATCACTCTCAATTGAGCCTGCCCATTGGACGCCAGATTGCTCGAATCCTCTGCTGGAGGAATCCCATGTATTTGGTCAAGATTGATCGAGCGTCTCTCCGGCTGGCGTCCGCGCTGCTCGTTTGTTCAATCGCTTTCGCCCCGGGCACTTTGGTCGCGCAAACGGCAGGAACCGCCAACAAAACGTCGGCGCACTTCGACGGCAAGTGGCTCACGAAGCTCACCTGTCCTGCCAAAGGGGATACCCAGGGCTACACCTGGCAGTTCGACAGCGTCATCCAGAACAGCAACTTCCGCGGTGAGCACGGCACTGCCGGAGAACCCGGATACCTGCTGATCCAAGGCAAGATCGCGGAGGACGGCAGCGCCAAACTGTCTGCAAGCGGCATAACCGCGTCCAGGAAATACACTCGCGGAATCTTCGCCCACAAGGGCGAGGAATACAACTACGACATCAAGGCACAGTTCCACGAGGGAGCGGGCACAGGCACAAGAAACGAAGGCCTCGGAATCGTGGGCCGCGCCTGCACATTTGACTTTGTAGAGCAGCCGGCAGCGAATCAGATTGGTCCGCCCAAAGCCGACTAGATTCAAGTTGAGCCGCTACCGCAGTGGCAGCATCGGCTACATCGTCCGCGTAACCTTGCTCAGCGTCCGTGGCCGGTCGGGATCGAGGCCTTTCACTTCGGCCAGGCTCGCGGCGAACAATTGGCCCGGAATGATGTAGGGGATCGGCGTGAAGATCTCTTCCGGATTCGCATTTTTCCTGCCCAATTTGGCCGGTATCACGACCGCGCTCTTCTCGAGGCCTGGAAGAGACTGCGCTTCTTTATTGCTGCGGTCGGTGATCAACAGGGTTTCGGCCTTCAATGACTGAAGCTTTTCCAGCATCTCGCGGCTTGTTTTCCAGGTGACGCCGGGCGGGGCGAAGACGAACGCCGGGAATGACGCGTCCAGCATGGCGATAGGCCCATGCAGCAGATCCGCCGACGAAAACCGTTCGGCAATCACGTAGCAGGTTTCCATCAACTTCAGGGCGAACTCGAAGGAGTTGGAGTAGTTCAGGCCGCGGCCGATACACACGGCATGCTGCATGAAGCAGTAACGTTCCGCCCGGGCCCGCAGCTCGATTTCCAATTCGAGCGCGGAGGCCGCCCACTCGGGAAGCATTTGCAAATCCTCTAGCCGGATAGGGGCGCCCAGGGCATGCGCGAGAAGGTAGAACAAGAAGATTTGACCCGTGTAGGTCTTCGTGGCGGCGACGCTTTTTTCCTTGCCGGCCCGGACAAGAAAGGCATCTGCCGCCAGTTTTGCCAGCGTACTGTCGGGTTCATTGGTAATGCCGATGGTGTGGGCGCCGGCCTCCTTGGCACGCTCCAGGACGAGGTTCGTGTCGGTCGATTCACCGGATTGCGAAATGGCAACCACCAGCGTGTCTCGGAGGTCGAGCCGTGCCCCATACAGCGTAAAGACAGACGGCGCTGCGAGCGAGACGGGGATGCCCGTAGTGATCTCGATCAGATACCGGCCAAATTGAGCGGCATTGTCCGAAGTCCCCCGGGCGGCCAGCACGATGAGGCGCGGACGGTGCGCTTCGAGATGACGTTTCAGGCGCTGCACTTTGCGCCACTCGGCTTTCAGGGTGCGCTCAATGGCAGCCGGCTGCTGCTTGATCTCATCGCGCATGGTGGACATGAGTTGAGGATAACAGCGGAAATGACGGATCTATCAGAAGGCAGCATGCGCCGCAGCGTGGCACAGCTCGGCTCGCCGCAAACGGGATTCACAAGTGGGGCTGGACGCCTACGTCCGCGCCGGTCGCCCACGACCGGCTCCGCCTCGTTTCGCAACAATAGTGCATCCCTTCATCCTGTGGACGGGTAACCTCAAAATTCGCGTCATCCCTCTTCAGCTGGCGCGGCCCAATCCTACAGCAGGACTTTTGCGCCGTTGTCTCCGCCGAATAGAAAAACGGGCGACTGGAGGGGATCGGGCGGCAGGCGGCTTAAATGGGGCTTGATGACAATCAGAGTCTTTGAGTTGTCACTGGTCCGGGTGTTATCGGCAAGGACTTCATTGAGATAGGGGATCTGAACGAGCCCAAAAATGCCGGTGCGGCTCAGGGTCTTCGTGTCGGAATCGATACCCGCGATCACCGCCAATTCGCCTTCTTTTAGCCGTACAGAAGCCTTGAACTCCTGCTCGTTGACCGATGGAACTGTATTAAACGTGATGGATCCGAGACTTTTGTATGCAATCTCGAGATCGAGGCCGATGTCTCCGTCACCGTAGACGTGCGGAGTGATCTTGAGAACGACCCCGAGATCTTCCTGGGTGGTGTTCGGAAAAGGCGCGCCGGCGCCGGCCGTGACCGGTCCGGTGTAAAGAGTCTGAGCAATGGGGTATTTGTCGCCCACATGCAGATTGGCCGGAAGGCCGCTGGTGGAATTGACTTGCATCTCGAAGAGGGCTTTGGTCCACGACTTCGACGTCATGGCGAATACCGAAGTGCTGGATATGCCAATGCCAATCAGCGTTGCACCCCCGCCAAAGGTGAGGAACTGCGTGAAGCCTGCAGGGACGGCCGGAATAAAGTTCAACCCTTTCCCTTGCCCGAAATTCACCAAAGGGTATTGGGTTGGCAGACTGACCCCGTACTCCATGTTGGTCGATTCGTCCAGCGCGAGCAGCTCCACATCAATCTCGACCTGGGGCTTCGGCTGAAGCAGCGATTCGAGCAGGGCTCGGGCAATGTTGGCTTTGGAGAGGCGTTCCCGGAGCACAACGGTTCGGGTTGTACCGTCCAGGAGAATACGCTGCGATTGGAGAATACCCTTTACAGCGTTGGCCGCCTCGTTCACGTCCTTCTGATCGGCCGAATCGGGCAGCGGAACGGCGACGGCCACTTCTGGCTCAAACTGGTCCCGCTTCTGGGACGTGTCGCGGGCGACGAAGATGGTGGTGGGAGAGATAGGGAAAAGGAATGTATCCGTGATTGAGGTCAATGCGTTCATGGCGCCCCGGAAATCGGCGTCCACGACCTCGAACCGAATTCCTGTCTGCGGCTCGAACGCGGGATCGAAAACCACTTTGACGCCGTAGGCTGCCGCCACCGACTGAAAGATTTCCCGGTCCTTCCCTGTGGTGTCGAAGGAGTGCAGGCCCGGCGCCGGATTCAACTGCGGCGGGGGGAGTAACTGGCTGATTTGCTCGGTTTCGCCGATAAAGGGATGCTCCAAGGCATTGGGTTCAGCGGGCTCATGAGCCGCAGCCTGTCGAAGCTCTTGGATGCTTTTCTCTTCGCTCTGGAAACCCGCCTTGCTCATCATCCGGGCGAGCGGCGCCAGTGCCTCGCGATTCTCCGCGTAGGAAGCGTTATTCGGATCGAGCCGGGCAGCCTCGGTGTAAAGCATCCAGGCCCGAACGATCAAGCCGGCGTTTTGCGCTTTTCGGGCTTCACGCGCCAATTGCGCAGCGCTCGGGTCCGCCGCCGTCAAGGTGACGGCCAGCAGAAGAGACAGGCCGAGTGCGGTCAGTCGAGTTGGAACGGAAGCTCGCACAACTAAAGGTTCGACGAAGAAAGGACCTCAGGCGTTGTAGAGTTCCTGTTATTGGCCGCCGATAAGCCCGGATCTGAAAGAATCGAAAACCTAATTTCGCAACCCTAGTGGCTGGGTGCCACATAGCCCGGCGGATGGGCCGCCCCTTCGCCAAAGAAGTATTCTTCCATCTGCTTTAGCAGGAATTCCTGGGCTTCCGGGTTGCCGAGGTTGAGACGATATTCGTTCATGATCATCTTCATCTGCTCAACCCACATCTTCCAGGCGTCCTTTGACACGTTTTCGTAGATGCGCTGGCCCAGCGGATGGCCGTCGAAGGGCACCTCGTCAAGCCCCGGCAGCTCCTTCTTCAATTTGACACAGAACACGATTCGCTCCGGTTTATGCCCCGGAACATTGCTCGAACTCATTTCGATCCTCGGCCTCTAGTTCGAGGATATCCCAGTGGCTGCAGCAGCTTTGCGTGGATGGCGCTTGCGGCGCACCTGCTGTAGGAACTCGGAGAACTTGAGCAATTCCCGTGGACCGGTTGCGGCGTGTTGACAGGCGGCCCGCTGGTACCGGCGCAAGAGATCCGTCCGCGACGACTGGCGCACCGCACAGGCTTCTATATCCAGAAGAATGGCAAGCTCCCAAGGCAGGAAGACGTGCCGGCGCGGTTGACCCCCAATCACCTCCTGGATCAAACCATTGAATTGAGCAATCTTTGCAGGGTCCACTCCCGATACTCCAAAGAAAAAGAGTGAGTCAATGAGCAAAAAAGTCTTAAGAAAAATCAGCCTTTGGCTGAGAAGGCCCCGGGACCCGATTAGTTGAGGCCGGCCTTCCAGCGCTCAATCAGGACAAGCTGCCGCTCCACCTCGGGCCGTTCCGGCGAATTCGGCTCGAGCCGGAGGTAGGTTTCGAGATCCGCTTTCGCCGCCCGGTAGTTGAGTTGACGCGCGTGAATCAAGCCGCGATGACGATATTCCTCTGCGTAAGCCGGCATCGCGTCAATAAGGAGGTCGAGCACCACGCGGGCCTTGTCGAGCGCTTGGCCGCGAAGGTAAACCGTCTTCAGATTACTCAGCATCCGGACCAGGATCTGACGATTGCTGACAGGCGCCAGCACAGCCGGGTTTGCGCGCACGTCGACACCCGCAGTTTGCTTGGCGAGACTGCAGCAATCGCCGAACGAGAGAATGCGTCCATGGTTAAAGGGATCAATCCAGTAACGTGATTCTGAGTCCTCGTAGACCACGATGAAGTGGCCCGGCAGGCCGACTCCGTAGACCGGCCGGGACAGGCGGCGGGCGAGCTCGATGTAGACCACCGAGAGCGAAATGGGAATGCCCAGGCGACGGGAGAGCACCGAGTTGAGGCAGCTGTTGCGGGGATCGTAGTAATCGCCTTCGTTGCCGCGGAACAGCTGGTCGTCGAATAGGAGATGGTTGGCGGCGTTGATGAACTGAAGGCCCGTTGCGTGCGGCGGCAGCTCGGCGTCGATCTGCGCGGCCAGGATTTCCAGCCGTGACAAAGAAGCCTCCAGGTCAAGGCGGGGAAACTCGACGCTTGCTAGTTCGAGCGCGGCCAAGTCGAGCGTCGTCTCGGAAATGTCGTTCGTCAGGGCGTCCCTGAGCCGCTTCACGTGACGTAGCTTATAACATTGCAACCTCGCTCGGGGGACCAGCCGTGCGGATGCCGATTCGCCCTCAAGCCCCGGGTATTGAACTGGATTCGTCGTGCCGCAACTTCAGTTCGAGGTATATGGGACAGACCGGGTTCTCGTAGTAGGCTTCGATGTCACGGAATCCGCGCGACCGATACAGCGCAATGGCACTTTGCATGTGTGGCAGCGAGTCGAGCCGGATTGCCCCATAGCCGGCTTGCCGTGCCCGCTCGATAACAGCTTCGACCAGCAACTGCCCCAAGCCATATCCGCGCGCCTGCGGTTGGACAAAGAGCCGTTTCATCTCGGCAATTCCGTCTTGGAGCGGCCGTAATGCCACGACTCCGCGCGGTACGGCATCCAACTCGGCGAGCAGGATCGCGCCAAGCGGCGGGCTGTATTTGCCCGGGAGCGTCGCAAGCTCCTGGTCGAAACACTGGAAGGCGAGGTCGAGCCCGATCTGGTTGCTGATTTCGGTAGCGTACTCGATAAACAGTCCTTTGACCAGCGGCATTTCATCCGGCAGCGCCGATCTAACGACGGCCGGCATCAGTCATGCCCCGCCAGTTTCCGCGCCATCGAAGCCGCCAGTTGGCGTGGCGCAAAGCGCGTCAAGAACACCGTTAGTGCGTTCAGCCGCCCGGCGACGACCAGCGATTTGCCGTCCATCATCGCCTTAAAACCGATGCCGGCAACGGTGCGGGCGTCCATGACGTTGGGGCCTGAGAAGAGCTTGGACGCATCCATACCGGCGCGGCTCTGAAACTCAGTCTTGGTGGGGCCCGGGCAAAGGGTGGTTACAACCACGCCTTTGTCGCGAACTTCATTGTGAAGCGCCTCACTGAACGACACCACATAGGCTTTGGAGGCGAAATAGACCGCCATCAGGGGTCCAGGCTGGAATGCGGCCGTGGACGCCACATTCAAAATGTAGCCCTTTCGTCGAGCGATCATCGCTGGTAGAAAGAAGCGAGAAAGATGGGTGAGCGCGCCGATGTTGAGATGAACCATCTCCATCTGTTTATCGGCGTCGAGCTCCGAGAAAAAGCCAGTCAAGCCAAAACCGGCATTGTTGACGAGAATTTCGAGATCTGGTGCGACATCAGATAAGGCAGCCCACAATTTCGGCGGGGCGTCCACCTCAGAAAGATCGAGTGTGAGAACGCGGACGTTGCGCCCGCTCTTATCGCGAATGCCTGACGCGAGATCTTCCAACGCTTGCGCGGAACGAGCGACCAGGACCAGGTCGTAGCCGTGCCCCGCGAAGATCTGTGCGAACTCGCGCCCGATACCGGTAGACGCGCCTGTGATGACCGCAATTGCCATGTCCCGATTGTCTCGCGCGGAATTGCGTGCGGCAGGCCGCCGGCAGGTACAATGCGCCCATGACCCTCCTCGCTCTGATGCGATGGAATAGCCTCGTGCTGATGGGCGGCGGACTCGCGCTATGCCAACAGAGTCCTTTCGAGCTAACCGATCTTGGCCGCGTTGAGGGTGTGATTCGGGGCGGTGCGTTGGCGCCGGACGGCTCGTCTCTCTTCACCTGGGGATCCGGGCTTAATCAGTGGGACCTTGCCGCCGGCCATGCGACAAAAACGCCTCGCCTTCTGAGCGGGGACTCGTTCGGCGAGGGCGGCTGCGTCGCGGATGTGAGTGCCGGCGGGCGGCCGGGCATCGTCCTGGAGCAGCTGCCGGGCGACGATCCGGCCGCGCTGGGACAACTGGTTTGGCTGGAGGCGCCCGACTGGCGTCCACACGTCATTGACTCAGGCATCGAGATGTCCGAATGCGTCGAGACAAACCTGCTGGGGCATCGCGGAATCCTCGTAGTCCAGCGGCACGCGCAAGTTCGGTTCTATCCGTATCCCGTATCGAACAGCGGCCATGCGGAGTACCAGGAAGTCTATTCGTTTTACACGCCGTCCCGCCAGGCAGGACTGCTGCAAGCGGATATTGACGGCGACGGATTCGCGGATATCCTGTGTGGGAATTACTGGATCAAGAGCCCGAAGGCCTACGACCTTCCCTGGCATCTGTTTGCCATCGAACTCTATAACGAGACCCCGGCTTCTGCGACCCTGCGGCTCGCACTGGGAAATGGAGGGCAAGACCTGTTTGTGGCGCAGCGCGACATGGAACAAGCCAAGGTGACCTGGTTTCGCAAGTCGGCGGATCCGAAAGTGCTTTGGGAAGCCCACCCGCTGGAACTGGCAGGGGGCATCCACTACCCCACCGGATTGTTGGTCACAAGCTTGGGTACAGATGGGTTCGACGTGTTTGCGGGAGAACATCACGGCGGAGACTCAAGGCTGCTCTGGTTTCAGAAGGACAAAGGGGATACCGAGTTTATCCTAAGGACGAAAGTGCTCTCGCGGCCTATCGTCAATCTTCTGGCCGGCAGAGGCTCGGCGCTGGTCCTCTACGACGACGGCGTCTCGATTCTGACAGTTCCTTCAGCCGACGACAAACGCTAACCAAATGAAAGGCTTGCCAGGATGTTTCTACCTCCCTAAACTCGCCCGCGCTACTATTTAGTTGATGAAGGGCGTTGTCCTCGCGGGCGGGACTGGCAGTCGTTTGTACCCGCTCACCAAAATTACAAACAAGCATCTGCTTCCGATCTACGACAAGCCGATGATCTATTACCCGATCCAGACGCTGGTTGACGCCGGCATAACGGATCTATTGATTGTGACGGGCGGGCGGAACTCGGGCGACTTCTTAAGGCTTCTGGCGAACGGCAAACAATTCGGCCTTAAGCACATCAATTACACCTATCAGGAGGGTGAAGGGGGCATCGCCGAAGCCTTGGGGCTGGCTGAGCACTTCGCCGACGGGGAGAAAATCTGCGTCATCCTGGGCGACAACATCATTGAAGGTTCCATCCGGCAAGCCGTCGAGGCCTTTCGAAAACAGCCATCGGGCGCAAAGATCCTGCTAAAGGAAGTACACGACGCCGAGCGATTTGGCGTTGCCGAGATTCAAGACGGGCGGATCATCGGGATCGAGGAAAAGCCCAAGCGGCCCAAATCGAACTTCGCGGTAACCGGCATCTATATGTACGACGGAACGGTCTTTGAGAAGACCCGCGTTCTAAAACCCTCCGCCCGCGGCGAGCTGGAGATAACGGACGTCAACAATGCATACATCCGCGACGGTGAGATGACCTTCGACTACCTCGAGGGCTGGTGGACGGATGCGGGAACGTTCGATTCGCTTTTGCGGGCGGCAAACCTGGTTCATCGCACGCAGGGAACGCAGCCCGAGGGGACGCCGGTTATGGCCGACGTGGCGGGCGAATGAAAACCCAGGCCTTAGGCGTGCTCGAAAGCGGGGTGGAACTGAGGGTCCCGCAATGTTCAGCCGGTATCGGGAAAACGATCTTATCACCGGCCAGTACCGACTTAATCGCCGGTGTACAGATACAGCCTTACGCTCTGTGGCCCGACGACCGAGGCTATTTTCTGGAAGTTGCCCGGCTGGGAGAAGGCATGGTGACGAGTTTCCCGGCGCAGTCTACCCAAGTCTCCACGGCGTTCAATTACCCGGGCATCATCAAAGCTTTCCATTATCATCGCTTCCAAACCGACTTTTGGGTGCCGGCCGCCGGACTCTTGCAGGTTGCGCTGGTCGACATGCGGGTTGAGTCGAAGACATTTGGATTGAAAAACACACTGTATGCCGGCAGCTTGCGACCTTGGCAGATTTTGATTCCGCCGGGAGTTGCACACGGGTACAAGGTGATCGGCAATCAACCGTCAGTTCTGGTCTACGTGACGAATCGGAAGTATGACCCGAGCGACGAGGGCCGTATCCGGCACGATGATCCTGACATTAGTTACGACTGGGAGCTTCAGCACAAATGAAGCTGCTGGTGACGGGCGGAGCCGGATTCATCGGTTCCTGCTTCGTGCGAATGGTCCTGTCAGAAGGGCTCGCAGACCACTTGGTCAACGTCGATAAGTTGACCTACGCCGGCAACTTGGAGAATTTGCTTCCCGTGGCCGGTCATAGTGGCTACCGCTTTGAGCATGCGGACATCTGCGATGAAGCGCGGATGAGAGAGCTGTGCGAAGACGAGAAGCCGGACGCCATCGTACACTTTGCGGCCGAGTCGCACGTTGACCGCAGCATTCACTCGCCCGCCGCAGCAATTCAGACCAATCTAAACGGTACCTTCTCTTTACTCGAGGCAGCGCGGCGCACCAATGTGCCTCGGTTCCTGCATATTTCAACCGATGAAGTTTATGGCAGCATCGAGGAGCCGCACGAGGCGGATGAGAACTACCCGGTGCGAGCCAGCAGCCCGTACTCGGCTTCTAAGGCAGGGTCCGACCTGTTGGCGCTTTCGTACTTCACGACTTTTAAGTTGAACGTCAGCGTAACCCGCGCCTCCAACAACTATGGTCCTTACCAATTCCCTGAGAAGCTGATCCCGCTGATGATCTCAAATGCGCTGGACGGCAAGAGCCTGCCTATTTATGGCGACGGCCAGCAGGTCCGCGATTGGTTGTTTGTGGACGATCATTGCCGGGCCATATACGCCGCACTCCGTCTGGGCCGAGCCGGAGAGATCTATAACATTGGCGGCAATTGCTCGCTTCCGAATCTGGAAGTGGTCCGCCGGATTCTGAAGGCCACCGGACAGACCGAGAAACTTCTGACTCGAGTGGCAGACCGGCCTGGGCATGACCGCCGTTACGCGCTCACCAACGAGAAGCTGACACACGAGACTGGCTGGGAACCAAAAATGGACTTCGACCGCGGGCTTCGACTGACCGTTGACTGGTATAAGCAGAATCAGGCGTGGGTGGAACGAGTCAAGAGCGGCGAGTATCAAAAGTTTTACAGTCTTAACTATTCAAACCGCGCCTAGTAGCTGCCCGAAGATAGCCTATAATCTCAACGGGGATTGAAGGCCGTGGACACCATGCGCGACATCGAGACCGCACTCCAGGAACTCAGGTGGGTTGAAACGCGCATCGATGAGGCGCAAGACCTCGAGTCGCTCCGAAGCCTGTATCACAGGGTGCAGGCAGTACGCCGGGCTTTTCCAGACGACTTTGATCTGCAGGTATCGGTCGCCGACCTACAGGAGCGGCTCATCGAGCGTGGGCGCCGTTTTCGCGAGAGCCCGAACGAGGAGCCCGGAGAACCAGTGGGCACTGTGGCGAGGCAGCCAGCGGTCGAATCGACGCCTGCGGACGCCGTGGAGATGGACGCGACAAATTGGAAGCGCGCCGTCTATGTGGGAGCGTTTTTTGCTTTCCTGCTGTTCGCCGCTTTCTTCTATCTGGTCCAGATGGCGCGGAAACTCAACATTGCTCCCCCGCCCGAACAGCCTGCGGCTACCGTCTCCAACCCGGCTACGGTTCAGAACAAGCCCAACCCCACCCAGCCTGCCCAGCCCGCCGTGTCAATCACGCCAACCCTCCGTCTCTATACGGATCTCGTACCGGGCAAGGTCTCGGTCGACGGCAAACCCGAAGTAGAACTGCAGGACGGCCAGCTGACAATGGAGAACCTCGCCGTTGGACGCCATTCGGTGGATTTGACCGGCCCCAACGGAAAAGCGGCGTTCGAGTTCGATGTCGCGGAGAAACAGGCACCGAAGTTGACCGGTACGGCCACAGCCGACAACGCATTAATCGTCGTAATCTCCGAGCAGGACGGCAGTGGGCATCTCGCGAGTAACTCATTCCCCGCTCAGGTATTGGTGGATGGAAAAGTGGCCGGCGACGTGACCCGGGATGGTCTGGCGTTGCCCAATCTGGGAACGGCGGATCACGACTTGCAGATGAAGCGGGAGGCCGATCAGCAGCGCTTCATCCTGACCTACACACCCGCACCGGCAATGACGGTTTTTGTGAAGTCGGATCCGAACGCGGGAACCATGCTGGTGCTTGCCGGGCAAGACGACGCCGAAGTGTACCTGAACGACAAGCTGTACAAGCGAAGCACCGTGCACGGACAACTGCGAATTCCCAGCGTGAAGGTGGGTAGCTATGTGGTGCGGGTGCACAAGACCGGCTTCCTGGATGTGCCGCCGGTGGTGGTTAAGGTGAGCAAAGGGGAAGAGGCGAGAGCCGAATTCCATCTGCAGCCAGTGCCCCAGATCGCGTCGCTTAAGATTCATGGCGCGCAACCCGGGACGATCGTCTACGTGGATCAGGAGCCAAGCGCCCCGATCGGTGCGGACGGCAGCATTACGATTCCAAACATCAAACCTGGCGATCACACCATCGAGCTCCGGCGCGAAGGGGCCATGACCAAGCGATTTCAGCGAACGTTCGCTACGGGCGATGTGCTCACATTGTCGGGACCGGACGTTATTCTTGACAAAGTTGTGATAGTGGAGGCTAAACCGCCTGCCCCGGCGCCGCCACCTCCGACGCCACCGCAGGCAAACCCGGATAAGGATACGGTGCAAACGCCGGGAGAGCGCTTAGTGAAGGGAGGTGGCTTCAACGTACTCCATGTGACAAAGGCTCCTGGGCGATATTCCTTCGCGGCGCACGTCCGTAAGGGAGGCGGCCTGTTTAAGAAAGAGCGGCTGCAATGGTTCGCAGGGTACGAGGACCAAAAGAACTTCCTCTTGTTTCAGACTGACGGAAAGCATCTGACAGTGCGGGAGGTCGTAGACGGCAAGGGGTCAGAAGTCCGCAAAATCCCAATGGATGTCGAGCCCACCGAGTGGCTGCAGGTTGAAATGACCGTTCAGCCAAATGAAATCAGTACGCGGGTTCGTGCGCCCGGTGGGGCATGGCAAGACATTGGATCTGTGCCGAGCCTGGGGCGCGATTTCACGCAGGGCCGAGCGGGGTTTTTCGTTCCAGGCAATGACGAGATCTCGGTGATGAACTTCAAGTATTCGAAGTGACTCAACGTCGATTCCTTCGTCCTATAGTTGTTTAAAGGCTGCAAGAAAAAGGCCACAATCCGCTTGCTGGCGCGCGCGATTCAGCGCTGGAGTTTTGCGCAGACTGTGTCGCACGCAGCGTCTGGATGATGGGCTGTTAGTAGGAGCGCACTCATGCCGATCGCTTTCGAGTTAAACGGGAAACAGACTTCCGTGGACGTGGATCCCGCAACACCCTTGTTGTGGGTTCTGCGCGACACCTTGAATCTGACAGGCACGAAATATGGTTGCGGCATCGCGCAATGTGGCTCGTGCACGGTTCATATCGACGGCGAGGCACAGCGTTCCTGTGTCTTCTCGATGTCGGACGTGGCCGGAAAGAAGGTGATGACGATTGAGGGACTCTCGTCGGATCGAAGTCACCCGGTTCAATTGGCCTGGATCGCCGAACAAGCACCACAGTGCGGGTATTGTCAATCGGGCCAGATCATGACGGCGGTCGCGTTTCTCCAAAAGCATCCTCACCCTACGCCAGCCGATGTGGAAGCCGCGATGTCCGACAACATCTGCCGGTGCGGAACGGCTCTACGAATCAAGAAAGCGGTGCTGCGGGCAGCGGCCACGATAAACGGTGAAGGCGCTGCGAAGACGGCTGGAGGTGCTCTGTGATGAAAGCATCGGCTAAGTCAACAGGGGCCGGCGACGAGACCATGGAAGGCGTCAGCCGACGGGGAGTCCTGAAATCGGCCGCCATCGCGGGTGCGGCGCTGGTCATCGGCTTCGATGTGCCGCAGAAGGCCCAAGGCGCCAACGAGAAGGTTCCCGCGAACCCTTTGCTCTCATGGATTCGAATCGATACGGCGGGTCAGGTGACGATCTTATCCGGGCGTTCGGAGATGGGTCAAGGAATCTCCACGGCGCTGCCGATGGTGTTGGCAGAGGAACTGGGCATCGATTGGAAGAACGTGAAGGTGGAGCAGGCGCCGACCGACTGGGCTGTGTTTGGTAACCAGGGAACCGGCGGCAGCGGAAGCGTCGCGGAGTCGTTTACGCCGTTGCGGCAAGCGGGCGCCGCGGCCCGGCTTATGTTCATCTCAGCTGCCGCGCAGCGCTGGAATGTAGCCGCCGAGAAGTGTCAGGTGAAGAATGGAGTGGTTTCTTACGCTGGGCAATCCCTGAGCTACGCAGAACTGGTGGAGAGTGCCGCCAAGCTGCCTGTTCCCGACCTCGCGAAGGTTCCCCTTAAGAAACCGGGAGAGTGGGAGATCATCGGCCAGGCCGTCCCGCGCAAAGACATCCCGCCGAAGACCGATGGCAGCGCCCAGTTTGGCTTGGATGTGCGGGTTCCCGGCATGGTGTATGCAATGGTGCAGCGTTGCCCGGTATTCGGCGGCAAAGTGAAGAGCGTCGATGCCAGCCAGGCAAAAGCGATGCCGGGCGTGCTGGACGTGTTTGAGATACCGGCGGTTGAGGAAGGTGTCCACTCCTGGGGCGGCGTAGCCATAGTTGCTAAGTCGACGTGGATCGCCATGGAGGCACGGAAGAAGCTGAAGATCGACTGGGACTTGGGCCCTACCGCGAACGAGAGCAGCGCGACATTGCGGCAACAGTTTCGCAAGCTAGTCGATTCGGAGATGAAAGTGGTGGTGAACCAGGGAGATACCGAAGCGGCACTGGCAGCCGCACCGGCCGACAAGCGCGTGGAAGCCGATTATGAGTTGCCTTTCCAGGCGCACGCCACCATGGAGCCCATGAACTGCACGGTATTCATCCAGAAGGATCGAGCCGAGGTATGGGCGCCCGCGCAGGGACCGGAGTGGGTACTGCAAGTTGTGGCCCAGGTTAGTGGATTGACGCCCGACAAGGTGAAGGTAAACACCACTCTGATGGGTGGCGGATTTGGCCGTCGCTACCAGGCAGACTTCGCGATGGAAGCGGCGCAGATTGCAAAACGAGTCCCCAAGCCCGTGCAGCTGGTGTGGTCGCGCGAAGACGATATGACGCACGATTACTACCGTCCCGCCTCCTACCATCGGGTGAGCGGGGTCGTGGACGGCGGGGGCAATATCGTGGCGTGGAGACACAAGAGCACATCGACGTCGATTAGTGAGGTGTGGGAGAAAAAGGCTCCGCCCGAGAGTTCCGAGCTGGGATGTTTCTTTCAGAATCCCTACATTACGAAAAATTACCGCTTGGAATATTTGCCTGCGAAATCCGGCGTGCCGCGCGCGTGGTGGCGCTCAGTCGAGGCATCTTCCATCGGGTTTGTGATGGAAAGTTACATGGATGAACTGGCTCACGCGGCCGGAATGGATCCGCTGGAGTTCCGCCTGAAGCACTTGGGTGAAGCAAGAAAAGTGCCGCATGCGACGGATAAGAACGAGGTCCCTCTGGATGCCGACCGTCTGCGCAATGTTCTGGAGGTATCCGCACAAACGTCCGGGTGGGGAACGCCACTATCGGCTGGAAAGGGCCGCGGCATTGCCTGCCATTACTCATTCCATAGCTATGTTTCCAACGTGGCGGAAGTGAGTGTGGTGAAAGGTCAGCTCAAGTTGCACCGCATCGTGTCCGTAGTGGATATCGGAACGGCGGTTAACCCGGATGGGATTCGCGCTCAGGTGGAGAGCGCCATTGTTTACGGCTTAACGGCTGCGCTCAAGAGCCAGATCACGATCAAGAACGGCGGAGCCGCGGAAGCCAACTTCAATAAGTTCACGACGCTGCGCATGGACGAGACCCCGGCGATCGAAGTTTACATTATGCAGAGCAATCTGCCGCCCACAGGCATCGGCGAGCCGGCCTTGCCTCCAACGGCGCCGGCCGTGATGAATGCCGTCTTCGCTGCCACCGGTAAACGGATTCGACGGCTGCCGCTGATGCCGGGAGATTTGACGTAGATGTCCAGCCCTCTGCGGGCTTAGCTCTTTCCCTTTTCGCGAGCTGCTTTAGGCCGAACGAATTTGTGGCCCGTGTGGGTAGCGGAGAACGAGACGACCTTGATATCAGTCAAACCGGCGGCCCGGCCTTCGCCGATGACCACCGTTTCCCGGATTGCCGGAGTCCCTTTAGGATGAATAATCCAGAGGGCCGCGGAGGCGGGCAGCCGACGAACGACTTCCGGCAGAGGGACCAGATCGGCTGCCGACTCGACCGCCAGGAAGACGAGGTCACTTGACTCCAGGCTTGCTAAGTGTTCGTGCACCTCGCCGGCAAACGACGGATCGAAGCTTCCGGCTAACGCGATCTTTACTCCTGGCTTGATACCCAGTTTCTGGGAGCGCGAAGGCGGTTTTAGGATCTTCTGGGCCCACTTCTCGGCCGCCTCTCCCAGTTGGAGACTGGCTGGGCCGTCCTTGAACCGGAGTATCAATGTTCCGTTCTCAGCCCGAACTCCTTGGAGGTCAGCAAACAGAACCTTGAGCCGAAAGCCGCCCCGGAAGAGAATGTAATCCGTTTCGAGCAGCGCCTTTCCGTGCGATGTTTGCGCGCCCCACGTGGCATCGCAGAGAGATTCCAATCCCACGCCGCAACCTCCTGTTGCGTCACCGGCTGTGACGCATCTACCAGGGTAGGCTAATGCTGCGGAGGCATAATGCCGGTGTCCTCGAAGGTGACCTTGATGGTGATCTCTTTGTGATCGCGAGTAACGGAAACATCGACCTTCTTAGCGACGTAATCTCGCAAAGCGTCACTGATTTCGCGCGGAGCGGCGACCGGATGGTCGCCGATTTTCGTCACGACGTCGCCTGCCTTCAGACCGGCTTTTTCCGCCGCCGATCCGCTAAGGACGGCGCGTATCAATACTCCCTGCTTCACGCCGAAGTAGGCCGCCAATTGGTTTCCGACGGGCTCGCATTCCACGCCTAGCATCCGGCTCTGCCAGGACTGGTACAGGCCGGGCATATCCGGGGTCATCGCGCCCGGCGGAGGCGGCCACATACCAACGATTTCGGAGGACTTGGATTTTCGAGCCTCAACGACGGCCCAGACGGTCTCGGTCTTACCGGCCCGCCACGCGAGAATCTTCACTTTGCTGCCGGGAGGCGTATCGTGAACCAGGCGTCCCAATTGCTGAGGACCGTCCAACGGCTGGCCGTTGAATTCCAGAAGCACGTCGCCAATCAGGATACCCGCCTTCGCGGCGGGGCTGTTCGTTTCAACCCGGCTTACCTCGACACCGTGCCCCTGGCTGAGCTTCAGAACTTTGGCCCGCTCGGCATCAATGTCCATAATGCCCACTCCCAGGTAACTGCCACCAGGGTGAACGTCAGGCGCCTGCTGAAAAAACGGGGCCGCCGGCAGATGAATTGCCAGGCCGGCAAGGGCCACGAAGGTCAGCGTCAACTTGTACATCAAACTCATACTCTCTCACGATGGGCGTGGCACGGCTACCTGCGCCGTTCAAACGCCCGCCATTTCTCAGATTCTTGAATTACGTGCGCGACTGACCGGAGCCCCACGGCTCGAATCAGTTCGCTCCCCAAATAGTTAGACGAGAGCCTGCCTGGAACGTCACAGTAGCCACATTGCGGCGTGCGTGAGACCGCGAGCTTAATAGGTCTCGTACGAGGCGTTCATCACTTGAAGGGCCCGCTGGGCTCGCTGCCGGACGTAACCGTCAGGCTCTGATGCCATCACCTCTTGCAGCTTACCGGCGATCTGCGGGCTGGGGAGGATGGCGTTGTTGCCCGGTACTAGGATATCGATGGCCTGACCACGGATCGCAGGATCCTGGTCATGCTCGAGAACCGATACCAAGGAATTTCTGGCAATCTGATCGTTGGAAAACCGGCCTAACCCCTCAAGCGCTTTCGAACGTATGCTCGAATTCGGATCATGTCCTAACGAGTAAAGCAGCGCGTCGCGCACTGCGGGGCCATCGCTCTTATCGAGCCATTCCACCGACTCAGCCCTTAGGCTCGGGTCGTTCGCATCTCTTGAAGCATCGATGAGGTAACGAAGAACCGAGGGATCATCCGTTCGCCCATGTACTCTGCGGGGATGCACTTCATCCACCGCGATTTCCACTTCGCCATTGGCTCCGCGGCCGATGGATCGAACTTTGGACGTCACGTCCAAAGATGGGTTCGCCCAACGTTGCAGCATGAACGCCGCACTGAAACCCAAACAAATCAGAAGGGCCGCTGAGGCCAGTTGCATGGACCAGCGCGTGGGCCGTATGGATTCAACCAGCCGGGCCCATAAACTCGGGCCATTCCGCGCTTCGGCCTGTAGCTCACGAGACAACTCACGCCGGCACTGCGAAAGCAGGTCAAGCGAAACGCTGGCCTGGGCGTCATTCATCACCGCGTGCCACTTTCGCTCACGAGCCAAAGCATCCGCACACAGCGCACACTGCGCGGTGTGTTGTTCAAACTCTTCTTCTACTCGAAACTCCATCTCACCGTAGAGATAGAGTGAAAGAGATTCTTGAGCCTGTTGGCAGGTCATACGAAATCCCCCAAAGCCGCCCGCATCTTTTGTGTTGCCCGGAAGAGGCAGTTCTTTGCAGCTTCCTCGGTAGTGCCGAGAGCCTCTCCAATGGAACGAAGCCGCATACCTTGATAGTGCCGCATCTCAAACACGAGACGCTCACGCGCTGTCAGGCTACCCAATACTTCTGAAATCCTGGAATTGATCTGGGCGCTCATGAGCCGGCGCTGCGGGTCGACATCCGCGCGCTCTTCGGCCACGAACTCAAATCGATCTAATTGCCCTTCGCTGGTAACGAGCGAGGCTGGTTCCTCTTTGCGCACTTTCCGCTTCCGGAGCTGGTCGAGGCACAAGTTCGAGACAATCCTGTAAAGCCACGTGCTGAAGCTGCAGTCGAACCGGAAGGAGTGGAGGTTGCGGTAGACACGCAAAAACGCTTCCTGATAGACGTCTCGAGCGTCCTCCGGGGAACGCAACAGATTCATCGCCAGGCGAAGAACACTTTGATCGTAGGAGCGCACTAACTGCTCAAACGCCTCCGCATCGCCACCCTGCGCGGCGCGGATCAAAGCGGACTCATCATTGCGCTCAGCCACCCTGCGGGTCCTGATACCGATTGCGTCTATTGTTTCTGCTCTGCTTTCCACTACATACGTAGACGAACCAAAGCACGTTACGTCTTGCCAGCCGGCTCCGGATTTGCTGGGCGAATGCCACGGCGGGACGGGCTGAGCAAGAGCTTGCTAACTCGCCAACTCCAGTTGAATCAATCTCTTGGAAGGATCAATGTGAGCGATTCGGAAGCTGCATACCTGGCCGGCGCGCGGCCCGCCGTTTCCGGCGGCATCCTCACCCGCGCCCGCTTTCCAACGCGCTGAGAGCATTGCACCTAGTGTGCTGACGTCGGAGGCCGCCTTGGCCGCTTTCGTTGCTGGTTTCGAGGCGGTAGGCGTGATGCTGCATTGGGCAATCACTCCCTCGCCCAGCTCCACTTTCGCCTTTGTTCCGTGGACTTCCACAAGCCGGCCACTCACGGTCTCGCCGGCGTGGTGCTCGGCAATGTAGTGATCGACGCTGGTTGGCTCCAGTTGCTTCATCCCCAAACGGATACGGCGCTTCTCTTTATCGAGTTCCAGAACTGCAGCTTTTACGGTCTGCCCTTTTGACAGCAGATCCTTGGGATGATCCAGGCGCTTCTCGTTGGTAATGTCGGATATGTGGATCATGCCTTCGATCCCCTCGCCGAGGTCGACGAAGGCCCCAAAGTTGGCCAGGTTGGTGATGGGACCCTCGACTTGAGACCCAACCGGAAATCTCGCCGGCAGTGACTCCCACGGGTCGCCCAAGGTCTGCTTTAGTCCGAGGCTGATCCGCTTTTCGGTCGGGTTGACCTGAAGCACGACCACGTCCACGCGTTCGCCCGGCTTCACCACATCGCCCGGCTTCCGGACACGTTTGTCCCACGACATTTCCGAGAGATGGATGAGTCCGTCAACGCCCGGTAACAACTCCACGAAGGCGCCGAAATCAGTCAGGCGGGACACCGTTCCCGAAACGCGCTGGCCCTGCTCAAAGGTTCTGGCAGCGACGGTCCACGGCTCTTCCTGCAACTGCTTGAGCCCGAGCGAGACCTTGTGGCTGGCTGGATCGATCTTCAAGATTTTCACTTGAAGTTCGTCGCCAATTTTCACGGCGTCACTGGCCTTGCCGAGGCGGGACCACGACATATCCATGATGTGCAGCAGGCCATCTACGCCGCCCAGATCGAGGAACGCGCCGAAATCCATGACAGAGCGGACACGGCCCGTAACAACGGCCCCCTCCTTCAGCGTGGCAAACACTTCATGCCGCTTCCGGACCTGCTCTTCCTCAATGATGACGCGGTGGTCAACCACTACGTCTTCATTCGACACATCGAGCTTGGTGATGCGGCACTGAATCTCCTGGCCCACCAGCTTCGGCATCTCTTCCGCATCTCGCACTCCGCTGCGTGAGGCGGGCATGAAAGCTCGAACGCCGATGTCTACCCGGAAACCGCCTTTTACCTGCTCGGCAACGGTGCCGACAATGGTTTTCTTCTCAGCGAAGGCAGCTTCAAGACCGCTCCAATCCTTGGGCCGGACCACTTTCATGGTCGACAGCTGGTAGTAGCCCTCCGAGTCGCGAGGTCCGACGCTCACGGGAATTGTGCCGCCGCGCTGGGGCTCTTCGTCCTGGCGGGCCTCTCGCCAGGAAGCCAGCGACAATGAGCCTTCTGTCTTACGACCGATGTCGATAAGGATGGTCTCCGCGGTCACGGAAACAATGGTGCCCGTGATCCACTCCGAGCGTTCGGCGCCGCTGTGCTGCTGCTCAAAATTCGAGAGCAGTTCGGCAAAGGTGTTGGTTTCTTGCTCCGCGTCACTTTCGGCGAGAGCTTGCGTTTCGGGGTTAATAGTGCTCATGAAAACTTCAGGGTTCTCAATTATTGTGTCACAGCGGGCTGTAAGATAAGCCTCGTGGATGCTTCTCCGCCGATCAATCCCCGACCAACCCGATTCTTCTTCCGAGCCGAGGATCTGGTTTGGCTGGTACTCTTTTCCGGGTTGGCGGTGTTTAACACCGAGAAGAACTACCCAGCCATCATCATCCTCGTCGTGATGGCTGTGTTTCAGGTCGCCGAACCCAAGGTGCCTGCTTTTTCGTCCCACAAGGGGCAGATTGCCGCATGCGCGATCAAGTTGATACTGGCATACCTGCTCATCGGATTCTCCGACACCGTTGAATCCAGTTATTTCCTGATCCTGTGTATCCCTGTCATCTCGGCGGCCACCAGCCTCGAACTTCTAGGGACGTTCGTGTTTATCGTTCTCGCCTGCGCCGCGTACCTGTCTTTTCTGCTTTCTCTCGACTGGCAGCGATACGAACTGACTGCCGAAGCCATCGACGCCTTGTGCCTGCGCTGTATCTTCCTCTTCTTGGTTGGGTTCCTGGTGTACCGGCAAGCGAAGGCCAAGCGGGGGGAGATGCTCCGCGCAGAAGAGGCCGGCCGAAGCCTTCGAAGGGCAGAGGCATCGTTGCGGCGAAGCGAACGTTTGGCGGCGTTGGGCCAGTTGACAGCAGGGTTGGCGCATGAGCTGCGAAATCCCTTGGGGACGATTAAAGCGTCAGCCGAGTTCATAACAAAGCCGGCCACACAAGCGAGGCCCGAAGTGATGGCTGAAATGGCTGGAAACATCGCTTCGGAAGTGGACCGGACCAACGCACTGATCTCGCGTTTTCTCGACTTCGCGAAGCCTCTGGAACTCCATCCCCAGGTTTCGGATCTGTTGCCTGTAATCGATAATGTGATCCGTCAGCTGGACGTAGTCGCACAGAAGCATGGCGTGGCTGTAACCCAGGATCTGCCGGAGAGCCCGCTCAGATTCTCGTTCGATCCGGACCTCTTGCCGTTGGCTCTGCAGAACCTGGTCCAGAATGCCATCCAGGCAAGCCAGCCCGGGCAGGCTGTGATCGTCAGTGTCCGCGCAAGCGCCGATCAAGTGCTGATTCAGGTGGCAGATCAGGGACATGGCATCGATCCACAGCACCTGGAGAGCGTGTTTAACCCGTTCTTTACGACGAAGCCGAACGGCGTGGGACTAGGGCTGGCGCTGGTGGCCAAGATCGTGGACGAGCACGGCGGGAAGATCTCGGTTCGCAGCGAGACGCAGAAGGGGACGACCTTCGAGGTCTCGATTCCGCGACTCGGGTTGGTTTAGGTTTTGAGTTCCGCGAAAGCGCCGTTTGACAAAGAGGCAAACTAGAAGACATGGCCGCAGCCCGAATTCTGATTGTCGAGGACGAAGACAAACTAAGACGGGTGATTCAGCTTCATCTGGAATCCGCCGGCTTCGAAGTGGATCAGGCCGGCAGCGCCGAGCAAGCGCTTCCGTTGGTAGGCATGGCGGACCTGGTGATTACCGATCTTCGCTTGCCTGGCATGGGCGGGATGCAGTTGATCCAGGAGATTCAAGCGCGCGGCGCGACGGCCGCCGTCATCGTGATGACTGCCCATGGATCGGTGGAGAATGCCGTGGAAGCCATGAAGCTCGGCGCCGCGGACTTTCTCCAAAAGCCATTCTCGCTCGACCACCTGAATACCATCGTGCAAAAAGCCCTGGCCGTGCACGCCCTGCGCGCTGAGAACAGCCGGCTCAGGGACGAACTCGACCAGCGTTACCGCTTCGACAGCATTGTCGGCCGGAGCCCTGCCATGCGCGAGATCTTCCAGACCGTCAGCAGGGTTGCCCCGATGCGGACAACCGTGCTCCTGGCCGGTGAGAGCGGCGTAGGTAAAGACATGATCGCCCGCGCCATTCATCAGAACTCGCCGCGCAAGAACAATCCCTTTGTGAAGATCAACTGTACGGCTCTGCCCGAGAACCTGATGGAGAGCGAACTGTTCGGCTACGAGAAAGGCGCGTTTACCGGCGCCAACGCCAGCAAGCCGGGCAAGTTTGAGCAGGCTGACTCGGGGACGGTGTTTCTGGATGAAATTGGCGATGTCCCGGGGAACATCCAGGTGAAGCTCCTTCGCATCCTTCAGGAGAAGCAATTCGAACGACTAGGCAGTAACTTGACCCGCAACGTGGATGTGCGCGTGATCGCCGCCACAAACGTGAATCTGCGGGCGGCGCTGGAAGAGGGAACTTTTCGGCAAGACCTGTACTACCGGCTGAATGTGGTCCCTATCAATATCCCGCCGCTGAGGGAGCGAAAGGAGGACATTCCCTTCCTGGCTATTCATTTCGTCGAGAAGCTGGCCAAGGAGCTTGGTTCTCCCGTCCGGGAGATCAGCCCGGCGGCCATGGACCGGCTGTTCAGCCACACCTGGCCGGGAAATGTCCGCGAGTTGGAAAACACCCTTGAGCGGAGCATGGTGCTGTCCAACGGGCCTGTGCTCGAGGCAACCGATATTCGCATTGAGACTCCACGCCACTCCAGCCCTCAAGGATCGAACCAACAGCCTCTGCTGCCTGAAGGGATGACACTGGAGCAGTGGGAGCAGATGATGATCCGCGAAGCATTACGGCGCGCCAACGGCAACAAGAGCCAGGCCGCCCGGCTGCTCGGTTTGACGCGAAACGCCTTGCGTTACCGGCTATCCCAGATGGGCCTCGATAGCGGCGGCACCGAAGAACCGTCTGAGTGAGAGCCGCTAAAGACGGACGAGTTTTTTGGACTTCCGGCCTCGCAGCGCGTTGCGCGTATCCACGAGAAGCTTCGAACGATCGAGCACAAGGTCGTAATCGACCGACTTGTGATCCGTCACGATAACGCAGCAGTCGGCCGTTTCGGTTGAAGGGAAAATGTCCTGCGCCAAGAGATCTCCGCCATCTACACGGACCCTGGGAACGTAAGCGTCGGAGTAGCTCACAATTGCGCCGCGGCGCATCAAGAGAGCGATTATGTCAAGTGCCGGCGACTCGCGAACGTCATCGATATCGCGCTTATAGGCAACTCCCAGAATGTGCACCCGCGATCCGCGCAAGGGCTTGCTGGCATCGTTGAGCGCGTTTTGAATTTTCTCGACGACGAATTCCGGCATGCGGCCGTTAATGTAGCCGGCCAGTTCGATGAAGCGTGCCTCAATGCCCGCTTCCTTGCTTTTCCACGACAGGTAAAACGGATCGATCGGGATGCAGTGCCCGCCCAGGCCCGGCCCAGGGTAAAAAGGCATATAGCCGAAGGGCTTCGTAGCGGCGGCGTCGATCACTTCCCAAACGTCGATGTTCATGCGATCGCACATCAAGGCCAGTTCGTTCACGAGCCCGATGTTGATCATCCGAAACGTGTTCTCGAGAAGCTTTACCATCTCAGCCACGCGGGTTGAACTAACCGGTACCACGGTGTCGAGTGCCTGCTTGTAGAACGCACCCCCAAGCTCCGTGCACTGAGGCGTTATGCCGCCAACGACTTTCGGTATGTTGCGAGTTTGAAACTTCGCATTGCCCGGGTCGACGCGCTCGGGCGAGAAGCAAAGGAAGAAGTCGTGGCCAACCCGTAAGCCGGCCGACTCCAGTTTCGGAAGTACGAGTTCATCGGTCGTACCCGGATAGGTGGTGGATTCAAGCATGACCAGCAGCCCCGGATGGAGATACTTGGCAATCTCGTCGCTGGCCGCGACCACGAAACTCATGTCCGGGTCTTTGGTCTTCCGGAGCGGCGTCGGCACGCAAATATCGACGGTATCGAGCTCACGGATCACCGAGAAGTCGGTGGTTGCTCTCAGCTTCCCGCTGTCGACGAGCGGTTTGAAAACATCGTCCGAGACATCTTTGACGTACGACTCTCCGCGATTAAACTGGTCCACCTTGGGGCTAAGCACGTCGATTCCCGTCACGTCGAAGCCTGCTTTCGCAAACTCGACGGCTAGGGGAAGGCCCACATATCCTAGACCGATCACGCCAACGCGGGCAGTTTTCTTATCAATTCGCTCTCTTAACTGTTGGGCAGCGGAAGCCGGCCGCCCGGTCAGGTCGTCAAGTGTCTCAGTGATCAAGGAAGTAGGTACCCTCGCCTATTAGTTCGGCAGGACCAGTCAGGTAGACGCTGTCGTCCCATCGCAAGGTCATCGACCCTGCCGGCGTATGCACTTCGACTGGACTCTGAACCCTTCCCCTCAGAATAGCAGCGACAGCGGCGCCGGTTGAACCTGTTCCCGAGCTTCGCGTCTCGCCTGCGCCTCGTTCATAAAACACGGCGTCAATCGAGTGAGCGTCGCGCACCGTAACGTAAGAAACATTGGAGCGATTGGGGAACCTCGGGTGTGCTTCTGCCTCAGCCGCGAATGTACGCCAGTTCGATGGCAGAGTGTCCACAAAGATCGCGCACTGCGGATTACCCACATTCAGAATGGTCACATCAACGCTGCCGGTCGATAAATCCAGCGGCGTGCTTATTTCATCTGTTTTGTACAGTGGCTGGCCCATGTTCATTTCGAGCAGAAATGAATTGCCGTTCTGTCGAATGACTCGCAACTGCTTCGCCCCTGCCGCGGTGGTTATCTCCACATTGGGACCGGCCACGGCTCCTTTAAGCAGACCAAACACCGCAGCGCACCGCGTGCCGTTGCCGGAAATCTCTGCCTCGCTACCGTCCGAGTTGAAGAGCCTCGTCGAAAGGCCCGAAGCTCCCAGCCACACTAACATCCACCCATCGGCGCCGATGCCCGTGTTCCGCGCGCAGATGCGGCGGGCAATCTCGGGAAGATGGTCGGCCGGCGCCTCATTGGCCCAAGTCAGCAGAAAATCGTTTTCCGCGCCATGGAGCTTTGCGAAAGGGAGTTTGATCATTGGTCATCTTCCTCGTTCTTCTTGTGCGGCATCTCCTTATGGCTGGAGCCGGGCGTCTCGTCCACTTCCAGTTTGCTGGCCGGCCCCCGCGCCGCGAACACCGATGATTCGTTGGTCCGTCGATAGATCAGGAGTACAGGAGCGTCCTTGGCTTGAATCTCCTCGACGACCCGGTACACGGGCAGTTTCCAGTTGGCCGTATCAAGCGCCTTCGAAAGCGAGTCGCCGGCCTGGGCGATAGCCCACATGGGCCGATGGTAGAGATCGGGACGCGTCACCGTCACCAGCCACTCATCGCCATTGCCGATGTTGAGGCTCTCCGCAAGAGGAATAGAGGCCGCACAGAGGATACCCGGGACGTCGCCAGAGGAGGTGAGAACCCCTTGCCCAGGCTGATAATTCCTGCGAAGAAACTCCGCTGCCGCATTGGTCCAGGCGCGCCGCGAAACGGAGTTCACCTGCGACTCCTTCCAGCAGATCCATTTCTCGCGAGACGGTGAGACAAGCCAAACCGAGCAAGCGATAAGCGGAATCAATAACGCTGAAGCCCTCAAGCGTGCCGGTATGACGAGAACCAGCGCACCGGCGGCAAACGCGGCCAGGGGTAGAACAGCGATTCCATAACGCGTGTTGTAGTAGCTAAACGGCCAGAGATGCGGCATGAAGATCGGCGCGTTCGATGAATAAACGCTCCAGGTATAAAACAGCGGAGTCAGCAACAGAAACAGAAGAGGGGCGAAGCGCCGTTTGACAAGTGCACAAAGCGCGCCAACACAACCAAGCCAGATCAGCGGCGTGCCGGTACAAAGCTTTCCGGCCGCCGCGTAGTACTCGATCGCATAACCGAATTGGTGGTCTCCCCGATAACGTTCAAGCCCCGCGTCAAGCGCCCGCTGATAAATAGCCATCGCGGAATAGGGACCACGGTAGAACTCGAGCGCGTCGGCGTAAATGTAGTAGTTATGCGCCAGCCAGTAGAGTGGTCCAAGACCAGCAATGAAGCAGAACTCAACTAAGACAAGCCATCGTCGCTTTTCGGCGCCGGCCGCCAATGCCAGGCCCGTAAACGGAATCAGGAACCATCCGTCATAGCGAGTCAAAGTCGCGAGCAGAATCGCCACGCCGGCCAGCCAGATCAGTCCCAGCTGCTGCGTTTGACGAAAGCGCAAGATTGAGAACAGAGCTACTGCCAGTTCCGCCAGGAAGACCGCCTCCGTCATCGGAATTGACGCTAAGTACAGAATGTTTGGGTTGAGCGCAAAGCAAGCCAATGTGACGATTGCCGCCAAACGGCTGTCGTAGGCCAGTTTCGCTGCAAGAAAGAAAAACACGCCGGCAATTACAAAGCAAAGCGACACGGGGATTGCCCCGGCGAGCCCGGTCGACCAGAGCCAGTTATTCCCTACAAACGGCAGACAGATCAGATGCAGGACGGGCATCCAGACGGAGCCGATTTGCTCGTATCCGGGAGTTCTGGAGTCGAGAATGCCGCGGCTGATATTCAGGTGAGCCTGAGCGTCACCGTAATACAGGAGGTAGCCGTTCTTGAAGAACCAGTAAACGGACAGCCCGGCGAGAGTGACCAGGGCAGCCAGAACGCAAAGCAGTTCTTTAGCCGAGGTTATGCCGTCAGAAGGCGGAGAAGCGCCGGAATTCTTCAAATCGTTGGTCAATGTCTTTACGGGTGAGGGTATTAAAGCGGTCCACGCCGAACTCTTCGCAGCAGAAACTTCCCATAACCGAGCCGTAGATCACCGCCCGGTGCAAATCCTGGACATCGATGTGCCCGTTGCGAAGATCGAAGCCCTGCTGGGCAAGGTAACCCACGAAGCCGCCGGCAAAGCAATCCCCAGCGCCCGTGGGATCATAGACCTCCTCCAACAGATAGCCGGGAATCATGAAAAGCGTGTCGCGCCGGAACAGCATGGCGCCATACTCACCGCGCTTGACGACCAGTGTATTCGGTCCCATGGCGAGTATTTTGTTGGCTGCTTTTCGAAGGTTGGCTTCACCCGCCAGAAGCTTCGCTTCGCTATCGTTGATGAGCAGGAAATCCCATGTGCGAATCGTCTCGACCAGTTGGGCGCGATAATCGTTGATCCAATAGTTCATCGTGTCGCCGCCGGCAAACCGGAGCTGTTTCATCTGTCGATGAACATCGCCCTGCAGGGCTGGTTGAATGTTGCCCAGCAAGAGGTATGGCTCGTTCCGATAGCTGGCGGGAAGCTTGGGCTGGAAGTCGGCGAAGACGTTCAGGTCAGTCTGCAGCGTCGTGCGCTCGTTCATGTCATTCGAATAAACGCCTGACCAGAAGAAAGTCTTTCCGGGAACCTCCTCGAGGCCCTGCAAATCGATGTTCCGGCTGGCGAGCAACGCCTTGTCCGAAGCTTCGAAGTCGTCACCGACCACAGCGACAATATTCGTTCTCGTGAAGTAACTTGCGCTTAGAGCAATGTAAGTGCAGGCGCCACCAAGGGTTCGCTCCCGTTTTCCATGAGGAGTTTCGATGGCATCATATGCGACGGAACCAACCACTACTAAAGACATCGCTTGATTGTAGCGAACAGGTGAAGCGAGCCCGCCAGTTCAGTCCGTTGCCGCAGAAACGAGTTGACTCGCTTTGACCCGAATCGTTTGCCGCACTCTCAAATGGGCCGAAGGTGCTGGTGGCGCGCGTGTTTCGGATCGGTGAATTCACGTTTGTGTACAATTGGCGTGCCTGTGCGAATTGCGCACCTCGTGAAATTGAGACTGACAAGACTGTGCGCTTTCTTATACTGAGCGACATCCATGGCAACTGGGAAGGGCTGCAGGCCGTTCTAGCCGATTGCTCTGATGAGTACGACCAGGCCATCTGTTGTGGCGACTTGGTGGGCTACAATCCTAATCCAAGCGAAGTCGTGGAGTGGGTGCGGAAGAACTGCACGTCCGTCATCCGCGGGAATCACGATAAGGTGATCGCCGGCATGGAGGGGATTCAGTGGTTTAACGAAATCGCCCAAGCCTCGGTCTTGTGGTCCCGGCATCAACTCAGCGCAGAGCAGTTGAAATGGCTTCAAGACCTGCCTATGGGGCCCCTGCACTTGGAGCATTTCTCGATCTTCCACGGCGCGCCGTTCGATGAGGACCAGTACATCCTCGCCCCGGACGCCGCTGCAGAATGCTTTGCGTGTCTTGAGTCGCCGCTTTCGTTCTTCGGCCATACCCATGTTCAGGGTGGATTCTTTCTGAAATGGCGCAACATCGGGCGGTTGCCCGCGCCAGCGGCGGGGCGGCGGGACGTCACCTTTGAAATTATTCCCGATACGGCTTATATGGTGAACCCGGGCTCCGTCGGCCAGCCGCGCGATGGAGACCCTCGTGCCGGTTACGCGATCTACGATTCCGAGCAACGGACCGTGACGATGCGCAGGACAGAATATCCGGTTCGGTTGACTTACCAGCGCATCAAGGATGTGGGCTTACCCGATGTGCTCGGTCTGCGGCTGTTTCGCGGGATCTGATATCTGAATCAGATCCGTGGCTGGGCCGGCCGCGGGCCCATTCTGACGAAAATGAACGCGCAAGCGGGTAGCTACGGTCTGACCGACAATTGTGGCCAGTTCGGCATCCGAAGCGGAGCGGACCCGCTCCAAGCTACCGAACGATCGCAAGAGTTTCTGCACGGTTCTCGGTCCAATCCCGCGCACTTCGTGCAATTCGGAAGTGAGCCGGTTCGTGCTCCGGCGCGAACGGTGGAAGGTGACCGCAAAACGGTGAGCCTCATCGCGGATGGTTTGCACCAGATGCAGAATGGGTGAGAACTTGTCCAGCACAATCGGCTCATCCTCCTGGCCATACACGTAGATCCACTCTTCACGCTTCGCGATGGAGGCCAAAGGCTGATCGGTGATCCCCAATTCTTCCAGGGCGCCCGCCGCAGCATGCAACTGTCCCAATCCACCATCGACAATGACCAGATCCGGGAACTTTGCCTTTTCTTCCTGCAGCCTCGAATAACGCCGGGTGATCACTTCTCGCATCGAAGCGAAGTCGTCGTTGCCCTCGACAGTTTTCAGGATGAACTTCCGGTAGTCGGATTTCTTCATCCGGCCGTTCTCCCAAACCACCATGCTCGCTACCTTGTCGGTCCCTTGGATATGTGAGATGTCAAAGCACTCGATGCGCTTGGGCGGATTGGGCAAGCCGAGAGCGTCCTGCACAGCTGCCTGGATCGCATCCGAAGAGGGTTTCAGCACGCGGAAGCGCTGTTCAAAGCTGTTCTTCGCGTTGGTTGAAACCAGATCCAGCATAGCCCGCTTGGCGCCCCGTTGCGGTGTCATGATCTGAACCTTACGGCCGCGTTTTTCCGAAAGCAGCTCTTCGAGTTCATCACGATCGTCAAAGTCGACTGGAACGTGTATGTGGCCGGGTATGTAGGGTTGATTCAGATAAACCTGCTTCAACAAAGCGCCGACAAACTCCGATTCTTCAAACTCGCCCTGGTCCTCCCAGAACATCTCGCGCCGGTCGACAACCTTCCCATTTCGCAAGTGGAAAAGATTAGCCGCAATCAAGGGTGGCTCAGCGTAATAGGCGAAGATATCGGCATCATCGCCTTCCGCGGCCGCCATCTTCTGCCTTTCCTCGACCTCGCGCACCGTGGTGATGAGATTTCTCAAGCCGGCCGCTTCCTCAAAGCGCATCTCAGCCGATGCCCTCTGCATCCGCCGCTCCAACTGGAGGACCAAATCGCCATGCCGCCCTTCCAGGAACAGCCGGACGTCGTGCACCGCGGCGCCATACGCTTCGTCCGTCGTCAGGCCCGTGACGCAAGGACCGAGACAACGGTGAATATGAAACTGCAGGCAGGGGTGCGTGTGAGTGCGTGAG
Organism: uncultured Acidobacteriaceae bacterium; assembly: GCA_963740005.1. GTDB lineage: Bacteria > Acidobacteriota > Terriglobia > Bryobacterales > Bryobacteraceae > CAJCIT01. The sequence goes on along the minus strand of CAVUCO010000019.1, from coordinate 56,246 downwards.
AAATCGATTTTGCAGGAGGGCACCAGAAAGTGCCGATGAATGAAGTGAACCAGCCGGTGCGCCAGATTGCCCGGGAAGTACGGGCCATAGTAGCTGGACCCGTCTTTCAGGAGACGGCGCGTGACGTAAACGCGCGGATACTTCTCGCCGGTCAGCTTGATATACGGGAAGGTCTTATCATCCCGGAGCAGGATATTGAAGCGAGGCTTGTATTGCTTGATGAGATTGTTCTCAAGCGCCAGCGCTTCCTTGTTGTTGTGGACCTGAATGTACTGGACATCCCGCGCTTCGGCAATCAGGCTTCCTGTTTTCGCCTCAGCGAGCCGGTCTTCGTTGAAATAGCTGCGAACGCGGCTGCGGAGACTCTTCGCTTTGCCGACATAAATCACCGTTCCGTCCGCGTTTTTATAGAGGTAAACGCCGGGTTCGGTGGGAAGTTGAGCGACTTTCTCCCGGAGTTCCATCAGCAGTTATAATTTGATTGTGACACGCAAAGTGATCTTGCTAGCCGTTTGGGGCGCATTTGCGTGCGCGCAGGAAGCGGCCAAGCCGAGTCCCGCTCAGCAGCCGCCGCCACAGCAGGCCGCCCCGGCTCCCCAGCCCCCGGCCGAGGACAATCCTCCCGAAGAGGATGAGGGCGAAAAACCGCAGGTCTATAGCTTCAATCCGATCGAGGCCCAGCACGACATCAAGATCGGCACCTTCTACATGCACAAAGGGAGTTTTCGAGCGGCCGCCAAACGCTTTGAGGAAGCTACCAAATGGAATCCGGGGATGGCAGAGGCCTATTTCCACTTGGGAGAGGCGCGCGAGAAGCTGAAAGAAAAGGATGCCGCCCGGACCGCCTATGAAAAAGTCGTGCAGCTGTCTCCCGATTCCAAAGAAGGGCACGACGCAAAGAAGAAACTAGCTGGCAAGCTTTAAAAGGCGCCGGCTCCACTGCCGCCGCATCGTGCGGCTGATCCGATCGATTCCGCGATCCCAGTCCGGGAATAAGTCGATGTACTGCGTACTCTGGCAGATCGTCCGTGGGACGGCGCAATCATTCAAGCGAACTGGAACCAGGAAGATATCGTCGAGGGGCACCCGCGATGCCAGATCGAGCGCATATCGTAGTTCACTCTGGAAATGCCCCCGCTTCACCGTTGATTGCTTTGAAAGACAGGCAATGAAGAAATCGCTCAGCTCGATGGCGCGGTCGATTGCTCGCGGCCAGTTCTGGCCGGGCAGGAGCTTTTCCCGATCCAGCCAGGGTTCAAAGCCGACCGCCCTCAGATTCGAAGAGAGCCGCTTGGCGGCCTCTTCATCCTCGTAGGCATAGGCGATGAATACCTTGATGGCGCCGTCTACTTCAAACACGACTTGCCCTTCGGTATCCAGTGTGAAACGCCCGAACCCCTCAATCTCGACGGGAACTCCTTCACGGAGGTAGCGTCCAAGCGCCTCCAAAACCGCTTCTCCCTTCCATCGCTGTGTCATGACTGGCTCAGTTTGCTGTCGCTTTTGTTCTTCCCCGGTTTAGCCGTTTGGCCTTTGGCCGAAGGCGTCTTCAGAGCAGCCGGCTGACTTGTTGCGCGGCGCAGATCCCTGAGGATTCGGTGGACGAATTTGTCCACATCGTCGGCGGCTTCGCCGGGGGATCGATGGGATTCCCGGGCGAGACGGAGAGTGAATTCCAACTTGTTCATACCGATCCCACTTTAGGGGCGGAAGCAACTGGAAGTGATTTCCCAGGGCTGAGGCTGGATTGGAGAATCCCTCCGAAACCTATGAACATTAACGGGTTGCCCGGCCTCGGAGAATTTCTTTAACGCTTGTGACTGCGATTCGCGAAAGGGGCGGTTTTCTACTTGGGCTTCTCGATCTCGAGCATCTTCTCGGCTATTTTGACGGGGTCAATGACGTATGCGCCGGTCGATACTTCCCGTCGCAGAGCCTCGACTTTCTCATCCTCAGTGCCCAGTGCCGCGGCGACGCCACGGCTTAGCTCGCTGACCTGGGCTCCGTCCGCCGGCGTCTCCGGTGAGCCGGACACAACCGGGCGTTTCGGACCGAGGCCGTCCGCCGCTTTCGTTTCCACCGGCGGTGTCGAGTTGGGAATTCGTGCTGTCACGGTTGACTAGTGTTTTCGGCTTGCCGGATGTTCTCAGTTTTTGTGAGACCTTCAGCCACTAGTTTAGCGAGCCCGAAACCTCCTCGCGTCGCGAGCGCCTGCGAAAGCTGTTGCTCGGCAAGCTCGATCATTCCGGCATCGGCGTCATCCGCGTCAGTGCCCATCCAGCCCGACCCGCCTGCTTCACGGGCGGACTTTAAGAACTGGCCGATGAGCAGGGCCTCGAACTGGCTGGCCGCCTTCGCCGTCGCCTCGGGCGAGTCATGCTGCCCGGCCTTCGGATTCAAAATGGATGTCTGGGCGAGGTTTGACGTAAGAATCGCTCCATACGCCCCAAGCCCGAGACTGGTGGTATCTTCCATACAATGCACTAGCCACTACATGATGTCGATCTCGGCATCGATGGCTCCGGCTGCTTTGAGATTCTGGAGGATTGCGATGATATCGCGGGGCGTGGAACCAATGGCTGTCAAAGAGCGAACCAAGTCTTCGATCTTCGAGCTCTTTGCGATTACCACATTGGTGGCCTTATCTTCCTTCGCGCCAACATTGACCTGGGGAACTACGGCGGTTGCGGCCCCTGGGCCGCTGAAAGGCGCCGGCTGCGACACATCAAAGGACGTTTGGACCTCGACCGTCAAGTTGCCATGAAGGATGGACACGGGCGCAATCCGAACGTCCCCGCCAAAAACGATGGTTCCGGTCTTCTCGTCAATGGCGATCCTCGCCAACCTATCCACTTCCACCGGAATCGCTTCCACGGCGGCTATGAAATCCACACTGTGGCCGTCATAGCTATCAGGAAGGCGAGCAACGATAAGACTCGAGTTATTTGCCTGTGCCAGCAACGGCCCGTCCTTGCTGAATGCCTTGTTGATGGACGCCGCAGCTCTTGACGCGGTAATAAAATCGGGACGCCGCAATTGCAAACGGAGCTCGTGAGTGGGAACCACGGAGGGTGCCCCACGCTCGACGATCGCCCCGTCCACGATCCGGCCAGCGGTTGGATGGTTCACGGTTTGCGAGTTGCCGCCGCGGCCGACCGCAAAGCCCCCTGTCGCCACGGATCCTTGAGCCACGGCAAACGTCTCCCCGGTACCCGCCCGAAGGGGAGTCAGAAGCAGAAGTCCTCCCTGCAGGTTCGCGGCGTCACCAATCGCCGCTACAGTCACATCTATTTTCGAACCGGGTTGGGTAAAGGGCGGCAGAATCGCCGTTACCATCACCGCGGCTGTATTCCGCACCTGGATCGCCGTCGGTAATGCCGTCACGCCCATCCGCTGCAGGATGTTAGTCAGCGTTTGAGCGGAGAAGACGGTTTGACGACGATCGCCCGTTCCCGCCAGCCCAACGACCATTCCATAACCAATGAGTTGATTGTCCCGAACACCCTCGATGGTTGCGAGATCCTTCAGCAGAATCGCATTTGAAGCCGCACACACTTCAATTGCCATGAGGAGCACAACCACAGCGCCTATCGTCTTCGTAGACATGTTCTAGAAGGGAAGCAGTCCGAGGAACAGCCGATAGAGGAAATTGGGGCGCCGGATTGCGTCATTCACCACTCCCTGGCCATTAATGCGCACCTCCAAATCCGCTACCTGATTCGAAGTCACAGAATTGAGGGGACCCAGGTCTACCTGCCGGACGATGCCCCGCAGTGTGACAGTCTGGAATTCGGAATTAATGGCGATCAGTTTTGATCCTTCGACGATCAGGTCACCACTCGGCAGAACCCTCAACACTCTTACGGAGAGAATTGTTGAAAGGGTTGTCGTCCTGGTCGTTGACCCCTGTCCGGCCAATTGTTGCTGGCCATTGGATGTCGCCAGGTTGGCAAGCGCACCGGTGGAACTCTTGACTCCAAACAAAGAAGTCACCGAAGCATTCGCCGACGACTGCCTTTTCTGCGAAGTCACACCGCTGGCAACTGCCGAGGCGGAATCAACAACTACAACCGTGAGCTGATCACCCAAATGCCGGGCGCGAAAATCAGCACTAAGGTCTGCCAGACTGCCGTCAATTGAATAGGTGGAACCCGCCGACAGAATCCCGGCGCTTCCGGTCGACGGCGGCATCGCCAAAAGGCGATCGATCTGGCCGGTGTATGAATCGTTCGAAGGTGCTTGAGCCTTGGTTTTCGTCGCGGGTGGCGCGCCGGCCAGAACCTGAATGGCGAGGAGCAGCGGAGCAACACAGATGAATCCCCTCGACGAAAGGAATTTCCGTGGAGTTGTCCCGGCGGACGACTGTTCCCTGGAGGCTTGGGCCTGCAGCTGCCTACAACTCATTGGTCGTACCTTCTCGCGCTGAGGCAGTCCTGCTGTTGCGTTCCACGGCGACATTCAAAATAGCGGAGCCATCCGGCAGGATGGTTGCCAGGAATTGGCGGTGCCCGTCGGGAATCACGAATCGAATTGACTCGCCGGCTCGGCCGTCGGCTTCTGCCCGGGCTTTTAGACGGAGGTGGAGACTGCCGGAAATGACTTCAAGACCGACCATCATGTTGCGCCGCACCAGAGGAGGGTCCGTTATTTGTTTTAGCGAAAGGACGGAGCCGGCCTTCGCAAGATGTTTCAGAACCTTGCCCTCATACTGCGCTAAGGATTCGGGAGAATCTGTTCGAAGCGCGGAATCGAGAACGCTAACCTGCTCGAGCAAAGACGACGCGAGAACAGTCCCGCCGGGCACGTCCGCCCGCAAGCGGACAATCGGTCGTGGACAGAGCGCTCGAACTCGAGCCCAGACCGGTATGCGCCGCCCATCCGAAGTTTGCCAATAGCCGCGCCATAAGACCGCAGTGTCCGGATGCATGGGCGACGGCTTGGAGGCTCCCGACAATGGAAACTCGGCCTCTCCCACTGGCAGGATCTCGCGAGAGTGTCCCACAACTTCCAGCCGCAGCTGAGAACGTGGCTGGTTCAGCGTAGCCCGCATGGCAGTTCCAATCTCTGATTCCGTCATCACATGAGGTGCGTTATTTAGGGCCCCTGCGATCGCAACAGGCTCAACCTCGGAAGGCTCCCTCTGGGAAACAAACTCTTCGCTCGATACAGGCCCCAGAGGGAGGCTACTTGGGGCCAGGGACAATATCGTCCTTTGATTGAGAAACAGCCGCACTACGCCTGATGTCGAGGCCGCATCTTGCGGCGTGGGCCCGCCGAAAAAAGACGCGCAGTCAGCTCCATTCCCGGGCCGGATTAGCAGGAACAGCAACACAATGGAACGCATAGAGGCCTATTGAGTAATGTTGTTCACTTGCTGATACATCTCATCGGCCGCTTTGACGACCTTCGAGTTTGCCTCGTAGGCCCGCTGGCTGACGATGAGATTGATGAATTCGTCGACGACACTGACGTTAGACGCTTCCAGGTAACCCTGCTGCAATGTCCCAAGACCTTCCTGGCCGCCCGGGTTTCCCAACACGGCATCTCCGGAAGCATCGGTCGGCAGGAACAGGTTCTGGCCGATGCTGTTCAATCCAGCTGGGTTGGCGAAGTTCGCCAATTGAATCTGCCCGGCCACCTGCGAGGCCGTTTGATTCGGAAGGGTGTAGCTCACTGTTCCGTCGGTAGCAATGGTCACCGTTTGCGCTTCGGCCGGTAACGTGATTTGCGGATCCACCGGATCGCCGCTCTGGTCGACTATATTTCCGTCCCGATCCAGATGGAAGGCGCCGGAACGCGTGTAAGCCTCCTGGCCGTTGCTCTGTCTCACTTGAAAGAAGCCGCGACCTTGAATGACAAGATCCAGTGGGTTGTTCGTTTGTTGAAAATCTCCCTGGGTAAAGATCACTTCATTGGAGGAAGGCCGCGATCCAAGCCCTAGCTGCAAGCCAGTCGGAACAACGGTTTGCGACCCCGCTGAGGCTCCCGGTTGTACGACGCTTTGATAGAGCAGATCCTCGAACTCGGCCCTTCTGCTCTTAAATCCAGTGGTGTTGGCATTCGCGAGGTTATTCGCGATGTTATCGACGTTCAGCTGTTGAGCGGTCATCCCGGTGCCCGCACTGTACAACGCTCGAATCATGTTTCCTCTTAGAATCCAATTCGGTTTTTCAGCCTCTCTACTTTACGAAGGCACTTTGGCAACTTCGCTAAAGGTCCGCTCGTTCATCTGACTCGCCAGCAGCACGGCCTTTTGCAACATCTCAAATTGACGCATGACGCTGACCAACTTAACGGCTGCTTGTGCCGGCGGAACATTGGAGGATTCAAGCCTCCCTTGCCGAATCTCGGGATCGATTGTCTCTGTCGCCTTCGCCCCGGCTGTCAGCTGAAAGTAGGCGCCGCTCTGCTTGGTGAGCCCATCCGATTGATCGATCGAAACGACCTTGAATTGCGCCACCGTTTTTCCTGTTTGCTGTATCTCGCCGTTTTTGGAGATTTTGAAAGGTACCGCCGGATCGATAACAATCTCGGCGCCTTCCCGGCTTTGAACTGCGAAACCATCTTGTGTTTCGAGCCGCCCGTTCTTTGAGACCCGCAGGTGTCCATTGCGCGTGAACAGTTGGCCGCCGGGTGTCGTAACGACGAAGAATCCCGAGCTTGCCAGCGCTACGTCATAGGGGCTGGCCGTTTCTTGCAGTGTCCCTTGTGAGAGGTCCGTCCAATTCTGCTGGAGTACCGGCATCTCGTTGGCCGGCGGCCGCCCTTCATTAAACGCATCCCATGCGCTGTCGCCGAAGTACAGATTGTAGGATTCCTGATCGGCCTTGTACCCCGACGTACTGGTGTTGGCGATATTGTTCGCCAGCAGGTCCAGGGCCTGCATTCGGGATCGCATGCCGCTAGCAGCTGTCGCAATGAGTGGATCCATTACTCTTCTCCGTGACCGTTTAAGCACGCGATTGCCCAAATGGATCGAAGCCTTTGTAAGCTTCAAGACCATCGACTTAGTCTTGTCATCGATTGGCCGGCTCACGACACTTACTTGGCGATCGCCAAGAATCCATCAAGCCAACGTGAGCCGTCTCGGTTCGTGGAGCTGAAGATTTAACGACCTGGACGTTGGCAAGGAAACTGCAAGCGAGTTAGCGTGGTCAGCCTACCCACCTTCGCTGGACTTGCCCCAGGCGCATCGGCGGAAACTCAATCAGTTCACTCAATTCTGTATCAAGGCTCGAACGCGCAAGCCGTTTCAAATGGAAATCCGACGGCCCGGAATGAAACGAACTCGTCCGTAATCGGGAACGCGCTCGCGTGGGATTCGCAGCGGCAAATGCACGCTGAACTCTCTTCGATAGAAACAACTCAAGTCGGGAGTATCGCCTCACCTGCCAGTTCCCTGCGAACGTTGACGTCAGCCGGCCCCTACCGCTTCGAGTCTGCATGGTCTGGATTGGCTTCCATTTCTTCTAACCTGGGGAAGTCTCCCGTCGTGCTCGTCTCGGCCGGAGCAGCAAAGGAAACAACCGCGCCGATCACTACGCCTTCTTCGCCTGGAATGGTCCTGTCGATCCTGGATATGAAAGGTGGCTCGGGGCCCTTGGTCGATCTCCGGCCTGCTCAGGTAGCTGAACAGACAGAATCGGTGGGCGAAGCGATTCCTTCCACGCCGGCCTCAAGCAGCCAGATTTTTTCTTGGGCTTCGTTCTCCTCTCCGGAACCGGCAACTCTCAATGAAACGCAAGCTGTCGCAATCGGCCAGAGTCCAGTATTGCCGGTTAGCCTTCCGGGGCAACTTACTTCCGCATTGCCGCTATCCAATGCAGTTCAAATGGCCGGCAGCAACTCCGGGTCTCTGTTGCAGCGGACTCCGTCCGAAAGAGCGTCGACCGCGAAGCCCGCAGCGAACTCACCGGCAGACCAACCCGCTTCCGTCTTGTCGCCTCTAGAGATGGTTACGCCGTCGAACGCTTCTCCGGTTGCGCCGGACGCAAAACCCGACTTGCCAACATTCGACGAACCAACTGCCCCTCGGGATCATGCTTTAATGTTCCAAGTCGCTGCCGTCAAGACCGCGAGCGAACCATCCGGTAGCTCGGCCTGCGCCGACAGGCAACTGGCAAACAGTGGCACCACCCCGGCCAGTACAACCACAGGCATTTCTAGCGCTGCGGGGCTTCCAGCCGGAGATGCGACCCCACGACCTGTCGTCGATCACTTTTCATTCGAGCTCACGTTGCAACCGAAGAATCCGGTTGTACCCGACGACCCGGCGGGCCCCGTTGGCCCGCGCAACGACGATCGGGGCAACGCTGGCACCGATGCGGCCAGCTTTGCCTTGGCGCCCCGCACATTCGACTCACGGCTGGCCTCCGTCGACACGCAAACAGGTTCGGGTGCTTCCCCTGCACTCGATGGATCTACTGATCAAGCCGCCAAACGCGGTATACAACCCTCCAACGCTGAGCTTGTCAACGTGCCGGCCCAAGCAACCGATCCAGCTGGGTCGGCGGCTATACTTCCCGTGGCCTTGGCGCCGCACACCATACCCAAAACCGAGGTTCCCGCCGCAAGTATTTCGACCGGACCGACGATAGTTCTGCCGGAGACCAAGGCTCCCACGCCACAGGGTTTGGTTCACGACGTGCAGCTACGGCTTCAGGGTGACGCCGGGGAGAGCGTCAGCGTTAGGCTCTCCGATCGTTCCGGCCAAGTTGAGATCTCGGTGCGCAGCACCGACCAGGCAACCGCAACAACACTCCGCCAGGATCTCTCCACCCTTTCGGCAAGTCTTGAAAAGCAAGGATGGAAGACGGACCTCTCTGAATCACCGCTGCAGAGGGCTGGCCACGACATCCGGGATCCATCAAACCAGCAACCGGCCGATCAGCAAGGACGACAGCGAAGTTCGCCCGAGTGGGAAGAGCCTCCGGAGCGGAAGCGGTCAAGCCCAAATGATCAGTGGGCTGACATCAAACAGCAAGAAACCAAATAGAAGGGTAAAAACATCATGGGAATTGCACTCTCGAACCCGCTGGCAACAAGCCAGCCCCAAACGCTTCCTACCAGTACACCAGCTGCGAATTCTGCTTCTTCGGCCTCGGGCACGTCCAGCCTGGCCAATCAGAACACGTTCTTGCAACTGCTTGTCGCTCAATTACAGAACCAGGATCCCTTAAATCCTGAAGACGGGACACAATTCGTGTCCCAGTTGGCCCAGCTCAGCGAACTTCAGCAGGTCATCAGCATCAACCAAGGCGTTTCAACCATCGCCACCGATGTCGGCACGACAGCGGCAACAAGTTCTGCTCGGGCTTCGACCGCATCCACGGGCTGATCACAGCCGTCTCTACAGCCAACTCCCGTTCTACGGAGTCGGGCTCGACTGCGACTTCATCAATACTCATTACCTAAAGGAGAAAACTATGCTCACCGCCATCTCTACAGCTTTATCCGCACTCGACGCCGAATCGACGGCCATCGACGTCGTCGGCAACAACTTAGCCAACTTGAATACCACCGGGTTCAAGGCCAACACCTCGGTCTTTGACGATCTCATCTCGCAGACACAAGGATCCACGGGAGCCACGCAGGTCGGTATGGGTGTCGCTGCTTCTACCGAACGAGTCTTTTCGCAAGGAGCGTTCCAGGCCAGTTCCAGTCCCCTGGATGTCGCGATTCAAGGGGATGGCTTCTTGATTGTCCAGCCCCAGAGTTCGACATCGACCCTGTACACCCGGGACGGTCATCTCACCACCAACGCGGATGGCGTCTTGCAGGATGCGAATGGTGACAACGTGCAGGGTTGGACGGCAGAGAACGGCCAGATCAATACGTCCGGGGCCATTGGTAGCATCGTGCTGCCGATTGGCTCAAACCGTCCACCCACCGCAACTCAGAATGTGTCGCTCAATATGAACCTGGATGCCACGGCACCCACTTACACAGCTACCAATCCGCCGACCGGTTCAACTTTCTCAACATCGGTTGAAGTCTTCGACTCCAAAGGACAGTCATATCCGCTATCGGTCACGTTCACGAACCAGGGCGGCAATACCTGGGCGGTGAGTGGGCAGTTGAATGGCGTCACTCCGCCCATTTCTCTGACGGTCGCCGGCGGGGAAAACGCCACCGCAACCGGAAGTTCCACCACTGGCAACACCGGACTTCTGATGTTCAACGCAAACGGCCAATTGCAGACGACTACATCGGCGACCTCGGGAACCACCACCACCACATCTTCCTCCTTGAGCCCGATTACCTTCACGCTGTCCGCTTCGACCAGCCTTAGCGATGGCGGAACGCTCGGCACCGGCGGCGTCATCTCACTGAGCCTCCTCGATAGCAACGGCAATCCCACGGTGAGCCAGTATGCACAGAGTTCCGCCGTTTCAGCCGACTCCGCAGACGGCAATGCGGCGGCCAATCTGAGTTCGATCGGCATCGCCAACGGGGGCATTATTCAAGCAACCTATTCGGACGGCACACAGGTCGCGGTTGGACAATTGGCGATGGCAACCTTCGTGAATAACGATTCCCTGATCGCGGTGGGAAATAACAACTACCAGGTGAGTGGTCTCACATCGAACCCGTCGGTGGGCATTCCGGACAGCGGAGGGAGGGGCCAGATTCTGGGCAGTTCGCTTGAGGCCTCGACGGTCGATATTGCCACGGAGTTCACAAATCTCCTGGTCTACGAGAGAAGCTACCAGGCGGATTCCAAGGCTGTAACGACGGCAGACGACATAAATCAGGACACGATCAACATCATTCAATAGAGCGAGCCGAGTGGAATCATGACACCGCTGCAAGAAATTGATGAACTCGCGGACCTGCCCCTGGATGTCGAGGCTCAGCTGGATCGCAAGCCATTGACCCTGAAAGAAATACTCCACCTGGATGCAGACAGCGTGATCCGCCTGCCGCGACTAGCCGGAGAGAACATCGACGTGTTGATAGGAGGGTCGTTGGTGTGTTTCGGCGAGATCGTCATCATCGAAGACACGCTCGGCGTCCGCATCACGGATTTTCGAGAGAATGCTTGACCCTTCGGCACTAATCCATATGGAACTGCTGTTGCCGGTTGCCTCCAGTCTGTTCGTGATCGGCCTGCTATCCGGATTGCTCCTGCTTGCTCGTCGGGCTGCAATCGGAAAACCCATCTCGTTTGGATTGCCCGGTCAGTCCCGGCTGTTCTTTTTTCCGAGACGGCACGATTCAGCTAGCGCTGACCAGAACAGCTTGTGCGTCTTAAAGCACCTGGTACTGACTCCCTCGCACCGCCTTCACCTCGTGCGAACGGCGGGCGAAAATGTTCTGCTCTGCACTCATCCCCATGGTTGTACGGTGATCCCGGCAGCCGGTAACGAAGTTGGGCGAGTGACGCCGCACGTTCAAACAGGAGAATGCCGTGTCGGCTAGACCGATCAGCCCGGCGATTGGCCTGCTCCTCTGGCCCATCGTCATCCACGCTGCGCAGCCCAACGCGCCGCTGGGCATCACATTTTCAAGTGATTCCAAAGCCGCCAGCGTACCGCTACAGATTGTCATACTGCTGACCCTGCTTACGCTGTTGCCGGCCATCGTTATGTGCCTGACCCCGTTTCTGCGTATCACGGTCGTCTTGCATTTTCTCCGCCAGGCGCTCGGTACGCAAACGACACCTTCGAATCAGGCGATCGTCGGCCTTGCGCTGTTCTTGACGATTCTCGTCATGAATCCGGTGCTTCAAGAGATTTACACGCAGGGATGGCTTCCCATGGAAAAAGGAACGTTGACGACCCAGCAAGCCCTCGAAGCCTCGTCAAAGCCGTTGAAGACCTTTCTGGTGCGCTTTGCGCGCGAAAAAGATATCCGGCTGTTTGTGGACTTGTCGAAGACGCCTTCGCCGGCCAGCCCCGCGGATGTCTCGCTGACCGTTCTCATCCCGGCGTACATTATCTCCGAACTGCGTACCGGTTTCCAGATTGGCGCCATCCTGTACCTCCCATTTCTCGTCATAGACCTGCTCGTCGCGTCAATCACTCTATCCATCGGCATGATCCAACTTCCACCAGTTATGGTGTCCGCGCCGTTCAAGATTCTGCTGTTCGTGCTGGTCGACGGGTGGAATCTCGTCCTCGGCTCGCTAGCCAGGAGCTTTGTTACCCCATGACGGCCCAATTGGCAATCGAGACGATACAGCAGGCCCTGCTGACCACGCTTTGGTTGGCGTTGCCGCTGTTAGCCGTCCTATTCGTCGTCGGTATTTTGGTCAGCCTTCTGCAGATTCTGACCTCGATTCAGGACCCCAGCTTTGGGGCTGTGCCACGGCTCGCTGCATTCTTCATCGCCCTCTTCATCACGTTGCCCTGGTTGCTGATGCGCCTTGTGACTTATACCGAGCGTTTGTTCGGCCACCTCGAAAAGTATGCCCATTAAGGCCGTTATCGGCCTGGAGGTTTTGTATGGCTTCTTGCTGACTATGGCAAGAGTGGGCGGCGCACTCATCTTCATCCCGATGCCCGGTTTTCAAAGCGTCTCCTCCGTCGCCCGGGTTGTGCTCATCGTCGCGACCACGGTGTGCCTCTTTCCATTCTGGCCGCACGTGGTGTTCCCGGATTTGGCGGCGGGAGCTTTCTTGCTCGCCATCCTCCGCGAAACCGGCTTTGGCTTAGTGCTTGGCTTGGCAATCTCGTTTCTGAGTGAGAGCCTGCAGCTTGCCGCCCAAATGATCTCGATGCAAACCGGGTTCAGCTTTGCCTCTACCTTTGACCCCTCCAGCCAAGCCGACAGCGGTGTCTTCCAGGTGATCAGTCAATTAGCGGCCGGACTCTTCTTCTTTGCCTTCGGCATTCATCGCCAGCTGATCCGGATGTTCGCACTGTCCCTGTCAAGCATGAATTGGGATTCGTCGCAGTTGCTGGTGTATGGACCTGGCACAGCAGCGGTTGCCGAGGTGATCCACATGGGCTCTGCCATGTTCATCACGGCGCTCCGTCTCGCGCTGCCCGCCGTTGCCTTACTGCTGTTGACAGATCTATGCCTCTCCGTGATCAGCCGCCTCCAAGCCCAGATGCAGATGCTCATGCTCGCCTTCCCGGCCAAGATCTCTCTCTCCTTGTTCTTCCTGGGCGCCATCATGGTTCGCTGGCCGGCGATTTACGAACAATCCGCGGCGGCCCTTCTGAATAGGATTTTCCGGCTCATGGTGCCGTAGCGGCTCGGGGTCGTCATGCCGGACCAGAGCCAGAAGACCGAACAACCGACTCAACACCGGCTCATCAAAGCGCGGCGTGAAGGTCAGTTCCCGGTCAGCAAAGACCTGATTTCGACCATCCAGCTGGCGGTGGGCCTGGCCCTCCTTCTCAAAAGCGGGCAGGCCCTCGGTAACGCCGTGGGCGAAATGACGACCACGCTGCTCCAGCAGGCTTTCTCATCGAACGATCTCACCATTCATGAGCTGATCCGCCTGTGCGGCGTGATTGCCCGGAAACCCATGCTGGTGCTCGCCGAGGCCGGCGTCGTCCTGGTGGGCGTGACTCTCTTCGCGCAGCTGGTAAGCACCGGGTTCGGTCTTGCGGGCAAGCAGTTGGTGCCAGACATCACCCGCCTGAAGCCGGCTAGCCGCCTCTCGCGACTTCCGGCCGACAACCTCACATCCACTGTCGGCGCGGCCGTTCTGCTGCCCGTGATCGCATACCTCTTGTACCAGGAAATTCGGAGCCGGCTGGTGGTGCTCAGCAACCTCTCGGTAACGAATCTGGGGGTAGCGATTACTCAAACGCGCGACATGATCGGCCAGTTACTCTGGCGAATCACCTTCATCCTGTTCTTGCTCGGCGCGATGGACTACGTTCGCCGCCGCCGCCAGCATCGCCAGCGGCTTCGGATGTCGAAGCACGAGATTCGCGAGGAAGCCAAGGATCTGGAAGGCAATCCGCAGATGAAGATGCGGATCCGCCGCTTGCAGCGCGACGTCGCTCGCCGCAACATGATGAAAGCCTTGCCCCGCGCTACCGGAGTCATCGTTAACCCGACCCACTACGCGGTCGCTTTGCACTATGAGCTGAACAGTCGGACCGTACCCACCGTCGTAGCAAAGGGTAAGAACTATCTGGCCCGGCTGATCAAGGAGAAAGCGCTTGGCTACGGCATCCCGGTTATCGAGAACCAAGCCCTCGCGCAAGCGCTTTACAAGGCCGCTGATGTCGGCCAGGAGATCCCCCCCCATCTATACAGGGCCGTGGCTGAAGTTTTGGCCTACATCTACCGAACCTTAAATAAGAACCGCTAGCCGTCCGATCTCAGCCCAGGCCTGTTAAACACCGCCTTCACTTACCGGTCACCCGGCCAGCCACCAAACTGTGAGCGCAGCCCGAACAGTTCCGATTCAAGCCGGATGGCGGCCCGTTTTGAACTCCTTGAATTGGGCCGAACTCGCCATCCCACTCGCCGTTTTGGGCATTGTGCTGGCCATGATCATGCCCCTGCCGTCGATTCTTCTCGACGTGCTGATTTCCGCGAACATCACGTTCTCTGTGATCGTGCTGCTGTCATCGATGTACATCACCAAAGCGGCCGATTTCAGCGTCTTTCCCACCACCCTGCTTTTGATGACTCTATTTCGCCTCTCCTTGAACATTTCGTCGTCGCGGTTGATCCTCTTGAACGGGAATACGGGCACCAAGGCGGCCGGGGAGGTCATTGAGGCATTCGGCAACTTCGTGGTCGGCGGCAACTATGTAATCGGCGTCGTGATCTTTCTGGTCTTGATCGCAATCCAGTACGTAGTCATAAACCATGGTGCCGTGCGCATTTCGGAAGTCACCGCCCGGTTCACCTTGGACGCCATGCCGGGCAAACAGATGTCGATCGATTCCGATCTCAATTCCGGGTTAATCGACGAGGCCGAGGCGAGGAGCCGCCGCAAAGCTCTTTCTGCCGAAGCGGAATTCTATGGAGCCATGGACGGCGCTTCACGCTTTACTCAGCGCGATGCCATTGCCAGCATCATCATCACCGC
The DNA here is from genome assembly GCA_963740005.1 of uncultured Acidobacteriaceae bacterium. GTDB lineage: Bacteria > Acidobacteriota > Terriglobia > Bryobacterales > Bryobacteraceae > CAJCIT01. The sequence continues at coordinate 41,242 of CAVUCO010000019.1, read as the reverse complement.
CATAAACATCATCGCCGGCTTTCTGATCGGCGTCCTCCAGCACGGCCTCGAATTGAGCCGGGCGATTCAGACCTACACCGTATTGACCATCGGCGACGGGCTGGTCACGGTCATTCCCGCTTTGATGATCTCCGTTTCGGGCGGTCTCATCGTGACGCGCGCCACCTCCGACACCCGCCTGGGCGCGGACGTGCGGAAGCAGTTATTCAACACCGCCGAACCTTTATTGCTGGCGGGTGGTGTGCTCTGCACGATGGCGATTTTCCCGGGACTTCCGAAGCTGCCTTTTCTGATCCTCGGCGGCGCCTCCGGTGCGTTGGGCTGGAAGCTGAAAAAAGACTCACAGAAGCAGAAGCAGGTCAAAGCAACCGCCGGAGCGATCAAGTCGAAGGACGACCTTGAAACGGTTCTCAAAGTCGAACCGCTGTCCATCGAGGTCGGGCTGGGCTTGGTGCGCTTGCTCGAAGGCGGCGTCAACTCGACGCTGCTCAAACGGATCGCGGTCATCCGGCGTCAATTGGCCTCCGAACTGGGCTACCTGCTCCCACCGGTCCGGGTCAGCGACAACCTGCAGCTCAAGTCACGTGAGTATGTGCTGCTTTTGAAGGGTATGGAAATCGGCCGGTACGAATTGCAGTCCGGCTGTGAACTGGCGATCCAGTCCACCAATCAAGCCATCGCCCTGGGAGGTACGCCCACCCGCGAACCGGCCTTTCAGATCCCAGCCATCTGGATTACGGCCGACAAGATCGACTCCGCCAGGCAATCGGGCTATACGGTCGTTGATCCGGTCAGCGTCCTTGGCACCCACCTGACGGAGGTTGTGCGCCGCTACGCCCACGAATTGTTCTCCCGGCAGGATGCCAAGAAGGTCCTTGACCGCATCGGCCAGGATCAACCCAAGTTGATTGAGGACCTGGTCCCGAAGCAGATCTCCCTGGCCGTCGTCCAAAAGGTATTTCAGAATCTTCTCCGCGAGCGAGTTTCCATCAAGGATGCCGCCTCGGTCCTCGAAGCGCTCGGGGAGGGCGCCGCGATTACCAGGAATTCGATCCTGCTCACGGAGTTCGTCCGTCAGTCTATCCGGCGCTTCATTGTGAAACCGTTTCTGGGCGTCTCCGGTGAACTGCCGGTTTATTTTTGCGATCCCGAATTGGAGCGCCTGATCGAGAAGGCCGTGGAACACGGGGAACAGAGCAGTCATTTGAACTTGCCCCCTACCAGCATCCGCCTGATCGTGGACCGCTTTACGCAAGCTTTCCCCAGCGCCGAATCAAATCTGGCTGTACTTACCAGCTCGACCGCCCGATATTTCCTTAGACAGATTGCCGAAAGCGCCTTGCCCGCACTGGCGGTGCTTGCTCACAACGAGATTCCGTCCGGCGTCCGCGTGATCTGCCTCGGGACCATCAAATGAAGGAATCTGTCATGTCTGCTGAAATCGAAGCGCCCGTGATCGATCAACCACTCACGGCCGAACGCCGGGAGCAACTCATTCTCGAACACCTTCCTCAGGTCAAACTGATCGCGCGCCGCATTCACGAACGGCTGCCCGTATCGGTCAGTCTCGACGATCTCATTTCCACGGGTGTACTTGGCTTGATCTCAGCCATTGACCGTTACGACGCCAGTCATGACGTCAAGCTCAAAACATATGCCGAATATAAGATCCGAGGCGCCATACTCGATAGCCTGCGTGGTCTGGACTGGGCGCCCCGCCAGCAGCGGAAACGCGCCAAACTCATTGAGGCTTCCATAGCCGTGCTGGAACAGCAGCTCCAGCGCACGCCATTGGAAGAAGAAATTGCCGGACACCTCCGCATTTCCGTCCGTGAATATCAGGACTGGCTTTCCGAGATAAGGGGACTCACTCTGGGAAGTTTGGAAAACGCGGGCGGCGAAGAAGAAGGGCGCGACCTGCTCCGATATCTTTCGGACAACGAGGACACGTGGCCCTATCAACTTTTCGAGCGAGCTGAACTGGTTCGCATCCTGGCCGGAGCGATTGATCGAATGCCCGTCATCGAAAAGACCGTATTGAGCCTGTATTACTACGAGGAAATGACGCTGCGCGAAATCGCAAAAATCGTCGACTTGCACGAATCGCGTATTTCCCAGCTGAAGTCGCAAGCCATTCTCCGGCTGCGCTCCTATATGAAGAAACGGTGGCCGCAGGAACGAGGCGCTGCTTGATTTTTCTTCAAGTACCCGGCGCATTTCGGCGGGCTCGTTTTTGAAGACACCTCTCATGTCAAATTCACACCTTGACCCAACGCCTTCTGAAGAGCGGTCCCGTCTGTTCGTCGAAACCTGGACCCGGCACCTTGCCGCCGCCGTGAATTCCCTGCTCGGCGGGCAGTTGGAGTTGCTCGCGGATGGCAAGCCGGCTTTAGCCTCCCCCAATTGCTGGTTTCATCACGCGTTCCCCCCTCTTGAGGGATCATTCAGCCTCGGCTTGGAACGCGATGCTGTGATCTCGATCGGGGCTGGGCTTCTCAAGGCGTCTGGCGAGGAGGAGCCGCCGGAACGCGCCATCCAGAGCTTCGTGGAAATGCTAGGCCAAGCCGCCGCAGGAACGGCCGTCGAGTTGTCCGCCCGCTCCAAATATGAGGTGCGGGCAGCTGGGCTGACTCCTTCCGAGCAACCCCCTCCGCGCACCAAATACGAGTTCCAACTCCGGCTGGCTCTGGGCGATAGCTCCTACCCACTCTCCGCGGTTGTCGAAGGAACAGAACTGCTGCTCCCCTTTGGCTCCGGCCCACCGCTCGCGCCCGCCTGCCCCATGCCAGCCAATGCCCCTGCGGCGAGCGTCGCCGTCGACTCTATAGCTGTCAACACCAGGAATCTGGATCTCCTGCTGGATGTCGAACTGCCGATAAGCGTCTCGTTCGGACGGGCTCAGTTGCCCCTCAAAGACGTGATCAAACTCACCACGGGTTCTATCGTTGAGTTGAATCGGTCGATCTCGGAGCCGGTCGACATCATTGTCAATAACTGCATCATTGCGCGGGGCGAGGTGGTCGTCGTCGAAGGCAATTTCGGGGTTCGGATTAAACAGATCGTGAGCAAACAGGAGCGACTTCGCTCGGTCGCCTAGCCGCAGCCGAGTCGGCGGTCCCACCCGCGACAGTCGCCGGGGGATGTCGCCATGCTCCTCGGCGCGGCCGTAAATCCCGAACCTGGTTGCACTTGCTCTTCCCTGGCCCGGCCGCCCTGACCTCCCGAGATTGACAACCCCGTTAACCGGCCCGCTCCGAATTACTGTAAAGCTGTTATACTGAGGTCGTAGCTTTTACCGATCGGGGTACGGAACCTTTGATCCTCCTCATCCTGGAGAACCCTGCTTGAAGCGCGCCGGATCTGACGACTCCCTTCGTTGTTCCTTCTGTCACAAAAGCCAAGACGTAGTTGGCAAACTGATCTCCTCCCCTAGTGATTACCCTCGCGCCTATATCTGCGACGAGTGCATCGCGGTATGCAATTCGATTATCGAGGACGATCGGCATGAACAGAGTTACGGCACTCCGGGGAAGCTGCCCCGCCCGCTCGAGTTAAAGGAATATCTCGATCAATACGTAATCGGCCAGGAAGGGACCAAAAAGAAGCTCGCGGTCGCCGTCTACAACCACTACAAGCGCATTCAGATGAATAAGCAGCGCGGAAGCGAGGTTGAACTCTCCAAATCCAATATCCTGCTTATCGGCCCGACTGGCACGGGTAAAACATTGCTGGCACAGACTTTAGCGCGCATTCTGGATGTTCCGTTTGCCATCGTGGATGCCACCACTCTCACCGAGGCAGGCTACGTGGGCGAGGATGTCGAAAACATCATTTTGCGGCTGCTACAGAACGCCGATTGGGACGTTCAGCGCTGCCAGACCGGCATCATCTACATCGACGAAATCGATAAAATCGGCCGAAAAGACGAGAATCCTTCCATTACTCGCGACGTTTCGGGCGAGGGCGTGCAGCAGGCTCTGTTGAAGATCCTGGAAGGAACGGTGGCGAACGTCCCCCCACAGGGTGGCCGCAAGCACCCTCATCAGGAGTTCACGCCGGTCGACACGACCAACATTCTCTTCATCTGCGGGGGTGCCTTCGTCGGTCTCGAGAAAGTGATTGCGCGTCGAATTGGGACCAAGTCAATCGGGTTCGTCCCACCCGACGACGCCAAGGCGGATGCAGCCCGCCGTTCGCCGACCGCGGTGCGCCGGGACGTGGATCTGTTGGCGCAGGTCCAGCCGGTCGACCTGATCAAGTACGGTTTTATCCCCGAGTTCATCGGTCGCATGCCGGTGACGGCCGTACTGGAAGATCTCTCCAAGGATGCATTGGTTCAGATTCTTACCAAACCGAAGAACGCTATTATCCGGCAGTATCAGAAGTTGTTCGAATTTGAGAATGTTAGACTGAAATTTAGCGAGGACGCTCTGGAGGCGGTTGCCCTTCTGGCCATGGAGCGAAAAGTCGGAGCGCGCGGCCTGCGGATGATCCTTGAAGATCTGATGTTAGACCTCATGTACTATCTCCCTACGTTCAAGAAGGTCAAGGAATTCGTTGTGACCAAGGAGATGGTCATGTCGCAGAAGATCAATATGGCTGTGCTTGAGAAAGCCGGCTAATCCGATCTGTCCATCAGGTCTTTGGAGTGCGTACTCTGACTGACGCGCTTCCGCCGCTTGTAAATTCCCAAGACTTCACGCTTTGCCGACTTGCTCTAATGTTTGGAGCTAATCATTTTCTCCGTATCGCCGCGTTTGGCAGCCCAGCCGGGCTCATAGCCTGGAGTGGGAGCCTCGCGGAAAGACCGCTCATAACGTTCGTTTTTTCAACTGGTGATTGATTCATGGTGACAAGTAAAGACAAGACCGATACAAAGCGTTTGCCCATGATGCCCATTCGGGACGTCGTCATATTTCCGTACATGATGACCCCGTTTGTGGTCGGGCGCGATTCCAGCGTTCGCGCGCTCGAAGAGGCGCTGGCTGGCGAAAAGAAGATCTTTCTTGCTACCCAGCACGACGCTTCGATCGACGAGCCCCGGCCCGATGAGATCTATTCCGTGGGTACGGTGGCCAACATTGTGCAGAGCCTCAAGCTGCCCGACGGAAACATCAAGGTCCTGGTTGAAGGTGTTGAGCGCGGAAAAATCATCTCGGTGAGCGAGGAAGAAGGCTATTTCCGAGCCGTCGTCAAAACTACCAGCTTCAAGGTGGAGCAGGGCAGCCAGCTCGAGGCGCTCATCAGCCGTGTCACGAATCTCTTTGAACAGTACGTCAAGCTCAGCCAGAATCTGAATTACGAAACCATGATCGCCGCCATCCGCGTGGACGATCCTGGCAAGCTGGCCGATACGGTCGGCGCCAACCTCCAGCTCACAATTGAGGAAAAGCAGGAACTGCTCGAAATCTTCGATCCCATCGACCGCCTCAACCGCGTCGCGGAAATGCTCGACATCGAGATCGAAAAGCTCAACGTCGACCGCACCATCCAGGGCCGCGTAAAGCGCCAGATGGAGCGCGCTCAAAAAGAGTATTACCTCAACGAAAAGATCAAGGCCATCCAGAAGGAGCTGGGCCGCGGCGAGAAAAGCGAATTCGACGAACTGAAAAAGAAGATCGAAGCCGCGGGCATGACCAAAGACGCACAGGAGAAGGCCATCTCCGAATTGAAGCGCCTCGAAGGCATGCCTCCCATGTCCGCTGAATCCACCGTTTCCCGCAACTACCTGGAGTGGTTGCTGGCCGTGCCGTGGAAGAAGAAGACCAAGGAGATCCGCGACCTCAAGTTTGCTCGCCAGGTCCTGGAATCCGATCACTACGGTCTCGAGAAGATCAAGGAACGCATCCTTGAATTCCTGGCCGTTCGCCGCCTGGTCCAGAATCCCAAAGGTTCCATCCTGTGCTTCGTCGGACCTCCCGGCGTCGGCAAGACCTCGCTCGGAATGTCCGTCGCCAAGGCAACCGGACGCAAATTCGTTCGGCTTTCACTGGGCGGCGTCCGTGACGAAGCCGAGGTCCGCGGTCATCGCCGCACTTACATCGGCGCGCTGCCCGGCCAGATCATTCAAATGATGAAAAAGGCCGGCACCCGCAACCCGGTCTTCATGCTCGATGAAATAGACAAGATGTCGATGGATTTCCGCGGCGACCCGTCTGCGGCCTTACTTGAGGTCCTGGATCCGGAACAGAACTTCATGTTCCAGGACCATTACCTGGACGTTGAGTACGATCTCAGCCAGGTCTTTTTCATCGCGACCTCCAATGTGCTCCACACCATTCCGCCCGCCCTGCAGGATCGGATGGAAGTCATCCGTCTCTCCGGCTACACCGAGCTCGAGAAACTGGAGATCGCCAAGCGCTTCCTGGTTGCGAAACAGCTCAAGGAAACCGGTATTCCAGAAGGCCAGCTCACATTCACCGACGCCGGTCTCCAAACTCTCATCCAGTCCTACACCCGGGAAGCGGGCGTTCGAAATCTCGAACGCGAGGTTGGCAACGTCTGTCGCAAGATCGCGCGGCGAGTCGTGGATGCGCAGCCGGCCACCGAGGAGCACGTGCCGCTCGATTCATTGGAAGTGATAGACGAAGCGGATTCGCCGGTCGAGGTGGCTGCCAAAGCCGGAACCGCCCCGGCTAAGAAAGGCCGCAAGAAGGCCGCCAAAGAAGAGCCGGCTCTGGTTGCGATCGATAAGGTTGTGGTCACTCCGGAAGTAGTCACAGAACTGCTCGGCGCCGCACGCTTCCGCGATCTCGATGTCGACAAGCACAACGAAATCGGTGCCACCACAGGGCTGGCCTGGACCGAGGTTGGTGGGTCCATTCTCACCACCGAAGTCGCCGTCATGGAAGGCCGCGGCAAGATGACGACCACCGGTAAACTCGGCGACGTCATGCAGGAATCGGCGCACGCTGCGATGAGCTATATCCGTTCCCGTGCTCAGTCTCTTGGCCTGCCGAAGGACTTCTATCGCCATCTGGATATTCACGTTCACGTCCCCGAGGGCGCCATACCAAAGGATGGGCCGTCGGCGGGCATCACTATCGCCACCAGTATCTGCAGCGCGTTGACCGGCATCCCGGTTCGGGGCGATATCGCCATGACTGGTGAAGTCACCGTCCGCGGCAAAGTGTTACCCATCGGCGGTCTCAAGGAGAAGCTCCTCGCCGCCCACCGGCATAACATCTTCGAAGTTCTTTTCCCCAAGGACAACGAAAAGGACCTCGCCGATATCCCCGAGAACATCCGGAAGGACATGAAATTGCTCACTGTTTCATCGATGGACGAGGTTTTGAAGTTGGCTCTCGAACGGGAAATTGTCGCCCTGCCGCTCAGCCCGGCTCCGACGGCCGCTGAGCTCACAGCCCGGTCGCTTGAAGAGAATGTAACCCATTAGGGTTAGGAATCTGTCATCTCGGGAAGAAAGTTTGTGGTGGAAACAGCTGTATTCGCGCCGAGCCTGATTATCAGTGCTGCCGAGCCGCACCAGTTCCCGCCGGAATCCACCCCGCAGCAGCACTTTAGTGAAATTGCGTTCCTTGGTAGAAGTAATGTTGGCAAGTCGAGCCTGTTGAACCGGCTTGTCCGCAAGCCTGGCTTGGCCTTTACCAGTTCCAGGCCGGGCTGCACGCAGTTCATCAACTTCTACCAGATCGAGGAAGGTTTGCGGTTCGTTGACCTTCCGGGATACGGATACGCGAAGGTGCCGCTCGACAAGAAAGACGACTGGAAGAAGTTGATTGAGGCCTATCTGCTGAACCGCAACAGCTTGGCTCTCTCGTTCATATTGATTGACGCCCGCCGCGGGTGTATGGAAAAGGACCTGGAACTCAAAGCTTGGCTGGAGTTCCATAACCGTCGATATCAGGTAATTGTTACCAAAATCGACAAGTTGAAAAGCAACAACCAACTAAATACCGGCATGGCCGCGATCCGGAAGCAGTTACCGGACCATGAGCCAGTGCCGTTCTCGGCCCTCGATGGCCGGGGAGTGAGGGAAATTTGGCAAGTCATCTCGAAGATCAAGAACCAGTAGTAAACCCCGCGGCGGCCACCGAAGGCCAGCCCCACGAAAAATCACCAGAGGCGGAAACCCTCGAGGCAAAATCCCAGGCGGCCGAAGCAAAACCGTCTTCCAAGGCGGAGCCGAAATCCTCTGACGGAGCCGACTCCAAGCCGGAAAAACCAACTGCTGCCAAGCTAAAGGCCGCAGCCACCGAATCCCGGCAATCCGAGACCAAGACCCCCGAAATCAAGGTCCCCGAAGGGAAGGTCAACGGCGAGGCCGCCAAACCGCCCGCCAAAGCTCCGGTTGAAAACAAGCCTGCGGTTACGGCGCAATCCGAGGAGCGTCCACCGGCTCAGCCGCCGCAAGGCGAGCGGCGTGGCCGCCATTCGATCGGCAATACCGGCCAGCAGAATCAGAAGAACGGTGCTGCCACGCTCGACCTGGTCGAGCTCAAGGATATGAGTATCCAAAACCTGAACCAGACCGCCAAGGATCTGGGCGTTGCCGGCGCCGCCGGCCTGCGCAAGCAGGAACTCATCTTCAAGATTCTCCAGACCCAGGCCGAGAAGAGCGGCCTGATCTTCTCCGAAGGCGTGCTCGAATGTCTGCCCGACGGATTTGGATTCCTGCGCGCACCCGAGTATAACTATCTGCCCGGCCCCGACGACGTCTACGTCTCTCCCTCGCAGATTCGGCGCTTCGACCTCCGTACTGGCGATACCGTTTCCGGCCAGATCCGCCCGCCCAAGGAAGGTGAACGCTATTTCGCCCTCATCAAGGTGGATGCGATCAACTTCGAGCCGCCCGAGGAATCGCGCAACAAGATCTTCTTCGATAACCTGACACCGCTCTATCCCGACGAACGGTTCAAGCTCGAGACCGCCAAAGACAATTTCTCGGGCCGGGTCATGGATCTGCTGACGCCCATCGGTAAGGGCCAGCGCGGGCTGATCGTCGCTCCGCCCCGCACCGGTAAGACGATGCTGTTGCAAAGCATCGCCAATTCCGTCACCACCAATCACCCTGAAGCAAACCTCATTGTGCTACTCATCGATGAGCGTCCTGAGGAAGTCACCGACATGCAGCGCTCGGTGCGCGGCGAAGTCATCAGCTCAACCTTCGACGAGCCTGCTTCACGCCACGTCCAGGTTGCCGAAATGGTGATCGAAAAAGCGAAGCGGCTGGTCGAGCACAAGCGCGACGTCGTCATCCTGCTCGATTCCATCACCCGCTTGGCGCGCGCGTACAACACCGTTGTGCCGCCCTCCGGAAAGGTTCTTTCCGGCGGTGTGGATTCCAACGCGCTCCAGCGCCCGAAGCGCTTCTTCGGCGCCGCCCGCAACATCGAAGAGGGCGGCTCGCTCACCATCGTCGCCACCGCGCTGGTCGATACCGGCAGCCGTATGGACGACGTGATCTTTGAGGAATTCAAGGGCACCGGCAACATGGAAATCCACCTCGACCGCAAGCTGGTCGATAAGCGCGTATTTCCGGCCATTGATATCAACAAGAGCGGCACCCGCAAGGAAGAACTCCTCATGCCGCGTGAAGAGCTCAATCGGGTTTGGATTCTCCGCAAGGTCCTCAATCCGCTATCGCCCGTTGAGTCCATGGAACTCCTGCTTGACAAGCTCGGCAAGACCCGCAGCAATGCAGAATTCCTGGCCGCCATGAGCGGCTAGGCCGGCTCCGTCGTCAATATTTATCGGTGCTCACCCGCAAAGGTGAAAGCGGGCGTCAAAGTCCTTCCGGAGTCACGACCGTTTCATCAAGGGGACGGACTTCCGTCCCCGCGTCCTCCAACCTGCGTTTTCAGAGCAACCGCGCGCATAGGCAAGCGTGGATGGTCCTTCGGACCATCGTATGTGATGAAAATCTTCCGAACGCTCCGGCCGTCCTGAGACTCCAGCAGGGATCTCAGGATGAGCGCCGGCGCGCACACCCGCAATGATGAAAACCCGGCGTGGTGTTTCCAGCCTGGCCGCGCGCTCCTCAGCGAATCGGGGACACCCCGGCCTGATGTCATGCTCATTTCCAGCGTCTGAAAGCGCCGGCGGAGCGCCAGCCCGCCGTGCGCGCTGCAGGCGTGTCCCCTAACGCGACAATGTCCATCGACCGATGGCTTACTAAGGCCTCCCAACCGGGTATTTTCAGAGCAACCGCGCGACGGAGCGGATTCGGGTGTTCTCCTTTAGACCGCGCATCGCAAGCCCACCATCGAAAGGTGATTTTCGACGGTGCGAAACGGAGCCGCGACCGTCAGGGAGCGAACGCAAAGCTTCGGAAGCACGAAACCGCAGGATCGAATTCAGCGCAAGCTGTTTGGAGCCGCGATCGGCCGGTGATTTTCGACGCAGCGGATGCCCTCTTGCGGGCCGCGACCGCAGCTCTCCGCCACAGAGCGAGGGGCCTATTCAAAGGCCGATACTGCGTCAAAAACCCCAGCATTTCAGCTGGTTTCCAAGCCCGGGTGAGCAAGCCCGCGGTTACTGGAGTTTTCACGCAGACTCGTCGGGGAGCGGACGCCCCCATCCGCGTCGATCCGCGGCAAAAAAAAACCGGGGATTACCGCTTGGCTGGAGCTGCCACTCGCTCGTCCGCGTACCTCGTCAGAGCCGCGTGGGCGCCAAACAGGACACCCGCATAGAACAGGTTGCCCGCCAGCGTTCGCGAAAAGAACGGCAGCGCGGCTACGAAACACTCCGTCAGCCCAGCTAAGGTGTGCGGATACAGCGCCGCAGGCACGCCCACCCATACGAAGAAGTTGGTCACCAGGAAGAAAATCGTGCTCGCCAGCAGGCTGACCGAGCCGATGCGAACAACGCTCTGCGAATTCTTCAGCAGGGCGCGGCCCAGGAATACGTTGATGGCCAGGCAAGCATAGACCACCGGCGTCATCGCCGAGTAGGCAGGATACCCCGCCATCCAACTCGCAATCGGATCCGTTATCGCCATGGCTGCCAGCGGAATCGCCCAAGCCTGCCAGCCGGCCAGTCGCGCGCCGCCGAACAAGGCCATCCCTTCAATGGGAGTAAAGTTGCTCGGGTGTGGCGCCAAACGCAGCAGTCCGGCGAGAATTGTCAGCCCCGGGGCAACCAAACGAGATGCAGGCTTATTCTGTTCCATTTAGTGCCTAGTATAGCGCCTGGGTCACACCGTGGGACCCGGCATTCAGACCGGCAGCCCCACCGCCCGCATGAGTTCCAGCGCATTACTCCTCACCACCACCCCCTCCCGCAGCCTGTAATCGAATTCGATACGGCCGTCGACGATCTGGTCGTCGAAATGCACGTTCTTCGCCGCGCGGCCCAGGCCTTGCTCGATTTGCGCCAAAGCCAGGTCATGCGTCGTGATCAGCCCCATCGCGCCGCGTTCCACCAACGCCTTGACAATCGCGGTGGCGCCAATGCGCCGGTCGTGCGAGTTCGTTCCACTCAACAGTTCGTCGAGCAGAAAAAGAACCGGCCGGTCTCCGGCGGTAAGGTCCATCACCTGTCGTATGCGGCTAATCTCGCTGAAGAACCGCGAACGGCCATCTTGCAATGAGTCCACCGCACGTAGTGATGCACCCACCTGCAACCTGGAAATGCGGAGCTCACGCGCTGCCACCGGCGCACCGGACCATGCCAGTACAGCGTTCAGCCCAATCGCGCGCAGTAACGTGCTCTTGCCGGACATATTCGATCCGCTGACGATCAGCAACCGCAGTTCGTCGCCGATGCGTACGTCGTTCGGAACAGAACGCGCCGCCGGCAGCAGCGGGTGCAGCAAGGCTTGCGCTTCAAAGTGTGGCTCCGTACCTTCTGTGAGAAGCGGAAAGGTCCACGCCGGCCTTTCGTACGATAGTGCTGCCAGTGACAACAAGGCTTCAAAATGTCCGATCGTCTCCAGCCACGCGCCTACCATCGGACCCATGTCACGACGCCACGCCTCAATGGCCAAGGCGATTTGCTCGCGCCACAACACCACTGGCGCCAACGCGCGCACCAGCACGTGGTCGCTGGAATCCAGCAACTCGATCCATCGCTCCAGCCGGGCTATGTGGTGCGAAGCGGACCGGTGCTGAACGTCGAGCGTCTCTCGCAACTCCCGCAGTAACGGTGATCTGAACTGCTCCGTTTCCAGCCTCGCCAATATGAGGCTCAGCACTCGTAAATCGGACGCTGGCGTCTCGACATTTTCGATGATTTGCTTAACGCGCTTCCGCACCAGCGCGATGAAGATCGCGTTTCCTGCCAGAACGACGAAGAAAGGTGAAACCGCGATGAACCCTGCCAGGAACGCGGTCAGTGTTGCGATCGCCGCCACCGCCAGCACCAGCGCTAACGGGCGCAGTGCCGGGGCAAACTGAATGGCAGGAGCCGATCCCCACTCGTTGAGCGCTTCGGCATGCACTTCCGCCCGCATATCTTCGCCTAGCAGAGCGATGTCCTCGCGCAAGTCCAGCCGTCCCCGTAGCTCGCGGCCTGCCTCCTGACGGGCCAACACAATCTCACGCGAGGCCGGCGCCAGAAACCAAGTGGCCAGGGTCTTCTCGCCGGTCGCCGTGCGGGCCGTGTCGATCAGTTCAAACAGCGAACCGCGGCCGAATATATCCAGATCGTCGGCATAAACGTGCTCTGGATTCCGCAACCCCTCGCCGGTGTTGCCCGTGCCGGCCCAGCGGTCGTCCAACCGCGCGAGCCCGCGATCATAGTAGGCCAACCCACGCTGGGCGAAGGTTTGGCGGCGCGCAATCCGCGCATGCCACACTGCCAGTCCGGCGAACACCGCCAGCGGGACCACCAGCCACCAGCCGCTCACTGCCCCGCGCCATAAACTCAACCAGGCCAGCAGTGCTGCCACCACCACGACGACCAGCCGGTAGTTGCCGATCCGTATGTAACGACGATCGAGGCTTTGCCGCTCGGTCAGCCAGCGCTCACGGCGCGCGGTATATTCCTGCTGTGGGTCCATCGAATTGATCGCGTTAGAGGATATAGCGGTCGCGAAAACCAGGACTAGCCGGCGAAAACAGCCAATCAGCTCCCCGCTCCGGTCTGAACTACTCCGCTGTTAGTATTGTCAACCACGCCCCGGCGGTGCTTGGCTGGAAGTAAGCACGGCTCTTCGAATTGAGATGAACGGGCCGAGGCCCCAAACAGAGAGGACTGGTCTGACTGCCATGCCTGGTGCCGCCGCAACTCCCGCCGTCCGGCCGCCCACCCCACCGGATACGGCCGAGGTTTCAACACCGCAGGCAGCCGACCACAAGCGTCTCTCAAAAGAGACTTTTATTGCCGCTCTGGCCGCCACCGGCATTGCCGCATACCTCCTTGTGCGCTATGCCTGCCAGGTCCCGCCCCAGCAGCAGAACTGCGCGCTTTGGGTGGTTCTGTTTTTTGGCGGCCTGCCCTTGGTGCTCGATCTCGCCCGTAATGTCGTGAAAGGTCAGTTCGGATCCGACTTCCTCGCCGGGATGTCCATCGTCGTCTCGGTCCTCCTGGGCCAGTATCTCGCCGGATCCATCGTTGTGCTGATGCTTTCGGGCGGTACCGCACTGGAGCAGTACGCCATGCGCCGGGCTTCGGCTGTTCTAGGCGCGCTGGCCAAACGCATGCCAAGTGTCGTGCACCGAAAACACGCCGACGGTTCAACTGAAGAGATCCGCCTCGACGACGTCCAGGTCGATCACCGGCTCATCGTATTCCCGCACGAAATCTGTCCGGCTGATGGCATCGTCATCGAAGGCCACGGCTCGATGGACGAGTCGTACCTCACCGGTGAACCCTACCAGATGTCGAAGACCGTCGGTGCGGAAGTTCTGTCGGGTGCCGTCAATGGCGAAGCCGTGCTGGCAATCTCTGTAACAAAGCTGCCCGTTGATTCGCGCTACGCAAAGATCATGCGCGTGATGCAGGAGGCCGAGACAAACCGGCCGCGCATGCGCCGCCTCGCCGACCGCCTGGGCGCTTGGTATACGGTCATCGCTGTCTCCATCGCAGTCGCGGGCTGGGTCATGGGAAACGATCCTACACGCTTTCTGGCGGTGTTGGTGATCGCCACACCGTGCCCCTTGCTGCTGGCTATCCCGGTCGCAATCATCGGCGCAATCTCGGTGGCTGCCAGCCGCGCCATCATCATTAAGAACCCCGCGATCCTGGAACAGATTCCGCTCTGCCGGACCATGATCTTTGACAAAACGGGCACGCTCACCTATGGCCGCCCTGCACTATCGGAGGTACTCTGCGCCGATGGCGTCGACCGTAACCGCGCCATCGCCCTGGCCGCCAGCCTCGAGCAATATTCCAAGCACCCGCTCGCCGCAACCATTATCGAAGCCGCGGCCAGGGAAGGTCTGGGGCTCAAAGTAGTTTCATCCGTAACCGAACGGCCCGGCCACGGGCTGAGCGGTACGGTGGGCCAGATGCTGGTCGAGATCACGGGCCGAAAACAGGTGTCACACCGGTCCGCCCGGCTAGCGGCGCAGTTGCCGCCCCACGCTGCCGGCATGGAGTGCGTCTTGCTCCTCAATGGAGAATACGCGGCCACCCTGCGCTTCCTCGATCAGCCGCGGCGGGAAAGCCGCTCCTTTGTGCGCCATCTCGGCCCGAAACATCAGGTAGCCCGCGTGATGTTGCTCTCGGGCGACCGCGAGGCGGAGGTGCGCTACCTGGCCGGTGAGGTGGGCATCGACGAAGTGCTCTTTGGTAAGAGCCCAGAAGAAAAGCTCGCCATCGTGCGCGCCGAGGCCGAACGCGCGCCCACGCTTTTCCTTGGCGATGGCATCAATGACGCGCCCTCCATGCAGGCGGCCACGGTGGGCGTCGCGTTTGGCCAAAACAGCGACGTTACTGCGGAAGCGGCCGACGCGGTCGTTATGGAGGCGTCACTCGGAAAAGTCGATGAGTTGATGCACATTGGCCGGCGCATGCGCCGAATCGCTCTGCAGAGCGCGGTCGGTGGCATGGCGCTCAGCGCCGTCGGTATGTTGCTGGCCGCTGCCGGCTACTTGCCGCCCGTCGCCGGCGCAATTGCCCAGGAAGTGATCGACGTCGTCGCCGTATTAAACGCCCTCCGCGTGGCACTGCCCACCAACGATCTGCGCGACGAGGGAGTATAAAGAAGTATTGCCTCTGAAGGCACTTGCCTAACAACACCACCCGCAACCAAGTTCGATGCGCAACCGAATCCCTAGCTCTGAAATCCTGGCGTTCTATAGTGGCACGTCCACCGACCCGCGTGGCCGCCGCCTCCTCGACATTCAAAAGTGGCCCGATGATCTCCTCGAATCGAATCACGATTTCATTCAATGGATGTTTCCCCTGCTGGAACCAAGTTCCGTGCATCCCGAAGCGCCCGTTCTCGACCAGGAGACCATTCGCGAATTCAAGGCTCAACCGGTGTTGCAGCAACACCTGCGCGAGTCCTTCCTGCGAATGCTTGCCTTTTACGGGTTCGAATTGAATACGGATCGCGAGCTCCAGGTCCGCTGCCGGCCCGATTTTGCAGGCCAGTCCACCAACTGGCTCTGGCCCGGGAATCACAACCATCTACGCATCACGCGTATCCTCAAGAGCCTCCGCCTGCTGGGGCTGGAGCTCGAGGCTCAGGCCTTCTTCAAGTGCCTCTCCGAACTCTACGCGGAGGAGACGCGCCGCGGCATACCGAGAATTACCGCAGCAACTTTTCAGTTCTGGTCCGCCGCCATGGAGGAGTTAAGAACGGCCTCGCAGAAAACGTCCGCTCGCGGCAAACCCGCGCACTATGTGCCATTACAATAATGCCACTCTAGTAGGGCCGTGTCACATCATCACTTGTCCGGGCGCGCCGGGTTACCCATGCGCAGCCAATCCCGCCGCGAGCAGACCGTACATCTCGGGCTCAGGAACCGCGGTGGTGATCTCTAGTTCGACGATGCAAGCCGGACAAACACCGGTCCCTGAGGAATCAAAGATGAACTCACCGGTCGGATTTGAGCCCAACGTGGTGATACGGCCGCCGATGCCGAACGTCGTGTTGGAGACAATAGCCGCTATGCCGGCCGCGTTCAGGGTTATCGATTGGTTCGTGCCCTGAGGCATGGAAGGACTGTTGGCGCCGTCGGCCCCCGTATAGACCCGGCTGCCGTACACGGTACCCGTACCGAGATCATTGAATCCGAACACAGCCGGGATCGAAGTGATTTGATAGGTCATCGAGGGACTGTCTGCCGTGTCCACACCGGCTGTGCTGAGAGTCAGCACCGCGGAAAGGACAGGGCCATCCAATTGCGGAATGGCGAATGTGAAGAAGTCGCGAAATTCCGCGGGGCCGCTCATACAGCCTGCGGGAGGCGCAGGGCAAAAACCGGCACGGTAATTGTCGCCCGGGATCCCGGTAGTGCTGGTGGTCGGCGTGAACCAGCCTCGGCTAGCGTCGCTGACCACGATGACAGTGCCATGGGCGTTTTCGGCGAGCCCAGCAAATACGAAAGCCCAGAAAAGAATGAAACGAGTGAGTTTCTTCATGGATTGTAACCTCCAACTCAACGTGATCAACACGTCTTACTCTCCGGCGCTCGCCTGGGCTGTTGTGATCGGATCGTTCTGACTCAGATCGGCCGTTTTCTGATTCCACGGATGAGCAAGAAGAGGGTCACGCCGACGGAGATTAAGTAACTCGGTTCCGGAACGTCCGACCATGTTCCCGGGTCGTTCTGTAAGAGTGCGGCCACGGGTCCCGCGAAGCCTTGGAACGGAGGAGCATTATCTCCAAAACGAACGTCGTCGCAAGCGCCACCCGGCAAATCTTGAGTAAGAATCCTTGCCGAGATGCTAGCTTCGGGACCGAGCACCACCCACGACCAAGTGGATATCGCCCCGGAAGCATCGGTCGAGACCTCAAGGCTTGTATTTGCCGGATCGCCATCCACGAGCGTCGTGAGACCGGACGACAAACTGAATGAAATAGGTGTGATCAAAGTGAGAGGCAGGTCCGTGCCAGGGGCGTCGCCACAGTAAATGAACCCGTCACGTTGCACGTGGGAGGACAGGCTCCTCCGTTGCGAAAATCATTGAAGGGATTGCCCGTGTAGTAATAGGTGGTGGTGGCGAGCGCGCTTCCAGCCGTGCAGCCTGTAGCGATTAAACAGGTCAGTGCGTATTTGCCTCTCCCCACTGCCTTCCTCATCAACAGCCTCCTTTTGCAGGGCCTCACCCCCGCCGCACCTACGCGGAGCTACAACGGAAGCCCTGCTTTTTTTGTAAGGCAGTATACAACTTTGTCATCGCCACTTTCAAATGTTAAAACTACGAGTTCGTTTTAACCTACGAGTTTCGGATTGATACCGCGATGCCCGCTACACGATCGATACAATCGCAACATGCGTGGTCCAGTCCTCCCAGCGCTTCTACTCTGCGCCGCCCTTGCGCAAACAGCCGTTGCCGCCGTCGTTACCAGTGATATCGAATTCGTAAAACGCGGAACCACTCCCCTTCTGTTGGACGCCTCTGTTCCCGACGGACCCGGCCCCTTCCCAGCCGTCATCGTCGTCCATGGCGGAGGCTTCACCGGAGGCAGTAAAACCATGTACGTCACACCGATGTTCCAGCCCTTAACGGCCGGCAACTTCGCTTGGTTCAGCATCAACTACCGGCTGGTCCCCGAAGTAAATTTGCACGGCCAGGTGGACGACGTCATCAGCGCCATCCAATGGCTTCACGATCATGCACAGGAGTACAAAGTGGACCCCAAACGGATCGCCTTGCTGGGCGAATCCGCCGGCGCATATCTGGTCGATTACGCCGCCATCGTCGCACCGAAGAAGCTTCAGGTGGCTGCGGTGGTCTCGTTCTACGGCCCGCACGATCTGGTCCAGCTGGTTAAAGAAAAGGGGCTCGGCAAAGGAATCCAGGCTCTCACCGGCGTCCAGGAGTTGAATGCCGAAGGGGAAAAGCAGCTGCGCGCTGTTTCGCCCTATGACATGGTCAAAAAAGGTCTGCCGCCCTTCTTGCTGCTACATGGCACAGCGGATGAACTGGTCCCGTACCAGGAGTCGCCTCGCTTCTGCGATGCCTTGAAGGCCCGCGGAGTGGACTGTGAACTCTACACTGTTCCGGGCGGCTTACATGGCGTGGGTAATTGGGAAAAACACCCCGAGCAGCTGGAATACAAATCAGTGGTCATTGCATGGCTCAAGAAGAAACTGCAATGAACCCGCTCGCGCATCCAATCCCACCCGCCCTTTCCGACGCTCAGCCTCGAGCCTAGTCCGATGACTACCGCCCTCGTCATCGGTGGCAGCATGGCCGGCCTCTTAGCGGCGCGCGTGCTCTCCGATCAGTCATTCGCGATGCCCGTGTCTACAGCCAATTCTTGCGAGTGTTGAATCTGCTCGATCCACCCGGCACCCTGTTTCGTCCGGCCATCATGCTTCGGGTGCTACAGGGAAAATCTTCCAGTCCTCTTCTGAGGCGCGCCGGTGACGGAGCGCTTCTTAAATAGGATTCGCGCTTATCGGTGATTATCGGCGGCCCATATTGGTTTTTGAACTTTCTCTATTCGACCGTAATCCCGCCCGAATCCACATGAATGTCGACCAGCGGACCGCCGCCGCGAATCTTGCCGTCCACCCGATGTCCTGAGAACGACCCGTTCACCGTCATATCGGGAACGTGAATGCGCCCACTGCTCGTCTCGAGTTGAGCATCGTATCCCGCGGCCGGCGCCAGTTTCACCGTGACCCCGCCTGAATCCGATCGGACGTGTATCGGTGCGGCTTTGCTCTGGCTGACCAGGATGCTGCCTGAATCCGCCTTGGCGTCAATGCTGCCGGCCACCTCGCTGGCTTCAATTCCGCCCGAATCCACGTGGGCCGTCACCGGTCCACTGATGTTGCTGACGCGTATGCCCCCGGAGTCGGCTGCGGCGCGCACCTCCGCTGTAATGTTGTGCACTTCAATTCCACCCGAATCCGTATGCACATCCACCGGGCCTTGAATGCCATCGACATGGATGCCTCCCGAGTCGGCACGCGCACGAACTTGCGTATCCGCCGGCGTCTCAATCTCGAGTCGCATCGAAACACCCTTCAGCAAATCGCGGTCCCGCACATAACCAATCCGCACCTGATTACCGTTCTTCTCCACCGGTGGGTTCCGCTCGAGTTCCCGTATGCGCGCCTCGACGTTACCCGACCCCGACCAACTGCGCTGTCCCCTCAGAATGGCGTGGACCCGCACAGTGCCTGAGGCGCCCCGCACCACAGTGATGCCCCCCGAGTCGGTCTTCGCGTCCAGTTCAACCGGTCCCGAAACTGTCACCGATTTGTCAAAAGACCCCTCCGTCTGAGCCGCCAAAACGACGGCGGAAAACAGAGTCACGACCATACCGCAAACCAATTTGCGCTTTTGCATGCAAGTCATCGTGCAACTCGCGTTCCAGCCATCCCTCCCCTGGCCCTCGCTCCACGCCGCTGAAAAGACGAGCCTTTCACCCCGTCGCCGGCGAGCCTATCGCCGTACCCGCCCGCCTGCTGGCCCATTGCGCGACGCCGCCGTCCCAGGAATGAACAACTCGGGCCGTTCGGACTTCCCCATCCCCGCAACACCTGTGATAGATTCCCCGTCATGACTTCTCAATCGCGCCGGAGCTTTCTTCACAACGCCGGTCTGGCCGCCGCTGCCTTCACCTCGGTTGACTCACTCAGCGCGAACCCGCTCCATCAAGCCATCGGTCTTCAGCTCTACACGGTAAGCGATCAGCTGGGAAACGACTTCAACGGCACCCTCAAACAGATCGCTGCCATCGGCTACAAACAGGTCGAGCTTGCTCAATCCTTCAACAAGTCCGCCTCAGAATTGCGTGCCGCTTTCAGCGATGTTGGCCTCACTTGTAGTAGCGCCCATCTCTTCGATTTCCAGAAGACTCCCACTCAGTTTATGGATTTCGCCAAGGAACTCGGTGTTGAGTTCGTCGTCTCGTCTTTCAATCCCCCACCTGGCGCCCTGGCTGCAATTAGCGGTAGCAAGCCCGACTTTAATGCCTTTCTGAAAGTCATCAATGGCATGACGCTTGACGACTACAAACAGAGTGCCGACGCCTGCAATAAGCTGGGCGAAGAAGCCCGGAAACACGGCCTCCAGTACGCCTATCACAACCACAATGCCGAGTTCAAAACGTACAACGGCGTCCCCGCTCTCGATACTCTGATCGCCTCGACCGACCCCGAACTGGTCAAGCTGGAGATGGATTGCGGCTGGGTCGCCGTCGCCGGCTACGACCCGGTCGCCTACTTGAAGAAGTATCCGAACCGCATCCGGCTATTGCACATCAAAGCGTTCAAGCCCGGACCACCCACCGTCATCCTCGGCGGCCCCGATCAGCCCGAGCCAACCGAGCTCGGCCGCGGCGGTATCGATTACAAGCCCGTCTTCGAAGCCGCTCAGAAAGCCGGCGTCGCGCATTACTACGTCGAGCAGGAACCACCCTTCAAAGACATGTCTTCCATTCAGGCCGCCAAGGTCGACTACCAGTTCCTACACGGCTTGAATACGTAACGAATCGATTCCAATGCCGTCAAAATTCGATGTGGAGAGAGCGTTGAAAAAACTTTTGATCGCGTTGCTGCTGTGCCAAGCTTCACTACCTGCCCAATATGAAGGTCTGTGGCAAGGCTACGACGGAGAATGGGGCCATGTCTCACGGCAGCTTATCGCTCTGGCCGACGCCATCCCGGCCGACAAATACACCTGGCGTCCTGCGCCCGGCGTGCGCTCGGTAAGCGAGGTCTACATGCACATCGCCCTCGCGAACTTCTACCTGCTAAGCGTCACAGGTCCGAAGATGCCCGCCGACATCAAGTCGGCCGACATGGAAAAGACCGTCACCAACAAAGCCGAGGTGATCGACTGGCTAAAGCGTTCGCTCGATGCCGTCAAAACCGCCCATGCCACGGTGAAACCCGACGACCTGAAACGCGCCGTCAAAGTCAACGGCGTGGACGCCACCGTCGATGGCATGTACCTCCGCATCATCGTGCACGCCAACGAACATATGGGCCAGCTCGTCGCCTACGCCCGCTTCAACGGCATTACCCCACCCTGGTCGAAGCCCTCCAGCGAGTGACAATAGCCTCCACAAGCTCGCGCACACAATGGGCTGCCGGCGCGCAGCGCCACAATCGGCATCCATGTTCATCGGCGGTGCTCTGAAAACAAGTCAGCGCTGAGGATCGCAAAGAGCGTTCTGAGGCGCGACAGTAATGGAGCGCTTGCCCAAATGGTCTCGGCGTCGCTATGTTCCGCGCAGCATCCGGTCATTTGTCTAGGCGGGAAGCTGCGCCTTGATCCAGCGATCAATCCGCGCATCGAGTACGTCGAGAGGCAGAGCGCCACCGGACAGGATCTCGTCATGAAAAGTCTTGAGGTCGAACTTGGGCCCTAGCTGCTTTTTGGCACGTTCGCGCAGCTCCCGAATCTTCAGCTGACCGAGTTTGTAGCTGCACGCCTGTCCGGGCCCCGAAATGTATCGGTCCGTCTCAGCCTGGATCGTCGGCTCGTCCACAGCATGCGAGTTGCGCATGTACTCCACAACCTGGTCCCGGCTCCAGCCCATGCCGTGAATGCCTGTATCCACCACCAGGCGCACGGCCCGGAACAGTTCCGAGCGCAGCCGGCCGTAATCCGAGCCCGGGTCCTGATAGAAGCCGATCTCCTTACCCAGTTCCTCGGCATACAGCCCCCAGCCCTCGGTATAGGCAGAGTTCCCACCGTGCTTGCGGAACTCGGGAAGGCCGGTAAGCGACTGCTGAATGGTGATCTGAAGATGATGGCCGGGAACGCCCTCGTGATAGGCGACCGCCTCGTCATTGATGAAGCTGCGATGGCTGGGGTCGGAGACGGCAACCGAAACGCGGCCGGGACGCTTGCCATCGGGCGTCCCACCCTGGTAATGCGTGGCTGCGGCCGCTTGGAAGGGCGGAATGGGCTCGACCGTGACGGCTGTCTTGGGCAGCACATTGAAAAGCTGAGGAAGCTGCGGCTCCATCTGTGCGATGTATTTGCGGAAGTCCTCGACGATCGCGTCCGCGGACGCCGGCCGGTACTTGGGATCGTTTTCGACGTGCTCGCGGAAGCTCTCGAGATCGCTGTATCCGTTGGCTTTTGCCAGTGCAGCCATCTCTTCCGTAATCCGGTGGACCTCTTTTAGGCCAATCTCGTGGATCTGTGCCGCCGTGAGATCTGTGGTCGTGAAGCGGCGCAGAGCGGCCTGGTAGCGTCGCCCGCCGCCGCCCAGAGAATTAATGGAAAGTGTTGTTCGGCAGTGAGGTATGTAGTCCGAAGTGACGAAGGCAGCGAACTGCTTGTACGCGGGAAAAACTTCGTTGTTAACCGTGGACGTGATCTCGTCCGTGAGACGCTTCTTATCTGCCTCGGAAAAGCTGGCCGGAAATTTCTTGAGCGGGAGCAAGAAGGGGTCGGCCGTAACCACGCCTTCCGCCTGCCCCGGAACCTTTTCCGCGATGAAGCGTACCGGGACAAGCTGATCGCGCACACCTGCGCGCAAAACCTCCTCGGTCTGAAGGAAAGCCCTGGGAATCTGGTGCAGACGAGCGATGTAGTCTTCGTAGTGCTTGACCGAGTCGAACGGCATGGATAGCGGCAGGTCGGCAACACTCACATGAATGCCTCCCCCGCCCCCCGATGCACTGAGCGGCATTTCGAACTCTTTCAGATCGTAGTCGTCCACGCGCTGTTGGAGCTGGCGAAGAAAAAGATCGTGCGAAATCAAATCCCGCTCCGGAAAGCCGGTAGGGTCAATCGCCTTGATACGGGCCAACTCGGCCACCTCACGCTCGTGGCGTGCCGCCGAGGCGGCAAGGGAGTAGTCGCCGAGTTGATCATTGTAGCGATAGTCGCCGACCGCGGTCGCCAGCGTGGGATTCGTCTTGAGAGTGGCCTGCCACGACTCGTCAAAGAGCGCATTCTGAGCGGCCAGGCGCGTCGCCACGGGGGCCGGCGCTTGACCCGAAGCGATTTGCGACACAGCGGCCAGAAACAGAGCAGAGGTAGCGAGCTTAAAGCGCATTTCCGACAAGCGTAGCAGAGGCGATGCGAACCAGGCCATCCGGCAAACGTCAAGCTCACTCTGACGATCGACCGTCCGAAGGTGACACCCGACGGCATCACGCTACCGAAGCCTGGCCACCAACAACAGCGCCAGTCCGCGATCGTCGATTAACACGGACTTACTCTCGCAGGCGTATTGCCGCGCAGTCGACGCTGTGTTAGGTTCCAGGTAGAGGCAGGATGCGAGGATCGGGATCTTTTGTCCCCCGCAACTCCATTCCATTACTGAAACGCGATGCAGACTCTCGGGTCCTTCGGCGAGATGGTCTCTGTAGCTGTTGGCTCGCTCATCTCTAGCAAGCTCCGCAGCTTCCTGACGGTGCTCGGCGTCATCCTCGCCACCGCCACGCTGGTTGTCGTGATGTCCATGGTTCACGGCATGGACGTTTACGTCGCCAATCAAGTCTCTGACATGGGCACTGATGGCTTTCGCATCCAACGCATCCCTATGCTGGGCGACTTCGATCCCAAGAAGTATCTGGAACTCGAGAAACGCAACCCGAAGCTGACCGTGGAAGAATATCGATTCCTCAAAGAACATCTCACGCTGGTGAGGGAGTTCGGCATGGAAGCCGATCAGGGCGTTTCGGTCCACTTCAAAGGGCAGGACCTGGACGGCGTAAATCTGATGGGCGTCACCACCAACATCGCGGTCATCAGCAATCTTCAGGTGGCCGAAGGACGGTTTCTTGTCGACTCGGAAGACCAGCGCCGCGTCAACGTCGTTTTCATCGGCAATGATGTTCGTGACCGTTTCTTCTCCGATCGCGATCCCGTAGGCCAGACGCTGACTGTCGGCGGAAAGCCCTTCCGTGTCGTTGGAACCGCCAAGAAGCGTGGCAGCTCCTTCGGCAATTCACAGGATAACTTCATTGTGATTCCCATCAGCACGTTTCTGAAGGACTTCGGGGCGCGCCCGGAAATCGAGTTCGTCGCCTTAGCCTTGAGTCACGAGCGGATGGAGGATGCCCAGGATGAGGTGCGTGCGTTGCTTCGCGCTTTACGGCGCCTGCGCCCCAACCAGGAGGAGAACTTTGGACTGCTGGCCTCTGCATCGCTGGTTGCCTTATGGGACCGCCTCACCGGTGTTCTGGCGACCATGGCCGTGGGCATTGTGTCCATCTTCATGGTTGTGGGTGGTGTGGTCATCATGAACATCATGCTGGCCGTGGTTACCGAACGGACTTACGAGATCGG
This sequence comes from uncultured Acidobacteriaceae bacterium, assembly GCA_963740005.1. Classification (GTDB taxonomy): domain Bacteria; phylum Acidobacteriota; class Terriglobia; order Bryobacterales; family Bryobacteraceae; genus CAJCIT01. The sequence goes on along the minus strand of CAVUCO010000019.1, from coordinate 16,948 downwards.
TATCCGAAAGGCTGTGGGCGCTCGACAGAGTGATATCCTGCTCCAATTCTTGGTCGAGTCTTCCCTGCTCTCGGCCAGCGGCGGGTTTATCGGCGTCGTGCTGGCCTGGATCGCAGCGACGCTCGTGCGCGCGGCGACGCCTATGCCTACGGCCGTTCCACTCTCCGCCGTCGTGGTCGGTGTCGGCCTTTCTGCGTTGGTCGGTCTGTTCTTCGGCGTCTATCCGGCGCGCCGGGCAGCCGTGATGAACCCGATTCAGGCGCTGAGGTGGGAGCGATGACACTGGCGGAGATCACGGCCTCAGTATCCATGGCGCTCGCCACCGTTCGCGAGCACAAGGCGCGCAGCATCCTGACTGTCCTCGGCGTCATCATCGGCACCGGTACGGTCATCGCGGTCGGATCCATCATCACCGGAGTGGACGGCGTCATCACCGACGTCACGCGCAGTTTTGGTCCTGACACGATCTTTGCTTTCCAGTTCAACCTGGGATTTCGGGGCAACATCACCGCTGAGGAATGGAAGCGGAAGACGCTCACCTGGGAGGACGCGCAGGCGCTAGCTGAACGCTGCCCTGCCATTCTGCACGTTTCTCCGTACTTATTCAGTCCCAACACCTTTGGCCGCGGCGGTTGGATCGATCGCGCCAAGTACGGCAACCGCGAGCTCTACGACATCGAGTTTGCGGGAACCGAAGAGAGCTACGCGGTTGGCGGCGCGGAGCGCATGCTCTTTGGCCGCTTCTTCACCGATGAAGAGAGCCGCCGCCATGAGCCGGTGGTTGTCATCGGAGAGCATGTGCAAAAGACGCTCTTCCAGGGTCTCGACCCCGTTGATAAATGGATCGAGGTGGACGGGCATCAGTTTCGCGTGGTCGGAGCAATGGCGCGCATGTCGGCATCCTTTCCAGGACAGGAGGATCGCCGCGTTCTGTTGCCCTACTTCACCATGCACAAGATGTTTCCCAACGCCAGGCACATGATGTTTGTGATCGTCGCCCAGCCCGGCCAGGCCAACCAGGCCATGGATGAGGTCCAGGCACAACTTCGCATCCAACGCAGGCTTCCTCCCAATAAACCCGATGATTTCTGGCTCTCCACCGGCAACCAGATGCTGGAGGATTTTCATCGCATTACCGCCACCGTCGCCATCGTCATGGTCGCGCTTAGTTCCATCGGATTGTTGGTGGGCGGCATCGGCGTCATGAACATCATGCTGGTTTCAGTGACTGAACGAACCCGCGAGATCGGCATCCGCAAGGCCGTAGGAGCGCGCAGGGCCGACATCATTGTTCAGTTTCTGACCGAGGCTGTGGTCCTCACCGGCCTCGGCGGCCTGCTCGGCATGAGCCTCGGGTGGATCGTCTCGCTTGTTTTTCGATTAGTGTTTCCCAATCTCCCCACCTCGGTACCGCTGTGGGCCGCCGTCCTCGGCGTCTCCGTCAGCGTCATGGTGGGCTTGTTCTTCGGCACCTGGCCCGCCATGAAAGCCGCCCGTCTCGATCCTGTCGTCGCCCTTCAATACGAGTAGGGTCGGCCCCATAAGCGCTAACCTGAGCTTGCGCGGCTTTAAGGTCCATCGTCGGCGGTCGAGGGAGTCAACGCAAAGCCGATTTTCGACCGCCGATCAAGCCTCGTAAAGTAACTCGGGCGATGACCGCTGGCCTCTACGAAGCGATCACCCGATAACCCTCACGGTTTTCGCTGAACCTGTTCTGAATATTCGTGAAACCGGCACTTCTCAAGCGTTCGATCAACTCTTCGACACGAAATGGATAGTAGACAATCGGGTATGACCGCGTCGACACTTCTCCATCAGAATCAAAAACTAACAGCACCTCTATCGTGTGAGCGTCCTCGAACCTCTCCGGAAAGTTCCAAACGTAGATGGGCAAACACCGCTGCCCGCCACGCGCCCTCCATTGAAAGTGTGTGAAGCGTGTTTTCTCTTTCCGTAGCTGCTCCCAGTTGAGAGACTGAATGACGAGTTGGCCGCCGCTCCTTAGAACGGCGCGTATTCCCTGCAACGACCGGAACATTTCTTCTCCGTTGCGGGTGTGCCCGATTGAGTTGCCAAGACAGAAAACAAGGTCAAAGGGACCGCTAAGTTGGGCCGGTAGATCCTCCCAGTTGCAGCACCTCAGCGGGACCTCGACATTGGCGTTCCTGACGGCAAGATCCGCTTGCTCGATCATTCCCGGGCTGCCGTCAGTGCCACTGACTTCATAGCCAAGCTTAGCCAGCGCTATCGCGAACGTTCCGAATCCACACGAGCAGTCCAGGATGCATGCCCTCGGACTGGCGTCTTTCAGAACGTCTTCGTTTTGCTCAAGTGCAGGCTTGCCTGAAGAGACATAGTCCGAGTAGAGCCAGTGGTAGTTCACAGCAAACTCGTCGTATTGCGACATTGCCCTCGTACTCGGACCGTTGGAGACATTGTATGCGTGTTTGCAAACAGGAGAATGACAATCGAGCGGCCGTTAGCGCTTGTGGGGTAAGCCCCGGCCTGCAAACGAGCTTCGAAGGCGCATCCTCCGCACGGCCGCCCAGAAAAGCTGTCTCAGCAGCCAAGGCGCCAGCGCTTGTGGGGTAGGCCCCCTGGCCTGCAAACGACGCCCCGTCGTTTTGCTCATGCCTTCACAACACGCCCAGCGTCTCGCTCAGGGTGCCGCGCATCAACCCGTTCGCCAGGCTACCGCTTCAATCGCATCTTAGGGCGTCGACCGGATCCACTGCCGTGGCGCGCCGCGCCGGGATGTAGCAAGCCAGCAGCGCAATTCCTCCCAGCAGCAGCGCCACGCCCGCAAGCGTAACTGCATCGGTGGGCTGCACGCCGTACAACAATCTGGCCATGAATCGCGTAAGTGCAAAAGTCGCAGCCAGGCCTGCGGCCATTCCAATTGCTGCCAGCTTCATCCCTTGCCGCAGGACGAGTCCGACAATCTCCCGTCGTGAGGCTCCCAGAGCCGCACGGACTCCGATCTCATGGATTCGCCGCGTCACCGCGTAGGACATGACGCCGTAGATTCCCACCGCCGCCAGTAACAGGGCGGCCGACCCAAAGATCATGAGCACCAGCATGGTAAAACGGCGCTCGGCCAGCGAGTTGGAGATGGTCTCCTCCATGGTGCGCACCCCGTAGCTAGGTTGATCCTGTGTCGGCCCGGCCACCTGTGCACGCACCGCGGGCACCAGGCTCAACGGTTCGGGCCCGCTCCTCAACACCAGCGTCAGCCCCGCCACGCCCTCGGTAATGAACTTGTCGGGTATCTGCCAAACGGGAAAGTAGATCTGGTCCCGTACTTTGTGAGTGTCGTCCGAATCGAGACCCCACTGCTTCACGTGCCCCACCACGCCCACAATCTGGACAGTGCCAAGAACCACCATGCTGAATTGCCGCCCGACAGGGTCTTGGCCGGGAAACAAGTGTCCCGCCAGGACGTCGTCGATCACCACGACCGTAGGTGAAGCCGCGTTATCTCTCTCCGTAAAAAAGCGGCCCCGGTGCAGAGGAATCTGCATCACCCTCGCGTAGTCGGGAGTGACGAGATAGTTCACCGCCAGCTTCATCTGGTCGTGAGGAGGCTGAGGGCCGGTACCTGGCCAGTAGGGAATCTCATTGTCGTTGTCAGCGAGAGGCAGCAGCGCCGTCATGGCAGCCGATTGAACGCCGGGAACCGTTGCCACGCGCGTGAGCAGTTGCTGGAAAGCAAGCCGGATGTCCGGCGGGCTCGTCATCACTTTGGGCGACAGTGCTACCTGCATGGTCAGGACGTTACGCGTGTTGAATCCCGGATTCACCTGCAAAAGCTGCCAAACGCTCCGCATCATGAGACCCGCGCCCGCGAGTAGGATTACCGCCAAAGCCATCTCCAGCGCCACGAAGATGCCCTCCGCGCGATGGCGCCCACCGCCCGCTCCGCGCGCGCCGTCCTTCAAAGACTCCTGTGGGTTCACAGTTGCGCTGTGGAAAGCCGGCGCGAGCCCAAACAGGATGCCTGTGACAACCGAGACCACCAGCGTGAAGAGTAAAACGTAGGGATCGATTCCAATCTCTGCCGCGCGTGGCAGGCTGCCCGGCGCCGACGCCAGCACCAGGCTGGTTCCCCAGCGGGCCAGCAGCAAACCAGCTGCGGCTCCTCCTAGCGACAGCAGCACGCTTTCCGTCAACAACTGCCGCACGATGCGGCCCCGTTCAGCACCGAGCGCGGTCCGTATGGCAAACTCGCGCTGCCGGGACGTGGAGCGAGCCAACAACAAATTGGCGACGTTCGCACACGCAATGATCAGCACGAAACCGACCGCCCCCACCAGTAGCAGGAGCGTGGGACGTATGGACTCAACCATGTCATCTTTCATGCGCACCGCCTTTGCCCCATGTCCGGCGTTCGTCGCCGGGAACTCCTGCGCCAGCCGGGTGCAGATGGCGGAGATTTCCGCTTGTGCTGCGCCGATGGTCGCGTCCTGCTTGAGCCGGCCGATGACTTGAAGTCCCGGATGATTCTCGCGGGTACGCAGCTCGACCGAGTTCCATTGCTCAACCGGAACATATACCTGAGAGTTATCGCCGAAACGAAAGTCGCGCGGCAAGACGCCGACGACGGCGCAGCTCATGGCGTTCAACGTAAGGCTCCGGCCAAGGATGTGGGTGTCGCCGCCAAAACGCTGTTGCCAGAAACCATAGCTCAGCATGGCGGAGCAACCGCCGCCCTGCCGGTCTTCTTCCGGGAGAAAGCTCCGTCCCAGTGATGGCGTGACACCGAGCACCGGAAACAGACTCGCTGATACGTACTTGCCTGAGAGCTGCTCCGGCTGGCCGGCGCCCGTGAAATTGAAGTCGGCGTTGCGGTAGATCCCCATGTCCGTGAATGAGTGGTTTTCACGCCGCCAATCAAGATAATTTGGATAGGCAACCGACGCCTCGCTGAAGTCTGCCGACGTCTCGAACACGTTCAAGAGCCGGCTCGGATCCGGAAACGCCAGCGGCTGCAGAAGCACGCCGTTGACGACGCTGAAAATCGCCGTATTCGCCCCAATGCCCAACGCCAGAGCCAGCACCGCGACAGCGGTAAACCCCGGGTTCTTGCGCAGCGTTCGAAAAGCGTAGCGCAGGTCCTGTCCGAGGCCGGTGAAGAAATGCCCTTTGCTCCCGCCGCCCAACACCACCGGCTCCGGCACATCGGTGCGTTCGATGGCGCGTAATTCGCTGTTCAGCAATTCGTGATCCGTCAGTTCATCCAGCACAATGCGCCGCGCCTCTGCCTCGGCCTCACCGGCATTCTGCAACTCGAGGTAGCGGTCCTCGGCGTGCTGGGCCAGTTCCTCCACAATCTCCGCTTCGCGAGTGGGAGCCAGGTTTAACCCTGCCAGTTGACGGCGAATGTGTTCGTTCCAATCAGGCATTTTCAACTCCTGTCACGCGCCCCATCGCTTCGACGAACGCCTGCCATCCCTCGCGTTGGGTCGCCAGAATCTTCCGGCCTTGTGGCGTGAGTTTGTAATAACGACGCCGCCGCTGGCCGCTCTTTTCCACCCATTTGCCCAGAATCCAGCCCCGCTTCTCCAGCCGGTATAGCAGCGGGTAAAGCGAAGCCGCGTGAAAACTGAGCGTGCCGTGTGATCGCTGTTCGATCAGCTTGCCAATCTCGTAGCCGTGGCGCGGCAAGGCCTCCAGCAGCGACAGCAGCAGCAGCTCGGCGCTGCCTTTCTTCCACTCCCGATTAATAGATCGGTCTTCCATATGTAGCACTGCCACATATTACCACGTGTAAAGTCCGACGGCTAACGTGGCACAGGCCTTCAGCCTGTGGGTTCTCAGAACAACCGCGCAGGCCACCAAAACTGATCAAAATCTCCCGACCGTCCCGAGCGCCCAAGCGCACACCCGCAATGATGAAAACGAATGCGGATCGGGAGCAACCGCGCGCAAGCAAGCCTGAGACTCCAGCACAGAACCGCGCGCGTCAGCAGGCGGATTCGGGTGTCCTCCTTCAACCGCGCGTCAGCAAGCCCACCCGCGAACGGTCATTTTCGACGGAGCGGCCCAAACGGAGCCGCGACGGTAACGGAGCGAACGCAAAGCTTCGGAAGTGCGACACCGAGCGATTGAATTCAGCGCAAGCTCTTAGGATCCCCGATTGGCCGTTGATTTTCGACGGAGCGGATTCGGGTGTCCTCCTTCAACCGCGCGCCAGCAAGCCCACCCGGGAACGGTGATTTTCGACGGAGCGGTCTAAACGGAGCCGCGACGGTAACGGAGCGAACGCAAAGCTTCGGAAGTGCGACACCGAGGGACCGAATTCAGCATAAGCTCAGAACTGGTCTTGGCATAATCGCTGGCTGAGGCATGTATTCTCAGAGCAACCCCGCGTCAGCAAGCCGCCATGCCCCGAAGGGGCGATGCCGCAACCATCCCGAGACTCCAGCACAGAACCGCGCGCGTCAGGGAGCGAACGCAAAGCTCCGGAAGCACGAAACCGGGGGATCGAATTCAGCGAAAGCTCTGAGGAGCCGCCGTTGGATGGCGATTTTCGACGGAGCAGATTTCCGCCCCATTTCAGCAACCTTCCAAACTCCGCCAAGGATAGGGCGAAGCGCCGCCTCCAGGCAACCTCAACGGTTCCGGTTATTGCGCATTATCGACAGAAGTGATATGCCATGTAGCGAAGGGTGAACTATGCAACGACGCGATTTTCTTAAAACGGCGGCCGCTACCGGCGGATTGACCATTCTGCGCAGCGGTTTGTTGCGCGGCGACACCGCGCCCAGCAACCGTCTCAATATCGCCTTGGTCGGCGTGTGGGGCCGCGGAACGGCACACTACAACGTAATGCTCAAAGAGAACGTCGTTGCGCTGTGCGACGTCAACGATCTTCGCACCAAAGAAGGGCTCGAGATCTTCCCTAAGGCTAAGGTCTATTCGGACTGGCGCCGGATGCTCGATCAGAAGGATATCGAAGCCGTGATCATCTGCTCGGCCGATCATCACCACGCCTTCATCGCGAACTGGGCTATGAATCGCGGCATGCACGTTTACTGCGAAAAGCCCATGGGCATGACCGTGGATGAAGTGCGCACCCTGCGCGCCACCTACCTAAAGAACCGCGGCAAGATCGCCACGCAACATGGCACCCAGCGTCACGCCTACCCGAATTTCGAGCGTCTGCGCGAACTCGTTCTGGATGGCGCAGTCGGTGACCTCAAGACTGTGTACGGTTGGGACTCCCGCCAGCTTCCACGTCCGGGTTACCCCCAAGGCGAAGGCATGGTGCCCGCTTCGCTGCACTACGAACAGTGGATCGGCCCTTCGCCATACCATCCCTACAGCCCGCAGTACTTCGGCGGTGGAAGCGGAATGAACTGCATCTTCTGGAACATGTATCGCGACTTCGGCGTGGGCCAAATGGGCGACATGGGCGCACACACCATGGACTTGCTGTGGAACGCGATCGATGCCGGCGCGCCAACTTCGATTGAGGTCGATCAGGAAGTCAGCGACAAGTTCAATCCCAATATCACGCCGGTGAAACTAAAGGTCTCGTTCGAGCACCCCGCCAACCAGTGGCGCGGCCCGGTGACGGTGGTGTGGTATCAAGGCGGGCTCAAGCCGAATCCGCCCAAGGACTACATCAACATTCAGAAAATCGGCAACGGCGTGATCTTCGAAGGCACCAAGGGCAGCATTCTGGCCGACTTCACCACCCGCACCATCATTCCCAACAACGACGATGGCGACCTCACCTATTACAAGCACCGCTCCAAGAGTGACGTGTTGCCGCTTGTCCAGGGCACCGGGCAGGTCACGCAAATGCCGCCCCGCCCCAAAACCCAGCAGGCTGCTCATGCACAACCGCCGCTCCCGCCGGGCTTCACAGCCTGGCCTAACCCTGAGCCAACGGCCACGGGTTTCCCGGTCATCCAGTTCATGCAAAACGGCTTGCCTGCCGCTCTCGGCATGCCAAACACCGACGTCGAACAGATCCTCGCTGCCGAAAAAGAAGGCCATCCCCCGAACCTGAACAACAGCCTCTTCCAGTTGGATTGGATCGACGCCTGCAAAGGTAAGAACAACAACGAGACCCACGGCACCAGCAGCAAGACACACTGCGACTTCGATTATTCCGGCTCCATGATGGAGCAGATGTTGCTCGGCCTCGTAGCACACCAGGCCGGCAAGCGCTTGGAATACGACCCGGCAACCGGCCGCATCACCAACGATGCCGTCGCCAACAATTGGCTGAAGCGCACCTACCGCAAGGGCTGGACCCTCAACGGATAATCCAGAACCGCGCGCGTTGAGCACTTCGAGATCGATGATTCGGCTGTTCACCTTTCGGGATGCGTTAAGCTCCCAGAAAGCGCACTCGAAGTGCAAAGAAGGAGCCGTGACAGTCAGAGTCTGTGTGAAAACCCAAGGCACAGAACCGCGCGCGTCAGCGAGCGGATTCGGTGTTCCCCTATCGGAGCCGCGACCGTCAGGGAGCGAACGCAAGCTTCGGAAGCACGAAACCGGGGGATCGAATTCAGCACAAGCTCTTAGGATCCGCGATTGGCCGGTGATTTTCGACGGAGCGGATTCGGGTGTGCTGCTCTCAACCGTGCGTCGGCAAGCCCACCATCGGAGGGTGACTTTCGACGGAGCGGATTCTTTCGGAGCCGTGACCGTACCTCTCCGCCCCGGAGCGAGGGAGCGGACTCGCCGGGGCCGGCCACGGCAATCCCAGTACAGCAGCCGCGTCCGCCATAGCAGAGAATGGGAGTGCCCCGATTCATGCCCACCACACCCAACCCATTCTCGAAACTCCGTCCATTGTTGGGCATCGGTTTTTGGCGGATGCAGCTGGTCTTCCTGGCCATCGCCGTGGCTGTATCCGGCCTGTTCTGGTTGACCGTGGGCACCGCTCACCCGCTCGCGAATTTCCTCTTTACTTTTATCATCGGGAACTGCACAACACTAGCCATCACCCTGACCGCGCCTTTGTTTGGAAAGCGCCAGTTTCCCTGGGACTGGTTCATTTACATATGCATTTTGCTCCCCGTCGCGGCCGTCGGCAGCTCCATCGCATCAGTCGCATCCCGGCTCGCCTATGGCCAAAGGGAACAGCTCCTCAAGCTGGACTGGGCAGATATCCGGATCGGCACCTTTCTCTCCCTGGTCACGGGCGCCCCGATCTACATCGCAGCCAAAGCACGCAACAGACTCGAAGAGCGGAACCGCCAGTTGGAGCAGCAGGTCACGCTGGGCCAAATCAAGCTGCAAGCCCACGACGCCGAACTGAAAACCGCCCACGAGATCCAGGCCCACCTGTTGCCGCGCGAAATTCCCCAAGTTAAGCCTTTCCAGATTGCCTGCGCTTGGGAGCCGGCCCGCTCCGTAGGCGGCGACTATTTCGACGTGCTCACGCTGGCGCCCGGCAAACTAGGCATCTGTATCGCCGACGTTTCCGGCAAAGGCATCACGGCGGCGCTGCTGATGGCGAACCTTCAGGCCGCGGTGCGCGCATTCGCGCCGGGCATCACTGGCCCCGGCGCATTGTGTCGCAAGCTGAATGAGGTCTTGTGTGGCAGCATTGCGCCAGGCAAGTTCGTAACTTTCTTCTATGGTGTCATTGACGCCGAGAACTTGACTCTCCACTTTGAGAATGCCGGGCATTCCGCGCCCATCGTATTGCGAGGAGACAACGCGACCATCCTCTCCGAAGGCGGCACGGTTCTGGGCCTGTTCACAAAGTCGACTTATGAAGAGCGCCAGTTCACGCTGCAATCGGGCGATTGCCTGCTGTTGACCACCGACGGCGTCACCGAAGCAGCGAACGAGGACGACGAAGAATTCGGCAACGAACAGGTGATCGCTTCAGCGCGAGCCGCACGGAACCTGGGAGCGCAAGGCATCCGAACGCGCATTCTGGACGATGTCACCCGTTTCTGTAGGGGCAACTTCCACGACGATGCGTCACTGATCGTCGTGACCGTGGAGTGAACCGATTCAAGTCCTTAGAGAGCTAGGCTCTTCGATTTTCGGAAGCTCCCAGCCTTTGCGGCGCGGCCGGTTGGTCGCCAGCAAGTTAGCTTCTTCGTCGCCGACGACCTGCTCGTTCACCGGATCCCAGCGCAGCTTTCGATTCACTCGGCGCGCCAGGTTCGCCAGGTGGCAGACGGTCACCGACCGGTGGGCAATCTCGACGTCCGCGTTCGGCCGCTTACGGCTCGGAATGCAATCCAGCCAGAAGCCCATGTGGTACTGCGCCTGCCAAAGCGCGCGCTTATCGTGCCACTTGTCGATCTCTTCTTGCGGCGGCAGATCCAGCGTCACACCCGGCGCGTCGATTTTGAAGTTGTTGCGCCAGATGTCAATCCTACCCTTCTCACCTTTGAACCGCGCGCCGCCTTGCAGGTCTTTGTTCTGGTCGTTGTACGGCAATTCAAGTCGTACCTCAACTCCATTTGCGTAGCGGAACGCGACCCCACCTGCCGGCTCCGCCAATGGCCAGAACTCCACCGGGCCGGAATCGTCCATCCCCAACGCCATCTGAACCATGTCCAGACCATGTGCGCCCCAGTTGGTTGTCTCGCCGCCTCCGTAATCCTGGTAGCTCCCCCAGTGCTTGTGTAACTGGTCATTGTATGGGCGCATCGGCGCTTGCCCGGTCCAGGTATCCCAATCCAGTTTCTCTGGCATCGTTTCTGCCGGAAGAGCCTCGCCGAACGGCTTGGCGTCGGGATAGTTCAGGCACTGTACCAGCTTGATCTTGCCCATACCGCCCGTGCGCACCAGCTTGCACGCCATCTGGTCCATCTCCATGGAACGCTGCTGCGTCCCGACCTGAAAAACGGTGTTGTACTTCCGTGCGGCCTTGACCAGCGCCGTCCCCTCGCCCGGATAGAGCGTCAGCGGCTTCTCGGCATACACGTCCTTGCCCGCCTGGCAGGCGTACATGCACGGGATCACTCGATCGAAGTCCTGCGTCGCAATGATGACCGCGTCGATGTCCTTGCGATCCAGTATCCGGCGGTAATCCTGGTAAACGTCCCACTTCGCGCCACGCTTGGCGACCGCTTCTTCGGCTCGCGTCAGATAGCAATCGGAGAGCGCGGCGATCTTCCCCGGCTTCGGTAGCTGGTCGATCAACAGGTTGGCGCGGAAACCGACGCCAATCACTCCCACCGTGATGCGGTCGTTTGCGCCACGAATGCCCGGAGTAAGAATCAGCGGCACCGCGGTCGCCTTCAGAAAAGTACGTCGAGTCGTGTTCATGCTTTTAACTCCACCTCGCTCGAATATGGACGCTTTCGTAGCATCCAGATAGCGAAAACCAAAATCAGGATCAGCGGCCCGAGCACTACCAGTTCGAGCAGTGATTCGCGAAGTATCCGGTCATGTTCCGCTGGCGTAATATTTTGCGATCCAAAGTTCGCCGCTTGCATGGTGATCACCAGCAGGCGCCGGATGGAGGCAATCAAGCCGACAATCAGGAAGGGTTCGGTTTCAAGAACCTGCGATCGGATGGAGATCCGCACGGTATGAAGAATCTCGACCAGCATCAGGGCCAGCAGCAATTGATCCAGTACTTGCAGCACGCCCTGCGCGAGCGCGCCGTTGGCGACCTGCGACCAAAGACGATAAGCGGCATCCCCGATTGTTGTGGCAGCGGTGAGAACAAGCAATGCGCCCAGCACAACGTAAAACAGCACTTCTATCGATTGCAGATAGCGCTCGGCCCCATTACGCAGCCGCTCACGTAATTCCGTCACCATCAGTCCGTACCCCTCTTGTAACCGCCACTCTATCGTAAGAGCACGCCAACACCCACCGTTGCTCCGAAAACATGCGAAGTCAACCCGCATGTAAAACCTTCTGAGGCGCGACCGTGAGGGAGCGCTCGTCAGAACGCCTCAAGCGCTTTCCTCGCCACCGCACCAGCTATTCTAAGGGCGTAGCCCCATATCACTTCTGGAGAGCATGCGCACATTCAGTAGCGTGTACGGCGAAAAGGATTCCGAAGTCCGTCGCATCTTAGACCGCGTTCGCTGTCCTTCGCCACGCCGTTTGCAAGAACTCCTGAGCCAGTGCCGCGCGGAAACGCTCGGGTTGGCCGAAGCCGCCGAGCTGCTCGAAATCGGCGCCGACCCCACCGCCGCCGAGCAGTTCGAATTACTCCGCGCCTTTGTCCGCGAACGATACTCCAGCCCGGAAGGCAATCGGGTCCGCTATGTGGCGCCCATCTACGTCTCCAGCTTCTGCATCGATGCCTGCCCCTACTGCAATTTCTCGGCCGCGCGAAAAGAGACCGCGCGGCATCGCCTGACTCTCGACGAGCTCGACGCCGAGATCGCCGCCGTGATCGCCCGCGATGCGCGGGTCATAGAGCTGGTCTATGCGACCGACCCGGAATGCGATCAGGCCACGCTGGTCCGCCACGTAGCCCGGGCCGTCTCAGCGCTCGCAGGACGCCCGGGTGCCGGCGTCTTGCTATGCACCGAATACCTGTCGGACCGGGATTACGATGCGCTGCGTGAAGCGGGCCTGGTCGGCGTCGTCCAATGGGATGAGACGCTGGACGAATCGGCCTACCGCCGTTGGCACGCCGTGAGCCCACGGAAACGTAACTTTGCTGCGCGCATGGACAATCACGACCGGGCCCTCGCAGCAGGCCTCGAAGTCGCGACCGGCGCGCTGCTAGGACTGGCCGGCTACCGCTATGATGCGTTGATGCAAGTGGCCAAGGCGCGTTACTTTTCCGCCGAATATGGGCGCGCGCCGTTCGTTCTAGGCACCGCCCGCTTGCAGCCTATCGCGGGCCGCGAGCTCCGCGTACCAACCCGCGTTTCGGATCGCGCTTACGAAACTGTGCTGATGGTGTACAAGATTGCAGTTCCCGCGGCGGGCCGCTGGCTGCAAACGCGCGAGACCTTCGACATGAATTTGCGGAATCTGTTGGACGGCGACGTGTTTACCTACCGCTGCGGTGAGGTTCGGCCAGGCGGCTACAGTCAGGCTCCCTCCGCGTTGCCAGTCGGCCAGTTCGGCGTGAACGAGCTTGAGCGCAGCCTTGTTGAACAAGAGCTGGCAAAGCGCGGATTCCGCATCGACTACGATTGGATACCGCACTCCGCGAACCGCGCGCTGGCGAATGGCGTCACTCACTGAGCCTATAATTGGCGTGCGAGGCACTGGTGAACACTCTCCACACGGCATTCTCTCTCGTCCTATTGCTCGCAGGACTGGCGGGTGCCCGGCCTCCCGACAGCTTTGTCATCCGGGTCCAGCCCGCAGCACGAAGAGCGGATCTGCAAGTGCGCACTTTCATCACCGGAACCTTCGGCGCGGTCGGCGGATTTCAATCCACGCCCATCGACGACGACGGCGTCCTCATCAACGCCGAATACGGGGGGAAGCCAGCTGAAACTCTCAAGGCAGTCCTCTATATGCCAGGCTGCGAGATGCAACTGATTCGTGATGACCATCTGCAAACGTCTACGCGGGAGTCGGAATTCCACTGCGAACCGTTAGCCACCATCCCGCTAAACGCCAGGATCGACCCGTCAGCTATCCCGCCTGACGAGGACGCCTACGTGGAGGTTTCCTACTTGGGCAGTTGGGCTCACTCCTTCTTCAAAATATTGGACGGCATCACGATGACGCTCGCCGTCGCCGAAGCGCCGGTCGCCCCCGACGGCTCCTTTACAATCGCGCTACCCGACTTCGCCTCTGACCCCATTTCCGTCGGCATTGGAAAGGACGCCTACCTGTTTTTCATCCTTCGTAGCAGGAATACCGGAAACTCAGTGGCATTTCTGCAACCTGACCAATCTGTCCGCAGCCAGACCGGCGATCTTAAGATCGGGGCCGCATATCCCTCATCCGTCGGGTTCACCGCCCACCCCCTGCATCAGTGAACATCGGCTGAATGCGCAGTCATGAACGTGTTTAAACCTACCTTGCGTTACCTAAACAACGGGCCGGCGTCGATGGACAGGCCGTTCGCGGCCCGCTAACAGTTCTTAACGTCTGAGTTCAGCCCCGCGGCCTGGCAAACTGTCGCTGAGAATGCGCACCAAGCGCGTCAGCATCAGTAGCCCGAACACCGTCTTCCTGACCTTGAATGGCCCGGAACCGCCATGCCCTCAGTCAGATCAATGAAGGTAACCAATTCGGCCGATTCCCATTGTCGACCGCAATCTCAACCGGTTTGCCCGCGAATCGTCCGGAAAGATCTGTAACGAGTATTCGCTTTGCCGCGTTACTACTACATCATTCATGGGTCTATCATTAGCTGATATGTTTCTCCTCGGGAAAGAACAAAATGTCGCGAAGCTTCCTTTTTCTGCTCGCATAGGTACCGTGAATGCAGCAAATCTCTTCTACAACTCGCAGCGCTGAGTGAGGCTTACAAGTGCTTGGCGCCCCTGAGAAGCAATACGTGAAGAGAAACCCTTTCCACCCGGCGGGACGGTTGGGCACACTCGCTGGTCTTCTGTTGCTGTCGGGGATTCTCTATTCCCAGGAGATATCGTCGGTCGCGACTCTCCCGTTCAGCTCCCTTTCTTCGGACCTGACAGGCGTGGTCACCCTGATCGGCGCCGTGACCGAAGACGGCGAGCCGGTTATCGCCGGAACCCTCAACTTCAGGGAAGGGGACAAGCTTCTTGGCTCCGTCGAACTAATGGCTCCTAGCGGAAAGCCGGTTGCGGACGATTCGCAGCTGATTCTCCTGGCCTTAGCCGATCCTAATGGCGAGAACGTGCCCGATTTCGTCCTGGGTGCGGGCACCGGCATCAGCTTGTGGCCCGGCATCCCGAAGACGCCGTCATCCGGACCCGTGACATCGCCCTCCAGTCCCACCGGCCGGCAAACCAAGCGCATTCTGGGAATCATGCCCAACTTCGAGGCCGTCAGTGCTAACGTTCATCTTCCTCCGCTATCCCTCAAGGAGAAGTTCTGGCTCGCCACCGAGAACACCTTCGATTATTCGTCGTTGATCTCCGTCGGAATGCAGGCTGCCATCGAGCAGGCACGGAACACCTACCCGGAGTTTCATGAAGGAGCAGCCGCCTACGGCCGTTACTACTGGCACACATTGGCCGACTCGGGGGTCGAAAACTATCTCGTCCAAGCCATCTTCCCGGCCATCACGCACGAGGACCCTCGTTATTACACCCTGGATCGAGGACCGGTCCTGGAGCGCGTGCGCTACGCCATAAGCCGTCTGTGGATCACCAGGAGTGACGCGAGAGCCTCAACCTTCAATTTCTCGGAAATTGTTGGCAGCGGCGTGGCAGCCGAAGTTTCCAGTCGTTATTACCCGCGTGAAGCGCGCAGCTCCGGCCAGACTCTCGAGAGATGGGCCAGCCAGTTAATCAACGACGGCGTGGGCAATGTCATTCAGGAATTCTGGCCCGACATCCACCAGAAGCTTTTCAAGCAGCACTATTTGTCGACCACATCAAGGTTTACCGCCAGCATCATCCTCGTCGTGTTCCACCATTCCTTCCAACTTCCGCGCCATCTCCCGGATCAACAATGTATTTTCGGGTCGGATCGCATTCTCCATCTCTTCCAATACGCCTGCTAGCTCTTGACAGAGCGGCGTGAGCATGGTTGGCTGGCCTTTCGCGGCTGCGATCTTAGCAATAACTTCGCGCGCCTTGATTTCTCTGGGCCGATACGCGGCTGACATTTTTTGAATGTGTTCCCAAGTCACAAAGTTCCGCCAGACCTTGGGCTGATCCAGTCCCGCGTCACGAGCGTCTTTTTGCAAGAGGTTCATTTCTTTCAAAAGTTTGTTAGCCAGCTCCGGCATCCGCTCGGGATTGATCGTCACGATATTCTGACTGGAGAATTCGCTGTCAGTCTCCAGAAACAGAAAACGAAAACGACAAACCATCCCCAGACCTTTCAACAGGTAGGAAGTGGATTTATCGCCGTAGTCCACCCGGTCAAGCATTTCCACAAAATAGACGCTGAACTCCCGGTAGTCATCGTAGTATCTGGTGGCGGTTGTTAATATGACGCGATAGCCTTTTGATTCATCGCTAGACAATATGATCTGGCTGTTGTCCACATTCACGCGATCCGGGAACGATGACATGACCACGCTGGTGATAGCCTCCTTCCAGGAATTGGCTAATCGGTTTTCCGCCGTGGACGCCAGGAACTTATCCCACGTGATCGGCTTATCCTGAAGACCGAAGATCTCCATCGACGTGCCTGCACCCATCGGGCGGAGTTCCGCGTCTGGAGGTAAGCTGTCGGTCGACTCCACGAGCGCGGTGCCTTTTACTCGAATCGTGATCTGCTTCTGAGGTTTGACGACAGTCTCGACGGTGCCCTTTAGGTAACGGAAGATCGCCAGTTTGAGGTTTTTTACGCACGCGACCGGTGCCTGCTCCGGCTTCTTTTGTGGCTTGGGAAACCCGGTTTCCTCGATGATCCGATCTACTTCTGTCTGCCATTGTTCGAGTAATAGACAGATCGGGTCGTCCGATCGTACCTGAAGCTCCGACTCAAACTGTTCGCCGGTCAGGTCCAGCTTGTCATGCCCAAGGCGAAGTGAGATGCCCTGTTCTTCCGCCGATACAGCCGGCGGGTTGTCTAAATAGAGAGCGATCTTAAGGCGGTCCGCCGCCGTTTCCATCACGTGATCGAAATAGCCGACTTCCCATCCTGTGTAGCTATGGCTCTGCTTCTCAGCGCCCGTATACACGATGATGAGGACGTCCGTCTTCTGCAGCTTCGATTCAATCTGCTTTTTGAACGCCAGGCCTGGCTGCAGAAACCACTTATCCAGATTCACTTCCGCGAAGAAATCCCCCAGTGCCACCTTCAGGCAACTGCCGATCGCCGTGGCAATCGCGAGATCTTCCGACGCATAGCTGATAAAAATCCTGAAAACGCGAGGCTCTATCCTTGGTTGTTCGCCACTAGCCATTTTTCCCTCCCCTTGTTCCGG
>CAVUCO010000018.1:0-95218 GCA_963740005.1 uncultured Acidobacteriaceae bacterium | reverse complement strand
GCAAACCAACCGAATGGGGTCCGTCCCTATGTAGAACCGAATGTAGAACCGAATGGGGTCCGTCCCTATTTAAGTGGAACAAAACAAAGCTGAAAGGAGGCGGGTACGCTAGCGAAGAATTCCCTCGGAGCGGTGGCGGCAGCATTCACTCGGGTGCACTGCCTTCATTCGCAGATTTTATACTTTTATTCCCTTGCATAAAAATCGCTTCTAGCCTATCCTGGTTTCAAGATCGGAGTTCTGAGACACCTCACCGGGTTTAATCAGGGCGCAAGTCTTCTCGTGATATGAATCAGAACCATCTATTCGTAGCGCTTACTTTGGTCGTCGTAACCGGCACCGCCTAAGCGCCTCACGGGACTCTGAATCTCAAGGGCCACAGGCGGGTTACCAAGCCAGCCGGTGGCCCTTTCACTTTCAGGGCACGAATTCTTCGGTTACCGCGGCCCAGCCGCAAAACAACGAGTCTCAAATCGGTCAGGAGTTTCAGTTATCGCCATGTCGTCGAATTTACTATCGGGTGCAAGGATTCTGCTCGAATGCCTGGTGCGGGAGAACGTAGACTGCATCTTCGGCTATCCCGGCGGAGTCACGCTGCCTCTTTACGACGCGCTGTACGACCATCCCCTTCGCCACGTGCTGGTGCGCCACGAACAGAATGCCGCCTTCGCCGCCCAAGGATACGCGAGGGCTACCGGCCGGGTCGGCGTCTGCTGCGCAACCTCGGGCCCAGGCGCCACCAATCTCGTGACGGGTTTAGTAGACGCCATGATGGACTCCATTCCCGTGGTCGCTCTCACCGGTCAGGTCACCAGCAAACTGATGGGCAGCGATGCGTTTCAGGAAGCCGACACCTTCGGCATCACGCGTTCGGCCACCAAGCACAACTACCTGGTGAGGAACATCAGCGATCTGCCGAGTGTCGTGCACGAGGCCTTCTACATCGCCGCCTCCGGCCGCCCGGGTCCGGTGCTAATCGACATCACCAAAGACGTCTTCCAAGGCCAGGCGCACTATGCACCTGTGACTGAGATTCACCTTCCTGGCTACAAAGTGCACGGCGAGGGTCATACGGGTCAGATACGCCGCGCCGCGCAAATGATCTGGGAAGCGGAGCGACCCTTCCTCTACGCGGGAGGCGGCGTGATTGCCGCCAACGCCAGTGACGAGCTTCGCAAGTTCGTTGAGAAGGTCGACATTCCGGCCGTTTGCACACTAATGGGTCTGGGCGCATTGCCGGCCGAGCATCCTAACTTCATCAGCATGCCCGGCATGCATGGCAGCTACGCCGCCAATATGGGTCTGACTCACACCGACCTCATCATTGCGCTCGGTGTGCGCTTTGACGATCGCGTCACAGGCAAGCTGGCCGCCTTCGCGCCGCACGCGAAGGTCATTCACGTGGATGTGGATCCCGCCGAGATTTCAAAGAACCGCCACGCCGACCTGCCCATCGTGGGCGACTTAAAGAAGGTTTTGCCGCGGCTCAACGCGGAACTGGCCGAACTAGCGCCGTCGATGCGACCCAGGAATGCCGCAGCCCGCCAGGCATGGTGGAAGCAGATCCGCGAATGGAAGGCAGAGCATCCGCTGGTGGCTGAAATCTCGACCACCGAGATCAAGCCGCAGCACTTGATGGCCGAGATTGATCGCATCTCCGGTGGCAATGCGATTGTCACCAGCGATGTCGGCCAGCACCAGATGTGGTCGGCGCAACTGATCCGCTTTAACGAACCACGGCTGTGGATCAACTCCGGCGGCCTCGGCTCCATGGGCTTTGGTTTGCCTGCTGCTATCGGCGCGCAATTTGCACGCCCCGATAAGCTGGTGTTCTCCATCGTCGGCGACGGCGGGTTCCAGATGTCGATTCCGGAGTTGGCAACCATCGCCAACCACGGACTGCCCATCAAGATCATCGTCATGAACAACGGCTATCTGGGCATGGTCCGGCAATGGCAGGAGCTGTTCTACAACAACCGGCTCTCGCAGGTGGAATTGACCTCGTTCCCCGATGTCGAAAAGCTTGCCGGCGCTTACGGCTTTAAGGGCCGGGTTGTAGAGAACGTCGCCGACATGCCGCGGGCATTGGCAGAGGCCGTCGCTGAGCCGGGGCCGTATCTCTTGAATATCAAGGTTACGCCGTTTGAGAATGTCTATCCGATGGTCCCCGCCGGAATGGGCATCGCCGAGATGGTGCTGCGTCCACCACAGCCGGTGGAAGCCTAAGCCGGGAGCCTTATCCAATGCAACAGATTATTTCTCTCCTCATGGAAAACAAGCCCGGCGCACTGATGCGTGTGACGGGTCTGCTGAGCCAGCGCGGCTATAACATCGAGAGTCTGACCGTGGCTCGCACGCTCGACCCCACGCTCTCGCGAATGACCATTGCCGTGGATGTTGAACCTACCGCCAAAGCGCAGGTGATCAAGCAGATGAACAAACTGATCAACGTGCTTCAGGCGACCGACGTCACCGAAGGAGCGGCTGTCAACCGCGAAATGGTGCTGCTGCGGGTGCGAACCACGCAGCCCAGCCGCACTGCCATTCTGAAGGAAGCGGAGATCTTCCAGGCCCGCGTGGTTGACTCCACCACCGAAGGCTTCGCCCTGGAAGTGACGGGCGATCCGGAGAAGCTGGACGAGTTCATTGATGTAATGCGCAGCTATGGCGAGATCGATGTCACCCGATCGGGAATGGTTTCGATGTCGCTGGAAAACAAGAAGCTGCGCCTGTCGCCGCCCGTACCCACCGGCGCGGCGCAAGACGAAGCCTTCGAGCTTCAAGAGGTCGATTAAACCTCAAGACTAAATCCCCACGTATCGGGAAGGAACACTATGCCAAAGCGATTTTATGAGAAGGACGGCAGCCTCGCGCCCCTGAAGGGCAAGACGGTAGCCATTTTCGGATATGGAAGCCAGGGCCACGCTCATGCCTTGAATCTGCGCGATTCGGGTGTGAACGTCGTGGTGGGCCTGTATGGAGGCAGCAAGAGCAAGGCGAAAGCCGAGGCCGCTGGTCTCGCCGTGTATTCGGTGGCGGATGCGGCCAAGCGGGCCGACGTGATCATGATTCTCCTGCCGGATCACGTGCAAGGCGATACCTATCGTCACGAGATCGCACCGCACTTGACCGAAGGCAAGACGCTGATGTTCGCCCACGGCTTCAACATTCACTTCAACGAAATCAAGCCGCCGGCTGACATCGATGTTTCCATGATCGCGCCGAAGGCGCCGGGTCACCGTGTGCGCGAGCTATTCACCGAAGGCGTAGGCGTGCCGGCCTTGGTGGCGATCGCGCAGGATGCTTCCGGTAAAGCGCTGGAGAATGCCCTGGCCTATGCTTTGGCACTTGGATGCCTGAAGGCCGGCGTGATTGAAACTACTTTCAGGGAAGAGACCGAAAGCGATCTGTTCGGCGAGCAGGCTGTCCTCTGCGGCGGCGTCAGCGAATTGATCCGCGCCGGCTTCGAGACGCTGACCGAAGCGGGCTATGCGCCCGAGATTGCGTACTTCGAGTGCCTGCACGAGCTGAAGCTGATTGTCGACCTTATTTATGAAGGCGGCCTCGGCTACATGCGCTACTCCGTCTCCGACACGGCCGAATACGGCGACTATACGCGCGGGCCCAGGATCATCACCGCAGAAACACGCAAGGAGATGAAGAAGATCCTCAGCGAGATACAGAGCGGCGAATTCGCGCGTACCTGGCTGGCCGAGAACCGCGCTGGACGCAAGGGCTTCCTCGCCATGCGCGAGGCGGCAAAGGATCAGCCGGTTGAGAAAGTCGGCGCCGAGCTGCGCTCCATGATGACCTTCCTCAAGAAGCGCAAAGAAGCCGGCGTCCCACAAGAAACAGTCGTTACGGCCTAGTACCGCGACACATCCAAAGCACTCGAAGAAGGCGCTCCATGTGGGCGCCTTTTTCTTTTGCGTTTTTGCGCGATACTATAAAACATATCTCTCGAAAAATGTCGTTTCAAAAGCTGTGGAAAAGCAGGTGCGCATGCGGCTCCAGGCAGCCACAGTTGAGCATTCTCTTGTGAATTTGACTTTTCAAAAGGATTTGTACTTGTCCCAGGTCCCGTAGTTGGCTACCTTAACTTTGTTCCTCCTCGTCCATGGCAACGCGCGAAATCTCGATTGAGCAATCCCTTCCAGTAAACCTGGATGCGGAGCGCTTCGTACTCGGCGCGATCCTTACCGACGAGTCAGCCTTCATCCGCATCGCCGGTACTCTCGCAGCCGAAGACTTCTCACTCGAGAAACACCGGCGCATCTTCCAGCGCATGGCTGACCTGCATGACTCCGGGCAGGTCATTGACCGGGTGACGCTTGCCAACGAGCTGATGAGGCACGGCGAACTGCAGTCCGTCGATGGCGTCAGCTACCTGGTATCACTCGACGACGGGCTGCCCCAGATCACCAGCATCGAGAGCTATGTCGGCATCGTCAAGGAAAAGGCGCTGCTGCGGAAGATCATCATCGTCTCGCAGGACATGATCGACCGCTGTCTGGTAAGCGGCGAAGACGGCTACCAGATTCTGGGATCGGCCGAAGACGCCTTGATGAAGCTGGGGGATGCTGAAACATCGACCGGCCTGGCGAGTCCGAGGCAGATCATTGAAGACTTTGCCGGAGGTGTGAATGCGTTCCTCGACACCAGCAAGCGCATCAAGGGCATCAGCACCGGCTATGTCAAGTTCGACGAGTTGACCGGCGGTCTGCGCGAAGGCGAGCTGGTGATTCTGGCGGCGCGCCCCGCCATGGGCAAGACGGCGTTCGCGCTGAACATCGCTCAGCATGTGGCGACCAATCGCCACAATCCGAAGGCGGTGGCGGTTTTCTCGCTCGAAATGTCTAAAGAGTCCCTGCTGACTCGTATGCTGTGCGCTACGGCGCGTGTGGACCAACAGCGCTTCCGGGCCGGTTTCCTAAGCTCCGCTGAACGGCATAGCTTGCAGGATGCGATGTCGAAACTGGTCGAGGCGCCTTTGTTTATCGACGACACAGCGGGCACTAATCTGATGGACATCCACTCGAAACTCAGGCGGCTGCAGGCCGAGCAGGATCTGGGCCTGGTGGTGGTGGATTACCTCCAGCTCATGCAAGGCCGAGGCCGCTTTGAGAACCGCGTGCAGGAGATCAGTTCAATGTCGCGCGGACTGAAGCTGATGTCGAAGGAGCTGAAAGTGCCCTTCCTGGTGCTCTCCCAGTTGAGCCGCGCGCCGGAAACCCGCATCGGCGATCATCGCCCCATGCTCAGCGATCTGCGCGAATCGGGAAGCATCGAGCAGGACGCCGATATGGTGGCCTTCATATTCCGCGAAGAAGTTTACAAGCCCGACAATGCCAGCTTGCAAGGGATTGCTGAGCTGATTCTCGCCAAGCAACGAAACGGTCCCACCGGCCGGGTGAAACTAGTCTTCCTCAATAAATTTACGAAGTTCGAGAATCCTGCCGAAGGCATGGACGATGTTGCGCCTGGCGATTAGCAGCCGCTCAGTCCACCAGTCCCTGCTTCATGGCGAAACGCACTAACTCGCCCGTGGAGTGCAGGTTCAGCTTCTCCATTATCTTTCCGCGATGTGAATCGACGGTGTAGACGCTCAGGTTCAGCCGGGTGGCAACCTCTTTATTCGTCTTACCTTCCGCAATCAGTTGGAGCACCTCGCGCTCGCGGGAGGAAAGCAGATCCAGCGGGTTGGTGATGTTCTGCCGGTAATCGCTGAGCAGCGTGCCTGAAATGGCCGGGCTGATGTAGCCATCGCCGCGCGCCACCGATTGGATGGCGCTGATCAGCTCCGTATCGATCGCGTCCTTCAGAATATAGCCGCGCGCTCCGGCTTTGAGGATCTCGCGGACATAGACCGCTTCCTTGTGCATGCTCAGCACCAGCACCTTCGTGCGTGGTGAAATGTCGCGCACACGGCGAGTGGCCTCAATGCCGTTCAGTTCCGGCATGGCAACGTCCATCAGGATGACATCGGGTTTCAGCTTTTCGGCCAGCTCCAGAACCTCGCGGCCGTTAGCGGCTTCGCCGATAACCTGGAGGTCGGCGTGCGACGAGATGATCAATTTGAGGCCCTGGCGAACAATGGTGTGATCATCGGCCAGCAGGATCTTGGTTACAGGGTCGGGCACGTCACCTCAATCTTGACACCATCTCCCGGCGAGCTCAGTATGCGGAACGTTCCGTTGGCGCCGCGGGCGCGCGTTTCCATACCCACTAACCCAAGACCGGCGGGAGTGCGTGAAGCCACGGCCGCGAAGCCGCGTCCGTTGTCCCGAATAGACAGCATGACTGTTTGCTCGTTACCAACTAAATCGATCACCACCCGCGTTGCTTGCGAATGGCGAGCGACGTTGGTAAGCGCTTCCTGTGCGATGCGAAACAGGTGAGTCTCGGTCGAGTCGGCGAGACGGCGTCCTCCCAGGTCAGAGTGATATTGCACCTCGATACCGGTACGCTCCGCGAAGTTCTCGGTCAGCCAGCGCAGCGCGGCGTCCAATCCGAAGTCATCCAGTATGGTTGGCCGCAATAGTTGCGAGAGCTCCCGCACGCTCTTCACGGCGTTATCGACTATCTGAAGACAATCGTCCACGCGCTGGTTATTGGGAGTTTCACGCAGAGACGACAGGTTGGCTTTCAGCGCGGTGAGTTCCTGGCCTAATTCGTCATGCAGCTCATGCGAGAAGCGCCGCGCGATCTGTTCCTGGCTCTCGAGTACCTGCAACTGCACCGTACGCAGGTCGCGGGCCTGCCACTCAAGCCGGCGAAACACTTCCGCCGACGCCCGCACCATAAAGAAGGCGCACACCAAAGAAAGGAGCACGCAGGCTGCGAACAGCCAGACCGTGAATCGGAGTAACCCGTGGCCTTCCTTCAAGATGTTTTCACGAGCTTGGCTCGCCTGGACCGCTGCCGCCTCAAGTGCGCCTTGCATCTCGGCGTGCGATTCAGCCAGTTGGTTGAGGATGTCCTCCTTCTTGATCAGGTCCGCGCGACGCGCGAGTTTTTGGCGGCGATCATACAGGATATCCTGCTGTTTCTGCAGGCGCTGGATCAGAGCCTGCGCAGTGCTTTGCCCGCTAGCGAATGCCGTGGCATTCTCATCGATTTGCCTCACAGTTCGGATGGCCACCAGCAGTGCCGACAACAGCAAAAGTACGGAAACTCCCGAGCCGATCAGTAGAAGCCGTTGAAAATACGGTTGGGTAATGGTTTGACGAGACTCCACGATTACGAGTCTTTCATTAAGATTCGCTTTGCGCTATCCCGAAAACACGGGATCAAGATAGACCTTTCGGGGCGATGGTCTGAAAACGCAATCCCAGGCACAGTGGTTATGTGAGCGGCGGAGAACGAAATCGCCGACACCACAAGGAGAAATGAAAATGAAAAAGCTATTTGTATCGTCCCTGCTGGCAGCGATGGCCGTTCCCGTGATGATGTTCGCACAGGCCACCACGCCGTCCACAGACACCAAGCCCACGTCCACGACCAAGTCCACGACGAAGGCCAAGAAGCAACACGCCAAGAAGACCACCGCTGCACCGGCTTCAGCGTCCAATACCAAGACTGCTTCCCCTGCACCCAAGAACTAACTAATCCAAACAAATCCCACCCTATTCCGGCCAGTTCAGGCATACCAAAACGGTATTCCTGAGCTGGCTTTTTTCGATTGCCCCTGTCCTTCTAAACCTCGCATTTCCTTCTTTTTGCGATCTTGCCGCACCCGGCCAAAGCCAAAGGGTGAGGCCGCCCGGCATGGTATTCTTAACCGAAGCACGAGTTGCCGCAAAAGCGATCAATCCGATGCGCTCACCCGTTTATTGGCGGCATTGCCCATGCCCCATTCCACTGTGTCCCATCCAAACCAAATTGACGAGAAGCACCGTGTCGCCGCGGCAATCGACCACACGCTGTTGAAGCCTGAGGCCGCCGCGCAGGACATCGAGAAGGTATGCCTGGAGGCGCTGAAGCATGGCTTCGCCGCGGTGTGCGTCAATCCTTGCTGGGTGCCGCTAGTTGCCAAACGACTGGCTGATTCCCCGGTGAAGGTCTGCACAGTGATTGGATTCCCGCTGGGAGCTAATCAGACGAAAACCAAACTGGCCGAAGCGAGTCTGGCTCTGACTCAAGGCGCGCGCGAACTGGATATGGTCCAGAACGTTGGCGCTCTTCGATCACAGGATTACTCACTGGTTGAACAGGAGATCGCCGAGCTGGCTGATCTGGCCCATCGCCACGGGGCGATTTTGAAGGTGATTCTCGAGACATCGTTATTGACGGCGGAACAAAAAATGAAGGCCTGCCGGATCGCGGCCGAAGCGAAAGCGGACTTTGTGAAGACGTCGACGGGCTTTTCGACTGCTGGAGCAACGGTCGAAGATATTAGGCTGATGCGGCAGACAGTTGGCCACGCATTGGGCGTCAAGGCGTCCGGGGGAATCAGGACGCTGGCAACAGTTCGCGAGATGCTCGCGGCAGGCGCCACCCGCATCGGCGCCAGCGCCGGTGTGCAGATTCTCAACGAGTTGAATGGACCTGCCGCAAGTTCCAGTCCCTCCCTCGCGGGTGGTTACTGATGGCCTCGGCGAAGAAGAGCCTGGTTCGTTTTCGCGAGCGGGCGGAACTGCTTGATTTCCTACTGGAGGTTTCGGCCGCCACCTCCGAGACACTCGATCTGGATCGATTGCTGGCGAACGTCGCGAGCATTGTCAAGGAAGTCATCCCGCACGATTTGTTTGCGCTTCTCCTGTACAACGAGAAGGCCGGCGGACTGCGCATTCGTTATTCGGTCGGACACCGCCCCGAGATCACCAGCCTGGTTATCCCGCTCGGCGAAGGCATTACCGGCGCGGCGGGCGCCACGCGACAGCCCATCATGGTGAACGACGTTCGCGCCGACAACCGGTACCTGGTGGCCCTGGATGCGGTGCGCGCCGAACTCGCTGTGCCGATGCTGGCGCGCGGAAAATTGGTTGGCATTATCGATGTGCAGTCCACCAAGGTTAATGCGTTTTCTGAGCAGGATCGCGCGCTGCTCACGTTGATTGCCTCGCGGATAGCGGTGTCCATCGACAACGCCCGGCTTTATCGCCGCGTACAGGGGCAAAACCGGACGCTGCGCGTGCTAGCCCATGTCTCGCAGGAATTCAGCTCGATTCTGGACCTGGATGAGTTGCTCTCGAAAATCTCCGTTACCATTCGAGCGCTCATCAACTTTGATGCGTTCAGCATCTTCCTGGTGGATCGCGAGCATGGTCTGCTGCGACGGCGTTTCAGCCAGCGCTATGACCAGCGCATCGCTCTTGACAACCTGGAGCTGGGGAAAGGTATCACGGGTGCGGCTGTGGAAGCGCGGTCGACCTTGAACGTGGCCGATACATCTGCCGATCCGCGCTACATTGCCTCGCACCCGGACATTCGATCGGAAATAGCGGTCCCTCTGATCCTGCAGGACAAAGTGATCGGCGTGCTCGATCTGGAAAGCCAACGGCTCGGCTTTTTCAGCGATGAACACGCACGGGCGTTGACGCTATTAGCTCCGCAGATCGCCAGCTCGGTGGAGAATGCTCGCCTATACGAGGAACTGGGCCAGCGCGAACAGCGCATGGATCAGGACTTGAAGGCAGCTCGTAAGTTGCAATCGGTTCTTCTGCCCCGAACCGCTCCGGACATCATTGGCCTGGATATCGGCATGAAGTCACGACCAGCGCGCGAGATCAGCGGCGATCTATTCGACTTCTTCGAACACAGTGATGAGTACGCGCTGATTGCGTTTGGCGACGTCAGCGGCAAAGGTGCAGCCGCGGCTCTGTATGGAGCGATGGTGTCGGGTCTGCTAAGGACGTTGGCGCCGCGCCGCCGAAGCCCTACCCAGTTGATGAAGGCTCTAAACGAATCTCTGCTGGAGCGTAAGGTGGACGCGCAATACGTGACGCTCCTCTTGCTGTTATGGGAGGCGCGCACCCGCACACTAACCATGGCTAACGCGGGATCTCTGCCGCCTTTGATTTACCGCGCCGGTGAGATTATCGAGCCCAAGGTGGAGGGAGTGCCGCTCGGCTTGCTGGACGATCGCGAATATGAGCAAGTGTCGATTCAGGTAAAGCGGGACGACACGATCCTGCTGTTCTCGGACGGAATTGAAGATCAGCTGCGGGAAAAGGAAGAGGATTTCGGCCGCGACCGATTCACCGCGATCGTTTCCGCGAACTCCTCCTTGGTACCGCAGGAAATCGTTCAAAAGGTCTTCGACGGCCTGGATGCTTTCCGGGGCGCTACACCGCTAACCGACGACCAGACCTTCATCGTGCTGAGGGTTCTGTAGGCCGTTCCCGATAACTCATGGAAACTTCAGCAGGGTTTGCTTATCAAGGCGGTTCGCTGTTCTGTGAAGACGTAAGCCTCACCGACCTGGCGCGCGATTACGGTACGCCGGCTTACGTCTATTCACAAAACGCGGTAACCAGCCGGCTCGGCGCCTACCGCGAGGCACTGTCGGGCGTTCCACACCGGATCTGCTATGCCGTCAAGGCCAACTCCAATTTGGCATTGCTCCAAGTGCTGGAACGGGAGGGCGCAGGCTTCGACATTGTGTCGGGGGGAGAGTTGTTCCGCGTCCTGGCGGTGGGCGCAGACCTTTCGAAGGTGGTTTTCTCGGGCGTTGGGAAAACGCGTGAGGAGATCCGTTTCGCCCTGAGCCGGGGCATTCACAGCTTCAACTGCGAATCGGAAGCCGAGCTTGAAATCCTTGGCGTGACCGCTGCAGAACTTGGCACGACCACCTCCATCGCGTTGCGAGTCAATCCGGACGTGGATGCCTCCACTCATCCCTACATTTCGACCGGACTTAAGGAACACAAGTTCGGCATCGATATCGCCGAGGTGGAACGTGTGTATGAGCGGGTTCGTGCCTATAGCAGCCTGATACCGGATGGGGTGAGCTGTCATATCGGCTCGCAACTGCTCTCGATCGAGCCACTGCTTGAGGCTGCCGACAAGATGCTGGCGCTGGTTGAACGTTTGCGCGCGAAGGGTTTTCCGATCCGGCATCTTGATTTAGGCGGTGGACTGGGAGTTCCCTACCGGCCTTCCGACACACCGTCGAGTATTCACGAGTTTATCCGTCACCTGCGACATCGCATCGACGCAGCTGGTTTGGAGATTATCCTTGAGCCCGGCCGCTCCATCGCGGCTGAGGCAGGCGTGCTGCTGGCGCGCGTGCTGTTCACCAAACAGAACGGCAGTAAGACGTTCGTCATCCTGGATGCCGGCATGAACGATCTGATCCGGCCCACGTTGTATCAGGCGCACCACGAGATTGTGCCGGTTGTAGAGCGGCCTGGACGAACGATTGTTGCCGACATCGTGGGCCCCGTCTGCGAAACGGGTGATTTCTTCGCCCGCGACCGCGAGATTCCCGAGCCGCAGGCCGGCGACCTGGTTGTGCTCCGGACGGCCGGAGCGTACGGGTTCGTGCTCGCGTCGAACTACAACTCGCGGCCGCGGCCCTGCGAACTACTCGTGAATCGGGGCGCCGTTCATGTCGCGCGGCAGCGCGAAACCTACGAGGACCTGGTGCGAGGCGAAGGGCTGCAGCCCCCGACGGACCCGGCGGCGTCCTTGACCTTTCATCCGAAACACGGCACCGCTGGTTCGAAAAGACCTACCGTTCGCCCTAATCCTCTGGGCTGAACAAGCCGGGCAGCGTAAGATCGGAAGGAATAACGTCATGTCAACTCCTGCGATCACGGTGGAGGGGCTACACAAATCGTATGGCCCATTCGAAGCAGTACGCGGAATCGACCTTGAAGTCCAAGAGGGCGAGGTTTTCGGACTGCTTGGTCCAAACGGAGCCGGCAAAACAACCACCGTCGAGATTCTGGAGGGGCTGCGGCCACGCAGCAGCGGCAAAGTGTCAGTTCTGGGTTATGACCCCGGTGTCCAGGTCGAAAAGCTGAAAGACCGGATCGGCGTGTGCCTGCAGGCCACGAATCTCCCGGATAAGATTCGCGTCCATGAAGCGCTAGATCTGTTTGCCGCCTTCTACACAAGAAACACCGATAACAAGAAACTTCTGGAGCGCTTGCAGTTGGGAGAGAAGTCGAACGCGTTCTATTCCTCTCTCTCGGGCGGCCAGAAACAGCGCGTGGCGCTGGCGCTGGCACTGGTGAATGACCCCTCGCTCCTGTTTCTCGACGAGCCGACCACGGGCCTGGATCCGCAGGTTCGTCACGAGATCCACACCCTGATTCAGGAACTCAAAGAAAACAAGCGCACCATCCTGTTGACCACCCACTACATTGAGGAAGCTGAACGGCTATGCGACCGGGTCGCCATTATTGATGCGGGCAAGATTATCGAACTCGGCACGCCGCGCGAAATCCAGGAGCGAACACTGGGTCACGCAATGATCGAAGTCTCCACAAATGAGCCAGTGCCAATGGAGCAATTGCCCGACAGTCTGAGACGCGGAAAGAACACAGCTTCGCAGGACGGACGTTCCCTCAGTATGCAATCGGATTCGCCGGCCAAAACGGTTGTGGAAGCCGTGAAGTGGATCGATTCGCTCGGCCTGGAACTGGTTGATATTCACTTGAAGCGCCCGACGCTTGAAGATGTGTTCATCGAATTAACCGGAAAGAGACTACGCGAATCATGAAGAGGTATCTAGCTCATATCCGCAACAACCTGCGGCTCATGGGGCGTGACCGCGCCGTGCTGTTCTTTGCACTGTTCTTTCCCATGATGTTCTTCGTGATCTTTGCGTTCTCCTATGATGCGGCGAAGAATCCGGCGGCCATGGCCCAAGTGGTGACCATGGTGATCCTCATCGGCGTCCTGGGAAGCGGCTTTTTTGGCGCGGGTATGCGAGCGGTGCAAGATCGCGAATCCGGGGTGTTGCGTCGTTTCAAAGTAGCGCCCGGCGGCCCCGCGCCGATAATCGTCTCCTCGCTCGTTTCGGGCCTAGTCAGCTATTTACCGACCGTCATTTTCATTCTGGTGCTGGCGCATCTGTGGTTTCACATGCCGTATCCCGACCACATCTGGCAGTTGTTCCTGTTCATTGCGCTCGGCTCAGTTGCGTTTCGCGCGATCGGCATGATCGTCGCCTCGACGGTGAACTCGGCGCAGGAAGGCCAGATTCTGATCCAGCTACTCTATCTGCCCATGCTTTTTCTGAGCGGCGCGACGTTCCCGACCTGGTTCCTGCCGCGGTGGTTGCAGGTGACCAGCCAATTTCTGCCGGCAACCTACCTCTATCAAGGCATCCAGTCGATCATGCTGAGGGGCGAGAGCTTCTGGCAAAACCTGACTTCCGCCGCCGCCCTCATGCTGGCGTGCGCGGTAGCCGTCTTTATAGGCATCAAGCTGTTTCGCTGGGAGAAGGAAGAAAAGATCACGGGGAGGGCGAAGCTCTGGATTCTGGTGGTTCTCGCACCGTTTCTCTTGTTGGGCGTCTACCAGGCAAAGACCAAAGAGAACCTGGACAAGAACAGGATCATCTCCCGCGTCATGAACCGCGGCCGGGCGAGGTTGTTTAAGAACGTTCGTATTTTCGTCGGCGACGGCCGGGTGATTCCTAACGGTGCCGTGTTGGTGCGGAATGGAAAGATCGCGGAGGTTTACGACACGCCTCCGGCGGATGAGAAGGCGCTGGAAGCGGAAGTCGTGGATTCTTCCGGCAAGACCTTGCTGCCCGGGTTGATTGATATGCATGTACATCTGGGGGCACCCGGGGGCATCTACTCAGACGCCAAGGACTATGCGAAGCCGAACGCCGCCAAACGTGAATTGGCAGCATATCTCTTCAGCGGCATCACGGCAGTGCGCAGTGTGGGCGATGGGCTGGATGCGTCCCTTAAGTTGCGGGGCCAGATTGCAGACGGCTCCTATGAAGGCGCTGAGCTTTTCGTCTGCGGGCCTATGTTCACTGCGGAGGGCGGACACGGCACTGAGTACGGAAAGTATGTCCCTGAGAACATCCGGGCGGAGTTCAACGCACAGATATCGCGAACTCCGAAGTCGGCGGCAGAAGCCCGAACGCAGGTCGATGCGCTGAAGGCCAAGGGCGTGGATGGCATCAAGGCGATTCTCGAAGCCGGATCGGCCGGCATGCTGTTCACCCGGCTCGATACAACCATCTATCGCGAGATTGTGACGCAGGCGCACGACGATAACCTGCCGGTCGCCACGCACACCGGTGACGCATCGGATGTGAGAGTCGCCGTGGACGCCGGTACAAACACAATTGAACACGGTTCATTCCGCGACTTGATTCCGACTGACCTGTTTGATGCCATGAAGCAAAAGGGCATCGCTTATGATCCCACGCTGACGGTGATTGAGGCGGTTCGCGAGATGTTGGAGGGCAAGACCGATCTGCTCGACCGGCCGCTGGTGCAGCAAGTGGGACCGAAGGATCTACTCGATTCCACACGAGCCGCGCTCGCCAAATCGACGGAGCAAAAGGGTTCGCCGGGTTTGGCGGGAGGTTACCAGCGCGCCGAAGCGAACCTAATGAGCGCGTATAAAGCCGGCGTCACGTTGATTACCGGATCGGATGCCGGCAACATACTGGTTGTTCATGGACCCACCGTTGAGCGTGAGCTTCAGCTCTGGGTGAAGGCCGGCATCCCGCCGGCGGTAGCGCTGCAGGCCGCCACTTACAACGCCGCGAGGGCCTTGCGCGCTGAGAATCGAATCGGTTCCATTCAAAAAGGACGCGACGCTACCTTCATTCTTGTGGACGGCAATCCGATGGAGGACATCAACAACATGGAACGGATTACCGCTGTAATCTTCCTCGGTGGATGGGTTAACAGGGATCAATCGCTCTTTGAGCAGGACAAAGATTGATCGATCGCGTGGTGACTTCCTGCGTGCCGGCGGCTTGGATCACAAAGCCCCGTGTTGTAAAGTAACGCCTATGCGCACTTTGTCAGTTCTTCTTCTGTGTTCCCTTGCACTCGGCGCACAGGATGAAGCCAAGACTCTTGAAGTAATTCACAAGATCAAGACCGAAGCCTTCGATAACTCGCAAGTAATGGACACACTGTCCTACCTGAGCGACGTTTACGGGCCTCGCTTGACAGCGTCGGCAGAGTTTAACGAAGCAGCGCAATGGACCCTCAACCGCCTGAAGTCCTATGGGCTGTCGGATGTCAAGGAAGAGGCCTGGGGTCCGTTTGGCCGGAGCTGGTCGATTGAAAGCTACACGCTCGACATGCTCTCGCCGCGCTATTCGCACCTGGTTGCGGCACCGTTGGCGTGGAGCGCTCCGACGAATGGAGTAGTAAAGGGCGAGGTGATGCTCGCGCCATTACCCGGCCGGGAGTATAACCCCAAGAAGCTGGCCGACCAGATTCAAGAGTTCGAAACCAAGTGGAAAGGCAAGCTACAAGGCAAGATTGTGCTGGTGACGGCGCCGAAGCCGTCCGCGCCACGAACTAAGGCCAACTTTGAACGGTACACTGACGCAGAGCTTGGCGATCTTTCCAAAGCGCCGGCGCCCATGCTGAAGACAAAGGTCGATTGGGACAATCTCGAGGTGCCAGACGACCGCGAAGGACAAATGAAATTCTTCATGTCGCTGTCGGAGGCTCAAATCGACGAGTTCATTGACAAGTTGGACGGCTTACGAAATAAGCTCAGCCAGTTTCTGCACGATGAAGGAGTCGTCGCCGTCATTCGCACCGATGCCCGCGCTCACGACGGCCTGAACTTTGCGGAGGCGGCAGGTTCGGAGAGGGCGAAATCCCCATTGGCGCCGGCAACCTTTATCGTCGACGAAGAGCAGTACTCGCGCATGACGCGCATCCTTGAGAAGAAGATTCCGGTGGTCGTGAGTGCGGAGTTAAAGGTGAAATACTCCGACCAGGATCAGATGGGACAGAACATTGTGGCGGAGATCCCAGGCACCGCCAAGGCCGATGAAATCGTAATGATCGGAGCGCATTTCGATTCCTGGCATACCGGGACCGGTGCGACCGACAATGGTGCAGGCAGTGCCGTCATGATTGAGGTCATGCGGATTCTGAAAACCTTGAACCTGCCAATGAAGCGGACAGTTCGGCTGGGGCTTTGGAGTGGTGAGGAACAAGGCTTGTTTGGTTCAAAGGCCTATGTGACCACGCACTTCGCGGACTCGAAAACCATGGAGCTAAAGCCGGAACATGCCAAGCTGGACGCATACCTTAACTTGGACAACGGCAGTGGAAAGATTCGCGGTGTGTATCTGCAGGGTAATGACGCGGCTCGCCCGATTTTCCAGCAGATTATTGGGCCGTTCCATGACATGGGCGTTACGACGCTCACCTTGCAGAATACGGGCGGGACAGATCACTTGTCGTTCGACGCCGTCGGTCTTCCAGGCTTCCAATTCATTCAAGACTCGCTTGACTATATGAGCACCACGCATCACTCCAACATGGACACTTACAGCCACGCGGTGTCCGAGGACCTGATGCAGGCCTCGGCGGTGATTGCGACGGCGGTCTACGAGATTGCAAATCGAGAAGAGCGCTTCCCGCGTAAGCCATTGCCTCCGGCTGAAGGGAAATAACGGCGTGGCCGGCAGGAATCCCCGGTGGGGCCGGTACTCGTGGTGAATAAGCGCACCAAGCCCGGTTCCGCCGTTCGCGCCCGGGATAAGACGGGCATTCAGCGGTCACTGAAGACACTCGATCGCGTGATCTCGAAGGCTGGACTCGGTTCGCGGACCGAGGCTCGCAGCTGGATTGGCTCGGGTCGCGCTGCCGTCAACGGAAAGGTCATCGAGAACCCCGACCACTGGGTCGATCTGGACCGCGATCGAGTTACGCTCGATGGCAAACTGGTTCGCGACCAGGGCAAGCGGTACATTCTGCTTTATAAGCCTAAAGGGTATGTCACGACTTACAAAGATCCGGAAGGGCGCCCCACGGTCTACGATTTGCTTCGTGGTGTGGACCAGTTTGTGGCCCAGGTGGGGCGGCTCGATCTGGATACCAGCGGCCTGCTGGTACTGACCAACGACACGCTGCTCGCAGAAGCACTGACGAATCCGAAGCGTCACGTGAAGAAGACTTACCTGGTCAAGGCATCTGGTCAGTTAAGCAACGAGCAGCTGGAGTCGCTGCGCCACGGCGTGGAACTGGACGACGGTGTCACTCGCCCCGCCAGCGTGGTACATCTGCGCAACTCGGCTACCAGCACGTTTCTCGAAATCACCATTACGGAAGGCCGCAACCGGCAAGTCCGCCGGATGCTTGAAGCGGTTGGGAGCAAAGTGCTGAAATTGGTCCGAGTGAAGCTCGGGTTTCTCACCCTGGAAGGGCTACAAATTGAAAAGCACAGGGATCTCACGCCAGAAGAGGTTAAACATCTCAAGGCCGAAGCAGGCATGCCATCCGAGAAGAAACCAACAGCAGCGCTCGTGTCGGAGCGGGCACCGGCGGGTGCGCCGCGCTTGCAAAAGCGGGCTGGTCCCGCAGCCAGGCATCGCTAGAGGAGCAAGCGTCAAACTGTCCACTACGCTCCCGTTAAATGACTAGCATTTCGCATACTGCCCGCTTGAGGTTCACATGGCTCGCAATGGCGTCACTTAGCTTCGCAACCGTCAGCTCCGCCCAGACGGCGGCCGATGGCGAGGCGCTCTTCGGGGGTAACTGCGCTTTCTGTCACGGGACGAATGCCAAGGGTGGCCGCGGCCCCAGTCTCCTCGTGACGTCGCTGAATCATGGGAACGCGGACGCCGACCTGGAGCGTGTGATCCGCAACGGCGTGAAGGGCTCCAGCATGCCGGACTTCGATTTTGAGCCCGAAGAGTTGACTGCATTGATCGCCTATGTACAATCGCTGCGTAAGGGGACGGTGGCAGCTCCGGTGATCGCGGGCGACGGTAACGCCGGCCGGGCTTTGTATGCGCAGAACGGCTGTGCTGCGTGCCACCAAATCGGCCTGGCGGGAAGCGTCTATGGCCCACCGCTGACTAAGGTCGGGAGTGCGAGATCGTACGAATACCTGCGGGAATCCATCGTCAATCCGTCCGCGGACATTCCGGATGAGTATATAGGTGCATCCGTGATAACGAAGGATGGAGAGCGCTACACCGGAGTCCGCATCAACGAAGACACTTTCTCTATCCAACTCCGATTGCAGGACCAGCGTTTTCGATCGTTCTCGAAAGATTCTTTGCGTGAGGTGAAGTATCTCTCCGATTCGTTGATGCCGCCCTATCGCTTCAAGGATGCCAACCTTCAAAACCTGCTGGCCTATCTTTCGACGCTACGCGACGCGCCTGCCACCTCGACAACTGCGCCGAAGCAACAAGGTATTCATTGAAAAACAGACTTCTGTTCTTGACCGTCCTCGCCGCTGCGCTGCCGGCCTTAACTGAGGATTTGACCTTCGAGCGAATCGTTCAATCGGCCCGTGAGCCGCAGCACTGGCTTACCTACTGGGGCGACTATGGCGGCACGCGCTTCCGCGACCTTTCGCAGATTCATGCGGGCAATGTCTCCAAGCTGCGAGTCGATTGGATCTTTCAGACGGACCAGCCCGGCGCCTTCGAGACGGTTCCGCTGGTGGTGGACGGCGTCATGTACCTGACCGCCGCAAACGGCTTCGCGTTTGCCTTGGATCCCAAGACGGGTCGCGAATTGTGGCGCTATCAATATCGTGTCCCCGACGGAGTTAAGCTTTGTTGCGGCACCATGAACCGCGGCCTGGCAATGCTGGGTTCACGCCTATACATGGTGACGCCTGACGCGCATCTGGTAGCTCTGGACTCGCGCAACGGCCAGGTGATCTGGGACGTGGAGTTCGCGCCCTGGCAGAAAGGCTACGGGGCGACCATGGCGCCGATGGTCGTGAAGCACAACATTGTGGTTGGCGTCTCCGGCGGAGAGTTTGGAATCCGGGGATACGTGGATGCCTACGACGCCGATACAGGAAAGCGTGCTTGGCGATTCTGGACGGTGCCGGCGCCCGGCGAGCCAGGCGCGGGAACTTGGGGCAATGGATCGGAACAGCACGGAGGCGGCCCTACCTGGATGACCGGCACCTACGACCCCGACCTGAATACGATCTATTGGGGCATTGGAAATCCGGGACCGGATCTCTACGGCGGCAATCGTCCCGGCGATAATCTCTTCACCGATTGTCTGGTAGCTCTGGACGGCGACACGGGTAAATTGAAGTGGCACTTCCAGTTCACACCGCACGATGTCCATGACTGGGACGCGGCAGAAACGCCCATGCTGCTCGACCTGCCCTGGCAGGGGAAGCTGCGGAAGTTGGTGGTGCAGGCCAATCGGAACGCTTTTTATTACGTCTTCGACCGCGCGACCGGTGAATTCTTACTGGTGAAGCCCTTCGCGCGCCAGAACTGGGCGCGAGAGATGGATGCCAAGGGCCGCCCGGTTCTTGTACCGGCGCCTGCGTCGACAAAGGACGGTATCGACGTGTGCCCCGGAGGGGCCGGCGCCACGAACTGGATGGCGCCGTCGTTTCAACCCTCGCTTGGGCTCTTCTATTTCAATGTGCGCGAGCAGTGCGATACCTTTTTCCCGATCGCGCCGACCTATAAAGAGGGCCGTCCCTATTGGGGTGGCACATCGCGCGGCCAAGCCAGCACGCGCGATTGGGGACAGGTGACGGCCATGGATCCGCTAACGGGCGAGATTCGCTGGACGTTCAAGCTCAACAAGCCGCCATGGGCAGGCACATTGTCGACCGCCGGCAACCTGGTTTTCGCAGGGGATGAAGATGGCTATCTGATGGCCCTCGACGCGCAGACTGGGAAGCTTCTCTGGCGGATCAACACCGGCTCGCGGCTCGTGTCGTCGCCGATCACTTACATGATTGAAGGAAAGCAATATCTCACGATGCCGTCGGGCTCGGCGCTGCTGACGTTCGCGTTGCCGGAAGACGTTATCACGAGCAGCAAGTGATCCGAAATCGGGTCTGATCGACGATCCGGATTCTAGATGAGCAGAGCCGGGTTGAGTCATTTGACCCAACAATTCCGCGGGCAGGCGGCCGCAAGTCTAAGATTTTTCAAATGACTCCAGCAGGAACTCGAATTGCAAAGTCATTGTCTTATGTGGCGTGTAATGTGGCGAAGTGAACTGGAAATTTGGTTTGCCTGGCTGATTGTGGTGTTTGTCGCAAGCGGCTTTCTGCTTACAGTGAGTGCCTGGATCACGGGCCGCCTCGATGAGCGCATGATCCATCGAATCGCACTCGCCTCACGGATCGGCTTGAGTATTGCATTCCTCTATGGCGGATTGGTCAAACTCACGAACCCCTGGTATGTGCTCGGGAGATCCATTGTCGATTTCGAGGTCG
The DNA here is from genome assembly GCA_963740005.1 of uncultured Acidobacteriaceae bacterium. GTDB lineage: Bacteria > Acidobacteriota > Terriglobia > Bryobacterales > Bryobacteraceae > CAJCIT01. Next base: position 74,878 of record CAVUCO010000018.1, on the reverse strand, counting down.
GGATCACAGCGCATTCGCCGCTGGTGCATCCTCTGGCTGTGGCGATTCCCTTGCTCGAGGTCGCCATTGCGATCCTGCTGCTCTTCCCGTTGCGGTGGGTCGTGCTCACGACCGGCGCAATTCTGATGGCCTTTCTTGGGCTTGGTGTCGCGGCCGCGATGCGGCAGATGCAGGTCACCTGCGGCTGTTGGGGTGGAACGATGCTGGTCGGCCCGCTCTGGTTCAGCGAGCACGGGGCGATGTTCGTGATGGCGCTCGCGGCGGACGTCGTATTGACGAGGCGATTGCTCCGCGTTGTCGCGAAACCGATCCTCGCACCAGGCTCATCTCCGCAAGGCGCCACCGACTAGCTCGTATACGAAGTGTTCGTTCGCGAGGGGAAACTGACCTGCCCTCGAAGCTTGCCTGGCGGCAACATCTACAGCGTCACCCCGCCATCCACGCTAATGACCTGGCCCGTGATGTAGTTGTCGGGCTCCAGCAGGAACCGCACAGTTCGGGCGACATCAATTGCCCGTCCGAATCGCGTGATGATTCCTTCGGATAGAAACCGTTCGTACTTGCCGGCCGCGATGCTGGCCTGTGCCATGCCGGCATCGATGATGCCTGGCGCAATCACGTTGACTCGGATGTTATGTGGCGCGCGCAGCTCTTTTGCCAGGATACGCGCCCCATGGATCAGAGCCGCCTTGGCGCCGGCGTAAGCCGTAGAGTGGGGAAACAGGCCCACGCCTTGCATGCTGGAAAACAACACGATGGAACCGGCCTTGCGGTTCCCCTGCATGCGTTCCGCGGCCTCGCGGGCCAATAGCAACGGGCCCATGTAATTGACTGCGAGGGAGGTTTGCATCTGCTGCTCCAGTTGGTCGGGCGCTGTGACCCGCGCGGGGTCGCCGGCGGAAACTACCAAGCCATCCAGGACGCCTGCTTCGTCCAGCAAGCGTGTCCGCGCAGCAGCCTCGGTGATATCCGCTTGCACCACCTTTGCCAAGCCCTTCATCGCGTCGGCTCGCGCCGCATTCTTGTCGTAGCTGACGATGAGCTCGCAGCCCTCGGCCGCAAGCAGCTCCGCCGAGGCATGGCCCAAGCCACCCGAGCCGCCAACCAGCAGAATTCTCATCGCCGTCATCGCATAAACTCAGAGGCCGGCAACGGGCGAATGCACTGAAGGCAACTCCCGCCCAGGCAGGCTTCGGCTGTGCTCGATGGCTGCATAACCCACAGCGACCACCGCGACGTACATCATCAGGACTTCGCTGTCGCCGAGATTGAACTCAAACAGGCCGCCGACCAGAATACCGATTGTGCACGCCACGGTTCCCTGCATGATGAAGCGCTCTTGAGAAAGGCCGGGGCGCAGCCGCCGCAAGCTGCGCAGGCAGTCCCATAAAATGGCGCCAATGAGCCACAGAAACACCAGCAGCGCCGGGATTCCTCGCTCCGCCGCGTATTGAATGTAGATGTTGTGCAGGTGTCCGTAAAAGCCCGGCGGCAGCGGCCGCGTGATATCCGTCGGCACATAGGAATCGAACTGGCGCCGGATCTGTTCCGGCCCAATTCCAAACCACGGATGCGCTTTGACCATTTCAACGCCGGTGCGGAAAGTCACCACACGATGACGGTTCGAATCTGTGTCGCCATGTGGCTCGAAGAGGGACTTGAAACGCTCGCGGGTGGTGTTAGGTGCGACCAGGTATGCCAGAAGCAGGACAACCGGCAGCAGGAATACCATCCTTGGCCGCCAGCACCAGATCAGGTACAGCGTCGCGGCCACCGTCGCAATCCAGATACTGCGTGTCCAGCCCAGCAGAATCGCCGTGGATATCACCGCCAAACTTCCATAAGCCCAGAGCGGCATCTTCCGGCTGGAGAAGCACCACTGCGCCAGCAGCAGCGAGAGCACACTCAATTGCAGTGCGCCGAACGTCATCCAATGGCTCTCAAAGCCCGTGATGCGCCGCTCCACGTAGACGGTATAAAAGTCTCCGCCAGTCTGCCGGATGTGTTGATACTTGGTCACGAATTGAATCAGGCCCCATAGGCCCGAAGCGGTCGCTGCCGCTGTCCAACCCGCCATCAGGTAGTAGACCTTGTCGAACTGGGTCGAGAATACGCCGTAAATCAGTGGGATGAAGAGAAACACGAAAAACTTCTTGATTTGCGGGCGGCCTCCCCAAGGGTCGGGTGAAACCAGCACTGAAATCAAAGTCAGCACGAAGAACACTGCAAGTTGGGGCCAGATCGGCGGAAACTCCAGCTTGCGGCGGAAGACCAGAAGCAGCGCGACGCCCATGCCTAGACAGATCTGGCTGGCTGCGATGGAAACGTGAATCAGGGTCGCCGCTGTGATCGCGACGATCAACAGAATCAGGTCCTGACGGGCTTTCCCAATTGGTACCAACGCTTCAGTATGCCAGAATGAAAGGCGAAACCCCATCGTATGCAGGTTTACTTACTCCGCCACGGAATAGCAGAGGAGGGCCGAATCGGGATGAATGACTCGGATCGCGAGTTAACGACCGAAGGCCGGCGTAAGCTCCGTGAAACGCTTCGCGCTCTCGTAACCGCCGCCGAAGTTAATCCTTCCCTGATTGTCAGCAGTCCACTGACTCGCGCCCTACAAACGGCTGAAATCGCGCGCAGCGTTTTCAAAACAAAAGCTTCGGTGTTGCGCACCAAGGCTCTCACTCCCAACGCAACGGTAGAGCAGGTTTGGGAAGAGATTCGCGCGCATCGGGGAGAGCCGGAACTCATGTTGGTAGGCCATGAGCCACAGTTCTCAAGCCTGGCTGCTTATCTGTTAGGTTCGCGGGAGTTACGCGTCGACTTTAAGAAAGGCGCCGTGCTGCGTTTGGATCTGGAAGGTTTCGGCGCACAACCTAGGGGCACCTTGCGATGGTTTTTTCTGGCGCGCTTTGCAAGTCCTGCCGGCGGGGCTCTGAAACAGGACTGAGGAAGCTCCGGCGACCCAGTCGCCGCAAGTTAACTCCGCCGTCGATAATAAGGCTTGCCTCCTTCTCCCATTTCTCCGGCGCGCCGCGTTGCGTTCGACGTTCTTTGTCGAGTTGAGGAAGGCGCGTATGCCAGCGATGAACTTCTCGCGGAGGCGGCTCCGCTAGCGTCGCGCGATGCAGGCCTGGCTGGGCAGATCGTTTTCGGCTGCCTCCGGTTTCAGGCACAACTCGATTTTCTACTGGAGCATTACAGCAAACGTGCGCCCGGGCAGTTGGAGCCAGAGCTGCGTATTGCCTTACGGATGGGGATTTTTCAGCTGCGCTACCTGGACCGTATTCCGCCCCACGCGGCCGTCCATGAGATGGTCGAGTTGGTGAAGCAGGGTAAGCGTGCGGCCGCAGGCTTGACGAACGCGGTGCTGCGTAAAGTGGACCGCGAGCCGCTCCGTTGGCCGGGGAAGTCGATTGAGCTCTCGTGTCCACGATGGTTACTACGAAAATGGACGGCCCGCTACGGAGCTGCGGAGGCCGAAGGGATTGCGCGTTCCGCGCTTCAGGAGCCCGAGCACTACATCCACCTCGCTCCGGGGTCTTTGCCGCCGGCTGAGGATGGCCTCAAGCTGGAGCCCACCCCGGTGCCTGGCTGTTATCGGCTGGCGGAAGGTGCCGCACACGACCTGCGGCGTCACGGCCTGCGCTTTCAGGACATTGGCTCGCAGGCCATCGTTCCCCTGTTGAAACTGGAGCCTGGGCTCTCCTATCTGGATCTCTGTGCGGCCCCAGGCAACAAGACGCGGCAAGCGCTGGAAACGCCACTCCGTGCCGTGGCCTGCGACTGGACCGAGAAGCGCCTTCGCCAGGTTCCGGACATCTGCCCGCGGGTTGTCCTGGACGCCACAAAGCCGTTGCCGTTTCGGTTCCATTTTCAGCGCATTCTCGTCGATGCTCCCTGCTCCGGGACGGGCACGCTGGCGAGAAACCCGGAAATCAAATGGCGCGTCCAATCCAAGAATCTGCTGATGCATCAGAGCCGGCAGAGGCTGATTCTTCAGAACGCGCTCAATAATCTAGCGCCGGGCGGCCAGCTGCTATATGCGACCTGCTCGCTGGAGACCGAAGAAAACGAAGAAGTTACCCACTGGGCAGCAGAGAGTTCACAACACATTCGATTGGTTGAAGAAACATGGAGACTTCCTGGCCGCGATCCTGGGGATGGGTTCTACGCCGCCGTGTTAAGATCGGAACGTTCTGGGAATATCTAGTCCCTAGGAAAATGGGTGTTTCCCCGCCCTTTTCCGGACTGGCCACCAGTTGGCTTTCTTGCAGGAATTCACACTCTTGAGGCCGGATTCACAATAGGTAGCAAACGTGGTACAGATTCTCCCATCACTTCTGGCGGCCGACTTTGCGCGTCTTGGCGAAGAGATCCACCTGGTCGAATCGGCTGGGGTGGAGATGCTGCATGTCGACATCATGGATGGGCATTTCGTTCCGAACTTGACGCTGGGCCCGCCAGTTACCGAGTCCATCCGAAAGGTCACGCATCTCAAGCTCGATCACCATCTCATGATCGAGGACCCTGACACATATGCGCCGATCTTCATTAAGGCGGGAGCGACCTCGGTCAGCGTGCATTACGAAGCCTGCCGTCATCTGGACCGCACATTGCACCTGATTCAGGAAGAGGGAGCGCGGGCCGGTGTTGTGATCAATCCCGCCACCACCACCTCGCTGCTTGAGGACGTGCTTGGAATAGTCGACTATGTGTTGATCATGAGCGTGAATCCGGGCTTTGGCGGTCAGCGGTTCATCCAGCACTCGCTCGAGAAAGTCCGGCAACTCTACCGGCGCCGGCAGGAACGCGACCTCCATTTTGCCATTGAGATCGATGGCGGGGTGTCGACTCACAATCTTGCGGACGTGGTTCGGGCGGGTGTGGACTGGGTGGTAGCGGGCACCTCCGTGTTCGGTACTGCGGACCCTATTGCGGCGGTTCAGGAGTTGCAGCAGATCGCCGCCGAAGCAGAACTTGTTAGGGTATAGAGGAAACAATGAATTTGAACGCTCAATTGCTTAAGCTTGCCCTTGTCGGATTACTCGCGGCGAGTATCGCATCCCCGCAAGTGCCATGGCACAAGAAGAAGTACGAGAACCCCATTACAAAAGATACCCAGCAGCCCGATAAAGTGCTGTTCGATAAAGCCATGAACGATATCGAACATGGGCGTTACGAGATTGCACGTATTACGTTGAACACGCTGATCAACACGTACGACTCCAGTGAATACCTGGCGAAGGCGAAGCTTGCGATTGCCGACAGCTGGTACCGCGAGGGTGGGGCCAACGGCTTGGCGCAAGCGGAGGCTGAATACAAAGACTTCATTCTGTTCTATCCCACCATGCAGGAAGCAGCCGAAGCACAAAACCGCATCTGCATGATCCACTACAACCAGATGGATAAAGCGGATCGTGATGACACCCAGGCGGTGCGTGCCAATTTCGAGTGCATGCAGGTAATCACGCAGTTCCCCAACAGCAAGTACGCGCCCATCGCAATGCAGACTCTGCGCAACATCCAGGAAGCACTCGCTCAACACGAGTTCGATGTTGGTTGGTATTACTTCCACAAAGGAAGCAATCCGGCGGCCGCCAATCGCCTGGACGATGTCGCAGCGCAGTATCCGCTCTTTAGCAAAGCCGATGTCGCTTTATACGACGCCGGTCTCGCTTACATGGACATGGGGCCGCGCTTCCGGCAGCGGGCCGGCGACGATTTTGCCAAGATCGTACGCGATTATCCGCTTGGGAGCGAGGCCGGAAACGCGAAGAAGAAGCTCGGCGAACTTGAAATGCCTGTTCCCGAACCCGATCAGGAGGCTGCCAACCGGGAGAAGTACGACAAAGAGAACTATGTGAAGCCTTCGTTTATAAAGCGTGAGGCAGACAACTTCCTTCGAGCTCCCGATGTGAGTCACGCAGCGAAGACGGGCCAGCCAGCTATGGTTATGTTGAAGCCCACGCTGCCCGTCAGCATTCCGGTTCAGAACACGGCCGACGCGACTCCGCCTCCGGGGCCCGGTGGTGCTCCGGTCGGCACAAACGAAGTGAAAGTGGAGCAGCTGAATGATGCAGGCTCCAAGGCCCTGAACGAGGGACAGGATGCTCGCAAGACGATTGGGCCCGTCACTCCGGACGCGCAACCTACCCAACCTGCGTCGCAGCAGCAAAGCGCCATGCCGTCGAACCACGCCAAGGACATTGCGGCCGCTCAAGCGGAGGCAGCCAAGAAATACAAGAAGGTCAAGAAGAACAAGAATCAAACCACGGCTCCTGCTACAACGCCGGCTTCCGCGCCTACGGATCAGAGCGGGCAGCCAGCCGCCGCGCAAACGCCAGCTGGACAGACTACGCCTCCGGCTGCCACCCAGCCTGCTCCTCCGCAGCCGACAACCCCACCCCAACAATGAACCGTATCCTGCTCGCAGACGATAGCCCGCAGGCGTTACGGCTGGCCGAGCAAATTCTCAACACCCGCGAAAGTCAGGTTGTCAGCGTAACCGACGGCGCCACGGCTCTTCACCGCTTGGTTGACTTTGACCCCGACCTGTTCATTTGTGACGTTTACCTGCCCACTAAGAACGCTTTTGAACTGGCGCGCTTTCTCAAGGCGCAGCCCATACATAAGCGCGTCCGCATTGTATTTGCGGCTGGGCCCGCCGACCGGTTCGACGAGCAGGATGCGCGCAACGCGGGCGCTGACGCCATATTGCGAAAGCCCTTTGAAGCCTCGGCGCTGCTGTCGGCGATTAGACCTCTACTCAGCGAGGCGCGCGCCGAGCGAGTCGAGGAAGATGCGAGCACGGCGTCGGCGCCGGTTTTCGATCGCCCCATCGTTCGGGCAGCGGTAACGCTGGCGCTTGAAACCGCCATGCCGGTGTTGATCAACGAGATGACGGACCGTGTCCTGCTGGCTCTGGCGCAGCAGCGTGTTTCTACTCCTGTGGCGCCGGTTTCCGAGCCTCAGCCGGCCGCTGCCGCCATCGCGGTGGGAACCGAACGGGCTTCGTAGCGCAAGCGATTTCCTCGCGGCCGGCATTATTCGGCTCAAGCGGTATATTGGTCGACGGTGAGGGCGACGCGAACAGACGCCCTTGCGCGACTGCAAAGGTGAACTATGGCTGACAATACGTTTGACGTAATGTCGAAAATCGACTTGGCTGAAGTGACGAACGCGATCCAGCAGGCGATGAAGGAAATCATAACCCGCTACGATCTCAAGGATTCCAAGTCGACCGTTGAGCTAAATGAGAAGGACCGCAAAGTTCTGCTCTCCAGTTCCGACGAGTACAAACTGAAATCGATCAATGAGATTCTCGGTCAAAAGCTGGTGAAACGAGGCATCCCCATCAAAGGCCTCACTTATGGCGAGGTCGCCCAGTCCTCTGGTGGACGCGTGCGGCAGGAGATCACCCTCCAGCAGGGCATCCCACTGGAAAAAGCCAAAGACATTGTGAAGCTCATCAAAGACAGCAAGTTGAAGGTGCAGGCCAGCATACAAGGCAACGTAGTTCGCGTGGCAGGCAAAGACCGCGACACTCTCCAGCAGGTGATTGCACTGCTCCGCGGTAAGGATTTCGGCATCGATATGCAGTTCGGAAACTATCGCACCTAGTTTCGCCGCAGCGATAAAGTGACTGGCCAATCCACCGTGCGGACCGCTGTTCCGCATCCCTTAACCAATGCCTCGCAGAATTGAAACTTTTTTCCTTTCCGGGCCGGCCGGCAAACTGGAAGCGATGCTGGAGGAACCCGAGCACCAGGAGCCGGTAGAGGCGGCGCTGGTTTGCCACCCGCACCCGCTGCATGGCGGCACGATGCACAACAAAGTGGTCTATCGTCTAGCACGGGGTTTGCGCAAATCAGGCTGCGTCGTGTTGCGTTTTAACTTTCGCGGCGTGAATCTGAGCGAAGGGGAATACGACCACGGTGTGGGTGAGGTCGACGACGCGCTCGCCGGACTCGCTGAACTTCGGAGTCGTTACCTTGGCCTTCCGGTGCTGGTGGCAGGTTTCTCCTTTGGCTCGAGGGTGGCGCTCCGCCTGGCGAAAAAAGATGCGAGCTTGACGCGCGCCATCGCAGTCGGTTTCCCGAGCAAGCATCCGGATCGCGACTATGTGAAGGCTGTCTCAATTCCGAAGTACTTCGTTCAAAGCACTAACGATGTGTACGGCCCGCGTGAGGATTTCCAGGGCTTCTTCGACGAACTTCCAAATCCAAAACAGTTGCTTTGGGTCGAGGCCGCGGACCATTTTTTCAAAGACAGCCTCGACGCCTACGAAGCGGCGATTGCGGAAATCGGCGGCCGGCGCGGGCTTGGACAGAATGAACTACAATCGGGTTCCAGCGAATGATGAGAGGTCGGCATATATGCGGGATATCGTGAAACCAAGAAGTCTTTATCTGGCGCTTCTTCTCCTCGGAACATCGGCCGCGTTTGCGGAAGACCTGAAAAAGCCCGACGTGCCGCCTGAATTGCTGCCTAACGACAACGAACACCTGGTTCTGATGGCGCACGGCAAGGGCGATCAGATCTACATCTGCAAGGCGAATGTCAATGGCGCGCCGTTTGGCTACTTGCTCCAGGCGCCGGATGCCATCTTGACTGACGATGCCGGAAAAGAGGTCGGCCATCATTTCATCGGTCCCACATGGCAGTGGGACGACGACAGCAAGATCACCGCGAAGGTGGTCATCAGTGCCCGGTCGCCCGACCCGCAGGCGATTTCATGGCTGCTGCTGTCCACGGTCGATCATAGCGACACCGGGCTATTGTCGCGAGTGACCAGCCTTCAGCGGGTAAACACCAAGGGTGGCCGCGCGCCGTCATCTGGCTGCGACGCCGATCACGTCGGCAAAGAAGTCAGGATTCCGTACTCGGCCGACTATTACTTCTACTCTCGCCAATTCAAATAGCGACAGCGGCGATTCACGTCGTTGGAAGAACGAAAGTTTAGCCACGTCGTTTGCGACCTCAGGTTCGCTGGGTGTGGATCGAATTCAGAAAAATATTGCTACCCTCATAGGGTGAACGCCTTTGGGACACCGAAGGCGTCCTTGTTGTATCGACTAAGTCATGAAAGTTTCGATAATCATTCCGGTCTACAATGAATTTCGTGCATTTGATCAGGTTTTAGACCGGGTGCGCCGCGCACCGCTATTGGAATCCTGCACGAAGGAAATCATCGTTGTTGACGATGGCTCCAACGACGGAACTGCGGCGAAAGTCCGCGACTATGGCCTGCAGGGTGTGATCATTGCGCATCAATCGGTCCTCAATTTCGGAAAGGGCACGGCCGTCCGCGTAGGCATCGCGCTCGCTTCGGGCGAGATTATTCTAATCCAGGATGGCGACCTTGAGTACGATCCCAACGACTACCCGCTCATCATCGAGCCGATTGTTCGAGGCGGTGCCGACGTGGTTTACGGATCGCGCTTCTTAGGAAAGTCCCCCAAGGGCATGGCCTTTCGCAATCTCGTTGCCAATCGGATTCTTACGGCCGTGGCGAACTTGCTCTATGGCGCTAGGCTTACCGACGAGGCCACGGCGTACAAGGCTTTTCGCGCGGTCGTACTGAAGGAAATGCCGCTGCAATGCAGGGGTTTCGAATTCTGCCCCGAGGTAACAGCGAAGGTCCGGCTCCTAGGATACAACATTCATGAAGTTCCGATCAGCTACAACGGCCGCGGCGTCGCCGAAGGTAAGAAGATCCGCGCCCGCCACGGCTTCGAAGCCCTCTGGACGTTGATAAAGTGCCGCTTCAACACGCGAAGGGGACTTGTCTCCCGGGCTAGGGGGCTCGCTCGGGGGGCCGGCCAGTCTTGCTAAGGGATCCAGTCGCCTGGAAGCTGGAAACTGGTTTGTTGGCAGTCTTCCTTCTGGTCGCCGCTTTCGGCGTCTCAGCCGATCGGCTGCTCCCGAAGTCGTGGCTCGCTTCATACAGTCGGTTTTCAAGACATAAGTACCTTCCGATCCTCGCTGTCATAGTCGTCGCCGGTGTCCTCAGGCTTGCCTTGCTGCCTTGGTTCCCCGTCCCACTGCCAAGATTCCACGACGAGTTCTCTATCCTGCTCGGCGCGCAGACGTTTGCGTTGGGCCGGCTTACAAACCCGCCCCACCCGATGTGGGTCCACTTTGAGACCTTCCACGTTTTGCAGCAACCCACATACGCTTCGATCTACCCTCCGGCCCAAGCCGCCATGCTCGCTCTTGGAATTCTGATGGGACACGCGTGGTTTGCCGTACTAGGCTGCTATATGTTGGTAAGCGGCGCCTTTGTATGGATGCTGCGGGCTTGGTTTCCGCCCGGATGGGCGCTCTGCGGAGGCGTGCTGTTGCTCTCGCGGACATTTATGTCGTATTGGAGCGACAGTTACTGGGGCGGGGCTCTTGCGGCTCTATCCGCTGCTATCGTCGTAGGGGCAGCCGGGCGAATCTGGTTTCAGCGCGTTGCACGCTGCCGCGATAGTTGGCTACTGGGAGCCGGCATCGCCGTACTCCTGAACCGCCGCCCTTTCGAGGGGCTCCTGGTCAGCGCCGGTATTGGACTGATGGTGACTTTGTGGCTTTTCAAGAAGGCAGAAAAGCCGGCATTTCGTCAGGCCCTTCGCGTCGCCGTCCCGGCGCTAGCCGTTCTTGTACCTTGCGCTGTCGGCGTCGGCTATTACAACGCGCAGGTCACGGGTGATGCCATCATGATGCCATACGTAAAGGGCATCCAGACATACGCCATCGCCAGGCATGACATCCTCCTGCCAGCCGCCGCAGAACCGGCTTACCGGAACCCGGAGTTTCGGGCGTTCTATCGGAATGAGTATGCGTACTACCAGACCCGGCAGCGGCACTTCCTCTCATCTCTGGAAATGCCGGCGAGGATGTCGTGGGGCTTGTATCTGGGCCCTGCGCTCTCGCTCCCTTTGCTGCTTGCTTTGCCCTGGATCTGGCGGAGCCGACGCATTCGACCTGTTCTGATGATTCTAGGCGGCTGCCTGGCAGTCAACGCCACCGAAACATGGCTGTTCCCGCACTACATCGCCCCCGAAGCCCCCTTGCTGTGGATTGTTGTCATTGAGTCCATGGTGATTGTCGCCAATAAGTGGCCCACTTGGGGCCGATCTATTGTTGCAGCCTCCATCGTGAGCTGTGCGCTCGCAACCCCCGCATTTTTCTTTAAATCGGTTGTGAGGAACACCCATCACGACCCAACATGGGGGCGATTTCAGGTCGCAGCGAAGCTCCTGGCCGAACCCGGAAGGCACCTTGTCTTGGTCAAATATCTGCCCGGGCACAGTTTCAACTACGAGTGGGTCTACAACGAGCCGGCTGTCGATTCTTCACGAATCGTTTGGGCGCGCGACCTTGGGCCGCAGCAGAACGCCCGATGTTTGGATTACTTTTGCGACCGGAGAATCTGGGAGGTAGAGGTGTCCGACAAAGTCGAGTCGCTTCGGGAGATCACGCCTTCCACCGCCGCGTCGCCATTCTGCCACGAGCGGCAGATGTCACTAACGCCGGCTTCGGTTCCCTAACCAGCCGATTTCTGAACCGCCAAAACCAGATTGCAAGGAAAGCCAAGCCAGCGGACTTGATGCAGCGTTACCGATGCGTCCTTCGGCTTCACCTCTTTGACTAAATCGAGTAGCACGGATGCGTCCATCAGGTTTAGCGTTGCTTCGCTCGCATACATGTTCTTCCCGAGAGATCTGTATAAAGACCGGTACAACCGAGCGGGAAGAAAGTGCAGCAGCGGCAGGCCGGTATGCGTTTCGATGGGATGCCAGCGGTTCGGTGTGGTTATCAAAACGCCGTGCCGTGCGGCGCGCAGTGCCTCGGCCAGGAATCGCGCCTGCTGGACCCGGCTGCCGACGTGCTCGATCACGGCATGAGAATAAACGAAATCGAAGGACTCGTCCGCGAACGGCAGTGCCCGTGCATCACCTTGTACCAACTCCATGTCGGGAAACTGCGTACGCAGCGCTGGCAAATGTTCGGGACTCAACCCGCAGATTCGCTTGGTCACAGGATAGCGCTTCTCGAAGTGATTGGACGATGGGTGGTCCTCAGCCGATACGCCAATATCGAGGACGGTCTGTGACGGTGACGGTCGAAATGTCGCGACAAAGATCTGAAAAACCTCTTCCCGGATCCTTAGCAGAAGCCTGCTGATGTACGATTCCAAGCCGAAGGTGAAGTAGTGATAGTACCCCGATTTGTTGCGAGCTTGGGTCACGTGAAATAGTGTAGCGCGCACCGGAAATGACTCTTCGAAAATCGCAGACCGCCCACATGGCAGTGGAACGACGACAGCAAGATCACCGCGAAGGTGGTCAAGTGCCCGGTCGCCGGACCCGCAGGCGATTTCCTGGCTGTTGCTGTCCACGGTCGACCATAGCGACACTAGGCTCTTGTCGCGAGTGACCAGCCTTCAGCGGGTAAACACCAAGGGTGGCCGCGCGCCGTCATCTGGCTGCGACGCCGATCACGTCGGCAAAGAAGTCAGGATTCCGTACTCGGCCGACTATTACTTCTACTCTCGCCAATTCAAATAGCGACCGTGGGGCGGCCTGGAGCGATTCAAGTAGTCACTAAGTTCCGCCGTGGATGCTATCCTTATTGACCAATGCCAGACGCGAAGTTGTCGGTTCCCGCTGCAGCGGATAAAGCGGGATTCATCATCACAAGCCTGATAACGTCTCCCCGTTTCGCCCCGGCCTTACTCATAACTGTTCTGGTATCGGAGTTCGGCGCTCTTTTATTCGAGGCGATTAGGAAGCCCTTGTGGTACGACGAGTTGCTGACGTTTCATGTCTCAGGCCTCCAGCCGTTCTCACTTTTTTGGAGCGCACTCAAGGCTGGTGTTGACGCAATGCCTCTGGCCTACTACTCATTCGTTCGGCTCGCGAGAATGCTTCCGGGTGATCCGCATGTCCTGGTCCGGTTGCCATCCATTTTTGGGTACCTCTTAACTTTGCTGGGCGTCTACTTATTCACGCGCAAAAAACTGCCGGCGCCTGCGGGTCTGGCGGCAGCTTTGCTGGTCGCGCTGTCTCCGTTCCGCGAGTATGCCTTGGAAGCGCGGTCTTACGCTCTGCTGGTCGGTTTTCTCGCGATCGCCTCGGTGTTCTGGCAGAGGATCGGCGAGAAGCGGTTCATGACGCCGCTGTTTGCTTTGTTCCTGATTCTGGCTGTTTCCTGTCACTATCTGTCCGTGGTAGTTATTTCGGCCTTCGGGGTCGCTGAACTTACCTTCGCCCTCCTATCCCGCCGAATCCGGTGGGGAGTTTGGACCGCGTGTCTGTTGGCAACCCTCCCGTTTTTCACGTGTCTCCCTATCCTTTTGCACATCCAGAGCAATTTCGGAAAGCACTTCTGGTCGCACATAAGTTGGCGTGAGATCGTCTGGACTTATGGATTCTACCTAGGGCTAGACCCCGAGCTTCACTCCACACTTACCCTGGCCCTAATCACTTTCTTCGGGATGGTGGTTGGCGCCTCGCTCCTCCGGCGATACCGGACGGCGGGAGAAGAATCACCCGTTCACAATTTCAGCCCAGCCGAGATCATGCTGGCCGCCGGCTTCCTGTATTATCCGGCCTTACTGGTGGCGCTGACAAAGCTCTTGCGCTCCGGCTATGTACCCCGATACGGATGGCCGGCTATCCTCGGCATTATTTGGGGATCCGTGTATTTGGTTCGAAGCATTTGGCTCAAGTCCGCTTCCGTTCTCCTACTGGTGGCCCTTCTCCTTGCGTTTACCTTTCAGGATGCACGCCGGCTCGCGCTCGCGAGTTCAAGTAGACTGGATGAACGTTGGACCAGGCTGGCGGATGTGAGCCGGAGTGAGCCCGGTATCCCTGTCGTGATTGGCAGCGCGACGGACTACTTGGAGGCGGTCGAGTACTTGCCTCCCGACCTACGCGACCGGCTCGTTGAGGTTTTTGATGCGGACATCCTTACGGGCTTAATCGGGATGGATACGGCCGACAAGACGAATCGCCTCTTGGCCCAGTTCGTTCCTTTGCACGTCGAAGATCTTGGAGCATTTCTTACAGTGCACCCGAAGTTCATATTGCGCTCGGGTGGCTTCGGGGATTGGGTCCCACAATATCTTGTCGAGAGTAGATATAGTTTGAGGCTTATCTCAAGGGGCGACGATAATCCAATATACATGGCAGAGCGATGAACGGGTTGGGGTCGTCCTGATGAGAAGCGGCGCGAACGGTTCTTGCGAGTGGCTCCTCTCCGGTCGGCTGGGGGTCTCGGTTCGGAGGTTGGGATTTTGGGTCGTAGGAATTCACCGCAACCATCAAGTGGGTCTACCGTTGGCACTCGATGGCGCCGAGGTAGGATGAGCGAAGGACGGCTGCCGTTGCGCAGCAAAGCCTATGTTACGCCTGCTATGGAAATAGAGCGGAACTTCACTGAGATGGAACGTGGCCGCGAAGCGTACTGGCTTCGGTACCCCTCGACCTCGCCTCTCAAGCTGCGCTGGCGGGCCTTGGCCGTTCGGCACTGTTTTCACGTTCTGCCGGGAGAAACTATCCTCGAGCTTGGAGCGGGCAGCGGCTTGTGGACCGAACATCTGACTTCTGTGCTTCGTGGCGAAAACCCAATCGTCGGTGCTGTATTCAACGCTGATTTTGCTAGCGCGGCCTCGGCGAAGAAGCTCCCGAACGTTCGCATCGAGAAAATTGACAGGCTGTCAGAGCTTCCGGCCGAGAGCTTTGATTACGTTATTGGCACCGCTATTCTGTGTCACACCGAGTACGCTCGCAGTCTTGGCGCCATCCGCCGACTACTAAGACCGGGTGGTCAGATCCTATTTTTCGAGGCGAATTTCTGGAACCCCCAAGCGATAATTAAGAAAGTCTTTCCTGCGATTGGGCGTTGGATGGGCAATGCTGCGTGCCAGATTGCGTTGCGTAAGTGGAGGCTGATGCGTATTGCCTCACAGCAAGGCTTTGTCGACATTGATGTAATTCCATATGACATCATCCATCCCCTGGCACCACGATTCGCTATCTCCGCTCTGCAATGGCTCGCATTTGCGCTGGAACACTCGCCCCTGCTAAAGGAGTTGAGTGGGACCCTTTATATCTGGGCAAAAAAGCCTGACGGTATCGACCCAAGGCAGCAGTTCGTGAATTTGGCGACCCGTCCCGAGCTCTTCGGGTCGACTTCGTTTGTCGTGCCTTGCCACAACGAGGAAATGAACGTGCGAGGCCTTGTAGGCGCTCTAATTGGTTTCTATGGCCCCTACGTCCACGAGATCATCATAGTCAACGACAACAGCAGCGACCGCACGGCCGAGGTAACCCGCGAGATTGCGAAGCTCGAACCGAGGGTTAAGCTAATTGATCGGCTCCCCCCAAACGGCGTGGGGCGGGCTTTGCGGGACGGTTATGCGGCGGCGACCGGCCGTTGCATATTCAGCATGGATTGTGACTTCGTTCAGATTCTGCCGGAGTTTCGCGACATGTTTGATGCGATCGCCGACGGCCGGGACGGCGCGATTGGCAGTCGTTTCTCTCACGAATCCCTCCTGGTCAACTACCCCTTCTCCAAGATACTTTGCAATCGGATTTTTCACCTTCTGGCCAACATGCTTCTACCGGTGAAGATGCGCGACATTTCGAATAACCTCAAACTCTACCGGGCCGAGATTTTCAAGAACGTCGACATCCAGCAGCCCCATTTCGCAGCGAATGCGGAAACTGGGTTGAAGCCGTTGCTGGCCGGATACGATATACAGGAGGTTCCGATTTCCTGGATCAACCGAACACTCGACATGGGAAGTTCTTCGTTCCGCATCGGGAAAGTAGCTCCTAGCTATTTCCTTGCCCTGCTCAGCATGGTCTGGGAGTCGTGGCGCGGAAGGCGCTCTTTGCGCCGTCGTGGGCAGGAGGAACAGCGCGCCGAAGTAAAGGCCACAAGATCGTGAGTCAGACCTCTTGCCCGGTTTGCGGGTCGGGGAGCACGCGGCTGCATCTAGACGATGAGGAGCAGGCGCTTGAGCCGTCCAGCTTCGGTTCTTCGCGGACAAAGATCACGCACGGTCGCATTTTGCGATGCACCGAGTGTGGATTTGGATTCCGGCAGGT
The DNA here is from genome assembly GCA_963740005.1 of uncultured Acidobacteriaceae bacterium. Taxonomy (GTDB): domain Bacteria; phylum Acidobacteriota; class Terriglobia; order Bryobacterales; family Bryobacteraceae; genus CAJCIT01. The sequence goes on along the minus strand of CAVUCO010000018.1, from coordinate 58,766 downwards.
ACGCTCGAACTCTGCGGAGCTAGCGGAACTGTACCGCAGAATGGACGTAGGGGTCTACGAAGCAGAAGCCGCCGGCCGAGCCGCCACTGCGGCGAGGCATATCCAGTTGCTTCGACGATTTCACGGAGGCCCACGCGGAAAAATACTGGATGTTGGCTGTGCATCGGGTTTGTTCTTGCGAGAAGCTCGCAATGCAGGCTGGTCTGTTGCCGGTGTAGAACCCTCTGAGATTCTTTATTCGCGCGCTGTGGCGACCCTCCAAGGGGATGCTGAACTGCACTGCTCGATCCTCGAACAAGCCGGCTTCGCGCCCGAGTCCTTCGACGCTGTCACCCTCTGGGACGTCCTGGAGCATGTGCCTCAACCGGTTGAATTCATGAAAACCTGCAGTGCACTGCTGAAGCCGGGCGGAAAGTTGTTTCTGAACGTACCCGACCTGGACAGCCGCGAAGCGCGATTACTGGGAAAGAGATGGCCCCTGCTGCTAGCCGAACACCTGAATTACTTCAACAGACCGAGCCTTCGGGTGTGTGGGGATAAGGCTGGCCTGAAGTTTGTCCATTTTGGCCGAAGGCGTGTATCGTTCTCGGTCGACTACATTCTGCTAAGGCTATCGCAGCACCGGATCCCTGTCGCTGCTCTAGCGCGCAAAACTAACGTGGCTGCTTTGAAGGAGGTGACTGTACCGATTTATCTGGGCGAGACATATGGGGTATGGACACGTTGAACTCGGCGCGATCCCATCTCCAACAGATTGTGAGGCTTCAGTGATGGCTCAAAGGCGTGTTCTGGTAACCGGGTCTTGTGGGTTGGTTGGTTCCGAGGTGTGCCTGCATTTTTACCAGGCGGGCTACTTGGTGCTGGGTGTCGACAACAATCAACGCGCGGTCTTCTTTGGCCCGGAGGGCGATACTTCGTGGTCGCTGCAGCGATTGAACCGGACGATCCCGGGATACCAGCATCACGAGATCGATATTCGCGACCGGGAGGGCATCCTTCGCCTAGTGGAAAGCACACGGCCTTCGGTGATTGTGCATACGGCGGCACAGCCGTCACACGATCGTGCGGCCCAGATCGCCTTCGATGATTTTGATACCAATGCGGTTGGGACACTCAACCTGCTGGAAGCAGCCCGACGCTGGACGCCGGAGTCACCCTTTATTCATATGTCGACGAATAAGGTGTACGGCGATCGGCCGAACACGCTGGCGCTAGTGGAGAAGGAAACGCGCTGGGATTACGCCGGTCCGGAATTTGGCTCGGGGATTTCAGAGAACTTTCCGATCGACCAATCCCTGCACTCGCTGTTCGGCGCATCGAAGGTAGCTTCCGACGTCATGGTGCAAGAGTATGGGCGCTACTTCGGAATGCCCACATGCGCGCTACGCGGCGGCTGCCTGACCGGACCGAATCATTCCGGTGTGGAACTGCATGGATTCCTCAGTTATCTAGTCCGCTGCAACCTGACTGGTAAGGAATACAAGGTATTTGGCTACAAAGGGAAACAAGTACGCGACAACATTCATTCCGAAGATGTCGCCGCGTTTATGCTGGCCTTCGCGCAGAAGCCGCGTTGTGGCGAAGTCTACAACCTCGGTGGCGGTTTTGAGAATTCCTGCTCGATTCTGGAAGCCTTTGCTCTGGCGGCGGAAGTTTCGGGACGCGAACAAGTGTGGACGTATATCGAGGGCAATCGCGTCGGAGACCATATCTGTTACTACAGCGATCTGACCAAGATGAAAGCTCACTATCCGGAGTGGAGCATCACCAAAAGCCTGAACCAGACCGTCGCTGAAATCGCGGCCTCCTGGGCCACGCGTCTGGCGATCCGACACTAAGTTGAAAGTTCTCATTTCCGGCGTGTGCGTTTTTGCCGGCAGTCACGTTGCACGCTGTCTTCTGGAATCGCACGAAGGCCTCACCATCGCACCGGAGTGGCTAAGTTGAACATTCAAGAGATGAGCAGCCGCTCTCTGTTCATTGCGCTGTATTGCTGGCTGGAGAAGTACTTCAGCCGTGGCGATTATCGAGCGAAATGACCCAACCGCGGATATTGTGTTGCCAGCAACTTGATTCCCAGTTCTCTCAATTGCCGCAAAGACCGCGCTCGGAGAGTCAGTTGCACAAGCTAACGCGTGATTGTCGCCGTGGACGAAACCGCGCAACCCGGTTTGCTTCGCAACCATCGGAGACCACGCTCGCTGAGTGAGGCGATGTCGATAGCGCCTCCTGTGGCGCCCGACGAGGCGGATGCCTCCTGGCTGATCAGGCGGTAAATGACTCTCGAGGCCCCAGCCGTGGTGTACACCTGCTCAGCGCCGCTGCCTACATATTTGTCGATCACTTGGTGGGAACCCAGAAAGATGTAGGTGTAACGTCCCAGCGTTTCTGAATCGTAGACGCGGCGCTCAGCCAGCACCCGAATGTCGAGTGCGGTTGTCCCCACGGCCCGGTACTTCTCTACTACCACCGACGTTCGTCCGCCGCTAAGGCCGATGTACGCCGCTTCCAGCACGACACGGCCCTGCTCGCGTTCGCTGCGTGTGAGGTCAATCCGACCTTGCGCGGCAAATGCACCGATCAAGAATGGCTGGGCGAGCCGGCGAAAATCATCCATCACCGCGTTGGGGTCACTCGCCGCGGGCGTGCCTCGAGACCGTCCGCTTGCCCTCTGGGCCAGATCAGCTACGTCGGCGCCGTTTGCGAACGTGAGTCCAGCGGCGACAAACAGAAGCTCACCCGCGGGCACGATCTTGCATACCGGGCGAACAAAGCTTCCCTGCGGGTTGCGAAGCGTGCGCATGCTGTCCGCACCAACGACAACCTCAGTGCTGCTGCGCAGAATGACAATGCTGGTCGCCGCAGCCGGCTGCAGACTGATCGCCGCCAAGGCAGCCGCACCAAGACATCGCCGAAGCAGGTTACTTCTCATGACGGCAATCGCAACGCCAGGAAACGAGCGCAGCTACTGCGGCCCGAGCAACTTGATTCCCAGCTCTTTCAACTGTCGCTCCGGAACCGTCGAAGGTGCTTCGCTCATTAGATCGGAGCCCTTCGCTGTCTTCGGGAACGGAATCACTTCACGAATCGACGACTCACCCGCCAGCAGCATCACCAGCCGATCGAGCCCCAACGCGATGCCACCGTGCGGAGGGGCACCGTATTCCAATGCCTCCAAGAGGAAGCCGAATCGCCGTTTTGCTTCGTCTTCTGTGAAGCCAAGCGCGGCAAACACCTTGGTCTGAATGTCCCGCCGGTGAATACGAATTGAGCCCGATCCCAGTTCCACGCCGTTTAGCACCAAGTCATACGACTTGGCCCGGCAATGTGCCGGATCGGTGGACAGCTTCTCCAGATCTTCATCAAGAACAGATGTGAACGGGTGATGAGCCGCATTCCAGCGGTCGCCTTCTTCATCCCACTCAAACATGGGGAAGTTGATGACCCACAGAAACTTGAATACATCCGGATCCAACAGCTTGTGCCGGTCGTTATATTTCTGCGCCAAGTGCATGCGCAGTGCGCCGGCCGCCAGAAGCACGGTGCGTTCAGGCAGAGCACCCTTTCGCTCACCGCCCCAACCGGCCAGGATCAAGAGATCGTCCTCAGCGGGCTGCACACGCTCTCGAACCTTGGCCATCTGCTCCGGATAGTCGCGGTCCAACCGCTTTACATCGTCGTAAACCCGGAGGCCCTTTTCAAGGCCTGTTGCTTTGAACTCGTCGCGCTCTTTGCGGCTCAGCGTCCCGGTCTTCGGGATGTGGATCGCCACCAGTGGCAATCCTTCGCCCGTAAGCCCCGATTCCGGAAAGAGATCTTCTACGCAGTAGAACGGCGGAAGGCGCAGGTCCGGCTTGTCACTACCGTACGAGAGCATCGCTTGCTCGAACGTGATCCGTGGGATAGAAGTGGGAACGGGCTTATTCGCAGCCTCCATCACTTTCGACACCAGCGGCTCAATCACCTCGAAGATCTGCTCCTGCTGTGGAAACGACATCTCCAGATCGATCTGGGTGAACTCCGGCTGGCGATCGGCCCGCAGGTCTTCGTCGCGGAAACAGCGCACAATCTGAAAATAGCGGTCATAGCCGCTTACCATCAGCAGCTGCTTGAAGATCTGCGGCGACTGCGGCAGCGCATAGAATGTTCCCGGCTGCACGCGGCTCGGCACCAGGTAGTCGCGGGCGCCTTCCGGCGTCGACCGCGTCATGAATGGCGTTTCGATTTCAAGGAAACCCTGCTCGTACAGCGCTTGCCGCACGGCAAATGCAACCTTCGATCGGAGCATGATGTTGCGCTGCATATGCGGGCGCCGCAGGTCGACGTAACGGTATTTCAGCCGCACGTCTTCCTTCACATCGACGTGCTCTTCCATAGGAAATGGCGGCGTCCGGGATTCGTTCAAAATCCAAATTTTCTCGACGGCGACTTCCACTTCACCCGTGGCAATGCTGGGGTTAATAGTCTCCGTGCTTCGCAACTCTACGACGCCTTCTACCGCGATGACATATTCCGAGCTCAGTTCTTCCGCCCGCTTGTGCGCTTCCGGATTCTGGCTGATATCGAAAACCAGCTGTGTAATGCCGTCCCGATCGCGCAGGTGAACAAACAGGATGCCACCTAGATCGCGGCGGCGATGCACCCATCCCATTAGCAAGGCTTTCTTCCCGGTGTCGGTAGCTCGCAACTGTCCGCAGCTGTGCGTCCGTCGCAAGTCACCTAGAAAATCAAGTTCCACTTCAGCCATTTTGTTATTGTTCTTTACTCTCTCTTGAAGCGCTCAACCAGTTGCTGGCGCGTGACGGTGGTTTGCTCGCCGCTGGCCATGTCTTTCAATGTGTACGCCTGGTTGACGATCTCGTTGTCGCCGATCAGCAGCGCATAACGTGCGCTTAATTTGTTGGCCAGCTCTAACATGCGCTTCAGTTTGTGGTCCGTACCGACCTCAACGGAGACGCCTGCGCGGCGCAATTCGCCCGACAGCACGGCGCTCTGCCGCAATGCGACGTCGCCCATCGGAGCAACGTAGATGTCCAATGCCGGTGTCGAAACGGTCTGTCCCTCTTCCACCGTCATCACCAATCGGTCTTCGCCGATCGAGAATCCGATCCCGGGCGCTGGAACTTTCGACCCCAAACTCTCCGCCAGCCCGTCATAACGGCCACCGCCGAGGATCGAGTTCTGGGCGCCCAGGGATCCGTGCGTAATTTCAAATGTGGTGCGAGCATAATAGTCCAACCCGCGCACCAGCCGGGGCTTCACCTGATAGCGGATGTCGCGGTCGTCGAGAAACTCGCGTACTCGCCGGAAATGATCGCGGTCGGCTTCGTCCAGGTAATCCAGGATGGACGGCAGGGTCTCGATGATGGGCTGGTCGGCGGGCACCTTGCAATCGAGCACTCGCAACGGATTGGTCTGCGCCCTGCGCTGGCAATCCGTGCACATATTCGCGACAACGCCTTCGAGCTTTTCTCGCAGCGCTGCGTTGAAGCGCACCCTCGACGCCTTCGATCCCACGGAGTTGATCAGCAGCTCGGAACCATGGATGCCGGTCTCTTCGAGGAGGTGCACCACCATCTCGATCACTTCCGCATCGATGGCGGGCGAGTCGGAGCCGATGGCCTCTGCCCCGATCTGATAGAACTGCCGGAAGCGACCTTTCTGTGGCCGTTCTCGCCGGAACATGGGCCCTAGATAATAGAGCTTCTGAAGGCCCGGATTTTGATCCAGCCGGTGTTCGATATAAGCGCGCAGGACAGATGCCGTATTCTCAGGCCGCAGCGTCAGCGAGCTGCCATCACGGTCTTCAAACGTGTACATCTCCTTGCCGACAATGTCCGTTTCTTCACCCACTCCGCGCGCAAACAGGGTGGTCTCTTCGAAGATCGGCGTGCGGATCTCCTGATAGTTGTACAGCGCGAATACGCGGCGCGCCGCCTCTTCTACCTTGTTCCAAACAGCGCTCGAGGGAGGCAGAATATCCCTCGTGCCCTTTACAGCGCGAATCAAGCTTGCTCTTCTTCCTTGTAAATAGCCGCCAAGGCGACGTAGCCCTCGGCGTTCTCACGGAACTGAATCTTTTCTTCCTCAGTAACCGTTCTTCGAACTTTGGCTGGCATGCCCATCACCAACGTTTCAGCCGGCACAGCCATGCCTTCCGGCACCAGTGCCCCGGCGGCTACAATGGCGCCCCGGCCGATGGTCGCCCCATTCAGCACGATCGCCCCAATGCCGATGAGCGCCTCATCTTCCACCACGCAGCCGTGCAGCACGACGCTGTGACCCACCGTCACCCGGTTTCCAACTACGCACGGATAGACCCGGTGATCCACGTGCAACACCGTGTTGTCCTGAATGCTGGTTTCGTCGCCCACGCGGATGTAGTTCACGTCGCCGCGTATAGAGACGTTGGGCCACACGGACGAGCGCGCTCCGATCTCGACGTCGCCGATGACCACGGCACTCGGATCGATAAAGGCAGAATCGGCGATGCGCGGCATTACACCGCGATAGGGGCGAATCATGATCGAGTCACAGGCCGCGATTCAACCGCAAGCGGCTGAATGCGTTGCGTCGGGGATTCCCAACGGCTTCCCCTCATCGTAACGCACACCGCGCCCTTACTCGCTAAGCGGCCGCGGTTTGCTCTTTCTGATCGCAATGGCCGGGAAACACGACAGGGCAAGCTCAGTGGCTTGCCCCGTAGTTGGATTGTTTAGGCGCGACCAGTTAGCGCGATGCGACTACGTTTTCAGACAGAAGGCGCTCGACGGTGTCGGTCACCTCTTGCTTCAGTTCAGCGTTGTACTCGCCGCTGGCTTTGGCGGCAAACCCGGCGTGGACAGCGTGTACTTTGCCGTCGCGGCCCAGGAAGAACGTCGTCGGCCAGGCGTTGAGATTCTCCGCTTGCGGGATCTTCGCTTGCAGTTCCGAGGGTTCCCCGGCAAGGAGATAGGTGTATTCGATGCCGTATTTATTGATGAATGCATGGAGGCGGGACGGATCCTTCCGCTGCTCGGTCTCCTCGAAGTCGAGCGCGACAATCTCAAGCCCTTGGGCGTGATACTTGCGGTAGAGTTCGGCCAGGAAGGGCGCTTCGTCGTGGCAGTTTGGGCACCAACTCCCCGTGATATTTACGATCACGACTTTGTTCTTAAACTGCGGGTCGGTGTTCGAAACCAGCTTGCCGTTCAGGTCAGGAAAGCTGAATTGGAATGGCTGCGATCGATCCTTCACGCGTGTGTGCTGCGAAGGGTCGGTGGGCTCGGGCAAGCCCTTTGCACGAGCATCCACCGTCCTCCAGGCGGTTAGAGTTTTGACGGCCGACGCGCTCCGCTGCGTCACCTGTAGCGACCCATCCTGCTCCGGAACAATCTCGAGCAGACCGGGCCGGGCACCGGAGAAATGACTCAACAGAAACTTGCCGTCGCTGTATGTGCCGGTGAGCGTACCCGTGTCCCCGTCGACCCGGAGAATCGCAGCAGACACGTTGGTCCCCGACTGGTGGACAATCAAGCGCCACGCATGTTCTCCCTTGGGGCTTTCGACTTCGATCTCCCACTGACCATCTATATTCGGGAATTTGCCGGTGGTCGCTGCCGTAGTGACATGCGGTTTGGCGCTGAAATCGTACAAGGTTCGGGCCGGGTTCCCGTATTTGCCGGTCAGAACGCCGTTGTTGAGTTGCGCTTCGAGCCGGCTGGCGTAGTGATCGAAGTTGAGACGCAGGACCCCGTCGGCAAATCGCCCGCCGGTGGAGGTCACCCGCTCGTCGCCGTTGAAAAATGAGCCCCTGATGTTGGCTGGGTCGCCCGAGATCTCGAAGCGGAAGGGCACCGTCAACACGCTGTTGTCTTTTGGATTCTGGATCTTAACCGTTGCATCCCACAGGCCGTCCAGCGATGGCGATTGAGCCGTGGCGAAAGGCGTAACGAGGGGGAAGGCGGCGAGTGTCGCAAGGGCAGCTGAGTGCTTCATATAGCAGGCTTTCATTTGTCTATACAGGTAGTTGTTTTGATACTGATGTTTGTCTATCTACTTTATAAGTATTATGGAGACTAATAGATATTGTCAATAGAGTATAAGCAGATTACGCCCCCAGCAGGACTTGACAAAGCCCTAAAGCCAAGTATGTCTATAGAGAAATAGACTAACGCAAGAAGCCGTGATCGGTGGTTCCTTTCACGTCGCGTGGGTCTCCTGTTGCCGCGGCTGGCTCCAGGGCGCCGGATCTAGCACCGGACGTCTCGCCAGCCGCATATCTTTGAACCCGGTCTGTTTCAGACTTGCGGCCTCGCCGCTTGCTAAACTAGGAGTTCCTCGCCGCGCGTTCTTCGCGCCGAATTTCGAGGCCTTTAACTCCACATGATTTCTGCTACACAATTGCGTCCGGGCATGATCGTCAAGTTCAACAACGAACTGCACTCGGTCTTCAGCATGGTGCACCGCACCCCCGGCAACCTGCGCGGCTTTGTCCAAGCCAAGATGCGGAACGTTCGCACCGGTTCGATGATGGAACACCGTTTCTCGTCGGAAGATAAGGTCGAACGCATCGCGCTCGACGAACAGGAGATGGAATACCTCTACGACGACGGCGAGTATTTCTACTTCATGAATACGGAGACCTTTGAGCAGATGCATCTCACCAAGGAAATCCTCGGCGACGGCATCTACTTCCTGATCCCGAATCTGAAGGTCGCGGTGGAGTTCTATGAGGGCAAGGCCATCAGTGTCGAACTCCCGCCCAGCGTCGAGATGAAAGTGCTTGAAACCGAGCCGGGCCTCAAGGGTTCTACCGTCTCGAACGTCACGAAGCCTGCCAAGATGGAAACCGGGTTGGTTGTTCAGGTACCGGCCTTCATCAACGAAGGCGAACGCATCCGCGTGAGCACGTCGGAATCAGCCTACCTCGAACGCGCCTAGCCGCGTTCCTCCCGCCAGTATGAAAGTGCATGCGCGCCGTTGGTACATTTCCGGACGCGTTCAAGGCGTTGGCTATCGCTACTTCGCACAGGCACGCGCCCTTGAACTCGGCTTGCGCGGCTGGGCGCGCAATCTCGACGACGGCCGCGTTGAAGTCTATGCTTCCGGTACGGAGCATCAGCTCAACGAACTCCGCGGCGCCCTCCACACCGGTCCGCGCATGGCTGACGTCCGCAGCGTGGAAGAGTTGGAAGCCGCTCCCGAAGAGCACGCCGGCTTCTCTGTCCGCTGAAGCTGCCCGTCCAAACAATACCTCTACAGAAAACACTGGACGCCGGATCTGATTAGTTCTACAATTCAGAAGTAATGACAGAACAGCCTCGCGACTTCCTCGGCGAGTTCGAGCAGATCGTGCTCCTCGCCCTACTTCGGCTCGGTGACAACGCCTATGGCGTCCCAATCCGGCAGGAGATCGAGGACCGCACCGGCCGCCCTGTCTCGGTTGGCGCCCTCTACAGCACACTTGACCGTCTGGAAGGCAAGGGTCTTGTCTCATCGTTCTTCTCCGATCCGCGTCCCGAGCGCGGTGGCCGGTCCCGTCGCTACTTCCGCGCCGAAGCTCCTGGTGTGGCTGCGCTGGAACGTGCCCGCCGCATGTTGGCCAGCATGTGGGAAGGACTCGATCTCAAGAAGGCTTAGCATGCAACGCACACCTCCCCGTCTCGCCCTGTTTCTACTTCGGCTTTGGCTTTCCGGCCCTTCCTATGAAGCCGTCGCCGGCGACCTCTGCGAGGAATATCAGGACGCCCACCGTTCGAACTCCTGGTTCTGGCAACAGACGTTCAGCACCATCAAGCCGCTTTGGGCGCCTCCCGTGTGGAGCGCGGTCAGCCCCATGCGCATCGTGCGCAGTACGGGTTTGCTGACAATCCGCCAGGACCTCTCCTATGCTGTGCGGACCCTGCGCAAGTCACCGGGGTTCACGGTCATCGTCATCGCCGCCATCGCTCTGGGCATCGGCATTAACACCGGCATCTTCTCGGTGCTGAATGCACTGGCCTTCCGTCCAATCCCGGTTCACGACCCCGCTCGCGTGGTCAGCATCTACCAGGTTTTCCAAGGCAAGGTCAGCCGCAGCGTCGCGGGCACTGAGAGCCTCTTCTCCTATCCCGAATTAAAGCAATACCAGCAGGAGAACCAGGTGCTTTCGGGGCTCACCGCCTTTGCTCCTGTCCAAGCCACGCTCACGGCGGAAACCGGGCGGTTGGTTCAAGGTGACATGGTCGCCTGCAATTACTTCGCGGTGCTCGAGCGGCAACCCGTTCTTGGCCGCGGCTTCAATGAAAGTGATTGCCGCGCCGAACGTGTTTCGCCCGTCGTGGTCCTCAGCGACGATCTCTGGCACTCGCAGTTCAACGCCGCCCCGAACATCCTGGGCCGCGTCATCAATCTAAACCGCGTTGCGTTTACCGTTATCGGTGTCGCGCCGCCGAGGTTCGCCGGCGCCGGTGCAATGACCAGTGAGTTCTGGGCGCCGCTCACAATGCAGCCGGATCTAAGAAAGGTGGGGCCGGGCATCAGCTTTCTTCCGGATGCAAACCTCAGCTGGCTGTATCTCATCGGACGCCTCAAGCCGGGCATAGCGGCCGAGGAAGCTCGAGCGAACCTGACGATCATCGCCTCTCGCATCGATCGGCTCTACCCCGGTCGAACCACGCAGCTCGCGGTCGATAGCGCAACATTGTTTGGAGACCCTGAGGACCGTCCCAAGCTGCTCTCGGCCGGCTACATCATCCTGGCTGGCGTCACACTGGTGCTGCTGATTGCCTGTGCCAACGTCGCCAACCTGCTGCTGGCACGCGCTGCGTTCCGGCATCGTGAAATCGCCGTGCGACTCTCTGTCGGCGCCAGCCGTGGCCGCCTCATTCGACAGCTACTGACGGAAAGCCTTCTCCTCTCGTTTGCGGGAGGCATCCTCGGGAGTGCGCTCGCGCTAATCGCTTCGCAAGCCGCGTCCGGCTGGCTGATGACCAGCTATGGCGCACTTCGCGAATTTCCGAAGATAACCATCAATTTGCAACCCGACGTTCACATCCTGGTCTACACAGCTTCACTATGCGTGCTGACGGGGCTCATTTTCGGGTTGGTGCCGGCGCTGGAGTCTACCCGAATCGATTTGAACTCCGGCTTGCGTGATGAGTTTCTGGTGGCCGGTCGCCGCAGCAGGACCTGGATCCGCGGCGTGCTGGTCGGGGCCCAAGTCGCGATCTGTCTGGTGGTCCTCATCGCCGCCGGTCTCCTGGCGCGCGGGCTGAACGCCGCCCAGCACATCGAGCCGGGCTTTAACAGTCACTCAATCGTCAGCGCCAACTTCGACCTACGGCGGGAAGGATACGACGAGGCCCGTGCCGCCGCCTTTAAGGCGCAGCTCCTGGAACGCACCCGCGCCTTTGCCGGTTATGCGAATGTCAGCCTGGCGGCGATACCACCGCTTGCGGGTACCGGGTGGGGCGACATCGTGACACTGGAAGGCGCGACCAACCCGGTGGTCTCTATGCTTGACGCGGGTTCTGCGAGCTACTTCAACGTGCTCGGCCTTCCCCTCGTCGCAGGTCGCGGCTTCACTGCGCAGGAAGTCGACACATCGGCAAAAGTCGCCGTCATCTCAGAATCGGGCGCACGCAAATTCTGGCCCGGCCAGAACCCGATCGGCAAGCGGTTTCTGTACGGCAAGGACAACACATACACAGAAATCATCGGCGTGGCGCACGATGCCTACAATACAGACCTGAACCGTATCCGCGACTGCTTTATCTATCTCCCCGCGAAGAGCACGGAGCCTCAATTCAGCCTTCTCGTCAGGAACCCCGATACCGCAGGGACCGCTCGATTCCTACGGTCGGCCGTAAGCGCCATCGATCCCAAGCTGTACTTCGATCTCAGCACCGTCGACGAATACCGCCGCATGCAAGAGCTGCCGTCGCGCGCCCTGAGTCTGCTCTCGATCGTACTTGGCGCTTTCTCGCTCTTGCTGGCCTGCTCCGGCATCTATGGCGTTGTCAATTACTCGGCCAACCGCCGCGTGAAGGAGATTGGCATCCGCATGACGCTCGGTGCGCATCCGCGTGAAGTTTTGCGCATGATGATGAAGCAGTCGCTCCGCCCGGTTCTTATGGGCACTATCGCCGGCCTCGCCGGTGCGGCTGCTGTCACGCGCCTGCTTTCATCCATGCTCTATGGGATTAGCCCCTTTGATGCCTGGACTTTCGCTGGCGTGGTTCTGCTGATCATCGGCGCATCGTTTCTTGCCACCTTCAGCCCGGCCCGCCGCGCCACGCGAATCGACCCGGCGACAGCCCTTCGCCACGAGTAGCGCGTCTTTAGCTCTAGCTCGTCGGAGGGCGACGGTTACTTGCCACTTCGGCGATTGCGAAACGAAGTGGCCAGCGGACACGGGTGTCCAGCCCCATCATTCGATTGCGAAACGAAGTATGGCAGGCGGGTTAACAACCCGGCGACCACAGGCTGAAGGCCTGTGCCACGAAAAGCTGCCCACTAAAAAAGGACTACGAAACGAAGTGGGCCGACTGGTTGAGACCTTGCGACCACAGGCTGAAGGCCTGTGCCACGCGGCCCCTTTCGGAGTTGAATGCTCCGAAGAAGGGGCCTGGAGGCGCACGACCAGTGTGGCCGCTCGCGCGATGGCTTACTTAGATATTCGGTTGTCAAAGATCTCGAGCCCCTAGAGGCTCCTGCTATGCGGCTTGGGGTAAGGTCATTGGTTCCGTGAGTGGGTCGGGTTGCGGAGCGACCGGCGCGGGATCGGCCGGACTGGAAGGACGCTGGATGGCAGCGAGATCAATGGTGCCGTCGAACTTGGGCGCCGGGTGATCGGAGATGACTGGCGCACCGGATTGAGCGCGGGCCTTCTGCAGCGCCAGCAGTTGCTTCAAGGCGCGATAGTAGGCGCGATGATGCGTGGTCTGGTAGCGCAGGAAGAGAGCGAATGCTTTGGGATCTTCGATCGAACTGGTCTGCAGATTGATGGCGCGCTGGGTGAGCCAGTGGCTCTGAGCCATGTCGGTGACGAGGATTCGCTCGGTGCGCGACACGGGTTCGAACTCGCTGGTGAGATCGTTGACCAATTCAATCCATTCTTTGGGATCTTCGCCGGGAAGCAGGACGAAGACGGAGGTGAGGCTGGAGAGACCATGGGCGCGCGCGTTCTGACTGGAGCGGTCTTTTCCCACTGGACTACGCGGGCCGGTACTGTGACCGGGCGCAGAAGACGGCGCGGGCTCCGACTCACTCGCCGGCGGCCAAGCGATGCAGAAGCGGCGTAGACTGTCGCGGAGCACCCAGCGCATGTTCTTGCGAAACTCTTCGATTTCGTTCGGATTGACGTGCTCGTCTGCTTCCAAGGCGGCGTACTTCTCGAGCCGATGAGCAATGGCGATACGTTCTTCGTCGGTTACTTCCGGGCCACCGTGGCGCAACCGTTGATGGAGCATCAAGACATTGACGGGTGCTTTGGGGTCGAACGGGATCAGTGCTCCCGGGAACGGCGCCTTGGGATCCGGCGTTGCGACGGGCGATGAAGCCTGAGTTGTTGATGTAGCTGGAGCTACCGGCGGGGCCGGAGCTGCGGGGTGCTGTTTCTGTTTCTGATGTTGCTTCCATGCGCGGTAATTGTTGCGCCGGATCTTGGTACGTTCTTTGTTGGTCATAAATATCTCCATTTCAAATTGAAAGAGCCGAGATGACTCTCGGCTCAGCAGGCCTGGCGGCCCGCGCCACAAAATAGAAAAGCCAGCGACGCTTTGACAGCGTGCTGGCCATTGGAAAACTGCTTCTCTAAGAACAGTGTACCACGCGGGAAAAAATCCTTATGGCTTAAGTGACTGATTCTACAGGTAAAAATAGCTTGTGACTGGGTCTTGGAGGAGGGGCAAAAAGGGTTCTCACCCGCTGTGCCAGGGCCTGGGTGACAGACGGCCCGGAGTACCGAGGGTAAGGGACTCGCTCGGATCTCGTCCACTTCTCAAATTCCGCCCGGTTTGAAGAGGCTAGCGTATAGTTGGGGTGTTTCGCTCCCCCGCCTTTTTGCGCTATCAACTCCTAGCGGGGCGCACTCGAAGGAGCTCAAAGTGAGAAACAAGTTTTCCTCCGCGTTGCGTCAGACTCTGATTTGCGCGCTCGTCTGTGGCGGCATATTGCTTCACGCAGCAACGCCGGCTCCGACGGTCACCACGCTTTCCCTTTCCAGCACCAGCGTCGTGGCCGAAGCAGTTGTCACTTTCACTGCGAACGTAACGGCGGGCGGCAACCCGGTCATCTCTGGTTCGGTGACCTTTATGGATGGCAAGCGGGCTTTGGGATCGGCGCAAGTGGTGATTAGCGGCTTGACGGCAGGCAGCGCGACTCTGAAGACGGCATCCTTTGCGCCCGGCTCGAATGCCATCACCGCGATTTATAGCGGTGCGCCGAACGCGGCTGAGCCAACTGCGCCCAGCACTTCTACGCCAGCCACCCTCACCGTAACAGGCGTCCTGTCGTCAGCTCTCTCGCTCAGCGCCGCGGCCGTGCCGGGACATCTGGGGAACTACGACCTGAGCGCGAGTCTGTTTGGTTTTGGACCGGCATCGTTGAGTGGCACGGTCAGCTTCTCAGCAGCACCCGGTGACAGCATCTTGGGCACCGCGCAGGCGGGCGCTTCAACGTATAGTTTTGCTCCGGTTCAGTCTTACAGCGGGATGTCAGCCATGAACCCCGGGCCCGCGGCGGTGCTCGCTGATTTCAACGGCGACGGCTTCCTGGACGTGGCAGTGGGATCAGCGTTGTTTCTCGGCGAGCCGACTCATCCCGGCCAGTTCATCCTCTCGAGCAATGCGCTTCCGGGAATCGTCCTGGCGGCCGGCGACTTCAACTCGGACGGCGTTCCCGATCTGATCATCTTACAAGGCCCTCCAGGAACGCTGGGGGTCGTCCTGGGCGACCCTAATCATCCCGGCGAGTTCCTGGCCGGAGCACAATTCGCCACCACAGGTGGCTCGCCCATAGCAGCGGCCGTCGGAGATTTCAACGGCGACGGCGTGCTGGACCTGGTAGCGGTAATTGACCAACCCGGCGGCGCGTATCCATCGGTTAATGTCTTTCTGGGCGACCCGGCCCATCCGGGGCAATTCCTGGCGCCAGACGGGTACTACCTCCCTAACGCAGCCCTTCTTGCCTCGGCAACAGACGTGGCAATTGGCGATTTCAACGGCGATGGCCTTCCTGACCTCGCCGTCACGACGGCTGGAGAGAATTCTGGATACCCCGCAGACGCGGTGACAGTTATGCTCGGCGACCCCGCTCATCCCGGGCAGTTCCTGGCGGGGACGGCCTACGCCGCCGGAATTTCGCCCTCCTCGGTGGCCGTCGGCGATTTCAACCGCCATGGAATCCTCGATCTGGCGGTCGCGAACGGGTTTGGAGTCACCACACCGCTCAACATCCTCTTTGGCGACCGCAATCACCCCGGGCAGTTCCTCCCTCCGTCTCCGATCGATGTTGGGGAGTTTGTGAACTCAGTGACGATTGCGGATTTCAATCACGACGGTGTGGCCGATTTGGCGGTCGCCTCCACTTCCTCGAATAACGTGGGCGTGCTGCTCGGTGACTCCACCAATCCCGGGGCGTTTCTGCCGGCGCAGTTCTTCCCCATCGGCCCCGTTGCCTCCGCGAGTTCGGCAGGCCCGGTCTTTGTGGCCGCTGCTGATGTGAACGGCGATACGCTGCCCGACTTGATTACCGTGAATAACGGCGCTGCACCCGTGATCAGTGTTTTTCTAGACTCGCAAACGGCCACGGCCCAGTTACAGAACGTATCGCCCGGCGCCCCTGGTCAGTACTCTCTGACGGCCAGTTACTCCGGTAATTCCGGTTTTGCGGCCAGCGCCGTTCCTGAACCCTTACCTGTGGTTGTGCCACATCCCACCACCACGGTGCTGACGGCGAATCCCACTACCGGCGCGCTCGGCACTGTATTCGCGTTAACGGCGGCCGTAATGGTCAACGGGAAACCGGTCACGGCGGGCTCAGTTCAATTCAGCGATGGAAACCGGATCTTAGGAACCGCGCAAGTCATCATCAGCGGACCTTCCGTTGGGAAGGCGATGTTGAAGACGGCTTCATTCGGCTCCGGTTTGCAAAGCTTGACGGCGGTTTATAGCGGCGCGCCGCAAGCGGCACAGTCCACCGCACCCAGCACGTCAGCGGCCGAGGTAATCACTGTCACCGGCCTCGCCCCCACTACGACGAACCTAAGCATCGTGCCGAGTATAGTTTTGCCGGGCACCTATGATATTTCGGCGACGCTGCTCGCGGCCGGCTCTGATATCGGGCACGGAACATTGTCCGTAAACGAACTCAGCACCGCAACAAGTTTAGGGAGCGGATCGATCACCACCACCGGCGGATTCCTGCCGCCTCAGGTAACCCTGAACAGCAGCCAGGACCGCCAAATCCTCGCGCTGGCCGATTTGAACGGCGACGGAATACCGGATCTTATTCAGTCCACCGACGGCGGTCTGCTGGTTCAATTCGGCGACCCGAGCCACCCCGGCCAGTTCCTGCCGTCCACCGATTATCACTTGACTGGCGCCGCTCAGTACATCGTGGTCGGCGACGTGAACGGCGACGGTTTACCCGACGTGCTGGTTTTAGCGAATCAGTCTTTCGGAGAGAGTATCAGTCTCTTTCTCAACAACCCGATGCTGCCCGGGCAATTGGAACCGGAGCAGGTCATTATCGACATCCTGCATCCGGCAACTGGCCTGTTCCTGGCCGATATGAATGCAGACGGAGTGCTCGACATTGTGGTCCCTGTGGTGCTCACGACAGGCTCGGACGTCTCGGTCTGGTTCGGTAATCCCGCGAGCGCGGGCCAGTTCCTCCCGCCACAACTCTTGAGCCTTGGTTTCGTAACGAACTCGACCCTTCTGGGTATAGCGGACTTCAACCAGGACGGCTTCAAGGATCTCGCTGTCGCTTCGGACGGCACAACATCCATTTTCTTCGGCAACCCCGTTCATCCGGGACAGTTCACACTAAGCGGGCAATACCCGCAAGTTGTGGCCAACATCAGCGGAATAGGGGATTTCAACGGCGATGGCTTGCCCGATATCGTCGGAGATTCCGTTTTGCTGCTCAACGATGCTGCCAATCCAGGAACCTTCTCGAGCGTTCCGTCGAATGCCAAAAGTGCCTTGAATGGCGTTCCGTCCGACGTCACTTTTCTCGCCGACCTTAACAACGATGGCATTTCCGATCTGGTTGTGATGTCCCAAGGGATGCTCCAATGCGACGGACAGAACTGTTGGACGAGCCTGGCCACCGCGACGGTTCTTTTGAGCGAGGCCGCCAATCCGGGCCAGTTCACTGTTTCGGGAATCTACACGCTCGGGTCCTACACGCTCTCGGGGGCGGTTGCGACCGGGGACATAAATGGCGACGGACAGCCGGATTTCATTACGGGGTTTAGTGCGCCCAACGGCGGCGAAGCCGGCGGAAGCCACTATGGGCTCATCGAGACGCTGGGCAACCAAACTGCGAACTTGACGCTCACCAACGTGCCGGTTCCAGGCGGTGGAGTCAGCTCGGTGGGAGCTTCCTATTCCGGCGACGTTCACTATTTGCCGAGCAGCGCGGACGGCATTGTTATTGGAACGTCCGCTGCCGTGACCACGACACAGCTGACAGCCTTGTCGACCAAGGTTGCCATGGGCAGCCAGGTCACGCTCAATGCGCTGGTCCAGAGCGGCACTCTCATCCCGCCCGCCTTGGTGGCCTCCGGCTCGGTCACTTTCTATGACGGCGCCTCGATTCTTTGTACGGTCACTGTCAACGCGTTCGGCCAGGCCACGTGCTCCGCCACATTGACCCCCCTTGGCGCGCATTCCATTTTATGCTGCTTATTCTCCGACCGGCCCCTACGCTTCGAGCGCATCGAGTTCTCTGGCCATCGTCGTCACAGGCGGGACCGGTACGGCCACGCTCACCGCAACTCCCAATCCGATCCCGGTTGCGCAAGCGGTTCTGTACGGGACCACCACCATTCAATGGAGCGCGCCGTCGGCGCAGAGTGTTGAGATTCATGTGGGCAGCCCGACTGGAACGCTTTTTGCGCGCGGCGGCGGCACGGGCTCAGCCACAACGGGCGCATGGGTCACGGACGGATTGGCGTTTTATCTGCAAGACACAAGCGGTGGAAAGCCGCTAACGGCAGCCAACACGCTCGCCGTCGTCGTCGTTCAGTTAGAGCAACAGCAGCCGATCTCTGCGAGTCCCAACCCCATCCCCGTACCGCCTGGCGGCTTTTTAGGCGCTACAACAATTCAATGGAATGCTTCGTCCGCACAGGCAATTGAGGTTCACATCGACAGCCCAACCGGACCTCTGTTTACGGCGGGCGGGAGCGCGGGTTCAGCGCCCACCGGCGATTGGGTCACCGACGGCATGACCTTCTATCTTCAGGATGTGACTGGCGGTAAGCCGCTGACTTCGGCCAACACTATCGGGACGGTTGTGACCCACCTCGAGCAGGAACTGGCTGTCTTCACGGCGAGCCCCAATCCCATCCTGACTCCGCCGGTCGGGGCCACCACGCTGAATTGGAATGCCCCTACGGCCACTTCGGTGGAGATTCACGTCGGAAGCCCAACTGGAACGCTCTTCGCGAGTGGCGGCAGCATTGGCGCGGCAACGACGGGCGATTGGGTCACCAACGGCATGGTCTTTTATCTCCAGAATGTCAGTGGGGGCAAGCCACTCAGTCCCGCCCATACACTGGCCCAGTTGGTGGTGCACGTCGGGCAAATCGCCTACTTCGCGGCCAGTCCGAATCCGATTACCGATTGGGTGGTGGTGAACGGAACCGAGGTGGGGTCGACAACGCTGCAATGGAACTTGCCCTCGCCGATACCGGTGGAGATTCATGTGGATTCACCGTCAGGCCCGCTCTTAGCTACCGGCCGTTCGCCGGGTTCGGTGCAGACTGGATTGATCGTCACGGACGGCCGTGCGTTCTACCTGCAAAACGCCAGCAACGGTAATGCGACGTCGCCGAGCAACACGCTGGCCATGCTGATTACGCACCTCGCGAAGCCGGCGACGCCATTTATCACGGCCACTCCTAATCCAGCAAATAGCTACGGGAGCGGCGTCGCAAGCGTCGAGATCCAGTGGAGCGCTCCGAACAGCGGCACCGTGCAGATACGTGTGGGAGCGCCCGACGGACCGCTGTTTGTGCAGGGCGGCAGCACCGGCACGGCCATCACGGGCAGTTGGGTAACGAACGGTGAATTGTTTTATCTGCAGGACATCACGGGTGGGAAGCCGCTCACTGCCGCCAATACACTCGCGGTAGTGATTGTGACGCTGAGTAATTAGCAAGCGCTCCGTCACCGTCGCGCCTCGGCAAGCTTAGCGGAAGAGTAGGAGTTGCCCTTTGCAAGCGGGCTATTCAGTGCGCTCCGTTTCAGGTCTGTGTGAAGCTCCGGGCTAGGGTGACGGGTGCCGGTCGGCTTGGGCCTGTATCCGCTCCATCGAAAATCACCGTCCAATCGCGGATCCTATAAGCGTGCGCTGAATTCGATCCCCCGGTTTCGTGCTTCCGAAGCTTTACATTCGCTCCCTGACGGTCACGGCTCCGTTAACACGCGCTCACGCGCGCGGCTGCTCTGAAAACCCCGTTGGGAGCTTGGGAAGCCATCAGTCGATGGACATTGTCGCATTGGGGACACGCCTGTGGCGCGCACGGCGGGCTGGCGCTCCGGGGGCGCTTTCAGAGACTGGAAATGAGCATGACAGCAGGCCGGGGTGTCCCCGATCAGCTGAGGAGCGCGCGGCCGGGCTGGAAACACCACGCCGTTTTTCATTGGGGGCGTGCGCATAGTGAGATAGCCGTTTGTCCCCTTGCTAATCACATGTTGACAGTCAAGATGAAGATGGGTTACTCTGATCGTGCGATGCTGCCGGAGTTCCTATAAACGAGCCAAACACAGATGTCATACAGGGCACCCTGGACATGCTCATCCTCAAGACGCTTAGCCTTGAGCCGATGCATGGCTTCGGGATCGCGCGCCGAATCGAGCAGGTGTCAGGCAAAGTCTTCAAAGTAAATCCCGGGTCGCTTCTTACAGCGTTTCAGCGGCTGGAGCGAGTCGGGTGGCTGGATTCGGAATGGCGGCAGACAGACAACTCGCGCCGGGCCAAGTTCTATTCGCTGACTCGCTCTGGGAAGAAGCAGCTTGAGCTTGAGACGGCCGATTGGAACCGGCGGGCGTCTGCCATCGCGCGTCTACTGAAGGCCGAGGCATAAACGCGTGTCCCTTTGGCGGCAGTTCACTCACGGTGTACGCGTGTTGAGAAACCGGAGATCCGCCGACCAGGAAGTCGACGACGAGGTCCGACACTATCTCGAAGAGTCAACGGCCGCCTTTGTGGCAAGAGGACTCTCTCCCGATGACGCACGACGGGCTGCCCGTTTGGAACTGGGCAGCGTGACCGCGGTTCGCGAACAAGTCCGCGACTATGGGTGGGAAAACATGGTCGATACGTTGTTTGGCGATGTGCGTTATGCCGTCCGCCGGCTACGCCAAAAGCCAGGCTTCGCCATTGCCGCTTTGCTAACGGTGGCGCTGGGAATTGGCGCGACGAGCGCAATTTTTAGTGTGATCAATGGCGTGTTGTTGAAGCCTCTACCCTATCCGCAATCCGAACAGATTGTCGCTTTGAGGCACACGGCCCCTGGCATCCATATCGACGATATGAACCTGGCGGCCTCCTTGTACTTCACGTACAGCGAGGAAAACCGCGTGTTTCAGGACGTCGGCATGTACCAGTTCGACACCGCTAGTGTGACGGGCGTGGCCGAACCCGAGGAGGTCCCTGCCCTCCTGGTGACGAACCGCTTTCTGGCGGTGCTGGGAGTCCAGCCGGCAATCGGGCGTGGGTTCACGTCTGCAGACGATGATCCGAAAAGCGAACGTGCAGTGATTCTGTCGGACGGCTATTGGAAATCGCGCTTTGGGGGAGAACGCTCCGTTCTGGGACGCCGCATCCTTCTGGATGGCGATGCGCATACGGTGGTTGGGGTCATGCCGCCATCATTTCAATTCCTGGATGGCCACATTTCGATGGTGGTGCCACTGCGGATGAATCGCGGAGACACTCGCCTCATCAGTTTCTGCTGTCAAGGCGTCGCCAGGCTGAAACCCGGCGTAACGATGGCGCAGGCCAACGCAGATGTCGCACGCATGCTCGAAATGGCTCCGGCTAAGTTTCCGATCAATCCCGGCTTCGCCGCGGATGCCTGGGCGGCCTCCCGCATCGCTCCACGCTTGCGTTCGCTCAAGGACCTGCTGGTGGGCGATGTCAGCAATACACTTTGGGTGCTGCTGGGCACGGTTGGCATGGTGCTGTTGATTGCCTGTGCCAACGTCGCGAACCTGCTTCTGGTGCGCGCCGATGAACGGCGGCATGAACTGGCGGTGCGGGCCGCGCTGGGCGCCGGGTGGCGGCGGATCGCGCGCGAGCTGCTGCTCGAAAGCGTCCTTCTCGGGCTCGCCGGAGGAGCCTTCGGCTTGGCGCTCGCGTATGGGGCTCTGCGACTGCTTGCAGCTTCCGGAATCGAACATTTGCCGCGCATCCACGAGATCTCGATCGATCCCATAGTGCTGGCGTTCACGGGCGGGATTTCGCTGGCCGCGGGTTTGCTTTTTGGTATGATCCCGGTCTTCAAGTACGCGCGCCCTCAAGAATCCGACGCCCTGCGAGGCAGCGGAGGCCGATCCCTTACCGGGAGCAAGGAGCGCCAGCGCGCACGAAGCCTTCTGGTCGTCGCACAGGTGGCGTTGGCCTCTGTCCTGCTAGTGGGCTCGGGGTTGATGATCCGCACCTTCCAGGTATTACGCCACGTCGACCCGGGCTTCTCCGGAGCGCAGGAGGTGGAGACTTTGCACATCTCCATTCCGGAGTCGCAGGTGAAGGAACCGGAGCGCGCCATTCGGATGGAAGAGGAAATTCTGCGCAAGATTGAGGCGGTCGCGGGAGTCTCTGCCGCCGCCGTAACCAGTACGATTCCTATGGATGGAGGCGGGAACGATCCGGTCTACGCTGAGGACCAGACCACCCCGGCCGGTTCTGTGCCTCCTATACGGCGGTATAAGTACGTCTCGCCGGGCTACTTCTCCGCCGTGGGCGCACGTCTGATTGCGGGGCGCGATCTGACTTGGGCAGAGACGTATAACCAAACGCCGGTGGCCTTGGTTTCAGCAAACACGGCGCGCGAATTGTGGCGTGACCCGCGTCTGGCGGTCGGCAAACGCATCCGGCCCACGCTCAAGGACGACTGGCGGGTCGTGATCGGCGTGGTAGCCGATTTGCACGACGACGGCGTTGATCAGAAAGCGCCCGGCATTGTTTACTGGCCATTGCTGCAAAAAAATTTCGAATCCTCCGAGATTTTCGTGGCCCGCAGCGTAGGTCTCGTCATCCGTACGCCGAGGGCCGGATCGGCGGCGTTGCTTCAAGATCTCCAGAAGGCAGTTGCCAGCGTGAACCCGAGTCTTCCCCTGGCGGACGTCAAAACATTGGAATCGGTTTACGACCGTTCCCTGGCGCGCACATCATTCACGCTGGTGCTGCTGGGCATCGCCGCCGGTATGGCATTGTTTCTAGGAATCATTGGCATCTATGGTGTCATCTCCTACTCGGTTTCGCAGCGGACGCGCGAGATCGGAATACGGCTTGCGTTAGGCGCCACCCTTCGGGACGTCATGGCGGTATTCGTCCGCTACGGACTGGTTCTGTCGGGCATCGGAGCAGCCTGTGGCATAGCGGCTGCGCTGGCGCTGACCCGGCTGATGGAGTCGCTGCTCTATACCGTGAGCCCCGCTGATCCCTTGACATATGCGGCCGTGTCCGCGGCACTGATTCTTGCGGCGGTGCTCGCCAGTTACTTACCGGCGCGGAGGGCTACCAGGGTCGATCCATCCGAGGCGCTGCGGGCCGAGTAGCATTCATCTTTTCTCACCTAAAACATCCACCAGTGGGCGCCGAAAGGCATCCACATGACGCTGGGCGCGCATCCCGCGAAGTGTTACGCATGATGATGCAGCAGTCGCTTCGCCCGGTCCTCATTGGCACCGTCGCTGCTCTCGCCGGCGCAGCTGCTCTCACGCGCCTGCTTCCATCCATGCTCTATGGAGTTAGCCCCTTCGATATTTGGCGCCCCCTGACGGAGGGCGCGACAGACGAGAACCAGGCCAGCCGCCGCGCTAGGCAGCAGTTTTTTGGAACGGAGAGCAATCAGTCGTATCCTTTATAAACGGAAGGTCGAGACAATTTGGTGAGCAACTAGCGCGCAAGAGTGAGTAGATCTGGAAGTGGATACCGAGCCCCGGAAATATCAACACGACGCGTTCATGAGCTATTCCCGAAGGGATGCGAGTTTTGCAGCTGCTTTCGAAGTAGCACTCGAGAACTTCCAGGTTCCCAAAGGTCTTTCCATTCAGGCGCGAAAGCTCGATATTTTCCGGGATCAAACGGACTTCGTTGGAACCGCCTATCACGATTCTATCGAGCGCCACCTTCAGCAATCCGCAACGTTACTTGTTATCTGTTCGCCTGACTCCGCGCAAAGCCAATATGTTGAAGATGAAATCCGGCGATTCGTCCGAGAGGATAACGACCAGCGGCGGAAGATCATCCCTGTTCTTTATCGTGGGATACCGAATAATGAGGCAAAACCCAATGAGACACAGGAAAAGGCTTTTCCTGCGGTCCTGTGTGAAGCGCTGGGAATGCCGGTCGGCATAGACTACCGGGGCTTCGATCCGAAGAGACATCGATTAAATCGGGGCACTTACGAGAATTCCTGGTATGGGGTATTAGCGAATATCTGCGGCGTGAGTCGCGCTGAAATTGAAGAGCGTGACAGGCGCAGGCGAGCCCGGTTAAGACGTCTTCAGATTGGTATCACGAGTGCGGTGATTGTTGTCCTCTCCATCGCTCTTGTTTTCTCACTGATTTCCCGACAGCAGGCAATTAGAGAGCGGCATATCGCTGAGGCGGGACGTTTGAGCGCGAACGCTCTCAACGTGTTGTCGGCGGATCCGCAGCTTAGCCTCTTACTTGGCTTAGAGGCTGCGATGCTTAGTCAGGCAAATGGAGGCGTTGTGTCGGTGGAGGCGCAGAATGCGCTGCATAGCGCCTTGCATAGATCGCGGCAACAAATCAGGATTGCCGGCGGCCAGGGCATGGTGAGGGCCGTCTCGTTTAGTCCGGATGGGCGCTTGCTGGCTACAGCCGATAATTCGGGAGTTCGGTTTTGGGATACCGTTGACGGTGCGGAGCGCCCATTTCACCTAGAGGGAGCCGGCATTGTACTGGGACTCGCGTTCACTCCGGACGCGAGCAAGCTGGTAACTGCTTCGAAGGACGGAGTCGCACGCTTGTGGGATACAGTTTCGTGTCGAAGGCTGCGCGAGTTCCGTGGACACGCGGGCCGTTTGTGGAGCGTAGCCGTAAGTTCCGACGGATCGCGCTTGGCGACGGCGAGCGGCGACGCAACCGTAAAATTGTGGGATTTGGCGTCCGGCAAGGAATTGGTGACGCTAAAAGGTCATACCGGCGAAGTGAACACGGTCACCTTTAGCCCTAATGGAAGGCTCGTGGCCAGCGGTGGAAACGATAATGCCGCGCGAATTTGGGACGCAGTCTCAGGTCGGCAACTACATGAACTAGATAGCGAGGGCGAAGTTAGAGGAGTGGCGTTCAGTCCTGATGGAAAACAGTTGGCGGTCGTAAATCTAGCGGCAACCGTCGTGAAGATATGGGATGTTGTTTCAGGGCGTGAGCTTCGTAAGTTTGGCAATCACACGGCATCCCTGTTCGCTGTAGCGTACAGTCCTGATGGTTCTCGACTGGTTACTGGGAGCTTGGATAAAACCGCGCGGCTAGGGGACCCGCGCTCTGGAAAAGAGATCTTCGCCTTCACGGGACATACTGAGGATGTCATTTGCGCAGCTTTCAGTGGGGACGGTGAACATATCGCCACGGGAAGCGAGGATGGCACAGCCATCGTGTGGGAGAGCGAAGAGGCCTACGAGCACCCTCCGCTGACCGGCCACACGGCAAGTGTCAACCACGTGGCCTTCAGTCCGGACGGCAAACGAATTGCAACGGCGAGCGACGACGGCACGGCGCGAGTTTGGCAGGCGGACAGCGGAAGGGAGTTGATGGCGGCTTCAAAGGGCAGCGCGGTCAAGAGCGTCGCTTTCAGTCCAGACGGACATCGCGTGGCAACAGCGAATTCAGATGGAACAGGCAGAATTTTTGACGCAGTAAATGGGTCCGAGCTATTGATTCTACGGGGGCATCAGGCGGAGGTGACTAGTATCACGTACAGCCGCGATGGCGAGCGCCTAATAACGGGGAGCTTGGACAAGAGCGCAAAGATCTGGAACGCGACATCCGGTAAGCAAATCGAAACAATCGGAACCCGTCATGGAGGAATTGAGGCGGTTGATTTAAACAGAGACGAAACGCGAGCGGCCATCGCGATCCGTGACGACACCGGTCATCCGGGCGGAACCGCAGAAGTTTGGGACTTGCGGTCACAGAGTGAATCGACCTCTGTCGCCGGGGATTATATCTGGGTGAATCAAGTAGCGTTCAGTCCCGACGGCACGCGCATCGCAACCGCTGGAACATCGCCTCCTTTCTGGGCCAAAATTTGGGATTCCAAATCGGGCCAAGAGCTGCTCACGCTCTCTGGGCATACCAGCGGTATTCTGACCGCTGCCTATAGTCCCGACGGCACTATGTTGGCAACTGGCGGATATGACTCAACGGCGAGTTATGGAACGCGTTGGACGGCCACGAACTATTCACGTTGCTGGCCCCTAATACGGCTGTCAACAGTGTGGCTTTCAGTCCAGAGGGCAGAAGGTTGGCCGCGGCTGGGAGCGATTCGACGGTGCGCCTTTACGCCATGAGACCAATAGAGCTGCTGGCACTCGTGACTTCGCGCCTAACACGCACGCTGAACGAGGACGAGTGCCGTCACTATCTGCATCGCGATGATTGTTCCAATACTCCGTCGTCAAAGCTGATTGCCGCCAAGGGGCTGGCCAGCGCAGGCCGGCTCGACGATGCCTTGGTTCGTTTCCGCGATGTTCTTTCTGCCTCTAAAACGTTGAATCCTGAAGAAGCGGCCAGACTTTTGCTGGGTGAGTGCCGCTTGCGTGAAGCTCGTGAACTGGCGCATGTCGGAGATTTTGAGGGTGCGACGGCGACACTGAAATCCGCGATCCAGCTTAGGCCGGAGATTACGAACGAACCACAGCGGGAAGTCGCCAACTGGGTGACCGCCGCCCAGGTGAGGAGGGCGAAGCAACTTGCCGCCACAAACAAACTACCTGAGGCCATTACTTTATTGCGGCGAGCTGTCGCTCTTGATAATAACAATGAGAGCGCATACCTGGAATTGGCAAGCGTTTTGAGCAGCGCAGGCGATCACGGTGGGGCAGTGTCAGCGATGCGAAATGCGTTGCACCTGGTCCCGACCACCGCCAATACGATTGAACTTGCCGACTATCTGCGATTGAATAAAGAATATCCCGAGGCGCAAACGTTACTGAAGCGCGCGATCGAAGCTAACCCAAGTGACGAACGAGCGCACCGCATTCTTGGCCTGCTATCGCTTGCTGCTGATGATCCAAGGAGTGCGCTCAAAGAATTCACGAACGCGTTATCGATTAAGCCGACAACATATGCGTACGAAGAAATAGCCAGAATTTACGAATCAAAACAAGACTTTGACCATGCACTCGATAACTTGCGAAAAGCAGAAGCCTTAGATCCGAATGATGTCAGCGCCCACCGTAAGTCATCGCGCATTTACCTTGAAGAATTAGGAGATTTTGACTCTGCCTATAGAGAACTCTCGGCCGCGCGCGATTTGGCGCCCGACGACGCCGGTCTGCAGGCAGATTACGTGGAGGTGTGTATAACTACTGGCCGATTCAAAGAAACGATCGATGGTGCGAATGAACTGCTCGAATCCCCAGCTTTGCTCCAGGACTTAAGCGTCAGCGATCAATTGGCCGTTAGATTTATGAAGTTAACAGCCCTTCTGTTAGAGGGCCGCATGGGGGATGCCAACTTGGCCCATGAGGACCTCATCAAATATGCCGCGGGTCTCCCCACCTTTAATCATTCTTGGAGCTATGCCGGCACTCGGCGGTTTCTTGAAGGCTATAGAATGGATGAAAATAAACGAACCCACCTGCTTCAGTTGCTTGGAATGCTTGACAAAATGGGCAAGCACACGCAGAAGAATTGACGAAGGTGATGTCGTGGTACTCAGCATTCAAGTGAGTCGGCGCTGTGGCGCATTTTCTGCCCTAGAGTGTCCTCCGCTCCCAAGATATTCGGCCTGCCATGACTGTGCTGGTGAGTAGTGCAGGCCCCGTTACCTGCAGCCACTGCGCCCCTTCACAGCAACCGGAAGTTCACTTCCACCGTCGCCTCGACGGGCACCGCTTTCCCCTCCTTCGTGGCCGGCTTAAAGCGCCAATGCCTCACGGCCTCGATCGCCTTCTCATCCAATTGCATGCCGAGCGGGCGAATTACCGAAATCTGGCGCGGGAAGCCTTTCTCATCGATGATCACTCGCAGCAAGACTGTTCCTTGAAACTTGGCTTGCCGCGCCTGTTCCGAATACTCGGGCTCGACTTTGACCAGTAGCATCGGGAGTGTCGAAACCTGTCCCAAGCTGTAGGGGCCATGCATGCCACCGTTTGATCCGGCCTGATAACCGGGACCGTCGCCGGGTCCATCACCGCCATGTGTGCCCTTGCCCAGTCCGTTCGCACCAGGTCCGGCTGACAGCAGCCCTGACTTGCTCAGGGGGTCGCCATACTGGTCGGCCTGAATCTCCGGTGCTTCGGCGTCAAGCAGGGCAGGCGCCACTTGTAACTTTGCGTCCGGGTTCGTGACCAGGGTCGGCACAATGAACACCTTATGAGCAATCGGCGGTGCGGCGCCCAGTGAAACCGGCGTGAGGGCGTGATCGCCGCCACCACCGCCTCCGCCGGCAGGAGCCGGAGCGCGCCAAACCAGCTTCTCCAAAGCGACCGGACCGTGGAGACGGTCGAGGGCTGGAGTCAGCGTCCCGCTGCGCATCAGCGCGAAGAGCAGCCAGATCAGAAAGAAACCAAGCAGATGGATGCCAAGCGAAAGCAAGCCGGCGGTTGCCGGATTTGATCGTTGGCCGGGTGTGACCAGAAAGTGCGGATCGATGGAATGCTCGTCGGACATGAAGCGAAAACCTTTCCGCCCCTTCGCGCCGGCACCAAAGCTACCGATCCTGACGGAGCCCGGGATGTGAGGGTTTCAGCGATTCGCCGGCTCCAGGAGAAGTTGTGCGGAGAGGCCGTGAAGAATTCATATTATGGCCGCCGATTAACGCCGATGTTTGCGGATTGATTCATAGAGCGAGGGCGAGCGCTTCCTCACGGTCGCGCCTCAGAAAGGCTGGGGTCACGGCTCCGAAAGGCATCGCTCCGTCGAAAATCACCGTCCGGTTGTAGGCTTGCTTACGCAATCAATCTCCACGGACGGCTGCCATCTCTTCGGCCCTCGTATGGATCTTCTCGCCGCCCTTGAAGAACAACAGCACAAACAGGAAAATCAGCAGGGCGCTGCCGGCGGAACTCCACCAGAAGGCCATCCAGTTGACCTTGCCCGAAAGATCCGTGAAGTAGTCCACGGCGCTGCCCGAAAGTTGCGCGCCCACTAACATTCCCAGGCCATAGGTCACGAACGTGATCAGCCCCTGCGCCGTCCCGCGCAGGTGAGGCGGGGCTTTCTGATCGGTGTACATCTGACCGGTCATGAAGAAGAAGTCGTAGCAAATGCCATGCACCAGGATGGCCACGTAGAACATCCACATGCCGCTGCCGGCGTTGCCGAAAGCCAGCAGCAGATAGCGCAAGGTCCAGGCAAACAGTCCCGCCAGCAGGACGCCCTTCACATTGACCTTCTTGAACACGAACGGCATCACCAGCATCATGCCGATTTCGGAAAACTGCCCGAGCGTCATCTTTCCGGCCGCGTTCACGACACCAACCGCGTTCAGATAGGCGTTGGTGAAAGAAAAGTAAAACGTCAGGGGGATGCAAGCCAGGATCGAGGCCACCACAAACACCGCAAACGACCGGTCCTTCAGCATCACCAGCGCGTCCAGCCCAAGCATGGTTCGCACGCTCACGAGTTGTCCTTTCCCGGCCGGAGGGGTGTGCGGCAGCGACAGGCAGAAGAAGCTCATGGCCAGCGAGGCGACAGCGGCCAGCAGGAAGGGCTTCGAAGTTCGTTCGATGCGCAGGCCGCCCACTACCAGACCGATCAGGATCCAGCCGATGGTCCCGAAAACGCGGATCAGCGGAAACTCTTTGCCCAGGTTCTTAATGTTGCGGAAGGCTAGCGTATTGGCCAGCGACATGGTGGGGAAATAGCAGAGGCAGTACGCGAGCATCAGCCCATACACGGTCGCGAAGGACGAGACCCGCGTCAGCAGAAACAGGATCGCCGCGCCCAGCAGGTGCAGAAACGCCAACACGTGCTCGATCGCAAACAGACGGTCGGCGATTCGGCCCACAAAGAACGGTGAAATCATGCAGGCGAGCGCGGTCGTTCCAAAAACCGCACCGGCTTCCGTTCCGGAAAAGTGCAGGGTCGCGGTGAGGTAGGTGGTGAGGGTGACGTACCAGGCCCCCCAGATGACATACTCCAGCAGCATCATCACGCTCAGCTGAACGCGCAAAAGAACGGGCATAGGTTGGAGTGTATCGCGGTGCGTTCAAAGTACGCCGGAAGGACCTAGAGTTTGTGCTCGTCTTTGCCTGTTTGAGTCGCTGCGCGGACTATGACTTTGGTTTCAAGAACGACTTTGGCGGGCGTGAAGATCATCGCGTGACCAGGTCTTTTTCCGCAGGCGGGCACGGGCTCGTTCGGCCCGGTCCTCTTGCGCGGCGAGATTCGTTAGGTAGTCACGCACCAAAGCGCTGACAGTCGAATTCTGCCCGGCGGCGTAGCGGCGAACGACGGCCAGCACTCTTTCATCCACGCTGAGAGTGATGTTCTTCATAAACACAAGGGTATGTGAGACCGTGCTTTCGATCGGCCATCCTCTCACTCGGGGCGCTGCGGAGCGTAGTAACCGCCGCGCCTCCGCGCTCAGGTTTCTGACTTGCAGTCGATTAATCTCACCCGTGCGATAGATTGTAGGTTCATTCGAGCGGAAGAGCTCGACGATGGGGGAAATCAAATGTTCATAGCCAGGAAACTGGTTGGCGGCGTGGCGTTGGCCGCCTCGCTGCTCTTTGCCCAAGCTCCGGCATTCAACCCGCCCGGGACACTGGTCCACTTAAACGTGACGGCGCTGGAAGGCAATGAGCCGGTCGCCAATTTGAACGCTAACGACCTGAACGTAACCGAGCAGGGAAAGCCGGAGTCTCTGCTTTTTTTCCGGCGAAATAACCTCGCGCAACCGGGCGGCCCGTTAGGGCCGAACGAGTATTCGAATCGGCCAGCGGGTCTGCTGCCGCGCTCGGTTGTGATTCTCTTCGACATCCTGCATCACAATCCGTCAGACCGCCTCAACATCTGGCACAAGCTACGCGCATCTCTCCCTAAAATCGAATCGGGGGAAGGCGTCTATTTTTATCTGCTGACATTGGAGGGCACGCTTGTTCCCCTCCATGCGATCGGTCCGAAGTCCGCTGCCGACAAGACGTGGCCTCAGGATGTTGGGGACGCGTTCGACAAGGCCATGAAAGGCGCTAGCCACGCCCGGCCTGCGGGGATGGGCGACGAAGACGATGTTAAGAAGACATACGTCGCTCTGGAAACGCTCGGCAACCAACTCGCGGCGGTCCCCGGCCTGCGGGACATTGTCTGGATAACCAACGTCGTTCCCAATGTCTCGAACACGAAAACCACATGTAATGGCGATTGGATCGATTGCTCGCTGTACGTGCCCCATTTAGGCATCACGCTCGACCGGGACAATGTCGCAGTCAATCCGCTTTCGTACAGCCCGGGCCCGGACCTTTCACGCGACATGGATATGATTGCCGGTCTTACCGGCGGACGGTCCTACTTCGAGGGCGACATCGACGCCGTCGTGAAGCAAGTTTCGAAAGACGCCGCTGCCAGTTATTCGATCGCCTATGAGCCTGCGGCCGATAACTGGGATTCGAAGTTTCACAAGGTGAAAGTCGGGTCCGAGCGCAAGAGCTTGAAGTTCATCAGCAAGCAGCGGTACTATGCGCTTCCGGATCAGCGTCCG
The DNA here is from genome assembly GCA_963740005.1 of uncultured Acidobacteriaceae bacterium. GTDB lineage: Bacteria > Acidobacteriota > Terriglobia > Bryobacterales > Bryobacteraceae > CAJCIT01. The sequence continues at coordinate 27,445 of CAVUCO010000018.1, read as the reverse complement.
CCGGCAGCCAGGCAGCAGGCCGCTCTGGTGGCCGCCTATCAGAACCCCAATGACCTTGCGGACGTCGGCTTGCGCGCGACCATCACTCCCGCCGGAACCCCGAAAGCGGTGCGCTTGCAGGTCCAGATCAATGTGGCTGACTTGCTGCTGCGCGAGCAGGGCGGCCATTTCGTTGGTGGCCTGACGTTTCTGATCTCCGACATCGGGGCGGGCGGACCAATTGGCGAACCGACGGTATCAAGTTCGACTCTCAGCCTGACCGGAGAGCAACGCGATGCCGTCTTGAAGACGGGGATTCCGCTGCCTATGGATCATCCGCTCAAGGACGGTACCCAGAAGCTTCGTTTCATCGTGCTGGATCAAAGCACGAACGCGATAGGGTCGCTGACCGTGCCGGTTCCGTAACACCAGACATACCGACCAATCCCGATTGTGGCCCGGCCGCTCAGCCTAGAATCCTGAACGTTCCTGTGTGACGGGCATGCCGGAATAGTGTACGTGCACCAAGCGCCACCGGCCCTGTTCCTTGTGATAGATCTGCGTTTCACGGCCCTTCGTCGCCAAAGCGGTGCCGTCTTTTCGGAACTTCGCGTTGAAGTCCCAGTAGAATTCAGCCCAAGCTGTATCTCCGTAGACGTGGATCGACACGTTTTTTATGCTGAGGGTTCGTTCCGAGAAAGTCTCGCCCATGAGTTGGCGAAAGACATGCTGCTCCACTTGGTCCAAACCATGCTCATGCCCTTGCGGATGAATGAATGACACCTCCGGCGAATTCGACCATATCTGAGCGACCAGTTTCAAGTCAGCGGTGTCAACGGCCTTGGCGTAGTCCGCAATCAGGTGTTGGATGCTGTCAATGTCCGCCGGATCGCCTGTGCTCTGAGCCGCGGCGTTGATCGACGCGGCGACCGCAAAAACCACACAAAGTAAAGGAACGGATTTGCCGGTCATCGACGTACTCACTTCTCCCGTTTCGCCACCAGTTCTTCGGTCGCGTACTCCGCGACCTTGCGGGTGAACTTTATTTCGTCGCCCGAAATCTTGCCCGTGTACTCAATGCGAAGATCGTTTCCCTGGAAGTTGATGTTTTCGACGAATGTGATGACGTCGCCCGAGACCTTGCCGTCCTGTATCTCCGCTTCGCCGTTCTGCGAGATGGCCTTCCCCGTGAGCTTGTCGCCCACCAGTTTGAACTCATAAGTGTACTTCTGCTGGCCGACCATGGTGTCAAACGTCGCGGTCCATTTGCCGGTAGGGTCCGCGGCGAGCGCTGGAAAGACCAGGGCCAGGATCAGAAAAGTCAGCATGAAACTCACGCGATGAGGCATCGGTGTTCCTCCCCTGCGATTATGTGCTAATTGGCGGCTAACGTGACTAAGGTTTCCGTGGGCGCAGCCGGATCGAGAACTTGAAAACGGCGGACTGGACGACATAGCTACCTTCCAAAGTCCAAATACCCGCGTCGCGGGTCGGTGCTCAGCAATTTCACTTTCAGTTGATCGCCCACATCTACGCCTTGCTGGCCACGGGCTAGCAGCCCTTCGGCAGGCGGGTTCGAGATGCGCACGAAAACACCCTTCGGCGTAACGCCGGTCACCACGGCGGCGAAGGTCTCGCCGATACGATGTTGCAGCGCCACAGCCGCAATGCGCTTATTCATCACCCGTTCCACTTTGCGCGCCGCATCTTCTTTCAGGGTGCAATTCCGGGCAATGGTATCGAGTTGCTGATCGGAATAAGGCGGCGGCTGTTTGGCGAGCGATGACTTGATGAGCCGCTGCGTAACCAGATCGGCGAAACGGCGGTTCGGAGCGGTGGAATGGGTGTAGTCCGGCGCGGCAAGGGCGAAGTGTCCCTGATTCGGATCGCCGGGCCGTGACAAAACATATTCACCGGGTCCCATCAACTTGACGACAGCCAGCGACACGTCGGCATAGTGCACGGCATCGGCTGCCTTTCGTTTCTGCAGGAACAGATTGAGCGCTCCCGACTCGGGTTGCGGCGGCAGCTTGTCGCCATAGCGCGCGGCGAGATCGACGATGCGTTGCCAGCGCTCCGGCGTTCGTACCACCCGGCGGATGGAAGAGACATGGGCGTTGGTGAGCGTCCGCGCCATGACACCATTCGCAGCCACCATGAAATTCTCAATCAGCTCGGTGGCCCGGTTCTTCTGACGGATGTTGATGCCCTCGACATGCCCATCACTAATTACCGCCTCGGCCTCCACGCGGTCGATGTTTAACGCACCCATCCTTTGCCGTTCTTCAAACAGGATCTGTGCCGCTTCGTCCTGAAGCTTCAGTTGCGCCGCGAGATCCGCGGAAGCAGTCACCTTCGCCGGAGCCACGCCGGTTCCTTCCAGCCACGGTCCCACGCCGTTGTAAGTGAGTTGGGCCTGATTGCGCACCAGTGCCCGGTAGACGCCACCGGAGGTGACGGAGCCGTTGGGAGCGACCACCATGTCGATGACTACCGCTAAGCGATCGGCGGCCTCGTTCAAAGAAGTAAGACCGGTGGACAACTGCTCCGGCAGCATCGGAAAGGTGTGGATGCCGGTGTAGACGCTGGTGGTCTCACCGCCGGCATACGTATCGATGGGCGACCCGAGGGGCACGTCGGCGTCGACATCGGCGATAGCGACCAAAACGCGGATTCCCGTACTCACGCGCTCCGCCACCTCGGCCTGGTCCAGGTCCCGTGAGGTATCGTTGTCGATGGACGACCACAACAGCGAACGCAAATCGCGCACATCTGCACCAGGGGCGGACGGCGGGCGAGTTCGTAGCGATTCCAGTTGCCGCGCAGCATCGGGCGGAAAGTCCGGCTGGAAGCCTCTGTCGATCATCTCCTGTCGGGCGGCCGCATTAAGATCAAATCCGTTGTGAACCATGCGACCGCAAACGTATCACAACGGGGTGGCACGCTTTCCGCAACAGGCCGTTCCCGAGTGGTGACCTAGACCAGCAATCGGCGCCGCCTCGATTCGCCCCTTGTGACGCAGCCGCTAGGAGCCGCTCACTTATCCGTCCTGATCCTCACTCTTCGTAGAATCTCGGCGTTGCCTTCAAACTGCATTCCCGCCAACCTCGCCTGCCTGAGATCGAGTTTCCCCGCCAGTAGCCCGAGAACCAACTGAGGACTCCCGCTTAGAACCGCGTCGGCATCCTGAGCCGGACCCAGTCGTACACTGACCACGCCATCGGCGGCACTGATCGTCATTGGCTCATCGCCCGTCCGCAGCTCGATGGTTGCGGCCGGGCCTTCCGGGGTTTGGTCCACGAGGTGAATCTTCAGCGGCGGCAAGAGCCAGTGCGTACAGAAAGCATCGGTCCGGGCGGCTTTCGCCAAAAGAGGGGAGCCCCATCGCCCCAGCTCGGTCACAATCGGTTCCAGTTCCTCGCCTCGCTTGGTGAGCTGGAACAACGTGGTCGCGACGGGCGGCGGCGCTTCCTCCCGGCATACCAGTCCCGCCTGTTCGAGGTCCCGCAGCCGATCAGCGAGCAAGTTGGTGGCGATGCCCGGCAGTCCGTTGCGCAAATCGGTGTAGCGACAGGACTTGTGGATCAACAGCTCACGCACGATCAGCAAAGTCCAGCGGTCTCCAACCACATCCAGCGCCCTCGCGAGTGGGCAGTATTGCTTATACGAACGCACAGTCCATCATTTCGGATACGAATCTATAAGTCAAGGCATAACTTTATAAAGTCAAGTTTAATATTTATAACTTAGTCTTAACTGCAAAGCAGCTTATCTCTATGGATTTAACACTTTTTAGGCCCGCAGCAGATAACAGTCAGCCCTGCCCAGTCGTCTATGTCTGAGATAGGAGCAACGGATGAAACATTGTGTAACAGCATTCTTTTTCAGCGCCCTTGTCGCCGCTTCGTCTGTTTGTGGTCAAGAGTTTAAGGTCGGTTCTACCGTCCTAGGGCTCTCTGCCACACAACTCGATGGCGTTCCGGCGCACTTCGACAATCTGAAAGGGAATGTCACCTTGGTGATGTTCATCTCCGTGCAGTGTCCGGTGTCCAACGCCTATGACGACCGGATGAACGACTTGTATAAGGATTACGCCTCGAAAGGGGTAAAGTTCATCGTCCTCAACGCGAATCGCACCGAACCGGCCGCTGCGGTACAGGAACACGCCCGCGAACATGGCTTTCAGTTCACGGTTTATAAGGACGAGAACAACGTGCTCGCCGACAAGTTTGGCGCTACGGTGACGCCGGAAACCTACGTCATCGATGCATCTGGCATCATTCGCTACCACGGCTCTATCGACGACGCCCAGAATGTTGCGCGCGTCACAACCCAGCGGTTGCGGCTCGCCTTGGACGCAGTTCTCGCGGGCAAAGAACCTCCTCAAACGGAAACCAAGGCGTTCGGCTGTTCCATCAAGCGCGGACCGAAGGGCACATGAATCGCCGGAACTGGATCAGGAGTTGGTTCATCGGCTTCGCCGCGCTCTGGTGGCCTAAGCCAAAATCGATAGCGGCCGTCGTTTTAACACCCCTGGATGAAGCCGCCTTCCGGCGGATGGTCGCGGCGCATCACGGAAGAATACTGCTGGTGGATTTCTGGGCAACCTGGTGCTCACCCTGCCGGGCGGAAATGCCGAAACTGGTCGGCTTATACGCAGCGCAGAAGCGCCGGGGTCTGGATCTAGTCACCGTCTCCTGCGACGAACCAGAGCAGGAGTCGGCGGCAGCTCAGTTTGTCGAACGGCAAGGGGCGCCCGCGCCGCATTACGTGCGCCATGCCAGCAGCGATGACGACTTCATCAATGCGATCGATCCGAAATGGAGCGGCGCGTTACCGGCGCTGTTTCTGTTCGATCGCAACGGCAAGCAAGTCCAATCGTTTATCGGCGAGACAGATCCAAAGCTGCTGGAAACGGCAATCGACCGAATGCTCTCGTCGTAGGCCGACCGCTGTGTGTCATTGCGTGCCGGACCTTCTTCGTTGCCTGAGTCAGCCGCCCACAGCCGGGATCTCTCGGGAAGTAATTTCGTACCGGAAGCCGTCGGGATCGAGGCTGTCGAGACGGCCTTCTGCGGTTTCTGCTTGAGGATACATCATGAAACGCAGCGGCAGGCCGCTCGATCCAGGTAAGGCCACGTCTTGTGCGAAATTGTATGCCATCCAGTTCATCTCCCATGATCCGAACAAACGGACGCGGGCCTTTCTCACCATCTCGTCGTCGAGGGTGCGATTTCCCGGCGCTTCCTCCAGCATGACTTTTCGCACGTCCGCGGGATCGACGGGAACCCAGCCATAGTCGGTCAGGTAAACCTCCGCACGGCAATGTTGCGATTTCGTCACGTTGCTCGACGATGTACCCAGGCTTTTGTACCCCATCTCCGACGGGGCGACTCGAATGCCATACACGTCGCGCGCCGGAAGGCCGGCTGCACGCGCGAGACCTACGAAAAGTGCATTGAGATCGGCACACTTGCCGCCTAGATCTCCGGACTCCAGCATGAAACGGATATCGCCGGTGCCGCAGCCGCGCGTCTTCGGGTTGCGATAGGTATTCTCAACGACCCATTCGTAGATCGCGCGCGCCTTGTCTACGTCCGTCCTGGCGCCTGTTGTTATTTCAGTTGCCTTCTGCTTCACGATGCCGTCGAGAGGCAGCAGCTTCGTTGGCGCCAGGAACTCACTCAGTTGCGAGGCGTTCATCTTCCGGGCCTTGCCCGGCGAGGCAAGGTCAACCGCCCAGTTCCGGGTAGCGGCTCGGCCTCTCAAGGTAAGAATCGGTTTTGCCCCGGCAGGGAACTCCGCTGCGATGATTCCAAGGGCTTCGGTACTCTGTTCGAGAATCTTCGCTGTTCCACCTTCACATTCAAAGGTGTTGACGGATGCTTTCTGGAAAGGCGTCGCAGTGATCAGCGGCGTCGGTACCCAGATACGGGTTGTGCCGGATGGCTTCAAAACTTCAATACGCGCTACCACCTCAAAGGTGCGCCATTCGGCCGCCGTTACGGTCTTTGCCCAGAGATCCTCCCGGGTTGAGGTCGCGAGCCCTGACGAAATAACGCCAAGCGCTTTCAGACAGTCACGTCGGTTCATAGGCCTCCTGGATGAATGCTCCCTGGACTCCAGGTACGATTTTCGTAAAACCGGAATGACGAAACGCAGCTCCCCCGGAAAACGTAAGCTGAAAAGATGTTGTGCCGGTGCTCCTCCCTCGCACTGCTGACGGCTGTCGCGACGCTGGCGGCTTACGGGCACGATCTCGATAATCCCTCCGAAGCCGACAATCAAAAATACGCTGTGGAGGGTACCGCCGTAGACGCGTACACTGGCGAGGCTCTGCGCAAGGCGACTATCGAGCTGGCGCCCTGGTCCAGTTCAGGCGCCAGCTACCGGGCCACGACAGATCAATCCGGCCGCTTCAGGTTCCACGCCATTCCGCCTGGCGACTATTGGCTTCGTGGAGTGCATACGGGCTATTTAGAAGCCGTTCTCGGCTCGCTTCGGTACGACAGCAAGGGCACCATGCTCCGCTTGGCCGCGGGCGCGATGCTGTCGGATCTGCAGCTGAAGCTCACCCGCGCATCCATCGTCTCCGGCAAAGTGCTCGACGATTCTGGTGAGCCGGTGGTTGGAGTTTTGGTGGAGGCTTATAAGCCGGTCTGGTTCCGCGGCCATCGTGAATACAACCAATCCGGCCACGGCCTGACCAACGACTCCGGAGAATTTCGGATCACTGGGTTAGCGGCAGGCCGTTACTACCTTTATGCGTCGTTGGACGATGCACCTTATGTCGAAGACCAGGGCAAGCCGGAAAAGCGGCGGCTGCCGGTGTTCTTTCCGGATGCACAAACGCTGGCTGCCGCCAAGCTCGTTGAAGTTCCTGCCGGTGGAAACGTGCCGGGTATGGACTTTCGTCTTCATACCGCGGAGACGTTCTCCGTCCGGGGAAGAATCGGCGCGTCACCGAAGCCAGACGCGCTTCCGTCCGTGGTAGCCGTGCGTGACGGCCTCGACAGGCAAAACTGGCCGGCGGGGCAGACGGAAGTCAATCGGGACGGAACGTTCCAAATGGACGGCCTCCCAGCCGGTGCCTATCAGCTTGAGGTTGTCGGCGAACGGTCGGGCGTGTACCCCAGCGCCAGTCTTCCCATTGAAATCAAGGCCGGAGATTTGAAAGGCATCCTGATTCCGGTTTCGGCGCCGGTCGAAATCTCCGGAACCATCCAGTTCGACAACGCGGCGGTCCGGACGACGGGCTACGCGATCATGTTGCTCGAAGCCGATCTCGGACCAACTTCCAACACCTTTGGCGAAGTCGACAAGGACGGCACATTCCGGGTCAGCGCTCCGGCTGGACGATACATCCTCTCCCTCCAGCCCGGTTCCGACCAGGATTATGTGAAATCCATTTCCTATGGCGGCCAGGAAGTTCTTGGGCAAGTCATCGACTTCTCGCAAGGATCGGTGGGTGAAGTTGAAATCACGGTCACCAAAGGAGCCGGCCGTGTGGTAGGGACGGTGTCCCAGGACGACAGTGACGTGCCGAAAGAAAAAGCGGGCGCCGTGCAGGTCGCACTCATCTCTGCCCTCGCTCGCTTCGATCATGCCGGCGCCTTTCTTACGACGGCTGACCAGGCGGGTCATTTCTCCTTCACAGGCGTGCCGCCCGGGAAGTATTATGCTTTCGCGGCACAAGATGTGGACGCGGGTCTTTGGGAGAATCGCGACTTCTTCGAGCAGGTTCGCAGTGCAGGCGTGGAAGTGAACGTGGCCGAAAGCAGCCGCACTCCGGTTCAGGTGAAATTACTCGCATCCAATGATGTGGAGCGCCCGTTGACCGCGCTAGGCCTATGACGAGAAGCTTGTTGCTGCTGTTGGTGCCGCTTTTCACGGCTGTTCTGGCGGCCCAGGATACGTGCTCCATCTCGGGGACGGTCCTCGATGCCATCAGCGGCCGGCCAGTCGCTCAGGTCAAGATTCTTGCCGGCTCACCCGCTGATCAGGGCGAATCGCCGCCGGTACGCCGGCTCACCAATGCCAAGGGCGAGTTTTGTTTTGAGCGCTTGTCCTCGGGAAGTTACAAAGTTGTTGCCAAGAAACTGGGCTATCTCGGCATCACCTACGGTGAACAACACGCGAACGGTCCAGGGCTGCCGGTTATCGTAAGCGCGGTCCGGAGGGAGCCACCTCTCGTTCTGAAGATGATGCCGCAAGCCACCATCAGCGGTGTCGTCACGGATTCGGACGGCGACCCTATTTCTTACGGACAGGTGCGATTGTACAAGCGTTTCTTGTTACAAGACCGTCCGTCAGATGTGAATTCTGAGTGGGCTGATGAGCAGGGCCGCTTTCGATTGTGGGGTATCGCCCCGGGCACGTATTACCTCAGCGGCTTACCGGCGTTTCCCGATTCTTCGAAGATGAACCGCACCGACAACAGATCTTTGGATAGCTCCGGTCATCCGGTTCGAGAGCGCGAGGTGGAGACGTTTTACAAGGGCGCGCTGGCTATTGCGGGCGCCGCGCCCATCGCAGTCAAGGGCGGGCAGGAAATCACGGGCATTACGATTCCCATTCAGAAGGCATCGTCCCGCCGCATCGCTGGGCACGTTTCCTGGGATGTTCAATCCAGCGGTTTACCCCAAATATGGCTCGCCATCCAGAACGAAAACCTGCATGGAGCCGCCACGGTGGAAAAAGACGGCAGCTTCCACGCCGACGGTCTCACTCCCGGCGTGTATACGCTTTTCGCTTATACGCCCGGCCTCAGTTTGTCATCGCAGCGGCAACAAGCCGATGTAACCGAACGGGACGCAGACGGGGTCGTGCTCCAGCCCAACGAGCCAGCCGATATCAACGTGTCCGTCCATCTGGAAGGATCAAAAACGGCGCTTGCGTGCGATCAAGTTACGGTAGACGGCAGGAATCCTGCCAATGGTTTCCAAGCGACCGTTAACGAAGACGGCACCTGGCATTTCGGCCGGCTACCGCCCGACGTTTATCGCTTCAGTTTTTGGCCGAACCCCCATCACTACTTTGTCAAGGCCATACTGATTGACGGCGAACTCCAGGCAGGCGACATGGTTGATTTGCAAGGGCGCTTGCCGCAAACCATCGAAGTGGTTTTAGCTCTCAGCACCGGCGTTATTACGGGCGTTGTGACGAACGGAACCGAGCCGGTTCCCGCTATTACCATCGTGCTGATGAACGAAGCAACGCAAGGAACCGCGAGGCTCGAGCGTGTGCCGGCCGGAGGCCAGTTCGAGATCAACCCGTTGGCGCCCGGCAAGTACCGGCTGTATGCGCTTGAGGACTTTGACCGGGAAGCCTGGGGTAGCGACGACCTCAGGAATCGGCTGGCTTCCAAGTCAAGCTTGATTGAGCTGCACGATGGCGAGAAACGTCAGGCCACTGTGCCGCTGATTTCAGTCAAGGAGTACCAGGCAGCCCTCGCCCGAGTCGAACACTAGGGAAAGCCCAGATTTGGAGGCTGGTTCCCCGTTTGGCCCCCGCGCACGGCAGCTGAAATGCGTTAGAGCTTAAGTGGTATTGAATTTCCTCGTCGATTTAGCATAGACTTGCGGTGCAAGCCATGAACCTCGAAGAAGTTGCTAAAAAGGCGAATGTCTCGACTGCGACCGTGTCTCGGGTTTTGAATAATGCGGTCGCCGTCAAGGGTTCCACGCGCGCCCGCGTGATGCAGGCGATCGATGAGCTCAAATACCACCCCAACCTCCATGCACGCAATCTTGCCGGCGGCAAGAGCCGCACGCTCGGGATCATTGTGTCAAACATGGAGAATCCGTTTTTCTTCGACATCATCAAAGCGGCGGAATCCGACGCGCATTCCCAAGGCTACGAAATCGTCGTCGCCAACACCGACTACCAGCGCGAACAGCTGGTCAAGAGCATCCGCCTGATGCTTGCCCGGCGGGTTGCCGGGTTGGCGCTCATCGTTTCGGAGATGGACCCTAGCCTGGTTCACGAACTCACCGAGAACAAGAACCCCATCGTCTTTTACGATGCCTTCACGAGTGAGAAGGGCATCTGGAACATCCGTATCGACTACGGACAAGGCATCGAACGGGTGGTGAACCATCTTCATCGTGACGGCCACAATCGCATGGCCTTCGTCAGCCATCACTCGAATTTGGGTCCGCTCGGTGTCCGTGAAGAGACCTTCCGCAAGACCGTCGCGCACCTGTCGCCCGCGGTTGAGTGGACCACCATCACCACCGTGGACGGGCTGGACGGCGGCCGCGCGGCGGCGCATGAGGTCCTAAAATCGGGATTCAATCCTACCGCTATCATTTGCGCCAACGATTTTATGGCGGTCGGTGTCATGCGCGAGCTGCACGAACGAGGCCTGAGGATACCCGAGGACGTGTCGGTAACAGGCTTTGACGACATTAAGCTCTCCGAGTATTCGTATCCATCCTTGACCACCGTCCACATACCGCGCGAGCGTATCGGCCACCTGGTGTTTAGTGCTCTGGTACCCGATTCGAGTGAAGCAGCGCCCGAAGCCAAGGACATCGTCATCGAAACGCACTTGGTCGTGCGCGATTCCACTGGCCGTGCCAAGCGCGGCGTCGAGGGACGAGCTCTCGCGCCCGTGGCACTTTGAGGGCGGCAGCTGCATAGCGCACCGCGTTAACGAGGAGCCTGGATATACCGGCTCCACTCTTCGTACTTCGCGAGTGCCTCGGGCGTAGCGCCCATTTGTACGTCGTCTAGAATGGCTTTGATTTTCCCGGTCGCCCGCGCTAACACGCTCGAACGTTCAGCGCGCAGTCCTTGCTGCCACTTTCGCGCTCGTGCCTCCTGGTCGGCCTGGGCAGCTGGATCATCGGTATTGAAGATAAAGCACAGCGTATCTTCGCCGCTTGCTTCGATCTCCTTCAGGCGCCGCAATCGTGTGGTTAGCCGTGTAAGCAATTCTGCGACGCACAGCTTCAAATGCTTAGCTACCTCAGTCCAGGCTTCATCTCTGTCTGGCCAGGAGGCGACCGCCTTCCCGTAGGTTGGGACCGCCTGTAACTTGCCGAATGGCGCGTCCTGCCAATCGCAAGCCCTGACAATAATCGGCACTACCAGGATCTTCTCCTCCAGGTGTCGCGCCATCGCTCTCGCCACTTCTTTCTCGTAGCAGTAGTTGGAGTTCAGGAAATCGGAACTGACGAACAATGTAATCAGATCAGCGCTGTTCAGATGTGAATCGATTTCGCCGGCCCAGTCGTCCCCCGCTAGAATCTCGCGGTCGTGCCAGACCCGAATCAAGTTGTTGCGCCGCATCAGCGCGACGTGTGCGTCAAACTGCTTGCGCAATTCTTCATCCCGATGCGAATAAGAGCAGAAAACTTCTACCGATGTCTTGCCCTCAATGGTGTCAGCCACGAGGCAAGAATAACAGCTTTCGCCTGGTACGCCTGAGCCGCCACTCAACAGGCATATGCTGTATGGATATGAAGAAGCATCTCCTCAACGCCACGCTTGCTGCGATCGCCGTTTTCTCTGCCGGCTATTGGTTAGGCACCAGCCGTACCGTCCACGCGGCCACGCCGCGCACGTTTGAACTGCGCATCTATACCACCTACGACGGCAAATACAACGATCTGCTCGCCCGCTTTCGCGACCACACCACCAAGATTTTCGAGAAGCACGGGATGACCAACATCGCTTACTGGAACCCAACCGACGACCCGAAGAAAGGCAAACAACTGTACTATCTGCTCGCCTTCCCGAGCCGGGAGGCAGCGACCAAGTCCTGGGCGGCGTTCAGGGACGATCCCGAATGGCAGGCCGTCCAGAAGGCTTCGGAAGCGAACGGAAAAATCGTCGAGAAGGTGGAGTCTGTGTTCCTCGAGCCCACGGATTTCTCTCCACTTCAATAGGCGATAAGCGCCGTCCATTCGCGTATGAGCGCGTTCCAACACACCGTCGGAGGCAGGATCTATCGGTTTGCCGACCTGAAGACGTTGCTGGCGCGCGCGACGCCGCTTCGATCCGGTGACGAACTGGCGGGCATTGCTGCTGAATCCGCCGAGGAACGCGTAGCGGCCCAAATGGCTCTTGCCGATCTGCCCTTGAAAGCTTTCTTCGACGAGCCGCTGGTCCCCTATGAAACCGATGAAGTGACCCGGCTTATCTTCGACCGGCACAACTCTGCTGCGTTTGCACCCGTTTCTCATTTCACCGTAGGAGAGTTCCGCGACTGGCTCTTGAGCGAGACCGCGACTGGCGAGGCGCTCACAGCTCTTCAGCCTGGCTTAATGCCCGAAATGGCCGCCGCTGTGTCTAAAATCATGCGCCTGCAGGACCTGGTGACTGTCGCGGCCAAGATTCGGGTGGTCACGCGGTTCCGGACCACCATTGGCCTCGCGGGACGCCTCTCTACGCGGCTGCAGCCCAATCACCCGACGGACGACCCGAAGGGTATCGCCGCGAGCATTGTGGATGGCCTGATGCTGGCAAGCGGCGACGCCGTCATCGGCATCAATCCGGTTTCCGACAGTGTGGAGTCGGTTGTTTCGTTGTTGCGGCTGATCGATGCCATTCGAGTGCGGTATCAGATCCCTACCCAAAGCTGCGTGCTGGCTCATGTTACGACTCAAATGGACGCGCTACGCCAAGGCGCTCCCGTCGATCTGGTCTTTCAATCCATCGGCGGCACGGAGCAGACCAATACCTCGTTCGGCATCAAACTGGCGCTGCTCGAAGAGGCACGCCAGGCAGCGCTGGAACTGAAGCGCGGCACAGTGGGCAACCAGGTGATGTACTTTGAAACCGGCCAGGGAAGCGCTCTCTCGGCCAACGCCCATCACGGTGTCGATCAGCAAACGTGCGAAGCACGCGCCTATGCCGTGGCGCGGGCCTTCGATCCGCTGCTGGTGAACACGGTGGTCGGCTTCATTGGTCCGGAATACCTATTTGACGGCAAGCAGATCATTCGCGCCGGCCTGGAGGATCACTTCTGCGGCAAGCTGCTGGGGCTCCCCATGGGGTGCGACGTCTGCTACACCAACCATGCGGAAGCCGACGACGACGATATGGACGTTTTGCTGACAATGCTCGCGGCAGCCGGGGTTAACTACATCATGGGTGTTCCCGGTGCGGACGACATCATGCTGAACTACCAGAGCAGTTCGTTCCATGATGCGCTTTACCTGCGAGCCCTGTTTCAGCGGCGGCCTGCACCGGAGTTTGAAGAGTGGCTGGAGCGCAAGCGGCCCGAACTGCCGGAGATGCTGGCGCTGGTCGGCACCACGGGATGATCGCATTACGACAGTTCACCATGGCTCGCGTCGGATTGGGGCGCGCAGGCAATAGCCTGCAAACCTCCGAATTGCTCGACTTCCGGCTGGCGCATGCCCGGGCGCGCGATGCGGTGCATTCACCGTTCGACGTGCGGTCGCTGCTGTTGGAGATACGCCAGCTCAACCTCGAAACCATTGCGGTGGAAAGCGACGCGCGCGACCGCACGGAGTACCTCCGGCGCCCGGACCGTGGGCGGCGCCTGTGCGCGACATCGGTCCCATCACTCAAGAGACGGGCAGCGGAATACGACGCGGCCTTCGTCCTGGCGGATGGCCTCTCACCGGTCGCCGTGCTGCGCCATGCGGTACCGGTGCTGAGGCTTGTTTCCACCGAGCTCGTAGGCGATGGTTGGTCGATTGCGCCCGTGGTGGTGGTAGAGCGCGGCCGCGTCGCGATAGGAGACCAGATCGGCGCGACGCTCGGAGCACGGCTGGTGGTCATCCTGATCGGAGAGCGGCCGGGCTTGAGTTCTCCCGACAGCCTTGGCATCTATCTCACCTGGGATCCCAGGCTTGGCAGAACGGATGCCGAGCGGAACTGCATCTCGAATATCCGGCCGGAGGGACTGAGCTACGAAGCGGCAGCGTTCAAGCTGCTCCTCTTAGCTCGTGAGGCGCGCCGCCTGAAACTGACAGGGGTACAGCTGAAAGATGATACAGCCCGTCTGCTCCGGCGGACGGAAACCGACGAGGGACTGGGTGCCTACACGCGCGGCGAAGTAAAGTACGGTGAGCGTGCCCAGGCCAACCGCCAGATCGGCCAGCCCGAAGCGCGGCCGTTCGACATCGATCGGGACCGCAGTTAACGGTGGTTTTCGCCAGACATTCAGCACGCTATGGCTGAGGGTATCGGAGTCGTTGCGGACGGCGCAAGGAATCCGACCCGGCATTTTGTTGCAAATCGATGAATTGATGAGACCATGGGCGAGAATGGCGAGAGAGGCATTTCCCGAATGATAGTGACCGATCGTCGACCCACGGGGCGGTCCATCTATAACTACTTCGATCGCGCCGAATGGAGCCGCTTGCGGGCCGACACGCCGATGACTCTGTCGGAGGCCGACCTTGAGACGCTGCGAGGCGTGAACGTCAACGTCTCGATCGACGAAGTCATTGAGGTCTACCTGCCGCTGGCTCGCCTCTTGAACATGTACGTTTCCGCCAGGCAGGGATTATTCAAAGCAACCGCCGCGTTTCTGGGCAATCCTTCAGCGAAGGTGCCGTACATCATCGGACTGGCAGGCAGCGTAGCGGTTGGAAAGAGCACGACGGCCCGCATCCTGCGTGAGTTGCTAGCGCGCGTGCCAAGCCGTCCTAAGGTGGACCTCATCAGCACCGATGGCTTTCTGTTCCCGACGCGGGTCCTGGAAGAGCGGGGATTGATGGAGCGCAAAGGATTCCCGGAGAGCTTCGATACCCCGGCGCTGGTGCGTTTCCTTTCGGACGTGAAATCGGGCCGGCAGAAGGTGCGGGCGCCGGTCTATTCGCACATCTACTACGACATCGTTCCCAACCAGTTCATGGAAGTGGACCGGCCCGACATCGTCATCATCGAAGGGCTCAACATCCTTCAGTCCGGCAGCTCGAATCCCAATCCGAACGCGCGCATCTTCGTGTCCGACTTCTTCGACTTCTCCCTCTATGTTGATGCCGACGAGCAGGTGATCTATCAGTGGTACGAGAAGCGCCTTCTCACGTTCCGGGAGTCGGCTTTCAAAGATCCGTCGTCGTACTTCCACCATTACGCCAGCCTGACCGAAGACGAGGCGCGAGAGCGCGCAAGGCAAATCTGGGAAACGATCAACGGGAAGAACCTGATTGAGAACATCCTTCCGACGCGGGAGCGGGCCGACCTCATTCTGTATAAGGGGCGTGATCATGCCGTCGAGTCGGTGAGGTTGCGGAAGATCTAGCTCGAGCGGTCTCCATGAGCGGCATCACCAGTGGGCCGAAAGAGACACGAATCCTTCGCGCGGTGGATCAGCTCGCGCCACAACTGCTGGAGTTTGCCTGCTCGCTGATCAATATTCCGACAGTCAACCCGCCGGGACGAAGCTATCCGCGCTGCGCGGAACTGATCCAAGCCAAGCTGCGGGATATCGGCCTTAAGGCCTCTCTATTCGCTTCGGATGGTCACCGGGATCATTCGCCCGAATATCCGCGTCACAACGTGCTGGCAAGCCTGTGGGGCCCTGAGCGCCGTCCGTTACTGCACTTCAACGGTCACATCGACGTGGTGCCGCCCGGCGAGGGATGGACCAGAGATCCCTTTGTCGCATCGGTTGAGAACGGGCGTTTGTATGGCAGAGGCAGCTCCGACATGAAGGCGGGTCTGGCCGCCGCCATTTTCGCGGTGGAGGCGCTGCGGCTGTCCGGCACCCATCTCAGAGGGAGCATACAAATCAGTGCGACCGTGGATGAAGAGAGCGGCGGCTTCGCGGGCGTCTCCTACCTTGCTCACAAGGGATTGCTGACCTCCCAAACCATCGACTACGTCGTGATTCCGGAGCCGTTCGGCACGTCCCGCATCTGCATCGGGCACCGAGGCGTGTATTGGTTCCGCATCACGTCGTTCGGGAAGACCGCGCACGGATCGATGCCCTATCTGGGAGTCAATGCCATCGAGAACATGGCGCTGCTCCTAGAGGAGATCCGAAGCACGGTCGGCCCGGAGATCGCGTCGAGGATGACCGCCATGCCGGTGGTGCCGGAGGGCTCGCGATTTGGAACGTTGAGCGTTAACTCCATCCGCGGCGGCCAGGCCGACCACGCGCTGCAATCGCCCTGCGTGCCGGACCGGTGCGAGGTGGTGTGCGAGCGCCGCTGGCTGTTGGAAGATGGCGTTGGCAGCGAAGGCGTGCAGAGAATCAAGGCCCAGCTCTGCTGCGCCATGGAACGCGTGATGCTTGCGAAGTCCGGCAGCCGCTTCGAGCTGGAAGACTACGGAAACACGGTCTACCCGACTGAGACATCGCCCGATGCAGAGATTGTCGGAGCGCTGGGGAGCAGCGTGCGCAGCGTATTAGGACGTGAGCCTGAACTGGTGGCCAGCCCGGGTACGTATGATCACAAGCATTTCACGCATATCGGCAAGATCCAACAGTGCGTGGCGTACGGGCCGGGCGAACTGGAACAGGCGCACCAACCCGACGAGTGGTGTGGCGTCGAAGACATCATCCAGTCCGCGAAGGTGATGGCGCTCACCGCGGCGCAGCTGGTTGGGGACTAGGACCAGCCGTTATCGGGGAGCGCTGCTGCACAGCCGCGCCTCAGAAAGCTCAATTCGCAGCGGCGCCCGTCGTTTTCGCCGCGGCCGCTTGTTCGGTGATCCACTGGCTCACGACCGTGTCCAGCACATCCAGCGGCAGAGGTCCGCTGCCCAGCACGGCATCGTGGAAGGTTCGTATATCGAACTTGGCTCCCAGCTCCTGGCGAGCACGTTCCCGCAAGCGCAGGATGGTCATCTCGCCCAGCTTGTAGCCGAGCGCCTGCCCAGGCCAGGCGATGTAGCGGTCCACCTCCGTCACGATGTTCTGATCGTCCATGGCCGAGTGCTGATGGAAGAAGTCGATCATCTGCTGCCGTGACCAATGCTGCGAGTGCACACCGGTGTCGACGACCAGGCGGATGGAGCGCCACATCAGGTTTTGAAGACGGCCGTACTCGCTGTAAGGATCCTGGTAAAAACCCATCTCGTGGGCCAGGGTTTCGGAGTACAGGGCCCAGCCTTCGGAGTAGGCGTTGTATTGGGCGAACTTGCGGAACGGCGGAATATCAGTAAGCTCCTGGGCGATGGAGAACTGCAGGTGATGTCCCGGAATGCCTTCGTGATAGGCGATCGCCTCGACGTTCAGCAGCAACCGCTTGGTTGGTTCGTATTCATTGACGTTGATGCGGCCAGGGCGTGAGCCGTCACCGGCGCCAATCGAGTAATCCGCCGGCACTGCGGTAGGTGCGCGATACGCCTCCATGGGCACCACGACCAACTTGTTCTTCGGCAATCGCCCGAAGTACTGGGGTAGCTTGGAGTACATTTGGTCGGTGTAACGCGCATAGAGCGATAGGACCTGTTCGCCCGAGGTCCCATACAACTTCCGGTCTTTAAAGATATGGGCGTTGAACGACTGAAGATCGGTATAGCCCAGCTTGGTGGCGATCTCCATCATCTGTTTCTCGATCTGGGTCACTTGCTTCAAGCCGAGATCATGCAACGTCGCGGGATCCATATCGGTGGTCGTCATCTTACGAATGGCTTGCCGGTAGCGCTGTTCGCCATCGGGAAGCGACCATGCGCCGTATTCAACCCGGCCATGCGGCGCGTAATCGGTTTTGACGAACGCTCCAAAAGCAGCGTACGCGGGCAGGACTTGCTTGCTCACCACCTGGTTGATGTCGGCCGTCAGGCGCTTGCGATCGGCTTCTGAAAAGCCGTCCGGAAACTTCCGCAATGGCGAAGTGAACAGGCTTTTATCGAGCGGCGTGTTGGCGATGTCCTGGGCCTCGACAGCGACGATCTCAAGCAAATAGCGCGGCTGCATCAGGCTGTCATGCAGGCCCAATCGCATATCTTCGGTGACTTCCGATACCACGCGCGGCAGCTGTTTCAACCGGCTCAGGTAATTCTCGTAATCGCGTACCGTCTTCAACGGCACTTCGGTCGCTAAGCCCGCATATTCAAGAGGCGGCCCGCCCATCTGATTCACCGGCATTTCCCAATTCTTCAGGCGGCCATCGTCGACCCGGGTCTGGAGGGTGCGGATCATGAGCATGCGGTTGAGCTGGTCTTCCTTGCTCAGTCCGCCTGAATCCAGCGCTTGGAACTCTGCGAGAGCCTTACTGCGGTGTTCCAATTCCCGTGCAAATGCGGCGGGCGAGTAGTCCTGCAGCCGGTCATTGTAGCGGTTGTCGCCGATCCCGGTGGCCCGCTCGGGATGCGTGCTCAGTTCGTATTCCCACTCCTGCGCAATCAGGGAATTCAGCCGGGTGTGCGAGTCGTTCGCAGCGGCGGAAGCGCTCACAACGAGCCATGCGGCCATGGCGATTGCCGAAAACCAAGTTCTCATAGAATCTCTCCTAACACGACAACAGATTGACGAGCCGGTTTAAAAAAGCAGAGACCCGGCCATTTATCTTACTGGGACTTTGCCGTCCTGCAGCGACTCAGCCTTGCTGAACCTTACCCAGTTGAACCCATAGAAGGCGACGAACGCAAAGCAGAAAGTGGGCACAATAAACCCGCGGGACATGTCGTACTGATCCGCCACATAACCCATGAGCTTGGGCAGGATGGCGCCGCCCATAATGGCCATGACGATAAATGCAGAAGCCTTCTTCGCCCGGGCGCCGAGCCCGAAGATCCCGAGCGCAAAGATAGTTGGAAACATGATGGACATGAAGAAGTAGATCAGGAAAACACACACGGCGGACAGCCAGCCCAGCTTGGCGAAGACCAGCAGCGTGAGGACAACATTGGCCACCCCGTACAGCCCCAGGATCTTGTGGGCGGAGTACTTCTTCAGCAAACCAGCGCCGCTGAAACGGCCAACGAGAAAGAACAGAAGGCCTACCGAGGCCAGGTTGGAGGCACCCTTGTTGCTCATTGAAAGGACGCCGGCCTTACTCGTCTCGAACCAACCGAGCAGCCAGTCATGCAGAAAGCCGGAATGGGCGGCGAGATTTGTCATGTTCGCTTCCCAGGCAGCGGGAATGGCGGGCAACTCGGCGGTCATGTAGTTGATGAAGAAGCTGAACACGCCGGCCTGCGCGGCCACGTAGAAGAACTGAGCCGCCACCGCCATCACAAAGTGGGGGTGCGTCCAGATAGAATGCGAGGAACTCGGCGTATCGTCGTCCAGGTGATAGTCGTCCTCGGTCTTGATGTCGGGAACGCGGGCGAAGGAGAAGATGACGGCCAGAACGATAACCACCAACCCGACTCCCACGTAAGGAATGTAGAGCGTCTGGCTGCCGGTGTTGCGCCCTTGCGCGTCCTTCGCATAGAAATAGATGCTGCCGACGATGGGGCCCAGTATCCAACCCACACCGTTGCAGGATTGAGCCAGGTTGATACGGGTGGCCGCGTAACGCTGATCACCGAGCACGGTGGTGTAGGGATTGGCGATCGTTTCCAGAAACGTAAGACCGGTCGCGATGACGCAAACCCCGGCCAGAAAAGCTACAAACGCGGTGGTGGAGGAGACGCGCCCTTCATGGACCATCGCATTGATATTGGTAGCTGCGATAAACCAGAATCCGCCCAACGCGACAATCAGGAGGCCCGCGACAATTCCGATTTTGTAGCCCAGTTTGCTCGCCAACCACCCCGCGGGCAGCGACATCAGGAAGTAGCCCAGATAATGCGCAAACTGCACCCAGGCTGATTGCGACTTCGACAGGCTGAGTTCTTCCTGGAAGTGCTTGTCCATCACGTCAATCATCCCGTTGCAGAATCCCCAAAGCAGGAACAACGAACAGACCAGTACAAACGTGAAGGCGAGGTTGCTTCCGTCGGTGCCCCTGAACATGCTCTTGTTGCCGGTACTCGTCGCCATAGGTTCTACTGATTCACGCTGCACGGGATCATGTTACATGAGACGCGCGCAAGCAGAGCACAACCCGCTATGCACGGAGACCCCTGCGCTTCGGAGCCCGCGGCAGACTCGATGCCTTCGGTTTTAGGGATCCGAGACGAACTTCGATTGTCTTTTGCGCAAGCGAGGCCGCAATCGCCATGCGGCCGGCCGAAAGAACGAAGCCACGGCGGGGGCCTTGCCGTTCTGCGAAACGAAGCCGGCACCGCCGGGAAGGCGGCATGATGAGAGTCTTTGGTATGTTCCCGAAGCTGTGCATTCGAACTCATCTCATTGATCTCGTGGACTTTATGCGACCTCTGATCCACAGACCCAGAACGCAGTCGCGACGATGCAGCGCTCTGCGAGCGGATTACGAAACGAACCCTGATGAGGCGATTCCCATCCCCGCGAAACGAACTCCTGCCGTCAAACTGAACCCAACTGCCTTCGAACATGTTGATAATTTGAACCCAATCTCTACGGCGCATCAGTCCGACTGGGACGCCTTCACGCTTCTCAGAATGAGGGATGCCGAATCTACCGCGGGCTCGGGTTCAATCCAAGCCATTGATTTCGTTAGGTAAATTACGGACCGGATGCTGTGACTGGTTTGGGAGGCGGTGCCGGACGACTGGGCGTTTTGACGCCGTATCGATGTCCGCTCCCTCACGGTCACGGCTCGCAAGGGTCCGCTTGCTCACGCGCGCGGTTCTGTGCTGGAGTTTTCATTCTGGACACCACAGCCTGAAGGCTGTGCCACGGTCCTGGAGTTTTCACACTTACGGGCGTTTGCTCTAGGGAGGCCCAACGTGCCGAGGTCTGCACTTTCTCTGAGCAGAGCCGGAGCACAGCGTCAGGACAGGATGCTATAGATCAAGGATGTCTGAGCCTTGGCTTCGCCTCTGGACCGACACGGTTCCGCTTGTTCAGCAGCCTACATTCATTCGTCTGCTTCTCGCGCTCATATTGGGGGCGATGGTCGGCGCGGAGCGGCAGTGGCGGCAGCGCGCGGCAGGACTGCGCACCAACACGCTGGTTTGTCTGGGAGCAGCGGCGTTTGTGGACCTGGGATCGACTCTGGCCCCCAATACCACCGGAGTCATCGCCTACGTAGTCTCGGGGGTTGGGTTCCTGGGTGCGGGAGCCATCATAAAAGACGGCGCCAGCATTCGTGGATTGAACACCGCGGCCACACTATGGTGTTCCGCGGCAGTGGGCGCGTGTGCCGGCGCCGGTGAATTGCTCGACGCCGTATTCGTGACCGTACTGCTGGTGGGCATCAACCTGGTGCTCAGGCCGCTCTCACGTTTCATTGACCGCCGCTCGGCTATACATGACATCAATGTCGTCTACACACTGCGGGTGGTGTGTCCGGCGGAGCGTGAAGTACAAGTGCGTGCGCTGCTGCTGCGTGCCATTGCAGAACGCCGCCTCATACTAAGACAGCTTCGGACGGCTGACATTGGAGAGGGTGAAGAGGTTTCGATCAGTGCCGAAGTTGAGGCTGAGCGCCGCGACGACGCGCTGATCGACGGGGTGGCGGACACACTGCGCGGCGACGACACTGTTCGCGCCGTGGAACGGGCGGAAGGCCCCGCGGAATCGGAATAAATTCACCACCAACCGAAAATGAGCAATGCAGAAGTGTTCCATCGATGGTTCAATAGGATTCTCATTAACCGGCGAGAGAACAAAAAAAGTCGATGAAACACAGATCGTACTCAAGCGGCAGGCGGCTCGCGTTCCAAACAGTCTTGCTGTTCGCGGGCGTTGCAGGAGCTTGCTTCGGCCAGACCAATGTGCTGACCTGGCACAATGACAACGCACGGACCGGTCAGAATCTAACCGAGACGATTCTGACGCCGGCAAACGTAACATCTGCCACATTCGCCTTGCTATTCACCGTTCCGGTGGACGGCAAAGTGGATGCGCAGCCTCTGACCGTTTCGGGACTTTCGATTGGCGGACAGGTTGCACAGAACGTGGTCTTTGCAGTGACTGAAAATGACAGCGTGTATGCCTTCAATGCGGATACGGGCTTCGTGTACTGGCAGGTATCGCTGGCAGGTCCGGGGGAGACGGCTTCCGATAACAGGAACTGCGGCCAGGTGACACCCACGATCGGAATCACCGGCACACCCGTCATCGATCCGGCGGCTGGTCCGCATGGCACCATCTTTATGGTCGCCATGACTAAAGACGCCATGGGCAACTATTATCACCGGCTGCACGCGCTGGATATCACGACCGGGAAGGAGATGAACGGCTCGCCCACCCTGGTACAACCGACCTATCCGGGCGCCGGCGACGTTTTTTGGGAACCAAGCCAATACAAGGAGCGCGCCGGCCTTCTTCTTCTGAACGGCATTGTTTATACCAGTTGGACGGCGCACTGCGATCTCAACCCCTACACCGGATGGACGGTCGGTTTTAATGAATCGACTTTGCAACCGAGCAACGTTTTCAACTTTACGCCGAACGGAAGCCAAGGTGGCATCTGGGGCGCCGGAGCAGGCCCTGCCGCCGATGCCCAAGGTAATCTCTTCTTCGCGGTTGCGAACGGGACGTTTGACATTCTTCCGGATAGCGCAGGCTTCCCGGGCCTGGGGGACTACGGCAACTCCTTCGTGAAGCTCTCGTTGCAAAACGGGACCCTGGTGGCAACCGACTACTGGACGATGTACAACGCCGTCACCGAATCGGCGAACGATATCGATCTAGGATCCGGCGGCATCATGCTTCTTCCGGACCAGACCGATGCCAGCGGGAAGGTTCGAAGTCTGGCCGTCGGTGCAGGCAAGGACAGCAACCTTTACGTCGTGGATCGCAATAACATGGGCAAGTTCGATCAAGTCGGCGACGCCACCATCTATCAGCAATTAACGGGCGCCTTGCCCGGCGGCATTTGGAGCAGCCCTGCCTATTACAACGGGTTTGTCTACTACGGGGCGTTCGGAGACTACATTCGCGCCTTCCAAGTGGATTCGGCGCTTCTATCGGCCTCTCCGGTATCAATGACGCAGAATTGGTTTCCGTATCCCGGCGCGACTCCCTCCATCTCCGCGAATGGTACCCGCAACGGTATCTTATGGGCGGTCGAAGACGCCTTTCCCGCCGTTTTGCATGCATACGACCCCATGAACCTGGCGACGGAGTTTTACAACAGCAACCAAGCAGGAGGACGCGATCAATTCGGCGGCGGAAATAAATTCATTGTTCCTACCATTGCGAATGGAAAGGTTTTTGTTGGAACCCAAAACAGCGTTGCCGTTTTCGGACTCCTCCAAAGTACGCCGAATGTAGTCGGCTTGGCACAGGTCGACGCTACGACCCTGATTAGTGGTTTAGGACTCGTGGTGGGGCCAGTTAGATTTCTGGCGAGCGACACGGTGCCCGCAGGCGACGTGATCGGCGAGAGCCCCGTGGCGGGAACCCGACTCGTTCCTGGAGCGTCCGTCAGTCTCGTGGTTTCGATTGGTCCACTGGCCCCTGGCGCAGAATTTAATGATATTCCGCCAAGTGCGCCTTACTTTGACGCGGCGAACCTGATGTTTGAAGCGGGGATAACGGAAGGCTGTGTTGGGAGCAGCACGCCGCAAACGCGCAGTTTCTGCCCGATCGATAATGTCACCCGCCAGGATGTGGCCGCGTTCATCGTCCGGGCTGTTACCGGCACGGCAACGCCGGCCATCTACAATTCGGTTCCCGATTTCACGGATGTGCCGACCACAAATCCGTTCTTTCCGCACATTCAGAAGATGGAGGAACTGGGCATAACAGACGGCTGTGGAGGAGGCCTGTTCTGTCCCACCGGCACGGTTGCGCGGTTTGAAATGGCGATGTTCATGGTTCGTGCCCGGCTGACGCTGTACGGGTCGACGTTTGCTTCCGCCACAACGCCCTATTTTGCAGACGTACCCGTGGACGTGGAGGGAAATGGAATTCCATTTCCTTTCATCCAGCGGTCGTATGAGGAACATATAACCAATGGCTGTGGAACCAACCCGCTGATTTTTTGTCCGGACGATTTGGTAACGAGGGGAGAGACGGCGTCCTTCATCATGCGGGCCTTGTTCGATGAGACAACAATTCTGGGGCCGACTGCGCCGCAGTTGACGGCAGTGACTCCGAACGCGATGGCTGCGGCGGTAGCTACTCAGATCACGGTGACCATCACGGGAGTGAACACGAACTTCCAAGCGGGCGATACGGTGGTGGTGCCGAGCGGCATGCTGGCAGTGAGCAACGTGGTGGTGAAGTCGGCGACGTCGATCACGGCAACGCTGACGGCGAACGAGAGTGTGGTGCCCGGACCACAGGCTCTGGTGGTCACAACCGGCGGCCAGAACCTGACGCTTCCGCTGGCGATCAAGGTGAGTACTTACTGAGGATGGGTCCGGCCGGCGGCTGAACAAGGGTGACAGATCGAAGGACGTTGCTGGAAAAAGAGAAACCGCTCCTTGACAGTCACGCCTCCGAAGCGTTTGTGTTTGCTTGCGATGAGTCGCCGATTCCCGGCAGTGAGGGAACAGAGGAGTGGGGCTGGACTCTTTAGATAGACGTGCGGCGCCAGATTCCCCACTGTGGCTCGATTTGATGGTGGCCTGAGGGAGCCGGCGCCGCGAGGATGTTTATCTGCGTTTCAGATTTGTGCGCCAGAGTCTAGCGCTTTTCTGACTATAGGGAGGCAACGACGCTGACTCCGTTGGGCCGGGCTTTCTGTGCGATCAACTCGCGTTCAGCATCCGACTGTTGCAGCTGCCATACGCGATTGGAATCGGATACACGGCAGAGAAAGTAGTCGTCACCGTAGTGCTTGAACGTCAGGACGGGCGGACCACTTTGCTTCCCGGTGTCAGCAGGACTGGTCACGGCGGCGGTTGCCGAGCGGCGTTTGACATCGCGTATCAGGAGAACATCGCTGCCCGGGCCCACTGGCCGAATGCAATACTCGCCCGGCTGGAACGACTGCGCGCCGGCGCTGAACTCGAACGGAATCGTCGCCATGATAGAGCCTTGCGCCGGCGAGACGGCGGGGATGAGAACTGCACTGGAGCTGAGGGCGGGTAACAGGTGAAGAATGCAATTTGACATTGGGGGTCCTCCTCTGTCTCACCGTTTTTTACTGCTCACGGTTTGACATGAGGTAAGCGCGATAACTCAGAAAAGTCCGCCAGTTTTGCAACGAAGGACAAGCACGGACGGGGCCGCACAAACTGCGAAGCAGATGCAGATCGGGAGCTGATAGTGGGGCTGATCTGGCCTCATAAATAGAAGCGCGGCGCCAGCTTCCGAAGGCCAGGGTCGAATCTGGCCCAAAGGGGAAGCTGGCGCCGCGCGGACGGCAGTCTGTTTGAGGGTAAAGGCGCCGTCGCAGTCCAGGTTCACTTCGGCGTTACGACGCCGGCCAGGGTGACCGGCGTGGGCTGTGCTTTCTTGGCGAGCAGGTCCTTCTCGGCGGGCGACTGGTGGAACTGCCATGCCCGATTGGGGCCAGCTACCTGGTAGAGGAAGTAGCTGTCGCCGTAGTGCTTGAACGTCAGCACCGCTTTACCGTCCTGCTTGGTGTCGGCGGGGAGGGTCAGGGTCATGACGGTTGAGCGGCCGTTCACTTCAGTGATCGAGAGAACATCCGGTGTCGTCGGACGGACGCAATACTCGCCTGCGGCGAGCGACTGCTTGCCGACGATGAAGTCGAACGGAATTTTTGCGGTTATACAGCCTTGCGCCTTCAGAGCAATGGGGCCAATAGCGGCGCTGAGGGCGATGGGGAGGAGAGTGCGAAGAATGAAGCGAGTCATTGGGTCGTCCTTTTCTGTCGCGCCGTTCTAAGTGCTAACGGGTTGACAGGAAGGTAAGCGCGATAACTCAGAAAAATCCGCCAGGTCATGGGATATGGCGCGCAGGGAACGATGGAGATGCGGGGCGGCTCGGCTCTTTCGATAGTTGGTCAGGCGGGGCGGGGGCGGGGATGAGCTTGAAGGTGGATTGAGGAATGTGGGATGGAGGCCGAGGGATTGGGAAACGAATGCGCTCCGAACTCGATTTATGTACGTTGGCAGCGCCGGACGTGGGCGTCCTGCGCGGACGTGAGCGTCCAGCCCCACCAACCCGTATCAAGGCCGAGAGAGAGGCGAATTTCGAGATGCCAGCTAATGCGAGGAGGCTTGTTTGGCCTTAGATATTCCATCTCGCATTCGCCGCGTCAGCGCTGCCTTCGACCGCGTCGATTTTTGATGCGCCGCGTTGCGAATGACTTCCAGGAAATCGGACACCTTGTAGGCTTTATTCTTGATGAGACGGATTCCCGCGCCAAGCTTGATGGAGTCCGATCCGTCCGGGACCAGCCCGTACGGAATTATCCAGTCAGGCGCCTGAGTGCTTTGAGATTTCAACCAGAATGCTTCAAGGTACAGCGCAGGTATCCTCAGCACGCGCAGTTCGTATTGCTGGCTGGAGTGATCGCTCAGTTCGCTCAGATTGTTGAGCAACTCCGCATTCGCGAGGATCTCCGCCATTTCCGGCGCCTGAAGAGCGCAGAGCACCTTTGCCGCTGGGCCACCGCTCTCGTGTGTGGACCAGCAGGCGGCTGCCGTCTTCATTTTCTTATGGCCGCCCGCAATAAATCGCCAGGCCAGAGGTTTCTCTACGCCACTCAGATCCTTCAGGTCCTTAAGGTGGCGGAATCCGACACTGTAAATACAGTGGACAGCCTGCCGCCCGGGCCAGTTCTCGTCGCAAAGACAATCCGACAGAGGATGACCGGAGCCGGCAAAGGCCGCCATGCTGGTCCTGAGTTGCTGCATCCAGGGCCCTGACGGCCGAGGCGTCATTATATTACTGGCTTTCGTCACGTTCATTGCGATCCTCCCGCGGGCTGATGTACTAGACAGGTGTCCACCCAGGTACCCTCCACCCCCTCTGCATAGCTGGGGCTGTACCAATCGGAAAATGCCTGAAAGTCCCAGGTCATCACGTTGCCATCCTGGAGAATTGGATCCGACACGTACACCAGGTTGACTCCGGGCGACTGCGCGTAGCCAGTTATCGCGACATAGTGCGACAGATCACTTCCGTCCCACTGGATATGCACGCACACCGGAAGGTTCTGGTCCAACTGCTGTTTGACGTACGCGAAGCTCAAGGGACCGTTCTCAAATCCGCCGAGCAGATTGAGGTCTTTCAGAGCGTCCTGTAAGTAGTAGGGCTCGTCGTCCGCTGCGCCGAACACGTCCTCCGCGAATTGATCCTGCGTCAATTCGGAACTAGGGGCGAAGTAGTGCTGCACGCTGACCGTAAGAGCGTTCCAGCACCAATCCTGCTCCTGTTGCTGTTCCATGGGAAATGGCATACGAAAACCTCAGCGTACCGGCGGTTCCTATCGTTGTTTCTAGGGTTGCCGGCGCCAGGGATGGAAATTCGCCCAAGCGCCGCAGCATTATCATTTCTGGGCGGCGGAGCACCGCGCCCGTATTCGGGCCATTCACTGGTGGATCCCCGCCGGCAGTACCCGTGTGGCCCGGACCTGATCCACAGATAACGATAGGCCCGATAACGAACAGCATGCTTGAACCCGAT
>CAVUCO010000017.1:0-96751 GCA_963740005.1 uncultured Acidobacteriaceae bacterium | reverse complement strand
AGAGCGTTGACCTGCAGCTTGATGTCGAGGTGATTGCCATCGAGCTGCAGTTGGGCCGGTGCCGGCAATGCGGTAGCGGCATTCATTCGGCGCACCTGCTCCGGGGTTGGGTATTGCGGACTGCCGAGCGCCCGGTAGGCCGCGAGGGCGTTGCCATGATCGTCGTCAACTGTGCTCATCGAAGCCGGCGCATTGGCCGGAACGTGATCAAACGTCAGGCGCAGGCTTACAGCCGAGCCCGATTCGCCAGGGTCCACCAAATTCCAGACGGCCAGCACGAGTGATCCATCGGCGCGAAGGGTCACAAGAACATTCGGCGCGACGTTCGCCAGACGTCGATCTCCCAACTTGTGAAGCAAAGCGAATGCGTAAAAGCTCGGTTTGTTGATTCCACCCTTCGCTCGTAGGCCGAAGTGTCCTTCAAACGGGCGAGGAATAGGACCGCCTTCCTCAAATACATCGGAGAACGTCCAGAACGAGAGAATGTCGACCAGGCCGTCGCATTCGCGGATGGTGTTGGCGAGCGCCGGTCCAACGTAAGTGGTGTCGCGGGCCTCGTTCATGCCGGGCACATTCCACTCCGTCCAAAACAACGGCAACGTGGGCGCTGCGGAGCTTTGAATCTCTTTGCGCACTTTGGCCGCGGCGCGGCAGACCCGGTCGTCCATCGGAATGTCTTCGTTCGTGCCGAACAGGTTGTCCACCGTATCGTCGGCGTAGCCATGGGTTGAAACGAAATCGACTGGAACATGGTGTTCAGCGGCAAATTCTAGAAACGGAGTGACCCAGGCCGCGGCTGCCGTAGCAGGCCCTCCGACGCGAAGGCGCGGGCTCACACCTTTCAGTGCGCGGGCGGTGTGTGCATAGAGTTCGTAGTAGCTCTTATCGCGCGGAATGCCGTTCCAGAAATCGATGTTCGGTTCGTTCCACACCTCGAAGTACCACTTCGACACCTCCTCAATCCCGTACCGTTCGACGAGGTGACTGGCGAAGTGGGTGATCAGATCGTCCCATCGCTCCATACTCTTCGGCGGCGAAACATTCTGCTTGTACCAGAACGGGTGAAGCGCGTCGGGGTTGAAGGCGAGCTTGCGCGGCATGAAGCTGATTTCGACCAGCGGCCGCACGTGGCGTGCAAGAAGGGCGTCGTAGATCTCATCGACGTACGAAAAGTTATAGACGGGATTACCATGTTCGTCTTCGTTGTAGACTCCGGCCTCATCATGAAAAATGGCGTGAAAGCGGACGTACTGGAAACCGGTCGCCTGCTGCACCGCAACCAAGTCGTTGAGGTAGCTCTCGCGGAGCACCAGGATCGCGCGGCCCGATCCGAAGGCTGTTTCCCAGACGTGCGGGAAAGGCGTCGCCGGAGCTTGTGCGTTGACCGTGATCTGCTGCTGTGCCCAACATGCTCCGGCCGAGACGACGAGGCACAACACAATTGGGACGAGGCGGCGGTGCGGCATAAACGAATGTCTCGCGAAGGACAAGCCCAAGTCTGGTTCAGCGTACTGCACTAACCCTCACGGCTTTGACTTTGCCGCCGTCCGGCGGCGTTTGGTGGGAGCCTTCTTCGCTGGGACCTTGCGGTAGGCGGCGAGGAGAGCGTCGAGCACATGCGACTCATCGGCTTTCTCCAGCACCACCCTCGTACTCCCCTTCAGCCCCCATCCGCCCGGCACGGGTTCGAACGTGTCCTGCGCCAGCAGGATGAATTCGCGTTGCTCCTCTGGCGTGAGCATGACGACTCCAAAGCGTTGATCGGGATAGCCGAGCGTGGCGAAGATCTTTCCGTGAACGCGAAAATCGGGATGGCCCATGTGTGCGCTTTCTGAGGCGTCGGGCAGCGACAAGGCCAGCCCGCGGAAATCATCGACAGTCATGGGACGATTTTCCTACTTCGCGGGCAGTTCGGATCTCCGTAGTTTTTCGAGGTTCGTGCGGGCGTGTTCGTAATCGGGCTTGAGTTGAAGCGCGCGCTCGTACATCGGCTCGGCGAGTTCCGGATGGCCGGTTTGCTGGTAGAGCACGCCGAGATCGAAATAGGCAGGTGCGTAGATCGGATCCACTTCGATGGCGCGCAGAAACTGGCGAGTGGCGGCTTCGTGATCCCCCTGCCGCAGCAACAGCGCGCCCAAGTCGCAATAACTGGCCGGTTGGGATGGGTCGATCGCGATGGCGCGCTCGTAACTCTGTTTCGAGGCCGCAAAATCTCCCAGTTGCTGGAAAACAACGCCGAGATTGATATACGCCTCGACACTATTCGGCTTCAGCGAAATGGCCTGCTGGTAGGCGGTGCGGGCATTAGTGGTTGAACCGGTCTCGAGATACACGTTGCCGAGATTCATCCAGGTATCCTGGCTTTTCGGATCGAGCGCGATGGCGGCCTGGTACTGCGCGATGGCTTCCTGAAGATGCCCCTGGGCACGCAGAATATTGCCGAGATTCAAGGCCGCGGAGGCGTACCGGGGATTGAGCGTGAGTGCGCGCCGGTAGTAGCCAGCGGCCTCGTCGGAGCGGCCTGATTCGGCGGCAACAACGCCCAGATTGTAGAGCAGGATTGAGCTGGCGGGCGTGGCCTCGAGCGAGGTCCGGTAAAGCGTTTCCTCATCTCGCCAATCCAGCACGCGGGCGTTGATACGCCACGCGCCCCACAGCACCCAGATACAAATGACACCCACGGCGATGCGATAAAGGCCGATCCGCGGGCGCAGTTGCCACGCCAACGCAGCCGCAACAAATGCCAAGCCCATCGAGGCAAGGTAGGTGTAGCGTTCGGCCATGCCCTGATAGAGGTGTATCAACCCGCAAAACGGAAGCATCCCGACGACGAGCCAAACCAGGCCGGCTGCGACAGCAGGCTGCTTGCGCTTCAGGGCAATTAGGGATACCAGCAAGACGAGCAGCAGACCGGACGCAGCGAACATCGGGAGCGGCTCGGCTCGGGGAAGACTGGTGGAGTGCTCGATGCTCATGTGGAGAGGCAACACCATCCAGTAGAAGTACTTCGCAAAGATGGCGCCGGCAGCGGGAAGCATCGCTCGACCAGGTGAGAGCTGGGCGCCGGCCATTTGCCGCAGCACCCCGTAGAGAACGCCCGCCACCAAACCTGCGCCGCATAGTTTGATCCACGCTGGCGGGAACTGGCGATCGCGGCAGAAGGCCACCAGAAGCATAAACGGCAAGGCGAGCACGCCGGCTTCGTGCGAGAGAAGTGCCGCGAGACAAGCCGCCGCATACGCGGCCAGAAGCCACCGGCTTGGCGATTGCAGATAGGCAAGCGCCGCCAAGAGGCTTAACAAGAGAAAGAAGCAGGCGAGCGGCAACGCGCGGCCCGAGATCCAGGCGACGGCTTCGGCGTTAATGGGCAGAGCCAGCCACACCAACGACGCCGCGGCTGCGACAGAGAGCGATACGTTGAGCCGTCGCAGAAGAACGAATCCGAGCAGGCCGTTCAACCAATGCAGCAGAAGATTGGTGGCATGATAGCCGGCTGGATCGAGACCCCAGAGGTGACGGTCGAGCGACAGGCTAAGCCAGAAGAGCGGTCGATAAAACGAGCCGCCAGCGCCCCGGTACTGACTGGAGAAGGAGATCGATGAACGGAAATAGTCGAGTGCCGATGGCCAGGAAGCGAGAGCCGGATTCTCTTTGATCTGGCTGATGTCGTCGTAGACAAAGGGCGCAGCGAGCACGTTGCGATAGAGCAGGAAAACCCAGCCCAAGCTGAGCACCGCAAAGCACAACCCGCTGTGCGAAAGAAGCCAGCCACGAGGAGATTGCTGGTGCAAGCTAAGCTTGCCGGCATGGGGCGTGGAGTCGGGCACGAAACTCCATAGTAGACGCGGGGGTTCAGAGCCCGCACCGCCCAGTGTTCGTGGCGCTGGCTCTTAGACTGCCGAGCCGAGATTCATCCCGGCTTTTTCGCACTGGCCAGCCGTTCTGGCAAGCCGACAAATACGACCAACGGGCTCGGGACCAGCCGGATTTACATCGAGAACAATCCGATCCAAGGGGACTGGTGGCCCGTCCCAAGGACCACCGATGGACCAGTGCGGGAAACGTGGCGCTGTCGGGTAGTCCCCGGACTGCGATCGGCGCCCCGCCGATTTGCCGAGACGTTCACCATCAGGCCCAGTGTCTCGCGCCCGCTTTCGCAACCGCCGTCAGTCATTCACCAAGCCCGAACAATAATTTGCCGAATGGAATCAATCACTTTCGAGGCACATGAGCCGGAAGCCGACTCGCCCGGCTTCATCTTAGAGGAGCTAGAAAGGTCCTCGGTCATCGGGCGCCCGCACGTCGAGATTGGCTTCGAATTTTCAAAATGCCGTCAATTGAGTTTGTGGCGATAACACGTGGCGCAGGCTGTCAGCCTGCCGAGCCGAGACTCATCTGTGTGCCCCAAAGGGGCAGATTACCAGTGGGGGAAGGACCCACTCGAATAATTGATGGTTAGATTCGATAGCTATCGAGCGGCGAGTCTGGGTAACCGGGCTAGCCGAAACCTCGTGAAAAAGTCCACTTCAGGTGGGCGAGCGACCTTGCAGGCCGTAACGCGTGTGAAGCTTGAGCAGGCCTCGAAAGCGGCAATGTGGACGCCGACCCGGCAGAAGAGCGGGGAAGGCCGAGCCGACTGGGAAGAACCCGGCGCGGGAGCGCGCTATGCCGTAACCGTCCGCACCAGTCGGGCCACCGGGGTAGTGAGCACAGCATGCAAGGAAGGTAATCTGCGTCAGTGGGGGAGGCCCGGGATGGTCGGGGAGTCGCGAACCCCGAACGTCATCTGTAAGGATGGCGGACCATCTGGGCGTCGGAGAGGGTCAGAGGTACCGAGGAAGCCGGGTAATGCCGGTGGAGGGAAGGGCCCTTACTTCTGGTGTGCTTGTGAAGGAGGAAAGGAGACGGT
Organism: uncultured Acidobacteriaceae bacterium; assembly: GCA_963740005.1. Lineage (GTDB taxonomy): Bacteria > Acidobacteriota > Terriglobia > Bryobacterales > Bryobacteraceae > CAJCIT01. The sequence continues at coordinate 91,842 of CAVUCO010000017.1, read as the reverse complement.
GATTGGCGATGAGCCTGGAAACGCCGGGTAAGATACGGGAACTTCAGATCAAGCTGTATCGAAAGGCGAAGGACGAGCCGGAATTCCGCTTCTATCAGCTCTACGACAAGGTGTACCGGGAAGATATTCTGAACCATGCCTACGCACTGGCTAGAGCCAATCATGGGCGCGCCGGGGGTGGATGGGGAGAGCTTCGAGGACATCGAGTCGAAAGGGGCTGGAGGAGTGGATGAACGGGCTCAGGGAAGAATTGCGCGAGCAAGACATATCAGACCACAACCGGTGCGGCGGGTGATGATCCCGAAGCCCGGCGGCGGCGAGCGGCCGCTCGGGATTCCGACCATTCGGGACCGGGTGGCGCAAACCGCCGCGAAATTGGTGCTGGAACCAATCTGGGAAGCGGATCTGGAACCGAATGCTTACGGCTATCGGCCGCAGAAGAGTGCGCAGGATGCGATCCGGAAGAGTCGATGAACTACTTCACGCATGGGTACACGGATGTCGTGGACGCGGATTTGTCGAAGTACTTTGACACGATTCCGCACTCCGAGCTTATGCAGTGTGTGGCGCGGAGAATCGTCGATCGGCAGATGCTGCATCTGATCAAGATGTGGTTGAAGGTGCCGGTCGAGGAGCGGGATGAAAACGGGAAACGGCGGTTGACGGGCGGCAAGGGTAATGATCGTGGCACTCCGCAAGGAGGTGTGATCAGCCCAGCGCTCGCCAATCTGTACATGAACCGGATGTTAAAGGGCTGGCGGCAGACCCGGCGGGGGGAGCAGTTTCGGGCCCAGCATCGTGAACTACGCGGACGACTTCGTGATCCTCAGTCGCGGAAAAGCGAAGGAGGCATTGGAGTGGACGCGTGGGGTGCTGGAGCGGCTGGGATTGACTCTCAACGAAAAGAAGACGAGTCTCCGGAACGCGCGTGAGGAGCGATTCGATTTTCTGGGATATACATTCGGACCGCACTACAGTATGCGGACGGATCAGGAGTATATCGGGTACAGTCCGTCGAAGAAGAGCGTGGCCAGGATCAAGGAGACAGGTGGGAGACCTGCTGGTGCCGAGCAATGTGACGACCGTGGGCGGAAGTGTGCGAGCGGCTGAATCAGAAGTTGCAAGGCTGGCGAGCCTACTTCGGCTGCGGGAGCACGGCGAAGGCTTATCGGGCAGTCGACCAGTATGTCTATGACAAAGTGAGGCACTTTCTGAGGCGGCGCCACCAGGTGTCTTCGCAAGGCACCCGCCAGTTCCCTGAGGAACGGGTGTTCGGCTCTCTGGGCGTAGTGCGCCTGCAGGGGCCGATGGGCGCGCGTTCGTGAGTCTACGATGAAGCCAGTCGGAAAGCCGGATGCCCGAAATGGGCACGTCCGGTTTGATGAGCGGGGATGGGAAACGGCGCGGACGCTCAGCTGTCCGCTCTCGCGCCCATCCTCGACTCTACCGGCTTCGGCCCGTGGGAACACACCGACAACCTGCTCGCCAGCCCTGGAAATTAAGCACAAACGCCTTCCTGAGCGGAAATGAACGGACCACTCTCATCGGGTTTCATTTCGTCGATTGGCAGGCGCGGCCAAGCAGTTGGCTTCGAAATTTCAATTACTGACTGGCTGGGTAATGCGCAGGTTGTCAGGTCCTTCGGCCCGGCTAATTCTCCCGAGGATTCGGTTCGCGAAGTGGGGCGGGCGCCTACGCCCGCGCCGGATGCCCACATCCGGCTGTACGAGTTAGGCGGAAAGTTGGGCGGCATTTTCATTGGCGGGGTGAACGGAATTCAGTCCTGACAAGTTCGTTTCGTAAAGCCGGATGTGAACTGCATTTGCCCGGTCTCGCAACTTCCCTTGGAGCGCCTGGGAGTTGGCAATTCAGCCGGCCAAAGTATGGCTTCGAATTTTCAAGGTAATCCCCGGTCGCGGGTTCCTCTGGCCAGGTTAAGTTCGTGTCGCAAAAACCTGATCAGACCCAAGCTTCATTGGTTCCGCGCTGGCCGTGGCTGGCAATTCGTTCTCAACTTCAATGTATTCAGTGTTTTGAGTTCGTCCGCACAAAATCAGGAGGCGTATGAGCCACATCGCTGGGTCATTCGGTAGTTCGTTTCGTAGAACTGCCACGGCAACCCTGATGGAAGGGTGGCTTCGTTTTTTCGAGGGGCTCGGCCTAGGGACTGGCCGCGCCGGCAATTCGTGCTCAACTTCAATGTATTCAGTGTTTTGAGTTCGTCCACACAAATCGGGAGGCACATGAGCCACATCGCGGCGGCGCTCGGTACTTCGTTTCGCAGAACAGCCACTGCGACCTACTGGAAGGGGTGGGTTCGTTTTTTCGAGGGGTCGAGTCGGGTCGAGGCGCCAGCGGTCGGTTCCTTTGGCAGGGCTACACTTCGTTCCGTAATGGGAGCGTAGGGCGTCCCTCGCTGTTCCGGCATCGCAGGGACCCGGCGGGACAGGGCCAAAAGTCAGGGTGACGCAAAGGCGTCGCCGCAATGCCACCTCACCCAGACCGTGCGCGATATACCTCAAAGCAACTACGGGACGTCGTAGAACCCTCTATTCCTCAGGGGCAAGCAGTTGGAGATCCGAGTGCAAGTTAGACCACAGGTACAACATGTTTCAAGTTAGGATTCACGGACGGGGTGGCCAGGGTGTAGTCTCGGCCGCAGAGATTCTGTCGATCGCCGCTTTCGGCGAAGGCAAAGACGCCCAGGCCTTTCCAAGTTTTGGTTCAGAACGAATGGGGGCGCCGGTAACGGCGTTCTGCCGGATTGATACGCGCACCATCCGGTTGCGCGAGCCGATCATGACGCCGAACGCGCTCATCATTCAAGACCCGACGTTGCTACCTCAAAGAGGCCTGTTCGACGGTCTCGCCGAGGACGGCTACATTCTGGTCAACTCAACGCGGAGCTTCGCAGAGCTGGGGGTGGGGGAAGTGCTCGCGAAGCATCCGCGTGAGCGGCAAATCACAGTGCCCGCAACTGAACTCGCACTGGAGTACGTCGGACGGCCGTTGCCCAATGCCGCTCTCTTGGGGGCATTCGCGGCGCTGACGGGTGAAGTAAAGCTGGACTCGGTTTTGAAAGCGATTCGCGAGAAGTTTCCCGGCAAGGTGGGCGAAAAGAACGCCATTGCCGCGACACACGCATATGACTTTGTGATGAAAGCTACGGAGGCTGCCTGTGCGCCAACAAATTGAAGGATCCCGCGCGGTAGCGCAAACCGTCGCGCTGTGCAGGCCGGAGGTGGTTTGCGCGTATCCTATTACGCCGCAGACGCACATTGTGGAAGGACTGGGCGAACTAGTCAAGAGCGGCGAGCTGTCGCCTTGTGAGTTCATCAACGTCGAATCGGAGTTTGGCGCGCTGTCGGTGGCAATCGGCTCCTCAGCAGCCGGTGCGCGGACCTACACGGCAACCGCCAGCCAAGGACTGCTGTTCATGGCAGAAGCGGTTTACAACGCTTCCGGCCTCGGCCTGCCCATCGTGATGACCATCGGCAACCGCGCCATCGGCGCACCCATCAACATCTGGAACGATCATTCCGATTCGATGTCGATGCGCGACGCGGGCTGGATCCAACTGCATGCGGAGACCAATCAGGAAGCGGCCGACTTGCATATCCAGGCATTCCGGCTGGCGGAAGAACTGTCGTGCCCGGTGATGGTCTGCATGGACGGCTTTATTCTGACGCACGCCTATGAGTCAGTGGACTTGCCGACGCAAGAGCAGGTAGACGCATATCTGCCGCCGTTCGAACCGCGCCAGTTGCTGGACCCGAAACATCCCATGTCGATCGGGGCCATGGTGGGCCCGGAAGCATTCACGGAAGTCCGCTACCTGTCGCATCACAAGCAGCTACGGGCGCTGGACCGCATTCCGGTACTCAATCGCGAGTTTTGCGCCCAATTTGGCCGGAACTCGGGCGGTCTGCTGCGGCCCTACTTCAGCGAAAACGCCAAGACAGTGGTGGTGGCGCTGGGCTCGGTGAACGGAACGATCCAAGAGGTCATCGACCAGATGAGGATGGAGGGTCATTCGATCGGGTCGATCAGCATTTGTTCGTACCGGCCTTTCCCCCAGGCGGCGATACAGGAAGCGTTGGAATCTGCGGAGCGAGTGGTGGTGGTTGAGAAATCTCTGGCCGTGGGGTTGGGCGGCATTCTGACCGGCGACATTCAAGTGGCGACGGCCGGCAGCGTCAACGAACTCTACACGGTGATTGCGGGATTGGGCGGCCGGGTGATCACCCAACAATCGCTGCGGGAAGTTTTCCTCAAAGCGGAAGCGGATGACCTGGAACAAGTGACTTTCCTCGATCTCAACGAGGACATTATTCAGCGCCACCTGGCCCGGGAAAGTAAGCAACGCTTGTCGGGACCGGCGGCGGAGAACATTTTGCGCGATATCAACTCGATTGCGGGACGGATCGGGTAAGGAGACTAAGAACCATGCCCGATACCCTCGTCAAGTTTTACCAAACCGGCACTTTCACGGTGGGCAACCGCCTACTCGACAAAGAAAAACAATCCGGGCAAGCGGAACCGGAACGCGCCAATGCGCTCAATTGCGGGCATCGTGCCTGCCGGGGATGCGGTGAAGCGCTGGGCGCCCGGTACGCCATTGATTCGGCCATGCGCGCGTCGGAGCGAAACCTGATTGCGGCGAACGCGACCGGCTGCCTGGAGGTGTTTTCGACCCCCTATCCGGAGACCTCGTGGCAGATCGCGTGGCTGCATTCTCTGTTTGGCAACGCGGCCGCCGTAGCGACCGGGATCGCGGCGGCGATGAAAGTGAAGAACCGGCCCGAGGTGCGAGTGATTGCGCAGGGCGGCGATGGTGGCACCACGGACATCGGCATGGGCTGCCTGTCCGGAATGTTCGAACGCAACGACGATGTGCTCTACATCTGCTACGACAACGAAGCCTACATGAACACCGGCGTGCAGCGATCGAGCGCAACACCGCCGGCGGCCCGCACGGCGACAACGCCGGTGATGGGCAAGAATCCGGGAAGCAGCTTTGGCCAAGGGAAGAGCGTGCCGCTGATCGCGATGGCGCACCAGATTCCGTACGTCGCCACGGCATCGGTCGCCAACCTGCGTGACCTGGAACAGAAGGTGGAAAAGGCAACCGTCATCGAAGGCGCCCGCTACATCCACATCCATGTTCCCTGCCCCCTCGGCTGGGGTTCAGCTCCGGAAGACACCATTAAGGTCGCGCGGATGGCCGTCGAAACGGGTCTGTTTCCGCTGTTTGAAGCGGAGTTCGGGGATATCACCGATCGCACGCCAATCAGGCGCCGCGAACCGGTTGAGACGTACCTCAAAATGCAAAAGCGTTTCGCGCACCTGTTCTCGCCGGTTCGCGACGAAGCGCGCATCGCAACGATTCAGGCAATGGCCGATCGCAACATTCGCAAGTTCGGATTGGAAGCATAAATACATGTCGAAACCATTTGCCATTACGCTCGACCCTGGATCTAGTCTGGCGAACAAGACCGGAACCTGGCGCACAGAGCGGCCCGTGTATGTCGACCGCCTGCCACCGTGCAACCATGCCTGCCCGGCAGGTGAAGATATTCAAGGCTGGCTGTATTATGCCGAGTCTGGGAACTACAAAGCGGCCTGGGAATCGCTGGTGGTGAACAACCCGTTCCCGGCCGTTATGGGCCGGGTTTGCTATCACAACTGCGAAACAGCCTGCAACCGGGGCCAGTTGGATGCTGCCGTCAATATCCACGCTGTGGAACGGTTTCTCGGCGACGAGGCGATCAAACAAGGCTGGCAGTTTAATCCAACGGCAGAACCCACCGGGAAGCGGGTGCTGATTGTGGGGGCCGGGCCATCTGGGCTTGCCGCCGCATATCATCTGGCACGGCGCGGTCACACAGTCGTGATTCATGAAGCGGGGCCCGCGGCGGGCGGGATGATGCGATTCGGCATTCCGAAATACCGGCTGCCGCGCAACATTCTGGATGCCGAGGTAGCCCGGATCACCGCCATGGGCAATGGCAAGAGCGTGGAGATCGAGCTCAACACGCGGATTGACAATCTCGCGGCGACCATGAAGGACGGCCATTTTGATGCCGTATTCCTCGCGACGGGAGCGCATATCGCGAAAAGGGCATACATTCCCGCGGGCGATGCCAGCCGGATCCTCGACGCAGTGGGACTGCTGCGCGATGTGGAAACCGGCGATGCGCCCCAACTCGGCAGGCGCGTGATTGTGTATGGCGGCGGAAACACCGCGCTAGACGCGGCGCGAACAGCAAAACGTCTTGGAGCACAGGAAGCGATCATCGTTTACCGCCGCACTCGCGAAAAGATGCCGGCGCATGACTTTGAGGTCCGCGAGGCGCTCGAAGAAGGAATCCAGATCAAATGGCTCTCCACCATCAAGCAGGCCGATAACCAGACTTTCGTAGTGGAGAAGATGGCGCTGGACAGCACGGGCTTCCCCCAACCGACCGGCGAATTCGAAACCATGGAGGCCGATTCACTGGTGCTTGCGCTGGGCCAGGACGTCGACCTGAGTTTCCTTGAACACGTGGAAGGCCTGGTGTTTGAGAACGGGACCCTGAAGGTGGACGGCCAGATGATGACCGGCCACAAGGGCATCTTTGCCGGCGGCGACATGGTCCCTTCCGAGCGAACGGTGACGGTGGCCGCGGGACACGGGAAGAAGGCCGCGCGCTATATCGACGCGTACCTGAATGGCGAGACGTACATCGCACCGGAAAAACATGAGCTGGCGGGCTTCGACCGGCTGAACACCTGGTACTACAGCGACGCGCCTAAGACCGTGCAGCCCACGCTGGACGCCATCCGGCGGCAAACTTCTTTTGATGAAGTGCAGGGCGGCCTCGACCAGGACACGGCATTGTTTGAAGCACGCCGCTGCCTGTCGTGCGGCAACTGCTTTGAATGCGACAACTGTTACGGGGTGTGTCCGGACAATGCAGTGAAGAAACTGGGCCCCGGAAACCGTTTCGAGTTCAAGTACGACTATTGCAAAGGTTGCGGCCTCTGCGTTTCGGAGTGTCCCTGCGGTGCCATCCAGATGGTGCCCGAAACCATCTAAGCCCGGAGGTTGCCGGATGACCAGAGAACACATCACGTCACTGATCGAAGAACTGTCGGAAATCCGCAAGTCGTGTCTCGGTATGGAAAAGGAATTCGCTTGCGACCTGGATTCGGCCGCCGAGGGTTATCGAGACAGCGCCCGCAACCTGCTGCACTACCTGGGACTGCGGCAACATGATATACGGAAACTGCAGCATGAGTTATCGACACTGGGGCTTTCATCGCTGGGTCGTTCGGAAGGATATGTACTGGCGGCGACCGACGCGGTACTGGTGGCTCTGCACGCACTGGCCATAGCGGACGTTCCAAAGGGAAGACTGCCACAGCATCCGGTGACGTTTGAGACAGGCCCTGCATTATTAGAACAACACACGGCTCTATTGCTGGGGCCGCAGCCCGACCACAAGACCCGGCTCATGGTGACGATGCCGACCGAAGCGGGCGACGACTACCGGCTGATCCGCGACCTGCTGGCGGCGGGCATGGACCTGATGCGAATCAGCTGCGCCCACGACAGCCCCGAGGTCTGGCGGCGCATGATCTCCAACCTCGAAGTGGCCCAGAAGGAAGTCGACCGGCCTTGCAAGGTCCTCATGGACCTGTGTGGTCCGAAACTGCGGACGGGAGAACTGCGCGGCAGCTCGCGCCTGGCGCATTGGAAAGTAAGGAAGAATCCGCGAGGCGAGGTGATTACGCCTGCGCGCATTCGCCTGGTGGCCGCAACCAGCAAACCGTGGGAAGCTGATGCCGCTCCCGAATTGCCGGTGGGAGCCGAGTTATTAGCCGCAGCGGAGACCGGTGATTATCTCCAACTCGAGATGGCGCCTGGCCAACGGCGGAAGCTGCGGGTGGCGCACAAAAACGGGACTCTGTGCTGGGCCGAAACAAGCCGTTCCGGTTATGCAGAACCGGGAATGCCCATCACGTTAATGCGGAATGGAGAGGGCGAGATCGCGCGGGGCGTTGTTGGGGACGTTCCCTGGCTGGAAGAGCCTGTACTGGTATTCCGAGGCGAGTTCCTGATCGTGACTCCAACTTCACACGCGTCAACCGACGAGAGAATTGGTGACGGCCATAGTCCCATTGAAGCGCGGGTCCCCTGCACCCTGCCTCAAGTCTTACAGTTTGTCGCAAAGGGACATCGCATCCTCTTCGATGAAGGAAAGATCGAAGGCGTCGTGGTTGAAGCCGGCCAAGACCAGCTGGTAGTGGAGGTCACGCGCGCCGACCGGGACGGCGCGAAGCTAGGGTCCAATAAACGGATTCACTTTCCGGATACTGACCTGCAACTGGGTGCTCTTACCGATCAAGACCTGCGTGACCTTGATTTCGTGGCGGCGCATGCGGACATGGTAGGCATATCTTCTGCGCGACGGCCGCAAGACTTGCTGGATCTGCAGCGGGAACTCGAAAAGAGGGGCCGTGCGGATGCTGGAATTGTCCTGAAGATCGAGGCTCGGCAGGCCTTCGAGACTCTGCCGCAACTGCTGCTGACCGGCCTACGGAGGCCAGGCCTGGGCATCCTGGTCGCGCGGGGAGACTTGGCCGTTGAGATGGGCTTCGAGCAGTTGGCAAAGGTGCAGGAAGAGATTCTGCTGCTGTGCGAGGCCGCCCATGTGCCCGTCATTTGGGCAACCCAGATGCTGGAAACGCTGGCAAAGAGGAGCCACCAGTCACGCGCGGAAATCTCCGACACCGCGATGAGCGTTCAGGCGGAATGCGTCATGTTGAACAAAGGACCGCACCTGGTTGACGCCGTCCACTTCCTGGATCAGGGTCTACGCGGGATGCGACAGTATCACTTGAAGAAACGGCCGCTGTTGCGCAGTCCTTCGGTGCCCGAACCCGAGCTCTTACCCGTCCCAGCGCAAACTGTCCGCCTCAACGATTGAACTTACGGAGTGCGAATCGCGTACTCTCGTATTGGAAGAGGAACGCCACATGGCACTACAAGATTTTGTTGAAGAAGTTCAAGTATTGGGACGCGACCTGGTGGAGAAGGTGAAAGCTCTGATCCATGAAGGGAACGTCCAGCGCGTCATCATTAAAGACGAGCACGGACATACATTCGTCGAAATCCCGGTCACGCTGGCGGCCATCGGGGTTATTGCGGCGCCGGTCCTGGCCGCCGTGAGCGCTATCGCCGCGGCCGTCTCGAAGTGCACGGTTGTGGTGGAGCGATCGGAGCCCAAACCCCCGTCCGCAACCGACAAAAGCTAATTCTCCCGCAGTATCCTTAACGGATGGTTGAGGATTTGGACTGCGGCCTTTGCCGGCTGCGGCGCTGGAGACGAGCTGACCAAGGCGCCCTTCTCAGACACGCCGACAACATCAAGATCTGGCGCAACGTCCGGGATATATTTCCGCATCCTTACACCCCCACCGCTGCCGAGTCGTTTCTGTCGGCGGTGACGGAGCAGAGCGGACCGGAGTCAGTTTACGCGATCGAAGTCGGCAGAGAAGCGGTGGGCGCCATTGGTATTCATCCGCGTATCAATGAGGAACGGCACACCGCGGAGATCGGGTACTGGCTGGGGGAATCGTTATGGGGAAGAGGCATTGCCACGGCGGCGGTGCGCGGCCTCTCGCGGAGGGCGCTCAACGAAACGGACCTGTACCGTCTGTTCGCCAATGTTTTCGCCTCTAATCTCGCGTCAATGCGGGTGCTTGAAAAAGCCGGCTTCCAGCGGGAAGGCGTCTTGCGGCGCGCGGTAGTAAAGGAAGGCGTGCTGATGGACGCTGTCGTCTATGGACTGACACGCGATCCCGGCTTGCCCTACCTGGCCGCTGTCGCGCAGGTGTAATCGGGGTGCCGACTATTTCGTATACTGGAGCCTAACCGCAGTTCCACTCGGTTTGAACGTCAGCTCTGCTTTTTGCGGGGCCAAAATGTCTTGTGATGGTTTTGCGGCCGAAGTCTACGACTTGTATGCTTTAGGTGCACTCGAAGGTGATGAGCGCGTGGAATTGGAGCGCCACCTGGCTGAAGCATGCGAAACGTGTGTGCGGTCCGTAAAGCGTAGTTTGTCGATTTGGCCGGGCCTTGCCGCCGCCATTACCGAGGACGAGAAATCTCCGCCCTTACGTTCGCGAATTGTTCGAATGGCTGAATTATCCAAAAGCATGCCCGCGCTGAGTGAGCCGTCGAAGCCATCCAGGCCTCTGCCCAGAATCACGAACTCGTGGTTCATTCGCGCGATGGCAGCCTTGATCACCGTCATCGTCGGTTCGGCAGCTTGGTATGCAGGCCGGCAATCGGCGGCCTTCGGCACTTCGCATGTCATTGCCGACCTGGAGCAGATGCAGAAGGATACGGCGGCAGCACGCCTGGATCTTGAGAAAACGAAGACTGATAAAGCGGCTCTGCAGAAAAAACTGGACGCGACGAGGAGTGGCACGCTTGCCGATGACCAGGCGAAGTTGCAAGAGAGAGAGACGCGTCTGGAAGCCGAGCTCAGCCAATATAAGGCTGCCCTCGGTCGCGAGGAGCGTGCGAAGGAAGCGGACGGACGGATCGCCGCGATTCTGGCCGCTCCGGGTGTGCGACTGGTGCCTTTGAAAGGCGTGGAGTCAGCTGCTCACAGCACGGTCTATTCACTCATTACCGACAAAGGTGGAGTCCTTTTGGTGGCGGCCGGCCTTCCTGTGCTGACCGGCAATCGCCAGTATCAACTTTGGTTCCTGCGAAAAGAGGATCCCAAAACGACCGACGGTGGTCTCTTTAGCGTGGAAGCAGACGGAAAGGCGGTTTTTGAGGTAGATAACCCCGCGCTCACCGCAGGCATGACGGGACTCGCCGTCACCGAAGAGCCACAGGGCGGTAGTCCGGCTCCCACGACAACGCCCATCCTGACCGCCTCGATCGAAGCCGCGCAGCAGTAGCGCCACATCGGCTGTTCTGTATCAGGCGCGGGTCCCCGCCGGTTCTTGTGCAAGTAGCGGCGAGCGTCGGCGCTTTAGGCGCTCCACCCACAAGCTGAGGCGGTCCATATACAGATAGACGACGGGTGTGGTGTACAAAGTGAGGATCTGGCTGACGATGAGGCCGCCCACAATGGTGATTCCCAATGGCCGCCGAAGTTCCGCGCCCGTGCCGGTTCCAAGAGCCAGCGGCAAGCCTCCGAGCATCGCGGCCATGGTGGTCATCAGGATGGGCCGGAAGCGCATGAGGCACGCCTGGTAAATCGCATCGCGGCTCGAAAGGCCGCTTTCCCGCTCCGCTTGCAGCGCAAAATCGATCATGAGGATCGCATTCTTCTTCACGATGCCGATCAGAAGGATGACGCCGATCAGCGCAATGACCGTCAGTTCGGTTTTGAAAATGATCAAAGCCAGAAACGCACCCACCCCGGCCGATGGCAGAGTCGAGAGAATGGTTATGGGATGAATGTAGCTTTCGTACAGGATGCCCAGGACAATATACACCGAGACGATCGCAGCCAGGATCAGCCAGGGTTCGCTCTTCAGCGACGATTGATAAGCCTGCGCCGTGCCGGCGAAGCTCCCGTGCACGCTCGAGGGGAGCCCGATCTCGCGTTGCGCCGTCACTATCGAATCTTCCGCCGTGCCTAACGCAATTCCGGGCGCTAAGTTGAACGACAGAGTAATGGAGGGGAAAACGCCCTGATGGTTCACGGCGAGCGCCGTGTTCCCATACTCGTAATGCGCGAACGCACTCAACGGAATCATGGAACCGTTGGCGGCCTTCACGTAGATGTCCCCAAGGGCCTCGGGGCTCTTTTGGAACTCGGGCGCCACTTCCATGACGACGTGATACTGATTCAGGGGTTTGTACATCGTCGAGACTTGCCGCTGCCCGAAGGCGTCGTAGAGCGCGTCGTCGATCATCTGCGAGGAGACGCCCAACCTTGACGCAGTATCCCGATCAACCACCAGCTTGGCCGACAGCCCTCTGATTTGCTGGTCGGAATTGGCATCCCGCAGTTCCGGCAAGGTCTGCATTTTTGCTACCAGCCGGGGAGCCCATTCGTTCAGATCACTGAGGCTATCCGATTGGAGCGTGTATTGGTATTGAGCATTCGACCCTCTTCCGCCCACGCGGATGTCCTGCGCGGCCTGCAGGAACAGGGTGGCCCCTGGAACCACCGACAGCTTGCTTCGAAGCCGATTGATGACTTGGTCGGCACTGACCTTGCGTTCCTTCAGAGGCTTCAGCTGCAAGTACATATTGGCAGTGTTTACCGAGCCGCCCCAGCCTCCGCCGCCGGTCGAAGCATTCACCGAATACACCGCAGGATCCTCGAGAACGATGGTCACGAATTGATTCAGCTTCTCCCGCATGGCTGTGAAGCTTATATCCTGCGAGGCCAGAATGGAACCCATGATTTGTCCCACGTCCTGCTGGGGAAAAAATCCTTTGGGCACGATGTAGATCAGGAAGAAATTCAGACCAATGGTCAGGAAGAGAGCCAGCATCGTCACTTGCGGATGCCGTAATACGACTCGCAAGGTCTTCGAATAGCCTTTGAGATTCAACTGAAAAGCGTGCTCGCTGAGCCGGTAGAGCCAGTTGTGCTTCTTCATCACGTTGTCAGGCTTTAAGAGACGCGCGCACATCATCGGCGTTAACGTGAGTGAAACAACCAGGGAAACCAGGATCGCTACGGTCAGCGTCACCGCGAATTCCCGGAACAAGCGGCCGACGATTCCTCCCATCAGCAGGATGGGGATAAAGACGGCAACCAGCGACGTGCTCATCGATAGCACGGTGAAGCCGATTTCACGCGCCCCCTTGAGGGCCGCCTGCATAGGATGCATATAGCCCTCGATATAACGTGTGATGTTCTCAATCACCACGATCGCGTCGTCGACTACGAATCCGGTCGAGATTGTTAACGCCATTAGTGAAAGATTGTCGATGCTGTAGTCGAGCAGATACATCACTCCGAAAGTTCCGATGAGCGAAACCGGCACAACAACGCTGGGGATAAGCGTGCTACTCACCTTGCGCAGGAAGGCGAAAACGACGAGGATTACGAGCACGATGGAGATCAAGAGCGAGAACTCGACGTCCGCGACAGAAGCGCGTATTGACGTTGTCCGATCGTTCATGATGGCTAGATTCATGCCGGGTGGGATGGAAGCCTGGAGGAATGGGAGCAGAGCTTTGACGTTGTCGACGGTTTGGATGATGTTGGCGTCGGGCTGCCGGAAGACGTACATGGAAACCGCGGGCTTGCCGTTCGCCAAACCAGCCGTTCGCCGGTCTTCCACGGAATCGATTACTTGCGCAATGTCTTCAAGTCGCACCGGGGCGCCGTTGCGATAGGCGACGATCATGCGCTTGTACTGGTTGGCGAGAAAAAGCTGGTCGGTTGTATCGAGCCGCCAGGTGGCTCGCGAATTGGTGAGTTCGCCGACCGGGCGATTTGCATTAGCAGCTTCCAGCGCCAACCGCACATCCGCCATGCCGATCCCGTATTTGTTCAACGCCATCGGGTTTAATTCCACGCGAACCGCAGGCCGCGCTCCGCCCCCTGTAAATACCTGGCCAACGCCATCCACTTGGGCAATCTTCTGCGCCAGGATCGAGTCCGCTGCGTCGTATTCCTTGGTGACGTCGTAGGTGTCGGAGGTCAGCGCCAGAATCATGATTGGCGCGTTGGCCGGATTCATTTTCCGGTAGGTTGGGTTGTACGGCAGGGCCGCCGGAAGCTGGCTGCGCGCCGCGTTGATGGCGGCCTGGACATCGCGCCCAGCCGCGTCGATGTTGCGGCTCAGGTCGAACTGCAGCGTGACGCTTGCGGAGCCCATGCGGCTGGTCGAGGTCATCTCGGTGACGCCCGCGATGCGTCCGAACTGGCGTTCCAGCGGCGTGGCTACGGAGGAGGCCATTGTTTCTGGACTGGCGCCCGGCAGACTCGCCGAAGCCGAAATCGTGGGAAATTCCACTTGCGGCAGAGGCGCTACCGGCAGAAAAAAGAACGCGATGCCCCCCGCCAGCGTAATCGCAGCCATCAACAGGGTGGTCGCCACCGGACGTTTGATGAATGGTTCGGAAATGTTCATGCGGCTACTCTGCGGCTACTGGTTCTTCGAGATACTCGTACGTGGTCGAGCCTTCCAAACGCTTCGAGAGCTTGTCGAAGGCCAGGTAAACCACCGGCGTCGTATAAAGCGTGAGGAGTTGGCTGAGGATCAAGCCGCCGACAATGGTGATGCCTAGCGGGCGCCGCAACTCGGATCCGGTACCGGTTCCCAGCGCCAGCGGCAGGCCGCCTAAGAGCGCTGCCATGGTGGTCATCATGATAGGCCGGAAACGGAGCAGGCAAGCCTGATAGATCGCCTCCAGCGGCGTCTTGCCTTCCTTGCGCTCGGCATCCAAGGCGAAGTCGATCATCATGATGGCGTTCTTCTTAACGATGCCGATCAGGAGGATGATGCCGATCAGAGCGACCACATTCAAGTCCATGTGGCAGATCATCAGCGCGAGAATTGCGCCGACACCGGCCGACGGCAACGTCGACAGAATGGTGATGGGGTGAATATAGCTTTCATAGAGCACGCCCAAAACGATATAGACCGTGACCAGCGCCGCCAGAATTAAGAGCGGCTCGTTGGACAACGACGTTCGGAACGCCTGAGCTGTTCCTTGAAAGCTGGCATGTATGCTACCCGGCAAACCGATCTCCCGCTCCGCTTGCTCGATGGCTGCCACGGCATCGCCGAGCGCGATGCCCGGAGCAAGGTTGAATGAGAGGGTCGTTGCCGGGAACTGGCCCTGGTGGTTAATGGCCAGATCAACAGTCTGTTGTTCAAAGTGGGTGAAGGTGCTTAAGGGAACCTGTGTTCCGTTGGTCGACCGGACGTAAATCTCCTTCAGCGCATCGGGCGAACGTTGGTATTTCGGCTCAACTTCCAATATCACGTGATACTGGTTCAGCTGCGTGAACATGGTTGAGACCTGGCGCTGCCCGAAGGCGTCATAGAGCGTGTCGTCAATCGCCTGCGGCGTTATTCCCAGGCGCGAGGCAGTGTCCCGGTCGATTACCAATCGCGCCTGCAGCCCTCCGCTCTGCTGATCGCTAGCCACATCTCTCAATTGAGGAAGTGTCTGTAGCTTGGCGACCAGTTGCGGCACCCAGGTGTCCAGTTCTTCGGGGTTGGCGTCCTCCAGGCTGTACTGAAACTGGGTCCGGCTGACGCGGTCCTCTACCGTCAGATCCTGGACCGGCTGCATGAAAAGCGTGATGCCCTCCACTTTGGCCAGCTTGGGCTGCAGATCGCGAATAATATCGCTGGCGCTCCTGCTGCGCTCAGCGAGCGGCTTCAGGTTCACTTGAATGCGGCCGCTATTGATAGTCGTGTTTGTCCCGTCAACACCAATAAACGATGACAGGCTTGCCACGTTCGGGTCTTCCAGAATGACTTTCGCCAGTGCCTGCTGCCTTTGGGTCATGCCCTGGAACGAAATGGTCGGCGGCCCCTCGGAAACGCCGAGGATCACGCCCGTATCCTGAACCGGAAAGAATCCCTTCGGCACGTAGTAGTAGAGAACCAGGGTCGCCACGAGCGTGCCGACGGTGACCGCCAACGTGACACCACGGAATCGCAACACGACCCGCAAAGTAATGCCATAAAAACGGATTACACTCTCGAAGAAGTGCTCGGAAACCCGATAGAACCAGCCTTGCCGCGGCAGCGGTTTGTGCTTCAACAACTTCGCGCACATCATCGGCGTCAGAGTGAGCGAGACGAACGCCGAAACCAAAATCGTCACGGCCAGAGTGATGGCAAATTCACGGAAAAGCCGGCCAACGATATCGCCCATGAACAGCAGTGGGATGAGCACCGCGATCAATGAAACCGTCAGCGACACAATCGTAAAGCCGATCTGCTCGGCGCCCTTGAGAGCGGCCTGTAAAGGCGACTCGCCTTCTTCGATAAAGCGCGAGATGTTTTCGATCATCACGATGGCGTCATCTACCACGAAGCCAGTAGAAATAGTGAGGGCCATCAACGTCAGGTTATTGAGGCTGTAACCGATCAGGTACATCACGCCGAACGTGCCGACGATTGAGAGTGGTACCGCGAAACTGGGAATAATCGTAGCGGCAAAACTGCGAAGAAAGAGGAAAATGACCATCACCACCAGGGCTACGGTCAACATCAGCGAGAACTGCACATCCGCAACCGAAGCGCGAATGGTGGTCGTCCGGTCAGTGAGAGTGGTTATCTCGATGGACGACGGCAACCCCGCGCGAAGTTGCGGCATAAGCTGCCGGATACGATCGACCACGCTGATGATGTTGGCCCCCGGCTGCCGCTGAATATTCAAGATCACCGCGGGAGTGGTGTTCATCCAGGCGGCTTGCTTCGCGTTCTCCACATCGTCAAGGACCGTGGCCACGTCGTTAATGCGGACCGGCGCACCATTGCGGTACGCCACGATGAGCGGCCGGTAGCCTGCACTGGTGAGCACCTGGTCATTGGCGTCGATTGTGAAGCCCTGACGGATCCCGTCGAAGTTCCCTTTGGCTTGATTCACATTCGCGGCCGCCAGGGCACTGCGCAGGTCCTCCAGACTCAGGTTGTAAGACGCCAATGTGGTCGGGTTTGCCTGGATTCGAATGGCAGGCTTCTGCCCGCCGCTAATCGACACCAGGCCGACGCCGGGCAATTGTGAAATCTTCTGGGCCAGCGTCGTATCGGCCAGATCTTGCACCTTCGAGAGCGGCAGGGTCTTCGAGGACAGCGCGAGGGTAAGGATGGGAGCGTCGGCGGGATTGACCTTACTGTAGATTGGCGGGTTCGGCAGATCAGGAGGAAGAAACGTACCGGCCGCGTTGATGGATGCCTGGACCTGCTGTTCGGCGATGTCGATATTCAGTTCGAGATCAAACTGCAGGGTAATGACGGAACTCCCGAAAGAGCTCGTCGAAGTCATTTGCTTGAGGCCCGGAACCTGCCCAAACTGACGCTCAAGTGGGGCGGTGACAGACGATGCCATTACGTCGGGACTTGCGCCCGGATAAAAGGTTGCGACCTGAATCGTTGGGTAGTCAACCTGCGGAAGGGCAGAAACCGGGAGCTGTTTATACGCGACGGCGCCCGCGAGCAAGATCGCGGCCATGAGTAACGACGTCGCGACCGGTCTCAGGATGAACGGTCGCGACGGACTCATGGGCCTCTCCGCCCGCCACGTCGTTGTCCGGGCGCCGCAGGGGTCCTCGTTCCGGTTGGCGGCCGCAGCACATCGGACGTTTTGGACGTTCCGTCTAGGGTTTTATCGGAGCCCGCCATCGCGCCGGGAGCACTCGCGGCTGGAGTGCCGGCCCCTACTATCTTCGGTTCGCTCGTCTCGACCAACGATCCATCCACCAGCTTGTCTCCGCCATCCACGACAACCACATCTCCGGCCGCAAGACCGTCCTTGACCACGATCCGATTACTCTCCGAATTGCCGGTCGTCACCGGATGCACGGAGACTTTCTTTCGACCGCCGACGTCCTGAACCAGGTAAACAAACGTCCCCTGGGGCCCGCGCTGTATGGCGGCCGCCGGGACGATAACAACGTTGTGGTCTGTATCCAGCAACAGCTGCACATTGACGAACTGGTTGGGAAACAGCGCAAAGTCGGAGTTGTCGAACACCGCCTTCAGCTTGGATGTGCCGGTACTCTGGTCGATTTGGTTGTCTACGGTTACGAGCGTTCCGGTTGCAAGCTTGGTCACATTGTCGCGATCAAAGGCAACCACCGGGAGTTTGGCGCCGGCGCGCAGTTTCTTCAACACGGGCTGCAAATCGTCCTGGGGAATCGTGAACAGCACGGCGATCGGTTGCAACTGCGTAATCACTAATAAACCGTTCGCGTCGCTGGCATGAATGATGTTGCCCTGGTCCGCCAGGCGGAAGCCGACACGGCCGGTGAGCGGAGCCGTAATGCGGCAATAGGTGAGTTGGAGCTTGGCACTGTCAATTCCGGCTTGGTCCGCTTCGATGGCGCCTTCGAACTGTTTCACGCTGGCGTCCTGTGTATCCAGCTGTTGCTTCGGTATCACCTTCGCTTCGTAGAGCGCCTTGTAGCGTTCAAGATTGACCTTTGCATCGGCAAGCTGCGCACGGTCGCGGGCCAGTTGACCCTGCGCCTGTTCCAACTGAACTTGGAAAGGCCGCGGGTCGATTTCTAGTAGCACATCGCCTTCGTGAACCAGCTGTCCCTCTTCGAAGCGAACTTTCATGATCTGGCCGTCTACCCGGCTTCGGACTGTTACCGTATTGAACGGCGAGACGGAACCTAGTCCGCGCAAGTAGATGGGCAAATCGCCAACTCGTGCCGCGACAGCGACCACCGGCGTGGGGCGCGATCCCATCCGAGCGGCTGGGCCGGCCGTTGCAGCCGGCTTGGAAGTCTGTACAAACTGCCAGCCGCGATAGCCGCCGTAGCCGATAACACCCAGAAGCAACAGCCAAAGCCACCACAGACTGCGGTGCTTTTCCACAGGCTCCGCCGGCAGCGTAAGGGGAGATTTGGCGGGTGCTCGCACCGGACTGGGTTCAAGTGTACTGGGTGTGTTCATTCATCTGACTCCACGAAAGCGCGCTCTGGGAATGAGGGCAGGCATGCCCCCTTCGAAACTCCGGCTCCCCTTGAGTGTAAAGACGTTGTTCCCACTGGGAAATGTTACCTTCGGCGGAGGTTTCAGGTCGCCCCTCGGCATCAAGCCCGGTCTTTGCGCTGGGGCACGATCAGCCGTTCTGGGAGCTTCGTTATTTCGCGGCGCGCTGAAGGGCCCGGGCCTGCTTCATGATCGGACCATAGGTTTCCTTGTCAAACGGCGGGCAACCGGTCGGAAATTGGCCGAGCGGATTCGTTTTTTGCCGCATCAGGAAGGTGCAATAGGTCAGGCTTTTGCAAACTCGCCGTTCATCGAGCTGCCCCGATTCAGCCAGAGCCTTGGGAAAATCCGGATAAGCGAGCGCGCCGCGCCCGATGCCGAAGAAGCGAACATTGCCTTGCGCGACGTTCCAGGCTCCGGCGTTTGGCGCGTAGACTTGGAGCCAGCTGTATCCCGTGCCCACCATGGGCAGGTCGGGAAAGGCCCGCTGTAGCTCGCCTGCTATTCGGAAGTGCCGCTCTACGCCCCGCAAGGGATGCTCCGGTTGCAAGTAATTGCCATCGTCGGGACTCTCGAAGGGCCGCGTGACGTGCGGATTGTAGTAAGGGCACCCGAGCGAAACATTCAGCAACTGCAAACCGGATTCCCGGTAAAGCTGAATCGCCTGCTTCACGTCTGTCAGGTCTTCCTGCAAGGGATTGTCCGCGCAAACACCGAAGCCGTAAGGGTAGGGCGTGGTGAATGGGTAAGGCTCGCCAACACCGTCCTCGCGCTTGCGGTATGGCACGCCGTCATAACACCCTAATCTCATGCCAAGCAGTACCCGGCGGCCAAACTTGGCAGTTATCTTGCCGAAGACGTTCCTTGCAAAGCGAGTCCGGTTCTCAACCGATCCCCCGTAGCGGCCTTCACGCAGTTTCGCGCCCATCAATTCGCTGAGGAGATACCCGTGCGTCACCTTGAGATCGACTGCCTGGAACCCGCCTTCCAGCGCCAGCCCCGCCGCCTCCACGTACTGATCTTCCAGCCGCTCCAGTTGGTCGTCGGTCACGACAGCGGCGGAGGCCGTCCCGGTTTTGGCATCAATGGATGGATGATGGTAGGCCAGCAGCCGCTCCTCGACGCTGTAGCGGCCTGAGTGTGTCAACTGAATCGGAATGAGCAGGTCGTCGGCTGTCCCGAATTCGGAGGCATGCAGCTCGCGAATACGGGCCAGAAGCCGGGCGAAGTCGCTGACGTTGCTTGGCCTGATCCAGAGCTGGCGTGTGTTGGCCCGGCCCTCCGCGCACACCGCGGTCGCTTCGAACCAGATCAGCTTGGCGCCGCCTGTCGCAAAACGCTGGTAGCGACGCCAGGTTAGCTCGTCGGGTGAGCCGTCCAGCGTTCCGTCGCAGCCTTCCATGGGATGGATCGCGATTGCGTTTCCAACCTGGAATCCGCCGACCACGCTTTTCGCAAAGAGCGCCGCTTTCACGCGTTCCGGATCGGGCTCGAAGCGCACGTGCTCAATCTGTAATTCGGCACAGTGCCGTTCGATTTCGCTCAGATTCTTGTAATGGAAGTGCCGCATGGGACGCTCCCTCAGTTTACCGGGCGCTTCGGATCTGGTCCTGAGACGGCCCGTGGAACAGTTGGACGGCGAGGCAAGGCCGCAATCGCAATGGCGCCGATCATCGCGATGCCGAACACGAAGGCCATAGGTCCCGTGTAGCTGCCGTAGTGCTGGCGGAGTACAGAAACCAATTGCGGGCACCACGTCTGTCCGATGGTGTTTAAGGGCAGCAGAATGGCCATCGCCCTCGATAGCGTATTGACGCCGAACTGCTCGGCCGCCATCAGCGGTATCAGCATGTAGTCCGCTCCCATCGCAAATCCGAAGACAATCGCAAACAGGTACGGCTGTGTGGGCGGCTTAACCGTCAGCAACAGGGGAATCGACGCCGCGACCACGAAATAAGTCACGGTCATGACCCGTTTTTTCGAGAACACATCCGAAAGATGCCCTATGCTGAGTCTCCCCGCGATGCTCACGATCGAGATGATGATAGAGGCCAATGACCACGTAGCATTCAACACCTTTTGGTCGACAAACCCGGCGTCGTGAAAAACGAACTTCATGTGCTGGTTGATGGCGCCGATCGATCCGATGGAGCATACACTGCCGATCAGCAGCAGCCAGAACGGACCACTTCGCAGCAGCGTCGCGAACGACTGTGGCTCGCGCTTCGCATCCTCGGCCGCCTCGAGGTCCCCATCCGCGAACTGGCCCATGTCCGAAGGCTTGTCCCGCATCACCAGCAAAGCCAGCGGCCACGCAAGCACCATCATCAGGCCGATCATCAGCAGCGTGAATCGAAAGCCATAGCCCTCCGTCAACGGCTTCACCAACCGTGACCCCAGCGCCGCCACCACGCCAACGCCCACATACACGATCCCCATGGCAAGGCCGCGCTTCTTACGGAACCATTGCGAAACCAGGATCTGGTGTGGGATGGGCCCTGATAAGAAGTAGCCGCATGTGTAGAGAACCCAGCAGAAGTAGTAGAACCAGAGGTTGCCACTCATGCGGCTGAAGCCGATGAACGCGACGGCGGTGAGCCCTGTCCCCACCGCGATTAGTTTGCGTGGGCTAAAGTGCGGAATCACCAGCGGGCCAACCCACAAGGTCACGATGGCGGCCAACGGAAAGCCCAGGGTGATGTCGGGCCGCTCCCAGTGAAACTCATTCTGGAAATAGTCGTAGAAGAACGGAAGGTTGTAGTACGGCAGCCCTACCGCGATGCCGAAGGTTAGAAAGCTGGCCGCAACGATCCACCAGCCGTAGAACCCTCGCTTCGCTGGTGTGGCCTGGGGGCGTGCGTCGGGCAACATGGACTTACGTTACAACATGTTTCCAATTGGTCAAATCTTTTGTCACAGAAATAGCTTGGTTGTGGTCTACCAGTGCAGACTGGGTCTTGATCGTAACATGCGTTTGTGAGTCCGCGTTCCGATGGAGCAGCAAACCCGGTGAAGAAGGAGTTTCTCATCATGACCAAAGCATCTGAACAATGGTGTGTACGCGCCTGTGTGTTGGCACAATTCGTGTTCATGGCCTCGACCGCGTTCGCCGCGGATACGCAGGTTCGCTCAATCGGTGACGGCCTCGAAACGAAGGTCAAAGGCGTCATTCAAGCGCGCGATGGCGACAAGATCCGTCTGCGCGAAGCTGACAACGCCCTGGTGACAATTCAATTGACGGACACAACCAAAGTAGCGTTGAAGCATGGACTATTCGGCATGTCCAAGACCGGCATGGAAACCACCTCGCTGGTACCAGGCCTGCGCCTGGATGCCGAGGGCAAGGGTAATGACAAGGGCGAGCTGGTTGCCTCGAAGATCACCTTCGACCCGAATGATCTCCGTGCGGCTCGTTCTGTCGATACGCGCGTCTCGCCGCTGGAATCCCGTACCGGGCAATTAGAAGGCCGTGCCGGTCAGCTGGAAGGCCGCGCCGGTCAATTGGAAACTCGATCGACTGAACTGGAAGGGCGCACCACTCAGCTTGGCGACCAACAGAAGCAAACCGATGAGAACGTCGCCAAGGTCAATGATTCCGCGACCAAAGCGAACGCCGGCGTCGACAACCTTGGACATCGCGTCTCTGACCTGGACGACTACGAAACCAAAGGCAGCACCACCGTATACTTTGCCGTGAAGAGCGCGAAACTTACGCCCGAAGCGTGCAAGGAACTAGACACCTTGATCGATCAGATGAAGAGCGAAAAGGGCTATATGATCGAAGTCGCCGGCTTCGCCGACACGACCGGCAATGCTGAGAAGAATGTGGAGCTCAGTGAGCGGCGCGCAGCCGCTGTGGTGCAGTACTTGCAAATGCGAGATGTTCCGCTGCGACGCATTCTCGCTCCAGCGGGCCTGGGAACCACACACAACGTCGCGGACAACGACACTCCGCAGGGTCGCAAGCAGAATCGCCGCGTCGAAGTGAAGGTCCTGGTCAATCGGGGCATCACCGGCTAGGCAACTGGACTCCATTCAGCCTCTACGCGGTCGCTTGCTCGAGAGCTTCCAGCTGTTGAAGTGTCTCGATGCCCAAGCGGTGGCAGAAGTCTCCGAAGGCCTCGCCTTCTTCGCCTGACTCCGCGTAGAGCTGGATCACCGGCCGCAATCGTACCGGCACCTCGCGCCGCTTCACGTTCTGCGCAAACACACTGCCCAGGCGCGTTCCCAGTGGGGAGCCTCCCAGATAGACCGTGTACATGTCCACGCTGGCGCCGACGATACCAATCTCAGCAGTGTAGGGGCGGGCGCAGCCGTTTGGACAGCCGGTGGTCCTCAGATGCACTTCCTGCTGGCGGAGGCCCACGGCGTCGAATTCCGCTTGTATATCTTGAACCACATCCGGCATGATGCGCTCGGATTCGGTGATCGCTAGCCCGCACGTGGGTAATGCAGGGCAGGCCATCGCATGTCGGAGGATCGGCGGCAGGCCCTCAGGCTCGACAATTCCATGCTCCCGGAGCAGCGCGCTAATGGCGGCTTTGTCCCTATCTGCGATTCCACTCAAATACAGGTTCTGCTGTGAGGTCAACCGCACGCCGGGCCGGAAGCGCTCCACAATCCTCCTCAGGCCGGTCTTGATTCGATGGCTGCCGGTAAAATCCTTTACCCGGCCGCTGATCACTCGGACGCCCACAAACCACACCGGACGGCCGTTAGCATCTATGCCCTGTTTATGCCAGCCGAGGTAGTCGTTCGCTCGCTTCCAGCTAAGCCGCCTCGGCGGAGCCAAAGTTCGGCCGACCCGCGCATTCAACTCCGCCTGGAACTTGGCTACGCCCCACTCGTCCATAACGTACTTCAGCCGCGCTAGCTTGCGATTCGAGCGGTTGCCGAAATCACGATGTATCGTGACAATTGCCGTCACGACTTCGAGCAGTTCCTGGGGGTCCGTGCCCACCGAGCATACCGGGTCGGCTAATCGCGGATGCGATGCCTTCACGCCCGCGCTTTGACCCATCCCACCGCCGGCCAATATCGTGAATCCGGTCAGCTCGCCGTCTTCATAGTGAGGCACGATTCCGACATCGTTTGAATAGACATCGGTTGTGTTGTCGCCTGGATACGCAAATCCAATTTTGAATTTTCGCGGTAGATAGACCGCGCCATACAGCGGTTCAACCTTCCAGGGATCCACGTCCGGCGCAGTTTCCTCAGCTTCCTCAGCCGACACTGCGCGTTCGCCGTCCATCCATACTTCGTAGTACGCCTGGCTGCGCGGCTTAAGGCTGCGCGAGAGCAGCCGCACATAGTTCTCCAACTCAGTCCGTTCGCCGGAAGTGAACGGCGCAGGACAGCACACCACGTTGCGAACCACATCGCCGCAGGCTGCCAGGGTGCTGAGGAACTGGCCGTTCAGCGTCTGAATGAGCGTCCGCAAATCCTGCTTCGGCACGTAATGGAACTGAATGTCCTGCCGGGTCGTGATGCGCAGCGACCCGTCGGCGATCTCATCGGCCAAGCGATCCATCGCCAGGTATTGATCGGGTGTCAACACCCCACCCGGAACGCCGACCCGCACCATGGCCGTGTGATGCTTCACCCCGGTCTTGCGCAAGTCCCGGTCGTCTTGCTGATAAATGCCGTGGAACTTGAGGACCGTGGTCGCTGGCTTCGAAAACTCGGAGCTTGGCTTTCCCAGCTCCTCTCGCAATGGTCCGCGCAGGAACTGGCTGGACGCCTTGATTGATTCCGCTGCCGAGGGCGCAATTCCCATCTGATTACTAGACTAACATCTCTTATTCTCAATTGAGAAGAGGGAGATTTAAGTGCAAGATTTCAGACACGTTTCGGGCGTTTGATATCCTGAAGGCGCTTCAAAATTGCAAATGAAACAATTAAACCTGCCCGCCGTTCTCGTGCTGGGCGCCTTGATTTGCTGCGGGCAAACGACGCCCGTTGCACAGACCGCACCGGCCGTCGATCCTACCCTCGACAACGCCGGACTTCCCTTCTACGTCAAGATGATGCCCGAGCCTGTCCCGGACCCTTGGCGCAAAATCACGCCAAAAGAGCGATTTGACCTGTATGCCTCGTACACCTTTTCGCCGTATGCGGCCGCCTGTGCCGGCCTAAGTGGGGCCATTTCTCAGGGTATTAATAGCCCCAAGGAATGGGGCCAAGGATGGGGAGCTTTCGGAAAACGCACCGCCAGCAGCTGGGGCAGCACTTTCGTGGGCAATACCCTCACATACGGTTTCTCCGCAGCGTTTCGGGACGACAATCGCTACGAACGGTCGCACAACGACGGCTTCGGAGGCAGGCTCAGATCAGTGCTGATTTCGCCCTACGTGGCCCATAACGACAGCGGTGGAACACGCTTCTCAACGTCGTCGTTCCTCGGCGGCGCGGGCCAAGCCAGCATCCAGCTCTTGTGGTCACCGCCGAGTTGGCAAGGCTGGAACAACGTGGGTGTGAACTACCTGATTTGGTACGGCGAGACCGCCGGGCTCAATCTTGTGCGCGAATTCTACCCAAGCCTGGTCAGTTTTTATAAGCGAAAGCAAGCCAGCCATTCAAAAACTATGGCATCAGCACCGTAAAGAAGGCTCCCGCGCCGAACCATCCACCCAAGGGCTCACAACGGCTGGTTCGTCAAAAGCAGTTTGCCGCCGCTCCGGGCCACGACCGTCAGCGCGGCCGGGGCGACTGTTTTCTCCAAGCGATCGTAAGCGTCCTGCTTCGCGATCACGTAACAACGCCGCGGTTCCATCCAGCGCGCTTTGAACTGGGCATTATCCAGGAACACATCGGGCGCGCCTGGCGCGTAGGAGCCGTACACCAGGTTATTGAAGCGCCCATTCAACAAGTAGGCTGTCCGGTTGGTGTAAAAGAACACCGTGGAGAAAGTGTAGTAGTGGTGGTCAATGACAAGGTCACCCTGGGGGGATTGCATCAGCTCGGTCGCCAACGCGCGGGACGAGAGAAACGGGTCAAGCCCAATCAGCGCAAGCTTCGCGGCGTGGTAGAAGACGACCATCATCAACGCGGTGGCCAGGAAGGCGCGCTGCCCGGTTACCTTGATTGTTCCGATGGTTCCTGCGAGGAATGCGATCGCAGCGATCAGCAGTGGCACGCGAAGATACGCTAGCGAATGGAGCGTCAGGTCTTCGATGTGTCCGAGGGAAAGCTTGTAAGCCTCCGGATGTTTGGTCAGCGAAGTGGAGATGTCGCCGGGCGTGGGAAGATTCCAGACCAGAAAAACAAGAACAAATGAAATCACGGCTGCCAGACCGCATATGACGGTGAGAACCCGCGTGCCTCGATGTACCCAAACATTGTCCATCGCCATGGCCGAGCCCAACAGAAGCGCCATAGCGGTGTAACAGGGCATCGAGTAGTATTCCTGCGTGGTCGAGAACGTAAAGAAGACCAATACGAACCCGATCCAGCACAGCGCCATCAGGCGAGTTTGCCCCGCCCGGTCAACGGGCTTGAAGGACAACTTGGCCACAGCCGGGAAATAAACACTCCAGGGAAACAGCCACACCAGGTGGAATAGCCAGAAAAGGGTCCTCGGCACGGTGTCGTAATCCCGCGGAGAACGAAGATTCAGAAACCGCAGTAACTGTTCGTTGATGAAGTAGAACCAAAAGAAGCCGTGATACTCGCCGGGTACGCTGCGCAGCGTGAAGTCAAAATACGGCGGGTTCCGAAGCGTGGCTAGGATGTGCCACGGCGCTGCGATGGCAAGGATGATGAGCAGGCCGCTAAAAGGGCGTAACCGCACCCAGGTCCGTTTTGCAAACAATTGCTTGGTGAGGAAGAGATAGATCAATCCGGCCGCAACCGGGAAAACGATGGCAATAAGGCTCTTCAGCAGCAGCCCGGTTCCCAAGCTTGCAGCCAACACAGTCGACCACAACCTCGGATGAGCCTCTTCTTCATCCAGCGCGCGTAGGAGTGCCCATAACGCCAAAGAGATGGCCAGCGTCAGCATCACGTCCGGAATCAGGATTCGGGTGAATAGAAACAGGCCGAGGCAGGTGGCCATTACGATGCCGGCGTAGAATCCGGCCCGCAGCCCGAAAGCCCACTTGCCGAAGGCCATCGTCAACCAACAAAGACCGACGCACGCTAAGGCGATCGGGATGCGGGCAGCCCAGTCGTAAACGCCAAAGATCTTATAGCTGCCGGCGATGAGCCAGTAGATCAGGGGCGCCTTCTCCAGATAGACCACCCCATCCAGCCGCGCCGTCACAAAATCGCCCGAGCTCAGCATATTGCGTGCAATCTGGGCTTGCACAGCGTCCACATCATCCGTAAACGAAGGAGGCGAGACAATGCACGCTACGTGGATCGCGACCGCGATGAGGATGAGTACTAGATAGTAGAGACGCTTTTCGCGAACTGTCGATCCATCGGATGCGCCGCGGCTGTCTGTATTCGCCATTTCCTCATCCACAGGAACAGGATCATCAAACCCCAAAGGTGATAACCAACATTCGCGCGTCGCGCGAGGTGTTGCTCCACACGGCGGTCGATCTCGTCCTGCCTGAACAAATCTCCGTATTCAGTTCCCACGCCGGCGAGTGTGTCGATCATCAGCGCCCGCAGCGGTCCTCGAAGCCACTCATGAGCCGGGATGTCGAACCCAACCTTCTTGCGCTGCAGAATCTGACGCGGAAGCTTACCGTTCATGAGTTCCTTGAGCACCAACTTTTGACGCGAGCCGGCGATCTTCAGCCGATCCGGCAGCGATGCCGCGAATTCAACGATCCGGTGATCGAGGAACGGCGGCCGCACTTCAATCGAATGCGCCATGCTGATGCGATCCACCTTCGCCAGGATGTCCTCCGGCAGAAAGTATTTCTGATCGAACCACAAATGGGCCGCCAGGTTATCACCGAATCCGTTGGGCGTCTTGAGCAGGGCGTCGAACCAGCCCGACGCAGGAACTCGAAGCAGGGCCTGTTTCTCAACGTCCGAAAACGTTCCGTTCCAATACACGTGTGCGCGGGCCGGAGACATTCGGCAGCCTTCGAGAAAGCGCTTCAACTTGTATTCGAAGCTGATCTTCTCGTCGGAGACGGGCCATCGCTCGACGGCTTGCAAAGCCAGCTGCAACGCCGCTGCGGGAGCCCGCCGCGCAATTTGCGCCAGCCGATCCGCACGGTAAGTCAGATATCCGCCGAATAATTCGTCCGCACCTTCGCCGCTCAGCGCCACCGTCGCGTGTTGCCGGGTCAGCCTGGAAAGGAACCACACTGGCAATGCACCCGCATCGGCGTTCGGCTCGTCTGCGTAATACGCGAACTCTTCGATCGCACCTTCCAAGTCCTCGTCCGGATTCAAATCCAGCTCATGGTGATCCGTGCCGTAAGCGGACACGGCTTGGCGGATATAGCTGCTCTCATCAAAACTCCGGCCGCGGAATGAAATCGAAAATGTCTTCAGCTGCGAGGGCGAAGCGGTTGCCGCATAGTGCAGAATCGTAGTCGAATCGATGCCTCCGCTAAGCCAGATGCCAAGCGGCACATCCGAAAGCAGATGTTCTTTCACCGACTTTTGCAACAAGTCGTCCAACTGCTGCTTGGCCGAATCCAGAGTCCAATTACCGGGTGTGCTGGCCGGCAATTCCCAGTAGGTCTCAGATCGTGTTGTACCGTCCCGCCATTCCAGCCATCGCCCAGGCTCGAGTTTTTCAATTCCCTCAACCAAGGTTCGCGTACCCGGCACGTAGTTCACGGTCAGATAGCAATCGAGACCATCCAAACTAAGTTTCCGGTCGATCTCCGGATGCACCAGGATCGCTTTTAGCTCCGAGGCAAAATAGAGGTCCCCCGCTCTCCTGGTGATGTAGAGCGGCTTGATTCCCACCCGGTCGCGTGCCAAGACCAGCCGCTTGGCCGATTCGGTCCACAATGCGATGGCAAACATGCCTCGCAGACGCGAGAAGCAGTTTGTGTCCCACTCCAGAAACGCCGCCAGCACCGTTTCTGTATCCGTGCGCGAACGGAAGTGATGACCCTTCTGTTCTAACTCGTGCCTGAGTTCTTCATGGTTGTAAATCTCGCCATTGAATGCGATGACCGTGTCGCCATTCCTGGCCACCATGGGTTGGTCGCCGCTTTCCAGGTCGATAATCTTAAGTCGGGTTGCGCCCAGCGAAACGAAGTCGGATCGGAACGCCGCCTGCCGGTCAGGTCCTCGATGGACCAGGCAATCAAGCGCGTTTTGAATGCGGTCTGGGTGCGGTACACGCTGGCGATGGGTGAAACCCACAATGCCACACAAGCTGTTTTTCTTTCCTTTTCTTTGTAAGTGATCGGTCGCCGTCGCGGGCCATTGAGAGAGTGTCGGTCGCCCTCGGACATGACACTCCGTTTAAGCCCAAATTTAACATAAGACCGTCGTATTCATTGGACGCAGCCCCATCCCCCTGAGTTTCCAGCACGCTTGCTACCTGATAAAGTAGATTCAGTAGCGGTGAACCTGTCTGGGAATTCATGGCTGCTGAAGTTGCACCTTCGCGAATTCCGCGGAATCGTACGGGAATAGGATAGATATATCATTCCGGGTACGGCGTGGCCGGCCGCTCGATTTTTCCAGCCGGAGCAAAGGCGCAGTCGAATCAACTGATCTGCGAGTGAAAGAATGTTTCTTAGGATAACCGGGTATGTCGTCCTGTTCGTCGCTACCTTCCCCTTCATTTACTATCTGATAACTCTGTACAGTTCCTGGCGTTTCTTCCGCGCGGAGAAGAGTGCTCCGTCGAAACCCGAGTTCACGCCACCCGTGAGCAACTTGAAGCCGATTCGCGGGTTTGATCCCGACGCTTACGAGAACTTCGCCAGCCTCTGCCGTCAGGATTACCCGGAATATGAACTTCTATTCTGTGTAGGCAGCTACGACGACCCGGCCGTTCCGATTATTGAAAAACTAGCCCGCGATTTTCCTGAACGTGACATTCGCGTCATCGTGGGTTCCGGCCGTAGCGGCCCGAATGACAAAGTGGCCAAACTGGCCCGACTGACCGCCGAAGCGCGGCACGAGGTGCTGGTGATTAACGACAGCGATGTTCGCGTCGAGCCCAACTACTTCCGGAGCATTGTTGCGCCGCTCCGGAATCCCCGCGTCGGGGCGGTCACCTGCCTGTATGTTTCGGCCGAGACTAAGTCGTTCGCCGAAAACCTGCACTCCATCGGCATGATCTCGGACTTCTTCGCTGGCATCCTTACCGCCCGGCAACTTGACGGCGTGAAGTTTGCCCTCGGCAAAACTATCGCCACGACCCGAACGAAGCTCGCTGAGTTTGGTGGTTATGACCACATCGTGGACCGTCCCGGCGACGATCTCCTCGTCGGCCGTCTGATCGCCGAACAAGGCCACCAAGTCGAACTTCTTCCTTACAGCGTTTCGACGGTTTCCGATTACTCATCGATACGCGACCTGCTCCACAAACGGCTGCGCTGGATCGTCGTCATGAGGCACATGCGCCCCAGCGGCCACTTTGGCCTGCTCTTCACGCACGGCTTGCCTTGGTCCCTCGCCGCGATTGCCATTCACCCCACGGCAGCCGTGGCCGCCGCCTACCTCGGCACCTATGTTGCGCTGCGATGCATCATGACCTGGCTGATCGGAACTTGGGGCTTAAAACAGCCCGGTCTATGGAAGAAAATGCCGCTCATCTTCGCTTGGGACGCGGTTGCGTTTGTGCTGTGGCTGGTGAGTTTCACCCGCCATACCATCCGCTGGCGAAACACGGACTACAGTATCCGCGGCGGACAACTCGTACCTGCCGCCTCCGCCGCTGATAAATAAACCTTCGTCCACCAGCGCGCATATCTTAACGGGGCCGTGATCGTGAAACTCTAATGGGTAACCGGGTCCGGTACGACTAATGCCGGCCGCCGTTCATTCCGCACACTTCGCCAGTTCACGGTGGGGTATAGCGTGGAACGATCAATCCGGTCGCTGTATTTCACGGCAATATTCATCAGTGAATCCAATAGCGAATCGGAAAGGAAGTGCGGTTTTAAGCCAAGGTCAATCAGCTTTGAATGCTTGGCATTGTAGTAATGCTGCTCGGCTTCGACTCGCGGATCGGGCAAGTGGTTGATCTCGACTGTCAGACCCATGTGGGCCGCCGCCGTCCGAACCAGCTCTGCGATATCCAAAACCGAAAACTGTTCGGTGAACTGGTTGAACACCCGGCACTCCCCTGGCCCGGAGGGATTCAGGCAAGCCAGTTCAATGCATCGCACCGTGTCGCGAATATCCAGGAAGCCGCGCGTCTGGCCGCCTTTTCCATACACCGTCAACGGGTGGCCGATCGCCGCCTGCACGCAGAACCGGTTCAGGACAGTGCCGAATACTTCGTCGTAGTCGAAACGATTGATCAGCGTTTCCCCGTAGGCAGTCTCGTCCGTCATCGTTCCGTACACCACTCCCTGATTCAGGTCCGTGGCGCGGAGTCCCCAGATTTTGCAGGTAAACATCATGTTGTGGCTGTCGTGCACCTTGGACAGGTGATAGAACGAGCCTGGCTGCTTAGGGAATGGAAGAACATCCTTCCGGCCGTTGTGTTCGACGGTGAGGTAGCCTTCTTCGATATCGATGTTCGGCGTGCCGTATTCGCCCATCGTGCCCAGCTTGATCAGGTGGCACTCGGGCGCGAATTCCTTCAACGCAAACAGTAGATTCAGCGTGCCCACCACGTTGTTCACTTGCGTGAAAACGGCGTGCTTGCGATCGATCATGGAGTACGGTGCCGACCGCTGCTCGGCAAAATGGACCACCGCTTCGGGCTCAATGGCTCGGAGCGTCGCGGAAAGGAAATCGTACTCGGTGACATCCCCGGTGTAAGAGTCGATCTCACGACCGGTCAGTTCCCTCCAGGCACGCAGCCGCTCCGGCAAGGTAGCGATGGGAGTCAAGGTTTGTACGCCAAGCTCGTGATCCCAAAGGCGGCGCGAGAAATTATCAATGATCGAAACGGAGTGGCCCTTCTTCGATAGATACAATGCGGTCGCCCAGCCGCAATAGCCGTCTCCGCCCATCACACAAATCTTCATGTACTCTCCGTAACTACTCTCTTATGGCTTTGAGCCTCAACCAATAAGTGTAAACGACCGCTGGCCCGGTAAATGCTGGATCCCAGCGTTGCGCCAGCGTGGTCTAACCACGCCTGTGACACTCCCCGGCACATACAGAGACTTCGCCAAGCCTCAACGCGCGACCAGAATGATGCCGCACAGCACCAGACCAGCGCCAATCACTCTCTTCCTGTCCAGGTGTTCCTTCAGTAGGGTTCTTGCCAGGATTGTCTCTAGTATAAAGCTGGCGGCGGAAGCGGGTACAGCGAAGCTAAGTGCCTCATTCTGCACCAGCGCCAGGAAAGCGAAAAATGAGACTGCCATGCATCCAACGGCCAAAATTAAGAAACCACGTTTCGCGATCAACTTCGGCAACCGCCAGAACCGCACTGCGCGGTTAGTCTGTTCTCCGACCCGCTTCATCTCGTAACTCTGGAGCAGGTCGGCCAAAACGGTTGTCAGGACGACTACCGCCAGCAAAATCCACTTCATGGGCGTTTCCCAAGCCCGGGCTTGGTCCTCTTCAGGGTCGCCCCCACAAAAGCCGTCCCGATAAAGATCAGGGCCGCACCGATCCAACGCTGTAAACTTACCTGTTCTCCGAGAAAGACTTTTCCCAGCACCGTCGTCAGAATGTATCCGCTTGCTGTGACAGGAAGCACAAAGCTCAGGTCGGCAACGCCCAGTAACGACATCCGTGCCAGCAGCCAGACAATCTGCATCACAATGCCAAGCACCACCAGCGGGTCGACCATAGCTCTTAGAAAGAGCAGCGGATTGCTCGAGAGCGCCTGTGGAAAGTGACGAACGCCCCAAGCCAGAAAAAGATTGCTGAACGGCTTGAGGAGGATCACCAATACCAACAGGGAGTAGATGTGAAGTAACCGGCGGCGGTCCGTCATCGCCTGTATCGGGCGCTCTCCGCTTCGGAGCAAGGTCGGCAACCGGCGGCGGGCTGTTTAACCCGCCCAAGTTCTTCCGAAAACCCGATTCGCGGATAGAGTGTGTTCTTCGTCAAGCTGCTTCGGTTGCAGGGTATCACGGTCGATGGTGTGCTCTAAAGCGCAAGCTGTCCGCGATACATCATGTCCTTCAGATTGAACTTCGCTTTGGCGTCCATCGGACCGACCCTGGTCGAAAACATTACCTGCTTCTCGTTGTCCAACTCAACAAATCGCTTGAAGAAGCCAAATAGTAGCGTCGCGCCGCCACTCTTGTCCGGCCGGATCAGACCCGGGTGCACGACGTCTTTTCCGTGTATCTGTAGTATCGTGATTTCTTTCAAAGCCTCGTAGGTGTCGGCCTCTTTGCCACTTTCCGTATCGGTTTCCCCGGAGAAGATCGGCAATCCGGAAACGCTGATCACGTAGTAGTCCGCAAACTCCGCCGGCATTTTCGTGTGAAGCGCGTCAATCATCGGCTGAGCACTCGCCCAGCGAATGACGCCCTGAAACTTGGGCGAGAGCTGCTCATCCGTCGGCCGGTTGCTCTGTGACCCGCTGCTGTAACGTCCGCGCTGCGCTCGTTGGTTACTTAGCAGCGGTATCTCGGCCTTCACCGGTTTCGCCCATGGAGAGTCGGTGGTCAGCTTCTCGATTTCCTCGTGGGTCCATTCTCCGGGATCCTTCTTGTTCCAGAAGTCCTGGCTAAAGGCTTGCAAGGAATTCGGCACACAGGAAGCGCAAAGGCCTCCTGCCAATCGCAGCAAACCTCTTCGGCTGAAAGCAGAGGAGAGGCGGGAATCGGGGTGGTGAGGCAAAGATCTGTCAGGCACGTGGCATCATCGACTCAAAAGAGTAGACGCTTGAAGAGTAGCTTTCATCGGCCATCTAAGTCAACGTGTTGCGGAAGCGCCGACCGTGTTCTCCGCCTGGAGCTGATGGAGCCCGCGGTCAGCATTCCGCCATGCTTCTGAGCCGCCAGACAGGGCGTCCGTCCGCTTTACACTTCTTGACCTTCGTTTACGGCGCGAGGCTCTGGCGATACGCCCATTCCTTGGCTGCCCGCGCGTGTATTGCAGGAACATCAATTTCCAGCAAATAGCCCGCTTTCACCAACGCTGCGGCCGCCTTGTCGATCTGGTCGAGATAGGCTTGCTCGGTCGGGTATCTTTCTTCAATGGAAGCTCGCGGATCATGCCGGCTCTCCCGGCTCGCTTTCGTCAACGGAAAGGGAATCCATGAACCGGTCATGCTGTACAACTCCGTCGGCGCTCCAATTTTGGCGGCGCGGAGATTCCAGCCGGTGTTGGTTGCCAGCGGCACCGCGACTTCCGGCATCTGTATGCCCCCCTTGTCATTCCCATCGGCGTCCACTTGAGGCACGAGGGTGGGGAACGGCTCGCCAGCCTTAGGCGGTTGCTGAGCGAAGTCCAGCCGGTATGCCTCGTGCTTGTGCGTCGGCACCGTGACTCCAGGAATCGGCGGGAAGCTCAAGCTTTCGATAGTCGTCAGTTCACCTCGACTGAGTCGTGGGTATTGCGAAGGCGGTGGCTCCGTACCATCCTTCAGCCAGTTCTGCATCGCCACCAGCAGAGCTCTCAGCCCGTAGCGGTAATCGTTTGTGCTGGTAATATTCTGCGCCTCCGACGGTCGCGGGGGAATCGATCCCGAGCCATGTTGTGAACCCGAGAAGTAATAGATTCGAGTGTTTCCCGAGGGCGGCGCGTCGGCCTTTCCATCGGGCGTGGTGTGAATGAGCGACGCGGCGCGGCCCCAGTATTCATAGCTGCCGTGGATCAGAAACAACTTCGGCGCTACGTTGTCATGCCGCGCTTTCGCCAGCAGACCCTCCTCGTCGAACGGAGGAATGTCCACGTCGTAAAACAGATTCAGAAACGGATGCCCATCTCGCGAGGGTTGGGCGAACCGTTCATTGAAGCTTCCCCGCCCTGCACCCGCCACCTGCACCCACACGCCGTCCAATACGCGCCGCTGTTTTTCATCCGCATTGAACCCGTCGTACAGATACGCACGAAGGAAGCGTCCGCTTTGCGAGACGCCGAGCCCGATCGCCCGCTTTAAGTAGCTGTGCTGATCGCCCAACAGCGTCTCTTCCCCGCCATACTTCAAGAACGAAACAAAGTCCCGCACCGCGGCCGGCCCCAATCCGGCAACAACCGGATCCTTCGCAACGTAGACCACTTCGTAAATGCGGCCCGGCGTGAATCCGCCCTTCACGGCTACATTCCGATCCGTCGTGAACGTCCACTCGTTCCGTGGAATCAGCGTTCGTTCACCTGCCGGCGAGTCGCGAACGTATAGCTTATTCTCGGGCGAGGATGCATCGGCTACCGGATAGCCAACCTGTGCCCGGTCACCCAGGGAAATCACGTCCGTCCGCGCATCACCGGTCCATTCCGATCGCACCCGCCCGGTGATGGTCGCGCCATTCTGAGTGGCAGTCGGCGCGTACAGGTGCATTAAACTCTCGCCCGCCGGCACATCGAATTCCCATCCGATCCAAACCAGCGTGAAGCCCTGCTCCAGCAGGAAGCCGTCTCCAAACGCTTCCGGCGAGTCCACTTTGAGTGGGCCCCGGCCCGAATCAAACAGGCTGAGCAGCCCCTTGCCGCCCCGATTCGAAATCTCGACCAGCGCTGTTCCGTTCCCCGTTTTCGGATCGCGCGGCTTCAGAACAAACAAATCGGCTGAAAACTCCACCAGCCCCTGCGCGTTCTTGGGGGCCAGGTCAATGTCGGCGATGATGCGGTTGGCCGGCAGCATTGGATCGACGGCGAACTCCACTCGCGCCTGTATCGCCTCATACGGCCCGGTTTTTCCAAACGGCTTTCCGTTTAGAACGTCGGCCCGGTCGAGAACATGGACGGCCGTCACGGCCGCGGGAAGCAGGGCGGGAAGAGCAAGCAACAAGCTGGGCAGCGCAAGTCGGATTCGCATCGAACTCAATGCTAACGAATCTGAAAGCCGCCTTGCGCCGACTCCTCAAATCACATCCGCGTTCGGCGCCGTTCATCCGGGGCCCATCGGAAGACTATGCGAACAAGTACCCGGCCAGCATCGCCTTCAACTGCGCAATCACTTTCGCGCGTTCGTCGAGCGTCGGCTGTTCGTAGGCATACGACAACAGGCGTTCGCCCACCTCTACCGTGATACGCAGCTTGAGGCTCAACTCCTCGGAGTCTTCCATGCCGAGGTAGTGCACCATGAACTGTTTGAGCAGGGCGGCCGTTCCCACGTCAGGCTGCGCTTCGCGCTTCCGGGTCTCGAGGCTGATGTAGTGCCCAAGCGCCAGAGTCCGGAAATCCGCGTGCGCATCAAGGAACCCAACATATGCGTCGATGATCCCGTTGAAGAATGCAGGCCCATCGGACGGCATTTCTTCCATGAACCGCCCGGCAATGTATTCTTCGAATTCTTTCTGACGCCGTACCGCGATCTCGTCGATGATCGACTGCTTGTCGGGAAAGAACCGATACAACCCGCCCACCGACACGCCTGCTTCGGCCGCGATGCGGTTGGTGGTGATCGCCTCGGGCGCCGTGTTCTCGAGCAACCGCGAGGCGGCGTCCAGAACCCGCTGGACCGTCTCGTGACTGCGCTCTTGGACCGGGGCGCGACGCGTGGGGCGCGCAGTAAGGCCATCCGCGGCCGCTCGTGGCTGGTCCATTCCTTGAGTTGGCGTCGGGTCTGGCACTTCACTTGACAGTATGGCACCGGAGGTGGTAAAAAGCGAATAAGAGTTCGCGTTCGCAATTTGCCGCGCCTCTGAGACTTCGAAGCGTAGGTGTTTGAATGGGTGTTCCCGTATCCCAGATGTGGACCGTTGCCAGCTACGTGCTGGGGCAGCGGCTTAAAGGACGCAAGCAGTATCCGCTGGTCCTGATGCTCGAGCCGCTCTTCCGCTGCAACCTGGCCTGCGCAGGCTGCGGCAAGATCCAGTACCCCGCCCACATCCTGAAGACCGATCTCTCGCCCGAGGAGTGCTTCAAAGCCGTGGACGAGTGCGGCGCGCCCATGGTCTCCATCCCGGGCGGCGAGCCGCTCATGCATCCCCAGATTGGCGAGATCGTCGCCGGCCTGGTGGCGCGCAAGAAGTACATCTATCTCTGCACCAATGCGCTGCTCTTGAAAGAGAAGCTGCACCTGTTCCAGCCGAGCAAGTACCTGACCTTCTCCGTACACGTCGACGGCCAGCGCGATCACCACGACTTCTCCGTCTGCCGCGAAGGCGGCTACGAAATAGCCATTGAGGG
Source organism: uncultured Acidobacteriaceae bacterium (assembly GCA_963740005.1). Classification (GTDB taxonomy): domain Bacteria; phylum Acidobacteriota; class Terriglobia; order Bryobacterales; family Bryobacteraceae; genus CAJCIT01. The sequence goes on along the minus strand of CAVUCO010000017.1, from coordinate 54,870 downwards.
GATCAAGGCAGCGCTCGACCGCGGCTTCCGCGTTACGACCAACACCACGCTCTTCGACGGGACCGATCCCAAGAGCGTCCGCGCATTCTTCGACGAGATGATGGATCTCGGTGTGGAGGGCATGATGCTCTCGCCGGGTTACTCCTACGACAAAGCGCCCGACCAGAAGCACTTTCTCGGCCGCGCCCGCACGCGACGGCTGTTCCGCGCCATGCTGGCCAATCGCAAATCTTCCTGGCGGTTCAATCAGTCGCCGTTGTTCCTTGAATTCTTAATGGGCAAGCGCGACTATCCCTGCACTCCTTGGGGAATGCCCACATACAACATCTTCGGCTGGCAGAAGCCCTGCTACCTGCTACAGGACGGGTATGCCGATACCTTCGCGGAACTCCTCGAAACCACCGCCTGGCACAACTACGGCACAGAATCGGGCAACCCCAAGTGCGCCAACTGCATGGTCCATAGCGGATATGAGGCCTCGGCCGTGAACGATACCTTCGGATCAATCGGCGGCATGGTCCGCACCGTGCGGTCCATGCTCTTCAACAAGCATCGGGATGCCGAAGCTCTCAACATGCTGAACGAACAAACCCGTCCGGTCCACAGCTACAATCCGCTGGTGCGCATTGGGAAAACTGCCGGCGAGACTACCTCCAAGGAGCTGGAGGAGACAACCGCATGAGCGAGTCAAAACCGCCCTCCGCGACCCTAGATCCTGAATCGCTCGAAGTCGCTCCAGGATCGGCACACGCGGCCGTTGAAGGTTGGGTGCCTGAGCTCGCCGGTGAACAGGACCTTCTCGCCGCGCTTGAAACTGCCTTTGACTATCGCGGCGATGTCACCATCACTCGCAAGGACGGCTCGACCCTTGAGGGTTACATCTTCGATCGCCGCCATACCAGCACACTGGCACAGTCGGTGATCCGCGTGATACCGAAGGACTCACACCAGAAGCTAACGATTCCTTATAGCGACATCGCGGCACTAGCCTTTACGGGACGCGACACGGCAGCCGGAAAAAGTTGGGAAGCTTGGGTTAGAAAGTATTGGGAAAAGAAGGCTGCGGGCGAAAGCGGTATCGGCATAGAGCCCGAAGCCCTTTGATCGACAAATTGGACTGAAAGAAAAACTACAGCCTGAAGGCCGTGCCACGGTCTGCTAAGTGGACACATTAGACGTAGCACAGCCTTCAGGCTATGGTCCTGATTTCGGCGAACGGTAAGGCCGACCAGAGCCCATCTTGAAATGACAAAACAAGACCTATACGAGTTCATCCAACAGCACGATCTGGCTGTGCTCGCGACTGTTTCGCCCACCCACACGTCGGAATCTGCCCTAGTTGCGGTAGCCGTTACTCCCGACCTCGAACTCATCTTCGACACCGTCCGCAGTTCGCGCAAATACACCAACCTGAAAGAGAACCCGTCCATCTCCTTCGTTATCGGTTGGAAAGGCGAGATTACGTTGCAGTACGAAGGCGTGGCCGAGGAACCGGTCGGCGATGAACTCCACCGCTACAAGTCGTTGTACTTCGCTCGCTATCCCGACGGCCGCTCGCGCGAGGTATGGCCCGGAATCGTCTATTTCAAAGTGCGCCCAACGTGGATCCGCTATTGCGATTACAATCCCGACTCGCGTGAGTTGCCGGAATTTACCTTCGACTAGGATCTAACTTCCCGTACAGTGGCTCGCCCCCAATTCCAGCCATTCCGCCTCCTCCGCTTGGACCTCGGACCCGCCTCGACGTACAGTAACAGTCATGGGTAAAGATTCAGGGTCCGGGCGCCGGGACTTTTTGCGACAGGCCGCTTTGGCGGTGGGCGCTGCATCAGCCGGGGACCCGCTGCACGCAGAAGTAAAGAAACCGGTCAAGGCAGCCGCGCCGCCGGCTCAGCCGCATCCCAAGGAATCAAGCATTGCCTACCCGCGCGTCTTTGAAGGCCGTCATCTGAAGGAGATTGCCTTTCCGCTGGGAGGCGTCGGCGCGGGCAGCCTCAGCCTCGGCGGCCGCGGCCAGTTGCGTGAATGGGAAATCTTCAACCGGGCGAACAAAGGCTTCTCGGTCTCGTACGCATTTCCGTCAATCTGGGCGCAAGCCGGCGACGAAAAGCCTGTCGCCCGCGTCCTCGAAGCCCGCATCCTACCTCCCTATGAGGGGCCCGACGGCCTGGGTGCCAACAATGTGCCCGGACTCTCGCGGCTGGCCTCCGCTCGCTTCACCGGTGAATATCCGCTGGCCCACATCGATTTCGAGGACAACCAGCTTCCTGTCAAGGTTTCGCTCGACGCCTTCTCACCCTTCATCCCGCTCGACCCTGACGAGTCCGGTCTGCCCGCCGCCATCCTGCGCTATCACGTCACCAACCCCGGAAAAGTCGAGGCAAAGGCCTCCATCGCGTTCTCAATTGAGAATCCCGCCAAGGTCGTCCCCCAAAGCGGCGACGTCGCAAGGCTGCAACGAGACGAACGGCAGAATGAAGTGCGCTCGGAAGAGAACTTGTCCGGGATCTTCATGAGCCATCCCAAATTACCCTCACAGAATCCTATGAAAGGCTCGTTCGCCTTGGCGTTTACCGGTGCCGGCAATGCGACGCTGACTAGCTGGCGTGGCTGGCCGCAAAGTCGCTGGTGGAATGCGCCTATGTTCTTCTGGGACGATTTCTCGGACGATGGCCAGCTCAGCGCCGAGCCAACCGTTCCCAGCCCGGTCGGCGCACTCTGCGTGCAACGCACCATCGCTCCGGGCGATACCGCCGATTACACCTTCATACTCGCCTGGCATTTCCCAAATCGCACGCCGGACTGGTGCGGCTGGACGTCGCCGAAGGGCGAAGGGCAGACCGTCATCGGCAACTACTACGCCACTCGCTTCGCCGACGCCTGGGAAGTGACGCGCTACATGGTCACGAACCTCAACCGGCTGGAATCGCGCACCAAGACCTTCGCGATCGCTTTCCGCGAGAGCACGATTCCCTCGGTTGTTAAGGAAGCAGCCAGCTCCAACCTCTCCACCCTGGCTTCGACGACATGCTTCCGAACCGCCGACGGGAACTTCCACGGCTTTGAGGGCGTTAACGACAAATCCGGCTGCTGCTTCGGAAACTGCACCCACGTCTGGAACTACGAGACGGCCACCGCGCACCTCTTTCCCTCGCTGGCTCGTTCGCTGCGAGCCGCCTCCTTCGGCTTTTCCATGGACAATGCCGGCGCCATGCATTTCCGCCAGCTATTGCCCGATGGCAAGGAGCGCTCCGGATACGCGGCGGCCGATGGCCAGATGGGCCAGATCGTCCATGCCTATCTCGATTGGAAGCTCTCCGGCGATAACGAATGGCTCACGAAGATGTGGCCGCGCATCAAGAAGGGGCTGGAGTTCGCCTGGGTGCCCGGCGGCTGGGACGCTAACCGCGATGGCGTGCTGGAAGGCGTTCAACACAACACCTACGACGTCGAATTTTATGGGCCGAATCCCATGTGCGGCATCTACTACCTGGCCGCGCTGCGCGCCGGTGAGAAGATGGCTCGCGCCATGAACGACCCAACCTCCGCCGATGTCTACCGCAAGCTGGCCGATCAGGGAGGCCGCTGGATCGACGAGAACCTGTTCAACGGCGAGTTCTACATCCAGCAGATACAGGGCTACGAAAAGAGCCAGATCGCGCCTTCACTGCGCAGCACCATGGGCTCTGAAAACACCGAGAAGCCCGAGTACCAGGTCGGCGCAGGCTGCCTGGTGGATCAACTCGTGGGCCAGTATCTGGCCGAAGTGGCCGGGCTTGGCCCGTTGGTTTCCCCGGGGAACGTGCGTACGACGCTCGGCTCGGTCTATAAATACAATTACAAGCGCACCTTGTTCGAGCACGACAACGTACAGCGCACCTTCGCGTTAAATGATGAATCGGCCATTGTCATCTGCGATTACGGCAAAGCAGACCGGCCTACCATTCCCTTCCCCTACTATGCCGAAGTGATGACCGGGTTTGAGCACTCCACCGCCGCGCATATGATTTATGCCGGCCTGGTCCCACAAGGCATCGAGTGTATCGGAAACATCCGCGCCCGCTACGACGGCGAGAAGCGCAATCCGTGGGATGAGGCGGAGTGCGGCCACCACTACGCCCGCGCCATGTCGTCCTGGTCCTCGTTCCTCGCGCTTAGCGGATTTCGCTACGACGGGCCGGAGGGTTCGTTATCGGTTGTACCACCTCTGGTCCGCCAGGCTGATTTCCATTGCTTCTTCAGCACGGGCACGGGCTGGGGCACGTTTGCGCTCACCAGTGGCCGCGCCGGTGAATCCACGCTCGTCGTTCGCGTCCAGGCCGGCAAGCTGCCGTTCCGCTCCTGTGAGTTCACGGGTATCGGCAAGACGTCAGCGGCAACGCTTGAAGGCTCGCCTGTCGCACACGACACTGCGGTTCATGGCAGCCGCACCGTCTTCTTCTTCGCGACTCCCGTCGAACTCCTCGAAGGCCAGCAACTGGCGCTGACCCTGCACGGATAGATCGCTACTTGGCTGCCGCCGCCGTCTCTGCCGCAACTTGGATCTTGCTGTGGGACTTGCTGTACAGGAAGTAGATGCAGAATCCGAATAGCATCCAGCCCAGCGCCGTCAATTGTGTTCTGGTGTCGAGCGAGATGATCATGATGCTGCAAACGATCATGCCGCCGATCGGGACGATCGGTACCCAAGGGGTCTTAAACGGCCGCTTGAGGTCCGGCTGAATATGCCGCATCATCCAGACGCCGATACAGACGATGACGAATGCAAACAGCGTTCCGATGGAAGTCAGGTCGCCCGCGAGATCGCCCGGGATCAAGCCGGCAAAGAACCCCACGAACAGGAACAGGATGATGTTGCACTTGTAGGGCGTGCGGAACTTGGGATGCAAATCCTGGAACACCTTGGGTAGCAGGCCATCGTGCGCCATCGAATAGAACACACGGCTTTGCCCTAGCAGCATCACCAGAATCACCGACGAAAAGCCCGCCAGAATCGCCAGCGTGACGGCCGTCCCCAGCCAGTTGTAGCCAGGCATGTGATGCTGAATCGCATAGGTGACCGATGCTTCTTTACCGGCGATCGCGAACTCCTGCCAATTGGCTACGCCCGTTAGAACATAACCGAACAGAACATACAAAATCGTGCATAGCGCCAGCGAACCCATGATGCCGCGGGGCATATCCTTGGCCGGATCTTTAGCCTCTTGCGCCGCGGTCGAGACCGCATCGAAGCCGATAAAAGCGAAGAACACGATGCCGGCGCCCTTCAACATTCCGCCGATGCCATGTTTGAAGAAGCCCTCGTGGCCGGGAACGGTGGCCGGAATAAAGTACGGCACATGGTTCGAAGGATTCACAAACTGCCAGCCCACCGCGATGAAGACGATCACGATGGTCACCTTCAACGCCACGATGATTGCGTTCACCGACGCCGATTCCTGCGTCCCCTTAATAAGCAACGACGTCAGTATCAACAGAATCAGCAATGCGGGTAAATTGACAATGCCGTGGACATGTCCGGCTTGCATCGACGACTCCATGGGTGAGTGACACCACTGGTACGGAATCACGCCACCCAAGAGGTTGTTCAGATACTCGCTCCAGGCGATAGACACGGTGGCTGCGCCCAACGCATACTCCAGCACCAGCGCCCAGCCGATGGTCCAGGCCGCAAACTCTCCCATGGTGGTGTAGGCGTAGGTGTACGCGCTGCCCGCAATGGGAATCATGGCCGCGAATTCGGCGTAACAAAGGCCGGCCAAGGCGCATCCGAAAGCCGCGAAGATGAAGGACATGGTCACGGAGGGCCCTGCCGCTTCCGAGGATGCCGCAGCCGTCCTGACAAACAAACCGGCTCCGATGATCGCTCCAATTCCCAACGCAATCAGGCTTCGAGCCGTCAAAGTACGCTTCAAGCCGCTTTCGTTGGCCTGGGTGAGTAACGAAGCAAGCGACTTTCGCCGGGTTAGAGCATTCGCCATTAGCTACACCAACCCTGTGCAATTAACGTCATATGCGCCGGTCTTCGAGCTCCGGATGATCGATTCATGAATGCCCCTTGTTGCGTGATGGATCAGCCAGACTCGGGCTGAAAAGTAAAGGTGAAGATAGCATAGTTACCAAACCAGATTTAGCTTTAAGCTCATCCAGCTGTGGCGGCCATCCATTCGTCCGCTCTTTTCCGCAGCGAAGCGGGCGAGCAAGCGGGCGTTAGCAAGCCGGAAATCACAGCGACTGAATCGGCGCCCGCATCAAACACGCTTCTCGCCTGCTGGAGCCCTATTCCACCAATCGCCACCAGTGGCTTCGCGGTCAGTTTCCGCAGGCGGGCCAGCTCGACTAGTCCCACTACCGGGTCGTGTTGCTGCTTGGTCTTCGTCTCGAAAATAGGCCCGATTGCAAGGTAATCGGCCGGCTGCTCATCACCCGAGCGCAGCTGTTCTTCGTTATGGGTCGAATACCCGATCACTGCATTCGTTCCGACCACCTGGCGCGCCGCGCGTACCGGCAAATCGGTTTGGCCCAAGTGCACGCCGGCATCGAGCAGCACCGCGAAGTCGGCACGGTCGTTCACGATGAGAAGCGTCCCTGTCTTGCGGCAGGCCTCCGCCAGTTTCCGCAGGTCGTCAAAATGCATTTGATGGAACGCGCGCTTATGCCGGTATTGCAGGATCGTAACGCCGGCCCCGAGCAAGGCCTTCGATGCAATCGACACCTCCAACCCGCGTCCGGCCAATAACGCCGTGTCCAGGATCGGATAGAAACGGGGCAGGATCACTGTAGATACCGGTCAAAGAACGCCGCTGCCCGGCCGAAGGCGTCTTTCAAGGTCTCGTCCCGCGTGAACCCGTGGGCCTCTTCCGGGTAGAACGCCTCCTCGAATGCCTTGTTTTCGTGGATCAACTTCTCCGACAGCTGTACAGCGTCCTGAAACATCACGTTGTCGTCCACAATGCCGTGCACCAATAACAGATGATTCTTGAGATTACCGGAGAACCAGATAGGCGAGCTACGCCGGTAGGCCTCCGGGTTCTCGTCCGGTTTGGTGAGCCGTTGTTCGGTGTAGCCTGCGTTGTAGTTCTCCCAATCGTAGACGCCCGAGAAAGCGGCGCCGGCCTTGAAAGCCTCCGGCGCTTTGAACAGCGCGGCCGCAGTCATGAAGCCGCCGTAGCTGACACCCCAAATGCCAAGCCGTGCCGTATCCACGTTCTTCAGACTCTTCAAGTATTCCACCGCGCCCAGCACATCGTCCAGGTCGGGCCCGGCCATATTGAGGTACACATCGCTGCGCCAGTCTCGCCCATAGCCGGTGCTGCCCCGGTAGTCCATCTCGAAGATCACGTACCCCTTGCTCGCCAGGTAGTTGTTGAAGACGTAGCGCAATTCCTGGTAACTGCCCCATTGCTTCAAGACGCTGGTCGCATAGCCCGAGCCATGAATGTAGACCACCGCCGGACGTGGCTTCAGTTTCGGATTATCGGGATCGTATCCCGGTGGCAGCAAGAACCGCCCGGCGACCGCTCGCTTGTCTTTCAAGGAAGGAAATGTCACGAACCGCGTTCGCGCCCACGGGATCTTATAGAACTCGGCCTGCGGCGACTTTGTGACCTGTTCTCCATTCACCCAGAGGTCGAATGGGTTCTGTACGTCGGCATTCATCATCGCCGTCATGCGTCCGTCTTCGGAAAGAGTGCCGACGTGCAATCCTTCGCCCTTCGAGAGCTGCTCGGGCGCGGCCGAGCCATCCGCCTTGACCCGGTAGAACTGTCGTTCCGCAGGACCGTTGGCCGTGGATGAGTAATAGAGATAATCCCCGATCCACTGTGGGCTCATCGACCATGGCTCACGATGCACTTCCCATGGGCCCTTTGTGATCTGCTTGACCTCCTTCCCATCCAGGCTGATGGTGTACAGGTGCGAGAAGCCGTCTTTATCGCTTGTCAGCCAGAAGTGTTGCGAATCCGGAGCCCAGCCCAGCTCCGAATTGTCTACCCAGCGGTCATCCGTGCTCTGAAACACCGTGGTTGCCTTGCCGGAAGGCACAGCCACCATCACCACTTCCTGCTTCTTGAATGTCGCGTCGATTTTGTTCGTGACCAGGTGCTTCGAATCCGGCGACCATTCCGGCAGGCCGCCGAACGACGAACGCATCTTCCCGGTATCGATCTGTTGCGCGTTCTCACCATGCCGGTCTACCAGGAAGAGCTGCGACTGGCTGAAATCATCTCCCGACACGTTGCGCGGAAATGGCCGCGCCGTCACAAACTGTCCGCTGTAGTTGGGCAATAAGAGCATCCGTCCAGGCGCGGGGTTCACGGCGTACACGAAGTACTTTCCATCCGGCGACCAATGGAATCCTTGTAGCCGGGCCGGCGTCTTCACATCGGTGATCTGCTCAATTGCCCCGTTCGACAGATCCTGCACGAACAACTGTCCGCCTCGCGTGTAAGCCAGCGACTTCCCGTCGGGCGAGAATCGCGGCTGGCCCTCACCCTCTTTGGTCTTGGTCAGCCGCAACAGCGAATTGGCGCTGTCGGTGTTCACCAGGTAGAGATTGCCCTTCTGCGTGAACACGACCCGTTTGCCGTCTTCCGAGATGTCGATGCCGCCAACGCCGGTCTGCGGCAGCAGGTAGTTCTTTTCGTGCTTGTCCTGCTCCTCATCGCTCACGTGCAGCGAGTCCTTCACGTTCTCCAGATTTGTGAGCCTCGTCAGCTTCTTGGCATCAGCGTCGTAGGCGTAAACATCACGGAAGGTGCCGCCCTTCTCGTTCCATGAGAAGACCACCACATGTGCGTGTTTGGCCCAGACCGCTGGTGAGGGCGTTGTCCCCCACACAAAAGGCCGAGTGAACAGACGGTCCAGCGTGAGTTCTTGCGCGGGGATCAAAACCGCGCTCAGCAGGAAGGCAGAAACGATTCGGAGCATCGAATCGTTTAGGATACCGTAGGGCCCCGGGTAGTGTCTCAGTTTGAATTTCTGAGCGTAGTCCGTCGGGCGAGTCGCGCGATTAAGCAGGAACGTAGGTCAACCGAATCAGGTCATCGGCGATTAAATCGCTGGCCACCAGGTGGAGCGGCGGCCGGGGGCCGGCGAAGAATGGCTTGCCACCGCCAAGCACGACGGGGCGGAGGTAGAGTCGATACTCATCGATAAGACCGGCCTCGGTCAGGCTTTGCGCCAGGACTGGTCCGCCAACTTGAATCTCGCCAGCCAGCTCACCCTTCAGCCTGCGTATCACTTTCTCGAAGTCATCCGCGACAAGCGTGGCGTTGGGGCCAACTGACTTGAGGGAACGCGACACGACCCACTTCAGCTGGCTCCGCCACGCCGCCGCGAAGTCGCGGTCCTCCGCGTCCCAATCAGGAAGATCTTCGTCCCAATAACGCATGATCTCGTACATGCGGCGACCGTAAATGACGCCCGTCAGGCCACGCACCTGCTTGATGAAGTGACGGAAGGCCGCGGGCACGGGCGGCCCAAGCTTCATGTGGTCGACGTAGCCATCCAAGGACTGACTCAATCCGTAGACGAGTTTTGCCATGCTGCGAATCTCCCTCCCAGGTTCTCCAGAATAGCTTGAGTCGCGCGGAGGTAAAGTTGAACACTATCTGCGCGCCGCGGTACAGGTGTGACCAATAATCGGGGGTCCGCTTCCCAATCCCAAGATTCAAACTGACCGGGCCCGCGCCCCCGCATCGTTAGAGATGGCTAGTCAGAGCGTAAAGCGTCCATCGGATCGAGCCGGGCCGCCCGCCGCGACGGGATGTAGCTGGCGAGAAGACCCACCGCAATCAGCAGCGTGGTCACGCCGACGAACACAAAAAGGTCCAGGGCCTGGATGCCCAGCACGTTCTTCGGCACGAAGGCGCCCCCTGCCAGCGCGATGGCTAGTCCTATGCCCACGCCCGTGAGAATGGGCGTTAGTCCCTGGCGCATCACCATCATCAGCACGTCTCGCCGGTTCGCTCCCAGCCCCAGCCGTATTCCGATCTCCTTCGTTCGCTGGCTGGCACTGAACGACACGATGCCGTAAATCCCGATCGCGGCCAGCAGGAGACCGGCTAGTCCGAACGCCGTAGCGGCCTGGCTGCCGATACGAAACGGCCCAAATAGATAACCGTCGCGCACCAGGTGTTCGAGGGTCATCACTTGATACACCACTAACTCGGTGTCGAGGCTGTGGAAACTATGTCGTACATCGGCGATCATCGCTGCCGGCGGCCCCGAGGCATGTACAACCAAACTCCCCCAAGTGACAGGCTGCTGTTCTAATGGCAGGTAATACCAAGGCTGCGGCTCTTCGACGAGCGTAAAGTACTTGCCGGTTTTCACGACGCCGATCACTTGGCGTATTTCGCCATTCTCAAGCTTCATCAACTGCCCGACAGCCGATTGCCCCGGCCACAGCTTGGCGGCAAGCGCCTGATTCACAACCGCAACCTGCTGCGCCTTATCGTCGTCGTGCGCTGTGAACTCGCGACCCTCAATCAAAGGCGCTCCCATGGTTCGGAAGTAACCCGGACTCACCACGTTACGCATCACGATCCGCCCGGCGTCGAGTTTGCCCGGCGCCTCATCGTGCCTGTAAACGTGGCTAGCCGTGAATCCATCAAAGGGAAGGTGTTGGACAAAAGACACGTCCTCGACCTCAGGCAAAGTCTTCACCTGGTCCACCAGGCGCTTGAGAAACAGCCGCGTCTCTTCCGGCTTATACCCCTGCCGTCCCAGGTCGAACGAGAACACACCCCGGTCTTGCAGCTGGTAGCCCAAATCGATGTGGTTGGCGTTCTGCAGTGCTCGGACATAGAGTCCGGCGGAAATCAGCAGCACCAGCGAGATGGCCACTTGGCCCACCACCAGCGCTTTACTGAGATGCCGTTTGGCCGAACCTTGCGGGCCGCCGGAGCTCTTGATGACTTGATTCAAGTCCCAGCGGGACATCTGGAACGCAGGAAAGCTGACGCAGATTAGACTTGTGCCAAGCGTCACGGCAAGCGTGAACAGCAAGACTCGCCAGTCGAACGTGTAGTCGCTTCGAAAGTGGAAATCGACACCGGGCTGAATCCCCGAAAGATACCCGGTCATCCACGAGGAAAGCAGCAACCCCGCGCCCAGCCCGAGCGCCGACAGCGCCAGCGTCTCATCAAACAGCAGCCAGATCAGCCGTGCGCGGCTAGCCCCCAGCGCCGCTCGTATCGCCAGTTCGCGGCGCCGGTTTGCCACCCGAACCAACAGCAAGTTGGCGATGTTCGCGCACGCGATCAACAGCAGCATGCCAACCAGCGCCATGGCCAACGCGAGGATCGCGGGGACCACCGTGTCGAACTGCGGCTCAGGGCGCGAATCCATTTCATACATAGCCAGCAACTTCACGCCTTCATTGGTGGCCGGATACTGTTGCGCCAGTTGCGCGGCCCTGACTAGCGCCGCCGCTCGCATTTGCTCCACGCCGACACCCTTGCACAAGCGCGCCAGCACTCGCCATCCACGCGCATCGCGACGATCCGAATCCAGCCCCAGTCCCTCCGCCTTCATCGGCACAAACCCATCCGACTCGATGTAGGAGATGCCGCCGTGATAGCTTTCCGGTGCGATACCCGCAATCGTAAAGGTGCGCTTGTTCAGCCGAATGGTCGACCCGACTACTAAGGGATCGCCGCCAAACCGGCCTTTCCAGCACGAGTAACTCAACACCAGCAGCGGGCTTCGCTCGTCACCGGGACCAAACAGCCGGCCTTGCGCGGGCTGAAGCCCGAGAAACGGGAAGTAGTTGTCGCTCACCGCCTCGACATACAGCCGGTCTGTGTCGGTCCCCCTTGGAAGTTCACCACGGTCACTTGAAAGGCCGCGGCGTCTTCAAAGACATTTGTCAGGCTGCGGTAATCGAGGAAATCCGGGTACGAGAGCCCGTGCGCGAAGTCCGATTCGCGGTCCCGCACCGCCAGCACCACCAGCCGTTCCCCGTCTTTAACCGGCATGGGCCGGAACCGCATGGAGTTCACGGAGCTGAAGATAGCCGTGTTTACGCCAATCCCCAATCCCAAAGTCAGCGCGGCCACCAACACGAAGACCGGGCTCTTCGCCAGCGTCCGGACGGTGAAACGTAGATCCTGCCACCCGTGTCCCATATGCCTTAACAAACGCACTTAAGTATCCAATTCGATTACCCAGGTTAAGCTCTTCATCTGCAGGGGTTTGGCAGCTGGGACCGCGTCGAGCTGTCCGGAATCGCAACGGAAAGGCTCGCCCCCCGGGTTCGCGCCACACGGGGCACCCAAGCGCAACCAACGCTCCCAATCAACCGCCTACGGAGGCCCTTCTGAGAAACCATCCAATGCATATGCATCTCCCAGTGGGGCGAAATACAGGGAGTACTCGTTTCCGCGCGCTTTCCAGGTCAGGATGTAAGTTCCGTTCGGCAATCGCTCCGGCTTGATCTTGGCGATCGCATGGCGGATTTCGGGTGTGACGTATGTATCGAAGCGGCTTGTGAAATCGCTCGCGGCCGGGATCTGCCGCACGGGTCCGTTCTCCCAGCTCATAGGGAACTTCGCGCCGTAGGCAACCGCTTGGACATCGTGCGCAGCAATGGCAGTCTGGAACTTCGGCCACCACGCGCTGAAATCGCCGGCCGCAAATGCCAGTCGCGGCATCGACAGCACCACCAGCGCCAGGGTGAGCGCTCGGAAAATCCTCGTCCCGCTGGCAGGCAAGAACAGCTTCAGATTGCGTTCTCTCAACGCGCAGCATGCTAGCTGCTGTATCCACGAAGACACCCCGAGCTGAGCAACGGCAACGTTCATCCACTTCAGCTTAGTAGAAGTCGAGGCCGTCGCGAGGGACGGCCTTTCTCGGGATTGTTTTTCCCAGTTGCCACCACATGTTTCTAACTCGTGAATTAACTAGAATTTGAATTAACTTATCCTTAACCGAATCGTCACGATTCGCTATTAAACCATTGATACTCTCCTTGTTGTCGGTTAACCGAAAGGACTTACAAATGACCTTAGAATCATCAAAAATAGCCGGGTTCGCTCTCCCACTTCTGCTATTTGCCGCCCCCTTCGGACTCACGGCACAAGCCGTCACTCCCGTCTTGCCTGGATCGAATATCAAGCACGTCATGCTGATCAGTATCGATGGCATGCACGCCCTGGACTTCTCCAACTGTGCACAGGGGATTGCCGGCATAAACAATGGAAAACCCTATTGCCCGAACCTGGCGCAGCTCCAAACCACAGGCATCACCTATACGGCTGCCTCGACAACCAAACCATCCGACTCTTTCCCGGGTCTTTTGTCTGAAATTACCGGCGGCACTACCCGGTCGGTGGGTGTGTTCTACGACGTTAGCTACGACCGATCACTCGCCCCGCCAACGGTCACCACACCCTACGGCGTTCCAGGCGGCCCGTGCCCCGGCGCGGTCGGGACCATTGTCGAGTATGACGAAAGCATCGAATATGACTACACCCAGTTGTTTGGCGGGGGCGGAATTAACCCGAAATACTTGCCGCGCGATCCTAACACCTGCGCGCCCATTTACCCGCACACGTACGTTAGGGTGAATACGGTCTTCAACGTAATCCACTCCTCCGGCGGATACACCGCATGGTCCGATAAGCACTACGCATATGACATCGTGAACGGCCATCCCGGAGGCGCAGTGGACGACCTGTTCACACCGGAAGTCAATTCGAATGTGATTGCGCTCCCGTCCGTAAAAGGCTGCAGCCCGCTGCCCGATCCTTCTCCTTCAGTCACCGACTGGACTACCAGCTTTCAGGATATTCAGTGTTACGACGCCCTGAAAGTCAACGCCGTTGTGAACTGGATTAATGGACTGACATCCACCGGGCAACCCAAAGGACCTGTCCCGGTCCTATTCGGCATGAACTTTCAAGCGGTTAGTGTCGGCCAAAAACTGGTAGAGAACGGCGTCGCCGGCGGCTACATGGATTCCACCGGCACCCCAACACCTCAGTTGCTCAGCGAAATCCAGTTTGTCGACACCTCCATTGGAGCGTTTGTCGCAAATCTGAAGAGTGCGGGTCTTACGAATAGCACGCTGATTATAGTTACTGCAAAGCACGGCCAGTCACCCATCGATCCGAAACGCACGTTACGCATTCCAGCCGACGATCCATCTACGAATCCTCCCAGCGTAATCATTCAAAACGCGCTCGGCGCCAGCAGCGTGGTCAACGCCGATGAAGACGATGTCTCCATGGTCTGGCTCGCCGACCAAACCAAGACGACAGCCGCCGTTCAGGCGCTCCAAGCTAACGAAACAGAATACGGCGCGGGAGAAATCTTCTCCGGTAATTCCTTGAAACTGCTTTACAACGACCCGCTAGTCGACCCGAGAACGCCGGACATCATCGTCGCGCCCAATGTCGGTGTGGTTTACACGGGCGGCAAAGGTAAGATCTCCGAACACGGCGGCCGCGCTCAGGACGACGTCAACGTGATGCTGCTGGTTTCGAATCCGGCGATCACGAAACCCGTAACCTACAACTCTCCGGTCTTCACAACGCAGATCGCTCCCACTATTCTTGAGGCCCTCGTGATCGGCCCGAACAACCTCGATTCCGTGCGGGCGGAGAACACGCCGTCTCTGCCCGGTTTCGATATCTTCTCGATCGCGATTCCCGGAGGCACGCTGCCCTACAACTTCTACTACCCACCTTCGCCCGCGCAACCAGAGTAGGCCTCCAACGCCGTCACCTCCCCCGATTCAAGCGGGAATTCAGCTTACCGGCTGGGTTCCCGCATTTTCTGTCTTTTGCGTATCACTGGTCATTTGCCGGAGTTCCCTCACGTGCCGCGCGGGTTTCACACAGGCTCGGATGAGCCTGGCTCGGCCAACTGATCCCCGCTCCTAGGCAGGGCAACGGGTTCCAGCCTGCTCGACTTGGACTGCGGACAGTTCCTTTCTGAAATTCGCTCTCGACCCGGCGACCCAAAACAGGCCATAATCGAGGCGAAGGGAGAATTTGTCCGATGGCAAAAAGCATGGATCGCAAGAAAGAAACGAAGAAGCCCAAAAAAAAGAAGGTGTAAAACCGTTACTGGCCTCGAGAGCATCTATGCACGAGTCCAGTAGGAGTTAGACAACCGCGGGGTGGGCCGCTCTATGATGCTTTCGTGCGTCGGCGAGGGTCTGTTCCGCGGTTTCTTCTTTGGTGCTGAGTTCCATTGCCTCCTCGGGTCCGGCAGGAGTACGACGCGCGAGGCCCCGGAAATTGGACCCGGCGTCGACAGGCAGGCCCTGAGCGACTGCTGCCAAATGCTCATTCTCACTTAGTGTCAATTTGCAACTCGGTCAGCGAAGCGTTCCCCCAGGCCCAACCTGCATCGGGGTGAATCGCTTCGATTTGGACTCGCACGCTTCGCTTCGTTCCAGGCATCACCGTTCCTAGCGAGACGTCGCTCCAACCAGACCCTGGATCTTGGCCAATATCGTGCACGTACAAAACCTTGCCGTCCAAGTAGACGCTCTGTAAAACGCGGCCCGGGAAACCACCGGGGGCATAGTTGTCAGAAACCCTGAGAATCATGGATTTCGGCAGCGCTTCCGAACTGGTCAGCTCACAATTGGCCGCAGCAACGTCGCCGGGAGAGGGAGAGACCTTCAAAAGCTGAAGGCTAGCCGTACGAGGCGCATCCGCTGCAGTTGCACGGCCACGCTCGACGACGCAGGCCATATCAACTCTGCCCTTTGGGGACTTCAGCACGAATCGGTAAGTAAACTGCTCCCCCTCACCGTCCCAAGCCTCGACCGCTGCCTCCAGGGGTGGCGCACAAAATAACAGTACGACCGCAACAACTGCTCCGACCGCTAAGCTCATCTTGATCAGCCGGCTGTTCTGCGGCCAAGACCTTGCGCCTTCCCAACCCGCCAAAACGATTGCAAGGAGCTGCAGCGCCGTCGCGACCAGAAAAAAGCGGCCCGAAGGGACCGTAAGGCCGTGAAAGGCGTATTGGAGCATCGCTGTACACGAGAGAACAACGATGGACGGATTACTCTTCCCGATTCCTACCAGCAGAGCCGCAATGAACAGTCCTTGAATGATCGCCAGCTCTCCGCTGAGTGGGGCTTTGAGCCGACCTGCTAAGTCTGCCCCGCGCCTTCGCAGAGCGGGAGGAAGTGTCTCTGGAGCGCCAATGCTCCAGTAGAGGTTGGCTGCTTCCCCTTCGGCCGCGAATGTGAGTAAGCTGGAGACGATTCGGACGACGTGAAATCCTGGACGCCGAAATGCCTCCTGAAAAGCGAGAGTCCAGGCGCCCGAGAGAAGGGCCTGCCGGCTGCGCAATAGCTCCGGCTGCACGGAGGCGATGAATGGAGTCGGATCCGTCCAGCCCACCGGCACAGCCCCAGGCACGTACGAACCGAGTACAGCGACTCCGCCGTGCTCCGTTGTCAGCGCGAAACGACCTGACGCCCCGAAGCGTTGCGCGGCCAACAATAGAAGCGCGATCGACACAGTTACGGCGGAACTGCTGAGCCTTCGCCACCTGCCAGGAGCGTCGACGCGCACGCAAGCAAGTAAGAGCGGCAGCAGAACCACCAACATTTCCTGCCTGATGCACACCGCAACGGCATATAAGACTGCGCCCAGCACCGGGTGCCCGCGTTCGCAAATCGAACGGACCGCCAAAGCCCCCAGAACCACGGCCGGCAAGATGACCCAGTTGTCCTGCGCAACTACGCCGGAGAAGAGAATCTGTCCGGGCCACAGTGCGAGCGTAGCGCTGGAAAAAAGCGGACCCAGAACGGCAGAATACTGCGCCACACGAGAAAGGGCGCAAGGGGCATCAGACCGCAGGCGATCGCAGTAGCGGTTCGCGCGAGCGCGTCGGGCTCCGCGGATGGGGCGATCCGAAACAGAACGGACAGACACATTGGAAGCCCTGGATTGAAGTATTCCCAGAATGAACCGGGCGCCAGCAGCCCGTTGTCGCGTAAATGAAGACCAAAAATCACTAACGCACGAAAATCGGATACCGGAATGGTGGGGAAAGCACTCACAAAGGCCAAGCGGAGCCCGACGCCTCGAAAGGCCAGCATGACAACCACAGCAATATCTCGGCGAATTGTCTCGGAACTCGATGCCGCTGCCAGAACAGGCTCATCCGGCGGCCCAGATCGAAGAGAAATCACAGCAGATCACCAGAAAACTTCGTGTGGCAAGAACCTGTCTTTAGTCACCAAACTCTAACACGCAGCTCGTGGCCATGTCCAACCGAAGACTATTCCGGTAACCTCCAAATATTCAAGCGGTACCGCCTTGCCTCAACCACGCATCCCGGGTGACGCGGTCGTTACGGGAATCGACCTCGCCGCGCCATACAAATGGTTTTGACAAAGGGGACGGACAATCGGGATCAGGCTCCCCAAGAGTCCGTGTCTCATTTCGCCGCGCAGTCCAATAATGTCCCAATTGGCGACCATCCAACCGGCGTGAATTGATTAGGCGAATTAGCCGACCACGATTGGGGAAGGACGGCCACCCAGAAGCCTAAGCGAGTTGTAAATTTAATCAAATGGCCCCGAGACCTAAAACCCAATTCATCCGTGCTTGCAGTACCGGTAAATCGGAAGTAGTCCACGAACTCTTGCAAGGCGGGCTCTCCCCTGAATCGCGCGACACCTACGGCCTCACTGGTTTGATTTACGCAGGCAGAAAAGGACAGGTCGCGGTTGCGGAGGTTCTGCTCGCAGCGGGTGCCGACCTGGAGGCAAAAGACCGAAGAGGACGGACCGCCTTGCACCATGCCGTTGCACTCAAGCAAGCAGACTTCGTTGAGTTCATCGCTAAACGGGGAGCATTCCTAAATCCGGTTGATATGCATGGCTGCACTCCCCTCGACCTGGCGACCATGTCGGGAGACAAAATGGTGACGCTCCTGGAGCAGCTTGGGGCGCAGCGAAGAAAATCTGAAAAACCTCCTGAAAAAAAGAAGGGTCTCAATCGATTTGCTTCAGGCGGCGCTTCTGGAGGGCCAAGTCTACCCATTGCAGTCGAGCGCGTTCGCATTCAACTCAACAAACTCTTGCACCACTGGACAGGGAAATACTCACCGGCGGTCGAAGGCTTTAGCTTTCCTCTATATGTAGATGGCTCCTTGGTTCGCTATACAGAGAAAATGAACCTGTTGGGTCCCCAGAAGCCCCGGCGTAGCGGAAACTGGCTTATGGTCAAAATCGGCGTTCCAGAAACATGGTGGAGTGAAAATGAACAGACGTATAAGGAACACCTCACGGATTCCATAGAAATCGGACTCAACTCGATGGTTGCGCTCCTGAAGCGCAACAAGCACGAAGTCAATGCGGCGCAGTTGCTCACCGATTGGGCCACGGTAAAAAGGGAGTTTCTCGAAACCCCTGCCCCACCCTTTCCCGCGGAGAAGCAACACGAGTCGATGATGGCCCTGGTGAACGAAGCCCGCCGCGCCGTGGAAGCTCGGAAAGGACGGCAATGAAAATCCGGTTATGGCTCGGCCAGTAAAAAGACGATAGGGACAGACGGACATTTAATCTGACAACCGTCCGCCTGCCCCCACCGTTTGTTTTTTACCGCGCCTCCGCTATCGCAGGCGGTTTCCACGTTCCGTCGAGGAGGGAAGGCGGCGTATCCTTTGGCCAGTACAAACGCAGCATCGGAATGAACTTAGCCTTAGGCGCGGGTAGCCAATTGGCCTCCTTCGCCTTTCCCGGAGAATCGGCCTGGATATAAAGGTCCACCGATCCATCCGCGTTGGCGACGAATTTATTGCGCTGACTCAAGGTGTAGCGGTTCAGCGGGTTCGGTACGAAGAAGTAAGATGCGTCGTACATAGTCAGCGACCAGAAGCCGTTGACCGGGGGCATCTCGCCTTTATTGAAGTGCATGACGTACTTCTTGGAAGCTCCGTCGTACTCGCCACCCGCACCATCTTTCTGCGATACCGGGTAAACGGCATCCTGGGGCCGATTGGCCCCCAGGCCAATCGCCGTAATCAGAGCCCTTTGGATATAGTCGGTACCGTACTCGCCGATGTTTTTCGTCATATACGTCCAACCGTTGACCGGCTCGGCAGCCTGCTTGAAATACTCCATGATCTTGACCTGAGCCGCCTTCGGCACGGCCTTGATGGCTTCCCTGTCGAAAGCGCTCAATTTTGAAGGATCAAAATCCTGGCCCGGGACCAAACCGATGGTTGCCATCTTAGCCACCATCGGAGCATCCTCGGCTGCCGGAGGATTTGTCTTCATCAGAAGAGCCAGGTACTTGAAGTAGGAATCGACATCCATCGCGTCCACTTGGTCGCGGACGCCTGTCTTCATGTCGAAGTTCGCATCCACTTCAGCGGGCAGCGGCGTGTAATGTTTTCCGTAGGAACTCAGCGGCACCAGTTCGAACTTGTCTTGCAGCGCATGCACCGCCTTGTAGTCGTCAGGCGTTCCCGTGCAGTAGATCCGCCCAAGAATCCACACCATTCCGGTGGGAGCTTTGTATTCCGTGACGCCGTCCGGAAGCTTTCCCGACCAACCCGGTCCGGTGATGGCATACTTCTGCGGTTTACCGCCCGTAGTGCGCTTACCGGGCACCTGGAAGACATTCGTCCATCCGTCAAGCATCGGCAGTAGATAGTAGCGATCACCCATGTTGGGAACAGTAAATATCCATGGCTCGCGGGAAACATCCAACCATGTTGTGGTGTATAGCGTGTCGGCGTTGGGGGCAGTGACGGCGTGATTATCAACTGCCGGATATGTCCGGAACCTAAGCATCTGGCCCATCGGCGCATGCGCCGCGTCGGGACTCGCTACGTTTGTAAACTGCTTCCGAGTCATGTCCATCGTGACAAGCGGATAGCCGTAAATATAAGCGTCGGTGGCTGCACTCACTGCCTCTTTAAGGCCGGGTGACTCCGTGCCACCATTTGGTTTGCTGCTACATGCCAAGAATGAGAGACCGATCATGGCCGCGAGGCCAAGGACTGCGGTCGTTCGTTTGATTGATTTCACCTTTTTTCCCCTACTTCCCCTTCTCCCCGCGTCACGATATCACAGGGGAAGGTTTCATAATTATCGATCTACGCAACCCTACCGGCTACTGTCGTTGGCGACAGGTGCAATCCTGTGGAAACAATGGGGAGGAAACAATGGAGACCGGGAACGTGTAACGAATGCCTCTGGAGGAATGCCTAGAGCAGCGTGCCTCCTTTTGAGCTTAGTGCGATTTTTGTCGAAGACTTGCGACAAGAACTCTCGCAGAGCGCCATCGGTCGCTCTGCCGTACTTTTCAGCCTTTACATCAGTGATTTTGCGCGGCAATTTGGTTTTTTGCGGCTGTATGGCGCTAAGCGGTGACTGCTGCAGCCGTACGGCGTTGGATTGCGAACCAGCGGCTCACGTTTAACCTAAGAACCCCCAGGTAGCCTCGCAGGACACATTCCACGGCCACGACATCGAAACTGACGCAGCCGCACGGTGCTTGATCAAGCGCGTGGAACTCGGCAACCTTGATCGCGTCCTAGATGCCTTGGCTGCTTCCGTGGCATCGTCGCCTCGAATGACGTCACCGCCTGGTTCCAGCGTTCAAGTAATCGAGCGAGCCCACTCCGTCTTCGCTTTCGCTGGTGCGCACTGCCCTCGGTGCGGACAACTCTGGCACGTCGTTCCGGCGGCCCGATACATATATGTTCAGCCCATGCTGTTTCTTTTGGATCGTGTCCGAGACCAACCATTGACCCGCTGCACACGTGTAACGATCATTGGCCGCATCGTAGACAAAGGCTTTCGCTTGATACGCGGGCCCACGGCCATGCGCATCGTATTCGCCCGGCTCCCATTTCGGTTTCCAGGACCCATAGAAGTCCACGCCACGGGCCGCCGCCGCTTGCACACTGGCGTGGTTGGTGTAGTCTCCGTCGGCCAGCACTTGCCCGGGGTAACGACCGTGTGTGCTCTTCAGCCGATCAACCCCGGCTATAACTGCCGATAGATCCAGGCTCAGTCGTCACGGCGACTTCCACAACCACGCCATTTGCGGTATCGGTGGTGACCTGTACGTTGTAGGCCGGCACCGCACCGCCTTCGCTCGGGCGCATCAGGTGTGCCTCCGGGTCGGTTGCGAAGCGCGAGCCTCGTCGGCACGATCGTGCTTCTTCTTCTGCAGGCCCGTACTTCCTGCTGGGCGCGCCGCAGTTTCTGTTCGCGCTCCTGGAGAGCGCGCTTCCGCGCGGCCGCTTGCCGTACGTTAACCTGCTCTTCCTGTTGCGCCTGCTCGTTCATCAGCCGTACCTCCTCGCGAGCTTCAGGTGCGCCCCCATCTCGGGCGACGAAACGTGTTGCCGCCGGCGTTGGCGCGAATCTTGGTGCCGTCCTGGGTGACCCGCTCGAGTGTGATCAGACCTTCCGCGCTGAGCAGGCCCAGCACTTGCGCAAACAGGTCATCGAGCGCCTCTTTATGGCCCGCGCGGAAATCGGACAAGCTGTGATGATTCACTGGCTCCAGGCCGCACAGCCAAGAGAAGCCTGGCTCGTGCTCACACTGGCGAGATATTTCGCGCGCACTGCTCACGCCCTTGCTGTAGGCATATAACCAGAGGCTGATCAGCAGCTGCGGATCAATCGCTGGGCGGCCGGCGCGGCCCTCTACGGCGGCGGTGGCGTGGTGGTACAGCGAGAGATCGAGTGAGCCAACCAAATCCCACAACGCCCGTGCCGGATGCTCGTCATCGATGAGATGGTCCACGTCGACAGGGCGCAGCAGGAATTGACGGCGATCAATTGGGATGAATCGTGGCGCGGGCAACTCGTCGGCAGTCATCACGCTCTCAGAATAATCGGTCTACAACATTTCTGAGCCAAAATGTTCTAGGATTTATTCACACCTTCCAGGACGCACATTTAATCTGACAACCCCCAGCTAAACCCGAGGGATACATCCAGTCTCAGTCGTGACGGCCGACGGTCCTCAACAACGCCAGCTAGACTTATCCGGATTCCTTGGCCCCTGATCGTCGCATTGAGGGTGCCGCCGTGGTGCCTGCGAAGAAGTAAAACAGCGAACTCTCTCTGCCCTATCCTTCTACTCGTACCGTAATGCCGCCATGGGATCCGTTCCCGATGCGCGACGTGCGGGTCCGGCGCAGGCCACAGCCGCCACCGCACACAGCACCACGGTCGCACCCATCAGGACAAACGCGTCTCGTGAACTGCCTTCCGCCCAGCGGGCCAGCGTGTTGCTGAGAGCTAACGTCAGCAGGAGCCCGGCCAGCAGGCCGACGCCGACGCTCACCGCCATCGAGGCGAAGACGATTCGCAGCACGTCTGCACGCTGCGCCCCCAGCGCCATCCGTATTCCAAATTCGTTGGTACGCTGTTCCACCGAGAAGGAAACGACGCTGTAGAGGCCGGTGGCCGCCAGTGCCAGCGCGAGAACGGCAAACGCCCCGAAGAGCCACGCTACCAAATGTTCCGACTCCCACTCCTGCTGACTCTGAATCCATTGCTCCAGGTCCTGACTGAAACCGGAGATCTGCTGGTCATGATCGAGGGAATTCACCTGCAGCCCGATGGCGTGCAGCAGGGTTAGCGGTGAACTTTCGGAGCGCACCAGGATCTGGGTCCACATGCGCATCGAAAGCGTATACGGGATGAAGAGTTCGGGCAGGATTGGTTTGCGCAGCCCGTCGTTGCGCTTATCGGCCACGATGCCGACGATCTGGACCCATGGCTCGGTGCCTGGGGGTCCGAGAACGAAGGGCGGCTCGTTCTTCATCTCAGGAACCTTCAGAGAGTGGCCCAGCGCATCCCCTTTGGGGAAATAGAGGCGCGCCATGGTCTCGTTGATGACGACAACCCGTGCCGCGTTGTGATTCTCCCGTTCATCCCAGAGGCGCCCCTGTGCGAGCGGGATGCGCAGGATTGGAAAGTATCCGGGGCTTACGAAGTTGACTCGAACTTTTTGCGAGTCTTGCGGGGCCTTGCCGAGTATCTCGATGCCTGTGTTCCAGCCGTTGGAGGGCGGCGTGGCGTTGGTGGAAATGGCAGCGAAGGTAACGCCGGGGACTGTAGCGACACGGTTGCGAATCTGCTCGAAATAAGCCGAGCGCGCCTCCCAGGTGGGGTAGGAACCGTCATGGACAGGAATGCCGACCGACATCACGTTGTGGGGGTCGTAGCCGAGCGGCGTATGGATGAGGCGGAGGAAGCCTTGCATCGCTGCTCCGGCGCCCGCCAGCATCACCAAGGTAAGAGCGATCTGGCCGGCGATGAGGAACTTGTTCATGCTGCGGCCGCGGGATCCGCCCGAGACGCGGCGCGTACTGGACTGCATGACCTGACCGACGTCGGGCCGCGAGAGCTGCAAGGCAGGGAACAGGCCAAAAAAGACGCCGGTGACGATGGCCAGCGTCACGCTGAAGATGAGCACCGGGAGGTTCAGCTCAATGGCGGCTTCATGTGGAAATGAGTATTTCGGTAGCAAAGCGACAATCACGCGGATGGCACGGTAGGAAAGGAGCACGCCCAGCGCCGCGCCGGTGACGGAGAGCAGCAGCGCTTCCGTCAGCATCTGGCGGATGAGGCGGCGGCGGTCCGCACCGATAGCCGCGCGCACGGCAAACTCGTGCTGTCGGGCAGTGCCTCGAGCCAACAAAAGAATTGATACGTTGCCGCAGCCGATCAACAGCAGGAACGCGACGGCGCTAAAGAGCAAGGAGAGGGTACCGCCCAACTGCTTTACGAAATCTTCGTTCAGGCCGACCACGTGGGTCTTGAAGTGGGTTTTGGGAAAGTGCTTCGGAGTGTCCTTAGCGAACTGTTCGAGCAAAGGCTGAAGCGCCGCATTGGCGGCTTCGTGCGTGACTCCCGGCTTCAGACGAACGCCGACATAGTAGGAGCGGGTCTGGTCCTGGGTGACTTTTAACGGAAGGTAGACGTCTGCGTCGTCCCAGGCAAAGCGCGGGCCTGCCACGCCGACGATCGAATAGGTTTTACGGACCAGTTGGATGGTTTGGCCGACCACGCCGGGATCGGAGCCGAAGTGGCGCTGCCAGAACTTGTAGCCGAGCACCACCACCGGCTGCGGGTCTTGCCCGTCGATGGCGTCGGATGGGATCAGACCTCTTCCCAGGGCCGGAGGCACACCCATAAAGTTAAACGTGTTGGATGTGAAATATGTGCCGTTGACATCCTCCGGCAAATCTCGGCCCGTCACAGTAAGGCTCCAGCCATCGGAGGCAAAGGCATCTTCGACGACAGGTGATTTCTTAAGCTCCTGCCACTGGCCGGCGGTCAGACCGAAGCCGCTCTCATGCCCCGCCGGATCGAGCACACGCATGTGTACCATTCGATCGGGCGCCGCGTAGGGATACGGGTTCATGAGGACCGCGTAAACCACACTGAAAACGGACGTCGTGGCACCGATGCCCAACGTCAGCGAGAGGATGGCGGTGAGGGTGAAGCCGGGGGTCTTCACCAGCTGGCGGATGCAGTAACGCAGATCCTGTAACAGAGTATTCATGATGCGCACCTCGGGGGACGAACCGACATGGATCACTGGCACTCCAGGGACCAAACCCTGAGACGATCTAAGCCGCTGATTTCTCAAGAGAACGCGAGGATCGAAGCGTCCAGGGCGTCCGTGTTCGTCATGGTGGTGTTCACAAGTGAACGCTGGGCGAATTCATAGGCGGCCTTGGTGCCACAAGGAGCACCTTGGCGGCCTTTGGGAGCCGTCGACGTGAGCCAAGCCTGAAAGCCGGGGCCTCGTGCGATGGCAGACCGTCACCGAAGGCCGAGTCGCTTACCGATGCGTGATCTTAGTGGGAGGAATAGAGATTCAGCACCAACCCCAGCCGGTTGACTTGGTGATTCGGGCTGGTGCCCGTTAAGTTCTGGCGCTCCTAATAAGGGTTGAACACTGCGTGTCCTGGTGCGTTCCCGGAGGCTCGGGCTGCGGAGAGGCAGCCCGCCCGGTTACGCGCGAATCACTTCGGCGTCTATTGCTTCGGTGCCTCTTTCTGTTGGGCCTCCTTCTTCAGCACCTCCAGGTTCGCCTGCCTCTTGCGCCACGCATCGCTCATGCTGTCCAGCATGGCGGGCGGCATTGTCTGCATTGGGACCACTAGATCGGTTGACACGGGCCACACCGGCAGCAACTGGGGGTGGTAGTCCGTCGGGTAGTACAGGTTCGGATCGATCTCATGCTCGCGCACGAAGGGCTCCTGGATTTCCTGCCGCGATGTGGTCGGGTGCGGAACAATGAGTTGTCCCTTGGAGAAGTCAAACTGGGGCGCGCGTGAATTGGGGAACTTGGGGATGATGCCTTCGCGCACCCACACCTTGTCCTTCGTCACGTTGACAACAACTCCATCCGGCGCACCGAAATGATACGGGCCCTTCCAGTGTGTCCGAATCTCGGCTACCGTCTCCTCGTTCAAATAGGGGTCGAAGGGCATGTGCGTCGTCAGGAAAATCCGAGGTTGGATCTGGTTGGCCAGGTAGCCTGCCGCGTACGCGGGCGTGTGGTGCGTGTCGACAGTGTAACGCGCGAGGAACGGAGGCACGCCCTGCACACCGGAACTGACCTCGCAGAGTTCGGTCTGCGCCTCGGTGACATAGACGTCGGCGCCCTTCGCGTATTTGATGTCGAGGTCGCTCGGGCGGCCATCGCCGGTCCAGACGAAGGAGAGGCCGTTCCAGTCGAGGCGATAGCCCGATGCACCGTCCTTGGCGTGCGAGCGCTGCCAGTGAATCACGCGCACACCATTCTTTTCGTAGACGACTCCGCCATTGTCGCGGAAGTCGAATTCGTGGACTTCGATGTCGTGACCCTTCCCGACCGGGAACACGCTGAAAGCGTCATCATGCCAGGCGAGCATCTTCTTCATGCCGGCAACCATCGCCGCGGTACCGTACTCCGGCGTGCGCCCCGACGGGCCATACACCTGGAAGACCCTATCCCAGCGTCCAGCCCATCCGCCGAATTCGTACATGTACGGCAGTGACCCGAAGTGGTCGATGTGAAGGTGCGTGATGAAGACCTTGTCGAACTCGTTTAGCGCAAAGCCCGAGGCGATGTAATTCGCGACCGACCCCTCGCCGAGGTCGAAAATAAAGTTTTCACCGTTGCCGAGTTGGACCAGGATCGAGGTATTCATCTGACCGGGACGGATGAACGGCGCGGTTCCCATGAAGATGATGCGCATCTCGTCGGGTTGGACGTCCTCGGAGCGCGGAAACCAGTTTGCGGCACTCTTCAGCCACGGCATCGGTGCGATGCCCTGGTACAGGAGCCCTTCCTTCCAGCGCCCCATGGGAACGCCCCCAAAGAGGGCTGCCTTGATGTCCTGCTCGGAGCTCGGCGTTTGCTGCGCCGAGGCGATAGGGATAACGGAGAATGCAACGAGCCCGAAAGCGAGTGCTGCGAGAACGTTTCGTGTGGGTGTGTTTTTCGTTCTTAGTTTTTCCTCTGGCACGTTATCGTGCCCCAGAGGCCTTGGGGTTAGCATATTGGCTCCTTTTGAACCGTCGCGGGGTTACTTCGTCTTTTTCGAGAGGGTTAGTGCTGTTAAATCGCGTTCGAGCTTTGCCAGGGATTCGATCAGCCGTTCATACGCCGAGGCATCCTGAACGACCACCTGAGCCTTCCCATTCACCGTCAGTAGCTCAGGACGGCCGGTCCGCTTCAGCCTCTTCAGGTGGGCCTTGGTATTTCGGCTAAAATCTGTCAGCGACCCGATATCCTCCAGCCTGATCACGGCCATTGCCCCCCTGACCACCCGATTCGCCTATATTTCGCTGCGGATCAAATGTGAATTACCCTGCTGTGGATAGCGTAGGTAAGTTGGGAGAAAGGTGTCTATCCAGATTCGGCAAAATTGAGGCTCTTACCGTGGCCAGACCGTGGCACAGCCTTCAGGCTGTGGTTCTTCGAAAATGCAACTTGCAAATTACAAGCCGCTTGAAGGGGTTTTCTGGGAAGAAGCTGTGCGCCCAGCGCGCCTAATGCGACTTCCGCAACGTTTCAGACGGCAATTCTCCAAACAGGAAACGGTAATCCCTGGAAAAGCGGCCGAAGTGCCAAACGCCGAACTGAGCGGCAATCTCGGTGACCGTTGTCCGCGAAGGATCGGCGGCTTTGAGCGCCCTCCGAACCTGGTGGAGTGTCCGCCGGTTGAGATATTGCACCGGGGCTGCCCCGAAGTAGGACTGGAAGGCATCCCGAAGCGTCCGTTCGGAAACGCCGGCCGCACTGGCGAGTTGTTCCACGGAAAGGAACTCGCCATCATGCTGGACGACAAAATCCATTGACGTGCGAATGATTTGGCTTCGTGGAACCGCATGCCTGCCAAACGGATGTTTGACTTCAACGGGCACACTGAGCACACTGTCGACTGCGCGAGCCAACGTCTGCTCCGCTGCCTTTTGTGACGCGGCCGAGTCGAAGGCGGTGGGCGCCTGCTGAACGGCCCGATCGAGCTGATCAATCACCGACAAAAACCTCTCGATCCGTTGAGGTGGCAGTTGAAAGACTCCACGCTGGGAAGTGACAGCGGTGGTCTCCTCTCCGTTTTGGCGGGCAAGCATCTCGTTGGGAATATAGAGAGAACACCACCGCCTCCACGATGCGTCAGCGGCCAGGCAGAACTCTTCTCCTGGCCCAACAACCATCAGAGAACGGTCGTCAAACCGACGCCCATTACCCGAAAACGCGGGCGCCCCCTGGGTCTGGATAAACATCGTGAGTCCGCCGGTCTTGGAGGCCCCTTCGACGGCCGCCCTTCCGCTTGCCTGGCCCCATTGAACGCCCACGCAGTTGACAATCAGATGAGTGAGGGCCCAGTTTTTGGAATCGCGCCCCAGAAGCGTCGCACGCACACTGGCATGCCGGTTCGCGTCAAAGAACGCCTCGAACGACGAAAAGGCTTGGCTAGGCATTACATTGTCCGTATGTGGCTGACGATTGTCCCGCGAATCCGACGTGAACCGGCAATGAATTAACAGTCGAGGCCGCACGTTCTTCAAACCAGACGCAACCTGGGATGAGGCTGAGTTTACGACGGTCGACTAGCCGCGGCACGTCCTACACCACGACAGGAAGCTCCTGACAGTAGGTTGTCAGCTTCTGCCGTCAATAGCAAACCCGGGTTACTTCATCCCAGATAATCGCGGCAGAAAGAACTAAAAGAAAGGGCACGTGAAGGCAGACCGTTCCCGAGGTTCGGTTGCCACCGCTAACCCTGCTGCCGAAAAGCCTCGCCGTCGAGCCGATTGCAATATACTGTTCGAAGCCCGCAGGCCAAGACAGAAATCCCATCTCCAGGACTGCTTGCCATCTGTCGTAATTAAGCCCAGGCGAGTCTAGCTGAAGGAGGATCATTATGAAAGCGATCACTTTGCTGCTGGTTGCCGTTGTAATACTGGCAGGCATTGTCGCGTTCACGGCGCCCGCGTCTCTACACGCCGATGACTCGGCCGCGCCGATCTTCGTAACCAAGATTCCCCCCGGATACCGGGACTGGAAGTTGGTCTCCATCGCCCACGAAGAAGGCAATCTGAACAGTATTGGTGCCGTTTTGGGCAACGATGTGGCGATCAAGGCCTACCGCGACGGGACGCTTCCATTCCCGGACGGCTCGATCATCGCCGCTTTGCACTACCGTCACGTCCCGTCGGAGGAAAACAACAAAGTCTTTGGCCAAGCCCAATCTTTCGTCGCTGGTCCTCCCACGAACATTCAGTTCATGGTCAAGGATTCAACTAAGTACGCCGCGACGGGCGGCTGGGGGTTCGCGACATTCGTAGACGGCAAACCCGCCCCCGAGGCATCCATGAAATCCTGCTTCCCTTGCCACAATCGGACCAAGGCCACCGACCTCGTCTTCACGCATTACGCACCCTAGATACGTGCGTCGTTCTCCGTAATCGTAGTTCACGGAGCGCGGGCGCGCATGGGAGGCAATCTTGGCTGTATTAATCTTCCACATCGGGCTGCCGCTGGATCATCCATCGATCCCGGTAGAAGAGCGCCCAAAGATCGCGAAGAGATTGAGTGACCTGCGGGAGCGGATGACACGCGCTGGCTATATCTACGAAATCATCCACGCTTCGCCCGAGACCGGCCTCGACGGTTTCAAAAACCAATTAAGGACGCAGCCTTGCGACGGCGTCCTGATCGGGGGCGCCGTGGTAGGCGATCCGGCGATGAGCTTCTTCCTCGAGCAAATCATCGACGCAACTCATGAAGTGGTTCCTAAAGCAAAGATTATGTTTTATAACCACTCCGTCGATGTACGCGTAATTCTTGAGCGCTGGTTCGGATCCCAGGTCTAGCACCGCTCAGCTTTCGAAGGAGAATGGACACTCGGTGCGTTCGGCTTTATGACTGTGTTGGTTTCTACTGAAGTATGGCGTGAGGCGCGATGAACAAGAACGAGATTCTTATCAATCTGTCAGAGTCTGAACAGACCAAATTTGGAAAGGAAGATTTTCACATTCAGTCAGTCCCTCAAAGGGTCTTCTCCAGCATCTGGGCGGTTGAATCAGAGGTCAACAACGGTGGTTTTTCTCAGTATTTTCAGAACAGCAGCGCAGAAACCGCGCCGTTCATTGTCGAGGCACTCAGCACAATCGGTGCTCCGGGCACAGCCGAGATATGCAGTCGCACAATCGCATGTGCGTTTCCTGCGGGGCTACCGGCAACCCCTGAAGCCATCTCCTCGGCAGCCGAAAGCTTTCCTGACGACAGGCTGAACGAGCTTGAGGTGTTGGACGGCGAGTTTATGGAGTATCCTCACGACCTCAGAGACTTACTGTTCACTTAGGTGTCCAAACACCCGGAGGAATTCGGGCCACTCCCTGAGCCCGACTAACCTCACTCAGAGGCCGGCAGTCGAAAGGCGATGTAACTGCCGTTCTCCAGAACCGGTGGCGCTGTCTTTGAGCCCGGCCGTGGTATCTCACTTTGCGCGGCGGCGCAAAACACGACGTACTCCTGACCACCGACCTCATAGACCGCAGGAATGCCCTCCATCGCCGCGCTCACTTCTGTCTCCCATAGCACTTGCCCTGTGGCTTGATCCAGAGCTCGTACCTTGCGATCGCGCGTGCCCGTGAAGATCAGACCACTGGCCGTTACCACCGGTCCGAATTTAGGAAAGTGCGTTCCCGTCCCTGTGATCCCCTTGGCCGCCAGCTCGGGCACATCGCCCAGTGGGATTTTCCAACGGATGGTTCCCGAGTTCAGGTCGTAGGCGGTGAGGCTGGTCCAAGGCGGCGCAATCGGCGACAGGCCGTTCGAGGTATACATAAATCCAAACCCACTGCGATATCGTTCGGCCGGCTTCGCGCCCTTCGTCGCTGTATTCTTCGACGCAACTCTGGGAGATTCGCTAAACAAAAATGCCGACAAGTGAGCCAGGTCATCCTTCGACATTCCGGGAAAAGCGGGCATCAGTCCCTTCCCGTGAGTCACCATCGTTTCCAGCTGCTCCCGGTCCAATCGTGCCCCAAGATCCACCAGCGATGGAACCGACGGCGGTTGGCCGGCCAGATCCGCGTGATGGCACAAACGGCACTTCGCCTCATACACGTCCATCCCTTGCTGTTCAGGTGAACCTTTGCGCGGAGTAGTCAGCTCCATTTCCGGCTCCAACTTCAGCATGGCCGGTAAGTCCTTCGAACCCACGTACAGCATTCCGTTGGCCGGATCGACGGCGGCTCCGCCCCAGTTGGCTCCTCCATTGTTGCCCGGCATTTGAACCGTATTCCGCAAACCCGGCGGCGTGAAGAGCCCCTCGTTCCGCGCGCTCTTGATTTCGTCCTTCAACTGCGCCCGCTCTGCTGGATCTTCAATGAACGGGCTCAAGTCATCGCTCGTAAACCGCTGCCGCGCGAATGGCGGCGGCTTGGTCGGAAGCGGCTGGGTGGGCCAGGTTTCTTCTCCCGGCATGTCGGTCTTCGGAACCGCGCGCTCTTTAATCGGCCAAAGCGGCTCACCCGTCACACGGTCGAAAACGTAGACAAAGCCCTGTTTGGTTACCTCGGCAACGGCTTCCACCGCGCGCCCATTGTGCTGGACAGTGAGAAGTTTGGGTGCGGTGGCATTATCGTAGTCCCAGATATCGTGATGCACCATCTGGAAATGCCACAGCCGCTTCCCACTGCGCGCGTCCAGCGCCAGCAGGCAATCGCCGAATAAATTGGCGCCCCTCCGGTTTGCGCCATAGAAGTTATATTTCGGGCTCCCGGTGGGCACATACACAATGCCGCGCTTCACATCCACCGACAATTCTCCCCACGCATTGGCCCCGCCCACGGTCTTCCAGGCTTCTTTCGGCCAGGTCTCATACCCGAATTCGCCCGGGTGTGGAATGGTGTGGAAACTCCAAACCAATGCCCCGGTCCGTGTATCGTAGGCACGAATGTCTCCGGGCGCTGACTCGTACTCCTGGTTGGTGGCCGATCCAAGAATGATCAGGTTCTCAAAAACTCGGCCCGGCGTGGTGGATTGCACCAGCACGATGCCGCCGGGATCGCGGCCCAGCCCTTCCCGTAAGTCGACGCGCCCGTTCCTGCCGAACGATCGGATGCTCTCACCCGTGCGCGCATCGAAAGCCTGCAGAAAGTTGTCTTGCGAAAACAATAGACGCCGATCGCTCCGGTCGGCGGATTCCCAGTAATTGATCCCGCGGCTCGTGATCAACTGGCTGGCCGGATTTGTTGGGTGCACCCAAACTTCCTTCCCGGTAGCCGCATCCAGTGCAACGATTGAGTTGTTCTTCGCCAGAACGTACATCCGCCCGTGGACGACGATGGGATTGAAGAAGTAGTGTTTATGGTCGCCGGTCGAATAGCTCCACGCGACTTTGAGTCGACTGACGTTGGAACGGTTGATCTGCGTGAGTGCCGAGTATTGCGCGGAATCCGCCGCGCCCCCGTAGTCGCTCCAGGAATTGTGCGAAGACTGCGCTGTTAGACAGCCTGCCGCCAAAAAGCTAATAAGGATCCTGCTCCGCACGTGACTGCCGCTCACGCGAGCATAACATCAGTGCGCGCCCGTGGTGACCGGCCTCAGCCTCGCGGTGAAGTGCCGCAAGGAGGGCGGTTCTTCGATAATCTCAAGGCCGCAGATCGCACTCTTCCGCGCATTCACTTCAAGGATGGCCTCCACCACATAATCGATGTGGCTCTGCGTGTACACGCGGCGGGGAATGGCGAGGCGAAGCAGTTCGTGTTGGGCCGCGGCTCCAAACATGAGCGAGCCGATCTCCACACTCCGAATGCCGGCGTGCCGGTATAACTCGACGGCCAACGCCTGCCCGGGAAACTGCGACGGAGGGATATGCGGCAACATGCGGCCCGCATCAATATAGATGGCGTGACCGCCTGGCGGCTCGACGATGGGCACCCCGTCGTCGGCGATGTGGCGTCCCAGATAGCCCGTCGACTCGATCCGGTAGTGCAAGTAGTCCGGCTCCAGCACTTCTTCAAGGCCCGTTGCAATCGCGTCGAGATCGCGACCGGCCAAGCCGCCATAGGTGGGGAAGCCCTCCGTGAGAATCAGCAGGTTGTTCTCGAGTTGAGCGAGACGGTCGTCGTTGGTGGAAACGAATCCGCCGATGTTGGCGAAAGCATCTTTCTTCGCGGAGAACGTGCATCCATCGGCGAAGGAAAACATCGTCTGCGCAATCTTTTTGGGCGTCCAGTCGGCGTACCCGGGTTCGCGTTCGCGGATGAACCACGCGTTTTCGGCGAAGCGGCAGGCATCGAGATAGAACGGGATCCCATGACTTCGGCTCAGGCGGCTGACCGCCTCGATGTTCGCCATGGAAACCGGCTGCCCCCCGCCGGAGTTGTTGGTGACGGTGAGCATCACCAGCGGAATGTTCGCGGCGCCTTCGCGCGCGATCAGGGCTTCAAGCGCCGTCACATCCATGTTGCCTTTGAAATCGAGCCGGAGTTGCGTGTCGGCGGCCTCGGGAATCGGCAGGTCGACGGCCTTTGCGCCACTGAACTCAATATTGGCCCGCGTGGTGTCAAAGTGAGTATTTGACGGCACAACGTGGCCCGGCTTGCAGAGCACGGTAAAAAGGATCCTCTCCGCGGCGCGGCCCTGGTGGGTGGGAAGCATGTGCCGGAAGCCGGTCAGGTCATCGGCCACGCGGCGCAGGCGATAGAAACTCTCGCTGCCGGCATACGACTCATCACCGCGCATCAGTGATGCCCATTGTTCGGTGGACATCGCACTCGTACCGGAATCCGTCAACAGATCAATCAGGATGTTGCGGGCACGTATACCAAACAGGTTGTATCCAGCTTCGCGAAGATAGCCCTCTCGCTGCTCCAGTGTGGTGTGCCGAAGGGGCTCGACGCTTTTGATGCGGAACGGTTCGATGATGGTGTGCATAGGTAGCCTTGAGGCTACCGACAGCATACACGCGAGACAACAGCAGAGCTTGACACGGGTACGGAATGGTCAAAATGCGCGTACCGCTGCGGGCGATGGGCATTGCAGATGCGAGGTGCGCAAAAATCATCATCGGCGACGTGCAGTGGCCGAAGAGCGCGATTTTCGGCCTCGAAGCGCAGCAATATCGATAGGGATCGATCGGGCAGCGCCAGGCCTTATTGGCGACCCTGCCTCGAGGCCTTCAAGTCACATGACTCCGAATCTCTCGAATGCTGCGACGGCGCTGGACTTCTCAAGAATCGCCTTGCGGACGAGGTTCTCCTTGCTGACCTTCTCGATCGCCAGACGCACAACCTCGTCCTCGGCCGCTCTCGGAATAGCGAGGACGCCATCGACATCACCGAACACGATGTCGCCCGGATGAATCTCGACCTGGCCAATGCGGACCGGCACGCGAAAGTCGACCACCTCACCGCGGGGCGCCTGGTCCTGCGCATAGCGCCCCCGGGAGAAGACTGGAAAGTCGAGTTTCAGAATGCCCCACGTATCGCGGGAAAAGCCGTCCAGCACTGCGCCAGTGGCCTCCAAAACCCGGGCTCGGGTGCTCATGAGTTCGCCCCACATCGCATACGGGCCCGCGATGCCGCCTGCGACATAAACTTCGCCCTGCTTTAGATCGTCCAGCGCTTCGAGCATCACGCCGAACGGCTTCACGGGCCGATCCTCGGTCAGATCCTGCTCCAGGACGGGCATCGCGCGCCCGACCACAATCATGTCGTCCCGTAGCGGCCGTATCTCTGGCGGAAGGAACTGCCTCAAGAGTCCTAGCGAGTCCATCACGTCGCCCACTACCGCGGTGAATAACTTCTCGCGTATGATCGCGAAGCGGTCTGTGTCAGTCGGCATCGGCTCTTCCTCGGGCGGTCCCAGCTTATCGCGGCGATTCCTTCAGGGTATTCGAAAACCCTGTGCTGGCTAACAGGGCAAGCCCCTGTGACGTGACCCGAATCACGCAGTTTCCGTTTACCTCTTCCCGCTTGACCAGCCCGCGATCATTGCATCTTCCCAGATCGGGAGTCGAGGGCACGACGTGCGCCACGCATCCATCACTTCCTCGTAGCTTCGGAGGCGCTCACTCAACCAACAAAGAAGATCGAGAATCAGGGCTTCCACCGTATCGGCCATTTACTTCTATTTTATGGTGAGCGTCTACCGCCGATCACTGGAGGGCAAAGGGCGTCCAACCTGGTCAAGCTCTCATGGAGACTAGTATCCTGCCCCCGTTCTTGTGTGCTTTGGGACTAGTACTTTCGGACCATTGAATTGCTCCTGCTGGCCATAAAGTACCGGAACTTTCGTATTCTTACCGTCGAGATTCACAACATTCGCTGATCATACGCCCGGACACGGGCATGATCGCATCTTCCAGTACTAGGACCGGGCTGACTGTTAATTAGCGAACACCTGTGGTTTCGTAAGACAGGCCACTTTGATTTCCCGGAAGAGGTGGCGCGACGATTGCTTGAACCAGCGACTTCGTAACCCAAGGCCTAAATCGACAGTAAAAAGGAGGGCTATTGAATGTTAATGCTTTACGTGAAACTACAAACCGCTCTGCAGTTCCTGAAGGATGATCGAGGTCAGGACATTATCGAGTACACGCTCCTGGGCGCTCTGATTGCGACCGCCAGCGTCACGAGTATGCAAGCTCTTGCTACGGCAATTGGCAACGAGTTCAAAATCATCGCCCTCGACATCTAGTGCGTCCGGTTGCAATGTCACAGCCTCAGTTGTCGTCGATCAGCTGGGACTTCTCGCCCCTTGGCCATTCGGCCTTATCGCGCGGACTACTCGTGCGCTGAGGCAGATAGCATTGCGTGGGGCGCCCACCTACGCTTGGATTACGACTGAATGCGACTGGCCGATTTCGTCTCTGTGACTGCCGCATCGAGCCGTTCAGCCAAGGTGGCGAAGGCCGGCGTGGGGCCTCTCCATCGTAGCTGCTCAACATCCTCGAAGAGCGCGATGTCAGCCCGAAGGGTAGCGAGCGTGCGGAATAGAAGCGCCCCTTCGAAATTCCCAAAAAGTGTAGAAGCGAGAGCACCGGCGTTGGCTACGTCTACCCGCCATTCGCGCCGATCCCTGGGAATGAATTCAAGATGGGAATAGCGGGCAAGGACGGCGGCAGCCGATTTTGCGCCCCAACCGGGCAGACCTGGATAACCATCGGCCGTATCACCAACCAGAGCAAGATAGTCGGGAATTGATTCCGGAGCAACACCAAATTTCCGGGTCACGCCATCCTCATCCAGGGTGACCTTTGTCCGGCGGATCAGTTGAACCACGCGGGTGCCTTTGACGCATTGGGCGAGGTCTTTATCCGGGGTACAGATGACCACCTGTTCGACCCGCTCATCACGGGCCGCGGCTGCAGCGCCCGAAGCCAGTGCATCGTCAGCCTCAAACTCGACCATCGGCCACACCACAACGCCGGCCGCGGCGAGGACTTCTTCCAGCAAAGGGAATTGTGCCATCAGCTCGGGCTCAACGCCTTCTCCCGTCTTATAGCCCGGCCAGAGCTCATTGCGGAACGATTCGATCACGTGATCGGTCGCAACCGCGACATGGGTCGCGCCATCCTTGATCATGCCTAAGACGGATCTGAGCACACCCCGTACCGCGGCGACCTCAGAACCTTCTCGATCGATTGCAGAAGGCACCGCGTAGTAGTGCCGAAACAACTCATAGGTGCCGTCGATGAGATAGATCTTCAAAACCCGGTGCCAGGATACCAGTTTCCCGGTTTCACGAGGGCTTGGCCAGATTGGAGTTCATCGCTAGCCCCGCGGTATATCTACAGAATCAGCGTGAGTCATATCGCGATCACGTCCGAATTCTGACGAGCGGACCAATTATTGGTCTCTCAAAGCGACCATCGGATCAACTCGCATCGCCCGGCGAGCGGGGAAATAACTGGCAGTCACCGCAACGCTGAGCAGAACAATGACCACACCGCCAAATGTCAGCGGATCCGTCGCGGAGACGTTATAAAGCAAGCTCGCGATCAACCGCCTGAGCAGAAAGGCTAAAAGGACGCCGATGCCCAAGCCCAGCAGGGCCAGTTTCGCCCCCTGCCCCAAAATCAGATGCAAAATGTCGCGCCGCTCCGCTCCGAGGGCCATGCGAATTCCGATCTCATGCGTCCGTTGCGAGGCCGAGTACGAGATCACGCCAAGAATTCCGATTGCGGCGAGCGCAAGAGCAATCGCGCTGAACGAACCTAAAAGGAACGTGCGAAATCGTTCCCGTGAGATGGATTGGCCGAGTGCCTCCGGAAAGGTTTCGACATCCGTAACGGGGAGATCCTTGTCAATGGAGTGAACCGCCTGGCGAATACCGGCTGCCACACCCGATGCGCTCAACGAACTTCTTGCAACCACCTCCCCTCCGTAAAGAGGCGCTTGAGCGAAGGGTACATACATCATAGGTCCGGGCATTTTGCTGAGCGCCACATCCCTTACGTCGCCTACGACGCCGACGATCTCGCGCGACACATTTCCGTTTGGCGGAAATCCGAATCTCATATGCCTTCCGATCGGGTCGCGGTTCGCGAATTCACGCCGTGCCAGCGTTTCACTGATGATCGCTACGTTCGGGTTGGACGGCGAATCCTGTTCGGAGAAAAAACGGCCCCGCAGCAGCGGAATTCGCATCACATGAAAATAGTCGGGACTTACCGTGGCGTAATCGGCGGTCGTGGATTTGCCGGGAGGAAGCGGTGGCTTTCCAACAATGCTGAACGTGAAAGGAGCTTGGCCCTGGCGGTCCATCGGCAGCGGAGCGGCCAGAGCGGAATCCTCCAAACCAGGCTGCGTATGAAGGCGCGCCAGTAGTTCCGTTGAGAATGCCGTCCACTGCTGCGGCGTCGAGTATTGAAATTGCGGCAGCGAAACCTCGGCTTCCGTGACGTTGTTCGGATCGAAGCCCGGATTGACCGACGTGACCAGCGCAAAGCTGCGGATCAGGAGGCCGCCTGCAACCAGGAGCACCGTGGCCAGCGATATTTCCGCGATCGCCAGGAAACTTCGCACATGCTGGCCGCCACGCTGCCCCGTACGCTCGCCGCCCTCTTTGAGGTTCGTCTGCAAGTTGGACGGGGTTGCCAGGAGCGCGGGCGCCAATCCAAACGCCAGGGCGGCTGCAAACGACAACAACAGCGCGAACACTAGAACCGGGCTTCCGATGTGAATCGAACTGATCTGGACCACTTCGGATGGCAGGAAAGGCCGGAGACTCCAGACGGCTCCCACCGCCAGAAGCAGACCGGCAACACCACCAAGCAGCCCCAGCAGCGCACTCTCGGTCAGTAATTGCCGGACAACGCGGGCGCGCGACGCCCCAATCGCGATTCGCACCGCCATTTCTCTCCCGCGAGACGTGGCCCTGGAAAGAAGCAAGTTCGCGATATTGGCGCAAGCGATCAAAAGGAGCAGGCCAACCGCGCTCAGCAAAATAAGCAGCGCTGGTTTCAAGTTCCCGACCACCGCCTGCCGGTAAGGCTGAATCCGAATCGTCAAGCCGGAATCTTCTGTGGGAAACTCCTTCGCGAGCCGCGCGCCGAGGGTGCTCATCTCGGCCTGAGCTTTCTCGAGGGAAACGCCAGGCTTGAGTCGGCCCATCACACCCAGCAAACGCACGCCCGGCTGCGAAGTCAAAGGCCCGAACAGCGGGTCCTGCAAGACAGAAATCCATACGTCCTGTGGTGGAGCGCCCTCAGGATAGCGAAAGCTTGCGGGTAGGATTCCGACTACAGTAAACGAACGCATGTCCAAGGCAATAGATCGGCCAACAAGACCCGGATCGGAGCCGAAGCGGCTGCGCCAGAGATTTTCGCTCAGAACAGCCACGCCCGCCGCGCCTGGCTTGCCATCCTCGGGCAACAGCGTGCGGCCCAGCAGAGGCTTTGCGTTCAGTAGAGGAAATATTTCCGGCGTCACGCCAGCCGCGTTCACAATGGCTGGCTCGCCTGCCGTGGTCAATGTGAGATCGTGAAACGCATTTCCCGCCATCTGACTAAACCCACTGACGTGGGCGCGGCACTCGATGAAGTCCCTGTAGGAGATGCCTGACAGCGCGTCTGGCCGGTCCAGCGGGACATCAGACAGCAGGACGAGTTGATTGGGATCCTGATACGGAAGCGATCGCAAAAGCACTGCATCGACAATGCTGAAAATCGCAGTGCTTGCGCCGATACCCAAGGCGAGCGTGATTACGGCGACGGCGGTGAAGGCGGGCGACTGTCGCACCATACGAACCCCGTAGCGTAAGTCCTGGACGATCTCTTGAATCCAGCTCACACCGCGAGTGTCGCGGCACTTCTCTTTGATCTGCTCTACCGGTCCAAACTCCCGCGAAGCCATGGCGCGAGCTTCAACTTCAGTCATACCCGCAGCGATAGCCTCGTTCGTGAGCTGTTGGATGTGAATCTCAATCTCGCGCTGCAGTTCCGCATCGGCATGGGAACGATCGAGCAATGAGCGAAGGCGTCGTTTGATGATCCGAATAATCCTCATAAATATCCCGCATCAGGCGTTTTGAATGAGAAGGTGTACGGCGGAGGAGAGACGATTCCAACTCTTGAGTTCGCGCTCCAGTTGTTTCCGGCCCTCCGGAGTCAGAGAATAGACCTTCGCGGGCCGTCCGAGATCCGACTCCTCCCAGTCCGCGCAAATCCAGCCTTGATTTTCGAGCCGGTGCAGTGCCGGGTACAGCGAGCCTTGGCCCACGATCAGGGTGTCGCCCGAGAGTAGTTGTATCCGCTTCGCTATACCCCAACCGTGAAGAGGGTTGCGGGCGATGGTCCTCAAAATCAAAAGATCGAGTGTTCCTTGCAACAAATCGGACGGCTTGGGCATATCGTCGATGCCTCGACTATCGACAATGATACCTCGACTATCGACAATTACGCAAGAGGAGTCCAGCCGGCGCTCGACCAGCGATACTCGCTTGGCTCTGCCACCAGGCCAGCCCGCACGGGATCGCTCTCCATGTAGAATCGAATCCGCTCCAGTTCATTCTCCTGCCGAACCTCATGACCGTACGTCTTTCCTGCCAAAATGGGCACCCCGTTCGCCCCAACACCTGGTTGGCCCGCCTGGCTGTTATGCCTTTTAGCGACTTAGTCAGTTGGGGAATCGGAACTTTCGGTGTGGCGAGCAAGTGAACGTGATTGGGCATCACGACAAACGCGTGTAGAACATACTGACTAAGTTCCCGCGCGTTGTAATGGATGGCCTCCACCACCAGATCCGCCAGCGCGGGCTGACGTAGGAAGAACGGACCGGCGCGAGCATCGCCAAGCAATCGGTCCATGACGGCGAATTGCTGACCGGCCGTCAGCGTGCCCCGAGGGAAGCGCCGGTTCGCCGGCAGGCTGCCATAAAGCCGCCACGTCAGGAAGACCGGCCTCTCGGTCTGATCAATGTGCGGAAGTCGCCGGCGGTAAAGGGCCACGAAGGAAGAGTGGGTCGGAATCGGAGGAGATCTCAGGCGCGTTTTGAGTGGGTTGTGGGCAGCCGGAACTGGGGTTCCGGCGCGGGTCTGGGGACCCAGCCCCCTGGTGCCCGGCTGGGCGTTGTGGGGCTGGACGCCTACGTCCGCGCCGGAACCCCCAGTTCCGGCTCTCCCAACCTAGTCAGGAGCGGAGATGCCTAATTCACTTCGCGGAACTTCTACGGCTCAACCGAGCGATCCAGATTAACCCGGAAGGACGGAGCCCGATAGCCAAGGGGCTGGTTGGCATCGGGTATGGCGATAGTGTTCCCATCGCGCAGCGACGTGTAGTGGGGTGACATGATCTCGACGCCGGCCGCATTGAATTGGTCCTGGATGTTCTGGTGCAGCGCCGAGGCGATATCGTCCATGTGATTGGCATCGGCGGTGTACACGTTGATCTGATAGTTGACGAAGAAGTCGTTCAGCGCGGTCTGGAAGACGAAGGGGCGCGGGTGATTCAACGAGCCCGGTGTGGCCTCCGCCGCAGCGATTAACAGTTCATGTACCCGCCGCCACGGAGTATCGTACCCGATGGTAACGCTGGAGTGAACGATGACACCGACGTCCCGCGCCGAGGTGCTGTAGTTCAAGATGTGGGCGTTGAGGATGGCCGCGTTCGGGATAGTGATAAATACGTTCTTGATGGTCCGGACGCGAGTGACGAGCAACCCCTTCTCAGCGACGTCGCCCACCGTATCCGCGATTTTCACCCGGTCGCCCACATGGTACGGGCGCATATAGGTGAGCATGGCGCCGGAGATAATGTTGGCCACAGCCGACCCGGAACCAAACGAGAGCAGCACGCCGAAAAGGATGGAAATGCCCTTGAACGCTGGAGAACTGGAGCCGGGCAGATAGGGGAACACGACGATCACCGCCAAGCTGAAGATGACAATACTGACCAGCTTGGAGCTGGGCTCGGCCCAATCGGCATCGAACCGGCTGAACTTGATTTTCCCGTCCCGGATCTCCAGAAAGACCAGGCGGTTCAGCTTGAGGATGTAAAAGGTGATGAGCGAAATGACGATAACGAAGAAGAGGTTGGGAAGATAACCGACAAACTCCGCCCACAGCACTTGGAGCGGAGCGAAGATCCAGGAATAAAAAGAAACCACCAATCCGGCCGTGCCGGGGAAGATGCTGAAGAGAGCGGTAACGTAGGCCTGAAACAGTAACACGACCAGTACCCATCGCAGGCCGCCCTGGGCGGCGAGCAGGACCGCCGCTACGCGTCGGGGGGTAAGAACGGCAGAGAAGGCGAGGTCCTTCTGCCGGAGGGACTTGGTCCAAGTGAGAATTCTCCGCCGCGTCGCTCGGTAGAGTGAGGCCAGCCAGAACAGTAGCGCGATGAGCACAGCCGTGACGGCCAGCACATACAGGATGTATTTGAATACATTCTTGGCACTCCAGTCGTTGCGATACTGGCGCACGGCATCGCGCATGCTCGCGGCAGTCTGCGCAGCCAGCTCAGACTTGGCGAGATGAGCCGCCGCAGCATCCCCATCAGTCACCAACATCAGAACGTTATTTCGGGCGAAGATGATCGTTCCGTGTCCGGAAAGCTCCTCGGCCTGAATCAGGTCAGGCGACATCGAGCGGTTTCTAGCAAACTCTTCCAAACGCTGCGTGATGGCACGGGCACGGTCAGCGGGGGATATTCCATCCTTGGGCGCGTAGACGAGCGCGACGGTGCGGCCCTCGAGGACCACCGGGAAACCGGTCGCAAGCTGGTCGCTTTCCGATTGTTGCGCGGCCAGCGGTAGGGCCAGCAACACCACACACAGAAACCAGCATTTCCCGCGGTGCAATCTAGCTACGCCATCAGACATTAAAGCGCGTCCTTGCTTGGAACCAACATACGCTATGGGCTTGGGCTGTTGCCGCTCTGGCACTGCGAACGGAGAATCGGCCGTCGCGAGTTCCCGCGCAGCTATTGGATCTTTTGAATGACCGCGGGCAAGGCCTCAATCAAGGAGGAAACCAATACGGCGAGGACAGCTAGAGTGAGGCAGACGCAAACGAAGTAGTGATTTCGCGCAGCTCCGCACCTCGGGCAGACGCGCTTCAGCCAGAAGAACGGGACGTCACAACGGCGGCAGCACGTTTTGGTGATCCGTCTATGATGCACGGGGGTGCGTACGCTAGCGATGATGTAAGCATGATGACGCGTTTGCTCGTTAACATACAACCGCTCAAAAAGTACTGAGAGTACTGTGGGGTGGCGGCCGAACGGCGGAAAATCGCTCACATTCACGGCGCACCTGCGCCTGGCGCCGGCTCCTAGTCTGTGGAGATCTTCTTTTCGATCAAGTGGGTGATGCGCTCCAGGAACGTTTCCACGGATAGCACTCCCTGGTCGCCGTGTTTCCTATGCCGGACCGAGACCTGGCCCACTTGGGCCTCCCGGTCACCGACGACCAGCATGAAAGGGACCTTCTGCAATTGGGCTTCGCGGATCTTGAAATTCACCTTCTCGCTGCGATCGTCCAACGTGGCGCGCACGCCTGCATTCACTAACCGCTGCTTGAGTTGCTGCGCGTACTCATTCTGACGATCCGTGATGGGCAAAATGACGGCTTGAACTGGGGCCAGCCATACCGGAAAGGCGCCGGCATAGTGTTCGATCAGGATGCCGAAAAAGCGCTCGACCGAACCGTACAGGGCGCGGTGGACCATCAGCGGCTGATGGGATTTCCCGTCCTCGGCGATGTACTCCAATCCGAAGCGCCGCGGAAGGGTGAAGTCGAACTGGACCGTCGAGAGCTGCCAGTAGCGGCCGATAGCATCCACCAGCTTCACGTCAATCTTCGGCCCGTAAAACGCCGCCTCATCCGGTGAAACTTTCACCTTGAGGTTGAGTCGATCGGCCGCTTGGTGCAGGGCCTTCTCGCCGATCGCCCACTGGTCGGCTGAGCCGTCGTATTTTCCACTCGCGCCGCCGTCCCAAGTGGAAAGTTCCGCTTCGTATTGCGTGAAGCCAAACGTTTCGAGCGTGTCGACGGCGAATTGAAGGCAGTTGACCACTTCGTCTTCAATTTGCTCAGGCGTGCAGAAGATATGCGCATCGTCCTGCGTGAAGCCGCGAACCCGGAGCAGTCCGTGCATCACGCCCGAACGCTCGTAGCGATAGACCGTTCCCAACTCGCCCAGCCGAACCGGCAGGTCGCGATAGCTGTGCAGGCGGTCGCGATAGATCAGGATGTGGAACGGGCAGTTCATGGGCTTCAGCTGGTATTCGGCGTCATCCAGCTCCATGCGCTTGAACATGTTTTCGGAATAAAAGTTGTAATGACCGGAGGTCTTCCAAAGATCGCTGCGGGCGATGTGCGGGGTATAGACCAGAGAGTAGCCCCGCTTGACGTACTGATCGCGCATCCAATCTTCCAGGATCTTCCGGATGGTTCCGCCCTTGGGATGGAAAAAAATCAGGCCGGGACCAGCTAAGTCTTGAATGCTGAAGAGATCCAATTCCTGACCGAGCTTGCGGTGATCGCGCCTGCGCGCTTCTTCCAGCCGGTTGAGAAACTCGTCGAGCTCCTTCTGGGTGAAGAACGATGCGCCGTAAATGCGCTGCAACTGCGGGTTCTTCTCGTCGCCCTTCCAATACGCTCCGGCAATGGACAGCAGCTTGAAAGCTTTCAGCTTATTCGTGGAGGGCACGTGCGGGCCGCGGCAGAAATCGATGAACCCCGGACCAAGCGTGTACTCCGTGAAGACCTCATCGGCCTTCTCCTCGATGAGCTGCTTCTTCATCCAGTCGTTAGCGTACTTCCGGAGGCCTTCGTCCTTGTGGGTGAGTTGGCGCTCGTAAGGAAGATTGCGGGCCTGTATCTCGTGCATCCGCTTTTCGATCTTCTCGAGATCTTCGGGCGTGAATTTGGTGCTCCGTTGGAAATCGTAATAAAAGCCGTTGTCGGTGGGAGGACCGATGCCAAGCTGGGTCTCGGGGAAGAGTTCCAGCACCGCGGCGGCCAGCAGATGCGCGGTGGAGTGGCGATAGACGTATAGAGCCTCCGGATCTTTGTTGGTCAACAGCTGGAGCGTGGAATCGCCTTCCAGCGGACGAGTCAGGTCCCAGAGTTCTCCGTTAACCTTTGCCACTAGCGCGGCGTCCGCAAGGCGGGGGCTGATGGATTGTGCCACGTCCAGCGGCCTGACTCCCGCGGGTAAGTGCTGTTGGCTGCCGTCCGGCAGTGTAATCGTAATGCTGCTCATTCGTTATTCCGCAAGGGTCCTGGATCGAGAGAAGTAACAGCCGGCTCCGGCGTCGCCAGGATGGGGTTCACATCTTCGGGTGCCGTTTCGCTGACGCTGTAACTCCTAACGTAGCAAACGGTCCTGTACGAAGCGGCAAGACGAGTTGCTGCCTCGCTGGGCCTACGCCGCCTCGGGGCCGGGAGCCTGAAAGGCCTGAAAATCGTTCAGCCCGGAAACCGCATCGACGCGGCCCGGGCCTCGAGAAGTAATTCGTTTGAACCGCTGAGATTATTTCTTTGAGCTGCGGCGCCGGAGTAACAAGGCGCCCGCGAAGCCCGCTAATGCAACCAGACCGAGCGACGTCGGCTCAGGAGCAACCAGCGGATCACCCAAAGTGTTGACACCCGAATTGTGGGTCACCGTGGGGGGTGCCGCAGTCCAGACTACCGTAAAGGTCTCTGTAAATCCAGCAACGCTAAGCCCCGAAGGAATGTTGAGGCCCGTATTGACGTCAGCCGAAACAAAGGTTGGAGTCGCCTGACTGTTGGAAGCGTCCTTCATCAGCGAACTTGTCAAGTTCCACTCGCCCAATGAAGAACCACCCGTCGGAGTGACTTCTGTGTCCAGCGATGCCCCCGCGGCTTTTCCGTTGAACATCGTGGATACGTTCGTCACCGCCGCTCCGGCGTTGCCACTCACGACGACGCCATAGTTAGTGCTGACGTTGCCGGCAAGAAGGGAACTCCCAGCGACCTGGACCGAGAATACATCGGTACCTGAGACGGAACTGGAGGCCGTGACGTCCACGTTCACCGCGTTTGACAGTGA
Source organism: uncultured Acidobacteriaceae bacterium (assembly GCA_963740005.1). GTDB lineage: Bacteria > Acidobacteriota > Terriglobia > Bryobacterales > Bryobacteraceae > CAJCIT01. Next base: position 9,874 of record CAVUCO010000017.1, on the reverse strand, counting down.
TGTGTTGGTTAGGTTAACGAGGGACACCGTGAAGGTTGTGCCATCGACGGAAGCAGAGCACGAGCCAGTGCCAAATTGAGTTTGAACGCAAGCACTGGCGTAGGCTGAAACACACCCTCCGATTGCCAGTACCAGAACCAGAATGACTTTCTTCATTGGCAGCCCTCCGATGAGACCGCGCCGAGAGATTGAGAGAGAGCGATTTGCGGAATCGGTACCATCAGCTTCCGCTTAGGCTCTAAGTTTAATCTGGTCTACTGCCACTGTCAATAGAGTTCTCCAGATCTAACAAAAATAATGACTTCAGCCGAAAAACTGCGGAAAAACTCCCGCCCTCCTGGTGGTTTCCCGTGGGGTACTCCGCGTTCTACGCCTTTAGTTTCTTCGGACATACTCCGGGTGGTACTATCACGCAAGAAGAAATGCTTGAGGACCTCCTCACCGAAGGACAAAACCCGGCGTCCCGCTTGATCGATAGCCTGTCGACCGAGGAAATGCTGAAGATCATCAATCAGGCCGACCGTGAAGTTGCTTACGCTGTGGAGCGGGAAATCCCGTTTATCTCGAAGGCAGTCGACCAGATCGCGGTGCGCTTGGAGAGCGGTGGCCGGTTGTTTTACCTGGGAGCCGGCACCAGCGGCCGGCTGGGCGTGCTGGACGCTTCGGAGTGCCCACCTACCTTCAATACCCCTCCGGAATTGGTGCAAGGGATCATCGCCGGTGGGGATCGGGCGCTACGTTCGGCCGTTGAGCGGGCCGAAGACAGCCTGGAGCAAGGGAAAGCCGACCTCGTCGAGCGTGGATTCCTGAGTCGAGACGCCCTGGTGGGAATCGCAGCCAGCGGACGAACACCCTATGTGCTGGGGGCGATTGCCTATGCCAAGGAAATCGGGGCACTCACCATCGGCCTCAGCTGCGTGCCCGAATCCTTGGTTTCCAAAATGTCAGACATTCCGATTACACCGGTCGTTGGCCCGGAGGTGATCACCGGATCCACCCGGATGCGCGCCGGAACGGCAACCAAGCTGGTGCTGAATATGTTGAGCACCGGAGCGCTCATCCAGCTGGGCTACGTGTATGGGAACCTGATGGTCAACCTACAACCCACCAACGTCAAGCTGGAGGATCGGGCCAAGCGAATCATCGCCAGGGCGACGGGTACAGGCTACGACGAGGCCAGCGAATTGTTGCGCCAGGGCGGATCGGTGCGGGCGGCGATCGTAATGAAGAAGCTCGGCGTCGACCGCGTTGAAGCAGAGCGCCGTCTGGCCGAAGCAAAGGGAAAGCTGCGAACGGCGCTGGGCGAAAACAAGGCGTCGGACGACGAGGCGTAGCAGCCGTAAGTCAAAAAAGCAGCAGAGAGAAACATGGACAAATTCAGGATTATCGGGGGAAGACCGCTCCGTGGGGAACTGGCTGTAAGTGGCGCAAAGAATTCTGCGCTACCCGCCCTGGCGGCATGCCTCCTCACGGCCGAAGAAGTCACGCTGAGCCGGATTCCTCAGGTCAAGGACATACAGACCATGGAAGGTCTGGTTCAGTATTCCGGCGCATCCTTGGAAGACAATAACGGAACTGTGCGGGTGAGAGCGGAGCATTTGGACCGGCCCGAGGCTCCGTACGAAATCGTCAAGACGATGCGAGCTTCCAGCCTCGTGCTGGGACCTCTGGTGGCAAGGACAGGACGGGCCCGGGTTTCCATGCCCGGCGGCTGCGCCATCGGCGCCAGACCCATCAACCTGCATGTCGCCGCCTTGGAGCATCTGGGTGCCACCATCGAACAGGCGCACGGGTATGTCGAGGCAAGCGCCCCAAACGGCTTGCGAGGTGGCCCGATTCACTTTGACCGGATCACGGTAACCGGCACCGAGGATGTGCTGATGGCCGCCGTCTTGGCGAAGGGCGAGACGGTCATCACCAACGCAGCTCGCGAGCCGGAAGTTCAGGACCTCGCTGCGCTGTTGATCAAGATGGGCGCGAGAATTGAAGGCGCGGGAACCTCCACCATCCGCGTCGAAGGCATCAACCAGCTGCACGGAGCCCGGCACGCTATCATCGCCGACCGCATTGAGGCCGGTACGTTCCTGCTGGCTGGAGCCATTACGCACGGCGACGTGGTCGTGACGGGCTGCGAGCCGGAACACCTGGCCGCACTGCTGGTAAAAATGCAGCGAGCCGGCGCTGAGATCACTCGGGAATCGCCGACATCGCTGCGCGTCAGCTGCGAGAAACGTCCCAAGGCTGTCGATGTCACCACCGAAGAGTATCCGGGGTTCGCAACGGACTTACAGGCGCAATATATGGCCTGGATGGCTGTGGCGCACGGAATCAGTTTCGTCACCGAGACCATCTTTGAAAATCGATTCATGCACACCCAGGAACTGGCGCGCATGGGCGCGAACATCCGGATCGAAGGAAGGCAGGCGATTGTGGCGGGTGAGTCGCGGCTGACCGGCGCCCAAGTGCTGGCATCCGACCTGCGTGCGAGTGCGTCGCTGGTGCTTGCCGCGCTGGTGGCCGAAGGCGAGACCGAGATCGACCGCGTGTATCATATGGATCGCGGATACGAGAACATTGAAAGCAAGCTGGCGGCCGCCGGCGCGCAAATCGAGCGAATTCGCTAGGGACACCTTCCATGAGCACACCGGTTAAGCATCACAGCGCGGGCTTCCTCGCCATTGTCATGGACGCGAAGACGCGCATCCACGAGATTGATATCGAGCAGTACAAGCGTATGCGCGAAACGGGCGATGCCGGACTGCTCATTGACGTGCGCGAAGACAATGAGTGGCAGGCCGCCCATGCCGCCGGTGCCATCCATTTGAGCAAGGGCATCATTGAACGCGATATCGAAGTAACCGTGCCCGACAAAGGAACCAGGATGGTGCTGTACTGCGGCGGCGGATATCGTTCTGCGATGGCCACCGATAATCTGCAGAAGATGGGCTACACCAATGTCCTGTCCCTGGACGGAGGCTGGCGTGCCATTGAGGCGTCCGGGTTGCCGCTTGAAAAGGGCACAGCCGGCTAACTCAGCACGGTTTCCAGTGTTCCCGCAACGCGCAGCAGCAACGGTTCGCTGAACGGCGCACCAATCAATTGCAGGCCAATCGGCAGGCCCGATTTCGACCGGCCGCAGGGCATGGCCAAGGCCGGATCACCCAACAGGTTTGCCGTCCGCATCAGCCGCGTCGACGCCATCCGTACGTCTTCGTCAACCCCATTGATGTTGACCGTGGTCTCAGTCATGAGCGGCGCAGTGATTGGGGTCACCGGCACGGCCAGCATATGTACCTGCTGCCATACCGCATTGAACTGGCGCCGGAAGATGCTGCGCAGGCGCTGCGCATTAACGTATTCCGTGGCTTGAATGAGCCGGCCCTGCTCCAACAGATTCCAGGTGGGCGGGCTAAAGCGGCTGGCATCGCGCTCGCCCGTGTAAACCGCCGACACTTCAGCCAGCTGAATCATGATTTGCGTGGCGTTGATGGCGGCGATATCGGGCACCCGGATCTCGATTGCCTCCGCGCCTAGTTTCACCATAGCTGCGATAGCCGCCTTCACCGATGCCTCCACTTCGGCGTCAATTCCGCTAAAGAAGAAATTGCTGGGGAGGCCGATCTTCAAACCACCGAGATCTTTCTGCGGCTCGGCCGAGTATGCCGGGACCGGCTCAACAGCGGAACTGGGATCACGCGGATCATGACCGGCGATAGCCGATAGCGTAAGCGCGCAATCTTCCACGCACGATCCCAGCGGCCCGACGTGATCGAAGCTGAACGCCAACGGCAGAACACCGTACCGGCTGACGCGGCCGTAGGTTGGCTTGATGCCGGTTACCCCGCAGTAGGAAGAGGGAACGCGAATCGAGCCTCCCGTGTCGGTTCCAAGGGACATGGAAATGATGCCGGCGGCAATAGCCGTGGCCGATCCACCGCTCGAACCGCCCGGAATGCGCTTCGGGTCTCGCGCGTTGTGAACGTATCCGTAGTGGGGATTCTTCGACGTAATGCCATAGGCCAGTTCGTGGAGGTTTGCCTTGCCGATGGACACCGCCCCCGCGACGCTGAGCTTTTCCACGGCCGTCGCGTCGTGGTCGGGAATGAAATCGCGGAACACCAGTGACCCGCCTGTGGTGCGCAGGTTGCGCGTGAAGAAGAGGTCTTTATGCGCAGTGGGAATGCCGTGCAACGGCCCGCGGTCGATGCCCGTTGCGAGTTCGCGATCGCGTTCGGCTGCGGTCTCGAGCGCGCCATCGGCGTCGATCGTAATGAATGCATTGAGATCTTTGCCGATGCCTGTCGCCTTCTCCACGGCATCCTCCACCAGTTCCACCGAGGAAACCTTGCCCATGCGCAGCAGGCGGCCCATTTCGCGAATGGTCATAGGTGTTGTTTCTCCGCCGCTGGAAGAAGCGACGAGTTCGCCGCCGGGTCATATGTCGTGATCGGCTCGACATCCAGCGTGAGTTGGACCAGCAAAGGAGTAAAGATCTCGCGGATACGATCAACAGCGCTGCTTGGGTCGGGAAGCATCGAAGCCGGCGGCTGGGACTCGGACATGGTTCTATTCGATCAGTTGGCAAGCGCCTTGGCAAGCACCCTCAACCGTCCGAGTCTCCGTGAAAAACCGTGGCACAGGCCTTCAGCCTATGGAGGCGCCTGGTCTCCCAAACGCGCGCACCATCTCCGTATCTCGTCATTGTGGCCCATCGCCGCGTGGACTTGAGCGACTCCGTCCCCAGATCAACCACAGCTGTTTTCCGAGCAATCACGCCCGTCCCCAATTAGGATCCCAACGGAGCCTCAGCCTCAACACGCGGCGTTATCATGTTGCCGTATGACGCCAGTCGCCGATGCCCAATTTGTTTGGCCGCTCACCTCGCTACTGGAGGAAGAACGGCTATTCCAGCAATCCATTCGACAGTTCGCCCGCGAGCGCCTGGCCCCGCATGTGCGCGCGATGGACGCCGAAGGTGTATTCCGTAAAGACCTGCTGGCGGAGATGTTCGCGCTAGGTCTAATGGCCGTGGACGTGAAAGAGGAGTACGGCGGACAAGGCGGAAGCTTTTTCCAATCCATCCTGGCCATCGAAGAAGTGGCGCGCGTTGATCCGGCCGCCTCCGTGATTGTCGACGTACAGAACACGCTCGTCAATAACGCGATTGAACGCTGGGGAACGGCGGAGCAGAAGAAGCACTATCTTTCGCGGCTCTCCACCGACACGGTTGGCGCTTACGCGTTATCGGAAGCGCAATCCGGCTCCGACGCCTTTGCGCTGGGAACTCGCGCCGTTCTGGAGGGCGATCACTACCGCTTGAACGGTCGTAAGCTCTGGATCACCAATGCGGCGGAAGCGGGCGTCTTTCTGCTCTTCGCGACCATCGATCCATCAGCCGGTTACAAAGGCATCACCTGCTTCCTCGTAGACCGCGAGCTGGCCGGCTTCGAGGTCGGCCGCAAAGAAGACAAGCTTGGCATTCGTGCCTCCTCCACCTGCGAGTTGACTCTCGACAATGTCCAGGTGCCCGTCGAAAACGTGATGGGGGAACCCGGCAGAGGCTACAAGATCGCGATTGAAACGCTGAACGAAGGCCGCATCGGGATCGGCGCCCAGATGGTGGGCTTGTCGCAAGGCGCACTGGACCACGCCCTGCGCTATGCCAAAGAGCGAAAACAGTTTGGAAAGTCGATTAGCGAGTTTCAAGGCGTACAGTTCGAATTGGCCGACATGGCAACCCGGGTGGAAGCGGCGCGGCTGATGGTCTACAACGCTGCGCGCCTGCGCGATGCGCGGCAGCCATTCGTAACCCAGGCTGCCATGGCCAAGTACTACTCATCGACCATCGCCGAAGAAGTGGCGTCGAAAGCCATCGAGGTGTACGGCGGCGCCGGGTTCACCAAAGACTATCCCGTGGAGAAACTGTACCGGGACGCCAAAATCGGCCGAATCTACGAGGGCACCAGCAACATGCAGCGCCTGACCATCGCCAAGGCCCTCCTGGACGCAGCAACAAAGTAAAGAAACGTTGAAGCGCGGCCGGTGGGAACGCCAGCCCGGCGCAGTCGCGTCACAATAGGAAGTAGATATGGTTTTCCGAAAATCAAGCACCCGATTGACGGCCGTCTTCTTCGCCGCACTCATGGGCTGTGCCGCCCCGTCCCTGCGCGCAGCCGACCCTGCCCACGAACCCACGCCGGCTGAGATCGACGCCATCATCCACAAGTTCGCAGCCAAGGAGTCCGAGTTCGCCAGGGCGCGAGATAACTACACCTACCGGCAGACCACCAAGCTGATCGAAATCGATGAGGCCGGCCAGCAGGGCGGCAAGTATGAACTGGTGGCAGACGTTGTGTTCACCGACTCCGGTAAACGGACCGAGAAGGTCGTGCGCGCGCCAGTCACCACCCTGCAGAAAATCATCATGACGCCCGAAGACGAGCAGGATCTGCGCAACGTCCTGCCATTTGTCCTGACCACGAAGGACCTCGACGAGTACACGGTAAATTATTTGGGCCGTCAGAAAGTGGATGAGATCGGCTGCTACACCTTTGCAGTGAAGCCGAAGCAGCTCGATAAATCAGGCAAACGCTACTTCGAGGGCGAGATCTGGGTGGACGATCAGGACTTCCAGATCGTCAAAACCTATGGACGATCCACCGGCTACCTGAAACACAAAGGCCAACAGTTTCCGAAATTTGAGACCTATCGCGAACAGATTGACGGCAAATACTGGTTTCCCACCTACACCTATGCCGACGACGTCCTGAACTTCGACACCGGGCCGCAGCGGATCAAGGAAGTGATCCGTTACGACAACTACAAGCAGTTCAAGAGCGACGTAATAATCAAGTACGGCGATACCGTTTCGGGCGACCAGCCAGCCACTCCCCCCGCGCCCAAGCCGCCGCAGGGGCCGCCGCCACACCAGTAGAAGCAGCTGCAAGATGCTGCTCCAAGCCGCTTAATTCGCGCTTCCACCATTCACTGAAAGTTGCGACCTCTTCATTGTCGATGTGCGTGGAGCAGCGCATGTCTGTGATTTAATGGGATTTTCCAGAGCATGGCGGAAACCAACTCACATCCCGGCCGCACCCGCCGCAGACTCAACCGCGAGCTGCGCGAAGCCGCGTTTGTGGCCAAAGGTACGCTCTTCACCGGTCATCCGCTGATGGCGCACATCATCCCGATCCGGCGGTGCAATCTCTCCTGCACCTACTGCAATGAGTACGACGATTACTCCAAGCCGGTGACGCTCGAAACCATGTATCACCGGCTCGACTTGCTGGGCCGGCTGAAAACCGGAATCATCACTTTGAGTGGCGGCGAACCGTTGCTCCATCCCGAGTTGGATCAGATCATCACGCGCATACGCCACAACAAGGCCATTGCCGGGTTGATTACCAACGGCTACCTGTTGACTGCGGACCGCGTCAAGCGCCTGAACGACGCCGGACTCGACCACATGCAGATCAGCATCGACAACGTGATGCCCGACGACGTCTCGAAAAAGAGTCTGAAAGTACTCGATAAGAAGCTGCAGATTCTGGCCGAGAACGCCGATTTTCACGTCAACATCAATTCCGTGCTCGGCGGCGGCATTCATTTCCCGGAAGACGCGCTGACGGTGGGCAAGCGCGCCATGGAGCTCGGCTTCACGTCCACGGTAGGCATCATCCACGACCACGACGGCCAGCTGCGGCCGCTCTCCGATCGGGAACGCGAAGTGTTTCTCGCGATGAAGAGTTTTGAGAAGAAACACTTCTCGCGTTTGAACTACTTTCAGGAAGACATCGCCAACGCCCGACCCAGCGACTGGCGCTGTCGTGCGGGTTCGCGCTACCTATACATCTGCGAAGACGGCTTGGTGCATTACTGCTCGCAGCAGCGTGGCTATCCGGGCAAGCCGCTGGAAGATTACACCCTGGAAGACATTCGGCGGGAATATATCACCAAAAAGTCGTGCGCTCCCATGTGTACAGTTTCGTGTGTGCACCAGATTTCATACTTCGATTTCTTCCGCGGCAAGCAGACGCTGGAATCCGCCCCACTCGATCAAACCTCGAACCAACTAGTGACTATCAAGTCAGCCGGCAGCTAAGTCCGAACAAGCAGGCCGCGTAGCGCCGCCATCGATGCGAACCCACACGCACCTCGTGGCCTTCAGCCTGTGGGCTTTCAGCGCAACCGTACGAGTACCCTCTCCACCATCGGGAATCTGCCCCCCCTCACAAGCAAACTCAAACGCTTCGGAGCCGTGACCGTAAGGGAGCGGACACAAATGGCGGCCTACCTGCCTCTCTCCATGACTTGCACCGCCCATGGAGTAGCCTCAAACTATGTTGAAGACAGGTTTGGTGGCCGACCCCGCGATGCGAGAACATGACACGGGGCCAGGGCATCCCGAGCAGCCGGCGCGCTATTCGGCGGTGATGGATCGGCTGCACTTCACGGGCCTGTTCGACTATCTCCCGCACATCGACCCGCAATCCGCCACCAGGGATCAGCTGGCGCTGGTACACACACCGGCCTACATCGCGCTAGCGGAGCGCGAAGTGAACCAGGGCCACGGACAGCTCAGTACCGGCGATACCTCTATTTCGTTGGAATCGTTCGACGCGGCCCTGCGCGCAGCCGGTTGTGCGCTAGCCGCGACGGACGCCGTAATGACCGCGAAGGTCAACAATGCATTTTGCGTGGTTCGGCCGCCCGGACATCATGCCAGCCAGGCCCGTGGAATGGGCTTTTGCCTGTTCAACAATGTGGCCGTTGCGGCGCGCTACGCACAAAGGCAGTACGGCCTCGGCCGCGTTGCGATTGTCGATTGGGACGTTCACCACGGAAACGGCACGCAGGATATTTTCTACGAAGATCCCAGTGTGTTGTTCTTCAGTACGCATCAGCATCCCTGGTATCCGGGCACGGGCGATGCCGGAGAAACCGGCGAAGGAGCCGGCGTCGGGTCAACCATAAACTGCCCGTTTCCGGCAGGTGCGGGACGGCGGGAGATTATCGGCGCATTTCAGCAAGTGCTGTTGCCGAAGCTCCGTGAATTTCGGCCTGATCTGATCTTGATCTCGGCCGGTTTTGATTCGCGGGTCAATGATCCGCTGGGGCATTTTCTGTTAACCGATGAAGACTTCGTCGACCTGACCAGGCTGCTGCTCGAGGCCGCCGATCAATATGCTGGCGGACGCGTGGTTTCGGTGCTGGAAGGCGGGTACAACTTGAGCGGACTCGCATCGGCATCCGTAGCGCATGTCCGTGCATTGAGTGATATACACGACTGACAATAAGAAAACGCGGTTCAGTGCCGTCAAAATGACTCACCAGCAACCAACTTGATACTCGCAGTCATACGAGTTGACCGCTCCGGCGGGCGCTGCCTAGACTTGGCTCATGGGTACGGTTCTTGGTGCTATGCACTGTCCCAATTGTGGCTTATCGGATGTTCGCCGGTCTCGGCGGCGCTTGAAGGACGCTCTGTTTTCCCTGCTTGGGCTTGATCCGTTTCGATGCCGCACTTGCAACCGCCGGTTCTATCGCCGGCCCGCGACTGCAGCCACGGCGGAAAAAGGCACTGCTGGTTCAACCAGATTTTGACGCGTTAAGTGCCTCCGGACAATGCAATTGCGCGCGCGACTTTGCATAGCTAGTCCCAACACATTTCGTTGTGAATCACGTCACCCATACTGCCAGCAATATGCCCAGTGCGGGTCCTTACCAGCGCTTCGGCGGAGTATACTACTAGGGTCATGACTGACGTGTCGTCTGGTTCAGAGGTTTTGCTCAATCAATATATGGACGCGCTTGATCAATACGGCCTGGCGCGCGCAGAAATGGATAACGTAGAAGCCGCTAAGACCAATGTAGA
>CAVUCO010000016.1:0-18923 GCA_963740005.1 uncultured Acidobacteriaceae bacterium | reverse complement strand
GACTCAGATTTCACCAAGGGGGCATTCGGAGATGTTTGTAGGGAGGTCAAGAGTCATAGTTAATTCCCTCGTAATCAATATTTTGAGTTCGTCCACACTTCCGAAAATCGCTTCGGGAAGTGGGGCGAACTCCCCCGTCCGCGCTGGCAAGCCGGGCGACATTTTCATCAGCGGGGGTGAACAGCTTCGCCGGAGGCTGGCTTCGTTTTTTCCCGGTAGTTTACTTCGTTTCGCAAAACCGAATCGGGCCCGCCGGGCCTGCCTTGGAGAGTTGTCCAATCACGGCGAACTCCTGTCTATTGAGCGCTTTGAGGTCGTCTGCACAGATGCTTCGGTCGTCCCGGATTTCGTTTCGCAAAACGGCCGGATTCGGGTCCGCTGGATGCTGGCTTCGTTCTTTCGCCCCGCTTTGGCGTCCGGTCAGGCAGACGGGAACGCGAGGACGCGCCGGACCAGACGGAGCGGCGGGTTAATCTCAGAAGGATCGTATGCGTAGACTTCGACATGGCAGTATCGCGTTGGGCCTGATCCTCGGTGTCGCGAATGCCCAGACGCCGGCGAGCAGCGGTAAGCCGCTCATCACAATTGATGAGTTCTTCAACGCGGTTGAGATCGCGAACGTGCGGATTTCGCCGGATGGCCGGGCGGTGGTGGTTGAGACGACGCGCGCTGACTGGGAGGCGAACCGGTTTCGATCGGACTTGTGGCTGTATCGCGAGGACAGCGGCACGCTGACGCCGCTGACGACCTCGGGTCACGACAGCGATCCGGCGTGGTCGCCGGACGGCAATTGGATCGCGTTTCTCTCCGACCGCAACCCGGCAGGAGACGCGCCGGCCACTGCGGACGGTGCGAAGGGAAAGACCGAGAAGAACAGCCAGGTTTATGCCATCCCGACGCATGGCGGCGAAGCGTTCGCGGTGACCCGCGGCGAGGAAGACGTGCATGCGTTTGCATGGTCGGCCGATTCGCGGCAGATCTACTTTGCGACGCGCACCCACTGGGAGAAACAGCAGGAAGAGGCCTACAAGAAGGAATGGAAGGATGTGGTCCAGTTCCGCGAGGAAGAACGCGGGGACGTGATTAACCGGGTCGAGGTGGCGCAAGGACTGAGCTGCGCGGCAGCCAAGGACCGCCAGCCTTGCGACGCAGCAACGGGCGTGAAACAAATGGCTGCGCTCCCGCTGCGGATCAAGCAGCTGGCGTTGTCGCCCGACGGGAAACGGCTGGCGCTGCTGACGGATTCGCGGACACAGCGCTGGGAATCGCTCGACGCGTATGGCATCTACCTGCTCGATCCCGACGGCGGGCAGGCGCAAACCCTGCTGCAAAAGGAAGCGGTCCTCGACGACATACGCTGGGCGGCCGACAGCCGGCACATCTTCTTCAGCTTCCTGAACGGTTCGGTGGAGGGTGCCTACCACGACGCACAATCGAGGGTGTACTGGGTAGACGCCTGCTGTGCAAAAGAAGGTGCCGGCGGCGCGATCGCCCGATGGGGCGCGAAGTTTATGGGCGCCTTCACCGGTTATGCGGCGCTCCCAAATGGCGGCTTGGCGGCGACGGCACGAGCCGGCACGGAGGTGCAGGTATATGCGGGGGAAAGCCCGACGACCGAGTTCGCCAGGCAGCCGGGGATCGCGGGCGCGTATGGAAAACTCTCCACCGCCGCAAAGTCGGCACGGGTTGCGTTTGTGCAATCGTCATTGCAGCGGCCGGCGGAAGTCTACCTGGCGGAGAGCGTCGCGGAGCTGGTGCATGCGAAGCCGATCACCGCATTCAACCGGCTGTTTACCGAACGCGCGTTACCGCAAGGCAAACCGTACCGCTGGACGGCCGACGACGGCGTCAGCGTGGAAGGGATGCTGATCTATCCGCCGCGCCAGTTCGAAGCGAAGAACTTGCGGATGCTGACGCTGATTCACGGCGGTCCGGGCGATGCCGACGGCAACCACTTCGAGGCTGACTGGTACCAGTGGGGTCAACTGGCGGCAACGCAGGGCTGGCTTGTTTTCCAGCCGAACTACCGGGGATCGATTGGCTACGGTGACGAGTTCGCGCTCGGCATCGTGCCGAAGATTGTTTCCAAGCCGGGCCGCGACATCCTGGCCGGGGTCGACGCACTGGTGACGGACGGCATTGCCGATCCGGCGCACTTGACAATCGGCGGATACAGCTACGGCGGCTACATGACCAACTGGCTGATCACGCAGACAACGCGTTTCAAAGCGGCGGTCACTGGCGCTGGCGCGGTGGAGCATGTCGCCAACTGGGGGAACGACGACACCACTTTCGACGATGCCTATTTCCTGGGCGGCAAGCCCTGGGAGGCGGAACAGAACTTCAACGACGAAGCGGCCATCTGGCAAATGAATAAGGTCAAAACGCCGACTCACATCGTGGGAGGTGCGGACGACATCCGGGTCTACGTCGGTGAAGACTATCTGCTGGAGCGCGCGCTGCATGCGCAAGGCATACCGGTAAAGCTGCTGATCTTTCCCGGCGAAGGGCACGGTCTCGATAAAGATCCCTGGCACGGCAAGATCAAGGTGCGCGAAGAGCTGAAGTGGCTGGCGAAGTACGGCGAGTGATGAGGTCTAGGGTATGGGCCGCAGATCAACGCCGATGAATGCGGGCTGCTAGACCTTCAGGGTGTCGTCTTCACTCGCGACCACAGAGTAAAGGACGGGAGAGAGAAAAACCGAGAGCAGCAGGCGAGAGACCAGGCCGCCGACGATGACGATGGCGAAAGGCTTTTGCGAATCGGAGCCAATGCCGGTGGACACGGCAGCCGGCAGCATGCCCAGGCAAGCGACCAGCGCGGTCATGACGATGGGCCGAAGGCGCAATAGTGAGGCCTCTAAGGTTGCGGTGGGAATGTCCTTGCCCTCCAGCCGCAGCTTGTTAATGAACGAGTAAAGGATGACGCTGGTTTGCACGGCGACGCCCATCAGCGCGGCGAAGCCGAGCATGGAAGAAACGCTGAAGTTCGTGCCGGTGAGGCGCAGCGCCAGCAAGCCGCCGACGGGCTCGGTCACGAGCACGCTGAATAAGATGATGACCGGAAACTTCATATTGCCGTAGAGCGCGAAGAGTATGAAGAGGATCAGCAGCACGGTCAAGGGGAGGATCAGCTTCATCTGGCCCAGCGACGCGAGGTAATCCTTGTACTCGCCGCCCCAATCGAAGCGGTAGCCGATGGGGAGCGTGACAGCCTGGTCGACCTTCTTTCTTGCTTCGCCGACGGCGCTGGCCAAGTCGCGGCCGTCGACGCTGAACTGAATGCCGATATAGCGGGAATTCGATTCACGATAAATGAACGAGGCTCCGCTCTCCACGCGGATGTTCGCGAACTGGCTTAGTGGGAGGAACTGGCCATCCGGCGTGGCGATGAGCAGACTCTTGATGGCATTCATATCCTTGCGAAACGGTTCCTGCATGCGGACCTGAAGATCGAACTGGCGCTCACCTTGGATGACCTGAGTCGCCGGCGTGCCGCCGATGGCCGTAGATACGAGCGTGTTGACGTCGCTTACGTTCAACCCGTAGCGAGCGATGGTGGCGCGGTCCGGCTCAATGATCAGACTGGGCTGGCCGAGTTCGCGGACAAGGGTGATACCGGTAATGCCGGGGATCTTCGAGATAACGTCCCTGACCTTTCTCGCCCGGTCTTCGAGCGTCACCAGATCGGTGCCGAAGATCTTGACGGCGAGCGAACTCTTCAAGCCGGTTTCGGCTTCGTCGACGGCATCCTCGGCCGGTTGCGTGTAGTTGAAGATGATGCCCGGGAAGGATGAGAGTTTCGTCTGGATGGCCCGGCTCAGCTCCGCCTTGGTGCTGATGGAGCCCTGCCAAGCGGCGTCGTTATAGGGTTTCAGGGCTACGTAGAATTCGTTGTTGAAGAAGCCGGTGGAATCCGTTCCGTCGTCGGGACGGCCCAACTCGTTTGCGACCGTGGTGACCTGCGGGAAGCTGAGCAGAATGTCGCGGATCTGCGGCGAGAGCTTGGAGGCTTCCTCAAAGGAAATGGTGTAGGGTGTGGTGGCCCGGACCCACAAGGCTCCTTCATCGAGATGCGGCATGAACTCGCCGCCGATGAAGGGGATCAACAGGAGAGACGCGGCGAAGACCGCGAGGCAGAAGAGGATCGTGACGGCGCGAAATCGAAGGCAAACGCCGAGCATTCTGCCGTAAACCGACTTGATCCATTCGAAGACCCGCGCCCTGGGCTCGTGAACATGCTTGCGCAGGAAGTAGGCACACAGCACAGGCAGCAGCGTGAGGGCACAGAGCAGAGAGCCCAACAGGGCAAAGGTCATGGTGTCGGCCATCGGCTGGAACAGGCGGCCCGAGGGCCCCGAGAGAACGTAGATCGGGATGTAGCCGGCAATGATGACGGCCACGGCGTAGAAGATGGGCCGCTCCACATCGTGGGCTGCCTCGCGTATGACATGGATGAGATCGAACCTCTCGCCGTCGCGTTTCGCGATCTCGCGGAAGATGTTCTCGACCATGACGACCGCACCGTCGACGATGATTCCGAAATCGATGGCGCCGATGGATAGCAGGTTCGCCGGGATATGCCGCCAGTCGAGGCAGATGAATGCGAACAGGAGCGCGAAAGGAATGGTGACGGCAACGATCAGAGCGGTTCGAAAGTTGAAGAGCATCAGCCCGAGAATGATCATCACCAGGATCATGCCTCGGAATAGGTTCTTCTCGACAGTGCGGGTTGTCTCTTCAATCAAGTCGTGGCGATCGTAGTAGGGGACCACCTTAATATCAGGCGGAAGCACATGATTGTTGAGATTGTCGGTGACTTTCTCCAGGCGGTCGAGGATGACTTGCGCCTGTTCGCCGACGCGCATCAGAATGACGCCTTCCACCGCCTCATCCTGATGCATGTAACCAAATTGGCCGAGCCGCACGGCGTGACCGACCTCGACCTGTGCGACGTCGCGAACGTAGACGGGGATGCCGTTGTGGACAGTCAGAACGACGTTGCCGATGTCTGCGGTGTCTTTTATCAGACCGAGGCCGCGAACGTAGTAAAACTCGCCGCCTTGCGAATAGAAGCCGCCGCCGGCGTTGGCATTGTTGGCGCCGAGCTGCTGGAGCACTTGCGGAACCGTAACGCCATAGGCGAAGAGCTTGTTCGGATCGAGCAGCACCTGATATTGCATGGTGGTGCCGCCGAAACCGGAATCGTCAGCCACGCCCTGCACGGCCTTGTAGCTGCGCTCCAGGACCCAGTCCTCGATGGTCTTCAGCTCCTGCGGGGTTCGATCGGGACTTTGTAATACGTAGCGGTAGATGAGGCCGCTGGGACTGTACAGCGGTGAGAGGCTGGGCGTGACGCCGGAGGGCATGGTGGCATCCCCGACCCGTTCAAACGCTTGCTCGCGGACGAAGTAGGGATCGGTGTTGTATTCGAAGTTCATCTGAACGGAGGAAAGGCCGTACAGCGAAATGGAACGCAAGGAATCGAGCCTCGGGATGCCGTTCATCTCGATTTCGATGGGGATGCTGACCAGCCGCTCCACTTCTTCGGCAGCGTGGCCAGGCCACTGGGTGATGATCTCGACGTGCGGTGGCGAGAGGTCAGGGTAGGCATCGATGGGCAGATTGCGGAAAGAGATGGCGCCCCACACCATCAGCATTAAAGAGGCGATGACGATGAGGAAGCGCTGGGCAAGGGCGAAAGAGACGAGGCGGGCAATCATTTGATGGGAGCCTATCGGTTGCTGTTCGCAAACTGGAGGAAGAGACTGCCTTCAGACACGATCCGATCCCCTGCTTTGAGCCCGGTGAGGACTTCGATTTGATCGTCCTTCTGAGCGCCGGTTGTAATCAGGCGCTGCCCAAACTTCCCGGCCTCGGCCTCCACGTAGACGAACGGTTCGTTCTCAGTGGTGCGCAGGACAGCCGACACGGGCACCACTAAGACATTCTTTTGCGTCCCTGTATGGATAATGGCCTCGACGAAGGTATCCTTCTTCAGCAGGCCACGCGGATTGGGCGTGACGATGCGCACCGGCGTAGTACGCGTGGTGGGATCGAGCATGGATCCGACGTAGGAGACCTCACCATGAAAGGTTTCGGGAATCGAGGCGTTCGATAGGTCTACCCGGTCACCGGCCCGAATCGACGGCAGGTCGCGGTCGAAGATATGGCCCTGCACCCAGACTGTGGAGACGTCGCTGATCATGAAACAGGTCGTGGCGCCGGCCTGGATCAGCATACCCGGCGAGATCAGCTTCTGCACCACGATGCCGCCGATCGGCGAGCGCACGGCCAGTTCGGTGTTGATGGCGGTGCCTTGCTTCTCGGCTTCGTCAAGTTCCGATTTAGTGATTTCGAAGATCTTGAGCGTTTGAAGGCTGTTCTGGACATCGGTGGAGGCGTCGTTGAAGGCGGCTTCGGCTGCCTCGACGTCTTTCTGGGCGGCGGCGCCGTGGTCGAGGAGCTCGCGAGTACGAACGATCGTCCGCCTCGCAAATTCCTGCTGGTTGCGGGCTTTCTTGTAGGTCGAGATAGCGGCCGCCACATCGGGGCTGGAGACAAAGAGGAGCGGATCGCCTTTCTGGACGACCGCGCCGGTATCGACCAGGATTCGCGAGATGGGGCCGCTGACCTGGGTAATGGCTTGCGTGGTGCGGTCGGCGTCCCAATCCACGGTACCTGTGGTGCGTACGGTGATCCTCCAGGTGGCGCTTTCGGCCGGCACGACCTTTAGCCGCGCCAGTTGATCGGAAGGGACCGCGAACAGGGCCGCTTGCGGCACAGCGGAATCGGCGGAAACACTTACAACGGAATTCTTGGACGTTCCACACCCTGCCAGCAGCGCAAATAACATCAGGACAAGGGCGCCGGTGGCAGCGCTTGCCTCGAGAACGCCGCGGAATACAAATGGGACTTTAGCCGAAGCGCTGATCTGATCAGACGCGATCGGCTGAAGCTGACAATGCTTCATGGATCACTCCACTTCTACTGAGATCGGCTTGGAAACAGATGCGAAATCAGCAGGCCGGCGGAGCGCGCCCACGGCTGGCGACGCTGGTCTGTTCGACGATACGATCGGTGGGATTGAACCGGGGCTGCCACTCGCTAGCGAGCAACGGCAGGGCACTGGGAGGGGAGGCAGCTTGGACCCAGGGCAGGAATCCGAAGTGGCACAAGTCGCAGCAGTGCGTATCGCTGTGTTCGTGCATGCCGCAAGCCAGCGAAACAGAGGCCAGCAGCGCGCAAACGACGACCAGACATGCCAGGGCACGTCTAGCGGTTGAGATCTGCTGTGGGGAGGCGCCGATGCCCCTTATTCTATAGCAGGCGGAAAGGCCGGATGGGGAGCGGGAGGGAGTTCGGGCTGCCCGCCAAGATAGAGGCGGAGTGCCGCAACGCATCGGAGACGGATTATTCCGGAACTAGACGACCGGTTCTCTCGTATCAGTGACGTAGTGCGAGGGAGGCCGACAGAATGAACTATCTCTGGCAGGACGTGCGGTACGGGATTCGGATGTTGCTCAGCAAGCCAGGATTCACGGCGGCCGCGGTGCTGGTGCTGGCTTTGGGGATCGGGGCTAACAGTGCCGTGTTCAGCCTGATCAACGCGTTTCTGCTGAAGCCGATAGCGATTACCAAGCCTGAAGAGCTGAGAGGCCTCTACAGCCGCGACACGAAACATCCGGACGCATACCGGGCTTTCTCATACCCGAACTACGTCGACATTCGCGATCACAATGCCGTCTTCTCAAGCCTGATGGCACACAGCATGGCGATGGTCGGCGTGAAGGAAGGCGAGAACACGCGGCGGACATTCGCCGGTATCATTTCTTCGAATTACTTTTCGACGCTGGGCGTCACGCTTCAGCAGGGACGGCCCTTCCGCGCTGAAGAGGAAAAGCCGGGCGGCGAGTTGACCGCCATCGTCGCTTACCCTTTCTGGAAGAAGACCGGGGAAGACCCGCAACTGGTGGGGAAACAAGTGCGTATTAACGGCCACCTGTTCACCGTGGTCGGTATTACGCCCAAAGGATTCACCGGCACGACGGCATTGGTAAGCCCCGAGGTGTTTGTGCCGCTAGGCGCCTTCGGCCTGGTGATGAACGACTTTGAAGGGCAGGTGAAGCCGCTGGCCGCTCGGGATAACAGCACGTTGATTGCGGTGGGTCGGTTGAAGCCCGGCATCACACAAGCGTCCGCTGATGCCTCTCTGGCCGTGCTCGCTTCGCAGATGGAGAAGGCATTCCCAGCCGAGAACAAGGACCAGACGCTGTTGGTCCGGCCACTCTCGCGAATGAGTATTTCGACAAATCCGACGGATGACAGCTCGTTGCGGTTGCCGGCCATTCTGCTCCTTTCGCTGGCAGCCGTGGTGCTGCTCATCGCCTCCTTGAACCTCGCGAATATGATGATGGCCAAGGGAGCCGGGCGGCGCAAAGAGATTGCTATCCGGCTGGCCATTGGTGGCGGGCGGCGGCGGATCGTGCAGCAACTGGTTACCGAAGGGTTAATACTGGCGATGCTGGGTGGAATTGCCGGACTCTTCGTTGCATCGTGGAGCACTTCCCTTCTGATTGGATCGATGGCCCGCCTGGCGCCATTGGATTTGGTTTACAATTCAGCGCCCGATCTACGTGTGGTGGGAGTGACGCTGTTGTTCTGCGTTGTAAGCACGGTGGTCTTCGGCCTCTTTCCGGCCTGGAAGCTCTCGAGGCCCGATATGTGGGTTGATCTGAAGGAAAACACGGGCGAGGATGTGGTGGGCCGGACGCGCCGTTTGTTCTCGCGCGGCAACATGCTGGTGATGGCGCAGCTGTCGCTGTCCTTGATGATGCTGACCGCGGCGGGCCTGTTCGTACACAGCGCCGTGCGGGCATCCAACATCCAACCGGGATTCGCGATCGAAAACGAAGTGCTGGCCGAAGTCGACGCAAGTCTGATCAACTACGACCAGGCGCGCGGTGGCCAACTCTATGGAACGCTGAAGGACCGGCTGCGCCACGTTCCCGGCGTGCAATCGGTGGCCATTGCGGCAACGGTTCCGTTTGGGATGGTGTCGCTGGGTAAGAGCATCACGGCGTCGGACGCTGCGGTTTCAAAGGAACACCCGGCGCTGGGAGCACGCTACAACATCGTGAGCGAAGACTACTTCAAGACGCTGGAGATTCCGATGCTGCGCGGGCGACCCTTTGCGGCGGTCGAGAGTACGGCGGGGTCGAAAAGCCACGTAGCCATTCTCGACAAGATGGCGGCCGACAAGCTTTGGCCGGCCGGCGATGCGCTTGGTAAGCACATCCGCTTGGATTCCAGCAATCCCGGTGCCGGCCACATGGGCGTGTCCGTGGATGCCGACACTCCGGCAGCGAACGACTTAGAGGTGGTTGGCGTGGTCGGCAGTGTGCGCGAGAGTATTCTCGGCGGGAAGGATGAACCGCACGTGTATCTGCCTTTTGGGCAGGAGTATCAAGCAAACGTGCACTTCCACCTAAAAGTGGCAGGCGGAGGGCCGGAAGCAGAGAACCGAATGCTGGAAACGATCCGACGGGAGATTCAGGCGACCGACGAGCGACTGCCGCTGCTTGCACTGAAGACCATGCGTAGCCATTTTGAATCCGGTATCGACATCTGGGTGGTTCGCACCGGCGCAACTGTGCTCGAGATTTTCGGTTCGGTCGCTTTGTTCCTGGCCGTGATTGGCCTCTATGCCGTCAACGCTTACACCGTGTCGCGGCGAACCCGCGAGATCGGCATTCGGATGGCTCTCGGCGCGGACGCTTCATCGACCATGGGCATGATTCTCGGTGAAGGGCTCAAGGTGACGGCGGTCGGCGTGGGTGTGGGCCTGCTGCTGGCAATTGGACTCAGCAAGCTCCTGGCGGGCTTTCTATACGACGTCCGAGCCATCGATCCGCTGGTACTGGGAACGGCACCCGTCGCGCTTGCGCTGGTTGCCATGTGCGCTTGCTATCTGCCGGCGCGCAGGGCTTCGCGTGTGGACCCAATGATCGCGCTTCGCTACGAGTGACGATTCCTGACTTCTGTCATACAAATGACAGGCGCGGCGATACGTGTTTATGCATGTGTGGAACAGATCACTTAACACACCCTGAAGCCCATTAATAAACGGCGATACGGCTTTTTCTTCGTTGCTGATACCTGGCCACGGGAGTCTAATCGGGTCAGAGGTCAGAATGAGAGCCGATCACAAGAGTTGGATTGCAGCGGTTTGGTTTGTCGTGGGATGCGGTTTGGGATTACCGCTTCCGGCCGGGGCGCAAAGCGGATCGTGCGCGGGCATGAGCACAGGGCAAGGCGCCAGCCTGAACGGCTTCGTCCCGTTCACCAGCAGTAGTCTGTGGAACACCGACATTTCGACCGCGACGGTAGACCCCAATTCGAACAACATCATTGCGTTCATCGGGTCGACGACGACACTGCATCCAGACTTTGGCGCCGGCACGTATGACGGCTCGACAATGGGCATCCCGTATCAGGTTGAACCGGCCAGCCAACCGAATGTGGTGATCCATCTGGGCGCGTACGCGAGCGAAAGCGATCCGGGACCAGCGGCCGTTCCGAAGAACGCCTTGATTGAGGGATATCCCAAGCCAGGGACGGGAGACCGGCATGTGCTGGTACTGGAGCAGGGCGGCTGCTGGCTGTATGAGCTGTACAACGCTCATCTCGAATCGGACGGTAGTTGGAAAGGCGATGCGGCCGCGCTGTGGGACCTTTTGGGGAATGAGCAGCGGCCCTACACCTGGACATCGGCCGACGCCGCGGGATTGCCGATCTTTCCCGGGCTGGTGCGGTACGACGAAGTGGCGAACGGCGTGGTGAACCATGCGTTCCGATTCACGCTGCCGGTGACCCAGCAAGCGTTCGTTTTGCCCGCGACGCATTGGGCGTCGAGCGTGACTAACCCGGACGCACCGCCGATGGGAATGCGGCTCCGCCTGAAGGCCTCCTTCAACATCTCGGGATTCTCAGCGGCCAATCAGGTGATCCTGAAAGCGCTACAGACGTACGGAATGATTCTGGCCGACAACGGCAGCGCCATCTACATTTCGGGCGCGCCCGATAACCGATGGAGTAACGACGATCTCGGCTCGCTACACCAGTTGACTGCGGCCGATTTTGAAGTGGTGAACATGGGGACGATTTACACCCCGGCGAACGTGCCTCAGGGCGCAGCGCCGGTGATCAGCAGCTTCAAAGCGACGCCTTCGAGCACCACCGCCGGCGGGAGTGTCACATTGAGTTGGAGTGACTCGGGAGCGGAGTACAACATCATCACGCCAACCGTGGGTGCGGTTCGCGGAACTTCGGTTATCGTCTCCCCAACTACGACGACGAGCTATAAGCTGAGCGCGACGAACCAGTACGGGCGCAGCACGAAGTCGGTTACGGTGACGGTTAAGTAGCGGGGCCGACCACCCAGTCAACCGATCTTCCGGCTCGAGAACCCGGACTCTTCAGCTTTCGCAATCCAGACTGGGTCCTTCCTGCGTAAACAGTACGCGGAGGACGAATTCGATGTCGAAGCTCCAGGCGCTGCTGGTGGGCTTGGTTTTGGCAGGCTGCGCCGCTGCCCATCCGATGGGCAACTTCAGCGTAAGTCACTACTCCCGGCTGGACTTCAAGGCGGATGGGCTTCGGCTTACGTATGTTCTTGATCTGGCGGAGATCCCGACGCTGGAGCTTTTCCAGCAATGGCAGATCGACGGCAAAGATGAGGGCCAACTGCAGCAAAAAGCTGCTGCGCAGGCGGCGGCCTGGTTACAAAACTTGTCCATTTCGGTTGATGGAAAGCAACTGATACCACACCTCGTGGAAACGAAGGCTAAGGCGACGGATGGAGCCGGCGGCATGCTGGTGGTCCGAGTGGTGATGAAGGCAGATGTTGCGGCTACTCCTGGTCAACTCTCGTTTGAGGATCGAAACTACGTGAACCGAACGGGTTGGAAGGAGATCGTCATTCGGGGCGGAGACGGGGCCGCGCTGGTGGGAGCATCGCCCTGGGATTCAGACGTCAGCCACGAGCTGACTGCTTACCCGGCGGATCCAACCCTGGCGCCGCCACAGGATCTAGCGGCTTCCGTGCAGTGGTCAGCGACTAGCGCTCTTCCGCAAAGGCTAAAGGCAACCTCCACAGGTCCGGGGGAAAAGCGAATCAAGGTGGCAGGTGTGGCGACGCAGCCGCCTGTGCCGGGAGCCGCTCCGGTTGCTGCCGTAGAAAGCGCCCGCACCTTCTCCGAGCGACAGTCCGCGGGACCGGGAGCTTTGATGCGAGGCGATTTCCTTTCCGTGATGCTGCGCGATAGGAAGTTTGGCTGGGGCTCAATTCTGTTAGGCCTGCTGATTGCGTTCGGTCTGGGCGCCATGCATGCGCTGTCGCCGGGACATGGCAAAACCATTGTGGCGGCTTACTTGGTCGGCAGCCGCGGAACCCTAAAGCACGCGCTGTTCCTTGGCTCCATGGTCACGTTTACGCACACGATCAGCGTGTTGCTGCTGGGGCTGGGTGTGCTCTTCTTCCAGAAGTACGTGGTGCCCGACCAGATTATTCCCGCGCTGGGAACGGTTTCAGGTCTCTCTATCGTCTCGATCGGCAGCTGGCTGCTGTACCAGAGAGCGAAAGCTCTGATGGGAACCGGCGAGCCGTTGCACACACACGAGCATCATCACGACCATCATCATGCCGGGGGAAATCATCACCACCCTCATGACCACGACCATGAGCGTGTTCACGCTTCACACCACCTCCATCAGCACGCCTACGCGGGAGGTGGGGCGGCGGTGGTCCTGGAAGCCGAACATCATCACACAGAGAATTCGATACGCCAACACGTCCATCCGCATCACGAGCATAGTCACGCATTTGCTCATACGCATACACACGACGGCCACACGCACACACACGCGATGCCTGAAAGCCGGCTGACGCTGGGCGGACTTGTCGCCCTAGGAGCCAGTGGCGGGCTTGTTCCCTGCCCGTCAGCCCTGATCCTGTTGCTAAGTGCTATTGCGCTGGGCCAGACTGCATTGGGCTTGGGCCTTCTGGCGGCGTTCAGCGCCGGCCTCGCAGTCGTCCTTATGGGGATCGGCGCACTGGTGCTGTTCGCGAAGCAACTGTTGCCGAGCGGGGAATCGACGCGAAGCCACCCGCTGTTTCGGCTGGTGCCTGTCTTTTCCGCGGTAATCGTCATCGTACTGGGGCTGCTGATGACACTGGCTGCGCTGGGCTGGATTCAGCCGATTCGCGCACTGGGCGCTTAATCCCTACATCTAAAGGCAGCTATTTACCGTAACAACATGCACAGGGAAGTAAGTAGTTACTGACCTCATCGAGTATCAGTTAAGGAGAACGAAGAATGCTTCACTTGTCTTCTACACCCGGTTTCGTCCGGCCTGCGCAGTTCGTCAAAGCAGCCGGCGTCCTGTTGCTACTCGGAAGCACGCTGATGGGTTCAAGCCACAGCGACGCCCCGTTAATCAAACAGGATCCGCAAGCTAATCTCACCGATGTCTACGCTTTCGTGGGCACTCTATACAACAACCCCGGCAAACAAGTGCTGAATGTGGTCGTGAACGTGCATCCTTTCTCGGAGCCCGGGGATGGGGTCATGTATGAACGTTTTGCCGACGACGCTCTCTTTTCCATCAACATTGCCGACCCCAATACCGGCGCGCTGATCGAAAGCTACAACTTCCGCTTCTCGCCGGTATCCTCAAGCGAGGGGACATACAAAAACCTCAACACAATTCTTTCTTACGGCCGAGGCACGACGATTGGCCCCATTATGAACGTGAATGACTCGGCACAGAACTACACGCAGTCGTACACGGTATCGAAATACCTGGCTAAGAGTCAACAAAATAGCTGGGACGACGATTCAGACTCGCATCGTGGAATCGAACTGACGACTAACCCTCCGATGCCGCTCTTAGTACCTCCTCCGAACGTGGGAAAGAGAACGACTCCCGAGTACAACGACGTGAGCGGTGTGGCGTTGACCGGCGCGACGACGAATGCGGGCCTCGACACTTACACGAAGGAGACGATTTACTTGTTGCAAACCGGCGAAGCGGTTTGGGCCGGCTCGCGCGATGACAGTTTCTTTGCTGATGCGCCAGGAATCTTCGACTTGCTTGATCCGCGGATTCTGGGCCCCGACGGTCACGGACAGACGGGTAACGGAGTCGACGGATTCAAGGGCTACAACGTTTTGACCTTCGCCATACAGATCCCGTTGAGTTCTTTGCCGCAGATCGCCTTTACGGACGCATTCACGGGCGCCTCGCATGGGGTGGGAGTGTATGCATCGGTCAGCCGCCCAAAGGTAACGCTGCGAAGTGACCGCAAGGACCCGGATTCGCACGGTCCCTGGATCCAGGTAAACCGCCTCGGTAACCCGCTGTTTAACGAAGTGCTGGTCGCACTGAAAGACAAAGACAACTACAACCGGGATGTCCCGACAGATGATGTGGCCAAATACAAAACGTACGCGCTGACTCCGGAATTGCCGGTTCTTATCAATGCGGTTTTTGGAACAAGCTTTGCGACAACAGGCCGAACGGACCTGGCGGCGGTCTTTATTCCGGACGTGCTGCGGGTTGATACGACAACCGGCCCGGTTCCACTGATAGGGGCCGGCGGAAATCGACTGAGCGGCATCGGGGGCGATACGACGAAGGGAAAGTTCAGCGGCTGGCCCAACGGCCGGCGGCTGGGTGACGACGTGGTTGATATCGCACTGACGGCCATCGCCAGTGGTCCGAGCTATTCGAGCATTTTCCTGCTCGGGGACAACATCAACAGCAATGACTTCACTTATAACTTTGTGTTCCCGTATGCGGCGACCCCGCACGCCGGGCCAACCAATCGGAAGGACCCCGGCGATACAGACGGGAACGGGCATCCATAGCCAATACCCAATAGGCGCCGGATCAATTCCGGCGCCTGCTTCTTCGGAGATGGGCAGGAGCAACCTATGAAACGAGCCTATGAAACAATGGCAATTCTTCTGTTACTCTGCGCAGTGATGTCGCGAACGGCGACGAGCGCTCAAACGCCTCAGGCCGGCATGACCACGGCTACGGCAGGTCTACCAACGCCAAGGGTAGCGGCAAGCGATGCTGATATTGCCAAGGCGTCGGTGGTGGCTGCCCGACGGCCGGAGAGCGATTCCGCCTGGGTCACTCTCGGTGATGCGTTCATGCAGAAGGCCCGCGAGACCGCTGACTCCGCTTATTACACTCGGGCAGAACACGCCTATCGAAAAGCGCTCGCTCTGAATCCGAAGTCCGTCGATGCGATGGCAGGCATGGCTTGGGTGAGCGGAGGGCGGCACGAGTTTGAAGCCAGCATCGATTGGTCAAAGAAGGTGCTCGCTATGGACCCGAAGGACACAGCCGCCTACGGACTGATAGGCGACGCGGCGGTGGAGATGGGCGATTATGACGAGGCTTTCGACCAATATCAAAAGATGCTGGACATCAAGCCAGACCTCTCGTCTTACAGCCGGAGCGCGCACCTCTTACAAATCACGGGCGACACGAGGAGAGCCACCTGGCTGATGATGAAGGGTGTCGCGGCAGGCAGCCCCTATGCAGAAAACACGGCATGGTGCCGCGCGCAGGTCGGTCTGATTTACTACTCCCAGGGCGCTTATGTCCCGGCCGAGCAGGTGCTTGAAGAAGGTCTAAAGAAGCTGCCCAACGATTATCACCTTCTGGCTGTCATGGGAAAAGTAAAAGCGGCGAAGAAGGATTATCCGGCCGCGATTGAGTATTACCGGAGGGCGAGTGAGATTGCGCCGCAACAGGATATCGTCGCGGCACTGGGCGATCTGTATCAATTGACGAGCCAGCCCGAGGAAATGAAAAGACAATATGCATTGGTGGAGTCGATTGCCCGTTTAAACAAGGCGAACGGCGTGAAGGGCGACATGTTGACCGCCAAGTTTTACGCGGACCACGACATCAAGCTGGCAGATGCACTGAAGATGGCGGAGGAGGAATACGCCACCCGTAAGAACGTCTACGCCGCGGACACGCTGGCCTGGTGCTACTTCAAGAACGGCCGGATGGATGAAGCCAAAAAGTACATTCGTCTGGCACTGAAGCAGAATACACCCGAGGCGCTCTTTCGCTTCCACAAGGCAATGATTTATTTGGGATCTGGTGATCGAGGTACCGCACAGCAGGCGTTTTATGAAGCGTTGAGTCTGAGCCCGAACTTCGATCCAATACTGGCTCCGGTTGCCGAGCAACGCCTGAAGGACCTGGGGTCGGAGCGGAAGGCGGTTCAGACGGCGGACTTGAAGCGATAGAACAGTCAGTCCAAGGATGTTGCTGTCGCCGGCGGCAAATAGATGCAGAAGGTTGAACCCCTGCCTACTTCGCTGGACGCCGTGACGCGCCCGTGGTGAGCCGAGACAATGGCGCGAACCATGCTAAGGCCGAGCCCGAGCCCGCGTTGCGAACGGCTCTTGTCACCCCGGTAAAGACGATCCCAAATGCGCGGCAAGTCTTCGGGTGGGATGCCCATGCCGGTGTCGGTCACGGTTATGACGAGTTCGCCGGCCTCCTGCTGGGCTGCCAAGACCACATGTCCTCCCGGGCCAGAATACTTCACGGCATTGTCCAATAGGTTGGCAAGGGCCTGGCGCAATCGATTTCGATCGGTCACCCAAGTCAGCACGCCCGGTGCCTGCACCTTGAGTTCAATGTGTTTGTCCTCTGCGGCGTATTGATAGATGTCGACTGCCTCTTCGATGACTTCGGAGATATCGGTTGGCTCCAGGTCAAGCTTCATGGCGCCGGCTTCGGCTTCGGAGACATCCATCATCGTGTTGAGCATGGTGAGGACTTGGGCGGACTCCTCGAGACAGTCGCCCAGTGCTTCACGGCAAGCGGCGGCGAAAGGGTCGTTGACGTTGCTCGCCTCCTGCACCGGCGAAGCGCTGCCATGCAAGGCCAGTTCAGCTGTTGCGCGGAGCCGCGTCATAGGCGTTCGGAGATCATGGGCCACATTGTCGAGTGAGTTGCGCATGCCATCGATCAGCAGCGTAATCCGTTCCAAGGCTCGGTTGAAGAGAGCGGCCAAGTCATCGAGTTCATTCCCCTGGGCGCGGATGGGCGCACGATCCTTTAGCGAACCAGTCTCAACAATGGGACGGAGTGCGTTTGTCAGGTCGCGGATGGGACGCAAGGCGCGACGGGTCAGCCAAACGCCGCCGGCGAGTCCAAGGAGCATAACCGGCAAAATGACGATAGCAAAGGTCCTGACCACTCCTTCCAAGACGTCATTCCTCTCGTCAGTACTCTTGCCGACTTGAAGCACGGAGCCATCAGAAAGATGGAGAACGGCAATCTCGACGCGTTCGCCCTCCTCGCCGGCGGGAAGTTCCAACCAGCGCTGATCCGGAGGGACGGGGCGCTGTTCAAGGGCTCGCCAGTCGAAACGGCTCAGTTCGGAAGGCACATCGATGATCTGCGTTTCATTGGACGGACCAGCGAGCCGGATGAAGGTATTGTCGTGGTCATGAGTTCGGTGCTCTGCGGCAACCTCGCCACGAAGAGCCTCCGCGCCTCCGCGCTCCCAATCGATGGCGTAGGCGTTCAGCTTACCGAGAACCAGGTGCTGGTCGCGTTCGGCCAGTGACCGGGAGAGAGTGAAGTAGGCGATCCCAATCAAGAGCAACGCACAGAGGGCGAAGATAGCGCCATACCAGAGCGTGAGGTGGAACGCGATGGTCTTGCGAACTCGGTCCAGGCGTGGCACGCCGCGCGTCAGGTTAGTGGGCTTCGAGGACATAACCGATGCCACGCACAGTGCGAATCATCTTGTTGGGGAAGTCTTTATCGATTTTGTTTCGCAGCCTGCAGACAAGGACATCCACAACGTTAGTTTGGGGATCGATGCTGTAGCTCCAGATATGCTGCATGATCATGGTCTTGGTTAGCACACGGTTGGCATTGCGAAGCAGAAATTCAAGCAGCGACAGTTCGCGGGGCTGGAGATCAATTCTTCGCCCTTCTCGAATCACCTCACGGCGCACAAGGTCGAGCGAGAGATCGCCGGCGGTGAGGCGGGTGGCTTCGGGCTGCGCACCGGCGCGACGAATCAGCGCTCGCAGACGAGCGACAAGCTCGGCGAAAGCGAAGGGCTTTACCAAGTAGTCGTCACCTCCAGCTTGCAGACCGCGGACGCGTTCGTCGACCGACCGCTTAGCGCTCAAAATGAGAACCGGCGTGTTGATCCGGGCATGGCGGAGCCGCTCGATCAGAGTGAGGCCATCGAGAACGGGCAACATGATATCGACGATCATCGCGTCGAAGGTGGTGAGCAGCGCGGAATGGAGAGCCTTTTCGCCGTCGTCGGCCACCTCCGATGCAAAACCAGCCTGGAGGAGGCCACGCTTGAGGAACGCGGCGATCTTGGGATCGTCCTCAACAATCAGGATGGACATCAAACCGCCAGAATATAACGCGGGAGCTCGGGTCTCCGAATTCACTCGGGTAGGATTCCAGTATGCCGACCAATGCAATCGGACCTTTTGAAGTAAAACTGGCGCCGCAGCCGCAAGAACCGGCAGGAGATGCGAGTCTCGGCCGGATGACGATCGACAAGCAGTTCCACGGTGATCTGGAGGCGACCAGCAAGGGACAGATGCTGACGGCGGGCACCAGCGTGAAGGGCTCGGCCGGATATGTCGCGATCGAAAAGGTGACCGGCGCGTTACATGGCCGGAGTGGGACTTTCGTGCTGCAGCATTCGGGGACTATGACGCGCGGCGCTCCGCAATTGACAATCACAGTTGTGCCCGATTCCGGCACGGATCAATTGGTGGGGCTTGCAGGCAAGATGACGATTAACATTGCAGACGGGAAGCACTCGTACGAGTTTGAATACA
>CAVUCO010000015.1:0-76527 GCA_963740005.1 uncultured Acidobacteriaceae bacterium | reverse complement strand
ACAACGCTCATCTCGAATCGGACGGTAGTTGGAAAGGCGATGCGGCCGCGCTGTGGGACCTTTTGGGGAATGAGCAGCGGCCCTACACCTGGACATCGGCCGACGCCGCGGGATTGCCGATCTTTCCCGGGCTGGTGCGGTACGACGAAGTGGCGAACGGCGTGGTGAACCATGCGTTCCGATTCACGCTGCCGGTGACCCAGCAAGCGTTCGTTTTGCCCGCGACGCATTGGGCGTCGAGCGTGACTAACCCGGACGCACCGCCGATGGGAATGCGGCTCCGCCTGAAGGCCTCCTTCAACATCTCGGGATTCTCAGCGGCCAATCAGGTGATCCTGAAAGCGCTACAGACGTACGGAATGATTCTGGCCGACAACGGCAGCGCCATCTACATTTCGGGCGCGCCCGATAACCGATGGAGTAACGACGATCTCGGCTCGCTACACCAGTTGACTGCGGCCGATTTTGAAGTGGTGAACATGGGGACGATTTACACCCCGGCGAACGTGCCTCAGGGCGCAGCGCCGGTGATCAGCAGCTTCAAAGCGACGCCTTCGAGCACCACCGCCGGCGGGAGTGTCACATTGAGTTGGAGTGACTCGGGAGCGGAGTACAACATCATCACGCCAACCGTGGGTGCGGTTCGCGGAACTTCGGTTATCGTCTCCCCAACTACGACGACGAGCTATAAGCTGAGCGCGACGAACCAGTACGGGCGCAGCACGAAGTCGGTTACGGTGACGGTTAAGTAGCGGGGCCGACCACCCAGTCAACCGATCTTCCGGCTCGAGAACCCGGACTCTTCAGCTTTCGCAATCCAGACTGGGTCCTTCCTGCGTAAACAGTACGCGGAGGACGAATTCGATGTCGAAGCTCCAGGCGCTGCTGGTGGGCTTGGTTTTGGCAGGCTGCGCCGCTGCCCATCCGATGGGCAACTTCAGCGTAAGTCACTACTCCCGGCTGGACTTCAAGGCGGATGGGCTTCGGCTTACGTATGTTCTTGATCTGGCGGAGATCCCGACGCTGGAGCTTTTCCAGCAATGGCAGATCGACGGCAAAGATGAGGGCCAACTGCAGCAAAAAGCTGCTGCGCAGGCGGCGGCCTGGTTACAAAACTTGTCCATTTCGGTTGATGGAAAGCAACTGATACCACACCTCGTGGAAACGAAGGCTAAGGCGACGGATGGAGCCGGCGGCATGCTGGTGGTCCGAGTGGTGATGAAGGCAGATGTTGCGGCTACTCCTGGTCAACTCTCGTTTGAGGATCGAAACTACGTGAACCGAACGGGTTGGAAGGAGATCGTCATTCGGGGCGGAGACGGGGCCGCGCTGGTGGGAGCATCGCCCTGGGATTCAGACGTCAGCCACGAGCTGACTGCTTACCCGGCGGATCCAACCCTGGCGCCGCCACAGGATCTAGCGGCTTCCGTGCAGTGGTCAGCGACTAGCGCTCTTCCGCAAAGGCTAAAGGCAACCTCCACAGGTCCGGGGGAAAAGCGAATCAAGGTGGCAGGTGTGGCGACGCAGCCGCCTGTGCCGGGAGCCGCTCCGGTTGCTGCCGTAGAAAGCGCCCGCACCTTCTCCGAGCGACAGTCCGCGGGACCGGGAGCTTTGATGCGAGGCGATTTCCTTTCCGTGATGCTGCGCGATAGGAAGTTTGGCTGGGGCTCAATTCTGTTAGGCCTGCTGATTGCGTTCGGTCTGGGCGCCATGCATGCGCTGTCGCCGGGACATGGCAAAACCATTGTGGCGGCTTACTTGGTCGGCAGCCGCGGAACCCTAAAGCACGCGCTGTTCCTTGGCTCCATGGTCACGTTTACGCACACGATCAGCGTGTTGCTGCTGGGGCTGGGTGTGCTCTTCTTCCAGAAGTACGTGGTGCCCGACCAGATTATTCCCGCGCTGGGAACGGTTTCAGGTCTCTCTATCGTCTCGATCGGCAGCTGGCTGCTGTACCAGAGAGCGAAAGCTCTGATGGGAACCGGCGAGCCGTTGCACACACACGAGCATCATCACGACCATCATCATGCCGGGGGAAATCATCACCACCCTCATGACCACGACCATGAGCGTGTTCACGCTTCACACCACCTCCATCAGCACGCCTACGCGGGAGGTGGGGCGGCGGTGGTCCTGGAAGCCGAACATCATCACACAGAGAATTCGATACGCCAACACGTCCATCCGCATCACGAGCATAGTCACGCATTTGCTCATACGCATACACACGACGGCCACACGCACACACACGCGATGCCTGAAAGCCGGCTGACGCTGGGCGGACTTGTCGCCCTAGGAGCCAGTGGCGGGCTTGTTCCCTGCCCGTCAGCCCTGATCCTGTTGCTAAGTGCTATTGCGCTGGGCCAGACTGCATTGGGCTTGGGCCTTCTGGCGGCGTTCAGCGCCGGCCTCGCAGTCGTCCTTATGGGGATCGGCGCACTGGTGCTGTTCGCGAAGCAACTGTTGCCGAGCGGGGAATCGACGCGAAGCCACCCGCTGTTTCGGCTGGTGCCTGTCTTTTCCGCGGTAATCGTCATCGTACTGGGGCTGCTGATGACACTGGCTGCGCTGGGCTGGATTCAGCCGATTCGCGCACTGGGCGCTTAATCCCTACATCTAAAGGCAGCTATTTACCGTAACAACATGCACAGGGAAGTAAGTAGTTACTGACCTCATCGAGTATCAGTTAAGGAGAACGAAGAATGCTTCACTTGTCTTCTACACCCGGTTTCGTCCGGCCTGCGCAGTTCGTCAAAGCAGCCGGCGTCCTGTTGCTACTCGGAAGCACGCTGATGGGTTCAAGCCACAGCGACGCCCCGTTAATCAAACAGGATCCGCAAGCTAATCTCACCGATGTCTACGCTTTCGTGGGCACTCTATACAACAACCCCGGCAAACAAGTGCTGAATGTGGTCGTGAACGTGCATCCTTTCTCGGAGCCCGGGGATGGGGTCATGTATGAACGTTTTGCCGACGACGCTCTCTTTTCCATCAACATTGCCGACCCCAATACCGGCGCGCTGATCGAAAGCTACAACTTCCGCTTCTCGCCGGTATCCTCAAGCGAGGGGACATACAAAAACCTCAACACAATTCTTTCTTACGGCCGAGGCACGACGATTGGCCCCATTATGAACGTGAATGACTCGGCACAGAACTACACGCAGTCGTACACGGTATCGAAATACCTGGCTAAGAGTCAACAAAATAGCTGGGACGACGATTCAGACTCGCATCGTGGAATCGAACTGACGACTAACCCTCCGATGCCGCTCTTAGTACCTCCTCCGAACGTGGGAAAGAGAACGACTCCCGAGTACAACGACGTGAGCGGTGTGGCGTTGACCGGCGCGACGACGAATGCGGGCCTCGACACTTACACGAAGGAGACGATTTACTTGTTGCAAACCGGCGAAGCGGTTTGGGCCGGCTCGCGCGATGACAGTTTCTTTGCTGATGCGCCAGGAATCTTCGACTTGCTTGATCCGCGGATTCTGGGCCCCGACGGTCACGGACAGACGGGTAACGGAGTCGACGGATTCAAGGGCTACAACGTTTTGACCTTCGCCATACAGATCCCGTTGAGTTCTTTGCCGCAGATCGCCTTTACGGACGCATTCACGGGCGCCTCGCATGGGGTGGGAGTGTATGCATCGGTCAGCCGCCCAAAGGTAACGCTGCGAAGTGACCGCAAGGACCCGGATTCGCACGGTCCCTGGATCCAGGTAAACCGCCTCGGTAACCCGCTGTTTAACGAAGTGCTGGTCGCACTGAAAGACAAAGACAACTACAACCGGGATGTCCCGACAGATGATGTGGCCAAATACAAAACGTACGCGCTGACTCCGGAATTGCCGGTTCTTATCAATGCGGTTTTTGGAACAAGCTTTGCGACAACAGGCCGAACGGACCTGGCGGCGGTCTTTATTCCGGACGTGCTGCGGGTTGATACGACAACCGGCCCGGTTCCACTGATAGGGGCCGGCGGAAATCGACTGAGCGGCATCGGGGGCGATACGACGAAGGGAAAGTTCAGCGGCTGGCCCAACGGCCGGCGGCTGGGTGACGACGTGGTTGATATCGCACTGACGGCCATCGCCAGTGGTCCGAGCTATTCGAGCATTTTCCTGCTCGGGGACAACATCAACAGCAATGACTTCACTTATAACTTTGTGTTCCCGTATGCGGCGACCCCGCACGCCGGGCCAACCAATCGGAAGGACCCCGGCGATACAGACGGGAACGGGCATCCATAGCCAATACCCAATAGGCGCCGGATCAATTCCGGCGCCTGCTTCTTCGGAGATGGGCAGGAGCAACCTATGAAACGAGCCTATGAAACAATGGCAATTCTTCTGTTACTCTGCGCAGTGATGTCGCGAACGGCGACGAGCGCTCAAACGCCTCAGGCCGGCATGACCACGGCTACGGCAGGTCTACCAACGCCAAGGGTAGCGGCAAGCGATGCTGATATTGCCAAGGCGTCGGTGGTGGCTGCCCGACGGCCGGAGAGCGATTCCGCCTGGGTCACTCTCGGTGATGCGTTCATGCAGAAGGCCCGCGAGACCGCTGACTCCGCTTATTACACTCGGGCAGAACACGCCTATCGAAAAGCGCTCGCTCTGAATCCGAAGTCCGTCGATGCGATGGCAGGCATGGCTTGGGTGAGCGGAGGGCGGCACGAGTTTGAAGCCAGCATCGATTGGTCAAAGAAGGTGCTCGCTATGGACCCGAAGGACACAGCCGCCTACGGACTGATAGGCGACGCGGCGGTGGAGATGGGCGATTATGACGAGGCTTTCGACCAATATCAAAAGATGCTGGACATCAAGCCAGACCTCTCGTCTTACAGCCGGAGCGCGCACCTCTTACAAATCACGGGCGACACGAGGAGAGCCACCTGGCTGATGATGAAGGGTGTCGCGGCAGGCAGCCCCTATGCAGAAAACACGGCATGGTGCCGCGCGCAGGTCGGTCTGATTTACTACTCCCAGGGCGCTTATGTCCCGGCCGAGCAGGTGCTTGAAGAAGGTCTAAAGAAGCTGCCCAACGATTATCACCTTCTGGCTGTCATGGGAAAAGTAAAAGCGGCGAAGAAGGATTATCCGGCCGCGATTGAGTATTACCGGAGGGCGAGTGAGATTGCGCCGCAACAGGATATCGTCGCGGCACTGGGCGATCTGTATCAATTGACGAGCCAGCCCGAGGAAATGAAAAGACAATATGCATTGGTGGAGTCGATTGCCCGTTTAAACAAGGCGAACGGCGTGAAGGGCGACATGTTGACCGCCAAGTTTTACGCGGACCACGACATCAAGCTGGCAGATGCACTGAAGATGGCGGAGGAGGAATACGCCACCCGTAAGAACGTCTACGCCGCGGACACGCTGGCCTGGTGCTACTTCAAGAACGGCCGGATGGATGAAGCCAAAAAGTACATTCGTCTGGCACTGAAGCAGAATACACCCGAGGCGCTCTTTCGCTTCCACAAGGCAATGATTTATTTGGGATCTGGTGATCGAGGTACCGCACAGCAGGCGTTTTATGAAGCGTTGAGTCTGAGCCCGAACTTCGATCCAATACTGGCTCCGGTTGCCGAGCAACGCCTGAAGGACCTGGGGTCGGAGCGGAAGGCGGTTCAGACGGCGGACTTGAAGCGATAGAACAGTCAGTCCAAGGATGTTGCTGTCGCCGGCGGCAAATAGATGCAGAAGGTTGAACCCCTGCCTACTTCGCTGGACGCCGTGACGCGCCCGTGGTGAGCCGAGACAATGGCGCGAACCATGCTAAGGCCGAGCCCGAGCCCGCGTTGCGAACGGCTCTTGTCACCCCGGTAAAGACGATCCCAAATGCGCGGCAAGTCTTCGGGTGGGATGCCCATGCCGGTGTCGGTCACGGTTATGACGAGTTCGCCGGCCTCCTGCTGGGCTGCCAAGACCACATGTCCTCCCGGGCCAGAATACTTCACGGCATTGTCCAATAGGTTGGCAAGGGCCTGGCGCAATCGATTTCGATCGGTCACCCAAGTCAGCACGCCCGGTGCCTGCACCTTGAGTTCAATGTGTTTGTCCTCTGCGGCGTATTGATAGATGTCGACTGCCTCTTCGATGACTTCGGAGATATCGGTTGGCTCCAGGTCAAGCTTCATGGCGCCGGCTTCGGCTTCGGAGACATCCATCATCGTGTTGAGCATGGTGAGGACTTGGGCGGACTCCTCGAGACAGTCGCCCAGTGCTTCACGGCAAGCGGCGGCGAAAGGGTCGTTGACGTTGCTCGCCTCCTGCACCGGCGAAGCGCTGCCATGCAAGGCCAGTTCAGCTGTTGCGCGGAGCCGCGTCATAGGCGTTCGGAGATCATGGGCCACATTGTCGAGTGAGTTGCGCATGCCATCGATCAGCAGCGTAATCCGTTCCAAGGCTCGGTTGAAGAGAGCGGCCAAGTCATCGAGTTCATTCCCCTGGGCGCGGATGGGCGCACGATCCTTTAGCGAACCAGTCTCAACAATGGGACGGAGTGCGTTTGTCAGGTCGCGGATGGGACGCAAGGCGCGACGGGTCAGCCAAACGCCGCCGGCGAGTCCAAGGAGCATAACCGGCAAAATGACGATAGCAAAGGTCCTGACCACTCCTTCCAAGACGTCATTCCTCTCGTCAGTACTCTTGCCGACTTGAAGCACGGAGCCATCAGAAAGATGGAGAACGGCAATCTCGACGCGTTCGCCCTCCTCGCCGGCGGGAAGTTCCAACCAGCGCTGATCCGGAGGGACGGGGCGCTGTTCAAGGGCTCGCCAGTCGAAACGGCTCAGTTCGGAAGGCACATCGATGATCTGCGTTTCATTGGACGGACCAGCGAGCCGGATGAAGGTATTGTCGTGGTCATGAGTTCGGTGCTCTGCGGCAACCTCGCCACGAAGAGCCTCCGCGCCTCCGCGCTCCCAATCGATGGCGTAGGCGTTCAGCTTACCGAGAACCAGGTGCTGGTCGCGTTCGGCCAGTGACCGGGAGAGAGTGAAGTAGGCGATCCCAATCAAGAGCAACGCACAGAGGGCGAAGATAGCGCCATACCAGAGCGTGAGGTGGAACGCGATGGTCTTGCGAACTCGGTCCAGGCGTGGCACGCCGCGCGTCAGGTTAGTGGGCTTCGAGGACATAACCGATGCCACGCACAGTGCGAATCATCTTGTTGGGGAAGTCTTTATCGATTTTGTTTCGCAGCCTGCAGACAAGGACATCCACAACGTTAGTTTGGGGATCGATGCTGTAGCTCCAGATATGCTGCATGATCATGGTCTTGGTTAGCACACGGTTGGCATTGCGAAGCAGAAATTCAAGCAGCGACAGTTCGCGGGGCTGGAGATCAATTCTTCGCCCTTCTCGAATCACCTCACGGCGCACAAGGTCGAGCGAGAGATCGCCGGCGGTGAGGCGGGTGGCTTCGGGCTGCGCACCGGCGCGACGAATCAGCGCTCGCAGACGAGCGACAAGCTCGGCGAAAGCGAAGGGCTTTACCAAGTAGTCGTCACCTCCAGCTTGCAGACCGCGGACGCGTTCGTCGACCGACCGCTTAGCGCTCAAAATGAGAACCGGCGTGTTGATCCGGGCATGGCGGAGCCGCTCGATCAGAGTGAGGCCATCGAGAACGGGCAACATGATATCGACGATCATCGCGTCGAAGGTGGTGAGCAGCGCGGAATGGAGAGCCTTTTCGCCGTCGTCGGCCACCTCCGATGCAAAACCAGCCTGGAGGAGGCCACGCTTGAGGAACGCGGCGATCTTGGGATCGTCCTCAACAATCAGGATGGACATCAAACCGCCAGAATATAACGCGGGAGCTCGGGTCTCCGAATTCACTCGGGTAGGATTCCAGTATGCCGACCAATGCAATCGGACCTTTTGAAGTAAAACTGGCGCCGCAGCCGCAAGAACCGGCAGGAGATGCGAGTCTCGGCCGGATGACGATCGACAAGCAGTTCCACGGTGATCTGGAGGCGACCAGCAAGGGACAGATGCTGACGGCGGGCACCAGCGTGAAGGGCTCGGCCGGATATGTCGCGATCGAAAAGGTGACCGGCGCGTTACATGGCCGGAGTGGGACTTTCGTGCTGCAGCATTCGGGGACTATGACGCGCGGCGCTCCGCAATTGACAATCACAGTTGTGCCCGATTCCGGCACGGATCAATTGGTGGGGCTAGCAGGCAAGATGACGATTAACATGGCAGACGGGAAGCACTCGTACGAGTTTGAATACAGCTTGCCCGAGAGCGAGTGAAGGCTGGAGCCGCGTCGCTAAAGACCGTCCAACGGCGCCTCCTAAGTGGCGTTCGGAAGATTTTCAAGGCTTTTGGTACCCCTTCCATAGCATGGCGGCTTGCTGAAGACGCGCAGTTACTCTGAAAACCAAACCCACAGGCTGAAAGCCTGTGCCACGGAAAGTGCGTGTCGAGATCTGTGCCGGAGGTTTCACACAGTCAGACGGGCAGGGCTCCAGAGGTTGCGCGATCGTGTTTTCTGGACAACGCCGATGGAGGCGGATTTGATGTGAGTTTTGCCGTGGGTCCGAGGCTTTAAGTGCGCTCCTTAAGCCAGCGTCGCGGGGTCGCGGGCAACCGAAACGGGTCAACGTTTGGCCAGGTGCACTACCGCTTCGAAGTGGAAAGTCTGCGGGAATAGGTCCACCAGAGTCATACGCTCAACCGAATACTTCGCCTGGAGCAGTTTGAGGTCGCGCGCCAGGGTCGCCGGGTCGCAGCTGACGATCACTAAGCGGGGTGCCTCAATACGCAGCAATTGTTCGGTTGCTTCTTTGCCGAGGCCGGCGCGCGGCGGATCGGCCATGATGCGGTCGGGCGTCGTGGTGACTCCGCGGAGGTAGTCCTCAGTCGCCGACTGGATCGCTTCCACGTTGCTGTCGAGTTGCGACACGTTCCATTCGAGGTCGCGCGTTGCGGTCCCGCCCCGTTCTACCGCGATCACTCGCTCAAAACGCGCAGCCAGGGGAAGTGAGAACAAACCGACGCCGGCATAGAGGTCGATCGCGGTTCCACGCTGGGCGGCCTCACCGTCAACCTGGCCCACCACTTCGTCCACCAGCGCATCCACCAGGTAACGGTTCACCTGGAAGAACGAACCGCGGCTGATGCGGAAGCGATGGCCGGCCGCGTTGTACTCAAGCGCGGCCGGCACGAAGCCCGGCAGGATTTCGGCACACCAGGTGAAAAACCGCGCCGCCACGGGGCGATTCGACTCAACGATGTGGAGCTGAATGTCGGTCTCGTTGGTGAAGACTTCGAGACTGCGCAGAAAATCGGGCCACTCGCGCCGCGCCACCGCCTGATGAAGAACCGTAATCACTTCGTTTAGCTTCGGCGAAGAAATGGGGCAGCGCTTGATGGGGCAGAGCTCATGCGACTCGGCCCGGCGGAATCCCATTCTCAGACGCTGATCGAAATGAAGTTGAATGCGGTTGCGATAGCCCCATGGCTCGGCGCTGATGGTTTTTATCTCGGCGTCGTACTCGAAGCCGCCCAATCGCTTTAAGGTTTCGCGGAGAATCGCCTGCTTCTGTTGCAGCTGGTACTCATAGGCCGCATGCTGATAGTGACAGCCGCCGCAGTTGCCGAAGTACTCGCAACCGGGCTGCACACGGTGGGGCGAGGCTTCCATCACTTTCGCGGCAGAGCCGCGCAAGAGGCCGCCCTTGGCAGGGCGCGTCTCCACCTCAGCCAACTCGTCCGGCAGCACAAACGGGGTCAGTACAATCTGCCCGTCATGCCGGGCCAGGGCGTCGCCGCCGTATACCAGTTTTTCGATACGCAACAACTTTTTGGGCGCCGCGTCGGCAGCCTTGTTTTGCGGTTGATCAGATTCCGTTTTTGCCATCACTTACGATAGAAGTTTCGCCTCATTAAATCGTCGGGCAGGAGCTAAAGCGCGTCCGCCCCACCCATAAGCATGAAAGCACGAGTACTCTCCGGCGTCCAGCCCAGCGGCCAACTTCACCTCGGTAATTACCTGGGAGCCCTGAAGAATTGGGCCGAAATTCAATCCAGCTACGAAAGCATTTTCTGCATTGTCGACCTGCATGCCATCACGGTTTATCAGGACCCGGGCGAACTGCGCTCAAAAATCCTGGAGACCGCGGCGCTGTTCATCGCCTGCGGGATCGATCCAGCGCAATCGTCAATCGTTGTGCAGTCCGATATTCCCGGGCATGCCGAACTGGCTTGGCTGCTGACCTGCGTGACGCCGCTGGGCTGGCTGCAGCGAATGACCCAGTTCAAGGCCAAAGCCGAAAAGCAGGAGACGGTGGGCGACGGACTGCTGCAATACCCGGTGCTGATGGCCGCTGACATACTGATCTACCAGGCGAGCGTCGTGCCGGTTGGCGACGACCAGTCGCAACATTTGGAATTGGCGCGCGATATCGCACAGCGTTTCAATTCGCTCTTCGGCGATACGTTTGTGATGCCCGCCACCAGCCTTCCCGCGGTGGGCGCGCGCATCATGGGGCTGGACGATCCCACTACGAAGATGAGCAAGTCGGCCGCGGGCGCCAACCATGCGATCGCACTGCTAGACCCGCCCGCGGTCATCCGCAAGAAGATCGCGCGGGCCACCACCGATTCCCACCCGATTGTGGAGCCGGGTGCGATGGGACCGGGCATCGCAAACCTGTTTGTGATTGGCCAAGCGTGCGATCCGTCGATTACCCTGGAGCGCGTCTCGGGCTTACGATATGGCGATTTCAAGAAACTGGTAGCCGAGGCGGTGGTCGCGCGACTCGAACCAATCCAGCAGAAGTATCGTGAAGTCACCGACGATACCGGCTACATCGACAAGGTGCTGCGGGAGGGGAGAGAGCGCGTGCTGCCGATCGCCGAAGACACTGTCAAAACGGCGAAGACGGCGATGGGGCTGTACGTGCCGTCGCGGTAAGTACAGGCGGGGCGAGCGCTTCCACAGAGGCTGTCCGGCGCCTGATTTGAGCAAGCGCTCCATTACTGTCGCGCCTCGGAAAAAAACGCTGCGACGTGCCGGCCGGGTTACGGCCGTCTTCCTAACACCACGGTGTGCGGGCCGTTCGGAACAGGCTGGCCGGTTACATCCACAAATCCCGCTTCCTGGCACATCGCCTTCAGCGCGCTCAACGGATAGGCATCGCCTGACGGCGTCGTGAGCAACATCGTCAGGCTAAAGCCCGCAGCCA
Organism: uncultured Acidobacteriaceae bacterium; assembly: GCA_963740005.1. GTDB lineage: Bacteria > Acidobacteriota > Terriglobia > Bryobacterales > Bryobacteraceae > CAJCIT01. Next base: position 65,321 of record CAVUCO010000015.1, on the reverse strand, counting down.
TGGGCGGCGAGACGCGATCTTCATTCGGCACAAATTCCAGGGCAGCGACCCGGCCGCCAGGCTTCAGCGCGGCGTAAATCTTCTTGAGAATCCCCACGCAGGTCGGATGGTCGAAGTGGTGCAGGAAGTTCGTGAGTAGAGCAATGTCGTAGGGGCCGCCGTACTGCACGTCAAACGCGCTGCCCGGAAGTGCCTGGTAGCGGTCGCCCACACCCGCCTTCCGCGCGTTGGTCTTGGCCACTTCCAACACTTGCTCCCAATCCACGGCCACGATGTGCGCTTGCGGGTTCAGCTTGGCCACGGCAATGCCAAACAAGCCGTGGCCCGCTGCGATGTCGAGGACCTGTACCGGTCCGTCCATGCCCTCCAAAGCGATGCTGCCGAGCGGAGCGGCCATGGGTGCCATCATGGGCGCCATGCTGTGCGCAAACTCGACCCAGACTGAATTCTCCGGCTCGACCATTCCGTCCCCCGGAAGCAGGGTGCGGCCGCTGCGGACCACCTCCGGCAGGCGCCGCGCAGTATCCTGCACTTGCTGATCGCCCAGAAAGCGTGAGATCGACGCCACGCAAGCGGGCGAATGGGGATCCAAAAAGAGCTCGCTAGTCGCCGTGTGACGGTAACGATCGCCTTCTTTGAGAAGGAAGCCGTGGATGGTCAGGTAATCGCAAAGAATTCGAATCCCGCGTTCCGAGGCCGAACATTGGCGAGCTAGGGAAGGCACGTCGCCCGGCCCCTCGCCGACGGCTCGAAACACATCGAGTTCTATCGCGGCGCGTGAGGCAGCAGTCTGCTGAAAAGCCAGTAAGGTGTCGAAAACAAGTCCCGGTGACGGTGCAACCGCGGCTGGATGACCAGCTCCCATTGGTTCCTCCGAGCCGGTTCATGAAGACCGGCACGAAGAACTATAGCAAAGCCAAAAGAGAACTACTGATTGGGCGGCTGATTCGGATCGGGCGGCTTCTCGCCCGGCCGGTACAGGCTCGGGATCTTCTTCTTTTGATCCTGGTTCTGCTGGTCCTGCTGCTGTTTCTTACGTTCGGCGGCTTCCTTGGTCGACATGGCCGATTCCCGGTCCTTTTTCTCTTTTTCGTCGGCGGCCAGCACCTCGGCTTGCCGCTTAGTCGCATCTTCTTCGGAAAGTTCCAGGCTGTCGGAAGTTGTGTCGATCGCTTGTTTCAGCACAAACTCGTAGCGGCTGATATCGGGCGGGTTCGTCGGCTCAATCTTGTTTAGCTTTTCGACGAACTCTTTCTCCGCCTCCGCGACCGCGAGCATGCCTCTATCGATCGGGATCTTGCGACGGATTGCGTCGTCGGCCACGGAATCGATCGCCTCGATGATGTGTGAGTAGTCTTCCAGCGTGTCGTGGATGAAGGCGCTGCGGCCGGGCTTCTGCTTCTGCAGGGTCTGCATAAGGATGTCCAACCGGAGCCGGGCGAACTTGACATAGAGCTTCATGCGCTCATTGGGCTCCTGAACATCGCGTATCTGGTCCACCTCGATGGTGCTGAGGTAGTCGCGTGACTGGGCCGCCAGGCGCGGCGTCATTGAGAGGAGAAGGAGCGCCGGAGCGAGCCACTTCATTTTTTCATCACTCCATTTAAAAGCTTATCGTGAATGGCATCCACCTGTCGAAGGGTGAACTCGGCCCAGCCACGGTCGTCCGCAGCTATGTCTTCTATTAGAGACTGTAGCCGGCGCAATAAGGTTGCAACGCGAATCTCAGCTTGCTTGTAGAGACTCGCTTTGCGCGCCGCCTCCAGCGATGATACACAAGCATCCAGAAGCTTCGTCATATCGTCGAGGTGTGCGTCACCCTGCTTGATTTCGCCGGTACTGTAAGACTTCTTCGCTTGCTCGAAGGCCTGCTCCGCCAGCGCCAGCGCTCGTTGTGATCGCTTTGCGGGGTCGTGCTCGGTGTCGAGTTCGGTGAGCGGAGATTGCGCCCGGACCGGCTGCACAACCAGTTGCATGGATGCGGGCAGGAAGAGAATCAATGCCAAAGAGCCGGTTCTCAAGAAGCCTCGTGACGTGGACCTCCATCCCCCCATTAGCGATTCACCTCATGCTCCAGAATTCGCACCCGCTGCCTGGCCTTGAACTCCTCATCCGGACTTTTTCCCTGGCTCAGCTCCAGGAAGCGCCGGTAGTTCTCCAAGGCAGGCTTGATTTGTCTTAGCTTATCGAGAACGATGGCACGCAGATAGTAGTGTCCGGGCTTCTCGGCGTTCAACCGGCGGATCTGATCAAGGGCCGCGATCGCTTCCGGATACATTTCCGCAATGACGCATGCACTGGCGATTTCGCTCCAGACCACCGGATCGTTCGGCTTCAACTTCGCGGCCACATAGAAGCGACCAACTGCTTTCGGATAGTCATGCTTGTCGCGCCAAATACGGCCCAGCGCCATCTGCACGTCATAATCGTTCGGATTGGCCGCCAAGGATTTCTCGAGAATCGGCGCGGCCAGTTCTTCCTGGTTGTTCTTGATATAAGCCGTCGCCAAAGCCATTTGGTTAGCGAGAGTCGGAGATTGCTTTACGGCCATCTCAAACTGCTCTACGGCGAGTTGAGGCTGATTGGCGGCGAGATACAGTTCACCCAGCTGCTTGGCGGCTCCGGCCGTGTCCGGCGATTCCTTCAGGATGGCGATTGCTTCTACAGGCCTGTTCGCGCCGGCGTAGGCCGCAGCGAGTTCCAACTGGTACGACTTTAGCTTCGGATCCAGCGCCGCCGCTGCACGGTAATGCTCCGCCGCCTGGTCGAGCGAACCCAAGTGCAACAGGCTTTGTCCCAAGCCGAGTTCTGCGCGTGGCGAATTCGGGTCCAGCTTGAGAGCCGCCTGGTAGGACTTCGCTGCCGCGTCGTCCTTCCCCTGCGCCAGTTGACTGTCAGCCAGGTACATCTGAGCCCGCAGGTCGGCCGGCTTAAGGCGGACAGCTGCTTCGAAGTGGGGTTCGGCCTCAGCCAGTTTGCGGCTGCGGAGGTACACGAGACCCAGGTTGAGTTCTGCTTCATAGAGCCCAGGCTTCAGCACAAGAGTCTTCTGCAGGTGCGTGATGGCTGGATCGTACTCCTGCAACGCCGCCTCCGCGAGCGCCAGGTTAAACCAGGCGCTGTAGTCCTTGGGGTCATCCGCAGACAGCTTCGTGAAGATCTGGAGCGCCTGCTGAAAATCCTGGCGATCCATGGCCTTGAGACCGTCGTCCTCCGAATAGGCACTCACCGGATTGACGGGCAACGTGGTTTGGGACGGGGCACCGGTCGAGGCAAGGGAGACCAGCAGTGCGAACAGGACCGGGCTGGACATGGCACTCGGCCTCATCTCGGGCCGCTGCTGCCCGCCGCAGTCGTCGCCTCCCGGTGCAGATGCGAGATCTTCACGCCAGCGAAACCGACCACAAAGAAACCCACCACGATCAGGGGGAAGAACATCAGGCCCCACAGCACCATCGCGAAATTACTGGCCAAAGGTCGAGCGATGCCCCATAGCATCACCGTTCGCGCCGTCACCCATTGGGCTGACCCAAGGTTGCCGGGCGCCTGGGGCACAACCGCGCTCAAGTGCAGCAGCACCATTAGCGTGATGGATGCGGGCCAGGGCACAGGGAGACTGAACGCTCTGACGATGGCGTAAACGGGGATCAACTGTACCAGCAGGTACAAGCCGCTCACGAAAAAGGAATAGTAAAGGTAGCGCGAATGCCCGATCAGGTGCAGATCGTCGATCAGCGTAGTGAACCATGCCGGAGCCTGAAGATCGAAGAATAAGGTGATACTTTGCTTGCGAGCATACATGGCATAGCCGATCAACAGGGCGAGGGCGACCACCATGATCCCGAGCATGAAACCGCCTTTGATCATGACCGGCGGCAACTTGCCGATGCGCAGCGCCACGAAGAAACTGGCCACCAGCCAAACGCCATCAAAAATGCGTTCGATCAGCGCCGAGGCGAACGTCACGGAAAGGGGAATCTGGGACGAGCGGGAAACCATGAAACAGCGAATCAACTCGCCGGCGCGAAGCGGCAGGATTTCGTTGACATACAAACCGGTATAGATGGCACGCATCAGTCCCCAGAAGGAGACGCGCCGGATGGGCTGCAAAAGAAGCCCCCAACGCCAGCCTTGCACCAGGAATACGAGTACATCCGAGACGATCGCGACAGTGACCCAAGCCCAATGCATGCGCCGCATTTCGCCCCAGAAACGCGGCAGATCCATTCCGTGCAGGACCCACACAATGCAAACCAGCGAGAACACGCAGGTGGCGATGATGATGACCCACGACCGCACCTGCCGGGAGCGTTCCGACGCGATATTGGACACCGATGGGACGCCCACGCGACCATGATAACGTCGCGCCGTTCAGCGTGCTGAAATTGTCCGGCAGCACGTTTTCGGGTCGCGATGGCGACTTCGATACACTCTCGTTAAAAGATGGCCGAGCATTAGGTGTGGCGAGCCTTCGAGGACGGACGTGGATGATCAGAATTCAAAAAGTAGCGGTGTTGGGTGCCGGAACCATGGGCTCGCGGATTGCGGCCCACTTCGCGAATGCGGGAATCCCGGTGCGGCTCTTAGATCTGCCGGCTGACGGGGCCGACCGAAACGCAATTGCAAAGAAAGGCGTTGAGACCGCCTTGTCGCACCGGCCGCACGCGTTCTTCACGAGCGGCGGGGCGCAGTTGATAGAAGCGGGCAACTTCGAGGACGACCTGGCGCGGCTGGCCGATTGCCAGTGGATTATTGAAGGAGTCGTCGAGAATCTGGGAATCAAGCGAGCGCTCTGGAGCAAGGTCGCAGCGCATTGCGACAGCAGCGCCATCTTATCCACTAATACCAGCGGCATCCGGCTGGCAGAAATCTCGCGCGATTTCCCAGAAGACTTCCAGCGCCGCTTCCTTGGCACGCATTTCTTCAATCCGCCGCGCTATCTGCACCTGCTTGAAGTGATTCCCGGGCCCGCCACTGATCCGGAAATCCTGAGTTTCGTTCAGCACTTTGCCGAAAGCACACTGGGCAAAGGGGTCGTGTTTTGCAAGGACACACCGAACTTCGTTGCCAACCGCATCGGGAGTTTTCTCGGGGCAGCCATTCACCGCGCGATGATCGAGTTCGACCTCAGCATCGAAGAGGTTGACGCGCTGACCGGGCCATTGCTTGGCATTCCGAAAAGCGCTACGTTCCGCCTGCTCGACATCGTTGGCCTGGACGTGTGGCACTTCGTGTCGAAGAATCTCTATGAGGCGGCGACCGACGACCCGTGGCGTGAGTGGTTCGTCGCGCCGCCGTTCATGGAGAAGATGGTGGAAAATGCGTGGCTCGGCGAAAAGCGAGGCCAGGGTTTCTACAAACGGGTCGGCCCGCATAAAGAGATTCATGTACTCGACTGGAAGACGTTCGAGTATCAGCCGGCCAAGAAACCTAAGTTCGACAGCGTTGAAGCGACCAAACCAATCGCCGGCTTTGGAGAACGACTGCGCAAGCTGATCTCGGGCGACGATCGCGTAGGCCATTTTCTCTGGAGCGTGCTGCGTTCGTATTTTGAATACTCGGCGGCCATGGTCGGGGTGATCTCGGACCGCATCGTGGAAATCGACCGCGCGATGCGCTGGGGCTACGGCCATCGTCTTGGTCCGTTCGAACTGTGGGATGCGTTGGGCTTTGAGGACGTCACGCGGCGGATGCAGACCGAGAATAGCCGCCTGCCGGAATCTGTAACCCAGATGCTGTCGGAAAGAGCGCGCTCGTTCTACCGGCCGGCCGACACACACGGCTTCCCGCATACCGAATACTTCGATCTTCCTCACGGCATCTATGCGGCCCTCGAGGACAGGCCGAACGTCATTGTGCTCAGCGACCTCAAGCGTGCGCGCGGCAAAGTCGCCGGCAATTCCGGCGCTGCCCTGGTGGACTTAGGCGATGGCGTTTTGTGCCTGGAGTTTCACAGCAAGATGAACGCCATCGGTGAAGACGCGCTGCAGATGCTTGACAAGGGCGTGTCGCTGCTGGAATCGCAGTTCGAGGGGATGGTGATCGCCAATCAGGGCGAAAACTTCAGTGTCGGCGCCAACCTTGTACTGTTGCTGATGGCGGCACAGGAAGAAGACTTCGATGGCATCGGCACCATGATTCATCACTTCCAACAGTGCATGCTGCGGATCAAATACGCACCGCGTCCGGTGGTGGCTGCGGCCTTTTCGCGTGCTTTGGGCGGAGGCTGCGAGGTAGTGCTCCAGAGCCACCGCGTGCAAGCCTCGGCGGAGCTGTACATGGGATTGGTGGAGGTCGGCGTGGGGCTGATCCCGGCGGCCGGCGGCTGCAAAGAGATGGTGCTGCGATCCGACGATCCTATGAAGGCGTTTGATCTGATCGGACAGGCGAAGGTTTCGGCAAGTGGGGCCGACGCTCGCCAACTGGGCTATCTTCGGGACCAGGACGCGATCTCCATGAACCCGGAGTTTCTGATCGACGATGCGAAGCGATTTGCGCTAGCTTTGTCGCCTGCGTATCGTCCCGGGGCGCCGCGTGCCGACATTGTCGTGGGTGGCGAACCGGCCTATGCCAAGATGCGATTGGCTGCCTGGTCGATGCATGAGAGCGGCATGATCAGCGAGCATGATCTTGCAATCGGTGAGAAGCTGGCTTACGTCCTCAGTGGCGGCCGCATCAGCGCGGGCAGCGTTGTCACCGAGCAGTATCTGCTTGATCTCGAGCGCGAAATGTTCCTCAGTCTCTGCGGTATGCGCAAGTCGCAGGACCGGATCCAGCACATGTTGAAGAGCGGCAAGCCGCTCAGAAACTAGACTCCGGAGAGAATGAATCATGGAACAGGCAGTCATCGTTGATTGCGTGCGAACGGCGGTCGGCAAAGCCCCGCGCGGCTCATTAAGGAGTGTGCGTCCGGACGACCTGGCCGCGGTTACCATTCGTGCACTCATAAACAAACATCCCGAAATCGCTCCAGATGACATCGACGATGTCATTCTGGGCTGCGCGATGCCGGAGGCCGAGGCGGGCCTGAATATGGCCCGGATTGCCAGCCTGCGCGCCGGGTTGCCCGACAGCGTTCCGGGCATGACCATCAACCGCTTCTGCTCATCTGGACTGCAGGCCATTGCGCTGGCCGCGGATCGTATCCAGTCGGGTTCCGCGCAGGCTATCCTCGCCGGCGGAAGCGAATCCATGAGCATGCTGCCTCGCGCCGGGCATAATTTCTCACCGAATCCCCACCTGGTGGATCATCTCCCCGAGGCCTATATGGGAATGGGGCAAACCGCCGAGCGCCTCTACCGCGGCTTCGCGATCTCACGCCACGATCAGGACGCGTTCTCCTATCGCAGCCATCAAAAGGCACTGACCGCTCAAGCGGCGGGCCGCTTCGATGATGAGATTGTGCCGGTCGACGTGGCGCAGAAGCAGTTTGAAAACGGCGCTGCCGTCACTCGCTCGTTTGAATTTCGCAAGGACGAAGGCCCGCGGGCCGATACTTCGATCGAAGCCTTGGGCAAGCTCAAGCCGGTATTCCATGCCAAGGGCTCGGTCACCGCGGGCAACTCATCGCAAACCAGCGATGGCGCGGCCATGGCGCTGGTCGTGTCTCCCCATCACGCCGAGAAGTGGGGGCTGCGGCCGGTGGCGCGGTTGATCAGTTTTGCGGTAGCCGGTGTCCCACCCGACGTAATGGGCATCGGTCCGGTTGTGGCCATTCCAAAAGCACTCGCGTTAGCGGGACTTTCGCTAAAAGACATCGGGCTCATTGAACTGAACGAAGCGTTTGCCGTGCAGGTGCTGGCCGTCATCCGTAGGGCGAGTCTGGATGAAAGCATCGTCAACGTGAATGGCGGCGCGATCGCGCTCGGCCATCCGCTGGGATGCACGGGCGCTAAACTCACCGCTACCCTGTTGCGAGAAATGCGCCGCCGCTCGGTGCAGTTCGGCTTGGTCACGATGTGCGTGGGTGGTGGCCAGGGCGCCGCCGGCATATTCGAACTCTTGTAGAGAAAACTGTTGTAGTGTTGAGTCTGTGTGAAAGTCGCAGAAAGGGACAGGGAGAGAAACGCCGGCAGGCTTGAAAGAATATCGAACGTTGAGTGCGCTCCCTGGCTCCGGGGTGGAGAGCTACGGTCGCGGCTCCGTTTAGCATCCGCTTGCTCACGCGCGCGGTTCTGTGTGGGAGTTGTCGGTGTTCGAGATCTAGGAGGGTTGTATGGCGACCATAACGGCTCCCGCGGGGAGCACTCTGCGCGGTGGCGAATTTCTTCTGCGCGCTACCAGCGCCGGCGATGTCTTTACTCCGGAAGACTTCACCGAAGAACATCGGGCCATCGCCCGCACCACCGAAGAGTTCTGGCAGTCGGAGGTGGTCCCCAAGCTGGAGGCGATTCAGCATCAGGAAGCTGGCGTCGCCGTCGCTTTGCTTCGCAAATCAGCGGAACTCGGCCTCACGAGCGTCGTCATTCCGGAAAAGTACGGCGGCATGGGCATGGATTTCACATCCATGATGATTGTGGCTGAAGGGGTCGCCCGGGATGGTTCCTATTCTTCGTGGCATGGGGCCCATACCGGCATCGGCACCTTGCCGATACTGTTCTTCGGAACGCGCGAGCAGAAACAGAAGTATCTCCCAAAACTCGCCACTTGCGAGATGATTGCCGCCTACTGTCTGAGCGAAGCCCACGCCGGCTCCGATGCCCTGGCTGCCCGCACCACCGCTCAACTCACGCCAGACGGGAGGAACTACCTGCTCAACGGCCAGAAGATGTGGATCACGAACGGCGGCGCCGCCGATCTCTACACGATCTTCGCCAAAGTGGATGGCAAGCTGACCGCGTTTCTAGTTGAGCGCGGTTTCGCGGGCGTCAAGCAGGGCGCGGAAGAAAAGAAGATGGGCATCAAAGGCAGCTCGACCTGCGCCATCTACCTCGACAACGTTCTGGTGCCGCTTGAAAACCTGCTGGGGGAAGTGGGCCGCGGCCACGTCATCGCTTTCAATATTCTGAACCTGGGCCGGCTCAAACTGGGCCCGTTTGCGGTAGGCAGCGCCAAGAACGTGCTTGCCGCTTCGCTTGCTTACGCTCAGGAACGAGTGGCGTTCGGCAAGCCGATCGGCCAGTTTGGAATGATCCAGCAGAAACTCGCCCAAATGGCCACTTATCTCTTCGCTGCTGAATCGATGAGTTATCGCGTGGAGGGCATGGTTAGCCAAGCGGCCGGCGAACTCAACTGGCAGGATGCCGATGCGGGCGCCCGCATCTTGAAAGCCGCCGAAGAGTTCGCCATCGAGTGCTCATTTGTGAAGGTGTTTGCCTCAGAAATGCTCGATTTCGTAGTGGATGAAGGCGTGCAGATCCATGGCGGCTATGGCTACCACCAGGATTACGCCGTCGAGCGAGCGTACCGCGATTCACGAATCAACCGCATCTTCGAAGGCACGAACGAGATCAATCGCTTACTGGCCACGGGCATGCTTTTGAAGCGCGCCCAGAAGAAGCAATTGCCCTTGGTAGATGCTGTCCTCAAGCTGCAAGCGCAATTGCTGGAGCCGCTCTCAGCCACCGGCGTTACCCAACTTTCGCCGGAACAAGCGCTGGTTGAACAGGCGAAGAAGATTGCGCTGCTGCTGCTCGGGCTGGCGTATCAGCAGTACGGCGCTGCCATTGAGGAGCAGCAGGAAGTGCTGGCCGGCATCAGCGATGTGATGATGAACGCCTTCGCCCTGGAATCGGTCGTGTTGCGCGCCGCGAAGATGGCGGCCCGCAGCGCTTGGCGCAACGCAGCCGCCTACGTGACATTGTTCTCGCACGATGCGATGAACACAATTGAGCGGGCCGCCACGGACGTCATCAGCTTCTGCTCGGAGGGCGACACCCGGCGTACGAATCTGGGCGTATTGCGAAAACTGGCGCGCCGCGAAGTACCTAACGTGATCGAGCTTCGCCGCGAGGTGGCCAAGCGTCTGCTGGAAGCAAAACACTACGTCGTTTAGGGCGCGGCTGGCTAGAATGAACGAGTGCCCGCCGCCACTCACGTAGAACAGCACTTCACTTCTTCCGAAGTCATTCGCGACATCGTCATAGGCATGTCCGACGGGCTGACCGTGCCATTTGCCCTCGCCGCGGGGCTTTCCGGTGCCGTCGACGTTACTCGCGTTATCGTCATCGCCGGCCTGGCCGAGATCGCGGCCGGCTCTATTGCGATGGGCCTTGGAGGGTACTTGGCCGCCACCAGCGACGCGGAACACTATGCCAGCGAACGGCGCCGCGAAGAAGAAGAGATCGTCGAAAAACCCGCCGCGGAGATCAAGGAAGTCACCGATATCCTCCAGGGATACGGCCTCACGCGCGACCAATGCGCGCCCATCATCGATGCCTTCAAGAAAGACCACCGCGCCTGGGTGGAGTGGATGATGCGCTTTGAACTCGGCCTTGAGGAGCCCGACCCAAAGCGCGCGCTCAACAGCGCCATCACGATCGCGCTCTCCTATATCGTGGGCGGCTTTATTCCGCTCATGCCGTACATCCTGATGCACGATCCGAAACAGGCTTTGCTGGTGTCCGTCGCTGCGACGCTCGTCGCATTGTTTGTGTTCGGCTATTTCAAAGGCACCTTTACCGGAACCAGACCGCTCCGCAGCGCCTTTCGCACAACCCTTATTGGCGGGCTGGCCGCCGCGGCCGCCTACGGCATCGCCCGAGCAATCTCGTAACAGCGGGATCGGTTATACCGAAAGAGGTCGGCTGTGCTGCGTCTTAGGAACGTACGTTTGCTGCCGAGTCTGTGTGAAAACTCCGAGCGAATGCTGGTCGGCTGTGGTGCGTCTTGGGACAGGCTCGCTCTGTCCACGCGGCGAAGGGGCTAGGGTGACGAAAGTACCTGTCGCGGTCGCCTAGCGAACAGAGGCGCCTGTCCCGGTGGGCTTTGGCTGTGGAGTTGACTTGGGAACAAGCGCTCCGTCACCGTCGCGCCTTGGGATGCTCAGCGGAAGAGTAAGGAGCCGTGTTTGCAAGCGGGCGATTTAGTGCGTTCCCTGGCTCCGCCGCGGAGAGCTACGGTCGCGGCTCGCAACCACTTCCATCGTTGAGGGTGAGCACTTCGGCCCTCATGCTTGGATCTCTGATTGAAGTTTACAAGCAGAATTACGGGCGACTGCTCCGTTACCACGCCAGTTCTTTACCCATGTGCGTGAATGTGCCGCTCGGGCCGTCGGCCGGCAGCGTTGCCAACTGGACCGCGGTCTTCGCGCCCTCTTCCACTCCCAGCGGCGCCGCGTCTCCACCCATGTCCGTCTTGACCCATCCCGGATGCGCCGCGTTCACTTTCACCTTGCTCTCTTTCAGACCCTGAGCCATAGCGACCGACAACATATTCAAGGCTGCTTTAGACGACGAGTAGGCTGGCACAAGCCATTTCCCTGCCCCTCCCGAGCTGACGGTTTCGAGCGAACCCAGGATGCTCGATTGGTTCACCACGCGTCCAGCCGGGCTTTTCTCCAAGAGGGGCAGGAGCGCCTTCGTAATCGCATACGGTGCAAACACGTTCACTTCGTAGGTACGCTTCAGCACATCGACGCTGTCGCCCTCGGGGTCCAGGTTCACTCCGGCATTGTTCACGAGAATGTCTAAGCGCCCAAAGGTTTTCTCGAAGTAGCCAGGCAAAGCCGCGACGTCAGCCGCGTTCGTTACTTCGAGCGTCAGAGGATGCGCGTCGATCCCCTCCTTGTTCAGTGTTTCCGCCGCTTTCTTCGCCTTGTCTCCGCGGGCGCCAAGCACCACCGTGATGCCCTGTTTGCCGAGTTGGCGCGCGATTTCCAGTCCTAATCCCTTGTTTGCGCCGGTAACCAGCGCCACCTTCTTTTCGCTCATGGCGGGTTTGATGCCGATTGGCAAACGGCGGATTCAAGTCATCGGCCGCACCCGACACCCATCTTGATATGCTGGCAGCGACTCAGGGGGTTTAACTAGTATGGCCCGTAAGCATCAAAATTCAATGCTGTGGCTGAGCGCCTCCGCGCTCGCCGTGCTGCTTGTCACTTCACCGCTTATGGCGCAGCGCCCTGGGCAGCAACCGGCCCCAGTGAAGGGCCCTTGGATGGATAAGAGCCTCTCACCCGACCAGCGTGCTGACCTGGTCATCGCTCAGATGACCCTCGACGAAAAGATTTCGCTGCTGCACGGGTTGGGCTGGTTCGAGAGCGCGGCGCATTCCAACGGTGGCGCAGGCGTGATTGCCGGCATACCGCGCCTGGGCCTTCCTGATCTGCAACTAGCCGATTCCGCGGTCGGCGTCAGAGACGCTGCCAAGATGGGCCGCTATTCCACGCTGCTACCTTCCGCCGTGGGCGGCGCAGCGACCTGGGATCCGAAGCTGGCTTATGAATACGGCGCGCTTATCGGGCGCGAACTGCGCGACCAGCGCTACAACGTCACCCTCGGCGGCGGCGTCAACATCACGCGTGAGCCTCGCAACGGCCGAAATTTCGAATACCAGGGCGAGGATCCCATCCTGGCCGGCAAGATGGCGGCTCAACTTATCAAGGGCGTTCAGGATCAGAAGATCATCAGTGACGTGAAGCATTACGCCTTCAACGACCAGGAGACGGGCCGCAACATCGGCAACGTCATCGTCAGTAAGCGCGTTGGCCGCGAAACCGATCTGCTGGCGTTTGAGATTGCCGTCCTTGAAGCGAAGCCCGGCATGGTGATGTGCTCCTACAACAAGCTCAACGGCGGTTGGGCTTGCGAAAACAGCTACCTGCTCAACGACCTGCTGAAGAAGACCTGGGGATTCAAGGGTTTCGTCGTCTCCGATTGGGGTGGCACGCACAGCACAACCAAGGCCGTGATGGCCGGCCTCGACAACGAACAGCCCGAGAGCAAGTATCTGGGCGACGCCTTGAAGCAGGCCGTCGAAAAGGGGGAAGTTCCCATCGCTCGCGTTGACGACATGGTGCACCGCGTTGTGCGGACCGAGTTTGCCTCGGGCGTCTTCGACGATCCGCCTAAAGGCCGCGTAGTTGATCCCTTCCGCGGCGCCGACACCGCGCAGACTATTTCGGAGCAAGGCTCCGTTTTGTTGAAGAACGCGGGTGACCAACTTCCGCTCGTTGCGGCAACAGTCACTTCGATCGCCCTGATTGGCTCACATGCCGACACCGGCGTTTTGTCTGGCGGCGGCTCTGCGCAGGTCGACCCCCCCGGCGGTGCACCGAGCGCGTTCAATGGACCTCCGGTCTGGATTCCGTCGTCACCGCTGAAAGCCATTCGCGCCAAGGCGCCCAAAGCCAAAATTGACTTCAACGATGGAAGCGATCCGGTTGCCGCTGCTGCCTTGGCCAAATCCGCCCAAGTCGCGATCGTGTTTGTGAACCAGCCCACAAGCGAAGGGAAGGATCTTTCCACGCTTACCCTGCCCGATAATCAAGACGCGCTCGTCGCTGCCGTGGTCGCGGCGAATCCGCACACCATCGTCGTTCTCGAGACGGGCGGGCCGGCCACCATGCCCTGGATCGGCCAGGTAAGTGCAGCAATTGAGGTCTGGTACCCCGGCATTCGAGGCGCGGAAGCGCTCGCCAACATCCTCTTTGGCGATGTGAATCCGTCCGGCAAGCTACCGGTGTCCTTCGCCAAGTCTGACGCTGAACTGCCTCATCCGCAAATCCCAGGCAGCGACCTGAAGGGCCCGGCCAATGCACCGTGGAAACTGCCTCCCTTCGACATCGATTACACGGAAGGCCTCAAAGTCGGCTATAAATGGTTCGACGCAGAAGACAAGGTGCCTCTTTTCCCGTTTGGCCACGGCCTCTCCTATACGACCTTTGCGTATTCTGGCCTCAAGGCGGATCTCGACAAAGTTTCGTTCACCGTACGCAACACCGGCAAACGCGCTGGAGCCGAGATCGCGCAGGTTTACGTGGGCCTGCCCGCCGCTGCGAAGGAGCCACCGAAACGTCTTGTGGCCTGGGAGAAGGTGGAACTCGCGCCGGGCGAATCGAAGACCATAACGCTCGCCATCGAACCGAAATTCCTCTCCATCTTCGACGAGCAGAAGAACGACTGGAGCCTGTTGCCGGGTGAGTACAAGTTCCTCGCCGGTAGCTCGTCACGGAGTACACCGCTGACGGCGACCGTGAATCGGTAGCAGGCCAGAAAGCTACCAGTAGAGCAGCCATCCGTCGTCTAGCCGGACGCCGTGGCCTTGCAGGGTGATTCGAAGACCGCTCGCCGCCCTGACCGTTGACTTGCCAATCGCGTGCAGTACAAAGCCGTCGTGTATTACCACCCGACCTCGCGCGTAGCTAACAATTTGCGGGGAATGCTTCGACGCATAATCGGTAGCCGAGAATCCAAGTTGACGGGCTTCGTTGTAGCGGACGTGCCAAATGGCCATGGACGCACCGCCTGACGGCTCTTCAATCGGCAGCGTAAAGGACAGTGTGCCTAGCGGCTGGACGCCGGGAATCGCATGCATCCACTGCAAATCGAAGTGCGCACGAGCCGCCATGTTGTCCTGGCTCCGGTCTTCACCGTTCAAAGTAAAGATGTGGAAGCCCGGCAGAGCATATCCCGGCTGAAAGTACACCGGCTCTTCCAGTAACTCCTCGAAAAAGGTGCGAACCCGCTCATGCAGCCAGTGAAATGACTGGTGGAGTAGCTGGTTTTGCTTCTTCGCCGCGCTGACATATTGGTCGTGCCGCTTCACTGCGTCCAGGTACGATGCCGCGCCGAGCGTGAAAAAGGTTTCCGCCGTCCGCGTGGTCCAGTGCGGGCGCAATTCCACGACTTGGTCGCGCGCTTCGGAACATTCAGCGGCATCCAATATGTCGTGCTGGCTCAGCGGCAAGCACTCTTCATAGATCATGAGTTCGAGACCTGGCCTTCGAGATACGCGATGAGCTCGCGAGTAATGGCTCCGTCGCACCGAGCGTCGTAGGGTGAATAACCTGGCATAGGGTTCGCCTCCAGGCACCAGAACTGGCCTTGATCGTCGATTTTAAAATCCCAGCCGGCGAGGGTCAGCCCAATTGACTTTGTCCCTTTCACCAGTAGTGCGGCAACCTCTTCGGGACATTCGAAGACTTCCATTTCTCCCAAGCCCCCGCTGCGCCGATAATCGACACTGTTGGCGGAAACTCGCTGCGCGACGAGCCGCGTGCCAATTACGTGAATACGGGCGTCGTCTCCGGCGATAAGCCGCTGCAGGTGAACCGGACCGCTCCGGGGGTCAAAGGCATCCAAGTCGTCCGCCTCGACGATAGCCGTATCAGCCCGTACGCCGCACACGGCTTTAGAAATGGCCGGCCCTTCGCGCACAAACTGTAGCAGTTCGTTCCTGCCGCTACTGGTTATGCTTTCAGGAACCTGGAAACCCAGGTCGCGAAGGACGCTTTCATGCAATGGCTTCGAGCTATTGTGCGCGGCTCCGTTCACTGGATTTACAACGTTGCCTGGGATTGATTCCAGCCACGCCCGAAGACCGGCCAGCATCGCTCGCCAGCGGCCGGCAATGATGGGATCAGCCACCTTTGACGACAAGTCAATCATGCGGCAATAGAACGCGTCGCACGGATCCAGCCGCACCGTTTCCCCGCAATAGCGCAACAGGGCGGGCTCACGCGCCGGAACCTCAAACAGCCACTGTCCTTCCACAGCCGCTCGCAAATTGACTGCGCAGACGCTCACGCCGGCGTCCATCGCCCGCCTCACAAATCGCGAAAATGTGTCGTCGACGTCGACGCCAATGGCCACGATCATGCCAGCAAGTCCTCGCACAAGGCTTCCGACACGTCGCTCCAGGAGTATCGAAGCTCCTGTTCTTCGGGCGCGGCATTGAGGCGGATCGGCCTCGCCCCCTGCTCATCGATGGCCCAGGTAACCGTTGCAAAATGCGCGCCGACCTCCCGCGCGTGCTTCACGCTGAGGCCGATTAGGTGCAACTCGGTAGTGCGCGAATCCGTAGTGGCCGCAAATGCGCGGTCGCCCACAACTGTGACAATTTCATACAGAGCGCATGGATTCAACTCGCGAGCCCGCAGTGGGTAGCCAGGGCGCAGGTCGCTGACGCGGGCCGTTAGAAAATTGGAGTCCTCGCCCCACATCGAGTCTGTGGCGTCGGTGATTAACTCGGGCCCGCTCGCATGGAGTTCGCGAACCGCTAATGGGGGTTCCGACGTCAGCCGTGAGGCTAATTCGGCTGCGGTCAATCTTCCAACCGCTCCGTTCCCGTTTGGGCGGTTGATGACGGGCGCGCTGGAAAGAGCGGCAGCGGCCCAGAATGCCGCGTAAGCTTCCGATCGAAGAAAGCGTTCGTCGCTGTCGGCCGCCGCTTCGTCGTACCACCATGCGCTGGCCCGGACAAACATCGGAAGATCAGGCTCTACCGACGTTTTGTCCGGCCCAACGCGAACTGTGAAAAGGCGGCTTGCCGCGGGACCGTCAAGCTGCGCTACTCTTTGTCCCTTCGCCTCAAGGGACTCCCGCAAATGAATGGCGGCTCCGTCATTCGGGCCCGCGACAATGAGAACACTCGGCGAACCAAGAGTCTCCATGCCGTTAGATGATCGGTGAACGGGCTAGAAGGGCACTCGGCTTCCTTGATGGCCGTTTCGTGGGCGCCGCTTTCCGAGGTGCGACGTGTCTGGTTCGCCCCCGCCTGGCCGGAGCTTTGAGGCCGTCGTCGTCGATGTCCAGTTTCTCGATGTCGCCGCCCTTGTCAAAGTCAGGCTCCTTCTCCAATTCGTCGTCCTTGTCCCCGTCTTTATCGTCGTCCTTGTCCCCGTCCTTGTCGCCATCTTTCTCGCCATCTTTATCACCGTCTTTGTCTCCGTCTTTATCCCCGTCCTTCTCTCCGTCCTTATCGCCATCTTTATCGCCGTCTTTTTGGCCGTCCTTCCCTCCGTCCTTGGTGTCCTTTACCAGGTCCTTGTGGTCTTTAAGAAACTCCTTGTGGTGGTCCTTGTTTTCTTTGATCTCTTTCTCTTCCTTGTGCTCCTTAGACTCTTTGTGTTCCTTATTCTCCTTACCCTCCTTGGACTCCTTGTTTTCCTTGGACTCTTTGTGTTCCTTGTTTTCTTTGGACTCCTTATGTTCCTTCCCGACGCTATCTTTGTGGTCCTTGGAATCCTTCAGCGGGCTTTTTTCGAGTTCAGTTGGGAGCCGCGGGCTAACCGGTAGTTTGGCTGCGAGGGCAGCAAGCTCCGCTGCATTCGCGGCCGGCGCGGCTAGCGCTGCGCGCGCTCCGAGCTTTGACAAAACATCAACGCGCCGGGCCGCGCCGATGAATGGCTTCGCCCCTGCGTGTTTCTCGTGAGAGTCTGGCATTAAATCCTCCTGACAGCGGTTTGCATTGAGTTCTGCTCGGTCGATTGTTTCCGCATAGCAGGATTTTGTCAAGATTTTTTAAACGTGGCGGAACACGCGGCCAGCAAGGCACGCGTGAGGCTGGGAAAACTACTGGAGGGCCCACACAAACCGGCGCGAGAGACTAGTGGATGCACCACTCTTTGCGAGGCGCGCCTTGGAACTCTAGGCCGCCTGGTCGCAGTTGATCATCCACGGGATGCCGAATCGGTCCACCAGCATGCCGAAACCGGCAGACCAGAAGGTCTTCTGATAAGGAAACGTGACCTTCCCGTTCTCCGCCAGTGCGTAAAATGCACGTTCGGCTTCTTCCGGCTTTTCAAAGCCGATCGATACCGAGATGCCCTTGGGTTGTTCATAATGCCCGGGCGGAGTGTCGGCGCCCATCAACTCTTGGCCGCCCACAATCACCCGTGCGTGCATCAGCTTATTACGCCATTCAGGAGCGACCTCCTTCGCCATGGGCGAGCCTTCGAAGGTAAACGTCGATGCGATTTCTCCGCCGAGGCACTTCGCGTAGAACTGAAAAGCCTCCGCGCAATTGCCGTTGAAAGACAAATAAGGACTAAGTTTCATGCTGTTCTCCTTTTTATTGGTGAACCTCCGCCACCTCACCGCGCCCGAATTCCGAAAGCCGGATACATTTCGGAAGGCCGGTAGACTTCGCCATTCTTTATGACGGTGTCGATGCGCCGAATGTCACTAATGTTCTTCGTTGGGTCGCCGTTGACGAGAATCATATCGGCGTACTTGCCGGCCGTAATGGAACCCAGTTCCTTCTGCCTGCCCATTACCTTCGCGGCCTCAAAGGTCGCCATCCGAAGAACCTCCGGCGCGGGAATGCCCGCTTGGTTATAGATCTCCAGTTCGCGGTGAAGCGCGTATCCGGTACCCAGGTCGGTACCCGCGACCACTTGCACGCCACTGTCGTAGAGCTTCTTCAGCATTCGCAGCATGTTGGCGTAGGAAGCGCGATACAACTTGCCGGTCTCCGAATCAGGACTCGCGAGTGCTTCGCCGCCGCTCTTGGCACCGCGCTGCGCCTGCACCGGCAGACGATCGAATATCCATTCGTCCATCTTTGCGACCTCGCCGGACTGGTCCACATAAGTCGCTTCCCAGATCGCCATGGTGGGATCGACCACGGTGTGATGCTGCTTCAATAGCGCGATAAAATCATTGACAGGCTGTGAATTAAGGTCCAAAGAAGCGCCGCGCTTCCCTGGCTCGATAAAGCGCGCGGGCGTCCGCGTCTCCTTCACATCGGGCATGAAGTTCAGAAAGATGAAATTCATATGTT
The DNA here is from genome assembly GCA_963740005.1 of uncultured Acidobacteriaceae bacterium. GTDB lineage: Bacteria > Acidobacteriota > Terriglobia > Bryobacterales > Bryobacteraceae > CAJCIT01. Next base: position 46,658 of record CAVUCO010000015.1, on the reverse strand, counting down.
GAATCTCATCGGCACCATCGCGAATAAACTGCTCCGCGATCATGCCAGAGGGCACGTGCCCGCTGACGCGCAGCCCGCGCTTATGCGCCTCGTCGATAATGACAGGTACCAGTTCCGGCTTCACGGAGCTGTAGATTTTGATCTGCACGTAGCCGAGGTCGGCATAATGGTCGACACGCTGTCTCGCTTCCTCGGGTGTGGCCGCGAGAACTTTGACCGGCGCTTCAAACGGACCTGGACCATCGATGAAGCCGGCGAGCACGATGCGCGGGCCAATCTGTGTGCCGGCGGCGATCTGCTGCCGCAGTTTGGTGAGTTCCTCGATGGAGTTCCCGAGGTCTCGCGCCGTGGTCACACCGGAGGCAATATCGAGAAATGCACTGCCGGCGCCCAGGTGTTGGTGCATGTCCCACAGGCCCGGCAACAGCATCTTGCCCTTGCCGTCGATGACTTGCGCACCCTTTGAAACTGGTTGCCTGTTGTCGGGCTCCAAGCTCGCGATGCGGTCTCCTTGCACGGTCACACGCTGGTTCGGCAGCAGAGTGCCATGCTCGGAATCGAACACCGTCACGTTGCTGATAACCAGGCTGCCTAACGGTTTGTGCGTGAGCGTCGTCGCCAGTTCGGCAGCTCTGGCGATTTCCACATTTCGCTGCGATTCCAGCAGCGTATCGGCGCTCGATTCGAAACCGCGCCGGATGATGGCACCCGGGCCCTCGATGCGGGCGAAGAACTGCTGCTCTTCATCCAGCCACAGGTAGGTTGGGGTAAAGCTAAGGCCGCTGATCGTGTATAGCGTTGCTGTGTGTTTCTGTCCGCCTGCTTCAACCGAAACGGACTGCATTGTGCGGATGCTCGCCGTCCCACCGGGAAGCACGTCGAGCTTGCCGCCGTCTTTCGAATGCAACAACGCACGCGCGAGAATCGCACTCGATTCCGGGCTGCCGTCGAGGTCGATGAAGAACTTGCCCGCGGCATTGGCCTGTTTCTCGTTCTCCGACTGATTCGTCCATGCCGCCGTACCCGATACCAGCGAGAAGTGCGCCTCGACCGGTTTCTTCTTGTAGTCGATACCCTTGGACTCTTCCGATACGATTATTCCCTGCGCGTCAAGCCGGTACACGGTATAGATCCGTGGACCTCTTCCACGGTCATTGAATTGGAAGAACTCATGAATGGTTCCGTCCGGGGATCGCCACACGGCATCCTGGCCGGCGGGCGTTTTGTCGCTGAGGACCATGCTGACCATGGCGTCGGCCGGCACATCGGACGGCAATTCAGGCATCCGCGGCTGCCTCAGTGCAACGAGACCGCCGGCGAGAGCAATTGAAAGTAATGTAATGATTCGGAACACCATCAGGACCTCAATCAGTCAACGAGGCACAGGATTCAATACAGGCTCAAAAGACGTGAATCGGCTTGTGGATGGTTGCGCCTGAAGACACAAAGGCTGAACACTGAAGGCCTGTGCCACGACGGAAAGTTCAGTTGCCGACTTAGCAGCCTGTGAACGCTTTTTCAATAACCTGCCAAGCGAAGGCACTACCGCGTTACTTCCCAACAACCAGAATCGAGAACGAGTCCGGCACCATCTGGCCCCGGCTTGGACGTCCGCCAGCCGGCGGCGGTGTGGGAGGCGGAGTGAAATCGGCTGCGATCAGGTAGATCTGGCCGGTCTTAGCGTCCAGCGTTAAGGTCTTGGCGCTAGGCTTTGTTTCCAGCGTCTGTTCCACCGCGAAGCTGGTAGGGCTGTTTTCTTTGATCACGGTCAGCGTGCCGTCGCCCTGCGAGCTGAACGCCTCCATGGTCTTCGGATTGAAAACTGCGCCATCCACTCCCTTGCCGATTGTCAGCGTATCGAGGATCTTGCCGTCCTTGGCATCCAGAATCACCATCGCTTGGGGATTGCGGCAAGCTGCGAACAGAATCTGGTTCTTCACGTCCATTGCCAAGCCGGCGCAGCCGCCTCCCTTGCCCGCAAGGTCGTAATGCGCCGTCACCGTCATGGTTTTGGCATCGACGACTGCGATGTTGTCTTTGTCTTCGATGTCGACATACAGATGGCCTTTGCCGTCGCTAACAGCTTGCTCAGGCGCCCCGCCGAGGTCGATCGTACCGACTACAGAGCCATCTTTCGCGTCGATGACCGTAGCATTCGGCGCGCTGTGGCTGAGGATGTACACTCGCCCATTAAACGGATCAAACAGAATGCCGTCCGGACCACCCTGGACTTCAATCGTCTTGATGGTTTTCAGATCTTTGGTATCCCACATCACAACCGGCTTGCTGGTAGCAAGTCCGTGATGCACCTTGGGATCAACCGCAACGCCGCGGGCATTGGCGTCGGCGATCTCGCCAACCGGCTCCAGCGTATCCAGTTTGAAGACCGTTACACGGCCTCCAGAGCCGGTGCGCGGAATGTACAACCGGCGTCCCTCAGCGTCGGCATAAACATAGTCGAAGCCGCCCGCGCCTCCAACCTTGACGGTCTTCAAGACCTTATAAGGGCCAGCTGCGGGCGCCGGCGCCTGAGCGAATGCCGGGCTGCTTAAAGAAATGATCGCCAGGACCCCGGATGCAAGAACCATGTCAAATCGTCGCATGCGTTACTCCTTCCTAAGGATACAGGCGCGACACGCAGGCCTGCTTCCGCTGCCATCTATCTGCGGTCTTTTCCATTCGTTCTCCACGTGCGCGGACCACCCTACTCCCTCCCGCTTCGTGGGGGGAACCCGCTCCGGAGTAATCTGTGTTACGCCGCGTTCCCGAAAGGCTCTTGGGCGCGGATCCGCTACCCGTAATTCTACGTGCAAATTTAAGTTAACCCCAATAGATGCACAAGTTTATTGTGAGTATTACGTGTAGAAAATTGGTTGGGAGTCAGCCTAGACTTGAGGGGACGCAGACATCGCTTTTCAAAAGCGAATAACGGAGGAAAGATTCGTGATACTTCTCAGTACCCGGCCAGCTCGGGTTATTCGTTCAGCGGCAAACACGGGGGTACTCTCTCTTTGCCTCCTCGGCACGTTGACAATAGCCGCCGGTAGCCTTTGCGCCACTCCAATCACCGGCATTCTCCAGATAACTCCCACTAGTCCATTTGGAGTGGATGCGAACACGACCGACTTCAACTACCATGGCGGAACTCCGTCTGACGCCACCTTTGGCACCTTCACGGTCAGCTCGGCCAGTACGGGTAGTTTCGCTCCTTACATAGGCGACGCCGGATTGGTCCGAAGCTTCAGTCGAAGCACTGTCCCGCTAGGAACCCCGACCTCCTACGCCAACTTTATTCAGCTCCCATCGCCGACTCCAACTATCGAGTTTATTCTGACGGAGCTCTTCGCGGGGACCCAGCCGCTATGCGCGGTAACGAGCCCCCCGCAGAGTTCCTGCACACCAGCTTTGTCTCCGTTTGACCTGCAGAACGGTCCCGGTAATCCGGCGACCAGTTCGTCCGCTACATTTTTTGTTGATGTCGAGGCGATAAATCTTCTAACCGGCGAAACGTCGAACGGTACTGGCACCTTCTCCGCGCCGATAGATACTATGAACATCCAGCAGGTCGTCGCCACCATCGAAAGTGGCGGTGTGGTGGGGGGAAACGTTTACAGCGATAACTTCACGCTCACTTTTAGCGGCTCCTCCACTCCCGAACCGCCAAGCATGGTGTTCGTCGCCGGCGGTCTGCTGGTAATGATCAGTGCAGTCCGCCGAAAAATTACTGGTTTCCGGAAAGATCGCTAACAGCTGGTTGCGAGAACACTGGAAAACGTGAGGCTGACGCCTTTAGCAGTGGTGCTGTTTTAATTCATCTCCTCGTGCCGTAGCCGCCTGCGAGTCGAATCGACCCGGAGGCGGCTTTTTTGAGTGCAGCGCGGCTGGAAGAACACTAACAGGGCTGATGAAAAAGGCCAAGAACCGTTCCCTGAGGAGTCTGTGAAGACTTTAGCAATCGGGCGCGCCACGGTCAGGGCTTACTTACGCAGGTTCGGAAGCCGCGTGAAATGCCGGGGCGTTCTGACGGAATGTCGGCCTTGGAGTGTGCTCCCTCATGGTCGAAAGGCTTGCTCACCAGCGCGGCGGCTCTGAAAGCAACTGTAGCTGATCTGGGGACAGGCTCGCCTGTCCCCGGTCGGCTTTGCTCCAAAAAAGCCCACAGGCTGAAGGCCTGTGCCACGGCGGAGAGTGCGGGTTGTTCAACATCCGTTTCCATCATTGCGGGCGTGCGCTGCCGCGCTCATGCTACCGCCTGCGTCTGTTTGCAATGGGTCGCAGAATTCCGACAGCGGGGATCGGCTTTACCGCGCCGACAAGGAAGCAGTAGCTTCGATAGGCTGCTCGGCACTTAGGAGCCGATACAGGCCATTCGGCGACACTTTGAGCTCGTGTCCAGGAAGCATCTGCATGCTATTCTGCAGCACATCCAGAATGACGGAACTGCAGTATTTGGCCTTGCGCCGGCGCCGATCCAGAAACGGAAATAGAAATCCGAACATGCCTCGCCAATCAAACGGCAGGCCGATGTATTGAAAAGCAAATTGTAGAGCCGCGTCCTCCTCTTCCTGAGTCGCTGGAATCTCGACGCATTCCCACCATTCGTCGTAGACCTTGTGGTCACAGTGCATGTGAACCCCCAGGTACAAGCCATGGCCCGAGGAGAAGAACCGCCAGCCATTCGTGAATTGCAATTCAACGTGGCTATAAGGACCCTGCGTAATAAGACGTATCAGCTTCGTAACTAAATCGCCGGGCCCAAAGTAAAACATTAACCGCATCTCTATCCCCTTTCCGTGGTCTTGGCTCGCGGCGGTAGCAAGCCGGCTCGAATCGTCTAATGCCCAACAACTCCGAGTCGCCTTTCCTCAAACTCTTTATTTAACCACTAGCGGGCTCCTCTGAAAAGACCTTAATCTCGAATCTAGCCTACCCAGCACCCTTTTTTGCGCTTTTCCGGCTCCGTGTTTTAGTGTCGTTCCTAACAAGAGTCCTTGAGGCCACTTGATGCAAACGGGCAGCGATCCCCGTGCGTAGTGATCCTTCGCGGCCATCGCGGATGGTTCACCACTCTCTTTCGCCGCTACCCTCCGGTTCCACGCCTCCTGGGGATCTGGTTGCACTCGGACGTCCAGAGGGCCAGCACCGCATCTCCCCAGCAATTCAGGAGATGTTCGCACTTGCCTCGAGGCTTTCAAAGTGTAATCAGAAGTTCACAGGTCGGTGTTACTTGTAGACCAGAGTAGACGGGAGCATCCTCCGAGTTAAGCAGCCGACCTTATTTGACAATGGGATTGCAGCGTCGGCGCTGGGGAATTTCAAATGCAGTAACTCGGCCTGAAAATCGCATGGACAACTGGAAACCGGGGATACAGAAGCCAGTTCAGTTATCACCTATTGTCAGGAGACAACGTGGCTATTCCATGGGGCAACAATCAACTTCGGACGGGGCGGCGAGACTTAATATCCGTTGCCGTCACCTAGTAAAAAAAAGGCGGCCACGGAGTTTAGAGTGAAACGTTTTCGCTGCGAAAGTGTCAAACACCCTTTTACTGTAGGTTGCGTTACTTCCGGTCAGACGAGTGTTCGGAAGCCCGGAACGTAGCTGCGTTAGCTCGCGGCCTTATTTCGACGCGTTTTGTGTGCTTTCACGCAAGTGGAAAAAACTCAAGGCGGCTGGGCCGTCATATCGGTTTGGTGAGCCTGTGTTTGTAACAGAATAGAGAACCGGACCCGAAGCTGCAAGGTTACTGAATCAAACAATGAGACTCTTTTCTCTTTTGTTTTCGTGGGAAGGCAATAGCAAAGGACCTTCCTGCAAGCCGACGCGCCCAATTAAAGACGGGGCGGAGGAGCTTTCATTTTCAGTTCGCCGGCCTCGAGGAGCGCCAACGGGCCGCGGCACACTCACGGCAATCGACGCGCGTGCACGCTTGCGTGGGCAAATGGCGGGGGCCTCCCAGCAATCCTCTCTCAGCAGGGATGTCGCTGGGCCCGAGCACAGGCACCCTTCCATGTTTAGCCGATTCGTCGCGAACATTCATGTGCACGTCGCCCCACACACGCCACACAGGGCGAGAACGTTGGTGCGCTTCGTGATCAGCAGGTCACCGGCCCGTATCCGGGGACTCGCATTGCAGCGGCTTGACCGGCTATCCGGCGGTATTGAAAAGTGCCCGGTGTGTCCCCAGGAGTGTCCGGTACCTCACCAACCGACGCGACTAAGCGGTCGCCCCGCCACTGCCGGGATGGGGCATCAATTCAGTTCGGCCCCGATCTCGCGCACAGGGTAGGCAGCTCGCCGCAACCCGCTGCTCGAGTGTCGAACATTGACTTCGCGATAATAGGCGTTCCACTAAGGAGCCGCCTACTTCGAATGTTCTCGATCCATAAGCTACTGCATCTCGCAGCCGCCGTGCTGCTCTTTGCCGTCTCGTCTGGCCCTCTGTCAGCCCAGCCCAAAGCCGCTACTCCCCCCGTAGCCGGGCCCGTCTTTCACTACGATCCTCGCGTGGAAGGCTGGGTCACTTCCAGTGGGTATGACATGCCCGCCGTCGTCCAGCGCTATTCAACCGATCTGGAAACGCTAGAGCACTACTACCAACGGCATGGGTCGTCGGAGCGTCTTGCCGCGGAAGATCAGTTTGCCGACACCTGGTTCGCCGTCCTCGACCCGATTGCTTTCGAGTCGCTCTCGGTGGATGGGCGCGTCGATTACCTGTTGCTCCGGGCCAGCTTGCAACGCGGCCGCCAGGAGCGCGTCAATCTTCGCAAGCGGGAAGCCGAAATGGCGCCGCTGGTCCCATTCGCACCCACGATCCGGTCCCTGGACGATGACCTCCGCCGCTTCGTGTTCATTGATGGACAGGACGCTGCCTCACAGATCGCAGCCATTAACAAGCAAATAGAGAAACTCACGGCGGATATCAACGCCGGGACGTTGAAGGCATCGGTTCCGGCAGCGAGGCGTGCCGGGCGGACCACCCTGGCGCTGCGCAAAACTCTGAAGGGCTGGTTTGATTTCTACAACGGATACGACCCGGTCTTCACCTGGTGGGCTGGTGAGCCGTGGAAACGGGCGGATGCCGCCTTGGAGGCCTACGCCGCGTTAGCGAACGAGAAACTGGCCGGCATCAAAGCCACCGATAAGGACACCATCGTCGGCGATCCCGTCGGCCGCGACGCACTCGTGGCCGCGCTAAGCGCGGAAATGATTCCCTACACCCCGGAAGAACTCATCGCCATCGCCCGCAAGGAACTCGCCTGGTGCCAGGCTGAGATGATTTCGAATGCTCGTGAGCTGGGCTACGGCGACGACTGGAAAAAGGCCCTGGAACACGTCAAGAATGACTACGTGAAGCCGGGCCAGCAGCCCGCGTTGGTTCGCGACCTTTCGAATGAGGCGGTGGCCTTCGTCGCCCAACGCAATCTCGTCACGGTTCCCGAGGCGGCCCAGCACTCCTGGCTCATGATCATGATGTCGCCCGAACGCCAGCGCATCAACCCGTTCTTCACAGGCGGAGACGTGATGAGCGTTTCCTATCCAACGGCGGAGATGACTGAGGAACAAAAGCTGATGAGCATGCGCGGCAACAACATCCACTTCGCGCGCGCCACGGTGTTTCATGAACTCATCCCGGGCCACTACCTGCAGCAATACATGAGCGACCGTTACCGGCGCTGGCGGGGCGTCTTCGATACACCCTTTTGGGTCGAAGGCTGGGCCTTCTATTGGGAGATGGCGCTCTGGGATCTCGACTTTCCGCGCTCGCCGGAGGACCGCATCGGCATGCTGTTCTGGCGCATGCACCGCGCAGCACGAGTTATCTTCTCGCTTAGTTTCCACCTCGGCCAGATGACCGCGCCGCAGGCCGTCGACTTCCTGGTGAACGATATCGGCCACGAGCGCGACAACGCGATGGCCGAAGTCCGCCGGTCCTTTGAAGACGAGTATTATGGACCTCTCTATCAGTGCGCCTACGAGATTGGCGCGCTGCAGTTCCGTGCCCTGCACGCGCAATTGGTGGGATCGGGCAAGATGACCGACCGCCAATTTCACGACGGCGTCCTCAAGCTAAACTCGATACCGGTAGAGATGATCCGGGCCTCGCTGCTTGGCCAAAAGCCTGCCAAGGATTTCCAACCCGGCTGGAAGTTCTACGATGGAGTTCCAGCCGGCAAACACCTCGCCGGCAATACAACCGCAGACGGACAGACAGCGGGAAAATAGCGCAAGGTAAGCGCTGCAATTCCTGAAAAATCTACGACCGACCGTTCGATGTCCTCGTGGGACAATATTCGTACTTCACGCCGCTCACAAGGACATTATGATCAGCTTCCCCTCTCGTTTGGCAGGATGCCTCGGCTTGGCCTTGGCTTTGGCTTTGTTTTCCCAATTGAAGGCACAAAGCAACCCGGATGCACTCGAAGCGTTTTTCGAGGGCAAGCAGGTGGTTGTGAAACTCGATATGCCAGCGACCCAGGAAGGCGTGGACGTGTATCCGCAGAAGGCCAAGAAGATGGATACCGATAAATACGCCGGCCGTCTTAAGAAATACGGCGTGTCGCTCCGCAATGGCGATTCGGTGATGGTTACCAAGGTGAAGGTCAAGGATAAGATCATTGAGTTTCAACTCGGCGGCGGCGGATACGGCACTGCTGGCGATGAGGCTTATGTACCTGTTACGCCGAAACCCGTTGAGAAAAGCAAACTGGAGACCGACCTGGAGGGTCAACTAAGCGCGCAGACCGATCCGGACGAGCGACGTGCCACACAGCGACAGCTTGACGATTTGCGGCGCGATCGCGAACGCCAGGACCGCCGGAACGCACAGCAAGCGAAGGAGACGAACGCGGAGAACAAAGAGAGGATCGAGGCCAAACGCCTGCAAGGAGGCGCGCGCTTCAACATTCGATTTGACTCGAAGCAAGGTCAGGAGTCCTTTATCAACCCGCAGGCTGTGATGACGGCCTTGGCCGCGTGGGTCGTGTTCCCGCCACAGAACTTTGGCGGGTCGGGCGGGGCGCCGGATGTCGCGACACCGACTGGAGGCGCCACCGCTTCTACCAGTGCGGCTCCCGCTGCGGCCGGAGCAGACGATCCGGGTTCGGCGGTTCGAAAAGGCATGACGCTCGAGGAGGCGCAGGCCGCATTGGGACAACCGACGGATCAACAGAGCAAAGAGCAAGACGGAATGAAGTTGACAGGCTGTACCTACCAGCTTAAGGACAAAACTATTCACGCCGATTTTGTCAATGGAGTACTGGTGCGGTATACGGTCACGTCGCGCTAGCGAGGCGAAGGTTCAATGCTGCATCCCGCGTCGAAAATTAAGGCTTTTCAGCCGCGGCGGACCCGGCCATTTTCACGGTTCTCCAAAAAAAAAATGCTAACTTAAAAGTCCGGCCGCAAAACTGCTCGCGGCGGTGCACTCGGAGCGCCACGAGTAACGTGCCCTGGGGTCGCCAGTAAAATCTCTTGACTACGGAAGGGTCGAACAATGTCTGTACAATTCACAGTTGGGAATCGCCATCCTTTTGCAAGAACGAATGGCAAACTTGGTTTCGTCCTGACAGCTCGTTTGTTGATCTACGCGTTCATCGTTGTGGCGCTCTGGTTTTGCGCTCTGCCCGTCCACGCGCAGGAAATGCTATTCGGAAATCCTCAGACAACCCCGGGCTTGCTCGCACAAGGCTACACCATCACCACCAGCGTCGTGCAAACAGCAACCACCACGACCATTACCTACAACGTGACACCGCCCGCCAGCGGCTCTCCCGAACAGCCGGGAAAGTTCGAGATCGGGAGGATCAATATGGAGAGCGTCGTGCCGAGCGGATCGTTTTCCTTCCCGGGTACGATAACCGTTAACTTTACCGGCTTCCTGAATGTCGACCAGCTTGGCGACGGCTTTTTTTATTTCGCATTGGGGCATCAAGCCGCACATGGAACAACTGGCCCTCAAAGCACATCCGGGAACATTGCTGCCGGCTCGGGCAGTTTCGTTTTTAGCTTGGACAGCAACAGCTCGTCTACGTCTCCTTCGACCATCACCGTCAGCATAAATGCCGGCAGCCCCGGGGCGCGGAAGCCTTATCTCAACGATTTCAATGGGACGGGATACACGGACTATACGATCTTCCGGCCATCGCAAGCCGTTTGGTTCGTCAATTTCAACACCTCGGTGGCGGATCGGATCTATCCGTGGGGCGCAACAGGGGACGTCCCCGTGCCGGGCGACTACGATGGCGACGGTTTAAGCGATTACGCCATCTGGCGGCCTTCCACCGGCGACTGGTTCATCATACTGAGCAGCACCGGCAAGCCGGTGGTTACGTCGTGGGGCGCCTCGGGCGATATCCCAGTTCCTGGTGACTACGATGGAGACGGCAAGACCGATCTCGCCATCTTTCGACCGGCGACCGGCGACTGGTTCATTCTGTTGAGCAGCAGCGGCAAGGCGGTGGTTACGTCATGGGGTGCCTCAGGCGATATCCCGGTTCCTGGTGATTACGATGGAGACGGCAAAGCCGACCTTGCGATCTTCCGAGCGTCGGATGGCCTCTTCTTTATTCTCGCGAGCAGCACTGGGCAGCCGATTTTTGCCACCCTGGGTCAGCCTGGAGACATCCCCGTCCCCGGAGACTATGACCGGGACGGCAAAACCGATGTGGCCGTTTGGCGACCGTCGACCAGCGTCTGGTACATCATCCAGAGCAGTAACGGGCAGGCCATAACGACCCCATGGGGTCAGTCCGGAGACATCCCCGTTCCGGGCGATTACGACGGAGACGGCAAAACCGATCTCGCCGTCTGGTCCGGCGGCGCCTGGTTGGTTAACGGCAGCAGGGCCGGAACCGTGGTAGTTCCGTGGGGCGCAACCGGCGATATCCCGATCGGGCAGACCCTGACTTCAGCACCTTAGTGGCATCTCCATGGCCGCGCGGCACAGGCCGGGAGAGCGGTCTTCCCGGCCCTGTACCGCAGAGCAATCGTCGGATCGATTGCCGAGGCCCTAGCGCCGGAAAGTAGCAGGCTGCCGCTGCTGTACATACTGACGAGTAATCCGTTTTGATGGGCTTGGGCTATCGTTCGCCCATGGCTTCGGCGACTTTTACCGCCATGTCGTAGCGACCGAATGGCGCGCTTAGTTGGGCGCCTTCGACCATCTTGCGGACACGCGAGACCATCTCCTGGGCGATGGCGATGCCTTCGTTTCGCGCCCTCTCGGCGGAATCGGCCAAACGCATGCGCTGCATGTATTGCTCGGGCACCGGCACGCGAAGCTCGTTTACCATAAACTCGGCATTGCGGTAGCTGGTCAGCGGCCAGATGCCGGCGATGATGGGCAGCTTGTACTGCCGGGTCTTGAGAAGGAACTGTTCCAACAGGTTCAAGTCGAAGACGGGCTGCGTGACGACGTATTCGGCGCCCGCCTCCACTTTCCACTCAAAGCGACGGAGTTCTTCTTCCATGTTCAGCGCGCCCGGGTTAGCCCCGACGCCAATCAGCAGGGCAGTCTGCGAGCCGATCGGATTGCCACCGATATCGAGCCCCTGATTGAGGTTGTTAGCAATGTTGGTGAGACCAATGGAATCGACATCGAATACCGCCGTCGCGTCAGGATAGGTGCCCATGCGAGGCGGGTCACCGGTGATGCAAATCAGATTACGTACGCCGGTGGTATGAGCGCCGAGCAACTCCGACTGAATGCTCAAAATGTTGCGGTCGCGGCAACAGAAATGGAGGACGGCTTCAATCTGGGCCTGCTGCTGGATCAGCTGGCAGGTGACTTGGGCACTCAAGCGGGCGCTGGCGCGGGGACCGTCGGGAACGTTGATGCAGTCGATGCCGTGGTCACGACACAATACCGCGCCGGCGATCTCCTTCGATGCGTCAATACCACGGGGCGGGAGGATCTCGACGAAGGCCACGAACTTTCCGGCGGCGAGTTTTGCCCCAAGTTTGGATTTCTCCGCGACCGGCGTCTTGGCCAGTTTCTTGACTTCGGGTTTCGCCTCGTCCACGCTCACCGAGGCTTGCACCGGCTTGCTGTGAGCTGTGGGCTGCGCGGGTTGCAGCGATCTTGCCTCGCTGCGGATGAGCTTAATGTGCTCGGGCGTTGTGCCGCAGCAGCCGCCGATGACGCGCGCTCCGGCCAGAATGAAGCGGCGGGCGTACTGCGCCATGTACTCGGGCGAGCAGAGATAGATGTTGCGGCCTTCCACCTTGGCCGGCAGGCCCGCGTTCGGCATCGCGCTGAGGGGCTTAGTGGTGTAGGGGAACATCTTCTCGATGGTTTCAAGCACGGTCTTCGGCCCCGCCGAGCAGTTCACGCCGATGACATCGGCCGGCCACTCGTTCAATCGGGAGGTGAAGGTTTGAGTAGACGTTCCATCGCGCAGATTGCCGTCGTCATCCACCGCAACTTCGGCGATAATCACCATCTCTGGGCCAGCCGCTTCGCGTGCCGCAAAGATCGCCTCACGCAGTTCGTCGAGTTCGTAGAACGTCTCGAGGATCAAAAGGTCCACGCCCGCGCCAACCAGCACCTCGGCCTGTTCCTTGAAGATGTCGCGCGCTTCCGCGAAAGAGATCGCACCCAACGGCTCGATCTGTGCGCCGAGCGGGCCCATGGCGCCCGCCACGAAGGCCTTCTCGCCCGCCGCCTCTCGCGCCAGCCTTACGCCTGCCTCGTTGATGGCCTTCAGCTTCTCGCCCAAACCAAAGGCCGCTAGGCGTAGCCGGTTGCCGCCGAACGTGTTGGACTCAATGATTTCAGCGCCCGCCTTGACGTACTCCTGGTGGACCTCTTTGATCATCTGCGGTGAGGCCAGGTTGAGCTCATCGAAGCAGCGGTTGATGAAGATACCTTTCCCGTAAAGCATGGTGCCCATGGCACCGTCGGCGACAACAAGGCCGGATTCCAGCTTGCGCCGGAACTCGGCAGCTCGGGAGGCAGTGGTTGGTTCGGCTGCGGTCATGATTCTTCTGTAGAAGTCGGCGGTTGAAGTCGTGACGGTGGTCGCTATGCCCGCCAGGATTTCAATGCTTATAAACGGATTGTACCGCGTGAGTCAACAGCCGATGGACGAACGAGATGAAGGGTTGGAGGGGGGCCGGGCTCAAGTTGGGATCAGCCCCGGCTGGTCCAGCGAAGTGTGACCGGGCTGCCGGCCGAGACACCGAGCCGGGCGGCCGCAGACGCCTGGTTGATGGCCAGTTCGATGAAGCCGGAACTGCCGAAATAGGCGAACAGCTCACTCGGCTTGGCATCGCCGAAGGTCGTGCGGAAGCGCTGCGTTTTGCGGCGCGCCACGCCGGCGCCAAGGTCGATTTCGAAGGGCCGCTCAGGAAGGGCGGCAAAAGACTCCTGCGGGAAGTTGGTGATGACGTTGCCGAAACGGTCCGTGCTCAGCACCGTGCCATGCCACGTACCGGGCGGGTGTGTCTCGTGAGGTTGTGTAGATTCGAGCAGGATGGGCGCTTCCACCCGCGCCCCGGCATCCTTCGGCTTCAACGTTCCAGCGGCGAGCGCCGCCGCCACCGGCGCAAAGATGTCACGGCCGTGAAACGTGGCGGAGACTCGCTTGAGCCAAAGATCCGCATTGGTGAGCTCGCGGATGACCGCGCTGGGATCACGGCCGAGGATAAAGCTAAGCACTCCATTGTCGGGAGCGATGAAGTACTGATCACGGGAATCGGCCAGAAGGCCACGGCGGCTGGTACCCACGCCCGGGTCGACCACGACGATATGGATGGTTTCCGCCGGGAAGAATGCGGCTGCCTGCTGGATGGCGTAGGCTCCCTCAAGGATGTTGTACGCGGGGATCTCATGGGTGATGTCGACGACGTGCGCGGCCGGACAGATGCCCAGGATTACACCCTTCATGACGCCGACGTAGTGGTTGGAGAGGCCGAAATCCGTGGTTAGAGTTATGATTGGCGCCGTCCGGCTGGTCTTCATAGGCTGCTAAAATTGAGGAAAGCCCTCGTGTTATCGCCAGTCTCCCGGAGACTGAGCATTCAATTGTACCCAGTGCCTGGCTGTTCTGGAAGCTTGCTGTATGCCTCGCTATTACTTTGATCACAACGCTACTACACCGGTCGCGCCGGAAGTGCTGGACGCGATGACGGAAGTGCTCCGGCTGGGCTATGGCAATGCATCGAGCATTCACCAGGAGGGCCAGCGGGCGCGGCAACTGCTGGAGAGCGCGCGGCGCACGGTAGCGGTGAAGATGGGCGCCGACCCGGCGGGCATGGTGTTCACGAGCGGGGGCACCGAGGCCAATAACTTAGCGATCCTGGGGCTTGTTCGTAGTGCGGATGTTGGACGCCGGCACGTGATCACGAGTGCCATAGAGCATCCCTCGGTGCTCGAAGCTTGCCGGCAACTGGAGCGCGAGGGCGTCTCTCTGACTGTGATCCCAGTGGACGCGGCGGGTCGCGTTTCTGCAACGGCTGTTCGAAACGCCATCCGACATGAGACAGTACTCGTGACCGTGATGCACGCCAACAATGAAGTGGGCACGCTGCAGCCGGTTGGTGAGATTGCGGCTGCGGTGCGGCAGGCGAGGGAGAATGGCCAGCGCATCTGGTTCCACTCCGACGGCGTGCAGGCTTTTGGAAAGGTTCCAGTGGACGTTGCCGCGTTGGGGGTAGATCTGTATTCGGCCAGCTCGCACAAGATCTATGCGCCCAAGGGGACTGGGGCGCTATGGGTTCGCAAAGGTGTGCCGCTGCGGGGAATCGTGTTTGGTGGCCGGCACGAGCGAGAACGTCGCGCAGGCACGGAGAATGTCGCCGGCGCGGTGGCTATGGCGAGAGCCACGGAACTGACTGATTTTGCCGATGGCCAGAGGCTGGCGAAGTTGCGGGATCTGTTTGAGGCCGGCGTTCTGGCCGAGGTGCCAGAAGCCCAGGTGAACGGGGATAGCGCGCGGCGGCTACCCAATGTGAGCAACCTAATGCTGCCCGGCATCGCCGGCGAGTCGATGGTGATTGCACTAGATCTGAAGGGCTTCGCGGTGTCAAGTGGCGCTGCCTGTTCCAGCGGGTCCGTTGAGCCATCGCCTGTCCTGCTCGCTATGGGAAGGCCCCACGACGAGGCCCGTTCATGTGTCCGGTTCTCGCTGGGCCGTGGGAATGACGAGGAACAAGTGCGGGCGCTCGCGGAGGCCGTTATCGTCCTGGCGAAGCAGTTGAGGGTGACCCAGAAAGCTCGAAAGGCGGCTGAGTATGCCGGTGTCTGAATCGAATACTCTCGAGCTACCGCATACTGCTGCTAAAGCGCCGGGGCTGATCGCCGTGGCGATGTCGGGTGGCGTCGATAGCTCCGTCGTGGCGGGACTCATGGCTCGCCAGGGTTGCACGCTGGTCGGGCTTACCATGCAGTTGTGGAATCAACGCCGCCTGCCGGAGTTGGCTACTGAAGGCGCGACGGGCCGCTGCTGTTCACTCGACGATGTCTACGATGCCCGTTACGTGGCATCATTGCTGGGCATTCCGTACTACGTAGTCAACTTCGAAGAACGGTTCGAGCAGCACGTGGTGAAGCCGTTCGTTGACGACTACCTGCATGGGCGTACGCCAATTCCCTGCACGCTCTGCAACAACTTCATCAAGTTCGATCAGTTCCTGGAGATGGCGGACGGCGTCGGCGCGGAGAAGATCGCAACCGGGCACTATGCGCGCGTCGATTACAACACTGGCAGTGGCCGCCATGAGTTGAGGACCGGTGTGGACCTCGGCAAGGACCAGACCTACTTCCTGTGGGGCTTGACGCAGCCTCAACTGGCGCGGACATTGTTTCCACTGGGTGGCATGAAGAAGCCGGAAGTGCGTGAGCTAGCCAGAGAACTGGGTCTGCCGGTGGCGGAGAAGAACGACAGCCAGGAGATCTGCTTCGTGCCGAACGGAGACTATGCGTCCTTCATCGACGCTTACTTTCGCGAGCAGGGGATTCAGCCCAACCGGACAGCGGGCGACATTGTCGACGCGGACGGACGAGTGCTGGGTGAGCACGAGGGCACGCATCACTTCACCGTCGGCCAGCGCCGCGGGTTGGGGGTGGCGGCCGGCGAACCGCTGTATGTGATTGCCACCGAGCCTTCCACACAGCGTGTCATTGTGGGGCGCAATGACGATCTGCTGCGCGACTCGCTCACGGCCCGCGAGGTCAACTGGATCTCGATCGAGCCGATTCGTGAAGAGCGCCGCGCATCGGTGAAGATCCGGAACAAACACGCCGCGGCCCCGGCTACGTTGATGCCGGCAGGCGACGACACGCACGTAAAGATCCGGTTTGACCAGCCGCAGCGGGCCATCACGCCGGGACAGGCGGCTGTCTTCTATGACGGAGACCTGGTGCTGGGCGGCGGCTGGATCGATTAGGCTACTTCAACGTGGCGAAACAGCGAAGCGCATTTCAGGACGAAGCTGAGTATTGGGCCGTACGTGCGCTGCTGGGGCTGCTGCGACGCTTGCCGCGGCCGGTAGCCGAACCGGCAGCGGAGTGCTTCGTTCGAGTGGTGGACAAGCTTGTTCCCAAGCTCCGGCGCGCGGCACGTACGAACCTGGCATTCGCCCTACCGGAGCGGCCGGTGGAAGAGCGTGAGGGCATCATCGACGGCGTGTTCCGGACTACGGCACGGGTGCTGGTAGCCTTTGCCAAGTTCCCCGACATCAACGCACGCAATGTCCACGATTGGATTCAATATGAAGGGCTGGAGCATTACCAGTGCGCGAAGGGCCGAGGCCGTGGAGTACTGGTAGCGACGGCTCATCTCGGCAATTGGGAGCTAAGTGCTTTCGCGCATGCGCTGATGACCGAAACGATGGGTGTCATGGTCAGGCCGCTCGACAATACGAGGGTGAATGAGTTGGTGGAATTGCGCAGGCGGCAATCGGGCAACAAGGTGATTGGCAAGAGAGACACCGCTCGGGCGTTGATTCGATCGCTCTACGACAACGAAGCGGTAGGGATTCTGATCGATCAAAACACTTTGTCTGCCGAGGGCGTATTCATTGACTTTTTCGGCGAGAAGGCTTGCGCCAGCTCCGCTTTTGCGAAGCTGGCGGCGCACACCGGCGCAACCGTGATACCAGGTTTTGCGTTCTGGGAAAGCGAGCAACGGAAGTATGTGCTGCGCTTCTACCCGGCCATTCCGATGACGGGCGACGCCGTGGCTGACACGCAACGCATTCACTCGTTCTTTGAGTCCGTTATCCGACAATACCCGGACCAATGGATGTGGATCCATCGGCGATGGAAAACGCGGCCACCGGGCGCTCCCCCGCTTTACTAGGCCGCAGCTGGTTTTGAACCAGTTCAATGAACTGCCGCGCCACCCGGCTCGCCTCGAAGTGCCTGACCCGGTGACGGCTGCGCCTCGCCAGGTTCAGACACAGTTGATCGTCGGTGGCTAGCCGCACGATGGCTTGGGCCAGATCTTCGGGCTGGCCGCCCGCGGCAAACAGGGCGTGGGGAACCACCTCGGGAATCGCGGCCGAGCGGGTAGCAATGATCGGCTTCCCGGCAGCCATGGCTTCCAGAAGAACTATGCCGAATCCCTCCTGGGCACTGGGGAGCACGAAGGCATCGCAATCCTGATACTCGGACGCCAGTTCGCGGCAGTCGAGATCGCCGAGAAATCGGCAAGCCGCGCCGAGGTTTAGCGAGCGCGCCTGCTGGTAGAGATGATCGCGCTCAGGACCGTTGCCGACAATGCGTAGTGCAATGCCGGATTGCGGCGAAAGCTGTGGAACGAGCGCCATGGCGTCCAGCAGCAGCGAGAGGCGCTTGCGCGGATAGAAGCGGCAAACACAGAGCAGCGCAAAACCCTTGGCAGGGTGGCGACGAGGAGTCGCTTCGAACAGGGACGACCAGTAGTGGAGATCGATTGGTTCAGGGATAACGCTGATCCCCGCTGCGGGTGCGTAGTACTCGCGGATGCGCTCAGCGGAATACTGGCTGGACGTGACAATGTGAGTCGCCCGGGCAACGTTTTGTCGTTCGTAGCCCGATTGGACCGTCAAAGCTTCCCGCACCTGGCCGGCTTCAAAGCGCAGTTCGTCGGCGATGACCCCTTTTAAGCAAGCGAAGTGAGGCGGCCCGGAGCGCGGCAATAGGAATCCGTCAAGGTCGAAGCCTATGGTGGCGTCGTAGGAGCTGAAGTCGAGGTGCGCGATATTGCGGTTAAACGCCAGTCGAGCCTCTGCACAGGTATCTTGCTTTCCGTTCACGATGTCGACGTGTACGCCCACCATCTTGACCGCACCGGCAAGCGTCGTGATACCCGTAAATGTTCCGCTGCCTGAAGCGAAGTTCAAGGGCGTCGATGTGAGGAAACAAAGCCGCACGCGACTTCAGTATGGCAATTTCCGGCCGAACCCGCGTCTCTATACTGGAGGCGACGGAACATATGCCGAATGCTGTTTGTTTGTTGAGCGGAGGATTGGACTCTGCAACCTGCCTGGCAATTGCACGATCTGAGGGATTTACTTGCTATGCCCTGTCCGTTGATTACGGCCAGCGCCACAAGGTCGAATTAGAGGCCGCCGCGAAGATTGCGGCCAGCCTGGGTGCGAAGGAACACAAGGTGGCGCACATCGATCTGCGAATCTTCGGGCATTCCGCGCTGACGGACGACATCGCCGTGCCGAAACACGACAGCGTGGATGCCCTGAAGCACGGAATTCCCATCACGTACGTCCCGGCCCGGAATACCATCTTTCTTTCCTTGGCACTGGCTTACGCGGAAGTACTGGAGGCTTCAGATATCTTCATCGGCGTGAATGCGATCGATTACTCGGGCTATCCCGACTGCCGGCCCGAGTATATAGAGGCCTTTCAGCGAATGGGGAATCTGGCCACCAGGGCGGGCGTGGAGGGGTTGACGAAGCTCAAGATTCACATGCCGCTGGCCAAGCTGACGAAAGCCGATATCGTGAAACAGGCTGTAGCGCTGGGCTTGGATTTGGGCGCCACTCGCAGCTGCTACGATCCCGATCCCGTTGGCCGGCCTTGCGGAAGCTGCGATTCATGCCTGCTACGCAAGAAGGGCTTCGAGGAAGCGGGTGTGCCCGATCCGCTGGCGCATCAGGTTGCATGAAGATCGCGGAGATCTTCTATTCCGTTCAAGGCGAGGGTTCGCTGGTTGGTGTGCCGTCGGTGTTCGTCCGAACGTCCGGTTGCAATCTGCGCTGTGTCTGGTGCGATACCCCTTATACTTCGTGGAATCCGGAAGGCGAAGAACTGACCGTTGAGGAAATTCTGCAACGGGTGAGCGAGTTTGGGGCCGGGCATGTGGTGGTGACGGGCGGTGAACCAATGATCGCGCCGCAGATTCGCGAGCTGGCGGGCGGGCTGCGCCAACAAGGGCTGCATATCACGATTGAAACCGCCGGGACCGTTCAAGCACCGCTGGCTTGTGACCTGATGAGCATCAGCCCGAAGCTGAAGAACTCGGTGCCTCACACTCGCGATGGTGGCCGCTGGGCGGGGCAACACGAACGGCTTCGCTATCAGCCGGAAGTTCTCAAGCAATTGATGACGAACTATCCTTACCAGCTGAAGTTTGTGGTGGCGGCGGCGGAAGATCTGGCGGAGATTGAGGCGATGTGCCTTGAACTGGGGGCAGAGCGAAGGCACGTCATTCTCATGCCGGAAGGCATAGACCGCGACACGTTGCAACAACGCGGATTATGGCTGACGGAGGTGTGCAAACGAATGGGATACCGGTTCAGCCCACGACTGCATATCGACTTGTGGGGAGCGAAGCGTGGGGTCTGACGGTCCTTCGGCCTACACCTCGGCGATGCAGAAACCGGTGCGTTGGATTTCTGTGAAGAAAGTTTTGGCTGCATGGCCATGGCGAGCAAACGATTCTTCGAAGAGCGCCGTGACGTGCTCCCTCCCACGCTCGTAGAAAACGAGAACGGATGGGCCGGCGCCGCTGAGCGCGCAACCGAGCAGGCCCGGCGCTTTCAACTCGAGCATTTCGCTGAAGCCCGGGATGAGGTGAGCGCGGTAAGGCTGATGGACGCGGTCTTCGAGTGCGGCCGAGAAAGATTCCGTGCTGCCTGTGCAAAGCGCAGCAATCAGTAGCGCGGAACGCTGGACGTTGAACACCACGTCTTCCCGGCTATATGAGGCCGGCAGCACGGCGCGGGCTTGCACGGTCGGCAAGGGGAAGTCGGGCACTACAACGGCGACACCGTAATTGGAAGGCAACTCAAGCCGCACGGCATGGGTGATGCCCTTGGAATCGATGGAACTCGCAACAATCGAGCCGAGCACGCAGGCAGAGACGTTGTCGGGATGGCCTTCGATCTGGGCGGCTTCGTCGAGAATGCGATGGCGTGACCAGCTCAGGTTCAATAGTTTGTCAGCGATCACGACGCCCGCCGTGAGAGCGGCGGCGCTGGATCCAAGGCCCTTGCCAAGTGGAATATCGTTCGCGATGTTGAGATCGAGTGAAGGCAGCTTCCGTCCCACATCATCGGCCACTCGTAGCGCGGTCTGCCAGATGAGATTGGTTTCGTCGAGAGGAATCTCTGCAGCATCCAGGCCACTCGCGCTGATACGCAGGGCTGCCGCAGGCGAGAACGTGCAGGTCAAGTGCATGTCTAGGGCGAGACCGAGAGCGTCGAAGCCGGGACCGAGATTCGCGCTGGATGCCGGGACGCGAAGACGCCAGTTCATTGCGGATAGAGCTTCATGATTGGGTTAGGAGCCGACGCCTAATTGTACCCGGTGGCCCTTCCGGCACGACTCGTAGACCGAGATCACAAGCTCGAGCGCGCGATAGCCGGATTCGCCGTCGGCAAATGGTCGTGTCTTGAACTTTATTGCATTCGCGAAATCGAGAAACTGGCGCTCGAAGGTGGTGAGCGCAATAGCCATTGGATCCGATGAGCCGGAGGAGACATTGGCTGCTACCGGGGCGGGGTCCTGCGCGTTGGCTTCGGCATCGTCGAGGACATCCCACTGAGTGAGCTGGTCGCCGGAAATGATAGCCGTGCCTTTGACGCCATGAATCTCGATGCGCTCCGTATAACCGGGCCAGAAGGCGGTGGAGGCCTGGATAACACCGGTTGCTCCGGAAGCGTATTGCAGCAGGGCGTTAACGACGTCCTCCGATTCGATCTTATGACGCGCGCCCAACTGCCACATGCCGCTGACGGACTTTACTGGCCCCGCGAGATGGAGAAGAATGTCCACTTGATGGATGGCCTGATTGATGAGGGCGCCGCCGCCCTCGGTATGCCACGAACCCTTGATGGGCCGCGAGTAGTATTCATCATTACGGAACCACTTGATGTAGGCATCTGCCTCGAGAATCTTGCCGAGCCGGCCGGCCGGTAATACGCGCTTAAGAAAGAGCGTCGCGTCGTCAAAGCGGTGCTGGCTGGCCACGCCGAACGGAATCTTGGCCTCCCGTGCGATGCGGAGCATCTTCTTCGCCGTATCCAAGTCCGTAGCCATGGGTTTTTGGACCAGGATGGCCCGCTTGATCTCCGCGCAGATCTCGAGGGGCTGCAGACGGAAATCCGGGAAGGTACACACATCGACGAAGTCGAGACCGCGAAGACGGCAGAGATCGCGGTAATCGGGGATGAACTCCGTATTCCAGCGAGCGGCGAAAGCACGGCCACGCTCCTCGGTATGGTTAGAGCATGCGGCCAGGGTGAAACCAATGTTGTGGTACGCCTGCGCATGCTTGTCCGCGATGGCGCCGGTGCCGATGATGCCGACTCGCATTACAGTCCGGTTTCGGTCCCGCAGATACTGACGTCAATGCCAATCTCGCGGAAGAAAGCTGCTTTTGCCGCGAGCGCGAAGTTCGCCAGACCGGCATCGGTTGCGTAGGCGACCTGAATATGGTTCGCCTTGTGCCGGCCCATCATTTGATCGCGAGAGATGCCGTACGTCACGGCATGCATAATGGGCCATTGCGGCGTTGTGATACGCCAGCGGCGCTCGGTTTCCTCGCGGGGAAGCTCGACCACTTGTGCGCGGCCGAGATCCGCCCTGAGTTTGCCGGACTCGACGAAGATGCGGCTCCAGACGATCTCGCCCGGCTTGCTGATGCCTTTTAGGCTCCCCCCACCCAGGCGAAAGTACATAGGCGGCTGGCGCTCGCTGACGGTTCCATGGAAACCACCGATGAAGTGCTCGGGCGGAGCGGCGCCGGAGATTTCGAAGACCCAGACGAACTTGCCATTGTAGGCTTCGCCGTAACGAACATCGTGCAGCGTGTTTTCCGGTGACAGGCCGATGTCCTTCCAGATGCGGTAGGTGATGAGGCCATCCAGGCCCGCGCATTCATCGACCTCATTGAAGTGCGGCAGCGGTTCGCGCGGGTACAGAACGCGGCCATCTTTGGCATAAGCCGGCGGACGCTCGCGGTTGTTCAAGAGACCCTCGACGAGGTCGGAGGCCGGAGCAAGATCCTTCAACCCCTGTTGATACTGAATGCCGATGGTGGCGCATCCGAATTCGTCTGCAATCCTCAGCGCGGCAATATACATGCGGCACTGGTCGAGGATCTGGGCATCGGTCAACTCGGTTTCCGGGTTCTTGCCGGTGATGAATTTAACGCCTTTTGCGTCCAGCCAAACACGGATAGTGTGAGCTTCGTCGTTGGTGACCTCACGCATAGCCGCATACAGTGAAGACTGGCTGAGACGCTCCTTGTATACGCCAGTCGGCATCAGGAGTTCGTCCGGGATGATGGCGTTAAACATGCCCATGCATCCTTCGTCGAAGATGCCCATGATGGCTTTGTCTTTCTTCAACTGGCGCCCCAGGCGGGCGCCGACTTCTTCAGCCGCGCCGGGTAGTTGGACCTGGCTGAGCGGGCGGACGTGGCTGGCGTCATGTTCGACTGGCCGGCCGTTGAGCCAAGCCTCGAGACGCGACAGGAAGTACTCGTCGGTAAAGTCCTCGGACCAGAGGGTCGAGTATTTGACTCCTGCCTTCGTGAGGGAACCATTGAGGTTCAGCATTCCGACCAGACCGGGCCATTCGCCGCTCCAATTCGCGACGGTCAGGATCGGTCCCTTGTGGGTGATGAGGCCGTGGAGGAGGTGATGGCTGTACTGCCAGACAGCTTCTACCACGATGAGCGGCGCGTCCACGGGGATGTGCCGGAAAACCTCCATGCCGCTCTTCTGGGAATCGATGAAGCCGTGCTGCTTCACCGCGTCGACGGGATGTCCCCGCTGGATCGCAAAACCGAAGCGCTGAACAGCCTCGGCCAAGGCCTGCTCGACCTTGTGCTGTGCCGGCCAACACTTTTGGTTGGCGGACAGCCGAAGGTCCCCGTTAGCGACGAAGATGACGGTTTCTGGCATATCAAAGCCATTTTGGCAGACCCAGAGTGTGCTGTCGCCCTCTGTTTACGCTAGTCCCCGTTGACGTTCAGCGTGAGCCGGACATCGATCCGGATTTCGGTCGACGGCTCCAGTAAGCGGACGACGAGCTTGGTCGTGCCGGTGTTCGGATCCTGTGGCGCAGGCGCATGAGTTGAAACCGTATCGAATCGGGCGGCCTCCGGCGATTCGATTCGCACGAGCAGGGTTTTGCCGTCTTTGCGCAGTGTCGCTTTGCGGTCGGAAACCTCCACACTGGCCGAGGTAACCATGGCCCACACTGGAGCGATGGGGCGAGTGGCGGCCACTTCGTCGACGATCCGCAAAGTCTGGCCGTCAAGAAATGAAAGCTGACGCGTCCAACTGTGAAGCCGGTCGGGGTAGGCATCAGCGAGATCGATCTCGATGGAAGAACCGGCCAGATGGAGAGAGGCCTTGGCGGTTTCCGATTGGTTGTCGTTATCGATGAGCAGCGTATTGTGGGATTCCGTGCGGAGGCGGTAATACGTCCAGCGTTTCTTGCCGAAGTAGTCGGGCAGGTTGTAATCGTCAGGGCCGAGATCCATTGCCCAGCGCACGCCGGCCCCATCGAAGACGAAGGAACCGAGGTCCAGATGCGCGTGACTGGCTGCATTGTCGCCTCCCTTGGCGCCGACGTACAGGGCGTTGGGGTCCGTCCAAGAGGTTCTGAGAAAGGCGGCGTTGGCGCCTCGAAACTGCTGGGCAAGGGGGAAACCGGTCTCTTCCGGGCCCTTGCCAGCATTGGAAAACCAAATCAGGTCGAGAGGCGAGGCCTCGCCCTTTTTGGACGCGAAGGTCTGCTCCTGCCACGCGTAAGCGGGTTGCTGGAAGCGCGTCGATAGCCAGTTTAGCTGCGGCGCCGGATCTAACTGTTCGTGCGCATCCGCATAGTTGAAGGCAAGACCCAACGGTCCGGTGGATTGGAGACGGAAATCGCCGGTGCGGCGAAATCCGGCTGAATCGGACAAGCCATAGTCGCGGCCCAGCGAGCTGTCCAGGCCCGCAATCAGATTCACTGCGTATTGTGTTGCGTAGGCCCAGTAGCCGGGGCCCTCGATCCAACCGCCATCCGGTGCATAGAGGATCATGGCCGGCGGTAGTGAAGACAGGACGTTATTGAGGACGGCATTTGCCTTGTCCTTATCGACGTCTCCGATCGCCAGCGCTCCCAGCCCGAGGCCTCCATTGCAGACCAGGTTCCAGTTGTTGTGCGGAGCCACCCAGAACGCTTTGGATGCGTAGGCGGCCAGACCTGGATTGAGACCTTTCTCGATGATCGCCTTGGCAAGCAAATCCCGATCCGGCTGGGTCAGTCCATCGTAGAGCCAGTCGTAGCCGATGGCAAAGGCATGCGTCATCTCAGCAACATCCAGGAAGTGCGGAGGATGCCAGTCCGGGAACGCGGCGGCGGCACGTAGTTCCGCGAGCGCCCGGCGGAGATGTTCCGGCCTTTGATCGAGACACCAAAGAAATGCAAGCAGGTACACGCGCTGAAGGCAAGTCCGGCTCTTATCCAACAGACGCGGACCAATGAGCTTGTATTCGATGGGCCGCTGGCTAAGGATCTGCCGGGCCTGGTCGCGAAGGTCGGCGTAATACGCCTTCGCGATGGGATCGGTCCGCACGAGTTTGCGGATCTCGGTAAGGCGGTCGCCGGAAGCGATCAAACGAGGGTGCGGTTTCAGAGGAATGGAAGTCAGCGGATCGAGGGCGTCGTTTCGGCTCCATGCATAAGGCGGAAAGATGCCGGAGCCGAACGACGCCGCGGCAAGAAGCCGGAGAGCTGATCTGCGATTCATGGGCCTAACAACAGTCTCTCAGCCCGACTTGTGGTCGAGAAGCGGCGGCACTGCGGTGGCTTTGCTAACCTGAGGCCGCATGCGTATATCTCAGACATTCGGTGCTGCCCTGGCCGTTGGCAGCGTCTTCGTCCCGATCCTTGGCGCTCAGTCCAGTTTGAAGCCGAAGCTGGTGGTGGCAATCGTCGTCGACCAGTTCCGCTACGACTATTTGACACGGTTTCGCTCCAGCTACCATGGCGGACTCGACATGCTGCTGACGAAAGGAGCGGATTTCACAAACGCTTACTACCGGCAATCGCCCACCGTGACCTCAGTCGGCCATAGTATCTTCCTCTCGGGGGCGATGCCGTCCGTCAGCGGAATGGTGGGAAACACCTGGTATGACCGCGAGGAGGGAAAGATTGTGACCAGCGTCTGCGACTGGAACGAGCAGACGGTGGGAGGGCGCCAAGTCGAAAAAGGAAAGAAATGCACGGATTCAGACCCGGCCTCGCCACGGCGCATGGTGGTGACTACGCTGGGTGACGAGTTGAGGAATGTGTCGGATGCCTCCAAGGTGTTTGGCGTTTCGATCAAGCCACGGGGCGCGATTCTCCCGGCGGGACATCGCGCTAACGGCGCTTTTTGGTTCGACGATGCCACTGGAAACTTTGCAACCAGCACGTATTACATGAAGGAACTGCCCGATTGGGCGCAGGCTTTCAACAATCAAAAACTTGCTGCCAAGTATGTCGAACAGAAATGGGAAGGATTCGACAAATGGGAGTTCCGGCCCGACCCGGGCAGCAAGACACCGTATGCAAAGCTGCCTGCAAGCCCATGGGGCAACGAGTTGATAGAGCGCTTCGCCGAGCAGATCATTACGGCGGAACGACTGGGACAGCGCGACACCACGGACGTACTGGTCGTTTCGTTTTCGTCGAACGATTATGTGGGCCACCGGGTGGGGCCGTATGCGCCGGAGGTCAAGGATATGTCAATCCGTACCGACCAACAGCTTGCGAAACTGTTTCATTTGATCGACCAGAAGGTGGGGCTTAAGAACGTTGTTATCGTGCTGACCGCCGACCACGGCGTCGCGCCGCTGCCCGGCGATGAAGAACGCCACATGCCAGGGGGTTACATTACGCTAAACGCGGAAGAGGTGGTGAATTCCGCCTTGACGAACCGCTTTGGAAAGGCGGAGTGGCTTATCCCGGGCGTGAGCGAAGTGAGCTTGTATCTGAATCGCAAAACGGTGGAAGGTTTCAGAACCGCCGATGGCCGGCGGATCGATCTGCAGGAACTCTGCGATGTGGCCCGGCAGGCCTTGCTTTCAACCCCACAGCTGCATGTAGCGCGTGTGTACAGCTACGATCAGCTTGAGACCGGCGTCACCGGCGACGAAGTTGCGCAAGCCGAGACGTTTGGGTTTTATCCACGACGGAGCGGCGACCTCAATATCGTTTACGATCCGTACTTCGTGCTGGGTAAGGCGGGAACTTCGCATTACTCGCCCTGGGGTTACGACCGGCACGTTCCGGTGTTGTTCTTTGGTGCGGGAATCAAGCCGGGGCGCTACAACCAGACGATCTCTGTCAATGACATTGCGCCAACGCTGGCGACGCTGCTGGACGTTGAAACGCCCGCCGGTTCGTCGGGGCGCGTGCTGACGGAGATCATCCAGTAGGCCCTGCTCACCTATTCATGCAGCTGAAAGTGCGTTCGGGCGTAAACCGACACACCCGGCTTTCGACGCCGACTCAGCGAACACAAAACCGGATTGGCGGTCTGGAAATTGAGCCGACCTTCGCGGCGTCGCGAAACGGTTTGAGACAATTTAGAAAAGCAACTTCGTCGTAGCAAATCAGCGCGTAGTTCAAAGCCTGACCGCGGTTTGTTGCACACGGCGAAATCCCCTAGTCTCGCATCTCGGCTTCTCTCAAAACGTGTCGGAATTCACACAACTTCTGAAGCAGAATCGCAACTACCGGTATACCTGGGCCGGCCAAGTGGTTAGCGAGATAGGCGATCACTTCAACAACGTAGCCGTGTTGAGTCTGGCTATCCGCCTCACACACCGCGGGGACGTGATTTCGGGCATCATGTTATCCCGGGCAATTCCGGCGGTGCTGGCCGGCCCGTTGGCGGGAGTCTTGTTGGACCGCTTCGACCGGCGGAAGATCATGATTGCGAGCGACCTGGTTCGCGCGTGCATTGCGCTGGGCTTCATTCTGGCCATCTTCTATAGCCAGACATGGCTCCTGTATCTGCTGAGCGCCTTGTTAATGCTGGCGTCGCCGTTTTTCACCAGCGGGCGTTCGGCGATCCTGCCGACCATTGCCACCAAAGAAGAGCTGCATACGGCGAATTCCCTCACGCAGACCACGGGATGGATGACGCTTGCGGTGGGCGCTTTTTTTGGCGGCACGATGGTGGATCAATTTGGTTACCAGATCGCCTTCGTGTTCAATTCGCTCTCGTTTCTGGTCTCGGCGTTTTGCATCTGGCGGTTGCGAACTGCGAAGGGTCATTTCCGAGCGGAGCGTACGATGCTCAACGAGACGCAGGTGGTTCGGCCGTGGCACGAATACGCCGAAGGCCTGAAGTACATGTGGGCGTCGCCGCTGATTCTGGGCATTGGCCTGATCTCGGTGGGTTGGGCGAGCGGCGGCGGAGCGGCACAGGTTCTCTTCACACTCTTTAGCGAGCTGGTTTTCAAGCGCGGCGCAACCGGCTTGGGCCAGTTGTGGGGAATCGCCGGCGTCGGTCTGCTGATTGGCGGGATCATCGGGAACCGTTTAGGGCGCACGCTCAAGTTCGAATCTTACAAGCGCACCGTCTTTTTTTGCTACCTGATTCACGGTGGCGCCTACATTGTTTTCAGCCAAATGACGAACTGGTATTGGGCGCTCGGGTTCATGTGTCTGTCTCGCGCCGCGGTGGCGGTTAGCTCCGTCCTGAATTGGTCGACGCTGTTGAAACATGTAGAGGATCGCTATAGAGGACGAGTCTTTTCGACCGTCGAAACCATGAACTGGTCCACCATGCTGCTGTCGATGATGGGCGCGGGCATTGCTTCCGTGTCTTACCCCATTCGCCTCATTGGCGCAGTATCGGGACTGCTGAGTTCATCCACTGCGATTTTCTGGGGTTGGGCTAACTGGAGCGGCAAGCTGCCCGAGCCGCTCCTGGTGGAAGAGGCTGAAGCGGTGGAAATTCACGGCGATCCGACGGGCTAATGGGAAGCAGACTTTTGGGGCGTCTCTGATATGCTCTGCTGGAATGTCTAAGCCCGTTGCTGTTCCCTCATTGACTGCCGAACTCCTGGCAGAGTTCCTGGGCACCATGTTGATTCTCTTATTCGGCAACGGTGTGGTGGCCATGGTCTTGCTTTTTGGCAACAACATCCCCGGCGAAATCGTAAAGGGCGGATATACGAACATCACTCTCGGTTGGGGGCTGGCGGTGACGTTCGGCGTCTATGTTTCCGCGAAGATCAGCGGCGGGCACTTGAATCCGGCAGTAACCGTGGCGCTGGCGGCCTTTCGCGGGTTCCCGTGGAAGAAGGTCCTCCCGTACACAGTGGCCCAGGTTGCCGGAGCATTCTGTGGGGCTGCGGTCGTGTTCGTGAACTATCTGCCGCAATTCAATAAAGTGGACCCTCTGCGCGACCACACGGCCGGTGTTTTCACAACATTCCCAGCTTTCCCCGACATGCCCGCAGCGGGTTTGCTCGATCAGATCGTCGGGACAGCGCTACTGCTGATTTGTGTTCTGGCAGTCACCGACAACCGCAACGTGGGACCTTCGGCCCGATACGCGCCTATACTGGTGGGCGCCAGCGTGGTTGCCATCGGCATGGGCTTCGGTGGCATGCACGGATATGCCATCAATCCTGCTCGCGACTTCGGACCGCGGCTGTTTACGGTCGTGGCAGGATTCAGCAACAACGGAATGACGGACGGAACCAATCGATATTGGGTGCCAATTGTGGGGCCGATTTTGGGTGGGCTGATCGGAACTGTTGTCTATGACCAGTTCGTCGGGCGATTCTTAAAGAGCACGGAAGAATAGCCAGGGGAAGCTGGAAGACCACCAGTTCGAAACGGCTAGATTACCGTTATCGATGTTACCGTGATGGTGTCGCCGTTCATCTCACCGATAACTTTGACCTTCAGGTTGTCGGGCTTGTCTGTCTTCTTGAGCGCGGCCACCACTTTGTCGGTCGCGCCCTGATCGAGCTTCACAAACTTGTCGTCCGCCGTGATAATGCCGTAGCCACTCTTCACGCAGGCGGCCATCAGCGCACAATCCTTATCGTGCTTCAAAGCGGCCTTTTGTCCATCCTTGGCGCTATCGGCTGCACACGCCTGATCCATCAGGACACCTTCGAACTCTGCGGCGGAAGCGATTACTAGAGAACCGGCGGCGAAGACGGCCAAGCCGGCGAAGCGGAGCAGCGTGCGTTTCATGAGAGTGTTCCTTTGCTCGTGAGTTGGACTTCCAATGCTATCGATGATCGCATGGTTTTGGCGAGGCGTTGGCTACTCCGCATTGCCCGAGCGCCCTGGTGCTTTCTCCGAAGCTTGGGTCGCGGCCGCGGTGCACTCCAGCGCGTCAAAAGAACAACGCGGCTGCCGCCTTTGGGAAGGTCGCTTCCGTTTACAATTAAAGGATATGACTTCGCAGGTCGTTTCAGCCGCGGATCTTCCGGAATTGCGAACAAGCTCATGGAAGAACAATGTGGCCCTGACATCGGGAATTTTACTAGGCCTGATTTTCCTGGTTGCCGGCGCGTGGAAAGTACTGGATCCGTTCAAGACCGGTGAGTTGTTGGAACAGGCTAAAGTGCCTGCCGGGTTCGGAGTGCTGGGAGCCGCATCGCTGGGAACGCTGGAGTTGCTGGCAGCATTCCTCCTGTTCACGCCGAAGTTCAGGCGCTGGGGCGGATTGCTGGGTGGCGCACTCATGCTGTTCTTCATCGGCTGGGTCGGTTATTATTACCAAAACTTAGTGGGACAGGAATGCAGTTGTTTCCCACTGATCAAGCGCGCCATTGGGCCGGGCTTTTTCGTGGGCGATGGAATCATGTTGCTGCTCGCAGCTTTTGCTTTCCTCTGGTCAACGGCTGTCAAGAAGAGCCCGCGAGTTCCTTTGATTGCGTTCGCGACGCTTGCGGTCGCCGCGACGGCAAGCTACGCGGTGGGTGCTTCGCTCCATACCGGCCTCGAGGCGCCAAGCCCGATCATTGTCGATGGAAAGGCCCAGTCGATCCGCGAGGGCCAGGTGTTTCTCTTCTTTTACGATCCGGTTTGCATGCACTGCAACGCAGCTGCGAAGTTCATGTCGGGTTTCAATTGGGGTGAAACCAGGGTGATTGCGATACCCACCACCATGCCGCAGTTCGCGGCGGGTTTCCTGCACGATAACGGATTGAAAGCGGGCACAGCGCTGGAAGTCGAGAAGCTCCGGAAGACATTTCAGTTTGTGGATCCGCCGTACGGCGTCGCGCTGGTGGATGGCAGAGAGAAGGCCGCGTTTGGGCAGGCACAGTTTACGCCGCCAGCCCCGCAAGCCGACTTGAAAAAGCTCGGCTTCATTCAATAACGCCGGTCAGCTCGCATCACAAGCGAACTTGTTCTCTATCGAGGCGGCGAGAACATCAACTGGGGGATGCTGATGTTCTGCTGCACCTTGTGAAACCGCACAATGTGTTCGATGCGTACCGCTCGCGGATCCGCGTTGGGAAGCGCAACAATCTCCCGTATCGCGAACGGAAACAACACGCCGTCGATCTTCCGGTAGTCCTCGAACAAATAGTGACGCGGCCCTGTTTCGTCCTTGGCGCTCTCGGCCACGATCTCAGTTAAGAGGTGCGACTGAGCATCGAAGTAGAAGCGGATTGTCTCCTCCTGACCACGAGAAACGAGGGCTGTGCCTTTGGGCGCGTTCTCCAAAGGGTCAGTGTCTAGCGTGATATCCGGGTATAACTCGTTAAGGCGTGCATACCTTAGAGGATTCGTATCCCTCAGGAGAAGTTCGAGGGCGCGCCCGCGCAGACTCTCGATGACGCCCACGTACTCCGATCTCCAGCCTGCCTTCCCATCAAACCCCACCTCAATATCTTCGCCGTCGGATTCCACCTTCATCCGGCTGAAGTCGGGTGTGCGCCAGTAGGTTGTGAACTTCTGCCCGCCTTCCTTGCGATTTGCCATTTCAATGCGACCCTCGGCCTTGCGGCTGGTGATTTGGGCGAGCGCGTCCTTGCCTCCGAGCGCGAATACGTAAGCGCCAATTACCTGTTCTGCTGTTTGTGGGGCTTCCGAAGGCTCCGGTGGAGCGGCCGGAAAGAGCCCTGCTATTCCTGGCCAACTTACCCACAGCAGTAGCGCACAGGACGCGAGGCACGTTCGAGATGCGTTAGCGGGGATTCTCGAACTGGATGTCTTTGAGTTTGACATTGAAATGCACCTTTTCGATATGAACCCCATTCGGCTCGGTGCCATAGGGCGGATCCTGTTCGATCTCTGTCGGCATCTTGATGTCGCCAAAATCCTTGTAATTCGAAAAGCGAGTCAGGCGAGGCTTGTCGCCGCTCTTCAGCCGATCCTCCAGCCGCACCAGGAGGTGGGTTTGAGAATCGAAGAACAAGCGGCGCTCGCCTTCCCAGGTGTGGGCCAGGACAACGTACACCGCTTGGCCATCCAACTTGGTCTCGCCTTCGAGTGTCGCGCCTGGATAGAGTTCCTGGAGACGTACGAAACGCAAAGGGTTACAAGTGAGCAGCAGAAGATCTACTTTCTCCTGCGTCAGGTGGTGACTTCTGCCATGCTGCGGCAAGTACCAACCTTGCTTCCCGTCGTAGCCGCTCTGACTCGCCGTGAAGGTGGATTTTGAGATCTCCATAGCCTTGCCCGGCGCTTTCCAATACAAGGTGAGGCTTGTGCGACTCATCAGGCCGGCTCCCGGAAGTTTACCGGTGATCTGCCAACTGGTGATCCCATCGAGCGCGGCTTTTCCACCGACCGCAGCGGCATAGCCATCAATCACCTGGCCGAGCGTCTTGGAGGATGCGGTTGTGGTGGTTTGAGCCGAAGCAGCGGCCAGAAGGAGGAAGAAGAATACAGAAAGTCGCCGGAGTGTTTTCCAGGATGATGACGAAGGTTGAGATGCAGCTAAAACGTCACTGCTTGGCATAGAAAGCGACGCCGTTCCGCCTTTCCGCGAAGACCACCCGATCCCCGATCTGAACGCGGCCAGTCTCCGGCAGGATTCTAGCGGTGAGGCGCCCACCGTCATCCAAGTCGACAATAGCCAGTTGATATGGCGCGTCGTTGACGTACTGTTCAGGTGCCGAAAAAACTATCGTTTCGGTGTAGACAGTCCCGCTGCCCGGAGTGGTTTGGCCCATATTCTCGATTTTGCACCGTTCCCTTTCACCGATCGCTAAGGTGCTGCGAGGATCGTGACGACGCAGGTGGCACCTGACCCTCCCAGATTCTGGGCCAACCCGATGCGATGCCGCCGGACCTGTCGCTGACCGGCATCACCGCGCAGCTGCATGACGATGTCGCATACCTGTCCGGCGCCGGTGGCTCCAACCGGATGCCCTTTCGATTTCAGGCCGCCGCTGGTGTTGATGGGAAGGCGTCCGTCCAGGGCAGAACAGCCGGCGGCCGCGAATGGGCCACCTTCGCCGCGAGGAACGAAGCTCAGGTCTTCGGAGGCAATTACCTCGGCGATCGTGAAGCAATCGTGGAGTTCTGCGAACTCAATCTGCTGAGGAGCGAGCCCGGACATCTGGTAGGCTTTCTCGCCGGCAAGACGGACCGCCCGGAAGGTAGTGATATCGTCCTTGGCGTCGAGCGCAACGTGGTCCGAGGTTTGGGCGATACCCAGAATGCGCGCGAACCGGCTTGTGAACTCGGGCGCCCTGCTCAGCGGAGCCAGCACGACCGCTGCGGCACCGTCGCTCACAAGTGAACAGTCATAGACCGTCAGCGGTTCGGAGACCGGCTTGCCGGCCAGCGCTTGCTCAATCGTGATGTTCTTTCGCATGTGCGCCAGCGGATTCAGTGCTCCGTTGGCGTGGTTCTTCACAGCAACCGCGGCCAGTTGTTCGCGCGTGGTACCAAACTGATACATGTGGCGCCGGGCGATCATCGCAAACAGAGCGGGAAACGTGGCACCGGCGTTCCCTTCGCCAGCCATGTCGCCAGCTCCGGCCAGGATTTCCGCCACTTTCGGGGTGGTTTGTGAGGTCATCTTTTCGACCCCTCCCACCAGAACCAGGTCATAGGCTCCGCTAGCGACGGCCTGCCAGGCATGAAAAAGTGCTGCACCACTCGAGGCGCAAGCGCCTTCAAAACGGGTGCAGGGGATACCTGGCGACAGGCCTGCAGCCAGACCAACATAGGGGGCAAGGTGATTCTGTCCAACAAACGACGGACCGGCAAAATTCCCGAGGTAAAACGCTTCAACTCGGGAAGGCGCAAGAGAGGCGTCCTTGAGCGCATGCTCAATTGCCTCAACCGCCAGCGAGCGGAGATCCCGGTCCGCAAAAGCCCCGAATGCCGTTTTGCCGATACCTATGACGGCAACAGGTCTCATATAAACTTAAGGATAGCGCCGATGCCCCGCCGACCCTGCACGTTTGCGCCGCAATCCCGTCTAGTCTTCAGGGACGGATGTATCGCAACCAGAATATTGTCGCAACAGCCGCTCAGGCCGGTTTCCCGGCCGGTTTCGAGGTTGAATTACATCTCCGCGGGGGCCATATGAACGACCCCGTTCGCAGACTGTCTGAAGCCCCAGCGGATGCCGCTCCCGATGCACAGACTCGTTTCATCCAAGACAACCTGCGGCGGGTGTTCCTCCTGATTTACCGCATCGTGGGCAATGTCGACGATGCACAGGATCTGACGCAGGAAACGTTCATCAAGGCTTTGCAACGGCAATCGCAACTCAAGGATCTGGAGAAGGCGGGGCATTGGCTGTCGCGCATAGCCAGCAACACGGCGATCGATCATCTGCGCCGGAATCGGAAGATGTCGTTTAGCGACGTCAACGACCTGCCGGACGGCGCCGCAGTCTCCAAGGGTGAATCACCGGAGCAGGGTGTGTTGCGTGGAGAGCGGAAAGTGCACCTTGACGGTGGATTGGCCCTGCTGACGGAACGGGAGCGAATGGCGATTTTGTTGCGCGACGTGGAGGATATGCCGGCAGATGAAGTGGCGAGACAGATGAATTGTTCCATGGCGACGGTGCGGTCGCATATCGCGAACGCGCGAGTGAAGTTTAAGCGCTATCTGGAAGGAAGGAAGCCATAATGGCCAACCAGAATTCCATGGTTCATCCCGCTAACGACGTGTTGGCGCTCTACTCCAGAGGCGACCTCTCCTGGAGACAGCGATGGAGTGTGCGGAAGCACATTCAGCGCTGCGCACACTGCGGCGATCAGGTGGAACAGTTCAAAGCGGCAACGGCTGTGCTGCGCCATGAAGCTCAGGCAGAGACGATTACCGGTTCGGAGGCGATTGCAAACTGGAGCGCGCTCGAGCGTGAGATGGTCGGCAACATCAAGGTTGGACTGGATGCGGCACGCTGCATCGAGAACGTGGGCCGAAGCCGATCGACGGGCTGGCGCGTGGCGCTGACCACGGGGCTGCTTTCGGTCATCTTGACGGTCGGATGGATCATGAACATTCCGGATGCGCAGCGAGGCCACCTCGAGGATTCGCTGAGGCGGATAGCCGGACTCTATCCAGCGGCCGTTGGTGGCACGGTGGTACAGACTACGCCTCACGGTATCGCCGTTCGATCGCAAGGCGCCACGTTAACACTACTGAACCCTTCGTCGGCCACTGTTTCACTGTCGGGCGCGTCGGCTGTGGGCGCCCGTTATGTTGACGATGAAACGGGCCAGATCACCATTACGAATGTATATGGGCAGTAGCTCTTCATTGCGCCGTTCATCAGCACATGGTTCCAGGTGGTTTGCCATGCTGCCGAGTGGCTGCAAACGGGTAAGCTTGCTGCTGCTAATCCTGACGGTCGCGACGGCCGGCTTCGCGCAGGACCATGGTGCATCGCCGTGGCTGCATGTAGCCTTGCCGCGCGACTCTCCGGTCGGTTTAATCGACTTCAGCATGGGCGAGTCGACTGCCGGCATTCGCGGCATGTCGATGCTGCTGGATCTCCACACCCAGTTGCTGCTGCGCAACAGCGGCCCGAAGGCGATTCGAGGCCTCACGCTGCGAGTCGAAGCGCAGGACGTCACACCCGGCGGCCAGGGCTCGGTGACCGTGCCAAGCTTGAACGTGCCGGCCGGAGAGTCGTTCGCTGTGCGAATTGACTTGGAACTGCTGCGGCCGTTTCCTGTGTCGAAGGGTAGCGGGCCCTTGGTGCAGGTGACGCTCGACGGCGTCCTCTTCAGCGATCTGTCGTTTTATGGCCAAGACAAATTGGATTCGCGGCGAACGCTCACAATCTATGAACTGGAAGCACGCCGGGATCGCCAGTACTTCAATAAGCTGATCGAAACCGGGCAGATTTCCGCTTTACGCGAAGAACTGAACTTCGGTTTGATCGATCTGCGGCCCCCGCAGCTGGGCCTGGAGTTATTGCGTGATCTGAAACCGAAGCCGCGGCAAGACGATCAGCCAGTCCAGGTTTCGTTCGTAGCCTTCCCCACCTCCCCTGTTCAGCCCTTAACCGGAGGCGCTCACATTCAAGGCAACGAGGTGCGTGAGCCGCATGTGGAGGTACGAAACAACTCCACGAAAGCAGTGAAAACGATTGAGCTTGGCTGGATTCTTCGCGACGATCGCGGCCGCGATTACATGGCGGGATCGTTGCCGGAGAACTTGCAACTGGGACCGGTGCAAACCGGCCGTCTTTCCCAGCAAGGTGTGCTGCGGTTCTCACACCCATCGGGCCAGCCGATGCTCATTGGCTCGGTCTCCGCGTTTATCAGCAACGTGGAGTTCGCGGACGGCAACCTCTGGATACCGACCCGCACCGACATTTCAAAAGCCAACGTGGATCCCGTCGTCCGGCGAGGCATGGGTGCGTCGCCGGAGCAACAGCGGCTTACCGACATCTACCGCAAGAGAGGCTTGGCTGCTCTCGAGGCTGAGTTGAAAAAGGTCAACTAACGGCGTGGTGGCGCACCGCAAAAGCCAGACAGAGATGGCCCGGAAGCTGATAGGCCAGCCGATCGACGGGCTTACCTTGGCCGACCGGTGGAAGTTCAGCGGCGTCTGGGTGGCACTGGAGATCTATACCCCGCAGCGGCTGCCCTTGCGCATGATTGAAGCAGTGGGCGGAAATGCCAGTGAGTGTATACAGGACCTGATTTCCAGGGGTCTGGATGCGAGCCGGTTCGAGTTTGTTCCTCTTGCTCAGCCTTACGAAAACTAGCGCGTTCTGCCAAAGCCAGCGGCTTTTCGACGCACCTTGCTAAACTAGGGTCTGTTCGGGGCGTGGCTCAGCCTGGTAGAGCGCCTGGTTCGGGACCAGGAGGTCGGAGGTTCGAATCCTCCCGCCCCGACCAATTCTTATCCCGCTGCATTTCGTTAGCGGGTTTCCCTGTATCTCCCTGCTTTACATCTGTGGTCTCCCAGAATTGTGCCCACCCCGGCCCATTCCTCCGCGTTCCATTGCTTCGCGGATGTAGCCAACGATGTTGCCCTCGACTTGACTTGAGTTAGAGCCTGAGACGCTTCCGTGCATATCTATCCAGACTGTGCGTCATCGCCTAACGAAAGAAGCTGCGGCATACTAGCAGACATGGCAACCTCAACGCGCAAGACGGCCAGCCGGCCCAGCCGGCCGAAGGCACAGGTACAACAGGAATATGCCGAGATACGAAAACAAGCGGCCGAGGAAGCTGAGGACGCGGACGCCAAGCTCGAAGCCGCCGAGAGGCAAAGGGAGGCGGGAATCCGGCAAGCTGTTCAGGATCTGTCCGCCGACGATGTCGTGCGGAACATTAGCAGCCTCGGGCTGGAGATTTCGAAGACGCTGGCGGACCTCTCACGGAAACTTGTAGACGAAGTGAGCCGGTTGGGTGTCGCACGCGAGGCGGTGGAACTCGAGCGCCGTGAGCTTGAGCGGCTTCATAAGATCGATGTAGCAGCCACCGCGCTGGACCAAATGGTGCAGAATTACAATCGCGAGAAGGAACGGCTCGACGAGGAGATTGCCGTTCAGCGGTCGGTCTGGGAAGAGCAGGCGGCGGATACCGAGCGGGAGCGAAAGGAACAAGAAGAGTCCCTCAAGAAACAGCGCCAAAGGGAAATCGAGGATTACGAGTACAAGAAGGCCCTCGAACGCAAGAAGGCGCAGGATAAATACGAAGAAGATCTGCGGCTGCTGGAGAGGAAGAACCTGGAGAAGCAGGAGGCACTGGACAAGAGCTGGCAACAACGGGAATCCTCCTTAAAGGAGCGGGAAGAAGAACTGGCCCGGCTCAGGAAGGAGTCCGAGCAGTTTCCTGCACGGCTCCAAAAGGAGTCAGACTCGGCAGCAGCCAAGGCCCGCGCCGAGACGCAGCGGCAGTTCGAGCAGCAAATGCTGCTGCAGAAGAAAGACAGCGAGGCTGACCAACGTCTTGCGCAAGTTCAGATCAAGACGCTGGAGGAGGCGGTCGCGCGGCAGTCGGCTCAACTGCAGGATTTGCAGAAGCAACTGAACGAAGCCAAGCAGCAGGTACAGGACATCGCGGTGAAGGCGATCGAAGGGGCGTCGGGAGCCCGGGCGCTAACGCACGTGAACCAGATTGCGATGGAGCAGGCCAAGCAACGGTCGCCACAGGGCTGAGGTACGAAACCTCAGCTTCATGCCATGATGGACCTTCGGGACTGGATCCTCAGGCTTCCTCTCCGATTCACCACCGCCAGGGTCGGGCCCAATCCATACCTCCGCTACAATTACTAAGGGTTTCGACCTTTTAAATATGGCTAGGACTGTGAAGAGTACGAAGAGAGCGGCGACCGCAAGACGCACCCGTCGCGCCGCTGATGCGGATGCGGTCGCGGTGAATACAACGGTTGTCGAGCGGGGCAATTTGGAACAGCGCTTCCACCGGGGCCGGGCACACCGTGAGACACTCAGCCGGGCTGCGTTGGGAGAGCTTGAGACCAGCAATCGGAAGGTCGACGTAATCGGCATTCTCCAGGCGTCCGAGAGAAACAGGGTGCCGGAACTTCTACCAGTCAAGTACAAGCGGATGTCGGCATCGCCTTTTGCCTTCTTTCGCGGCTCGGTTGCGTTGATGGCGGCCGACTTGGCCCGTCTTCCACACACCGGCATCATGGTTCAGCTCGGCGGCGACGCGCACGTACAGAACCTGGGTTCTTTCGCCGGCCCGGACGGCCGTCTCCTGTTCGATGTGAACGACTTTGACGAGACCATCGCCGGGCCCTGGGAATGGGACGCCAAGCGCATGGCAACGAGCATCGTGCTGGCGGGCCGTGATTCGGGCCATCGGAAGGCTGGGTGCGCTGAGGCGGTGGCTGCATTTGGAGCCGCCTACCAGGGGACCATCGCCGAACTGGCCGGCATGCCGCTGCTTGCGGCGGCCCGCCATCATACCAATCGGGACAAGTCGAAACCGGTTTCAGGAGCGATCGCTCAATCGCGCCGCGCCCAGCCCTTCGATCTCCTTCAGAAATACACGACCACCGATACCGCGGGCAACGTCGTGTTCCATGAAACGCGCCCGGATCTGCGCCGCGCCACGAGCAAAGAGAGAGCCTTTGTTCTGGCGGCCCTGCCCGCCTACCGTCAATCATTGGCTCCCGAACGCCGTCACATTTTCGATTTCTTCCAGCCCGCTGATGTGGCTTTTAAGATCGTCGGTACGGGCAGCGTCGGCATGCGCGATTGGGTGGTACTTATGTTTGGCAACGGGCCTTCCGACGCTCTGTTCCTGCAAATCAAACAGGAAGTGGAGTCCGCCTACGCTGGGGCGCTCGGTCGAACCGGCCACGATCACCAGGGGCAGCGCGTGGTCGACGGACAACGCCGTCTTCAAGCCCTCTCCGACCTGTTGTTGGGTTGGACTACCATCGGCAAGTATCAGTACCTGGTGCGGCAGCTGAACGACCGCAAGGGCAGCATCGACATCAAGAAACTGAAGGGTGAGGGACTGCACGATCTGGCTACCGTCGCGGGCGAACTGCTCGCTCAGGGTCACGCCCGATCGGGTGACGCGATTGAGCTGCTTGGCTATGTGGGAAACGGAGAGCGGGTCACGCAGAGCCTGGTCGAATTCGCGCTCGGCTATGCAAATCTCGTCGATAGGGACTTCGAGGTCTTTCAAAAGGCGATTGCTCGAAAGAAGATCGTTGTCGCCGAAGATGCGAATGCGGCGCCACCAAACTTCTCGAAAAGCTAGGCGGTTTTCACGGTCGCTTTGAAGCGGTGCTCCGGCCGCGGAGCGCCCGGCTGGAAGGATTCTTGTCTAACAAACCCGACCGTACCCGGAACGTGCTGAAAGGCCTCGGCCGCCACTTTACTTAGCTGCTCAGGATCGCATTTCGCGCGAATGTTCACGGCAATTTCGTGTTCGGTGGCCGGCGAGGCCGTGAGGTCGCCATCCACCTCGGGCTCGGCCTGATTCCTGCAGACGGCGGCTTCCACATAGCCAGTCGCACAGCGATCCAGCAATTTCAAATGCATGATGGGCGCATTTGCCCCGGTGAGCATCGCCTCGATCGCATCGAATAAAGGACCAGCCAGGGCAGCCGGCGAGAGTGGATTAGTCAGGTTCACCGTTACCTGCCAGTTCAACCAACCGAGGGTTGCTTCCGCCTCTGCATAAAGCTTGTAGTCCAAATCGTGAAGCAGTTTACCGCCTGGCTCTAAGGAGCCACCCACCACCTCCGCGAGCCACGCTTCGACGCCCTCGCCGGTCTTCGCGCTGAGGCGGCGAACATTCGTAAAGTCCTTCAAGGCAGGCGGCGGCGGGAACAGATCGCCCTTGGTCCAGCAGATCAGGTCCGCTTCCTCCATCTGCTCCCAGAACAGGTACTGTAACTTCGGGTCGGCTTTCGAACCGCTCATTTCCTTTGCCCTGGCCGGATCCACCAGCACCGTATAAGGGGCCAGCCGCAAATCGGTGTGGTGGTAGGCCTTGATGGGCTGTAGGACGGTGGCCGAAATGTCGGTGCAGCTTCCTACGGGCTCTATGAAGATCACCGCCAGATCAAGACGCGAAAGTGCCCCAACCGCTTCCATGAGTTCCGTGAAGCGGCAACAGAAACAAGCCCCAGTCACTTCTTCGGCGGACACACCGGCGCTGTCCGCCCATTGGGTGTCGACGAGCTTCTCGCCCTGGTCGTTGGTGACGATACCGGAGCGGATGCCCCGCTCTTTCAGGATCTCGGCAGCGCGCAACAGAAGCCGGGTCTTCCCCGCCCCAAGAAAGCCGCCAACAGGAACGATGATCGGTCTCGGATCGTCAGCCATGTGCCTCCCATGAGATCAACAGTGGCCCTTCGTGACCGCGTGCGTCAAGCCCGATCGTGCCCGCCACTTCACCGCCATCGATCGCCAGTGCGACGTCGAACAGGTTGATACAAGGGCAAATGTGCCTTGGAAGCAGATAAACAAAATCACCCACGGCTGGAACATCAGATGGGTTATCCGTATCGACCGGAAGGTGCTCCTCGCTGGGCTTCAGAGGCGTCCAATCCGGATGACCGAGCACTGCGCAGGTCGGCAAGCCGGCATCCGCAGAAACGCTCTTGTGGCCGGCATCACAGGTAAACCGTCCGGGCTTTGGATGACTCACCACGCTGGCAACCACCAACGCCGCTGGACGAAGGCCGGGTATAGCGGCCAACTGTTCGAGGCTGGTCAGGTCGTTATAGACCAGTGTGCCCGGTGACACGCGCTGCACGAAAGCGGCCTTTCGAAACGGTTCGAAGGCCAGTGAGCAAGGCATCGCCGGAGTTCCCGCCGTGATCACTTCGCGGGCGGCTACATCCGCGCTCGAGAGAGCGTCGATCAACCTAAGCAATTGATGATAGCCCTGTTCGGCGTGCGACCGGCGCGCAACCGGATCGGGTTCCGAGACGTGGCCATCGTAGTAATGTAAGCCGCGAAACTGAGCGCCTGCGAGTCTGGCCAACGCCACCGCATCTTGGATCTGTTGTTGCGGTATTCCGGTGCGATCCATCCCGGGATTGACGTCCAGGAAGACGCCGACCGGATGACCGCGCCACTGCTGAATTTGTTCGGCGTTTTCCGCGAGCGCAGAGATTGCTACGCGGGGATGTTTTTTCGCTAGCTCTAACACGCGCCGGGCATTGGCGCCCACCACGGGATACGCCACTAGAACGTCGCTGGCGCCCGCTTCACACGTGGTCAGGAGTTCCAGCGTGGTGGCGCACTTGAACTGCCTCACGCCATGAGCGATGAGCCTCCGGACTATCTCGCTGCTCTTAGCCGTCTTCACGTGCGGGCGCCAGCGATTGGCATCACCGTTCATGGCCTGGAGGGTGGCTTGGATATTGGTGTCGACGAATGTGGGATAGAGCAGTAGCGCTGGGGTTTGGACGCGGCTAAGGTCCCGCACCCGGTAGCTATCTAATGATGGAATCGCGGTACTCATTCGCCCTTCAGATTCTTATCGAAAAACTCCGTCATGCCTTCGTACATCGTCTTACGCACCGGTCCGCCGACGCCGTGACTCTTCTGTGGGAAGAGCATGAAATCAAACTGCTTTCCGGCCTTCTGCAGAGCGTTAGTCATTTGCAGAGAGTTTTGGAAGAGCACGTTGTCGTCTTCGAAGTTGTGAATGATGAGCAGCTTTCCTTGAAGCTTGTCGGCCGCCAGCACATTCGAACTCTTGTCATAACCAACTTTGTTCTCGCCAGGCAAGCCTAGATAGCGTTCCGTGTAGATGGTGTCGTAGTTGCGGAAGTCGGTAACCGGCGCGCCCGCGATGCCGGCCTTGAAAACCTCAGGCGCATGCAAAAGGGAGTACAGCGTCATGAAGCCGCCGTAACTCCAGCCGAATATACCGACCCGTTTGGGATCGGCAAAACCTAGGCTGATCAACTTGTCGACACCGGCACGCTGATCGGCCAGTTCGGAGCGGCCCATTTCACGATACAGCGGCTCCTCAAACTGGTGACCTCGTCCGGCCGAGCCCCGGTTGTCCAACTGCCAGATCACATAGCCTTTATGCGCGAGCACCTGTTCCCAGCCGAGTCCCGTCCACGCATCGCGCACGGTTTGCGCACTGGGCCCGCCGTAGACAAAAACCACCACGGGGTACTTCACCGACGCCTGGAACCCGGCAGGCTTGATGAGTTTCGCATAAAGCAGCGTTCCATCCGGCGCCGTTACCTTGACGAACTCCGAGGGAAGAATCGCATATTCGTCGGCGATCTTGCGATCCGCCGCACGGAACACAGCAACCTGCTTTCCACTAGCGTCATGCAGCGTCGTCTGGGGCGGATTCGTCACACTTGAATAGGTATCCAAGTAGTAAGAGCCGTTCTCGTTGGCATTGACGGAGTGAGCGCCCGTCTCTTTGGTCAGCCGTTGCGGTTCGCCTCCATCCAACGAGACCTTGTAGAGGTGATCCTCAAGCGGGCTTTCGTGACTCGACGTGAAATAGACCTCGCGTCTTGCTTCGTCCAGAGCCACCACGCGCCTCACTTCCCAATTACCGGAGGTGAGTTGGCGAACCGGCTGGCCACTATCTGAGTACAAGAAAAGGTGGCGGTACCCGCTCGCCTCGCTCGCCCACAGGAATTCATTCTTCTGCTTGAAGAAGTGCAAGATGTCAGTGACGTTGATCCAGGTTTTCGATTTCTCCGTGAGCACGGCACGGGCGGCGCCTGATGATGGATCCACGAAGAGTAACTCCAATTGATCTTGGACCCGGGTAAGGCGCTCCACCGCGATCGTCTTGCTATCCGGCAACCAATTCACACGAGCGAGCAAGGTGTAGTCCGTGTCGCCGAGAGCCATCCATTTGGTGGGGCCACCGGCCGCACTCACCACGCCGAGTTTCACCTGTGCGTTAGGTGTTCCCGCTTGCGGATACCTTTCTGGCTCCGCGACGGCCCGTTCACCCAACAAATCCGCTTGCGGGTAGACGAATTCTTTGCTCACGTTGAACTGGAAATAAGCAACTGACTTAGAATCGGGCGACCACCACGACGCGGTTCCCAAGTCCAACTCTTCGGGATACACCCAGTCCAGCTTGCCGTTCATCAGTGTCGGCGTGCCGTCACTGGTGAGTTGCGTCGTCTTGCCGTCGCTGATCGATATTACATACAGATTGAACTCGCGGCGGTAGAGAATGCTGGAGCCGTCGGGAGAAAGCTTTGGATCCTCTGCGTCGTCGCCAGCTGAGTTGATCCGCTCGTTCTTGCCGTCCGCATGCACGATGAGCAAGCGGCCGCCGGCTGAGACCAGCAGATCCT
This sequence comes from uncultured Acidobacteriaceae bacterium, assembly GCA_963740005.1. Classification (GTDB taxonomy): domain Bacteria; phylum Acidobacteriota; class Terriglobia; order Bryobacterales; family Bryobacteraceae; genus CAJCIT01. The sequence continues at coordinate 3,030 of CAVUCO010000015.1, read as the reverse complement.
TTCCCTTGGGGAACCATTGCAGCGACGTTTCGGAGACGCGCCGGTTCTGCCAGTTGAACGGCTGCCCGGCTGTGCTGGGCTTTTTCGTGTTCTCCTCGAGTGCAGTCAGGTCGAACCACTCCCTGGATTTACCGGCGGGCGCATCATAGAGAAACACTTTTCCGTGATCGCGATACGCGAATGCCTCGCCGTCTGGCCGCCAAACCGGTGACGGCGCTGAAGTGCGCTGCTGCGACAACATGTCGGCGATGGTCACGGTCTTCTTCGCTCCCAGTAGAGGAAGGGCGCCGAGAACGATCAGGCAAGCAAGCGCCGGGCGCCTGAGCAGGGTCTGAAGAAGGCGGGAAATGGAGTTCATGGCAAACACCCAGTGTGCCAAATCCGTCGCGCCGCGACCACGCAACCGGCGACTGATTTACAAAGTCTTCTGCGTTTGGAGCTTCTGAAGCTGCGTCCAGGCAAGTTGCGGTACAAAGGAAGAACCCCCATGAGCGACATCTCCACTAGCCTGGGAAGTGTGAGTCCTTCTGCCATCACCGTTCGCGGGTTAGTGAAACGCTACGCGAAGTCGAAGGTGAACGCGGTGGACGGCGTGTCGTTTGAAGTGTCGCGCGGAGAGATTTTCGGATTGCTGGGTCCGAATGGCGCGGGCAAAACAACCATCATCGGCGTCTTGACGACCTCGATTGTGCCGACCCAGGGTTCGGCCTCCATCATGTCGGTGGACGTCGCGCGCGATCCCATCAGCGTCAAACAACGCATTGCGGTCGTGCCGCAGCAAAGCAATCTCGACCGGAGCCTAAAGGTGCGGGAGATTCTGACGTTTCACGGCGCTTACCATGGAATGCCGCGCAAGGCCCGCGAAACTCTGGCCGACAGCTTGTTGGACGAACTCGGCCTGGGCGAGCGAAAAAACGAAAAGGTGAATCGCTATTCCGGCGGCATGGCGCAACGGTTGATGATTGCGCGTGCGCTGATGCATGAGCCCGACGTCCTGTTCCTGGACGAGCCAACCAATAACCTCGATCCACAATCCAGATTGTTTTTGTGGGAACGGATTCGGGAAATGAATGTGCGCGGCTTGACCATACTGCTCACCACGCACGACATGAACGAGGCCGATCGCCTGTGCCACCGCATTGCCGTGATGGACCACGGGAAGATTCTGGTCAACGATACACCGGCCGCCTTGAAGAAACTGATTCCAGGCGGCACGGTTCTGGAGGTACGCGCCGACGCACCCGCAAATGGCACTGCCGCGGGAGAAGCGGTGCGCGCCGCGCTTAGCGAGATTCCTGGCGTGGCCAAGGTGGAGATGGTGGAGGACGATAAGGGCACAACAGAACAAGGTTCCGAACCGGGCGCCTTGAGCTTTCGCGTCTATGCAGCGTCCGCGAATACCTTAATTGGGCCCGCGGCGCAGGCGGTCATGGCATCGGGGGCGCAGGTCCGCGACCTAAGCGTTAAACAACCTTCGCTGGAGGAGGTTTTCATTTTTCTGACCGGGAGGCATCTTCGCTAATGAGTGAAATCGCGACGCCGAAAATGATGGCTCGAACCTACGCCGAGCGCCGGGAGAATCGCACGTTCCTGGCCTTCAATGCATTCTTTGCCATTCTGCGGCGTGACCTCCGGGTGACCGGACGCGAGTTTCTGCCCTTTCTTCTCCAGGCCTTGATGCAGCCTTTGTTCTTTCTTTTCATTTTTGGGAAAGTGCTACCCGGGATCGGGTTGGCGGCTGGTAACTTTGCTGCCCTGATGCTGCCGGGAATTGTGGCGCTCACCGGGATGATTGCATCCATGCAGGGCGTAACCCTGCCGCTGGTGCTGGATCTCGGCTTCGCTCGCGAAATCGACGACCGTCTGCTTTCGCCCCTTCCGGTCTGGTGGGTGGCCCTCGAGAAAGTCATCTTCGGCGCCATGCGAGGTGTCATCGCCAGTTCCGTCATCTTTCCGCTGGGATGGCTGATTCTCGGGAGCGGCTTTGCGGTGCGCGGCGACCGCATTCCACTCCTTATCGGCATGGTGCTCCTGACCGGATGCGTTGGCTCAACCATCGGCCTGCTGATGGGGACCGTCATCAAGCCCGATCAGATTAGCTTGATGTTCACCTTGATCTTCACTCCGCTACTGTTCACAGGCTGCACGTACTACCCCTGGGCCGCGCTCCGGAACATTCGCTGGTTTCAGGTTTTGACACTTTTGAATCCGCTCACCTACGCATCGGAGGGACTGCGGTACTCCATGGTTCCTCCCATTGGTGGGCACAACTTCCCGACTTTAGCGATCGGCTGGACTTTGGTCATGTTGACCATATCCGTCGTGGCAATGTTCGTCTTGGGAACACGCACCTTTATGCGGAGAGTGGTCACGTAGCTGACAGGGCTTTCACATATATTCGTTTCTATGCGTGTCCCACGGCCGATGGCAACTCTTCTCCTGGCAATGATACCGTTTCCATCGGCGCCGCTCTTCGCGGCGAGCGTGCGAACGCCCACCCAGGAGGGACTGGGCTATGGCCAGGCCGGCGACGAAACGCTAACCATGGATTACTACGCCCCAGCCGGCTCCGGTATACATCCCATCGCTATCATCATCCATGGCGGGGGCTATCAGCGCGGGAACAGTAAAAGCGGCAGCGAAGCCTATTGCGCCGACTTTCTTGCTCCGGTCAGGTTATGCAGTTTTTTCGATTAACTACCGGCTCGCTCCAAAATACCCCTACCCGTATATGGTTTACGACGTCGAGCGAGCGGTCCGTTTTATCCATTACAACGCCCGGCAGTGGAATGCCGATCCCAATGAGATCTCTTTGGTGGGTGGCTCGGCAGGCGGCTTTCTCAGCAATATGGTGGGATTACTCAATGCGCCCGGCGATTCGAATGCCAAAGACCTCATCGACCGCGAGAGCGCGAAAGTCGAAGCCGTCGTCACTTCGCGACCGTTCCCTTAAACAATGATGTTCATGCCTTGCTCGACCCGCTCATCCAGCAAAAAGGCGAGCAGGCCGCGCTCCACCAAGTGGGTGTG
>CAVUCO010000014.1:0-91878 GCA_963740005.1 uncultured Acidobacteriaceae bacterium | reverse complement strand
CCGAAGCGATTAATGCTTCAGAATCTCGATGGCTCCGTTGTTGTCCGTCAGCCGCATTTCACAGCGGCCGCCGCCGATGGTGCCGCTCAATTCGTCGCTGGACATGGAGCCCATCACGTTAATCGGGAAGTCACTGCGGATCTTTCCGAAGCTCGTTCGAGCTTCGACCCGATAGCTGGCATCCGATGATAGCCGGACTCGTATCGCCGAGAACGAAGTGCGAATCGTGACCGGCTGGCAGACGCCCTGAAGTGTGCTGGTAGCGTCCACCGCCCCGTTCTGGTTCTCCACCTGGATTCCGCCGTTCACGCTGTCAAGCACCACCGCGCCGAAGCTGGTTGTGATTTGCGCGCCCTTGACGTTCGAGGCTTTGACGCTGCCATTGGAGTTCTCCACAATCAATTGGCCGCCGATGTTGCTGGCATCGACCGTGCCGAAGCTGGTTTTGACGCGAACATCTTCCTTGACGCCCGAGATTGACACTCCGCTGTTGCCGGATTCGATGTGAGCGCTGCCCTGTACATCCCGAACGGTAACCTGCCCAAAGGAATTGACGACGGTGATGGACCCGCCCACTCGCGACCCATCCACTTTGCCGTTGTTCGAGCGGACCGATAACTGGTGGCCGATATTCGAGAACCGGACGTCGCCGAAGGACGAGTTGAGTTCTGCCGCGCCGTCCACGTCGGTGGCCTCGACACGGCCGTTGCTATTGTTTACGGTGAGGTCGCCGTGGAAGGTAGTGGCCTTGACGTCGCCAAATGCGTTCTTCACGCTGCTGCCACTGCCGCCACTGTCTGTGATTTGAACCCCGCCGTTGCTGTTGACTACGCGAACACCCTTCGAGACGCGCGACACCGTGACGTCTCCGAAGCGGTTGCGAATCCCGATCGCCCCGTTGACATCCCGGGCGCTGACGGCGCCATTGCTGCCTTCGACGGTGACGTCCCCAACATTGTTCGAGACGTCAATCCGGGCGAAGGAATTTTCCAGCCGCTGAGCGCCTTGGCCATCCCGAAATACCAGGTCGCCGTGGGAATTGGTGATGTTCGAGCCGGCCTTCAGGCCCGTGATGGAAACGGCGCCAAACGAGTTGTGAAGATCTAGCGGTGACGATTCGGGCATCGTCACGTCATATCGAACGGAATACGAAGTGTTGTTTCCGAATAAGGAATCGGACCTCTCCGGGTAGCGCGTACGAATGGAAAGCACAGACGAAGTTGAGTCAATCAAGATATCGATTCGATCGGCAAGGGCTTTCGCGTCTTGCTGATTGCGGGCGGAGACCCGAATATCGGCGTGGATAACAACCTCCGGGCTGTTGTGCGTGTGGATGGTTATGTCGCCGAGCTTGTGCTCGAGCAAGATCCGCACGCCCCCGTGGACGGGGATGGTCTTGTCGAAGGTGCGCGTGTATTCGTCGCGGCCAAGTGCCGCACAGCCGAATAGCAGTGCAACAAGTAGCGGACTAATTCTTCTGATCACTGGTCAATATCTCCTGAAGCGTCTGCTGCTTCTGCCGGTAAAGGTCGGCAAGGTCGTTCTGCAGACCGACGTTAAAACGGTTTTGATCTAAGTTCGCCCGGGTTTCCGAAATCGCCGAATCGATGAGCAGCAGTTTTTCGTGATAGCTCACCGCGACCGCCGAAGCCGGATTATCCAGCTTTGGCTTTGCCAGCTGGGACAGCCTGGCGATGGACTGCCGGTAGGCGGCCTCGTTCTTCTCGACGTCGCGCAGCGCTTGCTCGGTAAGGAACGCCTGATCTTTGGTAGTCATACTTTGAGGGCCGTTGTTAGGCGGTGCCGGCTTCATGAACTGCTGCCAGGGCCGGAAGAACAGAACCGCGCCGAGCACAACGGTCGCCGCCAGAGACCACGTCTTCCAGTCGTTCCACCAAGGGCGTGCGGGCCTGGGCTGCGCCTCCAGCGTCTGGCGAATATTCGGCCACAGGTCCGGGCTGTCCCATTCCTCATGCAGTTCCTTCGCCACGGAGGAGATTTCGGTCCAAAGACGGTATTCGCGACGGCAGGCGGCGCACTCCTTGAGATGCTCCTTGGCCTCCGCCATCAGCTCCGGAACGGCCAGCGCTCTTTCCAAATCGCCACATTCGAATTTCATGTGCGTGACTCCGTCAGCAGCCGCTTCAACTCCCGTTTCGCTTCGAACAGCCAACTCCGTGAGGTTCCCTCCGGGACCTGGAGAATCGCGGCAATCTCGGAATGCCGTAATCCTTCCACCTCAAACATCAGAAACACCAGGCGCGGCCGCTCATTCAACTGGCTCAACGCGCGTTCCAGGGCAATCTTAAGCGTCGGCTTGCTATCGCCGGCGACGTCTCGCAGCAGGGGTGCTTCCGCCTGCCGCTGCTGTTTGCGCATCACGTCGTAACAGCAGTTGATGAGGATGCGGAACATCCACGTTGAAATCGCCGACTGGCCATCAAATCCGGGCACCGCCCGATAGACCTTTAAGAACGCGTCTTGGACCACGTCCTCTGCATCCGGCCTGCTACCGAGCAACCGAAACGCCAAGCTCTTCATCTTCGGCGAATGGACGCTATACAAACGTTCGAAGGCGCGCAGGTTCCCGCGCTTGCATTCGTCCACAAGCTCGGCATCAGTTGGATTGTCTGGCAGGCTAGCTGCGAAGCGGAGCGGCAACCCGATCTCCCACACCATATTCCTTCTTTTCGCCCCTTGGACGACGAGGAAAGGTGGAACGTTGGAAATGGCAAGCTTTATTTTTCAGGCCAAGCATGCAAATTTGCTATCTCCTTTTTACACAACCACTTAATTCGAGTCCGTCCCCTTACTTAAATCGAGTCCGTCCCCGTTGCGGAGGGAGGGGTTGATCGGGGTGGCGCCACGCGCCTATCGCCCCAATAGGGTCCGTCCCCTTTGGGGGTTTATTGCCGGCCGAATCCCACCCCGGAAATGCAGATCACGCTCATCGGCGTGCGATCGAATTTCAGCCGTACGATGTGCAGTTGCGATGAATCGAAGGTTTTCGAACCAGCGCTCTTGAAGGCCGTCAGCGGTATGCGAACGGTCTGAAACACGGGTTCCGTGTCTTTTTCATAGCCCTGGCTATCCAGCCAACCCAGCTTGGTGAATTTTTCGGTTAAAGGCGGTGGCACTGCGGCAAAGCGGCTAACGACCGCCGTCGCCGTGGCGCCATCGTTGGCTACGAGTTCCACGGTGAAATCTGGGGATTCGCGGTCCTTCTTTTTCTTCGAATCATCCGATTTCTTGTCGTCCTTTTTCTTGCCCGGCAATGGTGCATCCTCGTCCAACGCGGCGATGGAAAGCTCAATCGTAGATTCCGGAGCAATCTGCCAAGTCGAAGCCGCTCCATCGGGCAGAGCAATGGTGTACGACGGCACAGGCGCCTTGTCCGCGCGGTTCCAGCCGAGAAACACTCCGTTGTAGCCGCGATCGCCGCTTCGCCACGGGATCGGCGCCTCGCGCCAGATGGAGAGGTTCTCACCGCTAATGTGTCCCCCGGGAGCCGTTGTCGTCGTGAGGTCCGCATCCTCGTCGAACGAAGCGACGTCAATGTAAGAGGCCTGCTGATAGCGATTCTCGTAGATCGTATCCGGCAGCCAATCCCGGCCGGTTCGCCAGTCTTCGAACAGCGGCAGGTATTCACTCCGCCCCTTCAGCGTGGCCTCCAGGAAGGCGGCGATATACGTCTTCGAGATCTTCCTTTGCTCCTCGCCGGGCATCAGCGGCTTAAGATTCAACAGCCAGCTTTGGGGCTCACCGGCATCGGTGCGGCCCCAGACAGTGTTGAATTGACCATGGTTTGCGCGATACGCGTAAATCTCCGCTTTAAACCACGGACCAGCCTCCGTATAGCGCACGCGATCCCACTGGCGGCTACCCATGAACGATGAAACGTCCGCATCGTGCGCGCCTTGCAGCGTCAAGTAGCTGACGTTTTCAATCCAGCGCGGCTGCCCGGCCGGCTTGTACTGGCCATCCGCCGGCGCAATGGCAACCACAGCCTGAATCGGGAAGTTGTAATCGAAACGGATGTTGGCGTCCTCGGGATCGTATTGCATGCGATTGAAGACTGCGGCCGTGGCGGCGGCTTCTCCGCCTCGGGAATGCCCCATCAACGCAATGCGATCGAAGTCGACTTTGCCATAAAACGGATTCCCCTTCGTCCGGTTCCAGTCGCGCCATAGCTTCAGATGTTCCAGCAACATCCACCCGCGCACTGCTTGCTGCTTGGGGGGATCGTGGAAGAGACCGCTATTCAGGAAGTTCTCATCGATGGATGCCAGGATAAATCCACGGCTGGCGAGCAGCTCGCCGAGGTAGGCGTAACCTGGATCGGAGAATTCCGACATCTCGTGGTTCCCATGAACGATCAGGACCAATGGAAACGGTCCCGGGCCCTCCGGATACCAGACGCGGGCATTAAGGGGCAGCTTGTCAATATCGAAGCCCCAATACGTCTTTCGCGTCCAGCGCTTCCAACCCTCGAAGTCTTTGAGGAAGAGTGAGGCATCCACGGAGCGGGTTTTAATCGCGACCGAAGATCCGTACTCCGGACGCCGTATATCGGTACCCGATCCGTAGAACAGACGATCAACGCGGCTCGGGCCGTTGAGGCCGGGATTTGGCGCCGCCAGCTTTGCAGGAATGGAGTCGGCGGGCGGGCGCCACTTCAAAATCTTCTCCATCGAACCTTCGTGGACGAGCAGCCAGCCCACATACCCATTGGCCGACAAGGCGAGCAGGCAGAGTACTCCCACCACGATCTTCTTGCTGAGCGCCGCCTCCAGAAATCCGCCCGCGACAAAGGTCGCGATTGTGGCGCCCAGGATGCCTTCCGCCAGCCCGATCACGATAGCCATCGGAATACCGAGCTCGGGAGGAAACCAGACCAGCATGACGATGGCGCACGCGCCGGCGATCCAGCCCGTGGCCATGGGCGGCAGCTTGCGTGCGATAACCACCAGGAGGGCAACCAGTACGGCGACAAGCGGTATGGCGATCGCGGCGACAACGATTGCGAGCAGGAAGTCGAACGCGTAGCCAAAGCCAGTCCGCACATACAAGCCCGCGATGACCACACAGGCCGCCGCTGCGGCCAGGGTCCCCCACACCGCTCCGCGTTTGGCTTCCGGGCCTGGTCGGATCGCACGCCACTGCTTTCCGCACCAGCTGGACGCCTTTCGGCGCCAACGGCCGATTCGGGCGCGAAGTGTCAGTGCCTCTTCGCTTGTTTCACTAGCGCCGCTGGTCGACATACAAGCAGTATGGACGAGTTTCTGAAGGCCGGTGTTCCAATGTCCTTGTGGCAAAAAAAGGGCCGATGCGGTCAATTGACCACAACGGCCCTTGCTGTTCTATCGATCCGATGAGCGACTACGCGGTGCGGTTCACTTCCGAAGTGTCCGCCAGTGCCGCCTGCGCCGTCGCCAGCCGGGCGATCGGTACACGGTACGGCGAGCATGAGACGTAGTCCATGCCGACCCGATAGCAGAACTCCACCGAACTGGGGTCACCGCCGTGCTCGCCGCAAATGCCGATTTCCAGCTTTGGGTTCGTTTTGCGGCCCAGCTTCACTGCCATTTCAATCAGCTTGCCGACACCCTCTTGATCAATCGAGGCAAAAGGATCGGCCTTGAAGATTTTCAGGTCTTCGTAGTGTTTGCTGAAATGCGTGTAATCATCGCGCGAGAGACCCATAGTGGTCTGCGTGAGGTCGTTGGTGCCGAAGCTGAAGAAGTCGGCTTCCTTGGCGACTTCATCCGCCGTGAGGGCAGCGCGTGGGATTTCAATCATCGTGCCGATCATGTAATGCTGATCGGAAAGTCCGGCCGCACCCAGAACTTCGTCCGCAACTCGCTTCACGATGGCCTTCTGGTTTTCCAGTTCCTTGACGCCGCCAATGAGCGGAATCATGACTTCCGGAATAACCGTCTTGCCCTTCTTGGCAACCAGCACCACCGCCTCGAAGATCGCGCGCGCCTGCATCTCAGTGATCTCCGGGTAGGTGATGCCGAGACGGCAACCGCGATGGCCCAGCATCGGGTTGAACTCATGCAGTTCTTCCACCCGACGCAGCAACTCCGGCAAGTACTTCTTCAATTCGCCCACGGGAACGCCATAGGCAGCCGAGAATTCCTTCTTCTCCTTGGCCGTCGCGTGCGGCAGCTTGGTGATGTCCACCATTAGGTTTTCGCGCTTTGGCAGGAATTCGTGGAGCGGCGGATCAAGTGTCCGAATGACCACCGGGAATCCGTCCATCGAATCGAAAAGGCCGGCGAAGTCCTTGCGCTGCATGGGCAACAGCTTCTGCAGGGCTTTCTTTCTCGTCTTTTCGTCCCGCGCCAGAATCATGGCCTGCACGTGCGGCAGCCGGTCTTCGGCGAAGAACATGTGCTCAGTGCGGCACAGGCCGATGCCTTCCGCGCCGAACAGCCGCGCCTGTTTGGCATCGCGGGGGATGTCGGCATTCGCGCGAACGCCGAACTTACCGCGGAACTCGTCCGCCCAAGTCATGAAGGTGGCGAAGTAATGCGATTTCGGATCCGGCTCACTGGTTTTGCACTGGCCCAGATACACTTCGCCCAGCGAACCATCGATCGAAATCCACTCGCCTTCCTTCACGATCATCTTCTGGCCGTCTATGGTGATGGTGGCTTGCTTCGTGCCCTCGTTCACGCTGATCGACGAGGCGCCCACCACACAAGGCCGGCCCATGCCGCGAGCAACCACTGCCGCGTGACTGGTTAAGCCGCCCACTGCGGTGAGAATGCCCTTGGAGACATCCATGCCGTGAATGTCGTCCGGTGTGGTTTCTTTGCGAACCAGAATCACTGGTCCCTTCGCCGACAGTTCGACCGCGTCTTCCGAACTGAACGCCGCCATGCCAACTGCCGCACCGGGCGAAGCCGGCAGTGCCGTCGCTATCTTCTTCAAGCTCTTCCGGGCGACGGGATCGAGGACCGGGTGCAGCAGTTGATCAAGCTGTGACGGCGCCACACGCAGCACGGCTTCTTTCTTGCTAATCAGCCCTTCTTCAACCATGTCCACCGCGATGCGCACAGCAGCCGGACCGGTCCGCTTGCCGTTGCGCGTTTGCAGCATGTACAGCTTGCTTTCTTCGATGGTGAACTCGAAATCCTGCACATCGCGATAGTGCTTCTCGAGCATGGTCGTGATTTCGCGCAGCTGCTTGTAGGCTTCCGGCATGACAGTCGCTAGATCTTCAATCGGCTGCGGCGTGCGAATGCCGGCGACAACGTCTTCTCCCTGCGCGTTCACCAGAAACTCGCCGTAGAACTTGTGCTCGCCGGTGGACGGGTTGCGGGTAAAGCCAACGCCGGTGCCCGAGGTGTCGCCCATGTTGCCGAACACCATCGTCTGCACATTGGCGGCCGTGCCAATTGAGTCGGGAATCTTCTCCATGCGGCGGTAATAGATGGCTTTCGGTGTGTTCCACGAACCAAACACGGCATCGCGAGAAAGCAACAGCTGCTCAACAGCATCTTGAGGGAAGTCGCGGCCGGTTTCCTTCTTCACCAGCTTCTTGTAGTCCTCGATGATCGCCTTCAGGTCTTCCGCGTTCAGATCGGTGTCCAGCTTAGCCTTCACCTTGTGCTTGCGCGAATCGAAGATGTGATCGAACTTGGCCATGTCCACATGCAGCGCCACTTCGCCGAACATCTGGATAAAACGGCGGTAGCAGTCATAGGCAAAGCGCGGGTTCGAGGTCTTCTTCACCAGCGCTTCGGTGGTCTGATCATTCAGGCCGAGGTTCAAAATCGTGTTCATCATGCCCGGCATCGAGAACTTCGCGCCCGACCGGACACTCAGCAGCAGCGGATCGTCCACGTTGCCCAGTTTCTTGCCGACTTGCTTCTCGAGCTTGGCAAGCGCCTTGTGGATTTGATCGTCCACTTCCTGTGGAACTTTGTTGCCGTTCTCGAAGAACAGCGTGCAGACCTCGGTCGAGATCGTAAAACCGGGAGGAACGGGCACGCCGGCCCGGCTCATCTCCGCAAGTCCCGCGCCCTTGCCGCCCAAAATGTCTTTCATCTTGCCGTCGCCGTCGGCTGTGCCGCCACCGAACGAATAAACGTATTTCTTCATATCTAGTGTTGTCTCCTGACTGTGCTAACTGTTGCTGTGGCCGCGCCTTTTCTCACTGCGCTGCCTTTGGGACGATTTCTGAAAAGTCGGCGATGTTCGAGAATTCCGTCAGCAGGCTGTTCAATAAAGCCAGCCGGTTCTGCCGTACCTTTTCGTCCGGGTCGTTCACCAAAATCGTATCGAAGAAGAGATCGATATCCCCTCGTAAATTGGAAATCTCTCTAAGTTGACTCTCGTAGTCTTTCTCGCTTGCGAATCCGAGCCACTTCCGTAGACGCTCTGCGCCTACGTAGAGCTTTCTCTCTTCGTCGCTCCGGAATAACCTCTCGTCAACGCCGAGGCCGCCGCCATATTTCGCTTGCGTAAGTATGTTCTTGATCCGCTTGAAGCCCGCAGCAAGGGGTTCGAAATTTGGTGAATCCCGCACTTTGTGGACGGCAGCGAGGCGATCTTCAAGATCTGCCAATGTGCTTGTCGGTCGCGCCATAACGGCCGCAACCTCATCGTACGGGTAGCCTCTGACTTCACGAAGGTAGTGGGCAATTCGCTCGTCGAAAAACGGCTCGAGTCCCGCTATGTCTTCGCAGTAGTTCCGGAGCGCTAGAGGGAGTCGAGACTCGAATAGAATCTTGACGACCCCTTGGGCTGCGCGTCGCAAAGCAAACGGGTCTTTGGAGCCGCTCGGGACAAGACCGACCTTGAAACACTCACGTAGCGTGTCCAGCTTGTCCAGAAATGCCACGAGGCAGCCCTCTCGGGTCCGAGGAATGGAATCCTCCATGCTGACGGGCTTGTACTGATCGTAAATGGCTTTCGCAACATCGCTAGATTCACCCTGTGCTATGGCATAGAGGCCACCCACGACACCCTGCAGCTCGGTGAATTCCTTGACCATTTCAGTGGTCAGGTCGCATTTGCACAGCAGTGCAGCACGCGCCGTGGAGGCGATGTCTCCGCCTATGCGTCCGGGGATAGTTTGTGCGTACACCCGTATGCGCGCCATCTTGTCCCAATAAGTTGGCTCCGCCAACTTGGCCTGGAACGTGACCTTCTTTAGATCCTCGACCCGGTCCTCGAGTTTCCTTTGTTGATCAACCTTCCAGAAGAAGCGCGCATCGTTGAAACGGGCCCGCAAGACGCGCTCATTGCCCTGCCGGATCAGCCCGTCCGGATCTCCGTCGGTATTGGTGACCGCGACAAACTCCGGCGCCAGCGATCCATCCGCCTTCAACACGGAAAAGTAGCGCTGGTGATGGCGCATAACGGTCGACAGGATCTCTTTGGGCAACTCCAGGTAGGCAGGATCAAAGCTGCCGCGAATCGGTGTGGGCCATTCGGTGAGATAGACCAGCGTCTTCAGCAGAGCGGCATCGGGATCAACATCGCTGCCCAGCGCCGCTTCGATCCGCTGTTGCCGTTCAGCCGCCTTCACGAGCACATAGCTCTTGCGAAGCTGCTGTTCGTAGTTCTCGATCGTGACCGGAAGTGGACCTTTCGGGCCCAGAACCCGATGCCCGAACGTCGCGTCGCTGCTCCACACGCCCGCTAGTTCGAACGAAACTATGTCCGCGCCCAGCAGCGCCACAATCCAGCGAATGGGCCGGATGAATCGTACGCCGCCCTTGCCCGTCCAGTACATGGTCTTCGGAAAGTAGAGGCCCGTGATGATGCCTGGCAGCGCCTCGGCCAGAATCTCGCCAGTCGGTCGACCCTTCACCTGTTTGCGGAAGCTGAAATACTCGCCTTTGTCGGTGGTGACGGTCTCCAGTTTGTCCACCGTGGTGCCGTTCTTCTTCGCGAATCCCTGCGCCGCGCCCGCGCCCGCGGACTTCGGCGGTCCGCTGACGAGTTCTTCCGAATCGGCCTGTCGCTCTACGAGTCCGGTCGCCTTCAACACTAGCCTTCGAGGTGTCGCGTCGATCCAGGCCACGCTGCCGCCCAGCTTCGCTTCGTCCAATCGCTTCTGAAAGCGCGCGTGAAGATCGGCCAAGGCCGGCTCAATCATCCAATCGGGAATCTCTTCGGCGCCGATTTCGAGCAGAAAGTCGGCCATTACGCAACTTCCTTCGCGGCCGCAGGGCCCGCCTGCTGGGTTGCCCATGCATCCGCGACACCCACGGCCAGCTTCCGCACGCGGGCAATGATGCCCACCCGCTCCGTCACGCTGATGGCGCCTCGCGCGTCGAGCAGGTTGAACAGATGCGAGCACTTCAGCACGTGGTCATAGGCCGCCAGCACCGGATACCGGGAGACGTCCTGCTTCGCTTTCACCCTCGCCCGGAATCCATCGATCAGCCGCTGGGCTTCTTTCTCGTTCAACTCGAAGCCTTGCCACAGGCCCGCCACGTCAGCCAGTTCGAAGTTGTATACGGAGAACTGCTGTTCTTCGCTCAATCGAACATCGGCATAACTGAATCCGGGCGCCCATTGAATGTCGTAAATGCTGTCCACGCCCTGAAGGAATTGCACGATCCGCTCCAGGCCGTAGGTGAGTTCCGCCGGGACCAGCTCAAGATCGATACCGCCGCATTGTTGGAAGTAGGTGAACTGCGTGATCTCGAGGCCGTCCAGCATCACTTGCCAACCGATGCCCCATGCGCCCAGCGTGGGCGACTCCCAGTTATCTTCCTCGAACTTGATGTCGTGCTTCTTCAGGTCGATGCCGATTGCTTCGAGGCTGCCCAAATACTGCTCAAGGACGTCGGCCGGTGTGGGCTTGAGGATCACCTGCAGTTGCTGGTGTTTGTAGAGGCGGTTGGGGTTCTCGCCGTAACGTCCGTCGGCAGGCCGGCGGCTGGGCTGCACGTACGCCACTTTGTAAGGCTTTGGCCCCAGCACGCGCAGAAATGTCTCGGGCGCCATGGTGCCGGCGCCGACTTCCACGTCATACGGCTCCTGGATGATGGCCCCGCGGTCGGCCCAGTAGCGCTTCAGCTTGAAAACCGTGTCTTGGAAGTAATCCATCTGGCGTTGTTTCGGATTCGCTCTAGAGCGCCTCTAGCATGCCGGGCGTCAGAAAGCGCCGCTCCACATGCTCCTCCATTTCGCGAATCAGGAAGCGCCTCAGATCGAGCGCGGTGTCTTTGGTCCAGGTCCGAGCCGGCAGTTCGGTGAGGTGCTGACGTAGCATCAGTCCAGCCAGCTCGACAGAATCGGCGCTTAGCCGCCTCCCGGCGCGCGTGGTTACGTCGGCGGACCGCAAGTCAGGGAGAAACCCGGAAAGGCGTGTGGCCCACAGCGAGAAGTACGTGATGGCCTCCCAAAAGCAACCCGGCTGTTTGGTGCGCATGTAATCCAGAACCGCAGTCAGCAGCCGGAAGAACTTTTCATTGGGCTCGTGCGGTGGCAACATCTGCTCGCTCACCTCGGCCACGAAATCCAACGCCACGCCCGCTTCAAAATCACTCAACAGATCGAACTGCGACTGCACCAAGTCACAAGAATTCAAATCCACCAATTCCCGCGTTTCCTTTTGCGAATACGACAAATTTACCCGTGAGAGCCGTTCCAGCCCCGATCCAAAACTACTCTTCGGACGCTTTGCCCGTCTCGCCACGCCGCGCAACTTCCCCTGGTCGCGAGTAAAAAAACTTACAATCAGATCCGACTCGCGAAAGGGATAGGTCCGAAGAACGTAGGTCTCACTGATCCGGACCGGCATGGCCATCCGACCGGCGCCTTTCATCGTGCGGCCGCCAGCGCGAACTCCTAGCGTATCAAAGCGCCTATATTCTCCCGTCTTCGCAAAATGAACGATCCCCGCACAGTCGCAACCAGCGTGAGACCATCGGCCGGCGGTCCGTCGTCGTTCTGTAACCTGGGTGTCTTCGCGATTATCCTGGAAGGAAGTGAGCGAAGAGACACAACTCCCCCGGCCTGATCCGGTCGCGGATTCGGATGTTATCCAGGTTCTGGCCACCGGTACCAAGCTCAAGCGCCGCAAGCCTCGTATGCGCGCCTGCAACGAACTCAACGCCAAAGGCAAGCTCTGTTCAGGCCATCTCAAGCGCTGGTACCATCCATCCGCGGAAGTTAAGGCTGCGGTTGGTGCGCTGGATGAGTTCTATCGTTGTGAGCACTGCCATACCGTCTACTTGCGCAATTCAAGCGAGTCGCCCCGAACGCGAACACTCGTCTGGTGACCGCGGCACAGCGCTTATCGTGAATATTGTTGCAACTGATTAGCCAAGTGGTTCCACACGGTTTGTGTGAGGGGCAACTTGCATGTTGGAACGCAGCGGGTAGCAAAAAAAATAGCCCTCTGGTGCAACTTCAGGATTGACGATGGAACTGCTTTGAAAGCCAATAAATTTCGACTTCCCGCAAGCACTTACCTACTTTGAGCCGCTCCTCGCCTGCTTCCTGACTTTGCAACAGAGGGTCAGGTTGAAAAGAACTACATCAATTCGCAAATCAATCTAGCATGACTAGTGCCAGACAGTCACTACCCGAATTAATAGATTTGCGGCCCGAAATCATTAAGAAACCTTCCCTTTTCACTCCGTAGGCCCTAAAAATAAGCTGTTCGGACAACATTTTGGGCGTTGCACTGGGTTAAATTTGCCTTGAAAAACATGGCCGTGCCGGTTCTCGTCTAATCAGTTGCTCGCGCGAATGTTCCGAATCGACACGTCCGAACAGCCCGCATCCTGTGTGAAAGAATGACGGGTTGAGATTCCTACCGGCGCGATGTGCCGTTCTCATTCTCTCGTTGGCGGCGACGACTCCGCTGTGCGCCCATCTTCAGACTGACACCTCCGCCTCACCGAAGCTGTTGTTGACGGCGCAGCAATTGAAGCGGCTTGGGCGCGAGCGCACGCGCAAAACCGAGCGTTGGAGCAATTTCGAAAATCGCATCAACTCCTCGCCCGAGTCGCCCCAACGCGGATTCGAGCTGGCACTCTACTACGCGATAACTCACGACGATAAAGCCGGAGTTGCGGCGGTCCAGTGGGCGCAGGAGCATCCTGCTGAATCGCGCCAGGTCGCGTTGGTCGCGGACTGGTGCGCTGACAAGTTCACGGCGGATGAACGGCGCCAGTTGCTGACGACCGCGCTCAAAACGAATCTGGCGCAAGCCCGGCCAGCGGCCGTAGCTATGCTTGATCCGCTGCATTATCGCGACTTGCTCTTCTTACAAACTGTTCTCGATGCTTCTTTCCCCTCCAGCTATGAGACGTGGTGGAACAGTGTGGTTGACAGCCTGGCGAGACGGGATGGGACATGGCTTACCGATCCGGAGCAACTGTACGCTCTGTGCGAAATCCTCGAAGTGGTTCGCGAAAACACCCGCATCGATCTGCGCGCCGACCATCTGATGGCTTTCCAGAATCTGCCGTCCGAATATCTTTTATCAATCCATCCAAGGCAGCTTGAGAAGCCGACTTGGCAGATGCGTGCTGCTGCGCTCGCCCTCATTGGTATCGATCCGAACCTCGCCTCCGCCCAATATGTCCAAGGCTGGGCCATGGAAGATCCGCGGGTAATGCGCGAAGGCCCCGGGGTCGCCTACGAGTTTCTCTGGGCGGATCCTTACCTGCCTGGCCTGAGCTTTTACAACCTCGATCCCTGGGCGTATGATTCCGACGCCGGATTATTGTATCTCCGCACGTCTTGGGAGCCGGATTCGTGCTGGATACGGATCTCGGCCGCGGCGGCAAATCCGGAGCAGACCGGTGCGGTTGCAGAAGAAAACTGCCCCGCGGGTTGGCGGGAAAGGCCGTTCGAAGCCGGCCACCTCACGCTGCTGCCGTTCCATGCGGGCTGCCTGGACGTGCCGAAAGTTCCCAACGCGATGGCTGCGAATGCGCCCGTTTTTATGGCGTGGGGCCTGAAGCCGAATACAAAGATCACGTTCACCGATGCCAAGAAAACTAACTCCGTCCACGCTGACCGGGCCGGCATGTTGCGAATCCCCATGAACGGTGAGGAAAAAATCTGCGTCGCCAAAACTCGATGATCTAGGCACCTTCCTGCTATCCTGAAGAGTGCCGCAGCTCTTGATTTGCGGCCATCCCCGGCACTCCGGATCGTGAAGAAATCCATTTGAAAATCGGCTTTGTAAGTCTTGGCTGTCCCAAAAACCTTGTTGACACTGAGGTCATGATGGGCCAACTTGTCTCGAACGGCCATGAATTGACCCCGCAACCCGCCGATGCCGACGTCATTGTGGTGAATACGTGCAGTTTCATCGACCCGGCGAAGCAGGAATCGGTCGACACGATTCTGGAAATGGCCGAATACAAAAAGACCGGCAAAGCGCTGCGGCTAGTGGTCGCAGGATGTTTGGTCGAACGCTACCGCGACGATATCCGTAAGAACATGCCCGAAGTCGACGCGGTTTTGGGAACCAACCAGCTGGATCAGATCACGGCCTTATGTGAGGGCCTGGAACCCAAGCAGAATCCGATTGAGCCGTATCTGTACCACGATCTAACCGCACGAGTCTTCACAACGCCGAAGCATTCCGCCTATATAAAGATCGCGGAAGGCTGCGATCACCCGTGCACGTTCTGCGTTATCCCGCAATATCGCGGCCAGTTTCGCAGCCGCCGGTTTGAGAGTGTCATCAACGAGGCGACGCGGATGTTCGCGATGGGCGTGCGCGAGATTAACCTGATCGGCCAGGACACCACCTGCTACGGCGAAGACCTGGGATTGAAAGACGGACTATCGCAACTGCTGGCCCGCCTGGCTCGCATTCCGACAGAGCAGCCGAAGTGGGTGCGTTTCCTGTATGCGTATCCGAATCGCGTGACACAACACCTGCTGGACACGATCGCGGACCACGAAGCCCTGGTGAAATACATCGATATGCCACTGCAGCACGCCAGCGCCCCGGTTCTGAAACGGATGAAGCGCGGCGCCAACGGCGAGATCTTCCTCAAGCTGCTCGACAAAGTGAGGCGCACAATTCCCGGCGTGGCGATTCGCACCAGCATGATCGTCGGGTTTCCCGGTGAGACCGATGCCGATTTCGAAGAATTGTGCGAGTTTGTGAAGGCGGCGCAGTTTGAACGGCTGGGCGTATTCTCCTATAGCGATGAGGAAACCAGCGGCAGTTTTCATCTGGATGGAAAAGTCGATCAGCGCGTCATCTACAACCGCAAGCGCCGCTTAATGTCGATCCAACGCCGGATCTCAAAGGCCCGCAACAAGCAGATGGTTGGCCAGGAAATGCCAATTCTGGTCGAGGGGCCGTCGAGCGAGACGGATTTATTATGGGAAGGGCGGCTTTCCACGCAGGCCCCGGAAATCGACGGCGTCTGCTACATCAACGATTTTGGCCCGGCCGAGCCCCAGGTCGGAGAAATGCGGCGCATCCGCATTACCGAGGCACACGACTACGATCTGGTGGGCGAGCTGGTCGATTCGCCGGAACAGTTTCGTAGTGCGGGAAGCGTGCATCCATTTCCGATCCTCTCGTCCAACCCGGCCTCCCACGCATCGATCCCCAGGTCGCATCCGGCGGCCCGTATCTCATCCAACCCTCACGCTTAACGATCCTTGCCGTATGTCTGATTCGAAACCGGCCATTCGCTGTCCCATATGCAAGAAGGACGTTTCATGGGACGACCCGTACATGCCATTCTGCAGCGATCGTTGCCGGATCATTGATTTGGGAAACTGGGCGTCAGAAAAGTACGTGATCCCTGCCCCTTTGGAGCCCGGTGAAGACGACCTCGAGCTCGAACGTGATGACGACTGGAGCGGCGGGGAGGGCGGCCGGTGACCGGCTATGTGGCGCAGGCTGTCAGCCTGCCGAGCCGAGACTCATCTTGGCTCTTTATTTCTTGGGGAACCGTCCCCGCTCATGACGGTATCGATGAGCTGTAAACAAAGGCGCTCGTTGTGACGAAGCTTGCGCTTGTGATCGCAACCTGGTTCGGGTGCGGCTACTTCCCCAAGGGGCCCGGCACGGCCGGCTCGATTGCGGCGGTGTTGATTGTCGCGGCGCTTCCCTACTTCGGCCTGGGCCGGTATGCTCTCTTGGCGCTGGTGTTTCTGATATTGTTGCCCGGTATATGGGCGGCCACCATAACCGCGCGCCACGTCGGCAGGAAAGATCCTGGCATCGTGGTGGTCGACGAAGTACTTGGGCAGTGGGTTACACTTCTGGCGGCGCCAGTGTGGAATTGGAAGAGCCTGGTGGCTGGCCTGATATTGTTTCGATTATTCGATATCTGGAAACCATGGCCGGTGCGGAATCTGGAGAAGTTGCCGGGAGGCGTCGGAATTGTCGTCGATGATCTGGCGGCCGGCGGATACGCTGCGCTTATCTTGTATATAGGTGTGAGGCTCAACCTTTTCTAGTTATGGCGATTCGAAAAGAGGCCGCGGTACGGCCCACAATAACCACGGTGGAACCAGCCGCCGCCATCACCAACGGCGAGTTCCAGATTCGTGGCCAGCGTTTTGCGGTGGAAGGCCATCCCCGGGTCACGATTGCGGAGGAACCGGCGTCCCTGATGATTGCTTCGGACAACCACATTGTGGCCCGCGTCCCGGAAGGGGCGCTGACCGGCGAAATCGTAGTCCATTCAGGGCCGCTCGAGAGCGAGGTCTGGGAATCGATCGTCGGCTTGCCAATTGCCGATAGTCTCCATCCGGTGGCAAATCCGGCGGTGGACCAGGAAGGAAATGTCTACACCACCTTTAGCGGATCACGCGGCCAGAAGTCGCCGGTTTCGATCTACAAGATTGATTCGAGTTACACCAGCAAGCCATTTGTCACCGATCTGATGAATCCGACCGGTCTGGCCTTTGATCGCGAGGGTCTCCTGTATGTATCCAGCCGCTTCGACGGCATCATCTATCGGGTCACTCCCACCGGCAACATGTCGGTGTTTGTCGAGGGCATGGGCGTGGCGACCGGCATCGCGTTCGACGCGGACGAGAACCTCTACGTCGGCGATCGCAGCGGAACAATTTTCAAGATCAGCCGGAGCCGGCAGATCTATGTGTTTGCCACCCTGGAGGCCTCGATCGCTGCATACCATCTGGCCTTTGCACCGGATGGCTATTTGTACATCACGGGACCAACCACCTCGAGTTTCGATAATGTCTACCGGATCTCGACGGCCGGTGAAGTGGAGACGTTCCACCGCGGTCTTGGCAGGCCGCAGGGTCTGGCGTTCGATGAATCAGCTAATCTGTACGTCGCTGCGTCGCTCAAGGGCCGTCGTGGCGTGATTCGACTGAAGACAATTGGTTCGGACCCGCAGCCCGAACTGTTCCTTTCAGGCCCAAACATCGTGGGCTTGGCGTTCGCTCCAGGTGGGGCCCTTATTATCGCCACGCATAGTGCTCTTTTCCGGGCCGACGTTGGTGTGACAGGCTCGCTGCTGCTCTGAGGACATCGTGCCCGACATCAAGCCGACGGCGCCGGCGCTTCAGCCGGTCGCTGAAATCATCGCCATCGGGAGTGAGTTGCTGACCCCTCAGCGGCTTGACACGAACTCGCTTTTCATTACGCAGCACCTGAACGCGCTTGGTCTGGAAGTGGTCGGCAAACAGATTGTGGGTGACGACCGCGCCCGCTTGCAGCAGGTGATCCGCGAAGCGCTTCGGCGCTCGGAGTTTGTTATCCTGAGCGGCGGCCTCGGACCGACTGAGGACGACGTAACCCGCGATGCGGCGGCCGCCGCGCTGGGCAGAAAACTCGAGTTCTCCGCCGAACAGGAAGCAGTCCTCATCCGCCGGTTCGAACAGATCAAACGGCGCATGGCGGAGATTAACCGCCGGCAGGCTTATCTCATCGAAGGTGCCGAGGCTCTTCCGAATCCCCATGGCACGGCGCCTGGGCAGTTCTGTCCAATCGGGATGGGTGGACTTTTTCTGCTCCCGGGGCCTCCCCATGAGTTGAAGCCGATGGTGACGGAGCAAGTGGTGCCGCGCTTGCGCGCACTGCTCCCGCCTCAGGTGATTCGCGTGCGCAACTTTCGCATCGCCGGCATGGGCGAGTCCGACCTGGATACGCTGATCGCCCCGGTGTACTCCAAGTACACGAACCCGGTCACGACCGTGCTTTCAGCACCCGGCGACCTGTCCGTTCATTTGCGGGCACGATGCGCGACCGCAGCCGAGGCTGACGCCCTGCTCAAGGAAGTGGGCGATCCCATTGCTGAGCTGCTGGGCGATCGGGCCTATACGACCGATCCCGAAGAAACACTCGAAATGGTCGTCGGCCGCCTGCTGCGTGCTCACCACGCGACGGTCGCGACGGCGGAGAGCTGCACCGGCGGTCTAATCGCCTCCCGGCTGACCGAACATGCCGGCAGCTCCGACTTCTTCCTGGCGGCCCTGGTGACCTATACCGACGCGCAGAAGCAAGCGCTGCTGGGTCTGTCGCGCGAACTGCTGGAGACCCATTCAGCCGTGAGCGAGCCGGTGGCAGCGGCCATGGCCGAAGGCGCGCTGCGGCGGACGGGCGCCGATTATGCGTTATCGACAACCGGCTACGCCGGCCCCGGCGGCGGTACCGAAGAAACGCCCGTCGGCACCGTTTTCATCGGTATGGCTTCGCGAAAAGGCGTCAAGGTGACGACAGTCCGCTACGGCCTGGGCCGGCACCGCATCCGCACCCTGGCCACTCAAACCGCCCTCGATCTCTTGCGCAGGGCACTGTTGGATAAATAGGTCGCGCGCTCGCGTCCATGGACGGCTTGTACGCGCCTCATCTCGAATACAATTGTTTTTGCCGCCGCACGTTTTGTCACCGCCAATCCAGGAGAGCGCATCCGATGAGTAGCTCGCAGACGGACTGTTACGAAGCAAACCTCTACCCAGCCATCAAGCAGCAGGCCTCAACCACTCCGGTGACCGCTGTCTGCCTGTCCGGCGGGGGCTCGCGTGCGCTGACCTGCGCCTTGGGACAGCTCTCGGCATTGAGTAGTCTCCCCGCCCCGAACAAGGCGGGTGAGACTCTGCTGAGCCAGTTTCAATACATCTCCTCGGTTTCGGGCGGGACCTGGGCGAGTGTCCTCTATACGTTTCTGCCGTCGAACATCACCGACGCTGACTTTCTGATTACACCGGCCGCACCCAATGCCTTGACGGCGGCTGCCATGGCCACCATGGGTTCGCAGTGTCTCGGCCTTGTGCCGCAGCAATTCAACGTCTCGGCGATCGCGGATTACCTGGGTGTGCTGTGGCAATGGGGTTTCTTCGATCCACTTGGTCCGGACATCCGAAACTGGTTCTGGATTGCCGGCGTGGGCGAACTGGTTCTCAAGCCCTTCGGACTCTACAACGCCGCCTATTCTTCCAACCCGCCCTATCTGCTACCCGATCGCTTCTTCAGTCTTTCGCCCGATTACATCGAGCAGAATATTACCGCTGAGAATCTCACGCTGACACCAGCGTCGTTCTATACGTGCCAGTCCAACCGGCCCACCCTAATCGTCAATACCAATCTGATTGAGAACTATTCTCAAGTCGAATCGCCGCAGGTGCCTGTTCAGGCGACGGCCCAGGCCACGGGCGTTCTGGGACAGAGCCCCGATCAGACCATCGTCGGAGGAGGAAGCGTCGAATCGTTTGCCTTCACCTCCACGCTGACCGGCGCTGGACCGAATCCCCAAACAGCGATGGTGGACGTGAGCCGCTGTTATTCGCTTTGCGACATCACCGGTTGCTCCAGCGCGTTCTTTGCCGAACTCCTGCTCCATTACATCGACGTGGCCATCGATGATGTGGTGGCCGAAGTTGTCAGGAAGTTCCACCTGAGCACTTGGGCCGCCGGCCTGCTGAAGGCAGCTCTCCAGTTATTAATCAACTCAGACGCGGCCGAGGTGCTTCCGCAATACAACTACTGGCCACTGGGGCAAGTGAGCCAGCCGCAGAACACCCGGCGCGGCTTTTCCGACGGTGGCAGCTTCGATAACACCGGCATCCTCGGCCTGCTAGCACAAACCAATGCGAATCGGATCGTGGCGTTCATTAATTCGGAAACCCCGTTGGGCCTATCGGGCGGCCAGGTGGTGGTCGATACCTGTCTGCCTCTTCTTTTTGGTAGTTATTACCCCGATTCCGGAGGCCCTTACGTTTCCTACGGCGGAATGAGCCCTCAGCAACCGATGAGTTACGTGCAAGTCTTCAGCAATGCGAATAACGAGCTGGATGCGCTGTGCCAGGGCCTGTACAACGCCAGTTGTGGTGGCGCTAATCAGGGCCCGAGCCTGGGCACTTACACCGCTGCCTTCACGCAAACCTTGGTGACGGTCGACAATCCGGTAGCCAACATCGCCGCGGGCCGGCAGATCACCGTGGTGTGGGTTTACAACAATCGGGTCAACAACTGGCAAAAGCAGATTACCGATGTGAATCTTTTAGCGGGTCTCACCGCTGGACAATCCAACGAAAATTCCAACGGAACGCTGATCAGCAACTCCGGAAGCGGGACCGGGCCGTTGGCGAACTTCCCGAATTACTACACGGTTGAACAGATCTATCTGCCGGCCGAAGCGGTGAACATGCTGGCCCAGCTCTCAGCGTGGAACGTTCAGCAGATCCAATCACAGATTGGAGCCCTATTGTCATAGTTTGCCTAACGGCTTAGCAGGCTGCTGAAAAAGGCTATCTCCCCCTCACTCGCCACGCAAGCGCTTCGGATCCGTGACCGTCACTCCAGCACAGAACCGCGCGCGTCAGCAAGCGGACCTCATTTGCGAGCCGTGACCGTGAGGGAGCGGACGTCGATATTCTCATCAAGACTCCCGGGAATTCAGTTGCTTTCAACCACGCGTCAGCACGCTCTCGCTCCGAGTTTTCACCCAGGCTCATCAGGGACCGGGCTTTCCCTTTTTTCACCAGCCTGCTAAGGCGGAGGAAATAGGTTGGGAGGAACTGTGCCGGGAGGAAATTCGATGTCCGGCGGCTTCTCGGCCCCACATCTCTGGCAACACTCAGCCTTGGACTTCTTGGCGCGCTTGTCGCCAGTTGGCTTCTGGAAATTATCGGTATTAAAGAGCTCCCACGTCGGGTCGTTGAGCCGGGCCACACACAGCACTAAGGCAAATTGCTCCCGCGTACCCTCGAAATAGGAGACCCGAATCCGGTGGCTCCCTTTCTTAAGCTCGATCTGCCCTTCCTCCGCTCGCGGCGGGTGTATCCCATCGTTGTTGATCACGAGAACGTCGTCAATATAAAGCTTGGATCCGTCATCGGACGTCAGCTGAAAATGATAGGTGCCGGCGTCGGATATCCAGAAGGTGCCGTGGTAATCGATGGCAAGCCATTCCGTTAGGTTCGGCAGACCTGGGAATCCCTGCACAGCGTCCTGAGCAGGAATATTCAGCGATTTGGTGTACACCGTCGCAAGTGGTTTCATGTAGGTGAAATAAGGCAGGTACGGCACCTGCAGCATCTGGTACACCTGGCCCCGCAGTCCATCGCCGGGTAGTGTCGTGCCGAACACCGTGGTGGAGAACGTCGGCGCGGGCCGGTCGTCGGCGCACCGCGCCGCTCGGGTCACCAACAGTGCAGCCAGTAAAGCGACGAGCGCCACTTGATGTGTGTGGAATCTAGCCAATCGCTCAGCTCTCTACCTGAGAGGCTAGCAGCCTCGTTCGTAGGAATACTTGTCTTGGTATCGAAACACAATCAGCAAAATTTCCGGCACTCTGGGAGCTGTCTTCCGACGACAATAAGAAGGCATGTCCCTGGCAGATCTGCTGTTCGGTAAACCGCTCGCCACGAGCGAAGAACGCGCGGAGAAGATCGGCTCCATCGCCGGCGTACCCATATTCGGATTGGATGCGCTCAGTTCAGCGGCCTACGGGCCGGAAGCAGCCCTGGCGATTCTCATCGGCTTGGGCGCTGCCAGTGCTCGCTACAGCATCCCCATCTCCACCGCCATCATCGTCCTGCTGATCCTGGTTTATCTCTCGTATCACCAGACCATCGAGGCCTATCCAGGAGGCGGCGGCTCCTACACGGTCGCCCGCGAGAATCTGGGGCGAGGGTTCGGCCTCCTAGCCGGAGCCGCTTTGATGATCGACTACGTTCTGGTGGTCGCGGTCGGGATCGCTGCCGGCGTTGGCGCTCTGGTTTCCGCATTACCCAAACTCCAGCCGCATACCATCGGGCTGTGCCTCGCCATCCTGGTGATTATTACGATCGTCAATCTGCGCGGCGTTCGTGAGACCGGCGCCGTATTCATCATCCCCACCTGTCTGTTTGTCGGAACGCTACTTGTTGTTCTGGTCGCGGGCGGCATCCAAACCTTGTCCCAGCATGGCCACCCCGTGCCCGCCACGAAGCTGCCGGAGTTTCCGCAGACCCTACAAGTTGTCAGCTACTGGCTGCTGCTGCGGGCGTTCGCGAGCGGCTGCACCGCGCTAACCGGTGTGGAGGCCGTGAGTAACGGGGTAAAAGCATTTCACGAGCCCACTGCCAAAACCGCCCAGCGCACGCTAGCCATTATCGTCGCCATCTTGATCGTGCTGTTGGGTGGAATCGCGTGGCTGGTGTCTTCCTACGGCATCGCCGCAACAGATCCCGATAAGCCCGGTTATGAAAGCACACTGTCGCTGCTGACCGCTGCCGTCATGGGCCGCGGCTTTTTCTACTACTTCACCATCGGCGCTGTCGTGCTGGTGGTTTGCCTTTCGGCGAACACGGCCTTTGCCGATTTTCCACGCCTCTGCCGTATTCTCGGCGACGATGGCTATTTACCGCGCTCCTTTACCGTCCGCGGTCGGCGCCTGGTCTATTCGCAGGGCATCTATGTGTTGGCGGTGCTCGCCGGAGCTTTGCTGCTGGTCTTCCGCGGCATCACCGACCACTTGATCCCGCTATTCGCGCTCGGCGCATTCCTTGCTTTCACGCTCTCCCAGGCGGGCATGGTCGCGCACTGGCTTCGTCGGAAACAGGGCATTCAGTGGCACAGAATTCTGTTCAACCTGATGGGCGCGGTCGCTACGGCGATCACAGTCGTCGTGATCCTGATCGCCAAGTTTAAGGAAGGCGCGTGGATAACACTGCTGCTGATTCCGATGTTTCTGGTGCTGATGTCAGCCATTCATAACCACTATCGCCGGGTCGCGCGCGAGATTGAATGCCACACGCCGCTGCAGCGCGTCGCGGTGAAGCCCCCGCTGGTGATCGTCCCAGTCGACCGTTGGACAAAGGTCATCCAGAAGGGCCTTCTGTTTGCCATTAGCCTCTCCAGCCGCGTCGTAGCCATTCACGTCAACGTCAACGACGAGGACCAATGCGAGATCGAAAGAGCCTGGCCGGCCTATGTGAAACAGCCGCTCGAGAAAGTCGGCGTTCCTGTGCCGGAACTCGTCATCCTGCCCTCGCCTTATCGGTTCATCTTCCTGCCGATGATCGACTACATCCTGGCTAAACAGGCCGAAGACCCCGATCTACAAGTTGCGGTCCTTGTCCCGGAACTGGTTGAGAAGCGCTGGTATCAATATCTGCTTCACAACCAGCGGGCAGCCGTTTTAAAAGCGCTCCTGCTGCTAAAAGGGAACCAGCGAATCGTCGTGGTCAATGTTCCCTGGTATCTGGAG
Organism: uncultured Acidobacteriaceae bacterium; assembly: GCA_963740005.1. Classification (GTDB taxonomy): domain Bacteria; phylum Acidobacteriota; class Terriglobia; order Bryobacterales; family Bryobacteraceae; genus CAJCIT01. The sequence continues at coordinate 68,245 of CAVUCO010000014.1, read as the reverse complement.
AAGTAGTCGAACCGGTCCACTGCTTCACAGTGGGTTTTCAGAGCACACCTGATGTCATACTCATTTCCAGCGTCTTAAAGCGCCGGCGGAGCGCTAGCTCGCCGTGCGCGCTACAGGCGTGTCCCCAGCGCGACAAGGTTCATGAACCGTGGGCTACTAAGGCCTTCCAAGCACGTCGGACCCGAGACGGTTACCAGCGAACGGAAAGCCCGTAAAGCGCGACACCGCGATCGAATTCAGCCCAAGCTCTCGGTCCCGCCAGCGAGCGGATACCGGCCTTTCACAACAACTGTCTGTGTAACCCGCTCTGTGTAACCCGCGTTCACATCGCAATACTGGGAAGCGAAATGTTGCCGGCGCCGCGTATGATCCGCGACGCCTGGTGGACCGCGTCGGCCGTAGTGCTAACCGCCCGTCTCTCCGCCGAACGACGAGCCGTTTCGAGCGCGTGAATGGCGACGATGACTCCCTGCTCCATGCTTCCGCTCAGCGGCCTGTCCGTCTGCCCTCGCCCGGAGGTGAGTGAAGACAAATACTCAATATAGGCCTTGATGTAGGCAACAATGGTGTCCCATTCCAGTTGCTCGTCGGGACGAAGAGTTCGGATCCGCACGGCTAAATCGTGCAGCCCGAAGAAAAGGTCCCCGGGATCTCCTAGCTCTACTTTAGGTGGCATCTCTCGCAACTCCTTAACGTTGCCCGGCTTACAGTGATGATTTCTTGGTAGTCTGATGCCATGTCGCGACAAACCATTTCGCCCTATATAGTTCTTGTAGTACTAGTGATGCTCGCGCCGGTGCTGTCTGCTCAGCCCGCCCATCCCGTAGTTCCACTGGCCGCGCAACCCTCGGCTCACTTCGATGCCAAGGCCGCCACGGATGCTTGGCTAGCCACGGTGACGGGAACCGCCCGGGCCCGATCCGACGCCTACTTCGAAGGCGGTTACTGGCTGATTCTATGGGACTTCCTCTGGGGCGTTGCGGTCTTGCTCTTGGTGCTGGAGACTCGACTTTCTAGTAAAATGCGCAGCCTGGCGGAGCGTCTGACCCGCTTCCGCTTCCTGCAAAGCATCGCTTACTGGATCGAGTTCAGCCTCCTTTCGTCCCTTCTGACGTTACCGCTGACCGTGTATGAGGGGTTCTTTCGTGAGCAAAAATACGGACTCATGAATCAGTCCTTCGGCGGCTGGTTTCGCGATCAGTTGATCGGCTTGGCGCTTTCTCTGGTGCTTGGCGGGCTTCTGGTCGCTGTGTTGATCGCCATTGTCCGCCGGTTGCCGCGAACCTGGCACCTCTGGGGCACGGCCGTCGCGATCGTTTTTCTTCTCTTCTTCATGGTGATCGCTCCGGTCTTCATTGCACCTCTCTTCAATACCTACAAGCCGCTGGCCAATACCCCGATCAAGCAGCAGATCCTGAGTCTCGCGCACGCCAACGGCATTCCCGCATCCGACGTTTATGAAGTGGACGCGTCGAAGCAAAGCAATCGCGTTAGCGCCAACGTCAGCGGGCTTTTCGGCACGGAGCGTATCACGCTAAACGACAACCTGCTGAAACGTGTCTCGCCGGAGGGGATTCTCTCAACCATGGGGCATGAGATGGGCCATTATGTTCTGCACCACATCAACAACAGCGCGATCTTCTTCACGCTGATGGCCATCATTTTCTTCGCGCTTCTGCGCTGGGCTCTCGGGTATTCGCTTGCTCGCTGGGGCGCCCGTTGGCAGATTCGGGATGTGAGCGATGTGGCCGTTCTGCCGCTGGCGTTGTTGATCCTTTCCATCTTCGGCTTCGTCTTCACACCGATTGGCAATACGTTCACGCGCACCCAGGAGTTTGAGGCGGACATGTATGGCATCAACGCCGCGCGCCAGCCGGACGGGGAGGCCGAAGTCGATCTTCTGCTCGGCGAATATCGCAAGCTCGATCCGGGCCCGATTGAGGAGATCTTATTCTTCGACCACCCCGCCGGCCGCACCCGAATTTACGCCGCGATGCGTTGGAAGGCAGAGAATCTGTGCCTGTTCGACGCTTCCTTGCCTTGTGCCGAGAGCCCCTCGCACTGAGAGCCGACGCGAGCCGCTACAGGAAGTGACCGATTTGGAGCCGTGACCCTGAGCGTCTGTGTGAAAACTCCCAGGGATTGTCACCCTCCGTCGTGGCACACCCTCCGCATCGGAGCAAGGCCTTCAGCCTGTCGGTTTTTCAGAGCACTGCCGACCGGGACAGGCACCCTCCGACGTGGCACAGGCCTTCAGCCTGTGGGTTTTTCAGAGCAATTTACGGGAAGGGGCGGGCGCGCGTGGGTTTGACGGTCAGGGCGTGCATTCGGAAAACAGCCGAAATGCTGAAAGCTTGGTGAGAATATCTGCTTTTGAGTGCGCTTCCTTACGGTCGCGGCTCCGAAAGAGTCCGCTTGCTTGCGCGCGCGGTTCTTGTGCTGGGAGCTTTCATACAGACTCTTACGGTCATGGCTCCTTGGCATCTGCTCCGTCGAAAGTCGCATCCGATGATGGGCTTGCTGGCGCGCGGTTGAAAAGAGCACACCCGCACACTCGATTGCGAGCGTCCCGGCAAATCGGCGGGGCGCCGATTGCAGTCCGGGGGACTACCCTACGGCGCGACTACGGGCGAGTTCCGCAACACTGCTACGCACCTGGTCAAGCGAACGTGATCCCGTTGTCGTGGCCGATACGGAGGATGTACTGCTTCCCTTCCTCGTATTCTTCAGCGGTCTTCAGGTGCTCCAGCATCAGCGGGGCGTCGAATGATAATTGCGCCAGACCCTGCAGGTAAGCGCGGTAGTCGATTTGGCCGCGGCCGGGAATTACTTCCAGGAAATGAATGTTCATTTCCGGAATCCACTGAAGATCCTTAGCGTGGCAGGAGACGATCTGCGGCCCAAGCTTCGCGAAGCACTCCTGAGTGTAGGCGCTGTTTTGGTAGAAGCGTTGCGGGCAGTTGATGCCGTTACAGATATCCAGATGAACGCCGAAGGCCGGGCGGTCCACTGCTTTGATCAGCTGGACATAGGAATCGGGGCCGTCGGGAAGGTTCCAGCCCATCATCTCGATGGTGAACTTGGTCCGTTTGGGTTTTACGTTGTCGATGATGTGGCGGCAGTTCTCGACCGTGGCCTCGAAGAACTCCTTCGACAGATTCTTGGGGTCCGGCCCATACCAGACGGTCGGGTTGTACGAACCGGCGATATCCACACAACAGCGCGCGCCAACGGCTTCGGCCAAAGCGCAGCGTTCCACCACGTAGGCCAGGTTTTCGCGCCGTTTAGCCGCATCCGGATCAAGCATGTTCTTCCAAGCGCCCACTTCGGCAATCAGCACGTTCGCCTCGGCAAACGCCTTCTCGATGGCGCGAATCCGATCGGTGTCGCTCAGCTTGACTTCAGGGCAGTACGCGGCGCTGTAGCCGAGGCGGCGATGTTCCTGCGCGAGCTCGGCAGGATCAGTGGATTTGATAAGGACCGGACCACCCAGCCGGATCGGCCGGCCGGCGGCATTGACATTTGTCACGGCTGCCAGCGTGGTTGCCGCGATGAAGGTACGGCGCGTGAGATGTTTCATCGATGTTCCTCGCGCTCCCAGCGACTGGGGTGCGCCGGTTGCGATTATACGCGGTGTAACCGTTGCGCTGCTGACGAGTCTGTACGAAAACTCCCCGAGAGGTTTACGAGTGGCTCGACTGTACAACATCTTTGGGACAGGCTCGCTCTGTCCACGCGGCGAAGTGGCTAGGGTTAACCAAAGTGAGTGTCGTGGCCGCCTTGGGAACAGAGGCGCCTGTCCCGGTTCGGCGTCTTTGTGCTGTGGGATCAAAATGAAGGCGGGGTCAATCGACATGCTCAGCAACATGCTGTTGGCGGGGACGCTGGGTTTCACGCTTCTCCAAGCCCAGACACTGCCACCCGAGCAGAAGCAGAGAGTGGACCAGGCCGTTCCAGCCAGGGCGGCGGCTAAACCGAAAAGGCCTCGGCGCCTGCTGGTGAGCAACCTCGAGATGCGCGACGGCCATCCATGGCACGGCAGCTCCTATGACTTTATCCCGGTCGCCAACTACGCGATTAGAGAGATGGGCAAACGGACCGGCGCGTTCGAGGCGGTCTTCAGCAACGATGTCGAGATGTTCCGCCCAAAGCGGATCAAGCAATTCGACGCGATCTGCTTCCTGAATACGAATGGCGTGCTCTTTGAAGATCCGGAGCTAAAGAAGTCGCTGCTCGCCTTCATCGCGGGAGGAAAGGGGTTCGTCGGGATTCACGATGCCATCGCGACCTTCGTGCAGTATCCCAAGTACGACCAGTGGCCGCCGTTCGGCCAGATGCTGGGCGGGACCGAGAACGGCGGACATCCTTGGGACGGAGAGATGATGACCGTGAAGGTGGATGACCCCAAGAGCCCGCTGACCGCCGTATTTCACGGCGAGGAGTTCCAGATTACCGATCAGGCCTTTCAGCTTCAGGAGCCGATCTTGCGCGACCACCTCCACGTGCTCCTCAGCATCGATGTGGAAAAGACAGGGCTCTCGCCCAAACATAGGATCTTGCCGGTGCGCGCGGTGGATCAGGACTTCCCCGTCACGTGGATCCGGGCCTACGGGAAAGGCCGGGTTTTCTACAGCGCGCTCGGGCACGGCGCGCCCGTGTTCTGGAACGCGCCTCTGCTCGAGCACTTCCTGGCCGGTATCCAATATGCGCTCGGTGATCTGAAGGCGGATAGTACCCCCAGCGCTAGACTGGCCGTCCCGCAGAAGTAGACCGCCTCCACGAACCCCAGCAGGTACGCGTCTCACTGGAGTAATCCACCTGTGGTGCCGGCCGGCGCCCTTCAATTCAATATGTCGTGATACGATATATTATGAAGGCCGACGCCAATCTTTCGATCGGGCAATACCGCGAGTTGGCAGAGTTCCGCCGGCAGATCCGTCGCTTCGTTCACTTCAGCGAGCTGAAAGCCAGGGAACATGGCATCGAGCCCCAGCAGCACCAGCTGCTACTCGCGGTCCATGGCCTCCCCGAAGGAGTAAACCCGACCATTGGAGAAATTGCTTCCCGTTTGTTCATCCAACATCACAGCGCGGTGGAACTCGTAAACCGGCTGGAGCGCACGGGGGCAATCTCCAGGCAGGTTGCGGACCATGATCAACGCGAAGTCTGGGTTCGGTTGACACGCGCCGGACGCGTGATTTTGCGTAAACTCGCGCAGGCTCATCGAATGGAACTGGAAAAGTCCGGCCCCGAACTGGCGCGTGCGTTGAATTCGGTGCTGCGGAGTGGCAAGGAGTAACTCAAGTTGTGAACTTACAGAACAAACAGAAGACAGAGACGCTCGGCGATTTTACAACCACCGCGCGCGTCATTCCCATCTCGCTGCTGGCCATGGGCGTAGCCATTTCGAGTACGTTTGTTGCCTGGGCTCTCCTTCATCTCATATCGTTCTTTACCAATGTCTTCTATTACGGCCGCCTGAGCGCGGCGACCGTCTCCCCGGCGGGCAACCATCTCGGCTGTCTTTCTGCATTAGTTCCCGTCGCTGGCGGGCTGGTGATCGGGCTTATGGCTCGTTACGGCTCTGAGCGTATTCGCGGTCACGGCATCCCGGAGGCGATCGAATCGATTTTGATCAATGGCAGCAAAATACAGCCAAGGCTCGCCGTGCTGAAGCCCGTTTCGGCCGCCATCTCCATCGGATCCGGAGGTCCTTTCGGGGCCGAGGGTCCAATCATTATGACGGGCGGAGCATTAGGCTCCATCGTTTCCCAGTTGTTCCATCTCACCGCCGCCGAACGAAAGACGCTGCTGGTGGCCGGAGCCGCTGCCGGTATGTCGGCAACCTTCGCCACCCCGGTCGCGGCGGTACTCCTGGCAGTGGAGCTCCTGCTTTTTGAATGGAAGCCAAGGAGCCTCATCCCGGTCGCCCTTGCCAGTGCCACCGCCGGCGCTGCCCGGCGTTACCTCCTCGGCTTGGGCCCACTCTTTCCTGTGCCGCAGCACGCGATTTTCATCGGGCCTGAAGGCTTGGCCGGATGCGTGATCGCCGGCTTGCTTGCCGGATGCCTTTCATCCTTATTGACTGTCGCCGTCTATGCGGCGGAAGACTCGTTCATGAAACTGCCCATCCATTGGATGTGGTGGCCTGCTATCGGCGGGATCGCTATTGGATTGGGTGGGCTGATCTTTCCGCAAGCCCTGGGGGTAGGCTATGACACCATCCAATTCATCCTGCAGGGGGATGTGCCGCGTGCGGTGATCGCCGGGGTTCTTCTCGTCAAATCCACCATCTGGGTGATCTCTCTCGGATCCGGAACATCGGGTGGGGTGCTGGCCCCTCTGCTGATGATGGGCGCGGCCTTGGGCGGATTAGAAGCATCGTTCCTGCCCAACCAAGGTCGAGGTTTTTGGGAACTGGTGAGCATGGGCGCAATTCTGGGGGGAACCATGCGCGCGCCATTCACCGCCATTCTGTTTGCTTTGGAGCTCACGCACGACATCACCATGCTGCTTCCGTTACTAGTCGCGGCAGTACTGGCTCACGCCACGACGGTGTTGCTGCTGAAGAGGTCCATTTTGACCGAGAAGGTCGCCCGGCGGGGATTCCACGTCACCCGCGAATACGCGACCGATGCCCTCGAGATTCTGTTTGTGCGAGAGGTCATGCGAACCAATCTGGTTGCCCTGCCGGCTGGAGCGACGATAGCGGAGCTCCGAGAGACCCTTATCCGCGAGCCGGCACAACGCGGCCAACACCTATATCCCGTCGTAGACAATCAGCGACGGATGAGAAGCGTAATCACACGCAAACAACTCCACCAAGTCATCGCCTCTGTTTCCGAGAGTCCCCTCGGCGACATCCTCACCGAACCTGTCGTGGCCTACGCCGATGAGCCTTTGCGAGTCGTCGTCTCTCGAATGGCCGAGACGGGCTTCACAAGGTTCCCTGTCGTCGAGAGGGAAACCGGACAATTAGCCGGCATGATTTCCTTGCACGACCTATTGTCGGCTCGCGTTCGCAACCTCAACGAAGAACGCCACCGCGAACAGGTCCTGCGGGTTCGACTCCCATTCGGCCGGAAGGCCACAGTAGGAAGACGATAGGCTTCCGAGACACCAGGGGAGTTGTGCGGTCGAAAAGTCGCATAGCGACTTCACTCCGCCGTCAGTCCGCGGCGCCGAATACCCACTTCGAGTTAGCCGGAAGGGCCCCAATAATGGGAGCAACGATTCATCCTATTTCGGGATGCGCCTGCAGCTTCAATCGGTCAGAATCCCAAGTGAGAGGCGTCTCCGGTCGCGAGCGGTCATGAGCGGGATACGGCGGCGGCCTGGTCTGGTACCCCGGGAGAATTGATCCCGCTGTCTCGCAAAAGGAGCACCATGTCCCATCATCTCGATTCACCAATTGCTCGCCAGGATATCCGCCTCGACATTACGGACCTCTATGTATTCCGTGGTGAGACGGGCACCGTCTTCGTGATCGATCTCTGCCACTCCATCTTCGGTCCGATTCCGGCGCCTGGCTACCATCCGGAAGGTATGTACGAGTTCAAGGTAGATCTTAATGGCGATGCCGTCGAAGATCTCACCTATCGATTTACCTTCGACGAGCGTGACGCGGCCGGGAAGCAACGCTACGTTGTGCGCTGTATCAGGGGTGTGGATGCGATTAATCCGGATGCGCCCGGCACCATCGTGGCTCACGGGACAACGGGCGAGACAGTCAACACCTCAGCCGGGCTACCCGTCTGGGCCGGTAAAGCCGGCGACCCGTTTTGGATCGAGCTCGACGTGTTGCACGCGGTCGGCCATGCGTTTCAGGACGGCAAGTCCGTGAATCTCTCCGGGTGGGATCCGAGTCGCGCGAAAAACCTGTTTGCCGGCCATACGGTTTATTCGATCGTTCTGGAAGTGCCCGACAGGGAGTTGCTCGACGGCGCAGCTGACAAACGTCGAATCGGGGTTTGGGCTGTGTCGACGCTCGCCACCGACGCTGGCGGATGGCGTTCGATCAACCGTGTGGGTCTTCCCATGATCCATCCGCTTTTCACCCAATTCAACGAGGATCTTGGCAACCGGCTCAATGCCGGCCGCCCGGCTGACGACCTCGCAACGTATGGAGAGACCATCACCAAAGCCATTGCTGGCGCCGTGGCCGCTATGGGAACCGCTGAAGACCCACGCTCCTATGGGCAGAAGGTCGCCCGCCGGTTCTGCCCTAACATTCTTCCCTACGAGGTCGGCACGCCGGCCGTCTTTGGTTTCGCCGAATGGAACGGCCGCTCAATGACTGACAACGCGCCGGATGTCATGTTCTCCATCGCGGCGAACTCCCCGGTCAGCCTCGGCATCGGTAAGGAGTCGGTCACCCCCCAGCCGTCGAAAACCTTTCCGTACGTTCCTGCCCTCACCTCGACAGAGGCCAGATTGGTAGGGACGGAGCTTCAGTCTGGTCAGCCTCAGAACCACCCAGCATTGGTCAGCAAGTAGCAATTTAAGCCTTAAGCCCAAGACCGTACTGGCGCCGTCAGGAACGGGCCAATTGGCCGAAGGCGAACAGTGTTCGCGTGGAATCGAACAGCGTCCACCGCGGGATCCTTTGGATTGAAGACCTTAAGTAGGGCCTCCGAGTGCAGCGTCCTCGTTCCGGAGGATTCTTAATGTTCCGATCCATCGCTCGCGTCGTGGTTCGTGTTGGCGTGATATCTGTCTCCGTTTTGGCGTCCTTGGGTAACGCCCAAGCACAGCCCAATCCGCCCAATCCGACCATGGCGCCCAATCCGCTGACGACGACGCTATCCATTTTTCGCAGCAATATGCAGGACAAGATCATGAAGTCGGCGGAAGCGATGCCGGAGTCCAAGTACAGCTACCGGCCGACGAAGGACGTTCGCTCGTTTGCCGAGCTCCTGAATCATGTGGCGGATATATCGTACATATTGTGTTCAAACGTCAAGGGTGAAGCGAACCCCTCCACGGCTGCCGCAAAGGGTACGAAGACCGAGATCGTTGCCTACCTCAAAGGCGCGTTCGCTTACTGCGATGGCGTCTACTCCGGGTTCACCGATGCGCATCTCAATGACCCGGCGGACTTCTGGGGCGCCAAGACGAACAAGATGTTCATCTTGACGCAAGTCGGAAATCATGATGCCTTGCATTACGGCAATCTCGTCACGTATCTGCGCATCAATGGCCTCGAGCCGTCCGGCGGCTGGTTCTGATGACCCAACAGCGCCCGCCTCGCCAGGCGATTTCGCACCGGACAGGGGTCTTTGACTAACCCCGTTCTATTCCGAGTTCTATTCATCTCTCAGTGGCGCGGGTCGCTGCACCACTGAGTCGACTGAATCGGCGACTGAATCGTCAATCGGGGTCACGTGAATCGGGTGAATCGGGGTGAATCGGGGTCAGGGTGAATCGGGGTCAGGGTGAATCGGGGTCAAAGACCTCTGGCACCTAGGGCTCGCTTTAGTCACCAACTCCTAACTCATTGACTACCTGTGACTTGCTTACTCGCCGAGGACGCGTTTTTCCTGTTGCAGGCTTTCGTGGCGGCCGTGTGGAGGATGCGCTTTCGAACCGCCCGTGCAGCGTGGCTTCGCGAATCCGGTCTTCGATCTGAGACCCGGGAGACCCGGGGAGACCCGGGAGACCCGCGGGAGACCCGGGGTCAAAGACCCATAAGCGCTAAGATAGGGAGCCGACCCCGACACGGGCAAAATCGAATTTGGGGCGAATCGACTGAGAGAGACCCGGGGTCAAAGACCTCTGGCACCTAAGGCCCGCTTTAATCACCGTCTCCCAACTCATTGACTGCCTGTGACTTGCTTAATCGCGGGAGACCCGGGGTCAAAGACCTCTGGCACCTAAGGTCCGCTTTATCACCGTCTCCCAACTCATTGACTGCCTGTGACTTGCTTAATCGCGGGGGACGCGTTTACTCCTGTAGCAGCCTTTCTAGGCGGCCGGGGCGGAGGTTGGTCCTTCGAAGCGGCCGCGCAGTGTCGCTTCGCGAATCCGGTCTTCGACCTGGGCCTGCCTGGCGCCCTCGAAAAGGTAGCGTGTTCCCAGCGAGTTGGATCAAAACGAGATCGCCAACGTACTAGATCGAGCAGCTCGCATTCCGCCATCCCCAAGTGCACTTGGGCACTCGACCATCGCCACTCGCCGCACGTGGCCACGAGCCCCGCCCGTACCGGGTTTCGCTCCACGTAGAGCAGCGCGTCCCAGGAGTGCTTGTCGTCCAGCGGAACGGAGTGGAAGCGCGCTTGCCAGAGGTGCCCCATGCGTCTCAATCGCAGGTGCAAGCCACGCGCGTAGTCGCTGTGAATGCGTTGCATGGCACGCGACAAACCCTTCTCATCATGAGGGATAGCGACAAGATGGACATGATTGTTCATCAGGCAGTATCCCTCGAGAGCGACCCCGTAATGAGGCAGGAACTCCGACAACAGGTCCAAGTAGAAGCGCCGATCTTCGTCGCGAAAGAAGACCGTTTGCCGGTAATTCCCGCGTTGCGTGATGTGATGAGAGGTTCCTGGAATAATCCTGCGTTGAGGCCGTGGCATCAACAGCTTAGTGCTGTCAAGCCCCAACTGCTCTCGGTGCCAGAGGTCTTTGACCCCTTTCTGGGCCCCTTTCTGGGCCTGACGCGGCCGTTCTCACTGCTCCTCTCGCCGCGCGCCGAATCCGTTTCTTGACTTTCCGAGGCTGCTTATGGACAACATCGAGAGCACGCGAGACGTTAAGGACAGCGGAAAGCCAATCTACTAAATACGTGGTCTAATAATTGCCGCTGCCGGAGGTCTTGCCACGCACCCGGAATTCCCGAATGGCGACCCCCTTTGAGGTTCGTGAATAGACGGTTCGGGCACCAGCCCTCGAATACGGAGATGAACCTGTGACTGAATCCCTCTCCATGTATCTGCTGACTCTGGCCGTGGGTTGCGGCCTGGCAGCGCTCGCCAAGCAAATTAAGATTCCCTACCCGATTGTCCTGGTTCCCGCCGGCATCGTGCTCAGCTTTGTTCCTTCGATTCCGGAAGTGCCGCTGAATGCCGAGATCGCCCTCAATTGCTTCCTCCCTCTCCTCATTTATGCCGGAGTGGTCTTCAGCTCCTGGAGAGATTTCTTAGCCGACATCCGCGCCATTTCTTTACTGGCGGTGGGCCATGTCGTTTTTGCCACCGCTGCGGTCGCTGCCCTGGCGCATTTCCTCATTCCCGGATTTCCATGGCCGCAAGCTTTGGTTCTGGGTGCGGTAGTCGCTCCTCCCGACGAGGTGGCGGCAATTCAACTATTGCGCCGCCTCGGGATTCCGCATCGCATCCTCTCCATCATCGAAGGAGAAGGCATGGCCAACGATGCGACGTCGCTGACCATCTACCGCATCGCCGTGGCAGCCATCGCGACCAATCGAATCGTTTTCTCAAACGCTGCTATTCTGTTTGGCTCCGTCCTGGTTGGGGAAGTGGCTTGGGGGCTGGCGGTTGGATGGCTGGTCACACTGATCCGAAAAAAAGTCAATGATGCCAGCATCGCCAGCGTCCTCTCCGTTTTGACCCCTTTCTTCGCGTACATCCCAGCCCAAAAACTGGGTGGATCCGGTGTCCTGGCGACGGTTGTCGCGGCGTTTTATGTGGGAACGAGAAGTCACACCTCCTTTTCTCCTCGCATGCGGGTGCGCGAAACCAACATCTGGAGCTCGATTGATTTTCTGCTCAATTGCTGGCTCTTCCTCCTGACCGGCCTGCAACTGCGCGGCATCGTTGAGCGCCAGCATGACGTGTCTCTCGGCCGAATGTGCGTTTATGCGCTCGAGGTCAGCGCCGTGCTGATAGTGGCGCGTTTTGTCTGGGTTTTTCCCGCCACTTACTTGCCGCGCTGGCTTTCCCCTGCACTCCGGCAACGCGATCCCTATCCGCCCTGGCAGTTTCCGTTCGTGGTCGCCTTCACGGGCTTGCGCGGTGCCATTTCGCTCGCCGCAGCCCTGGCTTTGCCGCTGACCATCGGCGGCCAACCTTTCGCCGCCCGTGACCTGATTATTTTTCTTACGTTCTCGTCCATCTTCACCACCTTGGTGCTGCAAGGGCTCAGTCTGCCGGCCCTGATTCGGCGTCTCGGTCTCACTTCTCGTGTGATGAGAGAGGAGGAAGATGAGCGGAAAATGGAGATCAAAGCGCGCCTGGCGGCCACGGACGCCGGTCTGGAGGAGTTGGAGCGGCTCAGCGATTGCCCCGCCGGGCCCCATTTTTTGACTTTTCTGCGCCGCCAGTATGAAAATCGGCTATCTCTGCTCGAAGCCCGTAGTGTCGCCCACGAGAGTCCGCAGCAGAACGAAAAGATTATTCGGTTCATGAGCACCGTCCGGAGCGCTGAACGCCAAGCCCTCATCCGGCTGCAGCAGGAAGGGACCATCACCGACCGGGTCATGGTCCGTATTGAAGAAGACGTGGATCTGGAAGATCTCAAATTCGGATTGGAAGAGTAAACAAAGAAACGGCCGGCTGAACCCGAGCGCCGCGACGTCGGGGAGATTTGCCGGATCGGCGTTCCAAGAAGCCTGCCAAGCTCAATCCACTCTGGCTTTCGACACGCTGAGACGGCGCACGCCGGAACTTCGTCCGAGAGTCCGGCGGCGATTTCGCCTCCCACCGGGGGCTGCTGGGACAGCTCTTCTATCCAACGATAAGAAAGCTCTTTGGCGCTTGGGCCGTACTCTAGTTTTCACCAGCGCTCATCGGGCGAAATGAGTAGGCCGCCCACAGACGATACGCCCAAGGGAGCCGCGCATAGATCGTTTCCAGACGCTTCGCAATCAATTGTGTTAGAGTTCCAAAGTTCTAAAAGTGAGTGCAAGGCCATGAAGAAGCAAGCCCGCAATTCCGTCAACCGCAAGCAAAGTGAGTCCGCCGGAGCGTCCGACAAGCCCACCGGCTCGGTCTCGGGAGAGTTTGTCACCGAGATGTTCGAGTACGACGGTGGAAGGCAGGTCACGGTGTACGTCCCACCGGATCCGCCCGAAGCAATCGTCTTCGCCGGTGATGGTCAGCGAGTCTCGAAGTGGGGCCGGTTGCTCGAGAAGGCCGACGTGCCGTCCACAATGATCGTCGGTGTACATGGGCTGACCGATGAGACGCTGCGGCTCCATGAGTACTCGCCGGGCTTTGCGCCGGAGCGGTTCGCTGCACACGAGAAGTTCTTCGTCGAGGACGTTCGCCGATGGACGGAGTCGCGGTTTGCCGTGGCGCTGCCCACGGAACGTACCGCAGTGTTCGGTGTCTCTGCAGGTGGAGAGCTGGCCCTCGCTCTTGGGCTTCGGCATCCACATGTCTACGGTGCGGTCTTGTGCGCCTCGCCTGGCGGCGGTTACAAGCCGCCAGGCATTATGCCGAGTCTGCTTCCACGCATATACCTTGTCGCTGGCACACAGGAGCCGTTCTTCCTCGAGAACGCAAGGCGGTGGGCGGACGCGCTGCGCGATGCGGATGTGGTCATGAATGAGCGAGCTGGGTCGCACGGTGGCGCATTCTGGCGAGAAGAGTTCACGCTGATGGTGGCGTGGGCATTCGGGCGATGACGCATCTCGGTGTCCCATCGCGGTTGATACAACAACTCTTCTCGTGTGACCATCGCCGGTTGTCAACGCCGGTTCAAACTCCACCGACAGTGCCGACCCAAGCATCGCACCGGTCGGGCCCGTTAGCACACCCGGCAGCCCGTGTCCCGGATGATCCTGGACCTTAGTAATCGCGTACCCGGAGAAATGTTTTCGAGGCTAGGTGGTTACCGCTGCAGACTCAGTTGTCACGCTACGACACGCAGACCGAAGTGTTTGGCGAATGGATCGAAATCCCGGTCGTTGTGCAACAGATGATACCCGCTCTCGATGCATCGGGTTGCGATCACGGCATCAATGGTCTTGCGAACGGTCACTCCAAGCCGGCGCAGCGCGCGGAAATTCTTCGCCGCCTGAATCGCGATTTTCTCCCCGCCCAGGTCCACTACCGTCAGCGACCTAAGCATTCTCCGGGCGGCATTAAAGTCTTGGTCGTTATCGAACCCTTGAAGAACCTCGGCCAGAATCAAGTCACCGATGGCCAAAGGCTCATGGCCAAGCAACCCATCTAGTTTCTCCGTTTGCGTCGTGATCGTCCCCTTGAAGTAATCGATCCACACGCTGGAGTCGACCAGGATCAACGGTCGCTCCTCATCGAGTTTAAGTCGCCCTTCCAGTCCAGTTTTCCGCGCAGCCTGCGGATCTCCTCCTGTCTTTTCAGGCGCAGCAGGGTGCGCAATGCCTCTTCCACAGCCTCACGTTTTGTCTTTAGACCCGTGGCGCGAAGCGTATCACTCATCAGCTTGTCGTCAATCACAATGTTTGTTCGCATCGATGTGTATTCTTACTGAGTATTGTACACATCCACGATGGAAATTGTCTCCACGCCAAAACTGCACTATCGATCCGGACGGGAGCGCTGGTATCGATGTCGTCAGCGCGAATAAACAGTGACGCATGAGTGCCTAATAATATGGCGGTCAGCCCATAGCCGATTAGCAGTCCGGCGCCGCAACCCAGCAGGGCCAGCAACATGCTTTCTGTAAGCAATTGCTGAATCAGTCGTGAGCGGGGGGCGTCGAGCGCTGCTCTCACAGAAAACTCTCGCTGCCGTTGCGAGGAGCGCGCAATCAGGAGATTCGACCCAGGACGAGATCTCAACCCTTCATGGCACCTTTCTGCTGCTGATTGCCTGCGTCAATGTGCTTGTCCTGCTCATCATCGCCTGTCTCATGATTCGAAGCTTTGCGGAATTGCGAGTAGTCCGGCCGGGTGTGGACGGGAAGAATGTCTTGGCCACGGCCATCTCCCTGCCGGACAGCCGCTATGGCCCCGAAGCCATCTCGCGTTTTTCAAAGACCCTGCTCGACAAAGTTAAAGCGTTGCCCGGTGTGAAATCGGCTGCGCTGGTGAATTGCGTTCCGATAGATGGCTATTGCGGAGACAACGGTTTTTCCATCGAAGGGAGACCCCTTCCACAGGGGCAGTTCTATAACGCTTTGAATCGTTCAGCGTTGCCGGGTTATTGGGAGACGGTTGGAATTCGGCTTCTAGCCGGACGCGACTTTACTGAGCGTGACGGGCGAGGCTTCGACGCAACGCACCCTCAGACCAGCGCCTTGATCATCAGTGAATCGATGTCGCGGAAGTACTGGCCCGAGGGGCACGCACTCGGACAGAGAGTCTACTTCGGGGATGAGAACTCGTAGTCGGGCTGTCAATTGGGCTTCTGGCTGCCGTGGCTCTTGCGCGGCTGATCCAGAGCACGCTATTCGGCGTGACAGCAACGGACCCGGCCGCGTTCCTGCTCGCGCCGGCGATTCTGCTCCTAGCCGCTATCGTGGCGAGCCTTGTTCCCACCTACCGCGCGACCAACGTGGATCCGCTGTATGCCTTGCGGAGCGAGTAAGGCGACCCGGAAGGAAAGACGTCGTCTCCCTAACCCGTTTCCCCAGCAAGCGCGGTGTTATCGTTTGCGCCGTTTTCTCGTCGGTCGCGAATAGGTAAAGACGGGACGCCCCGACGTATCAATCCAGGCAAACGACCCATCAAGCGTGACTTGGGCTAAGCCATCGCTAAATGAAGAGGCAGCTTCATACCTGCCTGGAAAGGCTGCCTCTCCGGCTTTGTCTATGAATCGACTTGCCCCGCCGATTCCGTTCTCCGTCACAAGAGCCCGCCCGCAAGAAAAAGGCGCCGCCGAGTCGAAACGAGCAGGAATTACCATCAGGCCGGAATGGTCAATGAACCCTGTCTTTCCTTCAAGGCTTACTGCGGCCAATCCCTCCGAGAACGGATCAGCCGACTCGAATTGCGGAGTAATCGCTATCTGGCCCGACCTGTCAACATAGCCCCACCTTTGGCCGATGCGGACCGGAGCAAACGACTCAGAGAAGTCATCGGCATCCTCGAATCGAAGTTCAGAGATAGCCCTGCCGTCCCTGTCAATGAAGGCAAAACGGCAATCGTAGTTCGCTGGCAGTTTTGCCGGCCGAAACTCGGGACGTGCGCAAGAGCCGCCATTCGTGATCCAACACGGCCCCCCCATTATGACCGCCGCTCGGCCCTCGTGGAAACTGGAGCCGTAACTAAGACGAGGCGGGATGACAAACTTCCCGCTCGTGTCGATGTAACCCACACTCCCTCCATCGCTTGAGACGGAAACCTTTGCCAAGCCCTCCGAGAACCCGTCTACACTGACGAACAATCCGCGTTGGCCAGAATAACAGGCGCACATGAAACCGGGGCCTCGAACGCTCCGGGAACGCACGCAATCGCAGATCTCTCCAATGGGCTTTTCGTGGCCACTGCACTAACCCTGGGCCTCGCCCGCAGGCGGGTCAGTGAACAATGCATAGTAGATCAGGTGAGTGGCGGAATCGATCCAGCGGTTCAACTCCGGTTCGGGAAAGCGGCTCGCTTGCGCCAACAGGTTCCAGAAGAAGCTGTCCATAACGCGCGCCAGCCCAGGTATGTCCACGCCCGGCCGTGCGCCGGGCATGCCCTGAAGCAGAGAGAATGCCGCTTGCACGCGCGCCGTCGTCCAAGCCTGAATCTGTTCCTGCTTGTCCGCCAGGTCGGCATCCGAAGCCGCGGCCTCTTGCCAGGCTCGATACGCGCCGAGGTATTGGAGGTCGGTTGAGAACGCGCGGGCAAGCAAAGTTCGAAGCCCGGTGCGGATATCGGCTGCACCTTTGGGGCGAAGGTCAAGCCGGCTCAGCCCCTCCAGCAGGTCGTCCATCAGCACCAGCAGTAGCTGGCGCTTCGACCGAAAATGTTGGTAGAACCCACCCACGGCGAAGTTCGCGCGCTGTGCGATGTCGTCGATAGACGTCCGCTCATACCCCTTCTCGCCGAAGAGAGCGAGCGCGGCCGTCTTCAGCCGAAGCCTCTTGTCGATGCTTCGCGTCTGAACGGGCACTGGCGCCAGATCCTCGCCTGCCAGCAGGTTGGGCCGCGACGCAGACGGCGCTTTACCGCCGGACGGTTGCGCCAACCAATCCCCCCGCACAGCAAATGATCATCCAGCCGCCGAAAAGCCCTGCGGCCTCGCGTTCAACGTTCGGAAAGACAGAGGAGAAGAATGCGCTGGAGAAGGGATCAAGTAACAGTGTGGGCAGCAAAAGAGAGATCGCGGCAGCCGGCCACCGCTCTGCGGGAATCTGCCGCCGCCGGCAGACCCGTCGCACGAACCAAGCGACAACCCCGAAGCTAATCGCAAAGAGGATAACTGTTCCAGGCACGTTGCCGGGATGGAGCAGACGCTGACCAAACAGGCGGATGGTAATGGTGGCAGCGAACCAGATTCCGAAGCCGAGGAGAATGAGTCGTCGATCCATATATGAATATGGATTCATGTTCACACGAAATCCGCTCGAATGCAACCTTTTTCAGCCGCCTGCGAAACTAAGCCGGCTTATGGAACATCCCGGCCAGGCCCGACCACTTTCGCACCACTAGTTCGGCTATGGAAAACGCGATCGCCAGCGCCAGTAGGCCCGGCCACAGTTGCCAGGTGGTAGAAAGCGCGCGGCCGCCGGCGTCAAAAATGCTCGAGGCCGGGGGATTGAAGCGTCCACCAGTCAGGTTCGCGATTTGCGCCAGGAGCGGCCGGTTTGCGCCGAAATCCAGCATCTCTTCCTGCTGGCGGTAGAGACCAATCTCGGGGAATTCGTGCGATTCGGTAAGCGGGCGGATGCGAAACAGACCGCGCAGAGAGCCGATGTGAAGCCGTCCGCGATATAGCCGGGGTGCTGCCTTTTGCACTTCGATCGGCTTCTGAAAGCCTTTCGGGCCGATGACGTAGATCTCCGGCGCGTTAGCCGGCTCGGGCATGCCCAAGCCGATACGATACTCCACGACGATGTCACCGGTCGCGGCGTCATAGAGAGCGGCGGCTTCGCTGGCATTTGAACGCGGCAGCAGATCGCGGGTCACGTTGATCCAGAACTTGTCGTAGCCCGGCCAAGTCATCCATTGTTCGGCCCAACGGCTCTTGGCGTCAGACGCGAAGACGGCTGCGCGGCCCAAGCCATACTGCCAGCGAACGTAGAGCGGATCTTTCTTCTCCGCGTCGATTGAGAGCAGCGCTTCCGCGGCCGGTCTCGTCTCAAATCGCACGTACCCCTTGAGCGGAGGCGCGCTTTCGATACCGGTGCCTTCCAACACTTCTTCCTTGGCATTGACGATGGGCGTCAGCGGCTTCTCGACGGCGGTCGACCCGCTGTACTCTAGCACGTCTTTGAGGAGAATCTGTTCCAGACCTTGAGGCTCGTTCAGGAAATAGCTCTTGCCGCCGGACGTGGCGGCTACCTTTTCCAGGTACGAGCGATTCACGTCCTGCCCCAGCCCGACGGTGGAAATGGTGACGTCGTGCTGCTGAGCTTCGCGCGCCAGCTCGATGCTGTCGCCCTCCTCGGAAATGCCGTCCGTCAGCAGCACGATGTGTTTGTAGGTTGTCTTGGAAGCGAGCACTTTGCGATAGGCTTCCGAGAGCGCGGGGGCAATCTGCGTGCCGCCGTCGGGCGTGATGCCGGAGATCAGCCGCTTGATCAGCGATTTGTCTTCCGCGCGCCGCATCGGCACGGCCCACTGGAAGGAGTTGTCGAAGATCAAAACGCCAATGAGATCGACGGGCCGGAGGTGATCGACCACGCCGACCGCCGAGAGCCGCGCGAGTTCGATCTTTCGGCCTTCCATAGAGGACGACTTATCGATAATCAGAGCGACGCAGGTGCCCTCCGGCGACTTCGGCGGCGCGAGCTTTGCCGGGAGGGCCCGATCGAGGGCGTCCATCTGTTTATCTTCTTTGTAGACTTGCCGTTCGCCGCCGATCAGCAGCAACCCGCCGCCGCTCTTCACGTATTCTTCCATCCGGCTCTTCTCCGCGGCGGAGAAGGTGTTGAGGTCGAGGTTATTGAGTACAATCAGCTGAATATCGCTGAGGCCTTTATCGAGCGCCGAGCGGTCGCGCACCAGATCGAACTGCCCCTCATTGAGTGCCTGCAACAGGTTGGTTTCGGAGCCGGGCGGGTCCTGCGAAAGATACAAGACTTTGGCTCGCCGCAGCTCGACCGCCTGTTCGAACTGGACGTCGCCGCCGGTCGCCGCCGTGAGTTTACCGGCAATGGCGATTGCACCGGTGGCCTTCACCCGGGTATGCACGCGCAGCTCATTGTTCCCCGTCTTTAGCGAGACCGGATTCGAACCGATCTCTTTGCCATCGGCGGTGATGTCGATGGATGCTTCGAGGTCGGATGGCGATTCCACGCGCAGGTCGATGGGGATCTGCTCGCCGGCATACGCCTGGCGTGGCATGGATGCGGATACCAATTGAAGACCGCTTCGAACACGGCCGTCCAGCGCGAACGTATCCACGGGCACCGCGACGCGCTGCAACTGCGCAATGGCTCGCGCACTGCTACCTTCGTTCTCGTTGCCGTCGCTGATCAGCACCAAGCGGGGAATCCGGCCAAAGGGAACGGCCGACATACTGTCTCGCAAAGCAGCTTCCAGATCGGTGGCATTTCCTTCATCGCCGGGCGTGTGCTGGATGTGCCAACCGGCTGAGGTCTCACCGGCTTCGATCTCTCGCGGGCGGCGCGCAAACGGGACCACGCGCATCCAATTACGGCCGCGGCTCGCTGCGATACCGGAAACAATGCTGGATTCACGGCGCAGGTCGGCATCGGAGACGCTGGCTGAGGTGTCCACCAACACGACTGCGCCGGTCTTGGTCTCGGGCATGACGATGGTGGGCTCGGCCAGCGCCAACAGGATGAGGGCGAAGCTGGCCGCTTTCATAGCTAGATTCAAGCGCCGGACACTCAACGGCCATTCACGAACAGCCCAGCCGACGGGGGCCAGAATCAGCAGAAGCATCCAGGGATGAGCGAACGTCACTTCGTCACCGCCTCTCGAGCACGGCTGGTAGCGCGAGTATCCTGGGCCTGGCGGGGCGCCGTTTTCGGTAGCCTCGCATGCTTCCTCAACCGTCCGAACCACAGCCACTCGGCAAGGAGCCCGAACCCACCTAGTAACGCTAGCCACTGCCACAAATCAAACGCCGAAGGCGATAGCAAGGCGGGCGGGGGAAGGCCCTCCGCCACGGATGCGGGCGGCTTCCACTGCTTATCAGCCACCTCCGGCAGAGTGAACGAATAAATGCGCTCACGTTCCGGCGAGACGATGCGGACAACACTTGGGCGGCTCACGTAGAGCTGCACGGTTTGGTTTCGGACGGTAAAGGGCACGCGATAACCGCGGTCGTCGATAACGCTCAGCTGTTCGGCGCGCTCGGTCGGGTCGAGTGCCAACGAAACCGAGCCGACCGTGCTGGCGGTGTAATCGGACGCACGAAACGCTTCAGGCGCCAACCAACGGGTGAGGTTCGCAAAGAGTAAGGGCGTGGTTAATTCGAAGCGCAGGTCGCCGGCCAGCGGATCGAAGCCGATGGCAGCCAGACGAGGCGTTCCGTTAGCGGAAGGGCGCGCCACGACCACCGGCCCTTTATCGGTCTCCGCCAGCGGAATGTCGCCCTGGAAGGTCTCGAAGACCTCAGCTTCGGGAAGATTCATGGCCTTGGCATGCAGACCGGCGCCCAGCGACGATTCCGAATTCCAGTGCGAAACCGTCACGTCCTGGCTGCGTGCTGCAATCGGCACTGGCGAGTGGTCCGCCGGGGGTTTGATCCACAGACTGGGTATCCCGGGGGTCTGCGGTGGTGCGAACTGATCCAACAGCATCACGTCCGCGGCCGGCTTGGCGGCATATTGGTCGGGGCGCAGGAACTCCGCTACCAGCTGATGATTGGCCTGGAGCAACGGCTTCAATACCTCCGGGCGGTTGGTGTAAACGGCCATCCGCAAGAGTCCTGGCTTCGGCAGCGCCAGTGCAGCGTGGTCATCGGTCGGCAACGTATCGCCAGGTTCAATGGAGGCCAGCAGCGTCCCGGCGACATGGGTAGAGAAAGTGTAGGCGATGCTCTTTTCTTCTCCGGGGCCTAAGCTAACGGGGCGCGGCGAGAATTGAAGGCCCGCGAAGGCGAGATTTAGCCGCAGATTCCGCGTCTGGTCGCCGTAATTCTTCACCGAAACGGAGGCATCCCAGACGTCCGGCGCTTCATCGGACCGGCGCACGCCGATGCGGCGAATCCCGCAATTGCCTTGAGGCGCGTCCAACCGCACAATGCGCAGATTCTTGACCAGGCCCGCGCCTTCGTCGTTGCCATTGACGCGCTCCGGCCCCACGTAGACGATTTCGCCGGGCTGACCACCCGACCACGACTGCGCCTGATGAGCGAAGCCAATGGCGTCCGACAGCGAAAGCGCCGTGTAGGAAGGCTGTGATTCCTTGATACGGTCGAGCAGCTCGCGATGATCCGGAGTAAACGTGGTAACGGGCGTAATCAAGCCACCCGCGCGCACCAGCAGCACACGATCGCGGGACGGAAGCCCATTCACGTATTGCGCCGCACGCTGCCTGGCTTGCGGCATCAAACCGCCCCCAGCGGTACTGGCCATCCAGGAGGACGTGTCGAGCAGCAGCACGTGGTCGCGGCCACGGCGTTCGCGTGTACCCCACTCCAACTGGGCAATGGCGAGAAGGAGGCAAAGCAAGGAGAAGATCTGCAACAGCAGCGACCAGGGATCGCGGACCCGCCTCCGGCTTTGCTCCTCTTCGGCGCGTGTCGCCGCGGTCCAGAAATGGAGCGTGGAGACAACCTTCTTCCGTTTAGCGCGGTCGAGCAGGTACAGCGCGGTGACGATACCAGAGACCGCTCCAGCCAGTGCCAGGAATTCGCCGAGGCTGAGGTTCAGGAAGAACATACGCTGCTAATACACCACCTGCGACTTCACCAGCTGGCCGAAGACCGCCTCTTCCACGGAGGTGCTGGTGGAGACTCCGACGTAGCGGCCTGCATTTCGGAGAGCCAGCCTCCGGACTTCGTCACAATAGGCGTCGAAGGAGTCGGTGTATTGAGCACGCGCTTCGTCGTCCAGTGCGATCTTGACCGTCGCGCCCGTCTCGGCGTCCACTAATTCCAGCTCACCATGACCGGAAGGCTGCCTGTCTTCATCGCCCCACAGCTGAATCAGGAACAGCTCGTGACCAAAGTCGGCCAGGTATTGAAGAGGCTTGAGGCAATCTCCGTCGTCGAGGAAATCGGAAATGACCAGAATTAAGCCGCGCTGCGGGTAGGTGGAAATGAACTGACGCGCCACTTCGTGGAAATTGGTGTGGGCCGTCGAGGGCAGCATGCGGAGAAATTCTTCGGCGGGTTGAAAGCGATGGCGTCCACCGCTGGAAAGAAAGGGATCAGCGAGCCGGTCGGAAAATGGCTGCAGCGTCATGCTATCTAACCGCACCAAGCCGATGTATGCCAGTGCGCCAGCCAGCTTTCTCGCATAGTCGAACTTCGTCGGCTGCCGGGGAGAGGATCCCGCGGTCATCGACGCGCTGATGTCCAGCAGGAGGCGTACGGGCACCCGCGGCTCAACCTGAAACATCTTCAGGAACAGCTTCTCGAGCCGCATATAGGCGCGCCAGTTTACGGCCCGGAGGTCGTCTCCATGATGAAAGTTACGGTGATCGAGGAACTCCAGGCCGGACCCGGCAAACCGCGATACGTTGTGGCCGCCCACGAGCCCCGGAAACGATTTCTTCCAATGCAGCGTGAGCCGCTCCAACCGTTCGAGAAAATCGCGATCAATCAGCGGTGCGGGCATGGTGTTGCGGGCATGGTCCAGTGCGATGGCCCTCGCCTTGTTAGGCGCGAACCGCGAGGCCAGCCAGAATCTTGTTCAGCAGCGTTTCCGTGGACTCACCCTCAGCGTGGGCATCGAAATTGAGAATGATACGGTGCCGCAGAACAGCCGGCGCCACCTTCTCGACATCTTCCACACTCAAATGGACGCGCCCGGACATCAGTGCGAGTACACGGCCACATTCGAGCAGCGCCTGCGCGCCGCGCGGGGAACTGCCATAGCGGATGTATTTGTTTGTGATCGCCGGAGCAACCGCCGTCCCCGGTTGGGTCGCCATCACCACGTTAATGGCGTATTCCTGCACATGCGGGGCAACGATCACCTGCTTCGCGACCGCACGCAGCTCCGCAATCTGCTCCCGGTTCATGATCTGACGCAGGTCCACTTCTTCCTGCTTCACGGTGACATCCAGAATGCGGCTGAGATCTTCGCGCGATGGGTACGTGACTAGGATCTTCATCAGGAAGCGGTCGAGCTGGGCTTCGGGGAGCGGGTAGGTCCCTTCCATCTCGATCGGGTTCTGGGTCGCCATCACGAGGAATGGCGCTTCCAACTGATAGGTACTGTTGCCGCTGGTGACGGTGCGCTCCTGCATGGCTTCCAAGAGCGCCGATTGTGTTTTCGGTGTGGCCCGATTGATTTCGTCGGCCAGCACCAGGTTTGAGAAGATGGGGCCCGGTTGGAATCGCAGCGCCTTGTTGCCGCGGTCGTCGCTTTCCATGATCATGCTGCCAACGATGTCGCCGGGCATCAGGTCGGGCGTGAACTGGATGCGGGAATACTTGAGGTGCATGACGCGCGCCAGCGTGCGCAGCAGGGTGGTCTTACCCAGGCCGGGAACGCCTTCGAGCAACACATGGCCGCCCGCCACCAGACAGATCAGAACGCCGTCAATTACGTCGCGCTGACCGACGATCACTTTCGCGATTTCATCGCGTACCTGGGCGAGTGATTGCGTGGCACCGGCAATGTCGGCCGCGTCATCCGAGGCTTTTATCATGTTTACCTCATTCTAGAAGACGCCGCCCGAAGCTTTACGTGGTGAACTTTGTTCACGCCGCGAAAACCATGTTGGTGGGCGTGATGCCGCGGTGTTCGCAGTCGTTTATATAGAGCCGCACATAGCTCTCCAGAACGTAGTCCGCGTGACTCAGCCCGAGCTGCTGGGCCGTTTCGTCGATCCACGTTCCTGGGCCTTCCAGTTCCAGAAAGTTCCCGATGGGCGTTTCGTCGGCGGTGATCACTCCCGGCTGGCCGGCGAGCTTATATTCCCGCCGATACTTTTCGTAGCGAAACACCGGCTGATAGCCAAGCTGTCCAAGGATCAGGGCCATCGTTTCGAGCGAACCCAGGGTGGTCTCGATCTCCGGACGTACTTTATGTGGTCCGGGCTGATAGCGTCCCTTCCAGGTGATGAAGTACCGGCCTCCGCTCTCCCTTAAGCGCAGCAGCGTGCCGGACGACAGAAGGGATTTGGCGGGCGTGTCGTAGAGTGTGTTCGACTCGAACTCGCGAGACTGCGAGATCTGAAAACCCAACGCCTCAATCCGCCGGCACGTACCGGCGAGGTCGGTGATTCGAATCTTAACCTCGGTTTCCACGGGACTCTGCATATAGAGATTGTGGCATTCGCGGCTATGACGCCAATGCGGTTATACTGCCAATAGTGCGCCTGTAGCTCAGTTGGATAGAGCGAATGACTTCGAATCATTAGGTCGGGGGTTCGAGCCCCTCCGGGCGCACCAGCCTATAATCCCCGGCCGATGGCCAGGCGATGCCGAACCGGGTCTTGATCGCCTCGGGATCAACGCCCAGTAGCGGAGTCGCAACGTGCTGCTCGAGCCGATGGGGCAGTGGCCATCGGCGTCTGTGACTCGGGTTGTACGGGGTCAGCGCTCCCGGTCACGGCTCGCAAAAGACGATCAAAGCTTCCGGCACGCCAACTGCCCTCTGACCGCCCCTCAGCAACCTTTTCAAACGGAGCCGCGACCGTCAGGAAGCGCACTCAAAGGCCGAGATTTTTGCCAAAGCCTCCGGCACGCCAACTGCCCTCTGACCGCCCCTCAGCAAGCTTTTCAAACCGAGCCGCGACCGTCAGGAAGCGCACTCAAAGGCCCATCCTGTTAGCGAGAGCGCCTGGCATATCCGCAACTCGCAGTGAGAACTCTGGCCTTGGCCGCTCACTATCTTTCGGGGGATCCCGTGGCCTTTCGTTAAGCCCGGGTAGGGGAAACAATATGGAACAAGCGATGACAACCTGCGACCAGTGCGGCGCAAGAAAGCTCGACGTCAACCACTGGTTCAGCGTCTCAACGGACTTTCGAGCCGTCCAATTGGTTCTTGAAGCCGAAGATTCGGCGGACATCGGCACACCCGCTCGACACTTTTGCGGCGCGGACTGCCTGATGAAAGAGGTGTCGCGATGGGCGGTGAGGATGACGACGGCCGCTCGGCCATCGTCGATGCCAGGCCAAAACGGCGGGACAGAACAAACGCCCTGGCCCTTCACCCTTGCCAACATCGCGTTGAGTTGAGGGCGTCGCCGCTCAAAAAGAATTTGAGAATTAAGGCCTCCCGTTCCTACTCTCTGATCGGGCAGATAGTTCCTGGCCCGGAAAAGACGAAGCACTGCGAAACCGACTCGTCCACAAATCATCAAGGAAGGTATAGCCTTATGGCAACACTAGCAACTCAGTTGGCTTATGAAGAGCCGATTACCCTCGATATAGAAGAACCAATCATCATCTCGGAAACAACCGACCCTACCCATGAGCAGATTGCTACCCTCGCTTATGCTCATTGGCTGGAAGGCGGCTGCAGCGAAGGCGCGGACGAAGAGAATTGGCTTCGGGCCGAGCACGAACTGACCGTCAATTAGTAGTTACTGATAAAGAGCCGTTGGAAACAAACGGTCCGGCAAGTGGCCACTTGTTATAGGCTGAGTCTGGTATGTACACGCATAGCAGACTCGTCCCGCTCTTCGCACTCTCCCTCGCCGCGGGCCTGGTGGCCACGGCTCAGACACCGGTGACTCTCAAGTCGCCAGACGGTGCGTTGGAACTTTCGATTGCAACTGTGGGCGGCCCGCCTGCGTCGGTTCAAGACTCAGGCGGTCAGCTTGCTTATCGAGTGACGTTTCGAGGCAAGCCGGTCGTCGATTGGTCCAACCTTGGTCTGGCGATCCAAGGGGCGCCGGTGCTGGGATCCGCGGTCCGCATCGAGTCGTCGAAAACTTCTGCCAACGACAATACCTGGAAGTCCGTCGCTGGCAAGGCCGACCCGATCCGCGATCACTACAACGCGGTGACCGTTGAAACAGTGGAGACCGCGCCGGGCGGACGCCGTCTCGCTATCGAGGCGCGGGCCTATGACGATGGCATTGCATTCCGCTACGCCATTCCAGGGCAACCGGCGCTCAAGGAACTACGCATCAGCGATGAGGCCACGCAGTTCCGGTTCCACAAAGACCCCACCACCTGGTCGCTAATCCTGCGCGACTTCCAGACCAGCAACGAAGACGATTATCACGAATTGACCATCCAGGGATTGCACCCGGAATATCTGATTGGCTTGCCGATGCTCATCGAAGTTCCAGGCACGGCATGGGTCGGGTTGACAGAAGCCTACATCAACGACTGGGCCGGGCTTTTCTTGCATACAACCAACCAGGGCGTCCTCACAGCCCGGTTGGCGCCGCAGGTCGCCGACCGGAACGCTCCGCACTTGCCGTGGCCGATCGATCCCAAGGTTGAACCGACGCTGATCTCCGTAATCCGGCAGGCGCCGGCTCAATCCCCGTGGCGCGTGTTGATGATCGCGGACGATCCCGGCCGGCTGGTGGAATCGAACATGGTGGTCAACCTGAATCCGCCCAATGCCATTCCGGATACGGCCTGGATCAAGCCCGGCAAGACGTCATGGGATTGGTGGTCGGGCCAGGTCGTCAAGAATGTGCCCTTCAAGGGCGGCATGAATACGGAGACGATGAAATACTACATCGACTTCTCCGCGCGCAACGGTTTCCCGTACATGCTGGTGGATGCGGGCTGGGCGGCCAGCGCCGGCGCCCCAGCTTACGGAAGCGGCCGGCGTACGGCCGATCTCACGAAATACAATCCGGAGGTCAACATCCCCGAGTTGGTTGCCTACGCCAAGTCGAAAAACGTGCGTATCTGGCTGTGGGCGTATTGGACGGATGTCGATGCGCAGATGGCCGACGCGTTTGCGGAGTTCGAGAAATGGGGCATTGCTGGAGTCAAGATCGACTTCATGGACCGGGCCGATCAATGGATGGTGAACTGGTACAAGACGGTGGCCCGGAAGGCAGCGGAACACCAGCTGATGGTGGACTTCCACGGCGCCTTTCGCCCCGACGGGCTGCGGCGTACCTATCCTAACGTCCTGACCCGGGAAGGAGTGATGGGCGCGGAGTACAACAAGTGGAGCGCGCGCGAGACGCCCGTCCACAACACAACGCTTCCCTTCACACGCATGCTGGCTGGACCGATGGACTATACGCCCGGCGGCTTCGACAATGTCACGAAGGCGGACTTTGAAGCGCGGAATATAGGGCCGTCTGTGATGGGGACGCGGGTGCACCAATTGGCGCTCTTTGTCGTGTTCGAGAGCCCCTTCCAGATGGTGGCCGATCATCCCGCGGCGTACGACGGACAGAAAGAGATGGCGTTCCTGGATGCCGTTCCTACCACCTGGGATGAGACGCATGTGCTGAACGGCCGGCCGGCACGGTTCATCACCATCGCGCGGCGCAAAGGGCGGGAATGGTACATCGGAAGCATTACGAACTGGGATCCTCGCGAGCTGGAGATTCCGCTTTCGTTTCTGGGAAGCGGAGCTTACAACGCGGAGATCTACTCGGACGGCCCCAATGCCGCCACGCAGCCGAAGGAGAGCGAGGTTGAGAAACGGAAGGTAGATGCGACGACGACGCTGAAGCTGAAGCTGGCGCAGGGCGGAGGTGCGGCAATTCGCATTGTGCCCGCAAATCCCCCAAATTGAGGTTTGGAAGGATGTTGCGAAATCTGGTTGCAGTGTCACTTCTGACGGCGAGCTTAGCCCGTGGACAGGGCAGCACGCAGCGCATCGTATTCGAGCCCTCGGGCGCCGAACATCAGCTGGCGTTAGGGGAGAAAAACGCCGAGCTGCCTGCCGATTGGTCGGGTTACCGGTATCTGGTCTTTGAGCTGCGGGCTGCCACGCCGCAGCGCTTTGAGCTGCGCATTCAGACGGCCAGCGGCGTGCGAACCGTGTGGATGCATCCTTTCGCGGGCATCTGGATTCGCACGGTGTTGCCGCTCGCGTATGTGGGCCGCCCGGAACAGAGCGCCGTCGATTTGGCGGCGATGAGCAATAAGCCGCGGGCTTTCTCGTTTTTTAGCGGCGCCCATGGGCAGGGTCCGCTCGACCAGGTGCAGGGGATCGGCGTTCGCATGCCT
This sequence comes from uncultured Acidobacteriaceae bacterium, assembly GCA_963740005.1. Taxonomy (GTDB): domain Bacteria; phylum Acidobacteriota; class Terriglobia; order Bryobacterales; family Bryobacteraceae; genus CAJCIT01. The sequence continues at coordinate 39,959 of CAVUCO010000014.1, read as the reverse complement.
TCCCCGGTGGGATCCGCGGCGCTGGAACTCCGCTTCTTGCGCCTGGCGAAAGACGACCCTGGCGAAGCATTGCTTGAAAAGGGTCCGGTGGTCGACCAGTTCGGCCAATGGATCCCGGCGGAGTGGGCTGGCAAGACACATGACTTGGCACAGCTCAAGGCAGAGTGGACGGAGGAGTCCAAAGGGTTGCAGCCCGGTCAATTTGGCTTTGGCAAGTACGGCGGTTACGAGGCAACCCAGGCCCACGCGACCGGGTTCTTCCGCGTTGAGAAGATTGACAGCTACTGGTGGTTCGTCGATCCAGACGGGCACTTGTTCCTCTCAACCGGGGCCGACGCAACCCGCCCGGCGATGGAGACGACCAGCCGAAACCGCGCTGGTGTCTTCGAAGCGATGCCTCCGGCGGACTTGAACCGCCCCTCGTCGCGCGAGGAGGGGCGGCCGATGATCTCGTTCTATACCTGGAACCTGCGGCGGCGCTTCGGTGCCGACTGGCAGGAGCAATGGGTGGACGAGACTCTTAAGCGGATGGCGGCATGGGGATTCAACACGGTTGGCAACTGGTCCGATCCAGCTCTGTGGGCGGCGCGGCGGGCGCCCTATGTGGTTCCGCTGAGTGGCTGGGGCATGGAGTCAGGCTGGTTCGGCATGCCCGATGTCTACAACCCAGAGTGGCCTAAGCTGGTGGATCAAGCAGCACGGCGGCAATGCTCGCCACGCCGGGACGACCCATGGCTGATGGGCTACTTCGTGGCAAACGAGCCGTCGTGGCCCGGACGGGAAACGCTCGCCGCTGAGCAGATGTTGCAGGGCCCGGCGACAGCGACGAAGCGCGAGTTGCAGGCCTATCTCGCACCAGGTGACACGCCCCAGCGCCGTAAGGCGTTCCTGATCCGCTGCTTCGAGCGGGAGCTGGAGGTGATCAACGCCGCGATCCGCCGGTACGATCCGAACCATCTCAACCTCGGCATCCGGTTTGGCGGGCAGCCAGGCGAAGACACGTTGCGGGCCGCGCGTGTTTTCGATGTGTTCAGCCTGAACATCTATAGTGACGTTCCGGACCGCGCTCGGCTCGATCAGATCTACGCCGCGACTGGTCGCCCGATTCTGATCGGCGAGTTTCACATGGGCACGCCGGGACGCGGGATGTCAGCGGGCCTGATAACGGTGCGGGACCAGGCGCAGCGCGGCCTAGCGTACCGCTACTACGTCGAGAATGCCTTCGCGATGCCGGCGCTGATCGGCGCGCACTGGTTCCAGTGGAACGACGAAGCGAATACCGGCCGCGGCGACGGCGAGAACTACAACATCGGTTTCATCGACGTGACAGACCAGCCGTACCGGGAGCTCGTCGAGGCAGCAAAGGAGACCCACAGGCGGATCTTCGCGGTGCACTCGGGTAGCGAGAAGCCGGTCGAGCAACGGGCCGCGGCGCGTTAGTCGCTCGATTCGACGCTTCGCGCCAGCAGCAGAGCTGCCCAGGCGGACCAGCTCCGTAAAATCTGGTTCTCTTCGCGCAGGGTATGCAATTCGGCCAATTCCGACTCACTCAAATTGCCAAATTTGCCTTTCCACGCAAAAAACGTCCGCCGTGTGATTCCCGCCGTCTCGCAGATCTCTTCAACGCTCAGACCCAGCCGGAGTTTTTCAAGTACTGCCATTGCTTCGCTCTCGGAGCGGCGCGTCCGGCGTTGCGTATCTGGAGTTTCCTGTAACCTCTGATCGGGCGCCGATGCCCCGTCGGTAAAGTCCATGGGGCGGCCCGGAACCTGGCGCCGAAGCTGGAACTCTGGCTTCTGGTCACCTCTTGCCGGAAAGGGCTCCTCCGGCGGAATCTGCTGCACATATCCAAGTGCGATGGCGCGCTCGACCCACTCGCGGATCAGCCTGCCCACCCACCAGTACCCCAGGCTGTAGCGCTTGCCTAGTTCTTGAAGCGGCCAGCCGGCAATGAAGAACAGGTGCGCCATGCGCCATTGGTTCTCATTGTTGCGGGGCGTTAGGTTCGGCATTTGCGACGGGAAACTGACTGCATTCCTCTGGATCGCCGAGCGCAGTTGCCGGAGTGTGAGTGAGCGGAGGTCCAGCTCGACGAGCGGTGCTGCCGTTGGAACGGGAGCGGCGTCCATGAACTTGTGAACATGACGCTGCGGAGAGTTTTCCCGAAACCCTCGTCGTAACAACGATCTTGCTTGGGCTCTTGCCGCCAAGACTTTAACCGTACGGAGAAGGTTATAAAAAAGTCATAAAAATGGGGTGAGAATCGGTCGCCGGGATCGAAACTAATAGGCTAAGCGGCGCGGATGCAGATCCGATTTGCACCAGCGGCCCGAGATGGCGGACGGGGTGCAGCCGTCATCAGGCCGCGGCCGCGGGCGGGAACGGTGGCGGCATAGTCTGTTGGTCGAACAGGCCCTCCACGCTGGGGCGATTCAGCACCATGATGGTGCAAACGCCGAGTACCGTCCCGAATGGAATCGATAGACACGTCAGAGCGGCCACAACCATACAGAAGATCCTATGACGACGCTCGCCGAGGTTTCTGCCGGCAAAATAGGTGAGAAAGGCGAAGGCCAAGCCCAGCAGCAAAACCGCAATACCAAGTCCGAAAATCATCAACCCCACAAAGCGCTGGTCGACGGCGGAGCCGGTTGGATGGGCCATTCCGAACATGAAAAGAGCGCCCATGGCGATATAGAGGACAGAGAACAGAGAGCAAAACCCAGTGAACCCCGACATCAGATAGAAGCCCAGCTTCAGCAGCGTCAGATGTTCCTGGTCCCGATCGACGAGTTGTCCCACGATAGACTCCTTTGATCTCCGCGACAATTATACGCGGGAGTGGGAGTTGGCGGCCGCGTAGTCCCCCGGACTCCAATCGGCGCCCTCCGCCGATTTGCCGAGACGCTCACGATCGGTCCTGCCGTCTCGCGCCCTTTTTCGTACCCCGTTGTGGCGTAGCCGCGATGAGGCAGTCACGAAGTGGGTTCCGGAATTTGCCCAACAGAATCAACTGCTTCGGAGCTACCTGAATCGGAAGACGCTCGACCTGCCTTTACACTGAGAGCCAAATAGATCACAGCCAGACGGCGTCGACTGGGGTAGATTGGCTTCGATTTTGAAATGCTTCACTGTACGGCGGGTTGTTAACACGCCCGCTGAAAGGTGTCCCGGCGATGGGGAGTTCGTTTCGCAAAAACAGATCTGGGCTTAAAAGTTGCAGCGCTGCAGGGCGCGACCCTCAGCTAACCCGTCTGCATTCAATATTTTGAGTTCGTCTGCAACATAAGGAGGCGGGAAGCCCAGTTCGTTTCGCAAAAGACAGCCCGGCCGGCTGGCTTCGTTTTTTTCGCCACCTTGGCTTCGGCTACGGGCTCAACAACGTGCTATGAAGGAGAAGCATGTCCAATAAGACGCAGTTGATCGGCATAGGAACAGTTGTCGGATTTCTGGCGGCGTCGTGGATCACCCTGCCACTGCGGGGTGGAGAACCGGCGGTAACGGATGGTCCGCAGTACACCAGCAACGGCCAGTTGAAGCGTCCCGCAGATTATCGCGAATGGATCTTTCTGAGCTCAGGGCTGGGGATGACCTACGGCCCCACGGCCATGCAAATGTCCATGGACAACCCGGATTTCGATAACGTCTTCGTGAACCGCGCGGCCTACAAGACCTTCCAGGTGACAGGGACATGGCCTGACAAAACAATCTTCATTCTGGAGGTTCGCGCCTCGCAATCGAAGGGCTCGATTAACAAGGGCGGTCATTTTCAGGCCGAGGTGACGGACATTGAAGCGCACGTGAAGGATGAGAAGCGCTTCCCGGGCAAATGGGCGTTCTTTGGTTTTCCGAATGGAGCAGATACCGGCAAGCAAGTGGCCACAACGGCCTCCTGCTATTCCTGCCACCAGCAGCACGGCGCGGTCGACACGACGTTCGTGCAGTTCTATCCGACGCTGATCGACATCGCAAAGGCAAAAGGGACGTACAAGTAAGGGCTTATTGGGCGATTTGAATGACGTTCTTGATGCCGCCAGGCTTCTCAATCGGCTGCAGGAACTGGTCGATGGGAAAGCGATTGGTAATGAGCTGGCGGACGGCATCCGGGAAGCGGGCATCGAAGCGCGCAAGGTCGGCGATGGCGTTCTGAAAGTGTATGGGGCCGGCGTTGACGGTCCCGAACACGAGCTGATTCTTCAGAACCATATCGCGCATGAGATCGCTGAGGTCGAAGGCGATGGGCGCTTTGCGGCCGGGGACGCCCGTGAAGATAAAGATGGCGTTCTGGCCCAGCGACTGGATGATCTCGAACGAGATGCTGGCGGCTCCCAGGGCTTCGATGACGAGATCGACGTGGCCGCCACAGTTGCCCAGGACCTCGGCGGGTTTGATGTCTTCGGCGGGTAGGAAGGTGGCGCCGATCGCGTGCATCATGGCTGTTTTTTGCAACTCGCCTTTGCCGAGCGAATAGACGAAGGTGTGGTAGCCTTCGATGATCAGTTTCATCGCCGCGAGTAGGCCAACCGGCCCGGCGCCCAAAACAAGGGCGTGTTGGTTTTGGTGGTCCTCCGGCTTCTCGCCGACCCAAGGCATGCGTTCGCTGACGGTGCACATCTGGTCCATTGCCTTCTCCGTGATGGTGAGCGGCTCCGTGAGAACGCCAATGTCGCGTAGAGACTTCGGCACAGGGTAGACATAGGGAGCATCCTCGACCACATAGCTGGTGAGGTAACCGTGCAGTTGATTGATGCCGCGCTCCTTGAAGTGGCCGGTGTAGCAGAAATCCTGGCGGCCCGCGGCACAGGCCGGACAAAACTCGGCACACGGACGGCGGACCGAGAGCACGGCCAAATCGCCGGGCTGAACCGAGGTAACATCTTTGCCAATCTCGATGACTTCGCCAAGGGACTCGTGACCCAGAACGAGATAGTCGGAGCCAGCCGGCGTAACGCCGTACTCGAAAGCGGCGATTTCGCGGTCGGTGCCACAGATGCCCACCTCGAGAATGCGGAGCTTAACTTCGGTGGGGGAAGTGAGCGAAGGCTCAGGATGATCGACCAGTGAGATCTGCTTTTTGTCGGGGAAGACGGCGACGGCACGCATGCTGCCAGGAGAGCATACTTATCGCGACGAACACATTACGTAAAAGTTTCGGTCCGACGACTTTAGCGCGACGGCGTCGCTCCGGCTCCTGCCGGGTACACCATGGCTTCGGCGGCGAGCACCACCGTCACGATCCACAGGACGTCGGCAACGAACAGATGCAGAAGCTGCATCCAAACGGGCGCCAGCAGATAGACATTGATTACGCCCATGGCCAACTGGAGCACGATCACGAGAGCGAGGATGCCGGAGGCTTCGCGAATTGCTTGGCCGGGCAGTCTGCGCGGTGTGCGCACAGCGACGTAGAGAAGGAAGAAGGACGAAAGAATCGCGACCAGGGGATGGAAGAGACGAAGCCGTAGGAGTACGCTGGAGCCCTTGGCGAAATCCTGTTGCACGCCTTGCTGCAGTGAGACGGCCGGGTAGAGGGTGTCGCCGAGAGCGGCAATGGCGCCGGTGATGCTGACAATCAGGGCGACTATGAGGGCGAAGCCCAGCAGGCGAGGAAGATTGCGGCGTTGGAGGGGATGCGGATTGCCGGACGTGTCGCCAGCCAGCCACGCGACCATCGTGAGCGAACCCAACAGCAGCAGGGTATTGGTGAGGTGCGCCGACAGATAAAAGGCCCGGCCGGACGAAGCATTTTGCGCGACATAGCGGAATAGGACCAGCCCGGCGCCGAGGGCTCCTTCCAGCAGGATGAAGACGCCGGACAGCAGGCCGAACAGCCGGACCTGGTGCTTCCGCGGGAACGTACGGTAGGCCCAGAGACTCAGAGCCAGAACGGCGAACACGGCGAGAGCGCTGCTGATGCGATGGCTGAACTCGATGAGGGTTTGAATCCTCGGCGACTGTGGAACCACTTGACCGTTGCAAAAAGGCCAGTTGTTGCCGCAGCCATCGCCGGAACCACTGGCGCGAACGTACGCACCCCACGCGACCACGAGAACGTTGAAGGCGAGAACACCCCAGGCAAAACGGCCAAAGGCAGAATGGACGCCAGTGGAGGGCGTGGCGGCGCGGGGGCGAGAGGTCGTGCTCACATTCTCATCCTAGTCCCAGAGCGCCTCCATCTTGATTTACAGCGTTGGGGAATCGTTGCCGAGCATGAATTGGCGAATGATCTTCACGGGGACGCCGCCCTGCTGCATGAAGGTGTTGTGGAATTCCTCGAGCGAGTAGGCAGCGCCCTTGGCCTGCTTGTAGTCTTCGCGCAGCTTCATGATCTGGAGCTTGCCGATGGTATAGACGAGATAGGTGGGGTCATTGGTGCCGCGCTTGGTTTCGCGATCGGCGAGCGAATGCGGCGTGTAGCCTTCCTTCATGAAGAAGTCGACCGCCTGCTGGTAGGTCATGTGGCCGGTGTGCATCTGGATGCCGACGATGTAGCGCGCGTTTCGCAACAAGGCATCCTGCAACTGACCGAGTCGGACCATCTGATCGCCTTTGTCGTAGCCTTCGTCGAGCATCATCTGCTCGGTGTAATGGGCCCAACCTTCGACATTCGATCCACAATCGATCAGCTTGCGGACCTTCGATGTTAGCTTTTGGAACCACAAGAACTGGACATAGTGCCCCGGGTAGGCCTCATGAACAGAGGTGCTGATGATAGTGCCTTTGTTGAATGAAGCCATGTAGTCTTGCACCTCGGCCGCACTCCAGCTCTTCTCCGGAAGGGTCACGTTGAAATAGGCCTCGGTGGCGACCTTTTCATAGGGGCCGGGCGTGTCCATGGATGCGGTTGTGACGGCGCGCATGAAGGGCGGCGATTCTTCGAGGATGGGGCGGACATCGCCGGGGATGGTGATGATGTGGTTGGTATTGATGAAGGCGATCAGCGAGGTGAATGTGTCGCGAAACGACTGCAGAAGCTGGTCGGGGGCGGGGTGGTCCTTGAACAATTCTTCGGAGACCTGGCGCGGCGTCTTAGTGGCATCGATTTGTTTTGCTACCTCGATCAGCGCGCGCTGGTTGGCATGTAAGTTGTCGTAGCCGATCTTGAGCAGGCGGTCGAGGGGGATATCGATCATTTCGTCATAGGCGAGCTTCTTGCGGAAGTTCTCGGCGCCGATGCGGTAGTCGCCATGAGATTTGGCCAGAAGATCAGTCTTGAGAAACGTTTCGTAACTCTTGAGCGAGTCGATCACCTGCTGGTTGACGGTCTTGAACTCGGCCAGCAGGGCAGGGTCGGTGACATCCTTGAAAGCCAGGGGCACATCGTTCGCAAAAAAGCTTTCGTTTCCGGGCAGTTGTTCGATGGCAATTTCTGTATAGATCTTGGGAGGATTCTTGAGCAGCAATCGGGCGTCGTTGAAGACCTGGGGGATAAGCTTCTCGCGGGCGATGACGCTCTTCAGGCGGTCCTCCGGCGGGGCGAACTTGCGGCTGATGAGGCCAAAGATGCTGCTGGTAACGCCGGTGGAGTAGTAGTCCGGGTTCTTTTCCCAGGGGCGGATGTTCTCGAGTGAGAGAAGGTCGCCGTGAATGCGGGCGATGACGATATCGCGGTCAGGCGAAGGCGTCTGCTTTTCAAACTCAGCCAGATACTTGCGGTCCACCGCGATGCGTTCCTGATTGGTCTTGGCGGAGTAGTCCTCCAGTTGCGAGTCGTACTGGTGAAAACCGGCGGCGGTGCCGCTCGATGGGGCGAGGCGGAACTGGTCGTTAAAGTATCGGTCCACGAGTTGGTCAAAATCCGTTTGGGCGCACATGAGCGTTGCTCCTGCCAGCAGGAACGCGAATAACTTCATCTGGACATTATATGGAGGGCGGACTGCGTGATAGGCAAGTCGTGGGTCGAAGGCAGCAATGAGCAATTGCTAGTTGCGGCGGTACGTCCTGGTTGGGGATTCTAATTCCAGAGAGGCTGGGCCACGATCGATTTCGGAGAGCACCCTATGCAGAAGCACACGTCACTAACTCGACAAGAACTGGCCGGCAAGGCCGGAGACTTCGTGATCGGAAACGACCTCCGTGTCGCGCGCCTTGGATTCGGCGCCATGCGGATAACGGGCAAAGGAATTTGGGGCGAGCCGAAAGATCGGGCCGAGTCTATCCGAGTCCTCCGGCGTGCCGTGGAATTGGGAATCAACTTCATCGACACGGCGGACTCCTATGGTCCCCGCGTCAGCGAGGATATTATAGCCGAGGCTTTGCATCCGTATCCAGCGGGCCTGGTGATCGCCACCAAGGGTGGATTCGACCGGCCGGGCCCTGATCAATGGGTGGAAAACGGGAAACCCGAACATCTGAGGTCTGCCTGCGAGGGAAGCTTGCGCCGGCTACGTCTGGATCGGATCGACGTCTATCAGCTGCATCGCATCGACTCGAAGGTTGCGGCCGATGACCAACTTGGCACGCTGAAGGATTTGCAGGCTCAAGGCAAAATCAAACACATCGGCTTATCGGAAGTGAGCGTCCGCCAGATTCAGCATGCCCAAACGATTGTGCCGATCGTAAGCGTCCAGAATCGTTACAGCGTGAGCGACCGAACGTCAGAGGACGTGCTGGATTTTTGCGAACGAGAGAAAATCGGCTTCATCCCATGGTTCCCACTGGCTGCCGGCAAGTTATCCAGCTCAGATAGTCCCATCAGTCGCGTCGCAGCGCGATTTAAGGCGACGCCATCACAAGTGGCCCTGGCCTGGTTGCTGGCGCGCTCTCCCGTGATGTTGCCGATTCCAGGGACTTCCAGCGTCCAGCATCTCGAGGAAAATGTCGCCGCAGCGGGTTTGAAAATCGATGAAAACAGCATGCGCGAGCTGGGCGAGACGGCGCGCGCCAGTTAACTAAGAACCGAACACTCGGGCGCGCCTACCCATTGCCGGGGGGGCAGCCCGCCGAGGCGCTGCGCGGACGGCAGAAGACGTAGAACGAGCATTTGGGGCGCAGAAGTAAAGGGAGGGAGGGCCGCCGGTTCTGGCGCCCCCCTCACGAAATCAGTTCACGGCCATGAGGACGGTACTTTTGTGGAGATTCGTCCGGACGGGAACTACGTTGGCCGCCGGGCTGATCATCTGCATGACAGCGGCGACTTTTCCGGCATACTCTTCGCTCGGGTTGTAGAGCTTGAGTTTGCCGAGGGCATCCTGGTTTCGGTACAGTGCAGACTTTCCTAGTTTAAAGGCGACGTTGTGAATGCCGGCACGGACCGATAAAAACGGCTGGAGACCGTTGTCCCAGCCGAACAAGTTGTTATTTTTGTAGGCTTTGCCTCCGCCGGACTCGATGACGGAAATGCTGGGGAGAAGTCTCCAATCCAGACGGTTGTCGTCAGCGGCCTCGACGAAGTCTTCAGCCAGATCCTGGATTGGGCAGTGCAGGGAACAGAAGAATTGACGTAGCCGGACTGACCTAAGGTCAGTAGGTCCGGACTGATCGGTCGGCTTCTGTGACGGCAGTGCCTTCGCAGGTCGTTCAAATTGTATCGTCGCTGGAACCGCCAATAATCCGGCAGCTACCACCAAATGCTTCGATACAACAGTTATTCTCACTCGCTAGTACTCCTTGGTTGCTTGGGTTGTTGCGAACTCAGGCGGCGTCGAAAGAGGAAACGACCGAGAACGCTTTCCGGCTACGGGTGCCACACGGGACTTGGGGCGACGACCTATAACCAAATTGCATACAGGTATTGTATCAGATTAATGGAATGAATCCGGGGCTGGGTCGTCGCGTGAATAGCCCGATAGAAGAAGGCGAGGTCCCTTGAACAAAGGCACCTCTGTCAGACCCCTAAGGGTGGAAATTGTTTCAAACGGAAGAGTCAAGAAACGGCGCTGGACACGTTCGGGAAGGCCAAGATGGCTGGAGCTTTCCGGCGCCTTGAGAGGCAGGGGACTCTCGGGGATTCCCCAGAATAGGCGACCCGTGAAGCTGCTGGGCAAATCGCCCCTCTTTCGGGGCCGTCTCTCTGGTATTCTGATCGCCGTAAGTGTTTGCGCATCAGCGAAAAAGGGTCCAACTGCTTTTAGCGGCGACCGACGCTTTGTTTACCGCGCTGGCGTTTGTCGCAGCGTACGAAACCCGCAGCCATATGCAATTGAGGTGGGAGTTCTACTTACTTCCTCGAACCTACGGCCTGCTGTTGATTTATTGCGTTGTTATCTGGGTCACGCTAGGCCTTTGGACCAAGCTGCCCGAGAACCTCGACTCAGCGAATCCCTACCTTATCTTTGCGTTGGCCTTGCGACAGTGCGTACTCGGGACCGCAGCTGTGGTCTTTTTCGAGTACGGGCTCCGCCTGGACCTGAGCCGCATCTTCCTCGCCTTCCTGTTTGGTTACGACCTGGTCCTGCTGACCGTTTTCCGGTTGAATGCCGGCCGGCTGGTGAGCGCATTCCAAAGGGGGTTTGGGGAACCATATCGTGTGGTTGTCGTGGGGCCGCCTGAGGCGTCGGAGCGCTACGCGAAACAGCTGGTGGAGGGCGCGGCCTTCCGCGTGGAGTTGGTAAAGGTGATCCCGGAGGATAGCTGCGCCGCGCTGCTGCCCCGCTTGCTCGAGCAGCATGTGGTCGACGAGATCATCTTTCGGGTGGACAGCCAGAAGCTGGCTTCGTTGGAAGAGGTCTTACTGCTGTGCGATGAGGAGGGCGTCCGGACTCGAGTGGCCTTGGATTTCTTCCCCCATGTCAACAGCCAAGTGTCGTTAGAACGCGTCGGCGCCGCGCAACTGCTGACCTTCTCGGCCGCTCCGGAAGACAGTTTACGGCTATTGGTGAAGCGCTGTTTCGACCTGATCGCCGCCACCGCCGCACTGATCGTGCTGTCACCGCTTATGTTATTGATTGCGGTGCTGATCCGTTTGACATCGCCGGGACCGATTATCTTCCGTCAAACGCGCTGCGGGCTGAACGGCCGCCGCTTCACCTTTTTCAAGTTTCGGTCGATGGTGGAGAACGCCGAGGATCTGAAGGCGGAACTGGCACACCTGAATGAGAGGCAAACGGTCTTCAAGATCGCGGACGATCCCCGGCTGACGCCCATCGGGCGCTGGCTGCGTAAGTTCTCACTGGATGAATTACCGCAGCTTTTCAATGTTCTGAAGGGTGAGATGTCGCTGGTGGGGCCGAGGCCACCGCTTCCAGACGAGGTGGAACACTACCTGCGCTGGCAGCGGCGGCGGCTACGGATGCGTCCGGGGCTGACCTGCCTCTGGGCTGTAAAGGGCAGGGATCATCTGGATTTTGAAACCTGGATGAGAATGGATATGGAGTATATCGATCGCTGGTCGCTGAGCCTGGACCTGACGATTCTTTTGCGGAGTATCCCGTACGTGCTGACCGGGCGGGGGGCCCACTAGGGTCACCGGGCAGTCGGCCGATCTGAAAGACGATACCTAGAGAATATGCACCTCATACCAACCAACGAGGAAGTGATCGCGATGCTGCGAGAAAGCGGCGCACTTCGCGATGGGCATTTTGAGTATCCCAACGGCATGCATGCCAATGAATACCTGGAGGTGGCCCTGGCGTTCCGGCATTACCAGTCCGCCAAGATTCTGAGCGTGGGCCTAAGCCGCCGGCTGCGTGCGGACCCGGAGTTGCGAGCCATGATCAAGGAGCTTTCGATCATCAGCCCGACCACAGGCGGATTGCCGGTCGCTTACGGCGTCTGCGAAGCATTGCGTGCGCGCCAGGTCTACTGGGCGGAGCAGGACAGCGAGAACGTCCCCATGCGGTTTCGGCAGTATCTCACCCAGGATGCCGGCGAAAAGGTCCTGTTGGTGGACGACATCCTACGCTCCGGGAAGCGTTTCACAGCGTTGAAAAAGCTGGTGGAATCGAATGGCGCCAGGGTGGTGGGGCTCGCGGTCGCAGTCTATCAGCCGAACCCGACCGTCGCCAACTTCGGGAACCTGCCGATTTTCTACCTGGCCAAAATGGATGCAACTTACTATGAGGACGCCAACTCCTGCGACCTCTGCCGCAGGGGTGTGCCGGTAGAGAAGATTCTTTCGTAAGCCGCGCGTCATCCGGCTGCGGCAACTTTCTCTGAGAAGTTCTTGTTCAGGATCGACCTTCTTCATTGGAGGGTTATGCCTACATCCGCGTTGGCAGCGAGCCGGGTTTTGGATGTCCCCAATGACGTCATCGAGAGCCGGATCTATTTGATCCGTGGCGAGAAGGTTATCCTGAGCCATCAGATTGCGGAACTGTATGGGGTCGCGGCCCGCGTCTTGATGCAAGCGGTGAAACGGAATCGGGAGAGGTTTCCAGCGGATTTCATGTTCCAGATCATACGGGCGGAACTCGACAACTTGAAATCACAAATTGTGATTTCAAGTTTGAGTTGGGGCGGCCGCCGTGTGATGCCCTATGCCTTCACTGAACAAGGCGTAGCCATGCTTTCGAGTGTTCTGAAGAGTCCCCGGGCGGTGCAAGTCAACATTTCGATCATGCGGACCTTCGTCCACATCCGCCGAACTTTGGCCGAGAACACCGAACTGGCTCTACGAATCAGGGACATAGAGCGCCGCCAAGGAGAGCAAGAAGCCAATATCGAGAGCATATTCGACGTGATTAACCGAATGCTGGCGCTGCCTGAGTCACCGAAACGAACCTATGGCCTCCCGGTGGCGCCGAGGTAGGAGAAGTCCGGGTGAGAGGGAGGCGACCCCACGCTCGACTACTCCCTAGCCATGCTTCGAGCGCTGATCGGACTATTCGTAACTTCCCTGGCGCTCGCCGGTAGCGAATCCGGGAGCCGCGCCGAGTACATTGGTGGGACTGAGTCGAAAGTACGGACCAATTGTTCCGGCGTGCTCAACGCAGTGGATGAAGTATTCTTCACCTTTTCCGCCAAGCAAGTGGAGATGCGTATACCGTACGAGCGGATCAATCTGCTTGAGTACGGACAGAAGGTGAATGGTCGCTACCTGGAGGCAATCCTCATCTCACCGCTTTTTCTCATGTCGAAGAAGCGGGAGCATTACCTGACCGTGGGCTTTGAGGACAACGAGGGCAAGCAGCAGGCGCTGGTCTTCAAAGTTAGCAAGAATGACATACGGACCATCCTGGTTTCGTTGGAGGCGAAGACCGGCCAGTTGATTCGGTATCAGGACGAAGAGGCCCGGAAAGGTGGCAAAGATTGAGACGCGCGGTTGGGATCGTTCTCGCAGTGTCGATGTCAGCCGCTATTGCCGCGAGGTGTTTCCCGGCCGGAGGCATGGTTGATCGAAAACTGCAGAAGACCGAGCAGGAGGCACCATCGGCGGCAGACCTCGCCGACGTCAAGCGTATCTTTGTTGGGCCGCTGGTCGGCGGAAAAGGAGCGGAGGAAGTGCGAGAGCTGATCATCGCCAGCCTCAGCGCCTCGAAGCAATTCATCATTACTGAGAACGAAGAGAAAGCGGATGCTGTGCTGAAGGGCGCGGGCGATGACAAGGCGTTCACAGACACTTTCGATTCGCGGGAGAACATTAATACCAGGGCAAACGGCGGCGTCACCGGGCTGGGGAGCAGCGCAGGCAGCTCCCGAGGTGTGGGCGTCTACAGTGGCATCGGGGCGGGTGAAACCGATTCCACACGCATCAAAGAGCGTAAGCACGAAGCGTTCGCAACGGTGCGATTGGTCAATCGTGACGGGGACGTGATTTGGTCGACCACGCAGGAGAGCAATGGCGCCAAGTTTCGAGGCGCCGGTGCTGAAGTAGCGGCGAAGGTGGCCAAACAACTGGCGCTGGATCTGGAGAGAAGCAGGCATCCGACGCCTGGGACGAACGAATTACCGGCGGTTCCTAGGCCTCCGCCGAGTGTGACGGTCAAGCCGTAAACGGAAACCACGGAATGAGCTGCGAGGCAGCATCTACTGCGTGTCGGGGCTGAACTGGATATCAAGGGGAATCGCCTTGGCACCGTCAAGACGGAATCGGGCTGTAAACGAGCCTATCCAATCACAGGCGTGACAGGTGGCCGGAACCTTCTGAACCGCGGCCTTGACCTCTTGAGTCTCCAGGTTCAAGTTCGAACACGACATCGGATAGGCAGTATGCTTCGGCACGCGTTCCCCAATGGCTTTCGAGAGACCGCTAAAATCGAGCTGACGCGGGCCGGCTTTATCGAACCACCAATACGCTTCCCAGCAGCCCCCGCCGTTTCCGCCGTCGCCATCCATGGTTGCCAACACCTGCTCGTTCCCGGACTGGATAATCCGCGAGGGCTGAATTGACACCGTCGTGTAAAACACCGAAAGATGGAAGATTTCTTTGAATCGATCCGGGCCAACCTGAACCAAAATCGATTTCCATTTCACGTCCCTTAGCTCAGCGTTTAATTCTCGTGAACCCACGTAATACAGGACGTCAACGATGCGGTAGCCGGCCAAGACTCCGACCGGTTTGACTTCAGTTCTCACGGAGTAAACTTGAGCAGATTTCGCTTTACCTTCGGGTGTGCAAAGCCGGCAGAGGTCGTCGCCATCATCGCGAAGAAGGGGCTTGACGGTGTAGTAGCTGAGCGGGTGCGCCACAGGAACATCCATGGATCCGCCCTTACCGCTGAAAACGAGCCGCCGCCACTGGCCGGTCGCCGGAATGGATAGCGCGACGAGGAACAAAAAGCAAAATGCGGCTTTCCTCATTTTTTTACTTTTCAGTGACTCGTATCGATCTGATTGTAGTCTCGTCAGCCGCTGACAGGTAAGCATCACGGATCTCAGATTCACTGGCTTCCAAGACCTTCTTGACTCCGTTAGGTGGGGGACGACTCGTCCACAGCTGGTAGCCTGTGGTCGCGAATCGTTGCCTCTCGTCGTTAAGGAGGTGCGCCGAATTGCCCGGGGCGGCAGATTGACAGTAGGAGGTAATATCCGATGCGTCTCAGAAACACATTGACTTCGGTTGCCGGCTGCATCGCTCTATGGGCAATTTTGGGGCTGAATGGCCAAAGCCTGTTCGCGCAGACTGCACAGGCGGGGACCCTGCCACAAGGAACAGCAGTGAAGGACCACGGTTCTCGCGAGTACCGGTTTACGGTGGATTACAACACCGCGAACACGAAAGGTGAGATTATCCGCCGCCAGCGGCTAACGGGAGAATACACGAGCGGACTTGCCGGTGGCGAGGTTATGTGGAAGAACGTAGCGCAGGCGGACGCCGACGGCGCAGCGGGGCCGTTCCCGGCAGCGCAGAAGCGCGATTTCATGGAGGGGTTCCGGTACAAGGACGATCCCGCGAACACGTTGAAGTCCGACTTTTTCAAAGGTTTTCCGGCTACGGCCGTCTTTGAGCGTAATCTGGTGTGGGATACGGGAATGATGGAGACGTTTAGCCAGGACTTCGAGCACTTGAAGCTGAACGAGCCGTACAGTCCCATCATGAACCAGGACGTGAATATGCCGGATGTAGGCACGTTTCGCAACCGCAAGGTGGTCCTGGAATGGATCGGACGTTCACAAAGAAACGGACAGGACTGCGCGTTAATTAAGTACCAGGCGTTCTTTAACCCGGTCACCATCGCCAATGGCGGTATGTCACTAATCGGACGTAGCGATTATTGGGGGGAGCTTTGGGTGTCCCTGGCGACTAAACAACTTGAATACGGAACGATCTATGAGAATGTACAGGGCGAGCTCAAACTAGCCGGACAGGACACCACCCAAATCATAAGCGTCTTCCGCGTAGGCACTTTGGAGCCGGTGAACAAGTGAGGATTTGTGCCACGCGATCGCATTGACAATACCCCACGGAAACGGCGATGGGCGTTATCGTTTCTGTGGATCAATCTCGCCGTAGCCGTTGTGATGCTGATGCTGTTTGCGGATAATCGGTTCTCCGGCGGCCGTCAACTGCTGCAAGCGCTCTTTTTCACGTTCATCTGCGCCAACGTGACCGGGATCGTCGGCGTGCTGGTTATCGGCGGATTCGCAGAAAGATTCGTGGGCCGCAAACTGCCGCTGGTTTTAGTCGTGGGCTTAGGCGTTGTCTTATTAACTGCCCTGGCCGGCTTGATTTCACACGTAGTGGCAGTGGAACTCGGTTGGTTGGCCCCCCAGCGCTTTTGGCCAGAGTACCTTCACAGCTTGCGGGTTGCCATGCCCCTGGCCGCGATGTTCGGCCTGGGGGCGTTGGTTCACGGATCTATGCGGGAACGCTTGCAGCTGATGGAGGAGAAGCTTCACGAAAAAGAGCTGAGCGAGGAGCGAACGCGGAAGCTGGCGGCGGAGGCCCGATTGCGGTCGCTGGAATCTCGCATTCAGCCGCATTTCCTGTTCAATACCTTGAACTCGATCAGTTCCCTGGTCGCCGTGAACCCGGCCCGGGCGGAACAGATTATTGGACGGCTGGCAGCGTTGCTGCGGGTCTCGCTCGACAGTAGTAATCGATCGCTCATTCCATTGCATGAAGAACTGGCTATGGTTGAAAGCTATATGGACATCGAAAGAGTCCGCTTCGGCGAAAAGCTACGCGGCACGGTGGAAGTGCCCGCTGAGCTGCAGGACACGCCCGTGCCACCGATGTCGGTGCAGTCGCTGGTGGAAAACGCGGTGAAGCACGGAATCACGCCGCAGACGGGCCGTGGCGAAATTCTAGTTGGCTGGAGCTTTCCGGCGCCTTGAGAGACAGGGGACTCTCGGGGATTCCCCAGAATAGGCGACCCGTGAAGCTGCTGGGCAAATCGCCCCTCTTTCGGGGCCGTCTCTCTGGTATTCTGATCGCCGTAAGTGTTTGCGCATCAGCGAAAAAGGGTCCAACTGCTTTTAGCGGCGACCGACGCTTTGTTCACCGCGCTGGCGTTTGTCGCAGCGTACGAAACCCGCAGCCATATGCAATTGAGGTGGGAGTTCTACTTCCTTCCTCGAACCTACGGCCTGCTGTTGATTTATTGCGTTGTTATCTGGGTCACGCTAGGCCTTTGGACCAAGCTGCCCGAGAACCTCGACTCAGCGAATCCCTACCTCATCTTTGCGTTGGCCTTGCGACAGTGCGTACTCGGGACCGCAGCTGTAGTCTTTTTCGAGTACGGGCTCCGCCTGGACCTGAGCCGCATCTTCCTCGCCTTCCTGTTTGGTTACGACCTGGTCCTGCTGACCGTTTTCCGGTTGAATGCCGGCCGGCTGGTGAGCGCATTCCAAAGGGGGTTTGGGGAACCATATCGTGTGGTTGTCGTGGGGCCGCCTGAGGCGTCGGAGCGCTACGCGAAACAGCTGGTGGAGGGCGCGGCCTTCCGCGTGGAGTTGGTAAAGGTGATCCCGGAGGATAGCTGCGCCGCGCTGCTGCCCCGCTTGCTCGAGCAGCATGTGGTCGACGAGATCATCTTTCGGGTGGACAGCCAGAAGCTGGCTTCGTTGGAAGAGGTCTTACTGCTGTGCGATGAGGAGGGCGTCCGGACTCGAGTGGCCTTGGATTTCTTCCCCCATGTCAACAGCCAAGTGTCGTTAGAACGCGTCGGCGCCGCGCAACTGCTGACCTTCTCGGCCGCTCCGGAAGACAGTTTACGGCTATTGGTGAAGCGCTGTTTCGACCTGATCGCCGCCACCGCCGCACTGATCGTGCTGTCACCGCTTATGTTATTGATTGCGGTGCTGATCCGTTTGACATCGCCGGGACCGATTATCTTCCGTCAAACGCGCTGCGGGCTGAACGGCCGCCGCTTCACCTTTTTCAAGTTTCGGTCGATGGTGGAGAACGCCGAGGATCTGAAGGCGGAACTGGCACACCTGAATGAGAGGCAAACGGTCTTCAAGATCGCGGACGATCCCCGGCTGACGCCCATCGGGCGCTGGCTGCGTAAGTTCTCACTGGATGAATTACCGCAGCTTTTCAATGTTCTGAAGGGTGAGATGTCGCTGGTGGGGCCGAGGCCACCGCTTCCAGACGAGGTGGAACACTACCTGCGCTGGCAGCGGCGGCGGCTACGGATGCGTCCGGGGCTGACCTGCCTCTGGGCTGTAAAGGGCAGGGATCATCTGGATTTTGAAACCTGGATGAGAATGGATATGGAGTATATCGATCGCTGGTCGCTGAGCCTGGACCTGACGATTCTTTTGCGGAGTATCCCGTACGTGCTGACCGGGCGGGGGGCCCACTAGGGTCACCGGGCAGTCGGCCGATCTGAAAGACGATACCTAGAGAATATGCACCTCATACCAACCAACGAGGAAGTGATCGCGATGCTGCGAGAAAGCGGCGCACTTCGCGATGGGCATTTTGAGTATCCCAACGGCATGCATGCCAATGAATACCTGGAGGTGGCCCTGGCGTTCCGGCATTACCAGTCCGCCAAGATTCTGAGCGTGGGCCTAAGCCGCCGGCTGCGTGCGGACCCGGAGTTGCGAGCCATGATCAAGGAGCTTTCGATCATCAGCCCGACCACAGGCGGATTGCCGGTCGCTTACGGCGTCTGCGAAGCATTGCGTGCGCGCCAGGTCTACTGGGCGGAGCAGGACAGCGAGAACGTCCCCATGCGGTTTCGGCAGTATCTCACCCAGGATGCCGGCGAAAAGGTCCTGTTGGTGGACGACATCCTACGCTCCGGGAAGCGTTTCACAGCGTTGAAAAAGCTGGTGGAATCGAATGGCGCCAGGGTGGTGGGGCTCGCGGTCGCAGTCTATCAGCCGAACCCGACCGTCGCCAACTTCGGGAACCTGCCGATTTTCTACCTGGCCAAAATGGATGCAACTTACTATGAGGACGCCAACTCCTGCGACCTCTGCCGCAGGGGTGTGCCGGTAGAGAAGATTCTTTCGTAAGCCGCGCGTCATCCGGCTGCGGCAACTTTCTCTGAGAAGTTCTTGTTCAGGATCGACCTTCTTCATTGGAGGGTTATGCCTACATCCGCGTTGGCAGCGAGCCGGGTTTTGGATGTCCCCAATGACGTCATCGAGAGCCGGATCTATTTGATCCGTGGCGAGAAGGTTATCCTGAGCCATCAGATTGCGGAACTGTATGGGGTCGCGGCCCGCGTCTTGATGCAAGCGGTGAAACGGAATCGGGAGAGGTTTCCAGCGGATTTCATGTTCCAGATCATACGGGCGGAACTCGACAACTTGAAATCACAAATTGTGATTTCAAGTTTGAGTTGGGGCGGCCGCCGTGTGATGCCCTATGCCTTCACTGAACAAGGCGTAGCCATGCTTTCGAGTGTTCTGAAGAGTCCCCGGGCGGTGCAAGTCAACATTTCGATCATGCGGACCTTCGTCCACATCCGCCGAACTTTGGCCGAGAACACCGAACTGGCTCTACGAATCAGGGACATAGAGCGCCGCCAAGGAGAGCAAGAAGCCAATATCGAGAGCATATTCGACGTGATTAACCGAATGCTGGCGCTGCCTGAGTCACCGAAACGAACCTATGGCCTCCCGGTGGCGCCGAGGTAGGAGAAGTCCGGGTGAGAGGGAGGCGACCCCACGCTCGACTACTCCCTAGCCATGCTTCGAGCGCTGATCGGACTATTCGTAACTTCCCTGGCGCTCGCCGGTAGCGAATCCGGGAGCCGCGCCGAGTACATTGGTGGGACTGAGTCGAAAGTACGGACCAATTGTTCCGGCGTGCTCAACGCAGTGGATGAAGTATTCTTCACCTTTTCCGCCAAGCAAGTGGAGATGCGTATACCGTACGAGCGGATCAATCTGCTTGAGTACGGACAGAAGGTGAATGGTCGCTACCTGGAGGCAATCCTCATCTCACCGCTTTTTCTCATGTCGAAGAAGCGGGAGCATTACCTGACCGTGGGCTTTGAGGACAACGAGGGCAAGCAGCAGGCGCTGGTCTTCAAAGTTAGCAAGAATGACATACGGACCATCCTGGTTTCGTTGGAGGCGAAGACCGGCCAGTTGATTCGGTATCAGGACGAAGAGGCCCGGAAAGGTGGCAAAGATTGAGACGCGCGGTTGGGATCGTTCTCGCAGTGTCGATGTCAGCCGCTATTGCCGCGAGGTGTTTCCCGGCCGGAGGCATGGTTGATCGAAAACTGCAGAAGACCGAGCAGGAGGCACCATCGGCGGCAGACCTCGCCGACGTCAAGCGTATCTTTGTTGGGCCGCTGGTCGGCGGAAAAGGAGCGGAGGAAGTGCGAGAGCTGATCATCGCCAGCCTCAGCGCCTCGAAGCAATTCATCATTACTGAGAACGAAGAGAAAGCGGATGCTGTGCTGAAGGGCGCGGGCGATGACAAGGCGTTCACAGACACTTTCGATTCGCGGGAGAACATTAATACCAGGGCAAACGGCGGCGTCACCGGGCTGGGGAGCAGCGCAGGCAGCTCCCGAGGTGTGGGCGTCTACAGTGGCATCGGGGCGGGTGAAACCGATTCCACACGCATCAAAGAGCGTAAGCACGAAGCGTTCGCAACGGTGCGATTGGTCAATCGTGACGGGGACGTGATCTGGTCGACCACGCAGGAGAGCAATGGCGCCAAGTTTCGAGGCGCCGCTGCTGAAGTAGCGGCGAAGGTGGCCAAACAACTGGCGCTGGATCTGGAGAGAAGCAGGCATCCGACGCCTGGGACGAACGAATTACCGGCGGTTCCTAGGCCTCCGCCGAGTGTGACGGTCAAGCCGTAAACGGAAACCACGGAATGAGCTGCGAGGCAGCATCTACTGCGTGTCGGGGCTGAACTGGATATCAAGGGGAATCGCCTTGGCACCGTCAAGACGGAATCGGGCTGTAAACGAGCCTATCCAATCACAGGCGTGACAGGTGGCCGGAACCTTCTGAACCGCGGCCTTGACCTCTTGAGTCTCCAGGTTCAAGTTCGAACACGACATCGGATAGGCAGTATGCTTCGGCACGCGTTCCCCAATGGCTTTCGAGAGACCGCTAAAATCGAGCTGACGCGGGCCGGCTTTATCGAACCACCAATACGCTTCCCAGCAGCCCCCGCCGTTTCCGCCGTCGCCATCCATGGTTGCCAACACCTGCTCGTTCCCGGACTGGATAATCCGCGAGGGCTGAATTGACACCGTCGTGTAAAACACCGAAAGATGGAAGATTTCTTTGAATCGATCCGGGCCAACCTGAACCAAAATCGATTTCCATTTCACGTCCCTTAGCTCAGCGTTTAATTCTCGTGAACCCACGTAATACAGGACGTCAACGATGCGGTAGCCGGCCAAGACTCCGACCGGTTTGACTTCAGTTCTCACGGAGTAAACTTGAGCAGATTTCGCTTTACCTTCGGGTGTGCAAAGCCGGCAGAGGTCGTCGCCATCATCGCGAAGAAGGGGCTTGACGGTGTAGTAGCTGAGCGGGTGCGCCACAGGAACATCCATGGATCCGCCCTTACCGCTGAAAACGAGCCGCCGCCACTGGCCGGTCGCCGGAATGGATAGCGCGACGAGGAACAAAAAGCAAAATGCGGCTTTCCTCATTTTTTTACTTTTCAGTGACTCGTATCGATCTGATTGTAGTCTCGTCAGCCGCTGACAGGTAAGCATCACGGATCTCAGATTCACTGGCTTCCAAGACCTTCTTGACTCCGTTAGGTGGGGGACGACTCGTCCACAGCTGGTAGCCTGTGGTCGCGAATCGTTGCCTCTCGTCGTTAAGGAGGTGCGCCGAATTGCCCGGGGCGGCAGATTGACAGTAGGAGGTAATATCCGATGCGTCTCAGAAACACATTGACTTCGGTTGCCGGCTGCATCGCTCTATGGGCAATTTTGGGGCTGAATGGCCAAAGCCTGTTCGCGCAGACTGCACAGGCGGGGACCCTGCCACAAGGAACAGCAGTGAAGGACCACGGTTCTCGCGAGTACCGGTTTACGGTGGATTACAACACCGCGAACACGAAAGGTGAGATTATCCGCCGCCAGCGGCTAACGGGAGAATACACGAGCGGACTTGCCGGTGGCGAGGTTATGTGGAAGAACGTAGCGCAGGCGGACGCCGACGGCGCAGCGGGGCCGTTCCCGGCAGCGCAGAAGCGCGATTTCATGGAGGGGTTCCGGTACAAGGACGATCCCGCGAACACGTTGAAGTCCGACTTTTTCAAAGGTTTTCCGGCTACGGCCGTCTTTGAGCGTAATCTGGTGTGGGATACGGGAATGATGGAGACGTTTAGCCAGGACTTCGAGCACTTGAAGCTGAACGAGCCGTACAGTCCCATCATGAACCAGGACGTGAATATGCCGGATGTAGGCACGTTTCGCAACCGCAAGGTGGTCCTGGAATGGATCGGACGTTCACAAAGAAACGGACAGGACTGCGCGTTAATTAAGTACCAGGCGTTCTTTAACCCGGTCACCATCGCCAATGGCGGTATGTCACTAATCGGACGTAGCGATTATTGGGGGGAGCTTTGGGTGTCCCTGGCGACTAAACAACTTGAATACGGAACGATCTATGAGAATGTACAGGGCGAGCTCAAACTAGCCGGACAGGACACCACCCAAATCATAAGCGTCTTCCGCGTAGGCACTTTGGAGCCGGTGAACAAGTGAGGATTTGTGCCACGCGATCGCATTGACAATACCCCACGGAAACGGCGATGGGCGTTATCGTTTCTGTGGATCAATCTCGCCGTAGCCGTTGTGATGCTGATGCTGTTTGCGGATAATCGGTTCTCCGGCGGCCGTCAACTGCTGCAAGCGCTCTTTTTCACGTTCATCTGCGCCAACGTGACCGGGATCGTCGGCGTGCTGGTTATCGGCGGATTCGCAGAAAGATTCGTGGGCCGCAAACTGCCGCTGGTTTTAGTCGTGGGCTTAGGCGTTGTCTTATTAACTGCCCTGGCCGGCTTGATTTCACACGTAGTGGCAGTGGAACTCGGTTGGTTGGCCCCCCAGCGCTTTTGGCCAGAGTACCTTCACAGCTTGCGGGTTGCCATGCCCCTGGCCGCGATGTTCGGCCTGGGGGCGTTGGTTCACGGATCTATGCGGGAACGCTTGCAGCTGATGGAGGAGAAGCTTCACGAAAAAGAGCTGAGCGAGGAGCGAACGCGGAAGCTGGCGGCGGAGGCCCGATTGCGGTCGCTGGAATCTCGCATTCAGCCGCATTTCCTGTTCAATACCTTGAACTCGATCAGTTCCCTGGTCGCCGTGAACCCGGCCCGGGCGGAACAGATTATTGGACGGCTGGCAGCGTTGCTGCGGGTCTCGCTCGACAGTAGTAATCGATCGCTCATTCCATTGCATGAAGAACTGGCTATGGTTGAAAGCTATATGGACATCGAAAGAGTCCGCTTCGGCGAAAAGCTACGCGGCACGGTGGAAGTGCCCGCTGAGCTGCAGGACACGCCCGTGCCACCGATGTCGGTGCAGTCGCTGGTGGAAAACGCGGTGAAGCACGGAATCACGCCGCAGACGGGCCGTGGCGAAATTCTAGTGACCGCGGCAGCTGACAACGGGAACGTGCACATCGAGGTGCGGGACACAGGTCCGGGATTTGAACTCGCAACCATTCGCGCGGGCCACGGACTGGACAACCTTGTAGAGCGCCTGGATGCCTTGTTCGGCCCGAGGGCACGCCTCAACGTTCTGCGACGCGATGGACATTCCGTGGTGGAGATGGTTGTGCCAAGCGTATGAAACTCCGCGCATACCTGGTCGACGATGAACCGCTCGCACTGGAACGACTGAGCCGGTTGTTGCAGCAGACCGGACGTGTCGAGCTAACCGGCAGCACGACGGTGCCCGAGGAGGCCGTAGCAGCACTGACGGCCGACCCGCCCGACGTCTGCTTCCTGGATATTCAGATGCCACGCCTCAATGGCTTCGATGTTCTGGCGCGATTGCCGAGCCAACCCGTGGTGGTTTTTACTACGGCCTATGATCAGTACGCGCTTCAGGCGTTTGGTGTCAACTCAGTCGACTATCTATTGAAGCCCATAGAACCCGAGGCGCTGGAGCGCGCACTCACGAAAGTTGAGAAGCTACGCGGCTCGAATCAGCCGGCACAACCGGACCTCCAGCTTCTGCTCAAGCAACTTGCAGATTCACTGCGGGATACCAGGCCGGAGTATCCGGCGCGGATTGCCTCGCGGCTGGGTGACCGGCTGTGGTTCATCGACCTCTCGCAGGTGACGCATCTCTATGCCGAAGACAAGCTGACTTACGCGGTGTCCCAAGGCAAGGCGTACTGCGTGGACTACTCGATGACTGAGCTGGAGACGAAGCTGGATCCAAAGAAATTCCTCCGCATTCACCGCAGCACGGTAGTCAACTTGGATTGGATCAAGGAAGTCGCCTCGCTTCCGGGCGGAGCGCTGAATGTTCGTTTGAAGGACGGCAAAGATCTGACTGTCGCACGCGACCGGGCGCGGGAGTTCAGAGCGCGGGTGGGGTGCTAGGGGCGTTTCGTCGAAACCGATGCGCGACGCACTCGATAGCAGATGTACTGCTCGCCTCTTTCTTCAGACTCAAAGTACGCCAGCGCTCCCGGTAAGCACGAGATGATGGTGCCGATACCTCTTCCAACTGTTGCCTGAAGTGCCCCCAGTAGATCCATCTCACGACCATCAATCTCGCGCCACGAGGACATTACGTAACACACCGCTGGAGCGCCAAGCCGCTTGAGCATTTGCTCTATCGCCACAGTGTGCCCCTCGCGGGGCGCCAGCTTACGACAGAAGCGCGGGTCGAGGTTGTTGAAGTGAAAGTGGTCAAGCGAATCGAGTACCTTCTTACGACCGCGCTTCGATCCCAACAGGTCGGCGTATCGCTGCCGTTTCGCGGCCGAGGCGAAGGCCTCGAAGAATGACTTCTCAGGGTCCATACGGAGTCCTTAGGTTACGCCGTTACCAAATGTCTGACCCGCTCACTCACTCGGCTTGGTCTGCGTGGCTGGTGGAACTACCTTCTCCGGCGGTTTTTCAGCGGGTCTTTCGGCCAGCACTACCATCGACGTGCGCGGGAAAGCAAATTTCTTGCCGAACTCATCGATAACGTTCAACTGACAGGTGTAGCGGCCAGGAGTCAACTGGTTTACCGGCAACTGCAGGTTCATGGGCAGGATCTCAGGGTGGTCGGTATTCAGGCGGTTTGCGCGAACCGGCTTGCTCTCATAAACCTTTTCTCCATCGCGATAGAAGGCGAGGTTAGCGACCACGCTGGCGGCTTTGAAATTGGCCGGCATGTTTTCGGGGATGGCCGGGTCGTAGACCTCAAAATAGACCAGCAGATTCTGACCGGGACGGAAAACGCGCGTGATGTTGGGCACTATCTTCTGCCCGGAACTATCGATCAGCGGGTTTTGCTTCAGCAGCTTCTTGTCTTTTTCAGCTGAGGCGATTTGCTGCTTCACCGGCTCGCGCTGGTTACTGAAGATCGGCGAACTGACACGGAGCGCGTTGCCCGAACCGAGATCCGGTATAACAAAGGGCGCTTCGAAAGTTCCCACCTTGCCGTCGCCATTCTCGCGGGCAACAAAGCGCAGCGTGTATTTGCCGGGCGGCAGCGTGAATCCAGTGTCGTATTGGATCTGCTTGCGGGTTACGACGCCCGCGATAGCGGAATCGAGTTTCAAAGGAATGGTGTCCCGAACTTCCGAGGCGACCCGGTTCCGAGAATCGCGCACCTCACCGATAAAATCGAGTTCCGTAGCTTGCTTGGAACCCTTTGATTTCAATATCAGCGCGGAGCCTGGAATGCGGGCAGAGACCGGCACGAAGTATTTCGATTTGTCCAGCCGGAAGTAGTCGATCTCTACCGCAAGCGGTAGGTCCGTGACGGGGTTCTCGCTTTGAAGAGCCGTTTGCAACTGCGTGTCTTTGTCGGCGTTCGAGAGGCGGGCAAAGGTTGTAGGCCCGAAGTAACCCTGGCGATAATCAAGCTTGGGTTTGATCGCGGCGATCTTCGGCGAGAGTTTCACCGTGATTTTGCGATAGCGGCCGTCGAGCGCCGTATCCGTGCTGGAATACGAAAGAACATAGTAACTGCTGACGTCTTTTTGGATCTGAGTGATGCCCTGGGTCAGATCGTTCGAATCGAGCAATGCTTTACCGCCTGTGTCGTCGGCTAGCGTGTAGAGCGTTTCCTGCTGATTAATAAAGCTGTTCTTTTGCGACGCCTGGCCCGAGCCGTTATAGAGCTCGTTACCGGTGGCTCCCGTCGTGGTCGCATCGCCGCCCGGCACCAGTGCACTCAGGCCACGCGCATCAATGGGATAGAACGATACATTTGAGCGAACGGCCGTGTTGATGGTAGCGCGCAACTGAGATTGGTTTTCAACGCCGGTCTTTTCCACGCCGGAAGAAAAGTACACAATGGCTTTCTTTTCCGGATACATGGCCAGCTTGCGGGCGGCATCTTCCAGTGAGGCCAGTTTACGATCTGTGTTGAAGATGTTGAATTCGGTGTCGTCGGCGACAAACTGCCCACTTAGGTCCTCGGAATCAGCTCCAGTATCTCCCATGGCCGCGAGCTCGCTCGAATCGCCGATGCGGAATTTCTGAATGGTCGAGATCAGCAGATCCCGATCCGCCGTGAAGTCGAGAATCGTCTTCAGTTCACTGCCAAACAAGAGAACCGACACCAGGTCACTCGTTGTGAGTTGAGTCTTAATGAACTTGAGTGCGGCGTCACAAGCCCGAATCTGCTCAGGCGGCTGCATGGATGAAAAGTCGAAGAGGAACACAATCAGCCGGCGGTCCTGATACTTCGTCAGTTTCTCTTTCTGGTTTGAATCGGGTTTCGGATTGTAACCGGTCGGTTCGCGCGGCTTAAACTCCTTTTCAGCCGACTCAAAGGCGGGCAGCGGCTTGGTGCCGAGGCGCTCCAAGTCCACTGACTGGAGCGTTTGCGCCTTACCGTCCTCAAACAGCTGGAAATCGTCCTTGGTCAGAGTCTCAATCGGCTTGCCATCACGATCCAGCACCGAGACGTTCACGATGACGACGTTGGTGGTGAGGCTAAACGTGGCGCGCCGCGCGGGTTGTCGCTGCACGCCTTGAGGCACGGCCGGTTCGGTGGGAGCAGGCGTCTGCGGGACGGAGGGCGGTGGGCCTTGGGGCTGAACGGTCGGCGACGGTTCAGCTTGCGGCGCTGGTTGCTGGGGCGGTTGTTGCGCCGGTTGTTGAGCTAAGACGGGCTGCAACACCATCCACACGCTCAGTAGAGAAATCGAGGTAACTCTCAAAACCGGAACCTCACGACCGCATTCAAACTTCGCATCGAACTAGCGGCGGAGGCCAGCCCGTAGTTAATCGCATTTACCACGGTGTTGTAACCTGTGTAGCTGACTTGATTGAGTACATTGTTCGCCTCAAGCCGGAATTCGAGCCGCCGGCGCGATTCGGCCCCAATCTGAAACGCTCGTGCGAACTGGACATTCACCGCTACCAAGCCAGGACCTTCAATGGTATTGCGGCCCGCGTTGCCGAACTGTCCTTGCGGCGGCACGGTGAAGGCAAGAAGATTGAAGAAGCCGGTCGACGAATTGATCGATTCACCTGTGGCGTCCGCGCGGGTGCTGCCGACACCTGCGGTTTGACCGAGTTGTGCGCCGTTGCCGAGAATGCGAGCGGTCAAGGGCGTGCCCGTCTCGGCGGTAATCGAGCCGCTCAGCGTCCAGTCTTTCAGAAGACGCCCTTCCCAGGACGTAGCCAGTACGCGCGACGTTCCCGTGGCAATCGGCGATGTGAGCACAAAGCTGCCCGTGAACACCTGGCGCCGGTCGAAACTCGATAAGCCCCGTTCGGCGGAAATATCCTGCCAGTTCTGCGCCACAGTGTTACCGATTCCGCCGAATGTCGATGCATCGTCGATCGACTTGGAATAGACATAGAACGCGTTAAAGGAAATTCCCCGCCGAAAGCGCTGAACCGCCCGTAGATTTAATGCGTTGAAGCTGGAATTACCGACTGAGGAATCGTAGATGTAGCCGGAAGGCGGACCTCCGGGCGGAATGATGGTGCCCGGTGGACCCTGGTTGGGAACGACGCTTACGTCCAGATGGGTGCCTTTGGTCCCCAAATACTCCGCTTCTACAAAAATTCCCTTAGGCAGATCGTGCTGGATGCTAAATGACCAGGTTTGCACATAAGGAGTGCGAAAGTTCAGGTCGGCAGCATAGGTGTTGGTGACGGCGCCGGGAGCCGCCGAAATGAATCCTTCGGCCAGCGTCAGCACATTCTGCGCGCTAGTGTTGGCGATACTCGATACCGCAAAGGGAGGCTGTGACGCCAGCTTGGTGGGGAAAGTGTAATACGTCTGGCCACTGTAGTAAATGCCATAGCCGGAGCGAATTAGAGTGGATCGTTTAATGTGCGGCACTTTCCAGGCCAGGCCGATGCGCGGGGAAAAATCCTTGTAATCGGGCTTTATCAACCCGGGCGGGAAGTAGCCCGAGTACGGGCCAATGGTATTGGGAAGCACGACCGCGATCTGAGAGAAGTTCGGTGAGATGTCGAGATTCGCCATCTCGTTGTACTTTTCTTGAAATGGCGAGAAGAATTCATATCGCACGCCGAGGATGAGGCTCAAACGACTGTCGACATGCCAAGTGTCCTGTGCGTAACCGCTCACCACATTGTTATAGAAGTAAGTGTTCTGCTCGCCATAGCGAATGGAACTGGACTGCGGATATCCGAGCAGGAAGTCGGCAAAGTCGTAACCCGTCCCGGGAACGGCAAGCCCGTTCTGGAATTCGCTGGTGACTTCGCCGGTGAAGTTGAACGTGCCGCGGCCGTTTGAATCGCTATTGGTTGCCAAATCGTTCCGGCGAAAATCGGCGCCGAACTGGAAGCTATGTTTCCCGCGAACCAAGGTGATGCTATCGCCGAAGTCCTGGCTTTGGTTGCGGGTGAGAACCGGCACACCATCGCTGAGCGCACCGAAGTTGGTGAAGTTGAGAGTCGGCGGCCCGTAGTTGATCGGATTGGTGGATGTGCCTTGAATACCGAGTTCCTCCGCCACGTTGGCGCCATAGGCAAAATAAGGTACTGTGTTGGTGAAATTGCGGTTAAAGATCACCTGCGCGGTGTTGAGCAGCACCGGCGAAAAGGTGTGTGTCCAACCCACGGTGGCGTTCAACCCGTAGCCATTGACGGTGTCGAGAAACTGAAACGGCTGCGCAGTATCGGCATCCCGCCGCTGGTAGCTAAAGGCCACCGATAGGCGATCGAGCTTGGTAAGGTTCTGCAGCACCCGAAGGCTCATGTTGTCCGTGTTCTGGGCCGCGGCTGTTAGGTACTGATAGTTGTTTACCAGTCCCGGCTGGTTGGGCAGTGGTATGTAGGGAAGCAGCCCCTGCGAAATCGAACTGATCTGCGAGGCGGGAATAATGTTATTGGGATACGGAAGGTGCGTGGTTGGATTAAAGATCTGAACAGGCTCCAGGCCGCTGCCTTTCGACTGCACCGTCTGCGAAAAATCGCCCATGCGCTGCAGTTCGGTAGGCACCGTTTCGACGGCTGTATATGGGTTGCGCGCTCGTGTCCCGAAGTAGCTGAAGAAGAAGAAAGTATTGGGTGCCTTTACCAACTTTGGAATCACCAGTGGCCCGCCCACGTTCACACTGAAGCGGCTCTGCGCGTAAGCGGGCTGGGGAGCGTTCTGGCCAGTCAGTGAAAACGGCTTCGCGTCCCAGATGGAGTTGTTCAAGCTAAAGGAGAGTTGGCCGCGGATCTGGCTCTGCTGGCGCCGGTTCCCAAACGGACCTCGTGCCTGTTGTTGACCTGGCCCGCGCTGGCCTGGGCCACCTCGGCCCGCACCACCGAAACCACCAGGACCACCGCCACCACCAAAGCCGCCGCCACCGCCCCCGAAACCACCTCCGCCTGCTCCGAATCCTCCTCCGCCGCCAAAACCACCACCGGCTCCGCCCGCACCAGGCACACCCGGCGCTTGTCCGTTGGATGCGTCCATCCTCATCCCCGGACCGAACTGATTGAAGGATGGCCCGGTATCGGGCGCGGCGTTTGCATTGAGCCCTTGGCTAAGGCTGCCCTGGACCACCAGAGAATCACTTCCTTCCGTGGAAGCCATGGGCGTGGTGCCGATTTCCGGAGCACTGGATGCGCCAGGCTGGCTCTGAATCATTGTCTCTAGCTCGCTCGCCTGCCCGTTGCGTCCGCCTCCCCCGGCACCTCCCGCGGCCCCGCCTGCGTTGGCGCGTTCCGCAAACTGGCGCATTCGCTGTAACATCGGCGATTCCTGAAGCTGCAGTGTGAAGTTGACTGGCTTGGTGGTCGCGAAGTAGTTGACGTCCTGCTTTAACGGCGCAAACCCAAACATCTCGACCGCAACGGTCCACGTACCTTCGCCCAACGGGGGAAACGTGTAATGACCGTCGCCATCCGTCACCGTCACAAATTTCTTTTCTCCTTGCGTGGCGGTCAGGGTCGCTCCGGGAATGGCTTGATTCCCGGAACGCACAAATCCACTCTGGCCAAAGAGCGCGACGCCCCCCAGCAGTAGAGCGGCACACGCAAGGAGAAGCCGGCGCACTACCTAGTTCGCCTTAGTCGCTGTCATCTCGCGGGTTTGACCATTGGGCATCGCCACGGAGAGGACGATCTTGTCGGCGCTTACTTTGCCCGTATACTTCTGGGTGAAGGAATTGCCGCCTCTGCTTCGGGTCACTTCGAAGCTGATGTTGTCGCCATCCACTTTTCCGTTTTGAATGGGAGTGGGCTCGCCTTGCATGCCACTGGCGGTACCCGTCAAGTTCGCGCCGTCGGCCTTGAACTCAAAGGTTTGAGTGCGAGGTGTACCATCGCGTCCTTGAACGGACACGGTCCACTTGCCGGTTGGGTCGGCTGCGCTGAGAATAGTGAATAGGCCGAGGATTGCCACGGCCATAGTTAACAGAAAGAGCTTTTTCATTTTCGATTCCTTTACTTTCGAACGATTTGGCGCCCGCGCCAATATGATCGTTGATTTTTGAACGAGAATTGGCGGGACCGCTTCCTTATACTCTAGACCGCTACCGCTTCCTCTAGGTTTGAACTTTTCGCGCCACCCGAGGTGTTAAGTTTTGTTGATTTGATAGGGTGAAGCCAATGGCTCTCGATCTTGAAACCATTCGCACGGAGATGCTGGCCTATCTGGAGGCCAAGAAGTTTGCTGTCTTTCACGGCTATTCCCGGCTGCTCGACTCCCTACCTTTTGTGTATTGGGACGTCGACCGTCACCCGGACTTTCGTCAATTTCTCGACGTAGCCTTGAGTTCCGGTGTGAAACTGATTGTTCTCCATCACCGGGCATTCACGCTCGATCAGATTGACGAAGCGCTGGAGCGCCTGGAGCAAACCACCATGACCCGCGAAGAGAAGCGGAGTCTTGAAGCGCGTCTGCGGGAATTGCAGGCTTATGAAGGCTTCACGTGCGTGGTTGAACTGACCTTCGATCACGAAGGACGCATCTACATTTTTGAGCTGCGTACGGAATGGTACGAGAATCTGGGCGACATCATGAGCGAGATCGAAGAGGCAACCGACTACGAAGACGAGGAAGACGACGAAGACGCGGGGCCGATGTCCGGCTATTATTCGAAGAACTGATGCCAGGCAGCAAGCAGGCCACGGGCCTACGGCGAACTTCGGCGCGCTGGATCGCACCCCATCCTGATCCGGCCTCCGTCGAGCAACTTCAGCGTGAGCTGGGGGTAGATGCGCTAGTGGCGCGCGTATTGGTGCATCGCGGCCTGGCTGATTCCGATGCAGCTCGCAGGTTCCTGAATCCCGATCTCGCGGCGTTGCACGATCCGCACCTCATGGCCGACATGGGGCCGGCCGCGGATCGTCTGTTTCGTGCAATCAAGACCCGCGAACGCATCCTGCTTTATGGCGACTACGACGTGGACGGTACCACCTCGATCGTCATTCTGAAAAAAGCGATCGAATTGCTGGGTGGCGCCACTGATTTCCATATACCGCACCGGGTCAAGGATGGTTACGGGATGCATGCCGGCGTAATCGAGTCGGCCGCACGGGATGGAGTGCGGCTGATTGTGAGCGTTGACACAGGTATTCGCGCCTCCGCCGTAGTCGAACAGGCCCGCCGCTTAGGGATCGACGTGATTGTTACGGATCACCATCTGCCGGAGTCGACTCTGCCGCCGGCCCTCGCGGTGCTCAATCCCAATCGGCGCGACTGCCTGTATCCGGAAAAGAACCTGTGCGGTGCCGGAGTTGCGCTAAAGCTGATTCAGGCCCTGCTTCTTAGGAGCGACCTGGCAGCCGATCGGCAGAGATCGCTGCTGGATTCGTTCCTGAAGCTGGTGGCGGTGGCGACGGTCGCGGATATCGTGCCACTGACAGGTGAGAATCGAACCATAGTGCGCCGGGGCCTTTCCGGTTTCGGTACCATCCGCAACGCCGGGCTGCGGGCGCTGCTGGAGGTCGCCGGATTCGCCAGAGGGGACTTGCCGTCTGCAAACCAGGTGGCGTTCCGGTTGGCGCCACGCATCAATGCGGCCGGCCGCATGGCGAGCGCCAACGATGTGATTGAGCTGTTCGTAACCACAGACGAGGCGCGGGCGCGAGACCTGGCGCAACAGCTGGACCGGCTTAACCGGGAGAGGCAGGACGAGGAAGCCGCTACGGTCGAACAGATTCTCGCTGAGTGCGACGCCATGCCGGTCGATGAGCAGCAAGCGGCGCTGGTCTTTGCGCAGCCGGGCTGGCATCTAGGCGTAGTAGGCATTGTGGCAAGCCGCCTGGTGGACCGTTTCAGCCGCCCGGTCTTCGTGCTCAGCACTTCGCGCGACGAAGGATGCCTTTCCGGCTCCGGCCGCAGCATTCCGTCGTTTCATCTCCTGGAAGCGCTGGAGAGCATGGCGGACCTGTTCACCAAGTTTGGCGGGCATCGGCAGGCCGCTGGTCTCACGATTCCTGCCGAAAAGGTTTCCTCCTTTCGACACCGCTTCAGCGATTTCGCTAGCCAGAAGCTGGCTCCCGGCGATCTGTGTCCTCAGTACGTCATTGACGCGACTACTGAGTTCACCGAACTGACGGATGCGTCAGTCGACGAAATCTTCTCGCTGGCTCCCTTCGGCTGCGGCAACGCTGCCCCGCTTTTCCATGCAATTGACGTGGAAGTGGCCGGGCCGCCCAAACTGCTGTCGGAGGGCAAGCACTGCAAGGTGCCGATGCGGCAGCACAAGCGCATGCTTTTTTGCAACGGATGGAATTTTGGCGATCGGGCGGATTTGTTTCAGCCCGGGCGGCGGCTCGAAGTGCTGTTCCAGATCGAGGAAGATTCTTACGCCCGCAGCCGCGGCCTTGGTACCTGGAGCGTATCCCTCAAGGACGTCCGCATCCTCTCGTAGAAGTCCATCCCAGCGCTCTGAAGCGGGCACATGTCGCTGTGTGGGCGATAGGATAGTGTAAGGATCCCATGTCGCTTGTCCCGCACTATATTGAGGTGTTGCGCCCCTATGAAGCGGGCCGCAGCGCCGAAGATGTCCGGCGTGAATTCGGTGTCAGCCGCGTCGTAAAGTTAGCCTCGAATGAGAACCCGCTAGGCCCATCGCCAGTGGCGCTGGAAGCCGTCCGTGGGCAACTCGAACGCACTCACTTTTATCCTAGGGGTGGCCTTGAGCTGCGCGCCGTGCTCGCCCAGGAATATGGGACCAAGATCGACAACGTGATCGTCGGAAGCGGCTCAGACAGTATCATTTCCAATATCGTGCGCACGTTCTTGGGGGATCAGGACGAGATCCTCACCACCGAAGCGGCGTTCATCGGTTTCCAGGTCGTCGCGAAATCGCGCGGCGTCCCTTACCGAACAGTGCCACTGCGCCAATGGCAGTATGATCTGGAGGCGCTTGCCGATGGTGTTAACGAACACACCAAAATCATCTACCTGGCGAATCCGAACAATCCGACCGGCTCGATCTTCACCCGGCAGCAGTTCGAGGCGTTCCACAAGCACATTCCCGAACGAGTGCTGATTATCCTCGACGAGGCTTACTTCGAGTACGCGAAATACAGTCCACGTTATCCGGATTCCATGCATTATCGTTTGGACAACGTCATCACCCTTCGAACATTTTCCAAGATTTACGGGCTAGCCGGCCTGCGCGTCGGCTACGGATTTGCGCATGAAGATCTGATCCGCAATCTGCTAAAAGTGAAGCTTCCCTTCGAGCCGAGCACGCTCGCCGAAGCAGCAGGCATTGCGGCCCTTCGGGATAAGGCCTTTCTACACCGCTCGCTGGAACTGAATGTTCGCGGCATGGAGATAATGTCAGCCGGGTTGCGGAGCCGTGGGTTTGAGGTTATGCCGTCGGAGGCTAACTTCTTGATGGTGGTATTACCCGATGCCCGAGCGGCCCATGATCTGGTGGAAGGCCTACTGTGCCTTGGGGTGATTATTCGCCCGCTGGGGGCGTTCGGCCTACCGCAGTGCGTTCGTATCTCAATCGGTACGGAGGAAGATAACCAAATCTGCCTGGAAGCGATCGACCAAGTCACTTCCGGCAACCACAGGCTCCAGGAAATGCTCGTCACCGCGAGCAAACTATAAAGAGGAATATCAGCATGCAAGCAGTCTCTGAAAAGGAATTAGCCGCCAAAACCGATTTCCTTCCGCTCCACGGAACCGACCACGTGGAGTTCTACGTCGGCAATGCCAAACAGGCTTCCCACTTTTACCGCTCTGCCTTCGGCATGAAATTAGTGGCTTATTGCGGGCCCGAAACTGGGGTGCGCGATCGGGCCTCCTATGTTCTTGAGCAGGGCAAGGTGCGCTTCGTGCTCACCACCGCGTTGAGTCCGGACCACCCGATCGCTGTGCATGTAAACGAGCACGGTGACAGCGTGAAAGTGATCGCGCTATGGGTAGATGATGCGGCGGAGGCCTGGCGGCAAACCACCTCGCGAGGTGGGGAAAGTGTCGAGGAGCCGCGCACGCTGAGCGACGCACACGGTGAGGTGAAAGTCGCGAGCATCGCCACATACGGCCGCACCATTCACACTTTCGTTGAGCGGCGCAACTATGCCGGGAGTTTTATGCCGGGCTATGCCGGGGTGAAAGACGAAGACCGGGTGAGCCGTCCGGTGGGCCTGCTGCACATTGATCACATGGTGGGTAATGTGGCGCTCGGAGATATGAACCGCTATGTGGATTTCTACCGCCGCGTGATGGGATTTGATCTCTATCAGAGCTTCGACGACAACGACATCAGCACCGAATATTCGGCGCTCATGTCGAAGGTTATGTCGAATGGCAACGGGCGGGTGAAGTTCCCAATCAACGAGCCCGCCACCGGCCGGAACAAGTCGCAAATTGAGGAATACCTGGAGTTCAACCACGGCCCCGGCGTGCAGCACATCGCCCTCGCCACGGACGATATTGTCGATACTGTCACGCGGCTGCGCAAGCAAGGCATCGATTTTCTGCGGGTTCCGAACGCCTACTATCACCAACTGGCCCATCGCGTTGGAGAGATTGACGAGCCCGTGGACACGCTGGCCGAACTGGGTATTCTCGTGGACCGCGACGACGAGGGCTACATGCTGCAGATCTTCACGAAGCCGGTTGAAGACCGGCCTACCTTATTCTTCGAGATCATCCAACGCAAGGGCAGCCGCAGTTTCGGGAAAGGCAACTTCA
Source organism: uncultured Acidobacteriaceae bacterium (assembly GCA_963740005.1). Classification (GTDB taxonomy): domain Bacteria; phylum Acidobacteriota; class Terriglobia; order Bryobacterales; family Bryobacteraceae; genus CAJCIT01. Next base: position 4,428 of record CAVUCO010000014.1, on the reverse strand, counting down.
AGGCATTGTTCGAGGCCATCGAACGGGAACAGGCCCTGCGCGGAAACTTGTAGGACGGCCGCTTCGGAATCTCGATGTTATTTGCTGCATCCTCGTTTGCGGCTTCGCGACGGAAATGCTGGGCCGGGCGGATTCACCCACGATGCCGCCCGGCGGTTCGAATCAGTTGAGGCCACCGCTGGCGAGAAGGTGCTCGCCGGTGATCCAGCCGGAGTCGTCTGAAGCCAGAAAGACAGCGACGTTCGCGACGTCGCGGGGTTGGCCCACTCGGCCCAGCGGCGTCTGGGCGACCAAGCCTCGCTCCATGTCAGAGCCGCTGAAACCTGCAGCGTGAGTTCCCTCGGTTTCGACGATGCCCGGGTTGATGGAGTTGACGCGGATCTTCTTCGCGGCGAGTTCTTTGGAGAGCACGCCGGTGATCATGTCAACTGCTCCCTTGGTAGCGGTGTAAACCGCGGTGCCCGGAGGCGTGAGCCTGCTGATGGCGGAGCCGATGTTGATAACACTCCCGCCTTCGCCGAGGTGCTTGGCTGCTGCCTGCGTGGTGAGCAAAAGACCTAGTACGTTGATGTTAAAAAGCCTGTGGAACTGGCTTTCGGTGATGGCCTCGATGGGAGCGAACTCGTACACTCCTGAGTTGTTGACAAGGATGTCCAGGTGTCCGTAGTTCTTGATGGCAGCGTCGATGATGCCCTGTGCCTCGGTCGATTTCGAGACGTCACCACCCACGGCCACAGCCTTTCCACCGGTCGCGGTAATGTCGGCCACCACGGTGTCGGCCCCGGTCTTGCTGGAAGCGTAATTCACAACGACGGATGCGCCCGCTCCTGCGAGCGACTTGGCGATGGCGGCGCCGATGCCCTTAGATGCGCCTGTAACGACCGCGACTTTTCCTTTAAGCTTGCTCATTTTGAATCTCTCCGGTTGTCTTTCGTTTTGATACTTCGACAACTATCGAATCGATTCAAGGCGGCGCGAAAAGGATTCAGGCAATGACTAAATCATTGCGGTGATTACGCGAGGTCGGACCTAAGGCGGTCGAGATAGGCACGGAGGACGCGGGTCTGGGGGAAGTAGTTGACGAACTTGCCGTCCTTCTCCGCGCGGATCAAGCCGGCCGTTTCGAGTTCTTTCATGTGGTGCGAAAGCGTGGCGGGGCTGATGTCGAAACTGTCGCGCATGTTGCTGCAGGGCGTGGCGCATCCCCGGGCGCCGAGCCTCTTGAGGATTTCATAACGACGCGGGTCGGCCAAAGCGCGGGCGATAAGTTGAACCTGTCGATCGGAGAGATCGTCGGTTTGGTTTTTGGCAGCCATCGCTGTGGGGAGGTTTCCCGCACTCCCTGGTTAGCCACCACTATAGCTGAGCACTCGCGCTAGAGTTTCGAGGCCTCGGACACGAAGACATCTTCACCGCCTGCTCGATAGCAGGGATCAGATCGGTTGAGAGGCGAGGCTTCGTGACGTAGCCGTGGGCACCTAAGGAGAGCGCGGCCTGTACGTAATCTCGATCGGCGTGACAAGTCAAAAACACAATCTTGGTGCGGGAATCCGCGGTGCGCAGAGCGGAGGCTACTTGAAACCCATTCAGGACCGGCATGGAAATGTCAGTCACCAGAACATCCGGGTTGAGGCTAAGGACGGAGTCGACGGCGTCGCGGCCATTGCCGACTGCGCCGACAATGGCAAAGTCACCGTTCAGGCTCCGGCGAACTTCGTCGATCATCGCGGGGTGATCATCGGCAATGAGGACTCGGGTTTTGGGCAAGTAAAAGACCTAATGGACGGCGGGGCCGAGGAGCCTGACAAACAATAGTTTTATTTAGAACGGGGCGTTGAACAACTCGTGAATCCGACAGGAGGAATCCCCTAGGCCATTGCGCCGCCGGCGGACGCCGCCCGCGATGTACCCTGATTGGCGGTGAGCGGCACTCCGGCAATCACGGTGGTGCCTTTGTCCGGCTGCGATTCGATGCGGAATGTTCCATTCACGAGATGGACGCGTTCCTGCATGCTCACCAAGCCGAGTCCCCGGCTCCATCCGGCTTCCGTCTTGAAGCCCACGCCCCAGTCCCTGACTTCCAATTGGACATGACTCGGCGTGCCGCGTAAGTTCACGGCGAACTCTCTCGCGCCACTGTGCTTGAGCGCGTTGTGCAGTGCTTCTTGAGCCACTCGAAACAGGCAAAGGGAAACGTCTTTGGCCATGGGATACGGTACATTTTCATCGCTGAACTGGACGTTCACGTTTTTCAGCTTGGAGAACTCAGCACAGAAGCCCCTCAGGGCGGCGACGAGGCCCAGATGATCGAGTTTAGAGGAGTGCAGTTCATGCGACAGGGCCTGGACATCCGATGCGATCTCGGCACACTGACGCTGGATGTCCAGCATGCGCGCGTTCCGGCGAGAATCCGAAACGTCCGAACCCGAGTACGCACGCTCCAGGTTAAGACTCAGTAAAGCAAGCCTCTGGCTGATGTCGTCATGAAGCTCACGGGCAATCCGGGAGCGTTCCTGTTCCTGCGCCTCAATCAATTTGCCGCTGAGTTTTTCAAGCGCTTCCTGCGCTTGCTTCTGGTCGGTGATGTCGACAGCCGAGCCAATGAACCCGCAGAAGGTTCCGTCGGGGCTTATGCGCGGCACTGCCAAATCGAACATCCAGCGGTAGACTCCGTCGCGGCGCCGGAGCCGGTATTCCTTGGAGAAGCCGGAGTGCTGCTGATAGGCATTCGTGTTTGCCGCCAAAACACCCGGCAGGTCGTCCGGGTGGATATATTTAGTCCATTTCTCACCGATTGCAGCATCCGACGAGCTGGTGGAAAAATCGAGCCGCTTGTCGTTCTGATAAGTCACATTGCCGTCCTTATCGGAGGTCCAGATCAGCGATGGCGCAGCGTCCGACATTACGCGGAGGCGTTCTTCGTTTTCCCGAAGCGCGGCTTCAGCCTTTCGTTTACGGAGCCGCTGCCAGACCAGGCCAGCAATCAGGATTGATTGAAGGCCTATCAGGACGGCTGCGGCCACGATGTACTTCCAATAAAGGTCCCAGACGGAGGGTTGCCGATGCAAAACAACGCTTCCCGCGGGGAGCGCAGCCTCGGATAAATGCCAGTGACGGAGCTGACGCCAATCAACGCAGGGATAGTCGGGGACATCGTGGACAATGGGAATGTTTGAGGCCGTCTCGCCAGCGAGGACGCGAGCGGCTATTGCGCCTGTCCTTGTCTCGTGTTCACCGATGTCGGCGCAGACGCCGCCGACCGCCCCGTAGTCAAAACAGTGATCGTTCACGCAATACGTCGGGAAACGACGCGCGATGTCTTCAAGAACCTTGGTGGTTGGGATCGCGGGCTGTGCTGAGGATATAGGCACGAGTAGAAAGAGAACCACCGTATGGGGAGGGAGCTTTGACACGCGTTCTAGCAACTGGCTAGGAGTGAGACCCACCAGATCGATATCGTTCAGAGTGTCCGCGTGGAGACGCAGCTCTTCATCGGCTCGATCGAGCCAGAGCTGCCCATAGGTTGAGTTCGCGCCGATCACAGCCACATTTTTTGTGTCAGGGTTCAGCCGTAGGGCGAGCTCGAGCGTGGAGCGAATGTCGTATTCGCTGGTGACTCCGGTGACATCGCGGGTCAGATCGAGGCTCTGCAGCCGGAGGGAGGCGACATCCATAAAAACAACGGGGACATCTTGAAATATTTCCCGGCGATGATGGATGACAAACTGAAGCGCCGGATAGTGATGCGCAACGACCAGGTCGAGCTTTAGTCCCTCGTAGGAATGGCGCAGTGTCTGGACAAGACCGCTATCGTATCCCTCACCATAGCGGTACGATTCGAGGCGTTCAACCTGGAAGTTCACCCGCGCCGCGACGTGAGACCGCACAGCCGCTTCCAGAGGTTCCAGAGAATCGAACTGGTCGCCGAAAGAAAAGCTATCCAGGACCAGGACTGTTTTTTCGGATGCCGTCGCGGCAGGGGGCTCTGCGGCAGCGCCGCGGAAGCTCGCGAAACCCAAGACAGCGCAGGAAATGAAAATGAGTGGGCGCACAAAGGGCAGAGTGGCAAACGGATAGCCGGTGTAACGCCCGCGTTTTGAAACTCCAGCCTCCTTCATAGTCGTCGGCAAAACTTGGCCGCCGATTCCGCCGCAACACGGGGCAACCCGTGAGCCTCCAACTCAATCATGCCGGTCGGCGGCGGAGCAAAGCCCCATCCGTTTATAATACCCGCTCGAGGCGCCACAAGGCAGACCCAGGCGGGTTGGGCGGGACTCGTTCGCGAATGCCTTCGCCAATTGGCCCCGTGCGGCTAAATCTGGCGTTCAGCCATTCGACCATCTCGCGCTCCCAAGCCGGCACATCCGGCAAGGTGTGCCATTTGCCGGTCCCATGCGTCCCGCCCGGAATCCGAATGATGTCGCACGG
>CAVUCO010000013.1:0-89856 GCA_963740005.1 uncultured Acidobacteriaceae bacterium | reverse complement strand
CGGATCACACCGAGGCGTTACCCTTTGAGGAACGAGTGCGGCAGCGTGCACATGGGCTGTATCTGAGCCGAGGAAGCAGACCCGGCTCTGCTCTGGAGGATTGGCTTCAAGCCGAGGAAGAGATTCGATTGGAAGACCGGCGGCAAAGCGCGGCGTTGTAGCGCGCAAGACCTCCTTCACTAGGAAGATCGCTGGAAAGCCGTCCCACCGCGGCGATGGCGAGGTCACCTGGACCTTGTCCTGTGATAGCGGTGGTGCCGATACTGACATCTGGTTTGGCCATGCGCGGGTCAGACCGCACCGCCGCCATTATCGAACCCCCCAAAAATTGCCGGGATAAGTCTGATTCGATTGTTCAACAGGGCAACGCTATCGAATCATTTCGGGAAAACAGGAGTTCTCTCGCGCATCCCTTATCCCCGGGGTACGTTCCGATTATCCGGTGTTCGATCGCAAATCTGGTCAACTCAGCCGTTGAATTGAGTAATAACTCGCGCCGGATCGCGCACTTGTGATACTCGACCGTCTTTTCCGACAAATACAGCAATGCGGCGATCTCCTTATTGGCCCGGCCTTCGGCAATCAATTGAAGTACTTCCCGCTGGCGTGGCGTGAGCTTTCTTGACACCGCCTCATGCGGTTTGCTCGCTACGGGACTCCAGTTGATCTGGGATGTGACGTATCGCTGGCCATTCATCACTGCTCGGATCGATTCCGTGAGTTCGGAAGCGGCTGAACTCTTCAACAGGTAGCCCGCCCCGCCCGCGCGCAAAGCTTCTTCGACATATACCCTTTCAGAGTGCATGGTCAAGAAAATCACTTTCACGTGCCTCAGCGATTTAACCAATTGGCGGCAGGCGTCGATCCCGTTGAGTTGGGGCATCGAAATATCCAACAGGATGACGTCCGGTCGGAGCGCGGGAGCCTTACGTAAGAGATCGCGCCCGTCCTCCACCGCTCCGACCAACTCAAAGTCATTCTCTAGAAGCTTCCGTATGCCCTGGAGCACCAGCGTGTGGTCGTCGGCAATCATGAGTCGGGGCTTCTCAGTTCGCTTCATCGCCCACTGGGGTGTGCGGCCGGGTGAAAGGACCTTAGTTTCCATCGCGTTAGGGAGGCGTGCGGACTTTGTATCGCAATCCAGTCTCCACACGAACCTCTGGCATGTGGCCCTCCGGATGTCGATAACTCCTTTGGACAGAGCAGGCCTCAAGGGCAGAAACGCTCTACCGTGGCCGATCGGGAATTCCCACCTGCGACTTTTTCCAGTCGTCCTGCCAGAATCTGCAATTTCCGCAGACTTACGTCGTTAGAAGCTTGTCAGGTGTGATCGGCAGGTCGCGTACACGCAGTCCCGTAGCATGAAAGACCGCGTTGGCGACGGCGGCACCTGCTCCGGTGATGCCGATTTCCCCAATCCCTTTGGCCCCGAGGGGGTTGATGTGCCTATCCTCCTCATCCACCCAGAACGCATCCACGTCGCCGATATCAGCGTTGGTGGGAACGTGGTACTCGGCCAGGTTGTTGTTGACCCACCGGCCCAGTTTCTGGTCCATGGCGGCGTGCTCGTAGAGAGCCAGGCTGATGCCCCATCCCATGCCGCCAATTAACTGGCTCCGGGCCGTCTTCGCGTTCAGGATCTTGCCCGCGGCGAAGCAACCGATCATCCTAGCGACGCGCATCTGTCCTAGGTCAGAGTCAACATGTACCTCGGCAAACTGCGCTCCGAAGGCATACATCGAGTACTTGTCCTTGTCTTCCCCCGGCTGGGCTTCGGCTTGCGCGACAATGCCAGGCTGCCCACTACGGCGCATGACTTCCGTGTAGCTTTCGCCCTTGCCGGGATTGCTTTTCGAATAGAGACGGCCACCGGCGAATGCAATGTCTTGGGCGCTGACGCCTGAAAGCGGCGACCGCGAATCAGACACCGCCATCTGGACCAGCTTCTCCTGCAGCGCCCTGGCGGCCAAGTACACCGCCGATCCCGTGCTCGCAGCCGTTTGAGAACCGCCGGAAACGGGCGTTTTTGGGAAGATCGTGTCGCCGAGGCGGAACCTGACGCGATGGGCCGGCACGCCAAAAGTAGCCGCCGCCACCTGCGTCATGATCGTGTATGTGCCGGTCCCGATATCCTGCGTCCCGGCATCCACATAGAACGCCCCGTCGGCGCGCAGTTCAGCACGGGCGCTGGACGGGCTGCGGCGAGTGGGGTAGACGGAGGTCGCCATGCCCCAACCAATCAGCGTATTCCCCTCGCGCATCGAGCGCGGTTCGGGCGACCGCTTGCTCCACTTGAAGCGCTCTGCCCCCTGGCGGTAGCACTCGCGCAGCGACTTGCTCGACCACGGCCGGTTCTTTTCGGGATCCTGCTCGGCATAGTTCTTCAGCCGAAATTCAATCGGATCCATCTTGAGCGAGTGAGCCATCTCGTCCATGGCGCACTCGAGTGCATACGTTCCAACCGACTCACCGGGCGCTCGCATGAAGTTCGGTGTGCCGAGATCGGACTTGATCACCTTGTGAGTCGTGGCGTTGTTCTCCACTTTGTATAGCATCCGGGTGGGAAGTGCCGCTGTTTCCACAAACTCGTCAAATCTCGAGGTAAGGCAAACGGTCTCGTTACTCAGTGCCGTTAGCGAACCATCGGCCTTCGCGCCCACCGCGATGGTTTGCCGGGTTTGCGAGCGATAACCCAACATGCCGAACATCTGCGGCCGCGAGCATGCGATCTTAACGGGCCGTTTTAGTTGCTTGGCCGCAAGTGCGGCGATGATAACGTGCGACCAGGCCGGCCCCTTGCTTCCGAACCCCCCGCCAATGTAGGGGGCTATTACCCTGACGTTTTCCTTCTGCAGCTGGAGCAGTTGTGCCACCCGTTCACGATCGGTGTGGACGCCTTGGGTTGCGTCATACAAGATCAAGCTGTCGGGCTTATCCCAGGCGGCGATCGTCGCATGCGGCTCCATTGGGTTATGAACCTCATCCGGCGTTCGGTAGATATTCTCAAAATGCGTGTTGGCGGCTTGCATGCCAGCGCCCATATCGCCTCGGCTACTCGTGGATGGGTCACCACCTCCGCCGGCCTTAGGCGGAGAGTAAGCCTCGGATAACCGATCATCCATCGTGACGGCATGAGGCTCTGTTTCGTATTGAACCTTAATCAGGAAGGCTGCTTCCTCGGCCGGCTCCAAGGTCTCTGCTACCACCAAAGCAATGGGTTGACCGGCATACCGGACGAGGTCATCCTGGAACGTCTGTACAATCCGCCCAGCAGGCGGCGCAGATGGCTGGTTCGAAAGTGTTGGCAGTTTGGGTGAGTTCTGGTGGGTCATTACCAGGAGGACGCCCGGCACTTTCTCGGCGGCGCTGGTGTCGATGGCGCGAATCCGTCCCTTCGCAATCCTGCTGGTAACGAGCACTCCCGGCACGGCGTTTGGAACGTTGTGTTCGTAAGCGTATTGGGCGCGGCCGGTCACCTTCACTTTGCCGTCGACGCGATCGAGCGGCTGGCCGAGCAGGTTCGTTGAATCGTTTTCCTGGATCATAAATCCCTCTACGCCTGGCGTGCAGCCGCCTCGACAGCACGGACCATGGTTCGCTTCGCCAACTCCACCTTGAACGCGTTTCCGGGGTAACGCTTTGCGTCTTGCAGTTCGGCATCGGCGGCGGCCAGAACGGCTGCTGCGTTCGGCGCTTTGCCGGCGAGGTGGCGTTCCGCCTTCTCCGCGCGCCATGGCTTATGCGCAACTCCCCCCAAGGCTAAATGTGCCGTGCGTATGGCCCCCCGCTCATCCAAGTCCAAGATTGCGGCGACCGATACCAAGGCGAACGCGTATGAATTACGGTCGCGGACTTTTAGATAGATAGACCGCCTGCCGTAGGCTAGTGCCGGGAGATCGATTCCAGTAATCAACTCCCCTGGCTGGAGGTTCGTATCGATCTGCGGCGTGTCGAGTGGCAGGCGATGAAAGTCACGGAACGGGATCTGCCGCGGCCCTTTGGGACCTTCGACCAGCACAGTCGCTCCAAGTGCCGACAGCGCCACACACATGTCGCTTGGATGCGTGGCAATGCAATGTTCGCTTCCCCCCAGGATGGCGTGCATCCGGTTGACACCCTCTTTGGCCGAGCAACCGCTGCCAGGATCTCGCTTATTGCACTGTCCGAGCCCCGGGTCGTAGAAGTAGTAACAGCGCGTTCGCTGTAACAGGTTGCCGCCCATCGTAGCCTTATTGCGCAACTGTTGCGTTGCTCCCGACAGAATCGCCTGGCTCAGAACGGGATACCTGGTACGAATCAGTGGGTGGTTGGCGCACGCCGTATTGGTCGCCATCGCTCCGATGCGGACGCCGCCTTCGAGTTCCTGAATACTTGTCAGAGGCAGTCGTGATACATCCACCAGCGCGTCGGGCCGCTCGACACCCATCTTCATCAGGTCAATCAGGTTCGTCCCCCCTCCGATGTATCGCGTCCCTCCGTCGCCATAGGCGTGGATCGCTTCTTCAGGAGTGTTAGCGCGGGTATAGCTAAACGGTTTCATGCGCGCCTCCTGCTCCGTCCGTATGAACAGAGCGAATGGCAGCGACGATGTTGGGGTAAGCGGCGCATCGGCAAAGATTGCCGCTCATGCGTTCGCGAATCTCATCGTCTGTCAGGTTTACCGGCTGGACCTTCGCGATAGACGGCGTAACAAAGCTGGGTGCGCCGGCTTTAACTTCATCGAGCATGGCGACAGCGGAACAGATCTGGCCGGGCGTGCAGTATCCGCATTGGAACCCGTCGTGTTCAATGAACGCGGCCTGGATCGGATGCAACTGGTCGCCCTTCGAGAGCCCCTCAATGGTGGTAATGCGATCACCATCGTGCATCACGGCCAGTGTCAGGCACGAGTTCACCCGTCGACCGTTGATGAGAACTGTGCAAGCGCCACATTGACCGTGATCGCAGCCCTTCTTGGTGCCTGTAAGTCGAAGCCGCTCGCGGAGAAGGTCGAGGATCGTAACCCGCGGGTCCAACTCGAGCGACTTGGTTTGGCCATTGACGACAAGCGAGACCGATATCAATTGATCCGCTTTCACTTCGGCCGGTAAAGCCGTGGGTAGGCTGCTCGCCACGCTGGCGGCGACTAGTGTTTCTACGAAATGGCGACGATTCATCGTTGTCCTGGTGCGCCGGTCTTGGCCGACACTCCTGTTAGACTCCCCAGCGCCAAGCGACTAACGCTCGTAAACTGCGTAAATCAGGTTGACGCTGGCGTGAATCTGAATCGTGCCGGGTGCGATCGACTCCTGGCTGGGGACGGTTTCCTGGAGCGCCGATGCTTCGACTTCGCGCGCCGGCGAGATGACGACCGGTTGCACCTCTTCAACTCGGATGAGCTTTCCAATCCGCAGCTTCAGCGAAGAGGCGAGGGATTCCGCCCCAGACCGGGCCTGGCCGGCTGCTTGCGCTAACGCTCGCGCGCGAGCGGCATTTTCGTCTTTAAGATCAAAGGTGAGGCGATTGATGCTGCTCGCACCGCCTTGCGTAGCCGCCTCAATCACTTTCCGCAGCTGCGAGAGGTCTCTAATGGCGACTCGCACCGTATTACTTGCGGTGTAACCGGTGATTACGGCAGCGCCGCCGTCCTTGCCATACCGGTAGTTCGGGTTGATCGAGAGATTCACTGACTTGATATCGCCGGGAGCCACGAGACGCTGTAATACAGTGACCAGTTGCTTGGCCTTCGCAGCGTTTTGATCGGCAGCCGCTTGCGATGTTTGGGCTTGTGTGAGGACCCCTACGTCCAGCTCAGCAATGTCGGGTTCGACCGAGACGGTGGCCTCCCCATGAACCAACAATGTGGTGGGTTCATCCGCCGCATGCTTGTTTTGGGCGGCCAAAGGCAGACAAAAGAGCCCGATGATCAGAAATCTCAAGCCGATGAAGGTTCTGATCACAATACAAGTTTACGGCCCTGAACGCGCGTCACCCGTCAAGTGAAAACACGAGTTGCCCGCTACTTCAGGGGCGCTATGCTGGCGACTGTGGCGGGCATATCGCGGCGAGACTTTCTGAAGACGGCCACCATCTCAGCAGGGCTGCCCAGCGTGGGTCAGGCCTTTCCTATAAGCGCCGACGACGACCACTTTCTGGATGACTTGTCACGGCGAGCGTTTCTCTATTTCTGGGAGCAAGCCGATCCCCATACGGGACTTGTGCTGGATCGTGCGGCAGTCGACGGCCAGCAACGAACCAGCCATTCTTTGGATGTCGCCAGCACAGCCGCAACCGGCTTTGCCCTTACGGCGAGTTGTATTGCTGCGCACCGGAACTGGTTAGAACCTAATGCTGCTCGCGAGCGGGTGCGGGCAACACTGCGCCATCTGACGTTTGAGCAAGTGCACCAATTTGGCTGGTACTATCACTTCGTCAATCGAAAGAATGGCGAACGGGTATGGAAGTGCGAGATATCCACCATCGACACCGCACTCCTGCTCGCAGGGGCTATCACCGCGCAGCAGTACTTCGCCACCGATGACGAGATATCCCGGCTCTCGCAGCAGATTTTCGAGCGCGTGAATTTCGGTTGGATGCTGGATGCGAAGTCGGGATTCCTGCGAATGGCATGGAAGCCGGAGATAGGCTTTTTGCTACCGGCATGGGTGGATTATCGCGAGAACGTCATTCTTCATATGCTGGCCCTGGCCTCGCCGACCAATTCCATTCCAGCTGAGACTTGGTTCCGATTCAGCCGCGACCCGATTGTCTTCGCCAACTATGGATGGGTCGGCCGGGGACCCATTTTCACCCATCAGTTTCCGCAAGCGTACCTCGATCTCTCGGCCTTACGAGACGGGCAGCCTTACGGTATTAACTACTTCGACAACTCGGTTATCGCGACTTATGCTCATCGGGCCTATTGCCTCAGCTTACGCAGCCTTTATCCCGGCTTTTCAGAGCATTTGTGGGGTGTCACTCCGTCGGATAGCAGTATCGGTTATGTCATCTGGGGCGGATGGGACGCAAAACATCCGAGGCGTGATCTGGACGGCACCGTGGTACCGTGCGCGGCTGGTGGCTCACTTATGTTTGCGCCAGAGATTTGCCTGCCGGCCTTGCGAACCATGCAGAACGATTTTGGCGACATAGCCTATGGACGATACGGATTCGCGGATGCCCTTCATCCTCCCTCAGGATGGGTAGACCCTGAGGTGCTGGGGATCGATCAAGGCATTATTCTCCTGAGCGCCGAGAACCTCCGCTCAGGCAATGTCTGGAAGTGGTTCATGCGGTCGCCAGCGATTCGGCGCGCCGTCGGCCAGGTGTTTCAACCGGCATGATCGCTAGAAAGTAAATCGCGCCTGCAGTTCGATGGACCGGCCTGCTAGAGCTCCGCTTGGCCGTCCAAAATTCGCGTTCTCCACATGCGCGTCAAGATCGCCGAACTGGAACGGAATGAGGTTCAGCTGATTGAAGACATTGAAAGCATAGCCGCGTATTTCTAGCGATGCTACTTCATTGATGAAGGGGAGCGCGAAACGCTTAGCGAGGCTTGCGTCCGTGGAATAGAAGCCAGGTCCACGAAATGAGTTCCTACCGATTCCGGGAGGGCCCGGGTGAGAAATATTGAAGTAGTCGGTGCCAGTAATGGCGGATGTCTGGCTGGTTCCTCCAAACGTGCAACCGTCAATGAAGCACTGATTCGACAGATTGCCTTGATTCGCGTTGCCGTAATACTGGACAGGCCGGGTTGGGTTAATTGTCGCCGCGCTCGTCACCGGCGCAACCGAATTCTGAAAACCGGTGACCGGCGTCCAAGGGAAACCGGAATACGCGGTGAGAATGCCGCCCAATTGCCAGCCGCCGAAAATGGTGTTCAAGATTCCTTTGCTGTGCGGGAAAATTGGCAGGTTCCACAAACCGCTAGCGTTGAACCGGTTTCGCGAGTCGAAATCGGAAGGGCCGTACTCGTCCGTCTGGGCGTGCACCGGATCGGTTTGATTTGTTACGGCACCCGGGCCTTCGGATGACAGCATGTCGATGCTCTTGCTCCAGGTATAGGTAGCGTTGAGCGAGAAGCCATGAGAGAACTGCTTGGCAAGGTGAACGTTCATTCCGTTGTACGAGCTATTCACGTCGGGAGTAGGGATGTAAACGGCATAAAAGTAGCTCGATAGGTTTCCGACATTCTGCGGGTACAAGAAATTCTGGTTCACTAGCCGGATCAAATGCCGGCTGAGCGCACCTTGATATCCGACAGTTAGAACCATGTTTGCCATTAACTGAGTCTGGACCTCAAATGAGTACAGATACGTGTAAGCGTCCGGCGTGTTCGGCCAAGCACCGTAGATCTCGATCGCTGGAGGCGTGCCGCCGCCAATCGCATTCGGCGTCCCGCTGATAGGATTAACGCCAGTGGCGAGATTGGGGTTCGCAGGATAAGTATTGGGCGCGGTGCCCGTGCCGGTATTGAATTGAATGACACCGTTGGCGAACGGAGACCCGAAACTGTAGGGCGGAGACGCTGTTCCGCAGCAGAGACCATAGTTATAGTAATTCGGATTGTTCTCGCGGCTATTCGCAAAAATGTTATCGTTCTGGCGATTGTAGGTAATGCCGAACCCGCCGCGAACAACCACTTTCCCTTGCGTCAAAGCGGGAGCGTAGGCGAAGCCGAACTTGGGCTCAAAGTCCTTCCAGTTAGAGTTCCAGAGCTGGTCGACGTGTCTCACCTGAGCATTCACGAGTGGGTAAGGCCCTGTCGCACCCAGGAAAATGTTGTCCAACTGTCCTCGCTCTTCCGTAAGCGGCCCGAAGTAATCCCAACGCAATCCGAAGTTCAGCGTGAGGGTGGGTAAGACATGCCAATCGTCTTGAACGAACAGGGCATCGCCGTGATCGCGAAAATATCGTGCCGCGTTCGCCGGACCACCCGTAATCGCGTCAGCATAGATTCCCTCATAAATCGGAGCGCTGTTGGCGAGGTTCCAGAGGCCGGAGAACGAGTAGAGAGGGCGTGTCCCTCCCAGCAAGTTGTCGTTGTCCTGTTCCCAGCGGAATTGGCCGCCGAAACGAACATTGTGGCTCCCCCAGACCTTGACAAGCGTGTCGTTGACTTGATACGTGTTTTGGGCGAGGATTGCGGGGGTATCGGGTCCTTGGGGCGCACCGGCCACTTGGATGTCGCCAAATGGATAGGCTTCGACTTGGATTCGAGGAATGCCGAAATTGGTTCCTGTGTTGTCGGTCAAGCCGTTATCAGCGAATCGAGTGAAGTTTCCGCGAAGCTCGTTAATGGTGGTCGGGCTGAAGGTATGGATGTAAGCCGCGGTGACCGCTGTGTTTAACGGCTTGAAATATATATCCGCATCCGGCGCGCCAGCCGATGCGGAATCCGCTGAGATAGAGTTTAAATGTGTTACGTAGGCTGAGCCGAAGATTAGATCCTTGGATGTCAGGTCGTAGTCGAAACGGCCATTGAACTGATTTCCAATCTGCTCGGCCGGAAGGTAATACTGAACATACTCGAGGTCAGGAATGCCATCAAATCCGCCACCGATTGATCCCGGCGCGGACGGAATAGGGTAGTACGGATCCCCCGCTCCGACACCCGGCCCCGGGGACCCCACATCGAGCCCGCCGGGAACATTACGGCAAACTGCCGAGGCGCTGCTTCCAAACAGCGCCGCACAAGTGGTGGATGGACCGTTTAACACCTGCAAGATGCGAGGGTTGTTGTTGACCGAAGAAAAAATCTTGCCGATGGTGGTATTAGGACGGTCCTGGATGATTAGCTGGCGATACTGGGGCGTCGTTACCCACTCCTCGCCGTAGGTTGTCGTCTTGTTATGCAGGCCCTCGTAGGAAACGAAAAAGAAGAGCTTGTTCTTCTTGATTGGACCGCCCAAGCTTGCTGCGTACTGCCGATAGTTGTTCTGAACGCGGACCGGAAGGGCACCGCTAGGACCGCCCCACTTGTTATAGGCATTGAAATTAGGATCCTGAAAAAGGAATACGGCGCTACCGTGAAAATTGTCAGTACCGCTCTTTGTGGTGGTCTTGATTTGGGCACCGCTGCCGCGTCCATCTTCGGCGTAGTAATCGCTGGAGATGACTGTCATGTCTTGAATTGATTCGGTATTTGGTGTCACAACCGCGGCGCCGCCCCAACCAAGGCTATTCACGTTGACGCCATCGATCAGGTAAACATTCTGCTCGACGCGCTGGCCGCTGGAACTGATCTGCACTTGGTTTTCGGTTTGAAAGATGGATGTGTTCGATCCACCGGGCCCGGTTGTATTACCCAGCGCGACGGCAGCTCCGGTTCCGCTTCGTCCTCCCGTGCCAGTGATTCCCGGCATGGTCCGGATCAACTCGTAAGGATCGCGGCCGTAGCTTGGTAAGTCCTGGATAGCCTGGCTGGTAATAGTACCACTAACAGTAGCGTCCGCGGTTTGCAGCGCTGGAATAGATTCAGCGGTAACGGTAGTTGAGGTCTGAACGTTTCCTGCCTGCAGCGTGACGTTGGAACTTTGCGGCAGGTCCGAAGCTAGTTGAATGCTTGCGACTGCAACGGTCTGGAATCCGCTCGCATCAACGGTTAAAGTGTATGTGCCGGCGGGGAGTTGATTGAACCGGTAGAACCCTTGATCGTTAGCGGTGGTTTCCAATGTAGCGTTCGTTCCCGTGTTCACCAGCTTTACGTGGGCGCCCGGTATCAAGCCGCCTGAAGTATCAGTTACCGTACCCTGTAAGCTTGCGTTGAACTGGGCAAAAGCAACAAACGCAGTTGCACATAGAAAGAGAAGAAGCGACGAGGACTTCATGAAGCACCACCTGAGCAGTTAGATGGTATTTGCGATCACAGTAATACTCTGGTAGCTTCACGAGCGACGGCTCCTGGTTTGTAATGACGAAAACGTTCAGTTGTTTTCTTTGGCGGCGGCGATCCGCCGCGACAGAATCGATTTAGCCTCTTGCAAAACACGCTTACGCTCCGGCGGCAGGTTACGGCCAGCTCGGTTAATGAAATAGTTGAGCATGCGCATCCCGGAACCGGGCCCCTTCGGTGAGACCTTCTTCGATGCAAGCGCCCTTGCGATGGCGGAAGCACTCTTGGTGAAAAGACCCTCCGGCGGATGGGTTGAGTCGGTGGTGACGCGTGCGACCCATCGTTTGTTTTGTGTTGTGTTGTTCTTCCGGCGAACGGCCATGAATTGATCCTCTCGCCCGTTTGATTACGATTGCGAACGCCGCGTTTCTTCGTACGTACAGAGCCAAAGGCGTTTGCATTTGATTCCTAGTCCGGAACGCGGGCTACGGAATCAGCAGGATCTTTCCATTCGTGTCACCGCGCTCGGCGAGGCGGTGTGCTTCGGCGGTTTCAGCAAGTCTAAAGGTTCGCGCAATGGGGATTGTGAAACGCTTGTCCCGCAGATCACTAGCCAGTTGATGTAGACGTCCGGCATCCGGTTGAGCCGTGAATGCCTCGACGCGGACGTTTTTTCCTTCGGCAGCATGGGGTATTCCTAAGACGGAGCCAAGTATCCCTCCCGCTTTTAGTTTTGGAATCAGTTTGGCAATGGCCTCCCCGTCGACAGTGTCGCCAACAGAATCAAGCCCGGGAGGCAGGGAAGCAATCTCACGCTCATCGTCGATCGCAACCACTCGATCGACCCCGAGCGACTGTGCCGCGCTTTTTTGCTTAGCCCGTACGCCGGCGATTACGTGTGCGCCTTGCTGCTTTGCCACATGCACCGCCGTCCGCCCCACGCCTCCCAAGGCGCCTGTGACGAGAGCCTTGTCGCCTGGCTGAGGGCAAGGTGCGCGGCCAACTGGTCCCCGGTGGTTGTAACGAGAGGATAGGCCCCCGCCTGCTGTGCGTCCAGGCCTTCTGGAATATGGGTCAGAACATCAGCCTTAGCCGTCAAGAATTCCGCATAGCTTGCTGTCACGAGGCCCATTACCTTATCGCCGGCTTTGAATGTCGATACGTTTCCACCGACCTTTACCACCTCTCCGGCTACATCGCGGCCCAGGATGGCAGGGAAGGTTACCGGGAAGCGGTCGTTTGCCGCTCCACTTCGCATCTTCAGATCGATCGGATTCACACTGGTCGAAAGGACCCGCACTAACACCTCGTCTGATTTGGGTTCGGGCATCGGAGCGTCTTCGTAACGCAACTGGTCAACACCACCATACCCATGCAGCCGGACTGCCTTCGCCTCTCACCTCCTGTTTAACTGGTGCAACATCTGAAGAGCGCTTTCGAGGCCCTAGTGAGCCCCTTGCCACGGGCGCTAGGCCCGATACAGGACTGGCGCAGTTACCGGCTCCCTCATGGTCAGGGGCTCGCAAATCGCCGCCGTTTCCCGCCGGTGTCTTGATCCGCCGCGGTCTTTCCTTCTCTTTTGCGGTTACTTATTCGTTTCTCTTTTGAAAGATGTATTCCGTCGACGCCGCGCAGGCTTGCGATGACGTAGCGAGCCATCACACGGGCCTCTAACTGAAGAATATGGTCGCTGATTTGAAAACTGAACTAGGAAAGGATGCAGTGCCTTTCACTCACCTTCAGGAGATGTGCGGGGCCAAGCACCGCTGAGCAGCCGGTAGCCGATCGCTCCGAAGTGGATCGCCCACAATCGACGTTGAGATCTCGAAGACGCTAAGGGCCGCGAGAACCGTTTACTTTACCTCGAAATATTTCTAGGGAGCGTTGAGACTGAGATCGGTTACATTCGTGTATTAGAGCGATGTGTCGTTCCAACACGCTGCGCGATCGGGGATGATTTCAATCGCTCTTGGTAAGTCCAACGCGCCTAATTCCTGAGAACGGCCGATTTCGTATTCAGTAATTTAGACTCGAGACCGCTTAAGGCGGAGTCTCAAGCACTCGCTGAGGCGGTGGTATGGCAGCATTCCTCACATTGCAGGGCACGAAAACAGCGCAGATCGCCGCGTGGCCGCGATTATGCGAGGGAGCCGCATTCGTTGTCCTGACACCAATCTCCTTGAACTCACCACAAGTCCGTCCGCGTCGGCTCGCGTTTCGGCACCAAGCGATGGCTGCAAATACCTGTCCAGAACCCCACTGCTGCTTAGGTTCCAAATTCTAATTTCCCAAAGGCAACCATGAGCGAAACGACAATTGCACCGCCCGCCAGTAGCTCCCGGCGGGTTGCCACGAACGGCAACGGGAATCGCGGCGACTCCAAGGCGCGACGGCTTTCCGCGGACAAAGCCAGCGAGGCGCGTTTGCGGTTAATTCTCGGGGCGATGGTGGCCTTCCGCGATGGCGATTTCTCCGCTCGACTTCCCGTGGAGTGGATAGACACGGAAGGGCTGATCGCGGAGGCATTCAACCAGGTGATTGCTCAGAAGCAGCGTATTTCAAAAGAGGTCACGCGGCTGAGCGAAACGGTGGGCAAGGAGGGACGGCTGAAGCAACGCATGACGCTGCCGGGCTCGATCGGCGGGTGGGCGGCTGAGGCTGACGCCATGAATACGCTGATTGACGACCTGGTGCGGCCGACGACGGAAAGCGCCCGGACGATTGGCGCGGTTGCGAAGGGCGATCTCGGGCAATCCATGGAGCTCGAGGTGGACGGGCGCCCGCTGAAGGGTGAATTCCTGCGTTCCGCGAAGTTAGTGAACACGATGATCGAACAACTCTCGGTGTTCACGTCGGAAGTGACTCGGGTAGCGCGCGAGGTTGGAACGGAGGGCAAACTCGGCGGCCAGGCACAGGTACCCGGCGTGTCGGGCGTTTGGAAGGACCTCACCGACTCGGTGAACCAGATGGCCGGCAACTTGACCGCGCAGGTTCGGAACATCGCCGACGTGACCATTGCGGTTGCGAATGGCGATTTGTCGAAGAAGATCACTGTCGACGTCCGCGGCGAGATTTTGCAGCTGAAAGAGGCCACCAACACGATGGTCGATCAGTTGCGCTCTTTCGCTTCGGAAGTGACGCGAGTGGCGCGTGAAGTCGGCACTGACGGCCGGCTTGGCGGGCAAGCTGTGGTGCCTGGCGTGGCGGGAACGTGGAAAGACCTCACCGACTCCGTCAACGCGATGGCGACTAACCTAACCGCCCAGGTACGTAACATCGCGACGGTGACGACGGCCGTCGCTCGCGGTGATCTGTCGCGCAAGATCACAGTGGATGTGAAGGGCGAAATTCTGGAGCTAAAAGAAACCATCAACACCATGGTGGATCAGCTCAACGGCTTTTCTTCCGAAGTTACGCGCGTCGCGCGTGAAGTGGGCACCGAGGGAAAACTCGGGGGCCAAGCCGTGGTGCCCGGAGTAGCAGGAACGTGGAAGGACCTGACCGACTCGGTGAACTCGATGGCGTCGAATCTCACCGGACAGGTGCGTAACATTGCCGACGTGGCAACGGCGATCGCGAAAGGAGACCTATCTTCGAAGATCACGGTTGAGGTGAAGGGTGAAATCCTCGCGTTGAAAAACACGATGAACACGATGGTGGATCAGTTGAACGGCTTTGCCTCGGAAGTGACGCGAGTGGCGCGCGAGGTTGGCACAGAGGGCAAGCTGGGCGGCCAAGCTCAGGTGCCCGGCGTAGCCGGCACGTGGAAAGATCTCACCGACAACGTCAACTTCATGGCCTCCAACCTAACAGGCCAAGTCCGGAACATTGCTGAAGTAACGACGGCTGTGGCCAATGGCGATTTATCGAAGAAGATCACAGTCGATGTCAAGGGCGAAATTCTGGAGTTGAAGAACACTATCAACACGATGGTGGTTCAGCTGAACGGGTTCGCGTCGGAAGTCACGCGTGTTGCTCGCGAAGTTGGTACGGAGGGCAAACTGGGTGGCCAGGCTGAGGTGCGCGGCGTGGCGGGGACATGGAAGGATCTCACCGACTCTGTGAACGCCATGGCAACCAACCTCACTTCCCAGGTTCGCAATATCGCCGAAGTGACGACGGCAGTGGCCAATGGCGATCTTTCCAAGAAGATCACCGTCGATGTGCGAGGCGAGATCCTCGAGCTAAAAAACACGATTAACACGATGGTGGATCAACTTAACGGCTTCGCAGGCGAGGTTAGCCGCGTGGCTCGGGAAGTAGGTTCCGAAGGAAAGCTAGGTGGCCAGGCGCAGGTCCCCGGCGTGGCGGGTACTTGGAAGGATCTGACAGACAACGTCAACTCGATGGCCTCAAACCTGACAGGCCAAGTCCGCAACATCGCCAATGTTGCGACTGCCGTGGCGAACGGGGACTTGTCGAAGAAAATCACAGTCGACGTGAAGGGCGAGATCCTCGAGCTGAAGAACACTTTGAATACGATGGTGGACCAGCTGAACGCTTTTGCTTCCGAGGTTTCTCGCGTTGCGCGCGAAGTCGGGACGGAAGGGAAACTCGGCGGGCAAGCGCAGGTGCGGGACGTGGCCGGTACGTGGAAGGACCTGACCGACAACGTCAACTCGATGGCAAACAACCTCACGTCGCAGGTACGGAACATTGCGGACGTGACGACGGCGGTCGCCCGCGGCGATCTGAGCCGCAAGATCACCGTGGAAGTGAAGGGCGAAATCCTCGAGTTGAAAAACACGATCAACACGATGGTGGATCAGCTCAACGCGTTCGCCGGCGAGGTTAGCCGTGTGGCGCGAGAGGTGGGAACCGAGGGCAAGCTCGGCGGCCAAGCGCAAGTGCCGGGCGTTGCAGGCACATGGAAGGATCTTACTGACAACGTCAACTTCATGGCATCGAACCTCACAGGCCAGGTGCGAAACATTGCAGAGGTAGCCACTGCCATCGCCAAGGGCGATCTCTCATCGAAGATCACGGTCGAGGTGAAAGGCGAAATCCTGGCGTTGAAGAACACCATTAACACGATGGTGGATCAGTTGACGCGTTCGCCGGCGAGGTTAGCCGCGTGGCACGCGAGGTTGGCACGGACGGCAAGCTCGGAGGGCAGGCGACGGTCGAGGGCGTGGCCGGCACATGGAAGGACCTCACTGACAATGTCAACTCGATGGCGTCCAATCTTACCGGCCAGGTCCGCAATATTGCCGAGGTGACGATCGCGGTAGCCAATGGCGACCTTTCCAAGAAGATCACGGTGGAAGTAAAAGGCGAGATCCTGGCGCTGAAAAACACCATCAACACGATGGTGGATCAGCTTAACGGGTTCGCGGCAGAGGTCAGCCGCGTAGCGCGTGAGGTGGGCACCGACGGCAAGCTTGGCGGCCAGGCGCAGGTACCCGGCGTTGCCGGCACATGGAAAGATCTGACAGACAATGTCAACTCGATGGCATCGAACCTGACCGGCCAGGTCCGCAACATCGCAGACGTGGCCACTGCCATCGCGCGCGGAGATCTCAGCCGCAAGATCACTGTCGAGGTGAAGGGCGAGATTCTGCAGCTCAAGGAAACAATCAATACCATGGTCGAGCAGCTCTCGGCGTTCGCTTCCGAGGTAACTCGCGTGGCGCGCGAAGTAGGAACCGAGGGCAAGCTAGGCGGCCAAGCTACCGTGCTTGGTGTCGCCGGCACATGGAAAGATCTGACCGATAACGTCAACTCGATGGCATCGAATCTCACAGGGCAGGTCCGCAACATTGCCGAAGTGACGATCGCGGTGGCCAATGGGGACCTCTCCAAGAAGATTACTGCCGACGTGCGTGGCGAGATCCTGCAGCTCAAAGAGACCATTAACACGATGGTTGAGCAGTTACGTTCCTTCGCTTCGGAAGTTACTCGCGTGGCGCGGGAAGTGGGAACCGAAGGCCGGCTCGGCGTGCAAGCGGTGGTACCGGGTGTGGCGGGAACATGGAAGGACCTGACTGACTCGGTCAACACTATGGGGGCCAACCTGACTGCACAGGTGCGCAACATTGCAGAAGTCACTACGGCGGTCGCGCGAGGCGATCTCAATCGCAAGATTACCGCCGATGTCAAAGGCGAAATCCTGGAACTCAAGAACACGATCAACACCATGGTTGATCAGCTCAACTCATTTGCGGGCGAGGTAACTCGTGTTGCACGCGAAGTCGGCACGGAGGGAAAACTCGGCGGCCAGGCGATGGTACCGGGCGTAGGAGGCACGTGGAAAGACCTCACTGACAACGTCAATTTCATGGCCTCCAACCTCACCGAGCAGGTACGCGGCATCGTCAAGGTGGTAACTGCCGTAGCGAACGGTGACCTGACCCAGCGCCTCACCGTACAAGCGAAAGGCGAAGTGGCCGCGCTTGCCGACACAATTAACAACATGACTGTCACGCTGGCGACTTTTGCCGATCAAGTGACTAACGTCGCACGAGAAGTTGGCGTAGACGGACGGCTGGGAGGGCAGGCAAACGTGCCGGGCGCCTCGGGAACGTGGAAGGATCTCACCGGCAACGTGAACTTGCTCGCCGCGAACCTCACGACGCAAGTGCGCGCCATCGCCGAAGTCGCTACAGCCGTGACCAAAGGCGACCTAACACGCTCGATTCAGGTGGAGACGCGCGGTGAAGTCGCTGAGTTGAAAGACAACATCAACACGATGATCTCCAACTTGCGCGAGACGACGGAGAGTAATCGTGAGCAGGATTGGGTGAAGACCAACCTTGCCAAGTTTACCGGCATGCTGCAGGGCCAACGCGAACTGAACACGGTGGGCCGAATGTTGCTCTCCGAACTGGCGCCTCTTGTGAGTGCTCACCAGGGCACTATCTATCACCTCGCCGAGACCGGCGATGCGCCTGAGCTGAAGCTGCTCTCCAGCTATGCGCACGATGGCAGCATCGACCTTATCGGGAACATCCGTCTGGGCGAGGGCCTGATCGGCCAGTGCGCGGTGGAAAAGAAGCGAATCCTTCTGACCAATGCGCCGCCGGATTTCATTAACATCGTGTCGAGTCTGGGAAAAGCCCGGCAAGTTAGCATCATCGTGCTACCGGTGTTGTTTGAAGGACAGACCAAGGCGGTGATCGAGCTTGCTACGCTGCAGAACTTCGGCGCCGGCTCGTTAGCGTTCCTCGATTTGCTGACACAGAGCATCGGCGCCGTCTTCAATACCATCGAAGCGACGATGCGGACGGAGGGTCTACTGAGGCAGTCGCAGCAACTCACAGTGGAGCTCCAATCCCGTCAAAGCGAGTTACAGCAGACCAATGAAGAACTGGGCACCAAAGCCCGCCTGCTGGCTGAACAAAACGCTGAGGTCGAACGCAAGAATGCGGAAGTAGAGCAGGCACGTCACGCGCTGGAGGAGAAAGCAGCCGAACTGGCGCTCACCTCGAAGTACAAATCCGAGTTCCTGGCGAACATGTCCCACGAGCTGCGGACGCCGCTCAACTCGATTCTCATTCTCAGCCAGCAGCTCGCCGAGAACTCTGCGAGCAATCTGACGGGCAAGCAAGTTGAGTTTTCGCGGAACATCAACTCCTCGGGATCCGACCTTCTCAACCTCATCAATGACATTCTTGATCTCTCGAAGATCGAGTCAGGCACGGTCACTGTGGACGTTGAAGAGATTAGCTTCAACGGGCTTCGTGAGAATATCGACCGGAATTTTCGGCACGTCGCCGAGGCCAAAAACCTGCCCCTCCATGTGCATTTCGCAGATGATCTACCGCGTTCGATGGACAGCGATCCAAAGCGTCTTCAGCAAATCTTGAAGAACCTACTTTCCAATGCCGTCAAATTCACGACGCATGGGCAAGTGGAAGTTCGCGTGGGCTTCGCGACACAGGGCTGGAGCGTCGATCACCCGGTGCTCAGCATGGCTCAGCAGGTGGTCGCGTTCGCTGTTTCAGACACCGGCATCGGAGTGGCGCCCGAGAAACAGCGGCTCATCTTCGAGGCATTCCAACAGGCGGATGCGGGAACATCGCGCAAATACGGCGGCACCGGCCTGGGCCTTGCCATCAGCCGCGAACTGGCCGTGCTTCTGGGCGGCGAAATTAAACTGGTCAGCGCACATGGCAAGGGCAGCACCTTCACCCTGTTCCTGCCGCTGCACTACGCCGGCCCGGTCGGCGCGAAGACCGTGCCCTTCAGAATGTCGTCAGGCGCAAGTGCGAACGCCCACGCGCTCACCATCCTGCCACCCCCTCGGGAGGAGCATATTGAGGATGACCGAAACTCGATTGAGGCGGGCGATCCAGTGCTGCTCATCATCGAGGATGACCCACACTATGCACGGATCCTGCTGGGCTTGGCGCGCGACAAGGGCTTCAAGGGCATCGTCGCGATGAAGGGCACGATGGGTCTTTCCCTGGCACGCCAGTTCCGGCCTGCGGCCATCTCACTGGATATTTTCCTGCCCGACATGCTGGGCTGGACCGTTCTCAACCAATTGAAGCTGGACCCGACGCTACGCCACATTCCGGTGCAGATCGTCACCTTAGAAGAAGAGCGCCAGCATGGTCTATCGCACGGGGCGTTCTCTTACCTCGTGAAGGCGCCCACGACCGAAGGCCTGGAAACGGCGCTCGACCGAATTAAGGATTTCACCGCCCCTCGCACCAAGCGGCTCCTGATCGTGGAGGACAACGAGATTGAGCGGCAGTCCATTATGGAGCTGCTCGGATATGAAGATATTGAGATGACGGCCGTGGCCGCCGGCGGAGAGGCGCTGCATGCGATGCTCGACACGTCGTTCGACTGCGTGGTGCTCGACTTGCGGCTGCCGGACATGAGTGGCTTCGATCTACTAAAACAAATGCATGCGGAGCCGAGTCTGACCCACGTGCCTGTGGTCGTCTTCACGGGCAAAGAGCTGAGCGATGAGGAGCAGATGCGATTGAAGGCAATGGCCAAGAGCATTGTGCTTAAAGACGTCCAGTCACCGGAGCGTCTGCTGGATGAAACCGCCCTGTTCCTTCACCGCGTAGTCACGGAGCTTCCTGCGGAGAGGCAGCAAATGCTCGAGCGGCTGCACGGTTCCAATGAAGTGTTGCGTGGGCGCAAGATTCTGGTGGTGGATGACGATGCGAGGAATATTTTCGCTCTAACCTCACTACTGGAGAATCACGAAATGGATGTGATCAGCGTGACCAACGGCCAAGGTGCAATAGAGGTAATACGGAATAAGCCGGATTTGAGCATTGTGCTTATGGACATTATGATGCCCGATATGGATGGCTACGAAACGATGCGCGAGATTCGAGCGTCACCGGAATTTCGCACGCTGCCGATCATTGCCCTCACGGCCAAAGCCATGAAAGGCGATCGAGAAAAATGCCTCGATGCCGGCGCGAGCGACTACATCGCCAAGCCGGTGAATACGGATCAATTACTGTCGCTAATGCGAGTCTGGCTCTTCCGATGAAACCCAAAGCGCCCATTCTTCCAGAGCCGTCGGGCGGCAAGGTTCCAGTAGGGGCATTCAGCGATTCAGCCGCTTCGGGTGCGACTACGATGTCTAGCCTCGACGGAGCACCAATCAACATCCTTATTGTGGACGATGAGCCGAAGAACCTCACCGTCCTCGAAACCGTGTTGAACGATCCTGGTTACCGCCTGGTCCGCGCGGCTTCCGCGGACGAGGCGTTGCTGGCGCTGATTGTCGAGGAATTTGCGTTGCTCATTCTCGACATCCGCATGCCTGGCATGACGGGCTTTGAACTTGCCCAGATGATCAAGGAGCGGAAGAGAACCGCGCACGTTCCAATCATCTTTCTCACTGCCTATTACAATGAAGACCAACACGTGTTGGAGGGCTACGGCGCGGGCGCCGTGGATTACCTTCACAAGCCTGTGATTCCGAGCATCCTCCGCTCAAAAGTCTCGGTCTTCGCCGAGCTGCATCGGAGAAACCGAGAGTGTGGTATTGCCAATCGCTCCTTGCTGGCGGAAGTGGCGGAGCGCCGTCGAATCGAAGAGCAACTACGGGTTCTGAATGACACCCTCGAACAGCGTGTCGCGGAGCGAACCGACGCGCTGCGGGAGAGCGAGGCGCGATTTCGGGAACTCGCTGACTCGATGCCGCCGATGGTTTGGACCGCACGCGGGGATGGATACCTGGACTATTACAACGCGAGGTGGTATGAGTTTACGGGCTTTTTGCCGGATCGATACGGCGACCTTGCCAAGTGGGAGCCGCTTGTCCATCCTGACGATTTCAAAGCTTGCTATGAAGCCTGGCTCCGTTCGATGGAGAGTGGAGCGCCATACCGGATTGAACACCGCTTATGGGATCGTCGAGCAAACCGCTATTGCTGGTATCTGGGCCGAGCCTTGCCAGTGCGAGACGAGGCGGGTCGCGTTGTTAAGTGGATTGGCACCTGTACCGACATCGACGAAGAGAAACGCACGGAAGAGGAACTTCGTCGCGCCAATACAGCCCTCGAGCAGTTTGCGTTCGCGGCTTCTCACGATCTGCAGGAGCCGCTTCGAAACATCGTGATCTTTGCTCAACTATTAAAACAGAGTTGCGGCGCCAAACTGGACGAAGAAGCGGACGGGTTTCTGGACATCATCGTGGAAGGAGCGCAGCGCATGGTTCGTTTGCTTTCCGATCTTCTCGATTACACCCAGACTGCGGGTCAAGGCCCCGAAGTTACAACGATCGTGGATGTTGAGAAAGTGTTTGAGCAGGTTCTCAAGAATCTCGATGGCGCAGTCCAAGAGCGCCATGCTACGATCACCCACGACAAACTGCCTTGTGTTTCAGGCAAAGATATACACATCGAACAACTGCTTCAGAACCTCATCGGAAACGCGCTCAAATATTCAAAGGATCATGAGCCATCGCGAGTGCATGTCTCGGCCGCTCTTCAAGATGGCCAATGGCGCTTCGCCATCCAGGACAACGGCATTGGTATTGCTCCGCAGTACCTGGAGCAAGTGTTCGGCATTTTCAAGCGTCTGCATGCGAAAGGAGGCAAGTATTCTGGCACGGGAATTGGTTTGGCGATTTGTCAGAAAATCGTTCAGAGTTACGGCGGGCGGATTTGGGCGGAGTCGGAAGTTGGCCGTGGTTCGACCTTTTTCTTCACTGTTCCGGCTGCGGGTGGAAGCTAGATGAGCCGGCCGCCACTGATCGTTGTTGCAGAAGACAACGCCACAGACGTTTTCCTGGTGCGCTCGGCGCTTGAGCACGAACGGGTCGACTGTGATCTCCAGGTGTTTTCGGACGGTGAACAGGCGGCTCGCTTTTTGGAGGACGTTGAAGTAAACGCCGCTCCGTGCCCGGACCTTTTGCTGCTTGACGTAAACCTACCGAGAATTAATGGCTGGGAAATTCTTGAGAGACTTCGACAAAGCACTAGGTGCCCATCTTTGCCCGTGGTGGTCATGACCTCGTCGAACTCCCCTGCCGACAAGGAGCGAGCGAAACGGCTGTCGCTGGCGCATTGCTTCATTAAGCGTGCCGATCTCAAAGAGTTTATGAAACTGGGAGCGGTGGTGCGAGAGGTTTTAGAGAAGGGTCTCTCGAATTGACGACATTCTCGTGTCTCGGTCGTTCTAACTAGAGTAGCTGCCATTGGTACTTCTTCTGCTGCCGCTCCCTCGCCTAATCGTTGGGGAGGAAATGGTTCTTGCGTGGGGTGGGTTTGCGTCTTTCACCGCCGAGCAGTCCCGGTTTGCGGATCGATATTTCAGGCGGCGCGGCGGTCGGCGGCCCGGGAGTGAGGGGAACGGGCCCGGTTGGGGAATCCTCCAATTGCACAGATGACGCTTCGGCTGGACCCACTGGATTTCCGGAAGCATCAATGCGCTCGACCTCAGCTTGCTCATGTCTGAGCTTTACCGTTTCGACGTGTCTTTGCTCCACAAGTCGCTTAATAACGTGAATCTCCTCTACGAGTATGAATTGCTTCTCGATCCTAAGGATTTCCTTCACAACGGGAACAATAACAGTGTCGCCCTCATGCCGGACGGGGAGGGGCCCCGAGACCACCTGATCCCGGAGCACCCGTCGTACTTCGACCTGTTCACTTCGCAACGGCTGGTCGATGACCTCCTCGTCCTCTCCGACCCGCTTCTTGACCCTCACTCCGCCCGTCGGCACCCTGCGAACTCCGGGTATCGCCTCCTCGGAGATTACCGGAACGACGACAGAATTGTCAGCTTTCGGATTACGATCGAAGTCTCCCATCGCTTTTTCCCTTCACTTGCCCGTGATTCTGTCCCAACCGTACCGGACCGCGTCTTTCATTCGTTCCCAGCTTCCTTCGGGATATTGCCGGCTATATTCTGTCCTGATTGTGGGTTCCACGTCCTCCCATTTCTTCCCCTTAAACCGCGGATCGCCGGTGATCCTTGATCCGTACTCATAGGCAGGCTTGTAAGTGCCGTAGTCACCACCGGCAGCACTAAAACGCTGCTTAAAGTCGTTTTGGAAGTCCGCATCATAATTTCGCGAATCGCTATAACTTGCGCCTGGCTGGATGGGCTCAGTTTTTACTTCAGTGTGTCGCAAGGTTTCTCGCACTGTTTCGGTGCGTTCGGTCGATTCCTTCCCGACACGTACCTCTTCCACGACACGCGCTCGCTTTTGAATTACCGGCTCCTCAGACATCTCGACGACGTCGATGGTCTGATCGCGCAAAGATTCCTGATCGGGCACGCTGGCTGTGCGGTCGGCGGGTTGACGGTCCACTACGACTCGCTCTTGGCGTAGCCGCACCTGCTCTTCTACCGGCTCTTCTACCGTCCTGCTATAGATGCGGACCCCGCCGGTGACAACAGGGCGCTTGCCCACCTCGAGTTCTTCCCTAACAACCGGAATTGTGCGCTCCTGGTCCTCACGATTGCCCCGGTTGTCGACGGGCTCTGGAGTTACCGGGCTCGGCGCTACCGCGAAATCGGCTCCCCGCGCATTGAAGTCAGCGCCTCTTTCGTTGATGGCCTCGCCGCGAGCATTAAAGTCAGTTGGTTTCTGGTTGACGTCGGCATGGGTGGTGACTTGGCCGGTTTCACGCGTTGGGCGGTTGGTGTCGCCGTCCTCGATATCTACCGCACTATGGCTGCTCAGTATTCCGACCGCCCGGTCCCGGGTCTCGTCTGTTGCCTCCACTGCGACAACAGCTCCGCCGGTCATCGCGCGGTCCGAGTATCGTTGCGCAGCGGTGTCATACTCATCAGATCCAAAAAGCGAGCGGAACCAGCCTGCGATGCCGCCGCCGTGCGCTGCTGAATTCGTGCGGCCGTTCGTTCTGGTACCGCCATTCTTGGCATCAACCTCCTCAGCGGCAATATAATCGCTCGTGCGTTTATAGTCGTCGCTTGTGCTAACGTGCAGTTGCTCGCGAGGAAATCCCTGAGCCATGAGGTCTTCAAATGCTGCCTGAGCTGCAGCTTCGTCATTAAAATATCCGACCACTGCGTGGCGGGTGTATGTTTGCATGGAAATGTACTCCTCGCTGGTTTGATCCGCTGAGCATGCGATTGTTACACCGGAGATTACACGAACGTGCCCAACGGTCACGACCGACCGCGCAAGTTCGATCGGTTGCTTTAATCAGGCAGTGGCGGCTCATCCTGCTCCTCCCGGTATTCCGCGGGCACATCGTCCTCCGGAATTTCGCGCGTTTTGACTTCGGAAACGTCGGCTGGAGGAGCGTTCTCGATTCCGCTAATCACTGAAGCCTCGTAGTATTGGCCCTCTTCCAAGAGTTCAGCAACCGCTTCAGAACTCAAGTCGTCGGAGGTCGACAATCCTTGCGTATCTCCGGATTGGCCTGCGGAACCTGGTCCAACATCCAGCCGTCCGAAATCGCCGGCTTCCGTATCGTCATTTGAAGTAATTGGCTCGTCGTCTTTAATGCGTTTCATCGTCTGCTCCAACACAGTCTTTAACTAGCCCGAGGGCGGCTCTGCCTCGGCTTGCTGACTCTTTGATAGCAAGTCAGCTTCCTATTCTTCGAGCACGTTGATCTTCGCTATCCGCCCCCCGAGGTATCGATCATCTTCAGAGGGATATTTCAGTTGGCTGCCACCGCCTGTTGGCGGCTACGTGTTTTGCGTTGGAGATATTGCATCCCTTCAAAACAGAGCGAGCGGTTTTGGTTTGGCTTGATATGCCGGCACACGCGAATTATTCAGTCGAGCCCTTCTGGGGAATCTAACCAGAAGATCCACTCACCTTTGCGAATTGCGTGCTTTCCCAGTTCAGTTTCCCAATCGGCGATTCTATTCTTCAACTAGCGGCCGCAATCTACGCTCGCTGTCGATGCGGCTGCGAATGAATGACGATTAAAGAAGGAAAAGGGAGAAATCAAATATGCCGAGAGATACACATATGAAGGCGGCTGAGCATCACGAACACGCGGCCAAGGCACATCGGACCGCCGCGGAGCATCATGAGAAAGGTGAGCACGACATGGGCTTAAAGCACTCAGAAGAAGCCCACGGACATTCAGCCAAAGCTCACGATCATTCTACAAAGGCGCACGAAGCGTCCAAGAACGCTGCCTCGAAGACGGGAACTCGTAAGTAGTCTGCCAGGACGAACGGAAGGAAACAACGATGGACAACAAGAAATGTGCTCACCCTTCTTGCACTTGCCGTACGCCTGAAGGACAGTCCTACTGCAGCAAGTCATGTGAGAGCGCCAAGGACGTCACTGACATAACTTGTCAGTGCCAGCATCCGGACTGCCAAGGCACACAGTTAAGACCGTAAGGCCGGTCTGGCACAGCAGCGTGAGATCTGTTGTGCCAGACCGTCACCGACGGGTTAGCTGAATAGCCACTCCCGTAGGGCACCCGGCCGGGTGTGCGGAATTCTCCACCACACTGCGCCGAAGTCTGCACATTCTGCGGAATTGAAAAGTCCAAAGCGCCCCGTTGCACGTTTTTCGGATGTGGTTCATGAAATGCAAATGTCTCCTTGTGCTTAAGGCTACGGAGGCAAGCCCAATGGATCATTGCTCACGCGTAAAGTATTCGTGGATCATCGGCCAACTGATCGGGATCAGATCTTTAGAGACGCAGTTGAGTCACGCGCTCAGCACGCAGGGCAACGCTAGGGTCATGCAGATACGGCGCGGGATGACCGAGTTAGAGTTGCGGCTAGCTTTACTGGATCGTGCCCTGAATGCTCCTAACACCAGATGACGCGATCGCGTGTCGCCAAGGCTAGCACGGTAGCTTGGCTCGACATATAAACACAGGGGTATCTAGTCCATTGCCCGCAACTCAGCCAAAGGAACAAGATGAATCGGTCTCTGCTGCCCGCAGCGCTGGCCTTACATATGTGAGTGACGGATCAGCCGGGATTCGACGAATCCGGGCGGGGTCGGGATTTCGATACGTCTATCCGGCCGGCGATCCAGTTCGGGAGAAAGAAGTGCTCAGCCGGATTGCCTCACTCGTGATTCCACCTGCATGGCGATCCGTTTGGATTTGCCCACTCGAACGCGGGCACCTTCAGGCAACGGGGCGAGACAACCGAGGGCGGAAGCAGTACCGATACCATCCGCGATACCGAGCCCGGAGGGAGCAGAAGAAGTACAAGGACCTGGTTGAATTCGGCGAAGTTCTGCCGGCAATTCGAAAGCAAGTTCGGCAAGATCTATCACAGACGGGACTGCCGCGAGACCGGGTGGTTGCGGCGATCGTAGACCTTCTGGATCTCACGTCAATGCGAGTAGGAAACACCGAATACGCGCGGGAGAATCATTCCTACGGGCTGACGACACTTCGGAATCGCCACGCTACAGTTCGCGGAACCACCCTCCGCCTGCGGTTCAGGGGAAAAAGTGGGAAGGTTCACTCGCTCCAACTGGATGATCGGCGATTAGCCTTGGTTGTGAAACGCTGTCACGACCTGCCTGGCTACGAGCTGTTCCAGTATGTTGACGAAAGCGGAGATCTACACCCCGTTGACTCTTCCATGGTGAACGAGTATTTACGTACCATCTCCGGCAGCGACATAGCTGCGAAGGACTTTCGGACGTGGCATGGGACGGTGAAGGCCGCCATTCACCTGGCCGGTTGCCCACCTGCAGTGAACAAGCGGGAAGTTACAAAGAGCTTGACGGCCGCTGTAAAGGCTGTGGCAGAGCATCTGGGGAACCGCCCAGCGACCTGTCGCAAATACTATATTCATCCGGCGATCCTTGACACGTATTCCTCGGGCGGCCTGGAAAACGTGATGGCTCTCAAGTCCAGGGCACGCCGCGGTGTTTTAACACGTGAAGAGCAGTGCGTACTGTTGTTCCTACGGCGGTTGCGGTCAAATAAACAGGTTGCTCCGCTCAACGGCACCGGAAACGGTGAAAGCCGCGTCGCTTAGGACGTGGCCCGCTTTAGTCGCCCGTAAGAGCCAGGACGCGCAAAACTCACAGCGTGCGAATTGGGTGACAAACAACGTCGGACAAACGAGGAGTAAATACTATGCAACTGAGGAATGGACTCGCCGTCGCAGCGCTATCCTGCTGCATCGCCGGCGCACTTGCGTTCGCTGACACCAAGACGGACTACAATCACCACACCGACTTCACGAGATACCATACCTACTCGTGGATCAAGGTGCAGACCGACGATCCGCTGTGGGTTGACCGCATCACGAGCGCTGTCAATTCACAGCTCAGCGCGAAAGGCTGGACTCAACAACAATCAGGAGGCGATGTTTCGATAGCGGCCTATGGTTCGATGCACGAAGAGCGAACGGTACAAACCTGGTATGACGGTTTCGGAGGCGGTTGGAGATGGCGGGGGTTCGGCGACGGAATGGCGACGACAACGGTGGAAAAGACACCTGTCGGGGCACTGACTATTGACATGTTCGATAGTTCCACCAAACAACTGGTCTGGCGAGGTTCGGCTACCGACACTCTGTCTGACAAGCCTGAGAAGAACGAGAAGAAGTTGGACAAATCGGTCGAAGATATGTTTAAGAAGTTCCCTCCCGAATCGAAGGGATAGCGCTGAAAGCGAGGATCCACTGGGTTTAGAGCAGGCGTTACGACAAGACTGTCGCCTTTCAATCGCGGCGGTCCGGAACGGCGCGCCTTAGCGATATCGTTAACCGCATTCCGGTCGGCTCCCGCTTCGCGACGCTGACAGAGGCGCCGAACAGGGAAAGAATGCGGTGTGCCAAGGCAGGACGTAATCCCAGGTCGCCGCCTGGCGTCATGTCCTCTCCGATCGAGAAGACGTCGAAGAACCTCGGCAAGGCTGAGTCAGGCAGTGTCTTACCGCAGCTCTCGATGCTCACTGTTAGCGCGCCCGGAGTGGCCTCGTGCGCCAGAAGAACCGTTGTGCCCACCTCGGAAAATCGGACGGCGGTTTCGAGGAGGGCCCGGAGCGCTCTCACCAATAACTCCTCGTCAGCCAACACGAGAACCAGCCCCGGAAATGGGGGCGCCAGCGCGACGCGGCAAGTTTCGGCGAACGCGGCCGTTTCTTCAATGGCACGACTCAGCGCCGCTTGTAGTGGGACCTCGGCAACTCTGAACCGCTCTCCGCTGACGTCGATTTGAGCCAGGAGTAAAGCATCATCCAAAATCGAAAGAATTCTTCGGCGAGACTCTTCAAACATCCATTGAAGTTCCGTGTGCCCCGACGTAGAGGACATTTCTTCCAAAATGAGCTCACCAACACCCAGCACTCCATTGAGTGGCGTGCGGAACTCATGAGAAATGAGTTTCAGGAATTCATTCTTTGAGTGATCGAGGATCGTCAACCGCTGGATCGCTTCGGCAAGCTCGCGGGTGCGCGCAGCTACAGTCTCCTCCAATCGCTCATTCTGTAACTTCATGGCGCACTGGAGACTGTGCAACTTCAGATGCGTTTCGACGCGGGCATGAACTTCTGCAAACTGAAAGGGCTTGGAGATGTAATCGACCGCTCCAGCCTGGAAAGCCTTCACCTTGTCTTGCGTTTCGCTGAGGGCGCTGAGGAAGATGATCGGGATGTCTGAAAGGTCCGCCATACCCTTAAGGCGCTCGCACATTTCGTAGCCGTTCATCTCCGGCATATTGATATCCAGCAGAATCAACGCGGGCGGATTCTTCCTGGCCGACGCGAGCGCCAGCCTGCTTCGGGGAAACGATCGCACGTCGTGTCCTTGCTGCAGAAGCATCCCCTCAAGCAACCTCAAGTTGGCGGGGTTGTCATCGACGATCATGATTTCGCTTTGAGCCAAAGATACTCCTTTGCCACGCTTTGAGTGGCCCTGGCTAAGCCCTGTGCGGACCGCGGTCATGTGCGGGCGTTTTGGTAATACGCACGTCCAGCAATCCTTGGGAGCCTCGGGCTCCCGCAAAATTCTCCAGGCGTTCAATCCACGTAGGTGTAAGCACGGTGCCCTCCTTGAGGATTAAGAACTTCCCGTCCGGTCTGAAGACATCCTTTTCGAGAACCATGCCGGGGCGTAGATCCCGAATCGCGAGGCGCCGAACCTGGAACTCTGCCATGGCTGGAGAGTAGGTTTTGAGTGCGTCCAGCATGCGCTGGTCAAATCTTCCCAGCAACCCTAGTTCAACCAGCGCGGCACCCGGGCTGACTCCCCGGTAGATTCTCCAGTCGAGCTCCAAAGCTAAGTGGAGCATCTGAGCACCCTGTCTCGCCTCATCGAGGAGGGGTGATATTGCTTCGTGTCGTTGTTGTCCGCGAATCATCTCGGCTACGACCTCCAGTCGCGGGATTTTGGAAAGGAGGCGGGCGGCCCTCTCGGGATGAGCGCGAAACATTCGATCCTCGTCAGGTGAGAGTCCTTCGCGACAGTATGCCCGGTCGAATACATCGTCAGGCAGGGCCACGCAACCGACCAAGCACAATGTAGCGGCAAGTCCGTACTGCCAGGCGTGCTTAATTCCGGTTCGTTTCGTGATCAAAAGCACGATATCGCGAACGGCCCTGGATCGCAGTGCCAGCGCGGGCGATGTGAGCTGGACCAACTCCCAAAGAGTTTCGACGACGCCAGCAAGGGTCTTTTCCAACACGTCTAGCTCTGCCTGTTGTGTGCGTCTTAGTTTGAGGTGGGTTTCCAGGCGCGCCTGCACTTCTTCTAACTGGAAGGGTTTCGAAATATAGTCGGCCCCGCCTATTCGAAATCCCCTCACGGTGTCTTCAGTCGCATTCAAAGCGCTTATGAAAACCACGGGGATACCGGAAAGGCGAACGTTCGATTTCAGCCGCTCACACACTTCATAGCCATTCATTTCCGGCATGTTGATATCCAGCAAAATCAAGTCCGGCGGCTCCTTGTCTGCTGCCGCAAGAGCCAGCCTGCCCAAAGGAAACAGCCGAGCCTCATACCCCTGCTGACGGAGCAGATCCTCCAATAGCTTCAGGTTTGCTGGATTATCGTCCACGATCATGATGTTGCCCCGGGAGAGTACCCGCTCCGCGTCATTTAGCGGCGGCATGCGTCCTCCAGCAACTGGGTCAAGGCATCGTAGGCGTAGTTGTCGGCAAGATCCTGTAGAACCTGGGCGGGCCCGACTGCCGTCTCGCGGACTTTGACGATCAGCTTATCCAAGAGCCTCTTGTTACCACTGAGCGTCGCCTCCTGGAGTTCTTCCACCAGTTCCAACGGTAATCGCCCTAGACACTCGATACCCTTGGCCGCGTCCCCGGAAAGGGGTGGGCCCTGCGGATCCTCCAACACCGCATAGTCATATGTGACATTCAGAAGAACACGCATCTTCTCGAGCAGTTCCTCCTCACGGCAAGGCTTTGCTAGAAACGCATCGGCTCCGCTCTGAGAGGTGGTTCGACGATCGTCATCCATGGCGCTGGCTGTGAGCGCAACGATGACCGTTTCCTTCCCCCGTGGATCTGCTTTCAGCCGCCGAGTCGCCTCCAGGCCGTCCATGACCGGCATGTGGACATCCATCAGGATCAACTGTGGGTCCCATTTCTCCCAGACCCGGATGGCGGCCTGGCCGTTCTCTGCACCTTGCACAGAGAAACCCACGGCGGTCAGAAGCTTCATCAACCAATCCCGGTTCGTAAGTTGATCGTCGGCCACTAGGATTCGGGGAACATCCGTTCCAGCGCGTATGCCAATAACGTGCCGGGGACCGCCCGAGCTAACGGCGACCCCGGCGTCGGCGCGCTGGACAGGGATCTCAAGCCGAAAGGTCGACCCCTGGGCGAGGTTGCTTGTGACTATGACATCGCCACCCATCAGTCGCGCGCATTTGCGTGTAATAGCCAACCCCAATCCGGTCCCACCGTGGGTGTTCAGACCACCCTCGACTTGTCTAAAAGGCTCGAATAACTTCTTCTGCTCCTCCTCCGAAATGCCCAAGCCGGTATCTGAGACCGAGGCTGAGAGCCATAGCTGACCGTCGCCCCTTAGATCGATGGTCACGTGCAAACTCACCTGGCCGCGCTGGGTAAACTTAATCGCGTTTCCGAGAAGATTAATCAGCGCCTGGCGAATCTTAGCTTCGTCCGCTACGATATATGCGACCGGTTCGCCGTCGACTGACATTTGGAAGCGCAAGGACTTGGCCTCTGCTCGTAGGCGGAACATAACTGCAAGATCGTTAAGCAAGGCAGCGAGATTGAACGTCACCGGAGTGACCTCAGTGCGGCCAGCTTCAATCTTGGACATATCCAACACATCATTTATAAGGGCCAGCAGATACCCACCACTCCGCCCGATGATGTTGA
Source organism: uncultured Acidobacteriaceae bacterium (assembly GCA_963740005.1). Classification (GTDB taxonomy): domain Bacteria; phylum Acidobacteriota; class Terriglobia; order Bryobacterales; family Bryobacteraceae; genus CAJCIT01. The sequence goes on along the minus strand of CAVUCO010000013.1, from coordinate 58,335 downwards.
GATTCTCTTTTGCCGCCGCACCCAGGCTCGGATCGCGCAACATCAACTGGGCGTAGCCGAGGATGGCGTTCATCGGCGTGCGGATTTCGTGAGACATGGTCGACAGAAACATGCTCTTGGCTCGATTGGCCGCCTCCGCGTCCGCTTTAGCCTGTTGCAGTTGCATGTTCGCGTCCTGAAGCCGATGGTTGGCGGTCTGCAACTCCGCCGAGTTTTGGAAAATCTCGGCCTCCATCTGTTCCATACGGGTGAGCGGCTCGAGGGACTTGCCTCCTGGCCGCGATTTTTGCCGTACGAACTCGGTCACGTCGACCGCGCGATGAACGAAGTATTCGACGCGGTGGTCTTGCCCGAAGACGGGGGAGTTCATCGGGCTCCAATAACGCTCCTCGTAGACGCCGTCGGGCCCGCGGATGTCGTACTTCTGGATGGCCATGGTGTCCGTGACGCCGGTTTGTCGCACGCGGTCGATTGAAGCGCGCATGTTAGAAACACCTGTGGCGCCGGAGTCGCCGGGGTTATCCGGGAATACTGCGAAGACGCCGCGGCCTATGATGTCCTCGCGTTTGGTCATGGTTGCCTCAAGAAAGGCATTACTGGCTGAGATGATCTTCAGGTCGGATGTGACGATCAGGAATAATCCGGGCAGGGCCTCGAAAAGTCCCTGCATTACTGCCCGGCTTTGGAGCAGTTCCTCTTCAACGGCCCGGCGGTCGGTAATATCGCGAATGGCGGCCGAAATCAGTACGCCGTCCTCCGTTTCCAGCGGGCCAAGGCTCATTTCGGTCGGGAATTCCGAACCGTCCTTGCGCACGGCGCACAGTTCCACACCCGTCCGGACCCGAGGAAGGGCGGCAAAACCGGCGCGATGCTCTATATGTGTTCCCCGGAAGCGTGCCGGCACCAACATCTCAATCGTTTGACCCAGCAGTTCGTCCCGCCCATATCCGAAGAGCTTCTCGACCTGCGTATTCACCAAGACGATCTTTCCATCGCTGTTCACCACCACAACAGCGTCTGGCGCCGCTTCGAGCAATCCTCGGAATCTCGCTTCAGCCCGCTTCCGCTGGGTGATGTCACGTGCGATCGAACAGGCGGCGGTGACTCGGCCGGTGGAATCCTTGATGGGGGAAATGGTTATCGCGACGTCAACCAGCGTGCCGTCCTTTCGCCGCCGCGTAGTTTCCTCGTTGATTATTTCTCCCAGCCGCAGCTTCGACACGACTTCGCTAAAGTCGCCGACATGGCCGTCCGGAAGCAGGATCGAGACCGGTTTTCCTGAAACTTCTTCGGCTAAATAGCCATACAGCCGCTCGGCCCCCTTGTTCCAATTAACGATGAATCCGTCGAGCGACTTGCCGATGATTGCGTCGTCCGAGTAATCCACGATAGAAGCCAGTTGCTCCCGCACACGTTCCGAGCGACGCCGTTCCGTGATGTCTCGGATGATGCAGGAAACCAGGAAACCCTCCTCGGTAGCAAGGGGGCTGAGACTGATCTCAACGGGGAACTCCGTGCCATCCTTGCGGCGCGCGTACAGTTCCAGGCCGGCGCCCATCGGCCGCATTTGTTTGGCGTGGGTATGAAAGTCCGTGCGACGCCCCGGATGCTTTTCTCGAAAGCGTACCGGCACCAAAATCTCAACGGGCTGACCTAACAGTTCGTCTCGCGTGTATCCGAATACCTTCTCCACCTGCGCGTTGACCAGGACGATCTTGCCTTCGCAATTCGTTACAACCACCGAGTCGGGAGCCCCCTCCAGTAAAGAACGGAACACCCTTTCAGCCACAAGCCGCTTGGTCGTGGCACGCAGGTCCTCGTCCGCTTGCCGCCGTTCCGTTACGTCCCAAGTGACGCCCGCTAACTGCTGCGGCTGTCCGTCTTCGCCGTAATACACGCTCCCGCGACAGCAGACCGACCGCACGATCCCGTTCGGAAACACGACTCGAAATTCGGTGTCATACTCAGCACCTTGTTCCAAGGCGATGGCGACCTGTGCTCGGACACGCGCGCGGTCGTCCGGGTGTACTGACTCCGCGAACTCCTCGACAGTTTTCGGGAATTCACCGGGAGGAAACCCGAAGAGGATGGAGCAGTTCTCATCTCCCTCGACCGTATTCGTCGCAACGCTCCAAGTCCAAACGGCGATTCCGGTGGAACGCAGCGTGAGCAGCAGTCGCTCTTTGGCTTGCATCAGCTCAATCTGCGTTTGGTGAAGTCTTTGAAGACCGCTTAGGCGCGCCGTGTGCATCGCACCGGCGAGTAAAGCGATGCCAACACCCCCGGCGCAATAGAGTGCCAATTCCACATATTCCTCAACGCCTTTGAATCCGAAACTGTGCAGCGGCGGAACGACAAAGTAGTCGGCGAGAAAAACACCGCCGATGACGGCTACCAGCGCGGGCCGAGCGCCTCCGAACGAGGCAGTCACCAGGACGGCGAAAAGCAACGTCGTGAACGGGCTCATGTCGCCGATGAGTGGGTCGAGCAAAACGCGGACCCACGTTGCGATCACGATAGTGACCACGGCGCAACCGTAGCGGTAGACGAAGGGGCGGTTGAGTGGCGGCCTTTCCCGCGGAAGACTGTGAGCTTTTCCCATTTTTCAGAGAGATCAACTGAAGGCGACAACCCGGGTAGGGGAGCCGTACGAATAAGTTATCGGCTGAAATCCCTTAACGGAACACTCAAACATCCCGCCGGGGTGAACGCTGGTGATGGCATGGGTGAGCACGTACAAGATCGCAGCCACGCTGCGGTCCACATAGGGGGCGCGAAAGCGGATCGCGCCCACGGATTCTTGAGTTCTGGAAGCCGAATACGGCGCAGGGCAGGGCGTCACCCCGTGAACGGCTCTGTGGTTTCAACCCTGCACTCACGGCTGAGGATTTCGAACACCAAACAAAGAGTCGGGCCGGCTTGCACAAGGCGAGTTCAATGGGAGCGCGCGAGTGGGTATAGTGGTTTCATAACTTGGTGCGCTTGTCGCGATAACCGGGCGATTGTCGTGAATAGCGAGCATAAGGCGTCGGACCGAAGCCGATGGAAGAGATAGAAAACCGACTGGCAGAGTTCCGGCGCAAGCGCGGCATACCTGCCGTTTCGCTAGCCCGGAGTGCGGGTGTGAGCCGGCAGACGATCTATGCCATTGAGGCGGGAAGCTATGTACCCAACACGGCGGTAGCCCTTCGGCTCGCGCGGGCGCTACAGGCAGGCGTGGAGGAGGTTTTCTGCCTGGCGGACGACCTTGCGGCCGCAGAGCCGCGGCAGGAAGAGGCCCTGTCGTTGCCAGGCTGCGAACTACCTCAACCCGACCAGCCTGTTCAATTGTGCCGGGTTGACAAGCGCCTGATGGCGATCGCGCCATCTCCTGCGCCGTGGTATTTGCCGGCTAGCGACGGGGTGGTCACGGGGAGGCCGGGGAAAGATGGAAAGACGACGGTTGAGATTCTTCACCCTGAACACGAATTGGGAAGCCGCATTCTCGTTGCAGGGTGCGATCCAGCGATATCTGTTCTGGCCCGCCACCTCCAGCCGACAGGGATCGAGTTAGTGCTTGTTCACCGGAATAGCTCACAGGCACTGCAACTGCTGAAGCAGGGCGCGGTGCACGTTGCGGGCACGCACCTCAAGGACGAAGCCAGCGGCGAATCGAACATACCGGAGATTAAGCGACAATTCCCAAATGGGGCGATCGCGGTAATCGGGTTTTCTGTCTGGGAAGAGGGAATCGTCACAGCGAGAGGCAACCCGAAACGGATCGAAGGGATTGCCGATCTGGCCCGGCCCGACATCTCATTAATGAACCGGGAGAGCGGCTCGGGGAGCCGGCTTTTGCTGGACTCTCATCTCAAGCGCCTGAGGATTTCCGGCCAGCGCATTCGCGGCTATGACCAGATCGCACTTGGGCATCTTCCGGCGGCCTGGCAGGTGCACTGCGGCGCTGCGGACTGCTGTATTGCCACGCGCGCGGCGGCGAAGATATATGGCTTGACCTTCCTTCCTCTCATGAGCGGGCGATACGACCTTGCGATTCGCAAGAAGCACTTGGATCTGCCGAGCGTCCAAGCTCTGTTGGACACTCTCAACCGGTCCAGCTTTCGAAGGGACCTGGAGAGCTTTGGCGGTTACGATACCAAGACCGCTGGACAGCGGATGCTGTGATTGTAGGCCGGTGTTTGTTTTACAGAGCTCGGCATGAGAGACGGCATGCGCATCCGGATGATGAAAAAGTGGTCGCGACCGTCAGGAAGCTCCAGTGCCAAAACAATGCCGGAGTGAGGCGCGAAGGGGAGAGTACGCGGAGAGCCACGCGCAGAGTTGCTATGAAAGCCCACAGGCTGAAGGCCTGTGGCACGTTCGGACGGGACCGTTCGCTGCTTTCGCTCCAGATGGTAATGACTCCGGAGCTTTACGTTCGCTCCGTTACCGTCGCGGCTCGCAGGGGGTCCGCTTGCTTGCGCGCGCAGTTGCTCTGAAGACCCACAGTCTGAAGGGCTGTGCCACTTTCGGACGGGACCGTTCGCTGCTTTCGCTCCAGATGGTAATGAGTCTGGAGCTTTGCGTTCGCTCCGTTACCGTCGCGGCTCGCAGGCGGTTCGTTTGCTTGCGCGCGCCGTTGCTCTGAAGACCCAGGTTGGAGGACGCGGGGACGGACAGCTCTGTCCACGCGCCACAGAGCTGTATCTTGCTTCGTCAACCAAATCATGGCTTGGGACAGAGAAGGAGTCTGTCGGAGATAGGAATTTCCGAACGAAGAATCAACGACTTGCGAGCTAGAACATTTCTGCAAGTTATTGATTTTACGTCCGCCAAAATCTATCTCCGACAGACTCGAAGTCCGTCCCCTTGATGAAACGGCCGTGACTCGGGAAGGACTCGTGCTGACGTTTTCACTTGGACTCTTCCTGCTCGTCTGAGCTTTGCGTCCGCTCCGTGGCGCTGAAGCGGAGAGCTACCGTCGCGGCTCGCAGGGGTCCGTTTGCTGACGCGCGCGGTTCTGTGGCGAAGGTCCGACACGTCCCGTTTATCTCTTTGTCGCCTGGAATTATTCGAGGTGTTTCTGCATCGTTTGAGAGTGACTAGGCGGCCTTTTTGGGCTCCCCGGCTAGGATCGCGACGACTTTCTTCTCGACGATGCCATCACCCGTGTTGAATTGAGCCATTTTTTTGGCATTTCCGAGGCGCACTTTACTGAGGAGAAGTTCGCTCGAAATAACGAAGCCAAACCGGGCCGGATCGAAAGGGACGTTCTGCTGCATGTGCGCGGCAGCAATGGCCTTTAGCTCCTCGATGGCTTGTTTCTCCTGGTCCACTCGAATCTGTTGTGCATGCCGGAATTCCTCCAGGGTCTTCGAGAAGGAGCGCTGAAAGCGCTGATCGTAGAGCGAAGCGAGGCCCATGGGATTACCGTTCTTCATGAGGCAGCCTTCCATGGTCGGGGACAGGATCGCAACGTCCATGTAGATTTTGAGCTCGGCGGTACGAAGCAGCTCGAGCCGGAACTGGATGTCGGCGACGCGCTGCGCGAGGTGCACCTCGAGATCGCCTACAGGGTGAAGATCCTTGACGATGCCTTCGATGAAGCCCTGATAGCGTTCGAATTGTTCTCCACTGAGATGCTTGGCCAGATCCCCGACGAAGAGTCCGTGCTTGACGGCGTTCTTGGAGGACGCGGTGCGGCCGGCATCCGTACGCGGGCCAGTTGACTTCTGTGCATTCTCGCGATTGGCCGCCGTGCGGGCATCGACCTCCGGATTGGTGGGTTCGGGCGGCACGGATTGTTCGTGATGCGCCGAGTCGTTTTCTTTCAAGGCCGGTTCCTGGTTCGCCCGGGCTTCTTGATTTGTGAGTGTGCCCGGGGCCTCCGGGAGTTTTGAAGATATGTTTGACATTTGCTAACTCCTCTGGCGGAATTTCCGCCTACCAGATTTTCGACCCGACCTTAGGCTGGATTGCCACGGGCTGAAACCAGGAGGCGGCGGAACGCGTTGTGATGAAAGGGCTTCGCGGGAATTGAAAAATTTTCTACGTTTGTGACTGGCGGGAAGGGGCATGGCCGGAATGGCTGCGGCGGAGCTTTGCAATGCCTTCATTCGGTTGTTAGGGCGGAGCAACCGCGACAGTCAAAACGCCACGTAGTCGATAAGGAAGCGCGACTCGTAGAAACGCCGGATCTCCCGCTGGTGACCCGAAGCTTCTTAGGTTGCTTTTGTATTCTGGAATGCGCTAGTATCTGCGTTACAAGACAGCTTCCTCTTTAAAAGACAACCTGGCTATGATCCTTCACAACCTAAGTTTGGCGTATGCGTGGGCCTCGTCGAGACGGATTCTCGGGAAAGGTGATCGATCGTGAAACGCTCCGACCGGTCGCAGAGCTTCTTCGGCTACGTTCCGACGGCTGCCTCACTGCCGCTGGCCCAAGCCTTCTTGTTGCTTTTGTGGCTTGCGATGGTGGCATTCCCAGCGTGGGCCCAAACGGGAGGGAGCCTTTCCGGTGTGGTGACGGACCAAACCGGTGCAGCCCTTCCCGATGTCTCGGTGACAATCAAGAACGTCGACAGAGGTGAAACGCGCACGATCGCAACCGACGGCCTGGGGCACTATCAAACGGCTGGCCTGCCCCCGGGGCGCTTCGAGATTCGAGCGGCAAAGCAACGGTTCGCCGATGAAACGCGCACGGGAATCAGCTTGGCGGTTGGCCAGGACGCCACGGTGGACATTAGGATGCACTTGAGCAGCCCCGACGCCTGCGCGAGCGGCCACGAGTTCGCCACCACCGATTGCACGCTGACTTGGCACGGCATCACGGTGTACGGTGCCTATGACATCGGCTTCGGCTGGGTCAGCCACGGCTTACCGGTAAACCCCACTAACTATGAAGGCGAATCTCTGGTGAACCGGAACGGTTATCAGCATCGGTTTCTCGTCGCGCCGAACAACCTGCAGCAGACGGGTTTCGGCATCCGGGGTAAAGAAGAGTTTCTGCCTGGCTGGTCCGTCGTGTTCAACGCTTCAACCGGCATCAATCCGCAGTCCGGCCAGTTGGCCAACGCGCCGGCCACCGACACCGTGAACAACGGGCTTCCCAGGGCCAGCTATTCGATGGCAATCGACGGGGCGCGCGCGGGCCAACCCTTCAATGACGAATACTATGGCGGTATATCGTCGACGTTACTTGGCACGCTGACCTTCGGCCGTCAGCGCGCTCTCGGTACGGATGTGATGCTGGTTTACGATCCAGCCGGCGGCGCGTATGCCTTTTCGTACATCGGGTACAACGGCACGATGGCCGGCGGCGGCGATACCGACGACAGCCGTTGGGACACCGCCCTAAAGTATCGCCTCACCTACGGCCCGGTCCATTTTGGAGCGATGTATAAATTCGCCGATGGCAATGGAGGCTGCTACTCGGCCTCCGCGACCTGGACAGCCGCCACCTGTACGCCCGAATCGGCGCACAACAACGCCTATGGCTTCGACTTCGGAGGAGGCTACCGCAAGTTCTCCGCCGACGTAGTCTACCAACATTACAACCAGGCGATCAGCGTATTGAACCCCCTGCTGGGGCCCCAGAGTCCGACGGCGCCATATCAGTCGACCACCAACAGCATCAATACACACCCCATCACCGGGGCCAATTTGATTCCAACGACGAACACCGTATATGGCATCGTGACCGACAACGACGGCCTTATGGTCGCTGCCAAGTACACGTGGGACCGGTTCAAGTTGTATGGCGGCTACGAATACATCTGGCAGAATAACCCGACGAACCCGTTGGGCGTGGGCGCCTCGGACCAGGGCGGTTATATTATGAGCGGCGTCGAAGACAACAATCTTGATTCTCCCAAGCACGTGCAGATCTGGTGGATGGGCGCAAAATACGCTATCGACAGAAAAACCGACATCACTTTTGCCTGGTATCACCAGCTGCAGAACACCTTCCGTATCCCGCCGGTTTGCTCGCCCGAAGCCGGTTTCCGCAGTTCCTGCGCGGGCAGCCTCAACGAGGTGTCGCTCTATGCGGACCATCACTTCACACCGCGTTTCGACGTTTTTGCCGGAATTGCGTATTCCTGGGTGAGCGGCGGTCTGGCCATCGCCATTCCGCATGGCCCCGGCGTCCCCTATTACTACGACAACAACCTTGCTCCAGTGGTCGGTGGTCGTTTCACGTTCTGATCGCTTCCGCGGCGGGGCCGGTTTCCTGCTCTCAGTGGCCCGATGATACTCCGTGCAGGAGCTAATGGTGGCGAATCGGGAACCTCCTCTCGAAACCGATAGGAAACGATTCGCGAAAGTCCCTCAAATCGCTATTGAAGCGAGGTTATGAGTCAGGCAGTCTAGACTCAGTGAGCTTGAGTGACGACGCCCGACGAATGCCAGGTCAGCGTTGTACGGTCAAAGACGGCCCGTTGCTTGCAGCGCTGTCTTATCGGTTTCGGACGAGGGTCACCCGGGTTCCGACTTTCAAGTCAAACAGCTAAAGCAACAAAGTAACTTTTCCTTTTGCTTGAGAATGGGCCCAGACCCCGATCAGCCGTGGAAGCATATAAGCGCGAAACTCAGCGGGTGATACAGATGTTTCTCGAGCACGAGATCACTTTCAATGAGTGTCTTTACGCGCTAGATGCCGCGCTCGGCGATCTCCTCCCCGTGCTGCGCGTCGAACAGCGGGCCTCTCTTCATGATCTGATTCTTGCGAATGAGGAGATTGTGACAAGGGAAAGAGAACGGCGCACGCCAGCGAGGAAGCTCACTGAAAGCCTCTAAACAAACGCTGTGGCGGCGAAAGAAGATAGCGGCCGGACTCTGCCCCCAGTGCGGAAACCTGGCCAGGAATAGCGTGCAGCTATGCGGGGCCTGCGCCAATAAACAAGCTAAGCGAGACTTTGCACATTATCGGCGATCGCGGAGCGCTAAGGTATGCCCTCGGTGTAGTAAGCCAGCGGCGCAAGGAGCGGTATTATGCGCTTCTTGCCGCAAGAAGCAATTTCTACGACGGATGGCGATGATGAACGACGCCAGGAACTGACTGCGACTTCAACTTCTTTCCCACCACGATTCGGCTTTTCTATTTGGATTAGCCGCTCTGTCTACAACTTCCGTTCGGAGGACGACAATGTTCTTAAAGATCTGCTGTTCAACGAACGCAATCGTATCGGCGCTATGCCAGCCCATTTTCGCTCCTATGGCGTGGACTGCCTGGTCCCAGGCCCTATCACTTCGTGGTTGAGATATCAGAATCTCGACGGCTCCGTTTTCGGTGATACACATTGTTCAGTACCTCGGCTCTTTTCAAACCATGATTGAGTTTTGGCCGGTGCGGTTTCAGGAATTCGGAATTAGAGTTTTCGGGCCTTCGCCCAGAAGCTCAAGTTCCTTTAGAAGCCCTCCGACCTTCTGTATTAGAAAATCGCCGGAGTGCCCGTCCCTTGCCACAATCTTCCAAATCGCAATCGTCGGCCTCGTGAACACATGTTGCGCCTGAACAAGCCGCTCATGCGCAACAAACACTCGCCTATACCTGTCCGAACCAAACGGAGACTCCTGGGCCTTTCTGGTTTCGAGGCCCAACTTACGTATGACCTCATTGGTCTCCTCGATTAAAGCGTTGGCAATGAGATCAAGTTCGTTGTGGTCCGAGACTTCGGCCGCTTCGCTACCCTTCACCATAAGGACTCCCATGTTTGGGCTCGGTGCGAGGATCGGCATAGCTCACCGCAGATATAGCGTACGAACCTTGGGAGCGGAGTTCGTGGATTTCCGCTCTCAGTGGCCCGATGATACTCCGTGCAGAAGCTAGAGGCTAGCAAATCGGGTAACTCCTCTCGAAAGCGATAGGAAATGATCGGCGAAAGTCCCTCACTGTGCTCTTGAAGTGAGGTTGTCGGTCAGGCAGTCTGAAACTAAATGAGTCTGAGTGATGACGCTCGACGAATGCTAGGTCAGCTTTGCATGGTTAAAGACGCCTTCCTATTTGCAGCAACGGATGGCGACACTTCAATTCGGTTGATGACGGGTTTGGACTCCGTGAGTGTGTCTCGAAATGTGGTAGATGAACTGTCGAACGGCGGCTGCCTGGATCGAGAAATCATCGAAGACGGAGAATTCGCTCTCTTCACGGTTTCGGAAGAAGGCCGCTCCTGGTTCCGATCTTCTCGCTAATTCGAACTGAAGAGCGGACAGCTTTCGCAGTTCTTCGATCAGGGCCGGGTCAAAGCTCGCCCAAGTTCAGCTTGGCTGGGACATTTTCACCAATACCCGTCGCGGATGGTTGCTTTGTTGGCGAAGATGAAATAGATTTCTTCTATGCGTGTTGTCACAATCCAACTGTTTTGGGGTCAGAAATTCGAGCGGGAATTGCGGGAGACCCTTCAGAAAGAGATGCCCGTCGAAGCCGAAGTCCATGTGGCGATCAAGCCGGGGTCTCAAGACTTAGAGACTCGGGTCGTGTTCGATGGTAGTTCGGCGACCCGCACTGTCGGTGTTCAGGACGTGGAAGACCGACCTGCCAAAGGCATTTTGGAGATCGTGAGAGAACTCGCTGTCATGCTGCCAAACCGGACTCCGTCGAGTGAAACGAACGGACGATCCGCTGCACCGGATACTTCGGAGAATCACAGCAACGGTTTTCGGCCGACGAACCCCTCGAATGGGTTTCATAAAAAGTAGAAGTTCTGAGTTGCCAAATGCTTTCCTGTTTGGCAGCAGCAATCCTTACGCTTCTCGCGGTTTCGGTTGAAGCAGTAAGATCGTCAAGAAGCAAGCTTTACCCGGCAGCAGACAAGTCCTAGAACGGCGTCGGAGGAAGATTCCTGGCGGCGCGGGACGCACCACGCGTTTCTTCCGATAATAGAGATTGACGTTCCCGTTGCAAGGGGCGACAGTGCGAATCGTATCCGACCGTGCGAATCGGAGAATGGGATCATGAGAACGTTGTCAAAACTGGGAGGTCGAAGGACTACGAAAGGCGGAATGTTATGCGAGCCGATATCGTCCCAGGCGCGGTATTCCCCGATTATGAACTAACCGATCACACGGCGACACGCCGCAAGCTGTCGGATCTGCAGGGACCTGATCCGATGATTGTAGTGCTGAGCCGCGGATCATACTGCCCGAAAGACCGCAGGCAGGCAGAGGGTCTGATCCAACTGCATCATGAAATGGAGGTGGGCTACTGTCGCCTTGTCACGATTAGCACGGACAATTTGGCGGAGACGAACGAATATCGTACGAGCGTCGGAGCGCACTGGCCTTTTCTAAGCGATGCTGGACGCAAGGTACAAAAGGACCTCGATATTGCAGAGTACACCGATGCCACGCACAACCCGATGATCCCGCACACCATCGTTTTGGAGCCTGGGCTGGTTGTATTCAAGATCTACGTTGGGTATTGGTATTTCGGGCGGCCAACGGTCGAAGAACTTCGTCAGGACCTGCGGGCTGTATCAAGAAAATGCCGCCCGGATTGGGACATCAGCAGTCTCGAGATGAAAGCTGCCTGGGAACGGGGCGAGAAAGATCGCTTCTATCCTTATGGAAAGAGCTACGCGAAGGTATTCGGTGAGCAAGAGTAACCAGTGAATTATGGCTGAACATAGTCTTCATTCCGTCGCCTTTCCGGTTCTGGACGCGGGCCAGATCGAGCAGGTTGCCAGTTGTACCGCTATCGCGCCGAAGCTTTTTAGGGACGGAGAAACGCTTATCACGGTAGGCGATCGCGCGCCGAAGTTCTTTATCATCAAGTCGGGCGAAGTTGAAATAGTCGACTATTCAGGCGACGAGCCGAAGACCATCGCCATTCACCGAAAAGGCGGGTTCACAGGCGACGTCTCGCACTTAACCGGAACACCTGCGGTCGTCAGTGCGATTGCCCGGGGCGACTGTGAGGTGTTCGAGGTACCGGGAGATGCCCTCCGGCACGTTCTGAATCAATGCCCCGCCATCAGCGATATTATTCTTCAGGCATTCATCGCCCGCCGGCAACTACTCCGCGAATCGCCGAATTTCGTTGGCCTGCGAGTGATCGGGTCACGTTACTCGCAGGACACGTTCCGCGTGCGCGACTTCCTTACCAGGAACCGAGCGCTCTTCACCTGGGTGGATTTGGAGACCGACCCTCAGGTGGATCAGCTACTCAAGGGGTTTGGGGTGACAGAGGCCGACACGCCAGTGGTGGCGTGCGCTCACATGTTGGTCTTGCGCAATCCGTCGAACCAGAGACTGGCGGATGAAATCGGCATCCATCAACCTCTGGAACATACCGTTTACGACCTGCTGGTGGTGGGCGCGGGTCCGGCAGGCTTGGCGGCAGCGGTCTACGGCGCGTCCGAGGGCCTGCGGACGGCGGTAATGGACAGCATTGCTCCCGGAGGCCAGGCGGGCAGCAGTATGCGGATCGAAAACTACCTCGGCTTTCCGACCGGTTTGACGGGCGCGGAACTCACGGATCGAGCGACGCTACAGGCCAACAAGTTTGGCGCGCATCTTTCGATCCCTACGGCGGCGGCTAGCCTGGCGTTCGAGAACGGGTACGCCATCCTTCAGGCGGGCGGGGAGACCATTACCGCCAAGTGCCTGCTGATCGCTACCGGCGCCCAGTATCGCAAGTTGGACGTTGAGGACTGTGAGCGATTTGAAGGAACGGGCGTCTACTACGCCGCGACACCGGCGGAGGGTCTGCTATGCCGCGGATGCACGGTGATTGTCGTGGGCGGCGGTAACTCGGCCGGCCAAGCTGCTGTCTTTCTGGCCGGGCAAGCCCGCCAGGTATTGCTGCTGATTCGCGGAGACGATCTGAACAAGAACATGTCGAGCTATCTGGTTCAACGGATCGAGCAGACCGCGAATATCGAACTACTCCGCAGTACGACGATCCAGCGGATGAATGGGAACGGTCACCTTGAAGGGGTGGAAATCGTCAGCGCCAACACCGGACAGCAGCGGACGGTGGAGACGCCGGCGGTATTCAGCTTCATCGGGGCAACGCCTCGAACCGATTGGCTCCCTGCGGAGATCGAGCGAGACGCCAAGGGTTTCGTAAGAACCGGTGCGGCTTTATCGGAGTCGCCTTACTGGACCAGAGCGCGAGCGCCATTCTTGCTGGAAGCCAGCCGCCCTGGCGTATTTGCCGCGGGAGACGTGCGGTCTGGTTCTGTGAAGCGCGTTGCTTCGGCAGTCGGTGAAGGCGCGATGTCAGTCCAGTTCGTGCACGAGTATCTGAAGGAGATGTAGCCCGACGCAGTACGACAGCGCGGACCGGAAAGGGTACAAGATCTTCGTTGGTGAGAGGGCAATCGATGCAGACTAGGGTCCTCATCGCTGTGATAACAGCGTTCGGTGCGGCTGGAGTGATTCAGGCGGAATCTACGGCTTCCTGCGCGAAACTCGCCCAGCTCCGACTGGATGGCGTGGAGATCACAAAGACATCTTGGATTGCGGCTGGCGCGGCTATTCCGGCGGAGTATCCCGGCGCTGCCAGCTACAGCGGCGCGCTGCCATCGCACTGCCGGGTCGACGGCGTGATCAACCGGCGTAAACGAGCAGACGGCCAGGAATTCGGTATCGGCTTCGCGCTGGCTCTCCCTGAACAGGAAGCATGGAATGGCGACTTTGTGATGCAGGGAGGGGGAGGCGGAAACGGCTTTGTCGCCTACCCGTTAGGAGCATCGTACTCGGGCGGCAAACCTGCTTTGGTCCGCGGCTTCGCGGTGGCCAGCACCGACACGGGACACAAGTCGAAAACGGGAATGTTCGATTTCTCCTTCATGCGCGACCAGCAGGCTTATCTCGATTTCGCGTTCCTCGCGAACCCTGAGGTGGCAGGGGTGGCGAAGTGGATCATCGCGCAATACTACGCCAAGCCCGCGGCGTATTCCTACTTCATCGGCTGCTCGACCGGCGGACGCGAAGGGATGATTCTGTCGCAGCGCTATCCCACGGTTTTTAACGGCATCGTCTCCGGAGATCCGGCAATGCGCACTGGCCTGTCGGGTCTCGCCATCGGGAAGTGGATTCCGGTGGCGTATAACCAGGCGGCGCCCAGGGATGCATCGGGAAAGCCCCTCATCGACAAGCTGCTCACCGATGGCGAGCGCAAGCTATTCATGGATGCGCTGATGAATCGGTGCGATTCGAAGGACGGGGTTACCGACGGGATGATCTTTGATCCGCTGGGTTGCGATTTCGACCCCGCGATGCTGGCCTGCAAGAAAGGCCAGAGCAATGGCTGCATTGAACCAGCGAAGATTGCGGCCATCAAGAAAGCCTTTGCGGGACCGAAGAACGCATACGGAACCCAGGTGTACCCTGGTTTTCTGTACGATGCAGGCATCGCTGAGACCGGCCAGGTTCCGGGGCTGCTCGCCCTCGGCACCGGCGGTATCTTTGGTCCGTATACGGCCGCTACTGAGATCGATGTCGACAAGGAGGCTCGGCATGCCTCCGATCCGCTGGTGGAGCCGGCGTCACCCAACCTGTCCACGTTTTCTGCAAGCGGCGGCAAGCTCATCTTGTTCCATGGAGACAGCGATCCCTGGTTTTCGGCGCTGGATACGCTCGATTACTACAAGGCCCTGGCCGCAATGAACGGCGGTGCGGAGGAGGTGGCCGAATGGAGCCGGATGTTCCTGGTGCCGGGTATGGGCCACTGCGGCGGCGGCCCGGCGCTCGATCAATTCGACATGCTCAGCGCGGTAGTGAACTGGACGGAGAAAGGCTTTCCCCCGGACTCGGTGATCGCCACGGGAAAGGCGTTTCCGGGCCGGAGCCGGCCGCTGTGCGCGTATCCCAAGCACGCCCAATATACGGGGCAGGGCGACCCAAACGACGCTAGTAACTTCAAGTGTCAATAAGGGTCGTTACTGCTTCGGATGATTTAGCTTGATTGCAGTTCCGGCCCATCAGAATAACAGGGTATATTCTTTCCTAACATGCAACGTCCGCCCGATCCTCAACTACTCGGATTCCTCGAAGCCTACGACCGCCCCATTGCCGACCTCGTGCTCGCCCTTCGCGAAATTATCCTCGAAGAAGTGCCCGACGCGTCCGAATCGATCTATCAGGTCTACACGGTCGCGATCTGGTTCGGGCTCAGCGGAAAGATGAAGGACATGTTCTGCTACATCGCCACCAACGCGCGGCACATCAATCTCGGCTTTCCGCGGGGCTCGACGCTTCCCGACCCGAACCGTTTGCTCGAAGGCGATGGCAAGGCCATGCGCCACATCAAGTTGACGAGTCAGCTGGATCTGGAGCGGTCTTTTGTGCGTCGTTACATCCAGGCATCCCTCGAGCAGCTGGGCCAGGCCGCGTTCACAGGAGGCGCCGGCAAGAGCGTGGTTAAGAGATCGGGCCAGAAAACCGCTGTGAAGAAGCGTTCAATCAAGCGTGGCCGCACGGGGGGTTAGAAGATTTGGGGCCGATAGCTTTACTGTGATAAGCGCAGAGCGAATGATATATTGCTCACGTGCGTTTTATTTTTCTGCTTGTCGTGTCTGCCACCGCGAGCTTCTGTGCCGCACCCATGGGCTGGAACTCTTGGAACAGTTTCGCGAATATCGTAAACTCCCAAATCGTTCAGCAGCAAGCCAATGCCCTGGCGTCGAACGGAATGAAAGAAGCCGGCTATGAGTATGTGGTCATCGACGAAGGCTGGTGGCTGGGCAAGCGCGATGCCGCCGGCAACATTCTCGTCGATCCAAAGCAGTGGCCTGCCATCAAGCCCGGGCAGAGGGACGGTGACATGGCCAACATCGCCGATTACATTCACGGCTTGGGCCTGAAGGCGGGGATTTACACCGACGCCGGCCGCGACGGTTGCAGCATGTACCCCGACTCCGGCCCCAAGTACATGAATACGGGGAGCGAGGGGCATTACGAACAGGATTTCCTGCAGTTTTCGAAGTGGGGCTTCGATTATGTCAAGGTGGACTGGTGCGGCGGAGCAAAGGAGAAGCGGTCCGGCGCGGTGCAATATGCGCAGGTTGCACGCGCCATTGAACGTGCGCAGAAGATCACCGGACATCGACTGTTCTTTTCCATCTGCGAGTGGGGCAGCCAGAATCCATGGTTCTGGGGACCTGGCGTTGGCGGAATAGAAAGCGCAATCTGGCGGACGGGAGGCGATATTATCCCTCCCGTGGTGGAGAGCCTGCACGACCAGGAACACGACAAACGCGTCATTACGGTGGGAAATGTGGTCGATTCGTTTGACGCCGGGATGCATCCGGAGGCACAACACACCGGCTTCTACAACGACCTGGACATGATGGTAATGGGGATGCGCGGCATGACCGATGCGATGGACCGCATCCACATGGGGCTATGGGCGATTTCGAGCGCACCGCTGATGGTGGGGTCGGATCTGACACGGCTTTCTCCGGCGAGCTTATCGTTACTGAAGAACAAGGAGGCGCTCGCAATTCACAATGACCCATACGGTTTGCAACCCATCAAAGTCGCGGAGCCCACTCACGGCGTGCAAGTTTGGGCAAAGCCGATGGCAACTGCCGGCAGGCGCGCGGTTGCCATACTGAACCGTACGGATGCCTCCGCGGAGGTGAAGATCGACCCGAGCAAGCTCGGCTTCGATGGCGCTCTGCGATCGCTGCGCGATGTATGGGCTGGGCGGGATGTCGCGACCGCTGACGCGACCTTGACGGTTCCCGCGCACGATCTCTTGCTACTGCTGGTCGACGGCGAGGATAAAAAGCCGGACGAGTATGCGGCAACCGGATCAGAAATCACCGAAATGAAAGCAACCCGCGGCCCGACGTTTGCCCGTTTGGATTACACAAACAGTTCCGGTAGCGTTGCGGTCATCCGTGTGAAGAGCACTTCGGGACTTTCCACTTCCCTGGCGTTGGCTCCGACCGGCGCATCGGACACTGGGCGGGTTGGCCTCATCTTGCCGCATGGAACCGCTGATCTATCTTTCGAGATGCAGCGGGTTACCATTCGTAAGCTAGTGGTTTATGCCTGGTGATCGCATTGCGCTATGAATAGAGTCCTGCGGGCTTCGAGGTTACGGCCGAAGCTCGAAGCGATCCCGGCGCCTAAAGATTGAATCGAATCGAGCCGTTCACCGTCCGACCGTCCGGGAGACGGGCGTTGACGCTGGGCGGCAGCGTGAGATCAACTTGATCGCCACGCCGTTCGATTTCTATGGAGCCGCCCGGTGTGGGGACACTGCCTTTGACCCAATCAAGGCCGCAGCGCTGCGGCGATACCGAGCACAGTCGATAGCCGGGCTCAACGGGCTCGATTCCCAAGACGCCCCGCGAAAGCGCTATGACAGGAGCAGCGCCTGCCCAAGCGTGGCACAAGCTGGCTGCGTACTTACGTCCGTACATGCCAAGCTGCGCATTCGGATCCTTGCCTCCCTGGATATCTTCGAAGAAGCGATTATAGCCACTCTGCACAATTGGCAGCCATGCCGATTTAAGCCGTCTCACCGCATCTCCCGCCCGGCCGGCCTGCGCGTAGGCCGCCAACTCAACGACCTGACTCAAGCTGTAATGCGCGGACCGCTTCGACCGGTCATTCAAAAGACTGAAGAGGCTGTCATACTCATCGGGCTTCGCGATCTCATACGCAATCGCAAAAGCTTGGGCGAACGACGTTGTCCTCGAATCTCGTTTTCCGTCGCGATCGAGTCCATTGATGTACAAACCGGCCTCCTGCTGCCAGAAGACCTCGCGAATCGATCTCTTCAGCTTGTCGGCCGCCGCAGCATAGCTCGAAGCAAGTTCTGCATCGCTCCAAGCATCTCTTGCGAGTCGAGCTGCTGACGTAAAGTTGCTGCGAGGAGCATCTGGCCGTAAGCAGGGGTCCCATGACCGTCGGGCCCACCTTGGGTCGCAGCTGACCAATCCGGAAAAAAGCCGTACGGCTCGACTTTTGTCGCGTCAACGAATCCACGCTCGTTTTGGAGGGACTTGTAAAACTCGATGATCTCTTCGATGCGGTCGCGAAACATGCGCGAGAATGACGGATCGCCTCGCACCAGGAACTCGCGGTGAAAGCCGATCACATCGTACATCGGCGAATCGATAATGCCAACGTCTCGAATAGACGGATGCTGAGGCATTGTTTCGGCGATCAACGTCTGCCGCGAAAGATCGGCATCGAAGAATACGCGCTCGTAAGCATCCAGTGTGAGCGGCCCATCATGCCAAAGCAGACCGTCCCGGCGAATCCCATCGAGGTAGAAATCGTGCATATTGGACCTCAGCGTGGCGACTGCCGTGGTCCAAATAGCATTCAGTTCGGGATCGCTGGATTCAAAGCTTCCCCTTTGCTGCGTCGGCCATAGCCGAGCGTCGAACCGCAGTTCACTCAAGTCTGCCCGCCCGGTTGTCGTGAAGCTTGCGAATCGCACTGCACGTTGCGGCAACTGCACCGTCCGCCATTCGCGATCTAATTGGAGCGCCGGCAGAGGATATTGCTCGAAGTCCCTTACGTCAGCGTCAAGTACCTCTGCGACAGACTCGCCCACCTGAACGGTCAGATCGCCCTCGCCGCGCATTCGGAAGCGCAAATTCCCGAGTTCCGTTTCGCGGAAATCCAAGATCAGCGGGCTGCCTCGGCGAGCCAAATAGGTCTCGCGCACTGCTTGCTCTGGCTTCACGACTCGCTGTACCGGAAGGCTCACGGTGATTTCTTGATCTCCGTCGGGCGGATGTTGAGGATAGCTCCAGGTGCCTGTCTCTGCGGGCACCCAACGATCTCCGTCCAGGCTGGCCTCCCATCCGGAGCCAGTCGAGAACTCGTCACCTTCCATTAAAAAGCAAGGCAGGCCCTGCGAAAAATCGATGTGCACCTCGATTCCCGACTCTCCTTTTCGCAACACGCCCTCGCGCTTTGTGATGTCACCGCCGCGACCGCCAATTGTGGCTCGGACTCGAGAGACCGGTGCAGTCCATTGCAGAGAAATGTCTCGCTCCGCCGTGCCCGATTTGCGGAAGTATACTTCCGTTTGCGGCTGCCGAAAGTTAGCGGGATAACCCACGTACTGACACCGTTCCATTGCCAGGCGGACGCGCCGCGAATGGCGATAAGCAGCGAGTTGGCCTGGAAACCAGATCCACCGAGCGTTCCACGATCGTTCTTTCGTTCCCTGAAAATGGCCGCTGGTTTCCGGCGTACTCGATCCGCGTTCCTGCGCGCCTTGAAAGCGAGAACTTAGAGCGCTTGCACCGCTCCCAACGATGAAGTCGCGACGATCGATCTCCATGCTCAAGAATCCGTGATGAATATACCAAAGACCCGGAAAGCGCTTGGGAAAAGCCAAGGACGTCGCGCCCGCGAGGCTTGGCATGCACTGAGAGCGCCGACTTGACTCAGGCCGGTGGCGATCCCGCCAGATGAAGACCCCGAAGTCGTGACTCAAGCTCGTCGGCGGAGCCCCAAGGTAAGATCACGGAGTTCTGCCTTTCGTCAGGTGGATTCGATGGAAGTGAATCCGACCAGCCGCCACAACCTACCAGCGGAAGCAGCGGACGCTTGTGAAGCCAGGCGAGGCATACCTCAGAAATGGTGCCGGCCCGCCCTCCTATCACGATGCAGGCATCGCCTGCCAGCGCCATCAGAAGGTTGCGGGCATCGCCCATTCCGCACGGGATGACCACCGTGGCGGGCCAATCTGGCGAGGGCATTTCATCAGGGGGGATAATGCTGACCACCAATCCGCCCGCATTCACAGCCCGTTCAGCCGCGATTCGGGTGGCTGGGCTACCGCATCCGCTTATCAGGGTTATGCCGAGCCGCGCCAAAAGAGCACCGGCTTCGCCCGCCAGGTTATATGCCGACGATCCGGGGCCGGCACTGCCCAAAATACAAATCTGTGGACGTCGGTGTGGCGGGGGCATTCAGAGTCCAGTTTATCGAGAGGCGCGATAGCGGAGTGCCCGGTGTACGGCAGAATCGCCGGGGTTGCCTCCAGGCGAGCGGCGTCGTGAATCGCGGCTTCGCCGAGGACTACCGATCCGGGTTATAAAAGACTGTGGCGTAGCCGGTATGCTACATGACCACAAATTTCGAAAGCAGAAAGTTTGGGGCAATGAGAACGGAATTGCTACGATTCAACGGCGCTGTCGAACGGGATCCTGCCATCGATGCGTGGAAGAAAAAGCATGCCGGTGAATTGGGAGCCATCGCGATTCACTGGTTCGAGGTGATGCGAAAATGCGGAGACGAAGTCCGGGAGCTTTTGCATGACGGCTGTCCGACTGCCTGTTTGGGAGATGCGCCCTTCGGCTACGTCAACGTATTCACTTCGCACGTAAACGTTGGATTCTTTCACGGAGCAGCGCTGCCGGATCCGGCCCGTTTGCTGCAAGGCAACGGCAAGTTCATGCGCCATGTGAAGCTAAGACCGTTAATGGCGACGAATGCCGCAGCGTTAAGCAGGCTCATCGATATGGCGTACGCCGATATAAAGGAGCGCGTCGAAAACGGCTGGCTCAGGCAAGTGCTTTGAGGGGCCGACCCGGACCGCCCGCCGGATGTGCCCGGGATAGCTACTAACCGATTTGAGGATTCGAAGAGTGGCCCCGTTAATCTGTCTCATCACAGCGTTCATTGTGTTCCGAGCCGTGGGGCTCGGCCTGCCCTATTTTGCCGATTGGCACTATGCGCTCCGAGCGGCATTGGGCGTGATGTTCTTGCTTACGGCGTCCGCTCATTGGGGAAAGCGCAGACCGGATCTGCTCCGCATGGTCCCCGAGGGGATGGGAAGGGCCGGCCTGTGGGTGTCTCTGACGGGTGTGGCCGAGATTGGACTCGCTATCGCTCTTCAGATTCCACGAGTCGCGCCTTGGACAGCGGCAGCGGGTGTCACAATGCTGTGCGGCCTATTTCCTACCAATGTCAAAGCTGCTCGCGAGCACCTAACGATTCAGGGAAAGCAAGTCTTACCGGTAGCGCCCCGGCTGTTCTTGCAGGCGCTCTTTATCGCCGCGCTCATCGCCTCTGTCTGGCCGGACTAGGCCGCATCGGAGCTGCCCATACGAAGACGCCGGGCCATCGGCATCTCGCGCCGACCGACGAGATCTGATTGAGGTCTGCAATTTCTTCCGGTCGCGTCACCCCGCTACGCGTTTCTTGCAGAAGCGCCGAGAGCCTCACTCGGAAAGGTTGCTTTTGCTCCATAAGCCTTTGCTTACTTGAGCGGCGGTAGGGCAAAGTACACACATCGCTGCGAACCCTGATTGATTCGTAAGCTGGTTGCGTCTTAAGTCGATTGATTCTGAAGGAGAGGTTCGGAGGTCCTCTGTCGAGACCTCCGCCCTGTCGGTCTACTTTTCGAAGACCTTTTCAACATCGCCGACTTTCTTTTGAATCTTGCCGGCGACTTTCTCGTCCGTTCCTTCCTCCTCGAGAGAGGGGTTGTTTGTGAGGTGTCCAACTTTCTCTTTGACGGTGCCCTTTGCGTCGTGCAGGGCGCCTTCGATCTTGTCTTTTGTGCTGTCGTCCATGTGATGCCTCCTTCGGGAAACCACCCAAGAGAGAGCAGGTTTGGGGCCGTCACGAGATCCGAGTGGGTCAATGGGAAAGAAGAGCGCCAAGCCCCGTCCCCGTCCACCTCTGCCCGGCAGTCCGCGCAGACAGTGCCTGGAGTCGGCTGTGGAGTGAACCGACAGCGGTGGAAGCACGGGGAGACGAGCGCGTTCTGCTGGCGAAAGGATTGCTAGCGCATTGGCGTATATAAGGAGGTGATGTGAAATGAGGGAGGACCCACCACGGGAAGCCCCAACACAGCCCTTCCCGTAGGCTCCGTAGCGGGGAGAGTGGACCACGGGGCACTTCTTAACGCTTGCATATGGTATGAACCCAGTTACTCATCGTTTGTAAGTACCCTGGAGCGAACTGGCCGCGCACGTCAGGGGCTACCAGCCGGATGCCGTGATCGGCGCCGCGAAAAGTCTTGATCGTGAAATCACGATGCCCGCTATCGGTGAGCGTCTGACGGATGATATCGATGCTAGTTTGCACCGGCACCAAGCGATCTTGGTCGCCGAACACAAACAAAGCAGGAACCGCCAGCTTGCGCAGCGCGATTCGAGGATCGTAGTTCATTTCTACTTTGAACCACAATCGCTCACGAAGCGAACTGTCTTCGAGGATGCCGGACACCGGCGTATGGTTAAACAACCCGTCCTCCTGTTCTTGAACCGCGGCGAACCAGGGCTGCGATTCAGCCCGGTGAAGCGCCTTGCCGGCGGCGGCGTATCCTTCGCCTGTCGACAAGTAATGCCACACTTGTCGCCGAAGATCGCTGGCTTCCGCAACCTGTGGCTCGGATAGTCCTCGATCGCGAAGCTGGTTGGCGTAATAGAAAATCATTTGCTCGCCGGGAGACACTCCGGGGCCGGAGACCGCGATCACAAAGGCGACATCTTTTGATCGTGATGCGGCCAGTGGTCCGAGCCAGCCGCCTTGGCTGAGACCCCACACACCAATGCGATGAGCATCGATATCGGCGCGAGTTTTCAGAAACAGAATCGCGGCCAATCCGTCGTCGACGAGAGCCGGAAAGGCGACCTTCTGAAAATCTCCAGTCGATTCACCGACACCGCGCTTGTCGTAGGTAAGACAAGCGATGCCCTGATCGGCGAACCAGTGGCCCATGGAGGCATCTCTCGCCTGGGGGCCGGAGCCATGAAAGATCACGACAGCGGGATGCGATATGCTCCCGGCGGGAAGGAAAAGCGTGCCGGCGAGCGTGACTCCTCCGTTGTGAAACCGCACTTCTTCCTGGTGGACATTCGGATAGGGCGCGGGCGTTGAGCAACCGCAAAGAAGGAAGGCAGCTGCGATTCCGGCGCGAATGACACACATGCGGAAGCGTCAGCAGCAACTCTCAAGCCACTCCTAAATTGCTGAGGAACAGGTGGGCCGGGGCCGGCGATTGTCCGGTTTCGCAATCCCGGCGTCCACGGGCGGGCAGACTCCATGATTGAACTGCCCTTTTTCAGCAAGGCGCCAGTACGCATGAAACGCAGCGGCGTTTGCACTGCCTCAGTTACACGCCTGCGGATTTGAGCGCGGCAAGCACACGGTCGTCCCGGAAGGGGACTCGCCGGATGCGAACGCCTGTGGCGTCGTAGATGGCATTCGCGATAGCGGCGAGCATCGGTTTCAGCGAAGCCTCGCCCGCTCCGTAGGGAGGCAAATCGGGGCGATTCGGATGAGGGTCGCCATTGACCAGGACGATCTCGATACTTTCGGGCATGTCGGCGTGGCGAAGCGTCGGATGCGAGAACCAATCCCGGCTCGTCACCTTCTCCGTATCGAATCGAACTTCCTCATAAAGGGCCCGGCTGAGGCCATGAAGCGTGCCGCATTCCACCGTGTGCCGCACACCGTCAGGATTTACGACAAAGCCGCAATCGTGTGCGCAGACCAAGCGCTTGGCCCAGACGTGACCCGTCTCGCGATTGACTTCGACCTCCGCGATTTGCGCCACGACTGTCTCTCCGCGGAATGAGTAGGCGATGCCACGGCCGCTCAGGATTTTTCCCTTGCCGACAGGTTTCGGAGAAGGCCGCGGATCCCAGGCGTACGTTTCCGCAGCAGCTTTCAAAACCGCAAGGGAACGCGCGCGACGAAATCCGCTGTCATCGTGAACCCCGGCCTGAAGCATCTTCATGCGGAATGCCAGCGGATCTGTTTTCGCGGCCGCCGCTGCTTCGTCGATGAACGATTCAGCCGCAAATGTCGGTTGCGGGCCGTTAGGATCTCGCAGGTTGCCGGTGCGAAGCGGCGTCTCCCATATCGCCGGCAGCCCAACCACCTCTCCCACCATTTTGCGATTTGGAATGGCGTACATGTCCGAGGGCATCGCGGCACTGCCCGCCCCAGGTTTTGGCGGCCTGATCCCCATCAGTTGCGCGATCAGTACGGTATCCGGTTCGTTATACCCGACGTGGTTGTAGTCGCAGGAGCGAGCATGGTAGTCATAGGCGGCCAGAGTCCCGTCGGCATCAAGAGCGCCACGCATCTTCACCAGGAAAGCGGGACCCTTCGTGTCCCACCCCGTTTCCTCTTCTCTCATCCATTGCACGCGAACGGGCCGGCCTATCTGGCGTGCAATCCAGGCCGCCTCGAAAGCGGCGTCCTCGGCCGCGGAACGACCGAAGCCCTGTGGCCCCATCATCCAAATGACGCGCACACTATCGTGGGGCATGCCAAGGAATGTTGCGATCCCGCGACGCATGCCGTAGGACTTCATGTCATTTGTATAGACGGTCATCTGACCGTTAGACGGATCGGCTAAGGCGTGGGCGGGCGCAAAGGCTGTGTGCCCCTGGAACGGTATCTCGTACTCGGCCTCAATGATTCTGGCCGCGCCCGAAAAAGCCGTATCGGGATCGCCCACCACCAGAGGTCCGGAAACGGGGGCGCGCATCTCGCGATCCGCAGCCGACGGTGGTTTGGATGGGGAAAGGTGAAGACCAGACGCGGCGGCAGCAGCATTTGAGGGATTGCTGCGTAACCCGGCATCTCCCTCCGCTCCCGGCCGGGAAGCTGGACTTGGTTCGGAGTCTGCGGCTCTGGGTGCGCAACTGAAGGAGCCGAGCGCAAGTAGTTGAAAAGATCTTCCGATGCGGGGAAGGGCGCTCTGGACGGCTTCTCCCAGGTTGTCTTAAGCTGGCGAGCGGCCTGGATTGCATGCTCTTCGCGCTCGCAGACAACAGCCACGTAGTTTCCTTTACTGACTACTTTGAGGAAGCCCGGGATGTTAGCCACCGACGATTCATCGATACCGGTGAGCCTCGCGCACGCGAATGGAGGTTTGACGTTGCGCGCATGAACCATGCCCGGCAGCTTGACGTCCACTGCCCACTTCAGGGAGCCGTCCACCTTGGCGGGGATATCGTCACGCTGAACAGACTGGCCTGCGGATTTGAGCTCAGGGATGGATTTCGTTTGGGCTTTACCAGTCACCGAGTAGATATCTTTTCCGGTGAGCGTGACATTGAATTTCTTTCCTGCGACCAGTTCGCCATAGGTTACGCGCCGATTGCCTGGATCGTTCTTCGTCGTGATGACTGCGTCATTCACGGTGAGTTGCTCCACCGGCACTTCCAGGTGCGCTGACCCCATTTCGAGCAGGACTCGCCGGGCCTCGGCTGCTACGCGCCGCATCGGCCACGAGTCTCTCTCAATAGCCGTGGAACCACCGGAGCCCACCTGGTCAACAGTGATGTCCGTGCTGCCCATAATGCAGGTGGTCTTCTCGAAGGCGATATCGAGTTCGTCTGACATCAGCTGGCGGAAGGAAGTTCCTGTGCCCTGGCCGGGATCCGTCTTACCCACATAGAAAGTGGCCGTGTTGTTCTCGTGAATGACGATCCAGGAATCAACTTGACGGAAGTCCGGATCGTGATAAGGACCGGACTGCTGTACGGAGCCGTCGCTCTGCGGTTCGGCCTTCGCGAGTGCGGTTCCGCCGAACATGCGGAAGCCTACCGCAAGCAGTCCCGCACTCTTCAGGAACCCACGCCGATGTGTGACCAGGAGGTCTTCGATATCTTTCGGAATTGCTTCCGACGGCTGAATCGTCTCCATCGGGTTCATGCCACAACGCCTTTTTCGGAATGGGCCGAAGCATCAGCCATGGTTTTCATGGCGCGTTTGATGGCGGACTGAACCCGGTAGTAGCTCATGCACCGGCATAACGTGCCGTTCATGGTTTCACGGATCTGAGCATCGGTTGGATGTGGAGTCTTGTCCAGCAAGGCTTTCGCGGTCATAATCTGTCCGTTTTGACAGAATCCGCACTGAGGCGCCTGTTCATCGATCCAGGCCTGCTGCACTGGGTCTAATCTGCCGTTCGACGAAAGGCCTTCCAGGGTCGTTATTTCGCTTTTCACCGAAGAAACAGGCGTAATACAGGAAAAAACCGCCGCGCCGTTCATGATGACTTTGCAGGCTCCGCACTGCCCGAGTCCGCACCCAAAGCGGGGGCCATGCAGGTCGAGGTCATTGCGGAGAATGTATAGCAGCGGCGTGGAGGGATCCACTTCCAGTGTGTGTGATCGTCCGTTTACCGTCAGTTCGATCTTGCTCACGATCGGTTACTCCTAGGACTGCCTTGCAGTGATGTCCCTTCACCTATCGTAACCATCCTGGCGCCAGGTGTGCGACAGCGAGAAAGAGCTCAGTTCGCTGGTCTGCGCCATGGGTTTTGCGCAGATTCACCGTGCCTCATAGCGGCTACGCCACAACGGGGAATAAAAAAGGGCGCGAGACGCCAGGGACTGATCTTGAACTATCGGCAAATCGGCGAGGGCGCCGAATGCAGTCCGGGGGACTACCCCACAACGCGATCAAGGGTGAATTCCGTGACTCACTGACTGCTGGGGTGTTTGAGGCAGGGTTTAGAAGGACAGTCTGGCGTTCGCGAAGTACCTCGGAGACTTGGGCCACGAATGGCCTCACGCCTCGTGGGAGGGACGAGGGATTCAGTTCGTGAGATCGCAGCGGCCGCGGGATTCGCTGATCAAAGCTACTTTGATCGAAGGTTCAAATTGAAGTTCGGCGCTGCGCCACGCGCCTATCGCACCATGCATGCGCGTCGTAACCAGGATAGAGTCAGCGACCTTAGTATTTCCAGCTTGTCAGGTCTGCTCAGTGCGGTGCAGTTTTCTGAATGCGCTCCATGATCTGCGGCACATACATCTGGTTGTGCCTTTTCGCAGATCCCCGTTCTGATAGCGATGTCGATACTCCTCGATCTCATCGCGCAGTTCCTCATCCTCCGGCAAGTGTTTCCGGTTCCCGCTCTGGTCCTCGGTCCCGTCTTGATCGCGATACGGGTTGGCTCCGCCGGAAGGCATGGAAGCCGTCCGTCTAATTGAGCCCGAGAACGGAGATCGTGTTGAGGGCGATCATTCGCTCTTCATCGGTTGGGATGACCCACGCCTCGACGCTACTGCCATCCGCGCTGATGCGGCCTTGACCCTGCGCATTTCGCCTTGAGTCCAACTCCAGGCCCAGCCAGGCGCAGCCTGCGGCAACTTCGGCACGGGTGGCAGCGTCATTTTCACCGATACCAGCGGTGAATACTAACCCGTCCAAGCCGCCAAGGGCCGCCGCCTGAGAGCCGATCTCGCGTATCACGCGGTAGACGAACAGCGCGATTGCTTCCGCCGCCGCCGGCTCCTTGGAAGCCCGCAGCGTGCGCATGTCGGCTGAGATGCCTGAAACGCCTAACAGACCGCACCGGCGATAGATAAGGTCCTCAATCTCCCGAGCACCCATGCCGTGGCGGTCCATCAGGTACAACAGCACGCCTGGATCGAGCGAGCCGCAACGGGAGCCCATCACCAGCCCCTCGACACCCGTGAAGCCCATGGTGGTGGCCACGCTATTGCCGTTATGGATCGCGCACAGGCTGGCGCCATTGCCGAGATGGGCGATCACGACCCTGCCCGCGGCCAGCTTCGGTGCAAGATCGCGTAGGCGTGCGCTGACATATTCGTACGACAGGCCATGAAACCCATAGCGGAGCACTCCCTCCGCCGTCAGCTCCCGAGGCAGCGCGTAAGTGTGTGCAACCGCTGCTTGACCGGCATGAAACTCCGTGTCGAAACAGGCCACCTGGGGCAAATCCCTTGGGAGTTCCAAGATGGCTTGAATGGGCTCCAGATTGTGCGGCTGGTGCAACGGCGCCAGGGGAATGAGTTTCGTAAGGTATTCCAGTACCGCGGCATCCACTCGCACAGGTGCCCGAAAGCGGGTGCCCCCATGCGCTACACGGTGGCCCACGACGGCAACGCGGCCTTCGCCCAGAACTTCCCTTACCGCGGCTACGATGGCGCGCGTTGCAGCAAAATGGTCGAACCCTGCGGGGTTCCAGGTCTGTTCCTTCAGTAACCTTCCGCCGGCGTCTTTCAACCGCAGCCGGGGGGTGATGCCGATGGCCTCGATCTGGCCGACTAGCAGCCGCGGGGCCTCCGCGGTCGCGGCATGGATAGCGAACTTGATGCTGGAGGAGCCAGCGTTCAGCACTGCCAGGCAAGGCGCCGATGTCATGTCAGGCGACAATGTTCGTGCCTCCGTCCACATACACTGTTGCGCCGGTAATCCGGCGCGCGAATGGCGAGGCGAGGTAGGTGCAGACTGCGCCGACATCCATGATGTCCACCAACTCGCCGACCGGGGACTTCTGCGCAGCTTCCGCCAGCAGATATTCGAAATCCTTGATGCCGCCCGAGGCGCGGGTACGTAGCGGGCCTGGCGATATCGGATGCACTCGAATGCCGCGCGGGCCCAGTTCATACGCCAAGTAGCGGCACGCTGCCTCCAGCGCCGCCTTGATGGGCCCCATCACGTTGTAGTTTGCGACCACGCGGTTAGCGCCGTAATAGGTCATGGCGAACAGCGTGCCGCCTTCGGTCAACAGGGGCGCGGCCAGCCTTGCCATGCGCACAAAGGAATGGCACGAGATGTCCATGGCCGTGGAGAAGCCTTCAGCGGAGCAATTCAGCAGGCCGCCTTGCAAGTCCTGCTTCGGGGCGAAAGCTATCGAGTGCACGGCGATGTCCAGCCGGCCCCAGCGCCGGCCGATCTCCTCGAATATTGCCTCCATCTGCCCGGGCACGCTGACATCCAGTGCGCCCGTGATCGAAGCGCCTACCTCTTCCGCCAGCGGCTCAACAAAGCGCCGAGCCTTCTCATTCAGCCAGGTGACCGCGAGTTCGGCGCCCGCTTCGCGAAACATCTTGGCGCAGCCATAGGCAATCGACTGGTCGTTAGCGATGCCCACAACCAGGGCTTTCTTGCCGCTGAGGATCGGCCGGAATGATTCACTCATGCGGCACTCTTCTTCAGCTTCCTGGCGGTTTCGGCGTGGGTCGCAGCAACCACCAGGGACGCCACGGCGCAGGAGGCCATGCGCGTCAGCAGGCTGTCGGCGCGGCTGGTGAGAATGATCGGCACGCGCGCCCCCAGCACAATACCGGCGGCGTCGGCACCGGCCAGGAATGTCAGGCTCTTGGCCAGCATGTTGCCGGCCTCCAGGTCGGGCACCATCAGCACGTTGGCGCGGCCCGCGACCGGCGAGACGATGCGCTTAATCGCGGCGGCCTCGGGGTCGATGGCGTTATCGAGTGCTAGCGGCCCATCCAACAGCGCGCCGGTAATCTGGCCGCGATCGGCCATCTTGCACAGCGCGGCGGCATCCAGCGTTGACGGCACTTTCGCGTTGATAGTCTCCATAGCGCTCAGAATCGCCACTCGGACCTCCTGCAACCCCATCGCATGCGCCAGATCGATCGCGTTCTGTACGATGTCGACCTTGGCATCCAGATCCGGCGCAATGTTAACTGCGGCGTCGGTAATAATCAGCGCTTCGGGATGTCCCGGCACATCGAGGATGAAGCAGTGGCTGATGCGCCGTGCGGTGCGGATGCCACCGTCGCGGGCAACCACCGCGCCCATAATCTCGTCGGTGTGCAGGCTACCTTTCATCAGCGCGTCAGCGCGGCCTGCGCGTACCAGGGCTACGCCCTTTTCCGCCGAGTCCTGGCTATGCTCGGTTCCGACCATCTCAAAGCTGCTGATATCGAGCTTGGCTGCGGCGGCGACAGCGCGCAGCCTCGCCTCCGGTCCCACTAGGATGGGCTTGATTAGCCCAAGCTGTGCCGCCTCCACCGCTGATTGAAGGGAGACGTCGTCACAAGGATGCACCACCGCCACCGGTATAGCGGGCAGCGCACGCGCTGCGGCCAGCAGGCGCTCATAACGTGTGTGCGGAATCTCGTTCGTTTCGGGCATTTCACGGCCTCCTATGTAATCTCACCCTCTGTGTTGCTTCGCGGTGCGGCGTGCACCGGCTTGTCCGGTGCGGCGTCCCCCCGGCAGGTGGCGGCCACGATTGGCACGTGGGGCGCCAGCGTCGGTTGGCGTGAACATGGCGGAAATCCTCGCGAGCCGCGCTTGTCCATCCTTCGACAGTGTGCCGCCCGCCGTAACGACTCGTGTGATGGCTCGCAGCGCTCCGGCCAGGGCTTCCCTGTCGGCGCCCGCGAGCATCTCCGGCATCACTTCCAAACCGCGCTGCGATTCCAAGCGCATGATCATCTGCTGGTCCCCTAGCAGGTCCTTGAAACCTCTGAAGCCGAGCTCTTGTATCCCCGGGCTATTGGCAGCGATCTGAACCAGCACCGCAAAGGCTCTTTCGTCTACCGACCTCTCACCGCCGAGCACGTACACCAAGGCGCGCAGCGCCGCTGCGATTGGCCCGCCCAGCCGCAAACGCGCGACCGCGTCCTTTGCCACCCGTTTCGAGGCCGCCTCGAGTGCCAGTTCGCGCTCAGGCGCTTTCTCGCTGGACTCAGGACCGGCACCGAGCCCGGCCAGGGCCTGCACCAGTGGAGTCCCGTAGATGGCAAGGAACGTGGCTTCCAGCAATTGGTCGCGCTGATCCGCCAACGTCTGCAACGTATTCTCGATGGTCTCCGAGAGCAGCTTCTCGCCAGCTACCAGTGGGTTGTCCGCCGCTACCGGGCGCCGGTTAGCCCGCACCATGTCGGCCCAGAATGGCACCATGGCCATGAAGGGATTGCGGTCGGAGAACATTTCGAAGCGGATACGATTCGGATGCACGCGGCGCAGCATTTCGGCAGCCGGCTCATTCGCGATCGCCTTGACAACCGGTCCGAGCGTCGCCTGGTAGAGCGAACGGTTGATATCGGAGAAACGCGCTACCGCCGCGAAGCGCCGGTCATCTTCCTCGTTCGGCTGGCAGATTGCCCGGATGTCATCCAGCGACCGCCGTTCCAGTGTGAACAGGTACTTCCCACTCACCAGCTCAGGGTTCGCAACGGTCTCATCAAGACCGGTGATCACAGCCTCGTACAGGCCGGGTCCCATGATGTCGATCATGTCCATCGCGTGGGCAAACTCGGCATGCTCCTTTGTCGCCACCTTTCCGGAAACGAAGATGCCGAGGTGGCCGATACTCTCGTGCAGGCAGTAGACAATGGTCTGACCGGCGGTGACAATGTCGTTGTCCTTGCCATACAGCGCCAGAATCCACTGCAGAGCCTGTGATGGGGGTGTGATGTCATCGCCCTGGGAACAAAAAACGATGATGGGCGACCGGATGTTACGCAGATCGATCCGGGTACCGTCCCAGCCATGCAGTTCCCCGCGCTCCAGCTTATTGCCGACGAACAAGTTGTCGGTGATGGACTGCATCTCCTCGGCGGTAAGCAGCACCGGGTTACCCCACCATTTCTCGAATTCGAGGAAGCGCGAAGCTTCGGTATCGATATTGGCGAAGACGTTGTGGGGCTTCTTCCAGAGCGTGTTGGCGGGGTTCAGTCCTTCGAAATTGGCGATAAGACTCGCACCATCAACCACGCCGTTGCCGAGATCTCCGGCCAGAGCTGTCAGCCAGGTGCCGCCGAGCAGGCCGCCGAAATAGCGCATCGGGTTTTTGCCGCGTACGCCCGCCCAATAGGAGAGCGGCGACCCAGCCAGCATGATGGGGCCAGCCAGGTCCGGCCGCACAGCGCACATCATCATAATCTGCCATCCAGCCTGGCAATTCCCGATCAACACGGGCCGGCCTTCCGCCTCCGGATGGCGTTCAATCACCGTTTCCACGAAGAGCGCTTCCGCAGCGCAGACGTCCTCGACCGTCTGGCCTCTCACAGGTTCGGGCAGGAAGCCGACGAAGTAGCACGGATGACCTTCGCGCAGCGCTACGCCGATTTCGCTGTCATGTTTCATGCCGCCTATGCCGGGACCATGACCGGCGCGCGGATCGAAGATAATAAACGGGCGCTTGTGCGGGTCGATATCAACGCCCTTCGGAGGGACAATTTCCACCAGAGCGTAATTGACCGGCCGCGCCAGTTTGCGTCCGTCTATCAGGAGCTTTGCCGCGAAGTTCAGCACATGCGGCGCCGTTTCCTCGGCGCGTTCAACGTAAGCGTTGCCGCGCTGCCGAAGCAGATCCATGGAGAGGACCCAACGCTGCGCACTGTCAAGCCAATATTCCTGCCAAGCCAGCGGCAGGTTCCAAAGCGCATTTACAGGGGATGAAACAGCAGGCTTACTCATAGCGACTCCTCTGAGCAGCTTGCGGCGGCAGAATTTGCGCTGCCGCGGCAAGTTGACTACTTAATTGTTGCAGTGCAGCAATTATTCTGGCTCGATTGTACGCCCGCTATTAGAGAGAGCATATAACCAGCTTCTACTAGAGAATTGCAGCCGTTGATGGTTATCCCGAGTCGCCGACGCTCATGAAAATCCCGCTTCGTGCCGGACCTTAGGCAGCCACTTCTAGCCAGTTCCGAAGGCGGCAGTTCTCTGACTTTTTCAAGGTTGCAAAACCAGCGCCCAGGCTTCTACAACCCCGCGATGGCCTTGTTCTGAAGGATCCGGACCACCACCCGACGGTTCGCCGCTTCGGTGTCCGGCGAATTGTCGGCCTTGCCTGCCTCGCTCTCACCCATTGCTCCCGGAGCGAGCATGTTGGTCAGCGGGATGCGACCCTGCTGTATCAGTATGTTGGTTACGTTGCTGGCCCGTTCATCACTGAGCTTCTGGTTCAGGGCAGCACTGCCGGACGCGGAAGCATAGCCTTTGACCTCGATCATGTAGCCTTTAACGGTCTTGGCTTTTTCAGCTAAAGCAACCAGCGGTGCGTTGTCCTTGGGGTCGACTTTTGTCTTGCCGTTGCCAAAATATACGGTCACTTCGTCGATGATGTAGTAATCGTGGAGCTGGCCAAAGCGCGCGCTGTTCGCGGCGATGGCTGCTTTATTGGCGGCGATATTCTTCTCCTGTGCGGTCAACGCGTCCTGCTGTTCTTTCAGCGCTGCGTTTTGCGCCGCAAGGGCGGCATTCTGCTTCTCCAGCTCTTCTTTGTTCTGCTGGGCCTGCTGGGTGGTCTTTTCTAACGTCTCCTTGGTCTCGGACAGGCCAGCCTGGATGGAATAAGCCTGCTCCAGATCATTGCCCTTGAACCTGATAGTCTTGGCAACCAATTGGTTCTTGTCGTCGTAAGTCCCCTCCACCTGAATGGGAAGCCCGGGAATGAGGGCAGCCATTGACATTTTCTTGTTGCGGGCCTTAAATGGCCCTTGCAACTGACCCACGTCCGTGCTGTCAGTCAGTAGGACGATCACCTTGGGCGAGTCCGCCGTCTTCAAAATGATTTCCGATCCGCTGCGCCCTGTGATGGTTCCCTGAAGCTTGGTTTGGGCGTAAATGATCGTACCGGACAGTCCCACCAACGTCATTAACAGGAACGCGATGGATATAGTTCTTTGTATTTTGCGAAGAATGATGCTTGATTTCATAACTGCTCCTTTTCCTGGGCCACGAGCCAAGTTTGGCGGTGATCCTTGTTTTCTAGGTGGCCGATGAAACAACCGTAATCGAGTCTCGCTCGATCACGGGTAGGGCTGGCTGTTCTCCCGCCACCTGTTCTCTCATGAGCCGGTCGGAGAGGCGCCCTCGTTCCGTCTCGAGAACAGCCTTGGCTCCGAGACGGCCGAAGATGTCGAGCAATGGGGCGACCAAGCCGGTCCAACCGGTCTGATGGCTGGCACCGAGGCCGGCTCCGTTGTCGCCGTGGAAGTACTCGTAAAACAGAATGAGGTCGCGCCAGTGCGGATCGCTTTGGAACTTGGCCGTTCCTCCATAGACCGGCCGTTTCCCATCGGCATTCCGTAAAAAAGTCCCAGTCAGCCGGCGTCCGATATCTTGCGCCACCTCAAACAGCGTCATTTGTTTGCCGGAGCCGGTCGGGCACTCCACCGTGAAGTCGTCGCCGTAAAACTGGTACAGATTCAGCAGCGCCCGGATGATCAGCGCGTTGACTGGCATCCATACTGGTCCTCGCCAGTTGGAGTTCCCGCCGAACATCCCCGTATTCGATTCTGCCGGCAGGTACTGCACCTTGTACTCATGATGGCCGACCGGGAACGTGAACGGGTGATCGAGATGATAGCGGGAGAGCGAACGAATGCCATACGGTCCCGGTAGGCTCGTGAGCGACTGGTCGTGGGAGAAGTAGTCCCATGCGTTCCCGTCGTCGCTGTAGTCCTCTCGAACGGTGCCCCATTGTCTCTCGCTCAGGTAAGGTCCCCATTTTTTCCACGGGATTCCAATCTCGCGGGCTTCGTTGAGCCGCTTCTGTTCGCTCACCTCGGAGGATGCACTCCCACCAGCTTCTGGCATGTTAGTTCTTACCGATGTTTCGCTTACGGACGAAATAGAAATACGCGCCGACGCTTACAGAATTGACCAGCACGGCGACCACGTTCCAGACAACCACGGGGCGTGAAGCAATCAATAACCCGTAGTACACCCAGAGGATCTGAAAGACGCCCATGATTGCCGCCATCCTTGGGTTCATGCCGGCGCTCGAGCGGCGCCTGAGCATCGCGACCAAGTCCGGCATGGCGGCAAAGGTCGTTCCAAAGCCCGCCACTATGCCGAAAACCTCAGATCTCTTGAGGGTAGAGAACAGAAGGCTCCGGGTGTCATGCGGAACCATACCCTCACACCCACAAAGAGCAACAAGGCACGGAACAGTGACAACAAGGAGCGCTTTGTTGAGGCGGTCCACGCTCACCCCCTCTGCAGGACGGCAAAAGATCCAACGTTATACATTTCGCTCGCAGGGCCGCCTGCAGGGTTCTCAAAGACGATCGCAACCGATTCTCGACTCGTCGAGACGTTCTTTAAGAAACCCGTAAACACAAGCGTCTCAATTGTCGCTGTCAGGGGGCCAGTTATCGTCCGTGACGTGCCAAGTCTTGTCGGGGTTGTAACGATCCATCGCCTTGACGATCTCCAGAGAATTGGGACCCAAGTCCTTCTGGTAAACCACTCCGTCGTAGCTGACCATGAAGGTATTGACACCCGTGACGCGATAGTCGGCTGGCACGGCGACCATAGCAAAACCGCCGATCATCGCTCCCTCGATGACGTAATCGAGTTGGCCGAGCGGTGCATTCGGTCCCTGTCCCTTCAGCATTTTGAAATAGTAGCCGTGGAAGGGCTTGGCTTTGTCGCCATAGCCCTCCGACAGGGCCTCCGCCACCTTGTCCCCGATCGGACCTCCCCACGTGCCATCCGGGTTTTTCCAGGCCAAGCCATCCTGCGTGCCGGGCGTGCTGATGAACTTCTGAGCGTATTGATTCACCCCGGAGTTGTCGTGGATCTGTGCGGCGTACTCCATTTGGGCATCTTCAAAGCCGCGGCAAACGGTAATGGCGTCGAGCTCGTTGGTCCCGATGCGGCGGTACAGAATTTCCCGAAGGCCCGCCTTGGTGTCAAACTGCCATTTGCCTGCACGGTTCACGATGGGAATGGGAGAGGGCCAATCCTCGTTGCCGACAACCAGGGTTGCATGCTTCGGGTTTTTGGGGTCGATCACGACGTCCATTTTTTCGTGGGCTTTCGCGGCGAATTCGATGGCGGTGTTTTTGTCGGCGACGGCATCGGCCGAGGAAACGATGGTCTTGCCGTCCGGCCCAAGAATCTGCATGAGAGCGGGAACATCATAATCGGATGCCGCCTTGACGAGGGCGTTGGCCGCTTCTTGTGGCGTGGCAAACGAGAGCTGAGCCGACGTCGAAGCCGCCGCTGGTGTCGATTGCGGCGCCGCATGAGCGAACGCAGCCAGGGCACAACCTAGGGCGGCCACCTGCAAAGCCAGAATCGATTTCGATGCGAAGGTGCTGTGTGTAGTTGATCTCATGTGTTTGTCCTCAATCACGGCCGGGCCTACCTCCGCCGCCCTCCGCCACCGCCGCGGGAACCACCACCACGGGAACCACTCATGCTGGAAGATCCACGCGAACTGCTGGCTTTCGCGCTACTGCCGCTGTAGCCGCCGGAACCGCCGCCGAACCCTCCACTGCCGCGCGATGAACCGCCGCCGGGAACGCTTCGGTTGCCGACACGATCCTGGCCGCCGCCGCCCCGATTCGCTCCGCCCGGTTGTTGCCGGTTGGAAGCGGACGCGCCGCCTCGGTTCGTTTGTCCCGGTTGCTGGCGGTTAGAGGCAGACGCACCGCCTCGATTCGATTGGCCCGGCTGCTGACGGTTCCCCTGATTCTGGCGCGCATTCGCCTGCCGGTTTGAAACGGAATCCCCGCGCGCCGATCCACCGAACTTGTTAGCCGTGCCCCGGTCCCCATAGGGTGCGCCGCCCCGGTGCGACGGGTTGTGCTGCCAGTTATTGCCGCCGCCTCCCCGGGCAGGCTGATTGGAAACCCGATTTCCTCCGCCGCCGCGATTGATGTTGGTGTTGCTGTTCCTATTGAAGCTGTTATTGACGTTGACGTTAACGTTATTGCTTCCCCAGCCGCATCCGTAACCCCAGCCGCCACCCCAAGCGGCCCCGATAGCCAAGCCGACACCAAAGCTGATAGCAGCGGTGGCGACGTAGCCCGCCGGATAAACATAGGGATAGTACGGATACACAGGAGCTCCATACACCACCGTCGGGCTGTAGGTGGGAACGTAGACAACCTCGGGGTTGGCTTGCTGAATCACGATAACTTGTTTGCTCTCCACCACCTGCGTTTCGACTTTCTGTTGCTCGGTCGTCTTCAGGCTTCCTTTTTCTTGCGCCTTTTTCCGCATTCGCTGCACGGCCTCCATTACGTCGGCCTGCTGCGCCAGAAATGCGTTGCCCAAATCGGTGGTCCACTTGATGTTGTCGAAAAGCTGCTTAACCAGATCGGGCATAGGGGCCAGGCCCTGAACGCTGGGGTCCCAATCCTGCTTCATGACGGCATCTTCCAGGGCCTTGTCCTTCAACCCTTTGTTCTTCCCCAGCCACTGATAAAGCTGGACGATTTCCAGCGGATACGTCGAGGCGGCCAGTACTTGGGCCAAAAGGGGATCCGGATAGAGCGCAATCGGCGCGACCAGCGAGTCGAGCTGGTCAGGCGGCAGACCGGGGGAGGCCGTCTGGCCAGGCTGCGCGGGCGCTTGAGCCGACTGCGCTGCCGGTGGGGACTGCTCCGCTGCAATGAGCCATTCTCCGGGCATCAAAAGTAGTGCACATGCTAGTGCGATTACTCCTCTAAGTCGCTGGTGCGAACTTCCGCGTCGCGAGGTTTTTTGCGTAAGCAAAGTCAGTCCTTCCCAAAGCACGTTCTCTCCAGTCTTGCTGGCATTTCGGCTTTCCGTCCGGTTGCGGTCGTATTTTCTCACAGAGTGCACATTGAAGGCCACAGCCTGCCGCGACGTCTGTCGCCGAAAATCTCGCTAAGCACGAGCAGGTTACAGGGCCCGGCGGCACCGGCAAACCAGTCACCCAATATGGTGTATGCACCGCATTGTGTGACGCGCTAGAGGCATCTGGCGCATCGTCTTTTTCAAGTGACTACTCACGAGGGTAACACCCACGTTCCGCGAGCGCCATGCAATCGTAACTTGCTGGAGTTCGCCCGGGGAACCTGTTAAGGGCCTCGGAAATGCCTTAAATGGAAATGGGCGAACGCATTTGTCGGGGTGGGAAGTCCGGCCGTTGAGCCCGAGTTCGTACCTTATCGCGATTACCGTCGAGGTTCTAGGGAGGGTGTAATGGCTAACGAAAAAGCTGGCGAAGGACAAGCGGCTAGTCGTCGAACCGGACACAGGGTTGCGGAACTGCCTGGGAAAGAAGGACTACGAGAAGCTCCGGCGTCTCCATTTGGAACTCGTCGTGAAGGCGAAAGGCCTCGAGGTTTGACGTCTCGCACGTGAGCCCGCCGAGCTGGCTCGGGATAACTCGGATCCCCGTTTTTCTTGCTACTGATACGTTCCACAGATTACGTGAGAGGCTCGCCAAATGGCGTTATGTTGATAGCCAAAAGGCTAGTTTTGAATTCGATCCTCGGATGTTCCACTGATTCCGTGGAGCGACATGGGGAGAGTAAAGCCCTCCTTAATAAATGAGTTACGTTGGTGCGCCCGGTAAGATTCGAACTTACGGCCTTTTGCTCCGGAGGCATCGAGTGTCAAGCCACAAGTAGGTTGTTTTCAGTGCTTAGTGTTGCTTTGTTTTGCCTCAGGGTCACTTTTGGGCCACCCGTCATTGCCAGCTAACTCTCCGAACGCAGGAGCGCTATGGCATCAGTAGCGACGAGTCTTCGGCCTTCTCCGACAGTCCGAAAGCCGGTAGTCTCTGAGCAGGGGCCCAATACACTAAGAACAGCCGTCGTTCGGCAGGCTTTCGGAGCGGATGTCGTCGGATCGAATTTATCGCCACGGGCGCAGCTAGGGTACCGAGTTTTGGCCGATCATGTGAACCGCGGGCGAGACCTCTGCGCCCCTATGACGGAAAGGTGTTTCTCACCGACGAAACCTTCGCCGCCGAACTGGGCGGTGTCAGCAAAAGGCAGGTCCAGCGAATCCGGTCTGAGTTGCTCTCTGGCGGTTGGATCTGTCTGCCCAAGGGAGACGCCGGCGGTCGCGGGAATTCGACGATCTGGTATCACCTTCACCCTGATGGAAGGCCGTGCGCGCTGGCCTTTTCGATACCGCTAAAACAGCGAGCAGCGGCGGCGAACGCTAACCTCCGCCGTGCGGTGACGAGGGAACAGAGTGGGGACCACAGAGTAAAGGACGACAAGCGTGACATCCTTTCTAGCCAGATGCATTTAAAGGATGACAGCAGCGTCATCCTTTTAACAGAGACGGAGCAGGGAAACGACGACACCGCCGTCATCCTTTCCAGTAAAAGGATGACAGAACCGAATCAAAAGGATGACAAAAACGACGCAAAGGATGACAAAAACGGTGCTGTATATAAGGAAGAACTCTTCCAAGAACTAATCCCAGAACCTAGGTCGACGACGACGGCGACTTCGCACGAGTTCCCAGCGGACTTTGCGAGGCTCATGGACGACGAGGTCACGCTTGACGACGGAGCCTTGCGGCGCCTCTGGCAAGAATGCCGCGGCATTGTTTCCGACGCGACGGCGGAAGAGGTCCGGGATTTCTTCCATCGACGCGCCTTAGTGGTCTACCGAAACCGCAAGCTGGACAATCCCACCGGACTCATGCTCAGCACCGTTCGTGATTGGTTCCCCCAACGCCGCGTGTTGGAACGTCGGGATGCCATTAAGAAGGCCGCTGAAGAAATCGCAAGTATTCAGCGGCAGCTAGCTGAATCGTCGCTGGCATCGACCGAAACCAAGTTGTGAAGCACGATCTGGACAGGGAAAAGGTGTGGTCGCGATCATTCGAAAGCAATGGCGGAAGGCTTTCGCAGCTGCCTTCAAAGGAGCGGCTGATTCGTAATTTCTACCTCTGACCGTATGCTATTCATTCTAAAGTTGGCCGGAGGCTTATTCAGTCGGCATATTCGGCGCAACGGGCGCTAATTGAACCCGATTTTGAACCCAACTTTGAACTCTGTGATCAGCACGATTCCTTCCTAAGCTGTTCAATCAGGTGCTTGAGTCTGAGGAAGTGGCCAGCGAACTAAACGACAAAGATGCTACTGAGATCGCACAGATCTGAGCTGCAAACCTACCGGCTTGGACAGATGTCAGAGTAGCATCCTACCAGACCTCCGCCGGACATGGAGAAACGCCGACGGGCGAGCGAGCAGCAATAACCATGGCGGAGACGACCATCCGTCGTTTCAGAGCAAATCGGGAACCCCGGGTCATCGGAACTCTCGGGTACTCGGCGAGGGCTGCGACGCCCGGATGCGCCCTACTCAAGTCGGCTTTCGGCAGGTGCTATTCCCGCCATCGATAGATACCTACTCGAAAAGAACCTCTTGTTCCATTGGGCGGCCCTCCGATTCGACTTCCGCCAAAAATCTGTTAGGCGGCTCGGCGCCGACAAAGCCAAACGGCAGAGAGCATTTGTGCTTTAGCTTACGCGCACTTACTACTTTTGCATTATATAGAGTGAGAGTTAACAGAAACTCCAAGAAATAACCGAACGAAAGTGGCTAGCCTGGTGTATGCTTAGGTCGGATTCTACCCGGGAGGCCACGATGGGTGCTCCGGCGGGAAATCACGAAGCCGCACTGAATGCTGCGTCGAAGAACGTGGCCCCCGCCAAGTCGGCCGATCCAGGCACACTGACTTTTCCTGAGCTTCTCAACGCCGAGATCCGAGAGCTGAAAGTGCGCCGCGCGCACGTCAACGGACAGTTGGAGGGCGCGCCAAAGTCGTTCGTAGGGCATTCCCCTTATCACACCGACGAGATCGAGGGCCGTCGAGCTTCAGATGACGCGACCAACTTATCGCCTGACGAGCAGTTGCATCAGGCCGAAATGGCCGCACATGTGTTGCGCCCTTCGGCGTTTGCTTGTCGGGTGGCGGGATCCGAAGCGCGACCTTTAATCTCGGGCTGCTTCAAGGTCTATGCGACCAGGGCCTGCTGCCCTACGTGGATTACCTCTCCACTGTTTCGGGCGGCGGGTACATCGGGTCGTGGCTGCACGGCGTGATCCTCAAGAGCCATGACGGAAATCCCGTTGCGGCTCAGAAACAGTTGAAGACCGGCGGGGAACCCGCTGCTTCGAACAAAGACCCGGTGTATTTCCTTCGCAAATACAGCAATTACCTGGCGCCGCATACCGGCCTCTTCAGCCCGGACGCATGGACGATTGCGGGAGTCTGGCTCCGCAACATGACCTTGAACCTGCTGATCCTCATTCCCTTCCTTGCCTCCGTCTTCCTGCTGGCTCGTTGGTTGGGAATGTTTTTAATCAGATATCGCACAACGCACGCTGCTTTCCAGTGGGCTTGGGTTTGCGCTCTTTTTTGCACGGTTGCCTTTATGGCCTGGCGCTTGTCGCGGATTGTACGCTATGAGTTTCTGCCGGAGGCAGATGAGGAACGGCCCGGCTCATTGACTACGGTCCTAGCTGGCGATCGTTGCACGTGGTTTGCTGTCGGCACCACCATGCTTGCGGCGTCCATTGTGGGCGTGGAGCCAGTGTTGCCGGCGTCGAAATGGGGCATTCCAGCCCTGTTTGCGCTATTCTTCTCACTCCAGTGTTTTGGCGGGTTCAGATCTCGCTTTTGGGATCGCCATAGCTCCTGGCCCCGGCGCGGCTTCTGGAGCCACCACAAAAGAGCTTTGTTTCGATTACGCAGATGCGGAATGCTCGCCCTGCTGCTGGGGATTCCGCTGGTCTGCGCGCTCGTGACGTTCGGCTTAATGTCGCTGGTGTCTCACTGGCTGCTGTCCACGCAGCTGAGAGCCAACCTTGGTAATCTATTCGCGGATTCCGGATGGTGGATCCAAGTCGTGTTCGGTCCGACGCTGATGGTCCTGATCTGGATGTTCGGCGTTGTGCTTCAAATCGGACTGATGGGAGCAGATTTCCTGGATACAGCGCGGGAGTGGCTGACGACATTCGGCTCCTGGCTGTTGATCGTTACGGTAGTGGTCTTCGGAGTTTTCCTTCTGAGTGTTTTCGGGCCACTCTGGGTGGCGAAACTCGCGCTGTGGAAACTGCCAGTTGCCGTGACCGCTTTGGGCAGCTGGATCCTGTCGGGCTTCGCGAGCTACTTTGCCGGGGCAAGCAGTAAGACAAACGGCATAGGCAACCCGCCTGCCGATTCGAGCGGCAAGAACAACGGCGCGAAGGCGGCTTTAGCCATCCGCACTCTGCCGAGTCTCGAGATCATCGCGGTAGTGGCGCCTCCGATTTTTATGGTGCTCACGCTTCTGCTGATCTCATTTGGCACGCACTGGGTGGTAATGAAGGTGGCCCATCCGAATTGCGTACACACATCGACCGAGTGGATCGCACCGACTTCGGAGCAGCCGTGGCTCACATGGCTGGAGCCGGTGCGTGATCAATACTGGTGCGTTTTGAGCCCAAGCCTGGTGGACATCACATCGGCGACTTCTGCTCCAAGGCTGTCGTCGGAAGGGGAGAGTTCGTCGCTTACGAGTCTGCAACAGAACTTCCCAGATCTACCGGCCGAGACAATACCCTTTTACGTCACACTGGCTCTTTGCATTGCAGGTTTCATCGTAGCGTTCTTACTCTCGTGGCGTGTCAATATCAACGAGTTTTCGATGCACTGTTTTTACAAGAACCGGTTGGTGCGATGCTACCTGGGAGCTGGGAACGTCAAGAATCGCAAGCCTGATCGGCTCACGGGATTCGACCCGAAAGACGACTTTCAGATCTCCTCCCTACGGGCAAGCCACCCCCGACCCTACAACGGCCCTTACCCGATTGTGAACTGCGCCCTGAACCTAAACGTCGGTACTGAGTTGGCGACGGCCGAGCGCAAAGCCTCCTCCTTTGTCTTTACTCCTCGGGCGTGCGGCTTCAAGATGCGACCTTCACGAGTGGACCTGGAACGAGCCGAGGCGGCCGAGAGGGCGATGAAAGAGTCGGGCAAAGTGACCCGGGTAAAGCTGGGTCTGAACGGTTACCGAAATACCGAGGAATTTATGGCGCCCGGCGGCCCAAACCTCGGCACCGCGATGGCGATCTCGGGCGCGGCTGCCAGTCCCAATTCCGGCTATCATACTTCGACGCCGACGGCGTTTCTCTTAACGGTGTTTGATGTGAGGCTGGGCTGCTGGGTGGGCAATCCCCGGCGGCCCGACCAGAGCAAGAATCTGGGACCTAACATCGCCTTAGGTTCGTTGCTCGCCGAGTTGTTTGCCCAGACCGATAGCCGTAGTTGGTACGTGAACCTCTCCGACGGTGGGCACTTTGAGAATCTCGGACTCTACGAACTGGTTCAGCGTCGCTGCCGTTACATCATCGCGGGCGATGCCGAGGAAGCCGACCCGGGGAACTCGCCGCCAAGTCAGATTCTCAGGCATTTGCCGGACCACCCTCCGCCTGTTTCAACTCCAGGATTCTTTCCTCGACGAGCGCCCGGCGTAACAGGTCGGCGTCGTTCCGTGCCCGGTGAATGTCGCGGTCGTTGAGATCCGAGATGGCTCCGAGTAACGCCTCAACTTCCTTCCGGGTGGCACAAACTCCAGCTAGGATCAATCGCTCAGATCGGTCGAGCTGGGTGGCAACGTGCGCCATCACGATACGGCGGCAGAAGGGACCTAGGTCATGGCTTCCAGCCGCCCGTTCCAGAATCTGAAACTCTGCGTCTTCGAACGTCATGGTGACGCCCTTCGTGCGTCTCGGCCGGGACTGTATAGCTCGCATGTGTGGGAACTCCTTTCATTGACGCGGGCGCGAAACAGGGCAAACCGAGGAATGTTTTATAAAAGCCGGAATGCAAATTTGCCCGGTTTTCGACGGTTTTTATAAAACATCCTGTAAGGCGGTGAACTGTCGAAGTGGCGACCTGCTGGCAGAGGAGCAGGTGACGGCCAACAGCAAGGAACGGGTGCTCACGGCGCTAGGTGAGGCAGCTACAAAGATGCGCGAGAAACTGGGCGAGTCGTTGGCCTCGGTCGAAAAATATGCCGCCCCGCCGGACAACGTCACCACGCCGTCACTCGAAGCGCTCCAAGCCTACGGTCTCGGCTACCGGGCGATGATGGTAAAGGATGACTCGCCCGGCGTGTCAGCCCCGGTATAA
The DNA here is from genome assembly GCA_963740005.1 of uncultured Acidobacteriaceae bacterium. Taxonomy (GTDB): domain Bacteria; phylum Acidobacteriota; class Terriglobia; order Bryobacterales; family Bryobacteraceae; genus CAJCIT01. Next base: position 14,815 of record CAVUCO010000013.1, on the reverse strand, counting down.
AACAGCCGCAATTTGCCCGGTTTTGTAGTTAGGTTTTCCAGCCCATTGGCGGGGACGCGGTAGGTACTCTACAGCAGCTTCCTAACTTGTCCTTTGCATCTGAGGTACTTCTGGCGCTACGATTGTGCAGCGCCAAACTGCTCATGTTCTCGCGGACGGAGGACCGTTCGGACGCGGTGTCGTGCAGCAGACCCCAGCACGCAGCGCTTCTGCCGGCCATATGACGTCACCGAAGCCCAGACCATCCAGCCCGCCGTGGCAATTTGTAATGGGCAACGTCAATTGGGGCCGACAGATGCCAGCTCGTGATTGGATCGGTCCGCCGCGACGCAGGCGCGAGCGAACTTCCACAGTTCCTTCTCCTGCTGACGGCGCGGGAGGGTCGTCTCTGTCGTAATACAGCTCCGTCCTGATCTCGAACTTGACGAGGACGCCGGAGACATTGCCATCGGGCACCATGCTTGAAGTGTGTGCCGCCGCCAAAATCGGCGCTCGTTTTGACAGCAAAACCGGGCAAACTGCTGTCATTCTATTCCGGCGCTAACGCGGCGCGACAATTCTTTTCCAACGCGCCATCAGCCTGGACCCAAGCTTTGCAATGGCATACGCGAAGCTCGCGACCAACTACGAGAATGTGGCGAAAACGACCGTGCAGCCGAAAACATGACCAAGGCGTATGCGTTGCGCGAGCGGGTGAGCGAGCGGGAAAAGTTCTATATCGCCTCGCACTACGAAAACTACGTCACCGGAGACCTGGAGGCAGCCCGAAAAATCTCTGAGCTGTGGGCACAGACATACCCGCGCGACTACACTCCCTACAACAACCTCGGCTACATCTACTCCAGTCTGGGGGAATACGGGAAAGGCCTCGCGGCTTATCAGGAGGCCTTGAAACTCGATCCCGGGAGCAGCGTCGCGTACGTGAATCTCGTCACCGCGTACCTGAACCTCAACCGCCTGGCCGAGGCCAAAGCCACGGCGCAGGTGGCACACGCTCACAATGTCGACGCTCCACTCATTCACGACTTTCTCTACTCGATTGATTTCCTCCAGCACGATCAGGCGGCGATGGAGCGCGAGGCCGCTCTCTTGTTGGGTAAGCCAGGATTCGAGGACGTTATCCTGGACAGCGAATCGGACATTGCCGCCTACACCGGGCAGTTTGTCAAGGCGCGAGACCTGGCGCGGCGGGCGGTCGGCTCTGCTAGGCGCGCTGATGAGAAAGAAACGGCCGCGGGTTACGAGGCCAAAGCTGCCGTGCGCGAGGCGCTCGTCGGCAACATAGGTGCGGCAAGACAGCAGGCGCAGGCTACGCTCGGGCTCTCCAACGCCAGGGATGCGCGCGCGATCTCGGCCACGGTGCTGGGGCTCGCCGGCGATTCCGCTCAAGCCATTCGCCTTGCCAACGACCTCTCACAGCGATTCCCGAAAGATACGTGGGTGCAGTCTGTATACCTACCCATGATTCACGCAGCCAGCATCCTTGGCAGCAACGAAGCCTCCCAAAAAGCTGACAAGGCCATCGAAGCGCTGGCGGCCGCCGCGCCCTACGAGCTGGGAGGTTCGGACGTGATCCCAGCCCTTTATCCCATTTACCTGAGGGCCGAGGCGTACGGGGCGGCGCGACAAGGCACTCCGGCAGCCGCCGAATTCCAGAAGATTCTCGACCACCCCGGCCTCTCGCAGATCGAGCTCATCGGCGCTCTGGCACACTTGGGCCTTGGCCGCGCCTACGCGCTCCAGGCTGGTGTAGGGGCGGGCCCTGCGTCTGGCCGAGCCGGACATCCACAACAGGCGCCACTACAGTCCGATGCCCTATCAAAGGCTCGCACCGCATACCACGACTTCCTCGCCCTCTGGAGGGGTGCTGACACCGACGTCCCCATCCTGAAGGAAGCCAAGGCGGAGTACGCGAAATTGCAGTAACGGAAAACGCCGACAACAAGGCGAGCGCCCATTGCGTGGTGGCTCGTCACTATCCTCCGCGTGCCCGATATCTGGTGTTATCGCTAGCTATCCTCAGCCGTCAGTGCGCCATTCCGAACAGCGACCGCACAGCGGAGGACGATGTGACGTGCCCGGACTGCCTTCATCCCGCACTGCGAATCGAGCCAGTGCAGTTCGCTTGATTCCTTGGGAGGGTGCGCTGTCTGAAAGAGGCTAGTGTCTGTGCAGGAAGAAAGAACACCGCAGAACGGGACGCGGACACCGCTCGCGTCCAAAGTCTAGGTAAACGCTGGTGCGCTACCCTCGCTTGATATACCCGTGGAATCCAATTCCGCGTGACTCGGGGTGTCTTGCCTTATCTTCGTCACCGGACTCCGACCAGCTTGGCGTTCCAGTTCGTTATAAAAGGACTCAATGGCGACAGTTGTGACCACGCGGAGCGCCTCAATTTCTTCAGCGTCAATCCGTGAAACAGCATGGCCCAAGGCTACCTTGAGTGTGCGCTGGTACTCTGACGAGCTGATCAGACCTTTCCCGAATTGCCCGAGCGCCTCTCGGATCTCAAGCCTATAGACTTCCATCAGCGAGAGTATACAAAAACGATGCAGGCGAAGGCATTTAGTGAAATCACTAAGGGGAAATGGAGAACTAAGACCAATCGGCCACGGCACCCGAATAAGCGGCCGCCTTTTCGCACCCAATCTGTCCTCAAGCCGGCACATTCGTCGTTTGATTGTGATCATGTTCACACCTGCCAGCTGGCCTCACCCCCCCTGGCCCAGATGATCGGCGGCCCGGAAGTTATCCACTCGGTTGAGTCGGCATACCGTCGAAGTGGCACCACCCGGAGACTGCCGCTGCCTGCCGATAATACCCATTAACGGGACTTAGAAAGGCGCGCCGTTTCAACGGAACCACCCTTGGCACGGTCGAGAAGGTCGGCGAGCCCCATCGCGGCGAAGTTGCGGAGAATCATCCGCTGCTGCATCGTCGAGCTGCCGAAAGGGCACCGGAGATGAACCTGAACAAACCCTGCGCTTATGGCCGCGGGTCGCTCGCTTGCGCCGCCGATAAGAGTTCAGGGATTATCATGAAAGGAGAGAAGCGCCCATGGGTTCGCAATCCGTCACCTCGAATACCGAAGCCGCCATACTCGCGCGTCTCATTCAGGCTCGAGACAGCATAAGTCCCGATGTGGCGCAGTATTTGCTATCGTTTGACTTTGACGCAGAGGATAGGGAGCGGATGGAGGTCTTGGCGGAGCGAGCAAGGTCAGGGAATCTGACGCCAGCGGAAGCAGCGGAGCTCGACAGCTATCTTCATATTGGCAGCCTTATCTCGATCATGCAGTCGAAGGCGCGCCGCCTTCTGAAATCCCAGGCTGGTTCGCTTCATCAGTGAACCAAGTCCTGGTTCAGCAAGTCTGGAGACGCGCGGGCAATCGTTGCGAATACTGCCGGATCCCACATCCGCACTATCGACTGCCGTTCCAGGTCGATCACATCATTGCGCGCCAACATGGTGGGACCACGATTCTGGAAAACCTGGCAATGGCCTGCTATCACTGCAATCGGTTTAAGGGCCCGAACATCGCTGGCATTGATCCAGACTCTGGCGATCTAGTCCGTTTGTTTCATCCTCGAGGGGACACGTGGGCTGATCATTTTCGGTGGGACGGAGCACGAATTGTGGGACAGACCGCGATCGGTCGCGTAACCGTGCACGTTCTTTCGATGAACGCGGACGACCTTCTGCGGCTGAGGGTTGAACTGCTTGAGGAGGGTTTGCTTTAGAGGACGACTTGCGAATCGGATTTTTTGGCCTAGAGAAGACGAAGGTGGCCCGTCCACCCTTTGGGCCACCTCTAAACCTCGGCTTTTTGAAGCGGGCCAGTCGCGACAAATTCCAACGCGGAGAAGACGATCCGCATGGGAACCAGGAGTGGCATGGTTGGGACATTCGGAGCTATACCTTTTGCCTGCTCCGGGCCACCGGATGGAAAAGAACCCTAACGAAAGACAACGAAGTCGAAGGCAGGACTTAGGCCCTCATTAAGCTATCTGGTTTTGTTCAACTTAGACTCTGGTGCGCCCGGGTGGATTCGAACCACCGACCTTTTACTCCGGAGGCACCGAGTGTCAAGGCACAAATACCTTGTTTTCAATACTTGGTGTCGCCTTGTCCTGCCTTAGGGTCACTTTTGGGCCACCTGTCATTGCCAGTTAGCGCTTCGAACGCAGGAGCGCGATGGCATCGGTAGCGCCGAGTCTTAGGTCTTCTCCGACTGTCCGAAAGCCAGCGGTCTCTGAGCAGGGACCCAATTCACTCCGAACACCTGTCGTTCGGCAGGCTTTCGGAGCGGATGTCGTCGGATCAAATCTATCGCCACGGGCGCAACTGGGGTACCGAGTTTTGGTCGATCATGTGAACCGAGGGCGAGACCCCCTGCGCCCGTACGACGGAAAGGTGTTTCTCACCGACGAAACCTTCGCCGCCGAACTAGGTGGAGTCAGCAAAAGGCAGGTCCAGCGAATCCGGTCTGAGTTGCTCACTGGCGGTTGGATCTGCCTGCCGAAGGGAGACGCCGGCGGTCGCGGGAATTCGACGATTTGGTATCACCTTCACCCTGATGGAAGGCCGTGCGCCCTGGCCTTTTCGACACCGCTAAAACAGCGAGCAGCGGCGGTGAACGCGAACCTCCGACGTGCGGTGACGAGGGAACAGAGTGAGGACCAGAGAGTAAAGGACGACAAGCGCTACATCCTTTCTAGCCAGATGCATTCAAAGGATGACAGCACCGTCGTCCTTTTAACAGAGACAGAGCAGGGAAACGACGACACCACCGTCATCCTTTCCAGTGAAAGGATGACAGAACAGAATCAAAAGGATGACAAAAACGACGCAAAGGATGACAAAAACGGTGCTGCATATAAGGAAGAACTCTTCCAAGAACTAATCCCAGAACCTAAGTCGACGACGACGGCGATTCCGCAGGAGTTCCCAGTGGACTTTGCGAAGCTTATGGACGAAGAAGTTGCGCTCGATGACGGAGCCTTACGACGTCTCTGGCGAGAATGCCGCGCCATTGTTTCCGACGCGACGGCGGAAGAGGTGCGGGATTTCTTCCATCAGCGCGCCTTGGTGGTCTACCGCAACCGCAAGCTGGACAATACTACGGGGCTGATGCTCAGCACGGTTCGTGATTGGTTTCCCCAACGCCGCGTGTTGGAACGTCGGGATGCCATTAAGAAGGCCGCGGAAGAAATCGCCACTATTCAACGGCAGCTAGCTGAACTGTCGCTGACATCGAGCGAAACCGATTTGTGAAGCACAAACAGGACAGCGCTCGATTGCAAAGGTCAAGTCCGCCCAGCTTGTGAACTTCTCCGCAAGAGCGGAAACAACATTGTGGGCGTAAACATAAGCGGCATGGCTTGGGTGCAGACCCTCGAATTCTTGATTCCGGCAACGGTCTGAAATGGTTCCGGTGTTTCGTGAACCGTGCCCGGCACGGGAAGACCACGGTCGTTGAGAATGCGTTTGCAATTAATTGTTGACAACAGACTGGTCGCAATCGGTGTGCGGCTCGCGGACTTTGGGTTACGCAGTTTTCTCATCACGATCGCCTCTCCTCAAAACAGCTGGACGCTGGACGGAGGGGCACATTGAGCGAGTATAACCTTCCAACCGTTTCTCGCTGCTGCGGCCGCCCTGACGGTGCGCGTCACCTCGTCGTCGTCCACACGCTCATCGGAGATACAGGCGATTCTGGAAAACTCGTCCGCCAACGACTGCCGCACTGCCGGACTGGTTCCTAGTTCGAGGATGCGCGCGTAGGCTTCACACGAGTACGCGAAGGTTTCGCGCTTTCTGTACTCGATGTCCAGCAGCCAAACTCTTGACCGCGTCTCGTGAAGACCCAGCGTGCCGCGCTTGCAGTTATGAAACACATGCGCGGCCTCGTGGACGATGAAGTCGGCGAACCGATCCTCCTCATGGAAATACTGTGGGGAAATGTAGCACGTCGTGTCCTGACTCAAGCCGACAATGTCAGGAGCATCCTGGCTCAGCGTTTCCGCACCCAAACCCCTCAGATAGAGGTTTGCGAGGGTCCAGGCTGAGTAGTTGAAGCTCTCTTCGAGCAGAACGGTTTCGATGTTCTCGGCGGTCAGGAAGACGACGGACTTCTCCAGCATTGCGAGCACTACACTCCGTTCGGAGCGGGTGAAAAGGCCGCGTATCATGGGCTCGACCTTGGCGCGTGTGAGTGCCACGGTGTCCAACCCGGCTGGCAGTACGTGCTTCCCCCTCACTTCTCTTAGCCGGGTCGCGCTGACGAGTGCGCCCCGCAGGTCGTTGTGGGCTCGAGTCGCGCGTTCCATGATGTTGCCCGGCCACGCAGCGTAGAGCGAATCGCTCGAACCAGTGAGGAGATACCGTTCAACCTCTTCAATTATGTTGGGCCGGCCATGGTTCACAAGTGGTATCTTAACGCTCTGTCGGCTCAGGCACCCGATTATCGGCACATGCAACATCAAGCACACATGAGTACTGCCCGCCTGGCGCCATCTTCCACGACCTGGGGCGACTTCGTGAACTCCACGTACCTCCCGTTCTATCGACGGAAATGGAAGATCTCAACTAAGGAGACGAACGAATCCCGAATACGCGCGCATTTGACGCCGCGGTACGGGGCGAGGACACTGGCAAGCTTCCGGCGCGACGAACTTCAGGACTTGTTGGATGCCAAGGCTCGTGCCGGTCTTTCTTACAGCGTGGTCGCTCACCTCCGGTGGGATCTCCGGCAGGTTCTTCGGATGGCGGTGGAGGAGGAGATTCTGTCGCGAAACCCCGCCGAATTACTCTTTGTGCCGAGGGAAGCCCGGCGCCCCGAATACGCTGTCATGACGTTCGGGCAGATCGACACCTGCCTCAGAGCACTGAAAGATCGCGAGCGCCTTGTAGTGAAGTTTGCTGTCCTGGCAGGTCTTCGTCCGGGCGAAATACTGGGACTGAAATGGCGTCATCTGTTTGCCACCCACGCAGAAGTCTGTCAGCGTGTCTATCGCGACCGAATTGATACTCCGAAAACCCGGCGCTCGATCCGCAATGCGGCACTTCCCTGTGGTTTATTGGCTGATATCGAGGACTGGAGAGTCGCGTCACGCAAGAACGGTCCGGATCATTGGGTATTCCCCTCACGGACCGGAGAGACGCCGCTGTCGAGAGACAACATGGCACGCCGTCACATGGGGCCTCTACTGAATTCCGTTGGCTTGGGTTGGGTGGATTTCCATGTGATGAGACGGACGCACGCGACCCTAATGAATGAGATGCACGACGATCCCAAGTTGGTTGCCGATCAACTGGGCCACACGCTGGATGTGAACCAGAATGTCTATACGCGAGTCTCGCTCATAAGGCGAAAGCGGGCGGTCGACGCACTGGAAGCGGCGGTACCATCAGGATCGTCTTCCATCGAGGAGGTTCGGTTTCTTCGTTGAGATGTCCATGTAGCAGCGACAAGCAAACAGCCGGTGTCGCTGCCTGCCTGTGATCTTTTGCAGAATGCCCGCGCAGAGTTATAGTTGTTCCCGCTGTTCCCAGCGTGTCTTGGTTCATTAACAAAATCTGTTCTCAGTGTTCCCAGTTTCAACAGGACCGTAACTTGGCGCCCATGTCAAACTTGCGACGGTACACCGTCGAGCACGAATTCCTCTCAGGGGGTGAGTGGCTGCATGGCTAAGAGGCTGACGTGGCCATAAGGAATTGAAAGCACCAGGAGAAAGCGCCGCGGAAATGGTACTGGACATTGACGGCTACGCGCGGTAGGATAAATAGCTCGGAGATTAGATATACTATCCGTGGGTTCTATCACTTGCCAACCGCCAAGACAGGCCTTGATAAGGCTCGCACTGCCTTCACGCGAAACGGTGGGATGCTCCGTACCAGCCGGGCAATTGGGCTTGGTGTTCATCCGCGTACACTGTATGCGCTGAGAGACTCAGGCGAAATCGAGCAGGTCGGGAGAGGGCTTTACCGCCTCGCCTCGGTGCCGCAACTGACAAGTCCAGATCTTGTGCCCATTGCGATCCGAGTGCCGCGCGCGGTCATCTGTCTTATCTCGGCACTGGCCCATCATGGTCTCACGACTCAAGTACCGCATGCCGTTGACATCGCGCTACCCAGCCACAGTCAGATTCCTAAGGTTGATCGTATCCCGGTGCGTGTCTTTTGGTATTCCGAGCCTTCCTTCAGCGCGGGCGTCGATGTCGTCACCTTGGATGGAGTTCAAGTTCGAGTCTATTCACCCGAGAAGACAATCGCCGATTGCTTCAAGTATCGAAACAAGATTGGTATCGACGTCGCAATTGAAGCACTGCGGAACTATAGAGAGAGCAAGAAGAGACCAGACTTCAAGGCGCTGTCGATGTTTGCTCAGGTGAATCGGGTCCAAAGAGTGATGCGCCCCTACCTGGAGTCGATTCTGTGAGCGGTAAAGACATAGGTGCCTCCGTGCGGCACCGTCTTCTAAACCACTCGAGGACACGGGGCCGACCATTTCAGGAAGTTCTGCAGTACTTCGCCATGGAACGCTTCCTTTACCGATTGGCTGAATCGCCCGTTGCCGATCGTTTCGTATTGAAGGGTGCGCTCTTGCTTACAGCCTGGAAGGCGCCCTTCTCGCGACCGACGACGGATATCGACTTAGCTGGCAGAACAAGCAACGAATTAGAGCACATCTCCCAACTCATACGGTCCGTGTGCAAGATCAACCTCGTTCCAGACGGAATTGAATTTGATCCCACTACAGTTGAAGCCGTCCGAATCAAGGAGGGCGCAGAGTACGAGGGTGTTCGCATACGATTTAGCGCCACGCTCGCACGAGCACGGATTGCCATGCAAGTTGATATCGGCTTCGGGGATGTCATCGTGCCTGTGCCAACCAGGCTTGCTTATCCGACACTTCTCAGTTTCCCGGCTCCGGTACGCCTCGCCTATCCCAAGGAGACTGTAGTTGCGGAGAAGCTTGAGGCGATTACCAAACTTGGCCTCTTGAACAGTCGAACGAAAGACTACTATGACGTTGCCCTCCTTTCGCGCATGTATTCTTTCAATGCCGAGCCTCTGATCGAAGCAGTCAAGGCGACCTTTCGGCATCGCGAAACGCAAATCGAAACAGACCCGATTGGCCTTACTGAGAGCTATTGGAAGGACCCAGCCCGGTCTTTGCAGTGGCGTGCTTTTATCCGGCGGAGCCGGTTCACTGAACGGCAAGATGACCTGACGCAACTGGTCGAAGAGGTTCGCCAGTTTGCTGTCCCCCTGTTAACCGCAGCCGCGGATGGCAGACCGCTCTCTGAGTGGACTGCTGGCGGTTCCTGGACTTAGCCCCTTAGCTCTATTCGTTTCGTCAGATTGGCCTCGAAAGATAGAACGAGGGCTCGGTCTGCCGATCAGCCTAGCTGTAAAAGCGTCGATAGATGAAATCCGTTTCTGCCCAGCTACCGAGGGTCGAAGGCGAGCTCACGTTCAACCAATCAAGGAGGTTGTTAGCCAGTTAATCCACTCGCCAGGCGGAGCGGGCTGGTGAGATGAACCTCTCTCACAAGAATTAAGTCAATCGTGTCCTGCTATCTCCTGTCGGAGAGAACTTCTTCGCTGATAGACAATGGAGCGGTGAGGGGTGATTTGAAGGCCGTCGATGTCCAGGTACTCGCAGAGCAGTGTCAGCGGCTTGAAGACGAGAATCAGCGGCTTCGCGCGCTCCTGACCGAAAACGGCATTGCTCTTCCGGTCACGCCGGCAGTCGAAGCGCAGCCACAAACGCCACCCGCGCGACCGGGGCTCAACACAGCGGAGAAGATTGCTTTGTTCCGATCGTTGTTTCGCGGCCGCGAGGACGTATACGCTCAGCGGTGGGATAGCCCTGATGGCCGGTCCGGCTACTCGCCGAGAACGGAGCGAGACTGGAAGGCATACTATGGTGCCAAGCCCGAGGACCGAAAACGGGTTGACAAGGAAACTCGCAAGAACATTCCGCTGACCGACGAAGCCATCCACGCTCATCTCGTGGGTAAGCAGACGCTGGGTGTCTACCCCCTCCTTCTCGACGAAAGCTGTTGGTTTTTGGCCGTGGACTTCGACAAGAAGACCTGGAAGGACGACGCCACTGCGTTCCGCACGACCTGCCACGAACTTAACGTTCCGGCTGCGATTGAGCGCTCCCGTTCTGGCAACGGGGCTCACGCCTGGATCTTCTTCGAACGGCCAGTTCCCGCTGGCGTCGCCCGGCGGTTGGGCTCACTGCTGCTGACTCGAACCATGGAGCGTCGTCATCAACTTGGGTTGGATTCCTATGACCGGTTCTTCCCGAACCAGGACACGATGCCCAAAGGCGGCTTCGGGAACCTGATCGCACTTCCGCTGCAGAAGGGTCCACGGGACTCCGGGTTTACCGAATTCCTCGATGGCGAACTACGTCCTCATGCCGACCAGTGGGGCTTTTTGAACTCGGTCCAGCGAATGAAGCAAGCCGCCGCTGAACGATTGATCACCGACGCCCTTCAACAGGGTGGCGATCTTATCGGCGTGCGCTTCGCCAGCGTCGAGGATGGCGACGAACTTGATCCCTGGACGTTGCCGCCCTCCCGCAAGCGGCTGGATAGGCCGATCAAGGGTCCGCTGCCGACGACAGTTGAGATTGTCTGTTCCAACCTGCTCTTCATTGAGAAGAAGGGACTGGCACCAGAGATGATGAATCGGCTGCTCCGTATTGCAGCTTTTCAAAATCCCGAATTCTACAAGGCTCAGGCCATGCGGTTGTCGACATTCGACAAGCCTCGCGTCATTGCCTGCGGTGAAGACCTTCCACGTCACCTCGCCTTGCCGCGAGGTTGTCTCGACGAGGTCGTCACCTTTCTTGAAGGCCACAAGATAAATGCGATTGTTCGCAACGAGCGCTTTGCGGGTAAGTCCATTGACGTCCAATTTCATGGCGCCTTGCGCCCTGGCCAAGACGAAGCGGTAGCCAAAATTCTAAAGCATGACGACGGGCTGATCTGCGCGCCGACGGCCTTTGGCAAGACAGCAGTGGCCGCATGGCTGATCGCGAAGCGTGCGGTGAACACGCTGGTTCTGGTGCACCGCCAACAACTCCTTGATCAATGGCGCGAACGGTTGGCCATGTTTCTCGACACGTCCATCGAGCGGATTGGGCAAGTGGGCGGCGGCAAGGTCAAGAGGACCGGTGAAATCGACGTGGCTGTAATTCAGAGCCTGCATCGCGAGAAAGAAGTGAAGGATTTCGTCGCCGAATACGGCCATGTGATTGTTGACGAATGCCACCACCTCTCGGCATTCACGTTCGAGCAAGTGATGCGGCAAGTGAAGGCTAAGTTTGTCGTCGGGCTCACTGCAACCCCTACGCGCAAAGACGGCCACCACCCGATCATCTACATGCAGTGCGGACCAGCGCGCTTCACGATGGCCGTTCGGGCGATGACAGACTCAACTCCCTTCGAGCATATTGTCATTCCGAGGCCGACACGTTTTCGGACGTCGAGTGCGGGGGAGGCAACGATCCAGGATATCTATGCGGCGATGACTTCGGACGAGGACCGCAACAGCACCATCGTCAATGATGTTGTTCGTTCGATGGAAAAGGGCCGGTCACCACTCGTCTTAACGGGGCGGACGGAACACATCACACACCTAGAGACAGCACTCGCTGGGCGGGTTCGGAACATCATCGTACTCAAGGGCGGTATGGGGCGAAAACAGCGCCGTGAAGTAAACGAGAGGCTCGCGGCGATTCCCAACGCTGAGCAACGGTTAATCCTTGCAACGGGAAGCTACATCGGCGAAGGATTCGATGACGCCCGCCTCGACACTCTATTCCTCGCGATGCCGATCTCATGGAAGGGAACGCTTCAACAGTACGTTGGGCGACTCCATCGACTTCATGATGCGAAGCGAGTGGTTCAGGTCTACGATTACGTCGATGCCGATGTGCCGATGCTGGCGCGAATGTATGGCCGCCGATTGAAGGGGTATGGCGATATGGGCTACAAGATTCTAGACGCTGCACAGCAGGGGTTGAACATCTAGGTGCTCGCCTGTAAGCCTGGGTCGTTTGCCCCCCTAGTTGGGTCGGGCCACGGAGATGACCAGCGTGCCAAGAACCTACCGTCCAGTTTGCTTCGGTTCCTCTGTGGACCAACGTTTCGACTAGCCATGAATGCGTTAAGCGGTGACTCGTGTAGAAACCCAGCTATCAGTCACTGAAGCAATGAGCATAATGTATTGGAAATCAATAGGTTAGACGCTTTGATGCATAAAATCGAATTCCTGGCAATTTCCTTTAGCTCATTAACATGGAGCGGGAGACGGGGATCGAACCCGCGACGTCCAGCTTGGGAAAAAGGATTTCGATTGTAAATAGAGGAGTTAGGCGTTGAAGGCTCTCTTTTCTGGTCAGGAAAGTCTTCTGTTTTCAACGCACGGGTTTTCAGGAGCTACGTTATCGAGGTAATCAAGGTAACGGCCCCCCGGAGACTATTTTAGGGTTCGGCCGTTTTAGAGAACTGTCAATATAGTTCTACAATGGAAAGATATTGACGGAAGGTTTCTTTGTTTGGGACAATCAAGATGTGCCACGGACTCGATTCGATGAGCTAGTTGCGCTCGCCGAGGAGCATGACGGGCTCCTGACGGCGAAGCAGGCGAGAGACGCCGGAATTGCGGACTCAGTGCTGGCACGCCTCACGCATCGCGGTCGACTAGAGAGGGCCGCTCGCGGCGTATATCGTATCCCCCACTTTCCTTCGAATCGATTCTCCCAATACCGGGAGGCCGTGCTCTGGGCCAAGGCTGACGATGGTCCGCAGAATGTCGCGCTCTCGCACGCCACAGCTCTCGCCGTGTACGGGATTTCCGACGCCAACCCGGCCTTTGTCCACATCACTATTCCCCGGAATGCCCGGCTCCGGAGGGTGCGCCCGAAGTGGGTTGAGATTCATCACGCAGATCTCCGAAGTGCCGACGTGACGGTCCAAGAGGGATTACCCCTTACCACTGTTGGTCGAACCGTGGATGATATCTTGGCCTCCACCGGCCAAGTCGGCATCGTCCGCCAGGCGATATCGGACGCCCGGCGCGAAGGTTTCATAGACAGCGCCGAAGCACAGCGCTTGAAGCGGCGTATCAACCGTTATGTCCACACCGCCGGGGCAGGCACCCAACCGACAGAGAGCGGGGATCGGTGACATTGCGACCACGGCATCCGGAGCGGCTGGAGAAAATACTCGCAAGCGTCGCGCGAGAGCAGGGCATCGATCAAGAGCGATTACGGAGGTGGGTATCATTCCTTGCAATCTGCGGCGTGCTCGAACGCGTTACCGCCGAGGGACTTGTCGGCGGCTACTATCTCAAGGGCGGCGTGGCGATGGAACTGCGTTTCGCTCAGCGCGCTCGCGCGACGAAGGATCTCGACCTTGTATTGGAGGGTGATCGGCAAACTCGACTTCGATCTCTTGATTTGGCACTGAAATTGGGTTTCGACGAATTTTCCTTCCGGCTCAAGGCACCGATCCACGAGATGAATTTCGCCGACACTGTGAGAGTCGACGTTGCGATTCAACACCGGACTCGTGCCTGGCAGACCGTAGAGGTGGATCTGGGACCGACCAGCCCCACAACTATCGATCTTGTGGAGCCGACGATTGTAGGACTCCACGAAATGGGTGTGCCGGTGACTTCACCCATAAGGTGCATCGGTCTGAGCGAACAGGTTGCCCAGAAACTCCACGCCTGCACGGCGCCGAACACATCTTCAACTCGCGCCCGAGATGTTTTGGACATCCTTCTGATTGAAACCCTGGGGCAGCTCAACTACTCGGCCGCGTTAGTAGCAGCCCGGCGTGTTTTCCACGAACGGGGTACGCATGACTTTCCACCGGACTTCATCATGCCCCTGCTCTGGCGTCCCGAGTTGGAAGCTCTCGCTGCACAGTTGGGCTTTCCTGTCTCAAGCGCCGCCGAAATTGAGAAGTTATTCCGCGAGACTGTCCTAAGGATTGCAACCTCAAGATGAGCACGCAGCATCCAGCAGGCCGTCGAGCGTAACCGACTGGTCAAGCGGACGCTTTATTGTCTTGGCGGCTGTGCCTTTGGCCTTTGTAAATATTCCGTGGCTGGCGCTCGCGGTTATCAGCGATCGCCCACGGCGATCGGACTGCCTGGTCCCGTACCAAGATGACGAGGAGCGGATTTGGAGATGTTGTTCGTCAAACCGCCGGGGGCGTACCACACATCCTGCGGGTCTGCGCTTCCCGCGGTCCCGCCGTTCGCTGGCAATCTTCAATCACTTCGTCTCATAATCACTGCTTGGCGCGCAAAGCCCCGCCGGAGAGAGCGAACTGGAACACATTGAGATCGAATATAACCAGAATCTGAAGCCGCTTGAGGTGTTGCTGTCACGCGTTAGGCAGCCGGGTGGCTTCTTTGTCTCGGGTACGGTGGAGATGCCGATGCGAGAATGGAGGTAGAGGGCAGCCGGAATCTTTGGCTTCGCGTGCCCGGCGCGCAGCTCGCCGCGATTGTGGCAAGGCGGAGCGGGCGGCTTACGGCAGGGGCCGCGACACGATCGTCGATACCTCGGTACGAAACGTGTGGCAGATCGCACCTGGCAAGATCAAGATTGGCGGTAAATCATGGGCGGCAAACTTCGAGGCCATCCTTTCGAAGGTGAGGGCGGGTCTGGGTTGTGGCGACGCAATGGTCTCCGCAGAACTCTACAAGCTGCTGGTCTACGACCGTGGCGGCTTTTTTATTCGCACCGGGATACCGAGAAACGCGCCGGCATGTT
>CAVUCO010000012.1:0-30084 GCA_963740005.1 uncultured Acidobacteriaceae bacterium | reverse complement strand
AGGTCCGTGGCGACAATCGGTTCTTTGGCTTGCAACCATGCCGTCGGAAGAAACGCGACGAGGGGCAAGAATGCTGCAAGATGTCGGAGATGCATGCAGAATATTGGAGCACACCGGGAATCGTGGGCTGACCGTGGTTACACGACCGCAGCGAATTCCCGCCAATGCTTGCCTTGGATTCGGCAACGCCCTGATAAGTAATCTCACCCTGGTACGTGTTCACGCCCTCGCAGATGGGAGCGCTTTCCTCGCAGGCGCGTTCCAGGCCTTTGTTTGCGAGCGCGAGCAAGTAGGGAGCCGTCGCATTGGTCAGACCAAAGGTTGAAGTGTGCGGCACGGCGGCGGGCATGTTCGAGACGCAGTAGTGGAGAACGCCATCCACGTAGTAAACCGGATCGGTGTGCGTGGTGGCATGCGCGGTCTCGAGGCATCCGCCCTGATCGATGGCAACGTCTACC
This sequence comes from uncultured Acidobacteriaceae bacterium, assembly GCA_963740005.1. Taxonomy (GTDB): domain Bacteria; phylum Acidobacteriota; class Terriglobia; order Bryobacterales; family Bryobacteraceae; genus CAJCIT01. The sequence continues at coordinate 29,626 of CAVUCO010000012.1, read as the reverse complement.
ACCACGGAACCCTTTTTCATTTGCGAGATCATGTCGCGGCGAACCACTTTGGGCGCCGACGCACCGGGGATCAGCACCGCCCCAATCACCAGGTCGGCGGTCCGGATGGACTCACGAATTGTGTAGGCGTTGGATGCGAGCGTCAACAGCGTGTTGCCATAGATGTCTTCCAATTCGCGAAGCCGGTTCAGATTGCGATCGATGATGGTGACGTGCGCGCCGAGGCCGCAAGCCATTTTAGCGGCGTTATGTCCCACGACGCCACCTCCGACCACCACCACGTTTGCCGGAGCGACGCCGGGGATTCCGCCCAGCAGAATGCCTCGCCCGCCATTCGGACGTTCCAAATACTGCGCGCCCACTTGCACAGCCATGCGGCCCGCCACTTCGCTCATTGGTGTCAACAGCGGCAGCGATCCATCTTTCTCGCGAATGGTCTCATAGGCCACGGCGTTGACGCGCGATTGCAGCAATGCATCAGTCAGCTCGGGCAGCGGAGCCAGATGCAGGTACGTGAAGAGAATCAGGCCCGGCCGGAAATACGGATATTCGGATGGTTGCGGCTCTTTCACCTTCACCACCAGGTCGGCACGATTCCAGACGTCGGCCGCCGCGTCGACAATGACTGCCCCGGCTTCTGCATATTCCTGGTCGGTCACGGAACTGCCGGCACCAGCCTCAGCCTCTACCAGGACTTCATGGCCGTGCTCGCGCAGGGTGGTCACCATGCTGGGCACGCAGCCAACGCGTGTCTCGTGGTCTTTGATTTCCTTCGGAACTCCGATGATCATGAATGGGTCCTATGCTACCGCCGGTTGGTTGCCGACGGCGGTTGGGGTGGGTCGGGGGTTGGGGGCGCCGGTGAGGCAGAAGGTGATGGAGTGCCAGCCGCGGGCACGCTGGTTGGCGGGACAGCGGCGCCGGGCTGGGTTGTACTGGGCTGGCTCGTACCAGGCTGGGCAGCAGCGGGTGCGGTTCCATGGTTGGGACCGAGTCCGAGGCCAATCAGAGCCTTGGAGGTAATCTTGCCGTCGTCGGGCAGATTTTGCGATTCCTGAAACCGCCTCATCGCATCCTGCGACTCGGCACCCCAAACGCCATTAACTTCACCCTTGTAGAAACCGCGGTCAGCGAGGGACTGCTGGATCTGCTGGTATCGCTCCGGGCTGGGAGCAGTTTGATAGCTGGGACGGCGCGCCTTGGCCACCTGCCCTTTCGACCCGTGCTTGCTAGTGGTATGGACCGTCCTGGTGGAGGCAGCGGCGGTCTTTGCGGGTGGCGTAGTCCCTTTTGCGGATGTGGTGGACTTCTTGGCGGTCGACGAAGCAGCCTTCTTGTTCGAGGATGCCGTGGCGGCTGTAGACTTCGCGCCGGTAGATGTCTTTGGGGAGGTCTTTGCGGCTGGATGGGAGGTGCTTGTGGAAGTTGTTTTCTTGGCCGTATCGGCGGTCGCCGCGACGGCAAATACGGCGCAAGCGCCGAACCAAGCGCCTAACAACGATGCGATCAGAATTCGCTTCATCGATTCAATGTGAAGATTCAATTTGGGATTATACCGGCAGGCATCGGCCAAGGCCGCCGGCAGGGCATGGTCGGTCCACGCCCTGCCAACTATCTTAACTTGCGCTTTCACCTCACCGGACCTGGCTGGGCGCAGTTACTCGCCGGGCAAGCGCCCGGAAAGGAACTGCCGCTGCGGCGGAATCTTATGTCCGCCAAATGAGTGCACGACCCGAATGGCCACGGCCTGGCCGCTCTTTAGTGAAGACTGAATCCGCATCAAGTCCGCCGGCGAGCTGACGTCCTGGCGATTGATCGAAATAATGACGTCGCCGCTCTGCATCCCAATGTCTTCAGCAAAGGACCCGGGATCGACGCTGACCACTCGAACGCCCGACTTGTCTTCGATGCCCAGATCCTGGCGCTCCTTATCCAACAGACGCGTAATCGTGATCCCGAACTTAACCTGCGTGGTAGCAGGCTCCTTTAATGATCCAGGTGCATCGGGTTGCTTCTCATCGGACTGGAACTCCCCGCGCCAAACCTCGGTGCGCTCCTCGATGGGGACTTTGTAGTCGATTTTCTTACCGTCGCGATCGACCGTCAGCAGGGCGAGCACGCCGATCTGCATGTCGGCCACCTTCGCCACCAATTCGTTGCCGTCGCGGACCGGATGGTCGTTCAAAGAAACAATGACGTCGCCCTCTTTAACACCCGCTTTGCCGGCCGGCCCTTCTTTGGGCGCTTCTTCCACGACCACGCCGTGATCGAGCCCGAATGCCTGCAGCGTGTCATGAGATTCGGTGTTTCTCCAGCGCACGCCGATGGACCCACGAACCACGCGGCCGGAGCGAATAATGTCGTTGTAGACCTTGGCCGCCATGTTGGAGGGCAGGGCGAAGCCTATGCCTTCGTAAGATCCGCTGCGGGTGGCGATCATGGTGTTCACTCCAATCACCTCGCCGCGGATGTTCAGGAGCGGGCCGCCGCTGTTGCCGGGGTTGATGGCGGCATCAGTCTGAATAAAGTGTTGAAACGCTTGCGCTCCGGGCAGATCGCGGCCGGTAGCGCTGACGATGCCGGCCGTGACAGTGGCCTCCAGGCCGAAGGGAGAACCAATGGCCACCGCCCAGTCGCCCACTTCCAAGCTGTCGGAATTGCCGATCTGGACGGGAATCAGCGGCTTTTTCGCGTCAATCTTGATCACTGCGATGTCCGTTTCCAGGTCGGTCCCAATGACGTGAGCCCGGTACTCGTTGTCGTCGCCGTGGATCCGGACCTTGAGGCGATCGGCGTGTTCCACGACGTGATTGTTAGTGAGGATGTACCCATTCCTGTCAACGATGAAGCCCGTGCCGGAGCCCTGTTGGCGGAACTGCTTGGGCTGGCCGTTGCCGAAAAACTTCTTCAGCATGTCCGAGGGATCGCTCTGCTCGGAATCGCCGTCGCCCTCGTCTTGTTCCAGCCGCGGGCTCTTCTTGGCGGCGACCTTCGGCATGTAGTCGGCCTGAATGTAGACCACCGACGGCTCCAGTCGCTTGGCGAGTTTGGTGAACTCGTTTCCGACCGGCGCCGCTTGAGGAATTGTCAGCGGAGTCGCGTCCTGTGCCACGGGGCCTGTGTCGCGAGCGGCCTTCACCCGCGTATCGAGCAATTGTCCGAGGATGATTCCGATGATCAGGGTGACCAGCAACAGACCGACACTGAGCACTTTCTGTTGCTTCATTTTCTCAAGGAACGGCATTAGCAAAACCTTTCAAGCTGGAGGCGTACTTTAAGTATAAGGAAAACCAACCAACCTCGGCCATCAGGGACGAAGGACTCTCTCAAGAAGACCGATGCCGCCGCTCGCGAATTGGTTTCAATTCGACCAGTAAGATGCCGCCCAGGATGAAAGCGCCCCCCAATACTGCGGCGAAGGTGAGGGTTTCACCACCCACGGCCACTGCGGTGACCAGCGCAAAGACTGGTTCGAGAGCAAAGATCAAGGCGGTTCGCGTCGCAGTCGTATATTGCTGACCCCAGGTTTGGAAGGCGAAAGCGAGCGTGGTGGCGAACAGGCTGGTTAGACCGAGCGCGAAAACGATCTGGCCATTCCAGGAGGCTTGGGGTGGTTCCGCCAGCAGCGAGATCGTGGAGAGCACGGCGGCGCACAGGATTTGTCCCAACGCGACAGCTTCGTACCGCGCTCGCTGCGAATAATACCCGAGAATCAGCAGGTGAAAGGAAAACGCTACCGCGCAGCCGATGGTCAGCAGATCGCCCTTGTTGATGTCGAGCAGGCTGCTATGCGAGCCTAGGGACGGCAGTGTCATGACCGCCATCCCAACCACCGCGCACAAGATACCCAGGACCTCCGAGGCCTGGGGAAAGCGACGGTAGACGACCGCGCCAATGATGGGGACCAACGCGATATAGAGTCCAGTCAGGAAGCCCGACTTGCCCGCCGTGGTGTACTTCAGGCCGAACGTCTGCAACATGTATCCGGCCCACAGAAATACTCCGGCGGACGCACCACCCCGCAATCCGTGCATGACTTGTTTGAATCCCGCCCGCCGCAGCGGCCGCAAAAACAGCAGGGCCATGAACAGGCTGGCCAGCCAAAAACGCAATGACAGGAAATAGACCGTGGAGATGCCAAGCAGGGCCTGCTTGACCACAACGAAGGTGGCGCCCCAGATCAGGGCGACGAAGGCCAACGCCGAATCGGCGCGCCAGCGGGCCGGGACCTTTCCCGGTCGGGACTCTGTGGAGAGGACAGTCAAGAGCGCGTCTAAAACTCGCGGGCAGCGCCTATTGTGCCGCCGCTTTCCAATTGGGTGTGCAGAGACGCCAGTAAGAGGAGGATGCGCCGAAGACCCAGTTCGCGGCCGTCCGGCAGGAACCATTCCTGAGAGGAATGGGCGCCGCCTCCCTGACCCCCCGTGCCGATAGAAATGGCGGGCAGGCCGAGCGACAGAGGGATGTTCGCGTCGGTGGAGGCGCAGTCGACTCGCGAGCGAATATTGAGATAGGAATCGACCGCTTGAATGGTCTGCAATACTCCGGACGATTCAGAGAGCTTGCCACCAGGGCGCGACCCGAGTTCTTTGATCTTGGCTGCCAGTCGCCCGGTGCGGGCCATCCGGTTCTGGTGTTCCAGGGCCCGCTCCACCGCGAACGTCAGCGTAGCGGCGAGTTCGTCCAGCAGAGTGTTCTCTTCGCTGCGCAGGTCAAGCTTGGCACGAGCGCTCGCCGCAATCGAGTTGATGCTGCTGCCGCCTTCGATCACGCCGAAGTTGTACGAGCAGCGGATGGGATTCGCGGACGCGACGCGCGCGTCCGCTGCCTGCCCGAACGACGTGATGGCCATGGCCAACGCATGTACCGGATTGCCGCTGCCCTGGTCGTTCCAACTATGGCCGCCAGGTCCGGTGAAGCCGATCTCAAATCGCCTGCTCGCTAGCGCTTGCGCGGTGATGTGTTCAACGGACGGTCCATCAAGCACCACAAAGGCCGCAATCCGCGAAAGCAACGGCGCCTGGCCGCAGATATAGCGCATGCCGCTGAGATTGCCTTCGCCCTCTTCGCCGACATTAGCGATCAGCAGAATTGAGCGAGCCAAGTCGGCCAGATCGGGTGTTTCGACGAGCACGCGAGCCAGGGCCAGGAGAGCGGCCAGCCCCGAGCCGTTATCGGAAACGCCGGGGCCCGTGAATCGGCCATCGGGTGTGAGGACAATCTCTTCCGGCCGCGCCGGCGCCAGCACGGTGTCCAGATGAGCAGTCACGGCTAGGACCGGGCCGTCTCCATCATTTTCATAGGTTGCCAGCGCGTTACCGGCTCGATCAAGCCGCGCATCCCAGCCGATCGCCTTCAACTGGTTGCAAAACCATTCCGCGCGCTTTTGTTCGAAAAATGTGGGTGCGGCGATGCGGCACAGCTGGAGGTGCCGTTCATTGATCCAGGACCGCTCGCGCGAGAACCAGCGCTGCGCTTCGAACAGACCCGGCTGCCCGGCCAGGTGCGACACCCGCCGCGTGTGCGGCGAGAGCCGGCGGCTGAGGGTAAGCAGCGATCTGGTTTGCGTGGCCAAACGGTCTCCTAATGCTCAGGATAACGGAGCCCGCAGCTTGGCCGCCAGGAATTACTATCATTTCCGACTCCGAACTCAGATGGCCCCGGGCGCCAGCATCTGGCTCGAAAAGATCTCCAACTGATCGAGTTCTATGGCATGACCGGCAGCACGATATGCGACGGCATCTTCTGCGTTGAGTACACGCGCTGTGTCGCCGGAACAAAATCGCTCGCCTTCGCAACGTAGATACTGCTCACGTAAGTTTGCGGGTTACGGTCAATCACCGGAAACCAGGTCGACTGCACTTGAACCATCAGCCGGTGGCCTTTCAGGAAGACGTGGTCGTGATCGCGCAGAGGGATCGTAAACTGGGTGGGTTGATTTGCTACCAGGGGTTCGGGATTCGCGTAGCTCCTGTTGTAACGGCCGCGCCGTACCTCCATCGCGATTGGCAACAGGTAGCCATTGAGCGACTTGGCGTACTCGCCCGGAGCTGGTCCCTCCTCGGGCTTCCATGAGTTTTTCACCGCGTCTTCCGGGTAGACGTCGATCAGTTTCACCACGAAGTCGCTGTCGGTGCCAGAGGTGGACGCGTAAAGCTCGGCAGCCAGCGGTCCGGTGACGATGAGATCGTGATCGAGGGGAGCGCTGACATAGCTGATGACATCGGGCCGGTGGTCGACAAACCGCTGGTCGGCGGCTTCCCAGGTCCGCCAGTCCCCGCCGGGATACGTGGGGGAGATAGGGCGCTGCCGGTAGGGAACGGGGTTAGCAGGGTCGGAGACGATATTGAACGAAGTCTTTCGCTACGTCGGCGGCCGGAGCATCGAAGGACAGAGTCCCGTCCGAATGTAGGTATAGATTCGTCGGCTTTGCTTCCTTGGGCGGCCACTGGCTATAGGTGTGCCAGGTGTTTGAGCCGGATTGAAAGGTGCTGGCCTTCCAGGGAAACTTCTCGCCGGTGCCATGCAAGTAGTAACGGAAGAACGGCGCTTGGATGTTCTCACGGAACTCGCGCGCTGTGTCGTGCCCCCCGAAGGGTATTTCGCCAATTCGATCTGCCGCGGGGGCTTGCCATTGGCCGTGGAACCAGGGACCGGCGACCATAAAGTTATTACCCTGTGGGTCGCTTTCCTCCGAGTTGCGGAAGATCCGCCAGGGACCCCAAGGGTCCTCCTGATCCCAGAAACCGGCGACGTTGAGGTTGGGCACCGGACTCGAGTGCAGCTGGTTTACCCACGCTTCTCTGCGCCAGAATTCGTCGTAGTTCGGGTGCTCCACCGTTTCGTTCCAGTACGGGATGGAATTGTGCATAAACTTGGCGTTGATGTTCGAGATGGGACCAAGATCGAGATACCACTGATAGGTGTCGTAGATATCGAATTTGAAGTGTGTGTTCTCGTTCTTATCGGCTTGCTCCATCACTGCGTATTCGAATGAATAGCTCAACCGGAGCGCGCCGTAGCGATGGTCGTCGTCGTTCATCCATTGGTCGGCCGGCGACGCCTGCTCGGAAACCACCTTCAGAGCCGGATGGGGATGAAGCAGCGTCAGTGCGGCAGTGAGCCCGTTATAGGAAACGCCATAGATGCCGACGCGCCCATTGTTGTTCGGAACGTTTTTCACCAGCCAATCGATGGTGTCGTAGGCATCGGTGGTTTCATTGGTGTCCTTTGGGTCGTTCAGATTGACTTGCGAAGAAATCTTGAAGACACCCTCGGACTTAAAGCGGCCGCGGAGATTCTGGAACACAAAAACATAGCCATCCTTGGCCAGCAGCTTGAAAGAATCGGATAAGGTCTTCGGAACCTCTGTGGGGACGCCGTACGGTGTCCGCTGCATGAGAATTGGCAGAGGACCGGCATGATTCCGAGGCGTCACGATTACGGTTTGGAGGTGGACGCCGTCACGCATCGGGATCATAACTTCCTGGAACGCGAAGTCGGTGCTGACGGGAGGCGTGACCTGCGCGGGCGCCACAGCCAGCATTAATCCCGAAAGAAGAACCAGACACGCGCGGGCTTGCACACTCACTCGATCACCTCGAAAGCTGGGAATCCGAGAATCTTAGCAGACGCTGCACCCGGTCCTTTGGGCGAGTTTCGACGACTTGAAATCAGGCGGCAGCTAGGAAGGCCCTGACGATGGGATGGAGCGGCCTTCCCGCGATTGAACCGATCTGTGGCTGGAACAATGTGGCCAGGAAAAATGGATGGTTGGGCAACTCGATCGCTTCGGCGCCCGCATCCTGGGCGAGCGCGGAAATCACCAAGCCGTGCCTGGTCAGCAAATCGACATAGGCCGGGGCGAGCCCATAATTGCACCAATGAAAGCCAATGAATGGGTCACATCCGCAGAGTTTGTCGAAGCGCGTTCCAGATACCGCGGTGACCAGTCGCTCTTCGGCGACAAGGCTGCAGGCCAGCCGATCGACGACCAGGAGGTCCCCGGGTGTCGCAGTTTCCGCATGGCCCGCGCTCGCCATGCCGGCGACGTTCCGGGCAAACTCGACAACTGCATACTGAAATCCGGCGCAGGTCCCCAGAAAGGGCTGGCCGGATGTTCTCGCCGCTTCGATAGCCGTGTAGACCTCCGCATCGTTTTCGTAAGGACTGCCGGGTACCACCCAAATCGCATCGGTGTCGGCAACGCGTGCGACTTCGGGACTGCTAGTTCGGATCCAGCGAGCCCGGACTCGGGCAGGAAACATGTTCAGGGCAGCGTCCAGTTCGCGGTGGGTGATGAAATCGAGGTTGCGGTCGCCTAGCAGGACGACTTCCTTCATCAAGACAGTCTAGCGGGTACTGGTTTCCGGGGTGGCGCCGGTCATCACTTCGGCGAGTTGCTCACAACCTACAGACTCCTCCACAGGCGTCGGCTCGTTCGCCGGAGTGCCCGGCTCCGCCGGCCGGCGGCTTATCCATTGTTGGCACTTCTTAGCCAATTCTCCTAGCCGGAAGGGCTTGCCCACGAAATCGTCCATACCGGCTTCGAAGCAGCGCTTCGAGTCCTCATTGTAGACGCTCGCTGTCAATGCAATGATGGGAACCCGGCCAGCCCAACCCGGAAAGCGGCGGATCTGTTTGGTTGCCGAGCAGCCGTCCAGAACGGGCATCTGGACATCCATGAGAATCACATCGAATCGCTGATGCTTGGCCGCTTCAACCCCTTCCAGGCCGTTCACGGCAACCTCTACGCAATAGCCGGCCTTTTCCAGTATCCGGCGGGCCAGCAGCAGATTGGTCGCGTTGTCCTCGACCACCAGGATTCGGGGCTGAGAGGTGAAGTCAGAGTTGGGTCCAGGTATTGGCATGGAGTTTCAGCGCGCTAGAGCGCGGTTCGCGTCTCCTTCGTTTTTTCCGAAATCACGCCATTTGACAGGCATGCTTAGTGAAGCTTATCGGTAGAATCAGGTCAAAACTATATCGTCGGGCCGCGCCACGCCCCCGTATACAATCCCCACCAACGGTAGTAGGCCTCTCTCGAGGCCTGGTCCGACCAAAGCCATGCGTCACACTAGCTAGATATGGGTTTCTTAGACAATCTGGAAAACAGTCTAAAGAGCCTCGAATCCGAAGGGGAGCGCGATGGCAGCGAGCGCCTCCGGCAGGAAGAGGAGCGCAATCGGAGGTCCGCCGAAGCCCCTTGGGCCGACCAGTTGAGGCAAAGCGAGTTTGTCCACAAGCTGTTCGACGACGCGGCAGCCGCAGGCCATCGTTTGCGCACCAAGGTCTACGTTGCCTGGCTCGACACAACGCTTCGGCTGGAAGCGCGAGGGCGGCGGCTGGAACTGAGGCCCACCTCGAAGGGGATTGTCGCCGTTTTCATCCCGGACGCCAGCAATGGCTCCGCCGTCGAGACGGAGCGGCCGCTGCGGCTGGATACCGATCCTGCCGACCTGCTGCGAGAGTGGCTGCCCTAGGTCGGATATTACGGTTTGTTAAGAATTACGATATTGGAATACGTTGGGCGGGCAAATACATCCAAAGGAGCGTGAGTGGGGATTCTGAAGGTCTGAACGGAGAAGCCTGTCAACTGCGACAGTTGTACAAGGTGTCGGTTCTGATAACATCAAGAACAGTTTCGCTTCTCGGTTTTGCCGCTGTCCGAACGGATGGATGGCACGGAGTTAATGTTTGAAAAGAACAGCTTGGGCGCTGGTTTTAGGGTTTTTCGCGGCGGCGCTGGTTGCGCCGGCCTACACCGGCTATGCCGGTGAAGGCGCAGACGACCCCGAAACCACCAAAATTATCAACAAATACCTGACAGCTACTCAAGCTCCATCGAACACCCTGCGGGGGGTGTCCATGGAGGTCGAGATTAGTGCGTCAGTCCCGGAGCTGCAAAAGCACGGGAAGCTGCATGCGCTGCAGAACATTTCAAAACTGGGCCAGATCACTTATAAAGTATTGGGATTTCAGGGTGATGACACGGTGAAAAAGGACGTCATTGCTCGTTATCTGTCGGCTGAGCAACAATCGCAAAGCGACAATCGCATGGCCGTGACCCCGGCGAATTACAAGTTCAAATTCAAGGGCAGGCAGAACCTGCCTGGCAGCAAGGCAGCCTATGCGTTCCAGGTTTCCCCGCGTAAGAAGGCCGTTGGGCTGTTCAAAGGTGAAATTTGGCTGGACGCCGATACCTGCCTGCTCATTTTCGAGAAAGGCCGCCTGGTTAAGAATCCAACCGTCTTTTTCAAGCAGGTGGACTTCGAACGCGCGTTTGAAATCAAGAACGGCGTGGCTATTCCGCAACATATGAGTAGCGTAATCGACACGCGCGTGGTGGGACGGATCGAATTGAATATCGATTACAGCAACTTCGAGCCTGACGCCGACCCGGACCGCTCATCCTTGTCGACCATGTTATGGCCGCAATGATGCCATTGCGTAGCGAATTCCACGAATCAAATCTGCCTTCAGGCGCGTCATAACCTCAATTCTTGCCAGTGACTAGGGCATCAACGCCAGCGGAGCCAAAGCGGTTGAGATTCGTGCATGAAACCCGCTACGCTGGAAGTTAACCTTTTAAGGAGTCCATGAAAACCCTTTTCCTGAATCCTCCTTCGTTTGAAGGCTTTGACGGTGGGGCTAGTTCCCGCTGGCCGGCCTCGCGGGAGATCGAGTCGTATTGGTATCCGGTGTGGCTTTGCTACCCGGCCGGAATGATTCCGGGCAGCAAGGTGCTCGACGCTCCGCCACACAAAATCTCGATCGAGCAAACAGTCGAAATGGCGAAGGATTACGAACTGCTGGTTCTGTTCACCTCGACGCCCGGTTTCCACGTGGACGCGAAGATCGCGGAAATGATGAAGGGCAACAATCCCAACCTGAAGGTGGCGTTCGTCGGTCCCCCGGTCACGGTTGAGCCGGAAAAATGTCTTAACGCATCCAAGGCGATCGACTTTGTCGTAAAACGCGAGTTCGACTATCAGATCCGCGATTATGCCTTGGGCAAGCCGCTCGAAGAGATACCCGGCGTCGTGTTTCGAAAGGACGGAGGTTTCGTTCACACTCCCGAGGCGGGCGTCATTGAGAACCTGGACGAACTACCCTGGGCGTCGAAGATCTACAAACGCGATCTCGATTTCCGCAATTACAACGTTCCGTTCCTGCTGAACCCATTCATTTCGCTGTATACGTCGCGTGGCTGCCCGGCCATGTGTACCTTCTGCCTCTGGCCGCAGACCCATTCCGGCCACCGCTGGCGCCTGCGTTCCTCGGACGACATCGCCAACGAATGCCGCTGGGTGCTGGAAAACTTCCCGGGCCTGAAAGAGATCTTTTTCGACGACGATACATTCAATTACCAAAAGGCGCGCACCATTGAGCTCTGCAGCAAGCTGAAGCCGCTGAAGTTCACCTGGAGTTGCACCTCCCGCGTTACCACGGACTACGACACCCTGAAGGCGATGAAAGAAGCGGGATGCCGCCTGCTCATCGTGGGCTACGAATCGGGCGACCAGCAGATCCTGAAGAACATAAAAAAAGGCGCCACCATCGATATGGCGCGCCGGTTCACTGCGAACTGTAAGAAACTCGGTTTGATCATTCACGGAGACTTCATCGTCGGTCTGCCGGGCGATTCGCGTGAGTCGATTCGCAAGACCATTGACTTCGCCAAAGAACTGGATGTCGAAACTATTCAGGTATCCATTGCGCATCCCTATCCGGGCACCGAATTCTACGATTACGTCAAGAAAAACAACCTCATTACCATCGACTCCATGACCGATGAAACCGGCCATCAACTGCCGAACGTCATTTACCCGGGTCTGGACCGAGGCGAACTGGTGGAGTGGGTGGAGCGATTCTACGGCGAATACTACTTCCGTCCCAAGGTCGCTTTGCGCCTGGTCGGCAAGGCTATCTTCGACAACAGTGAGCGAAAACGCCTCTACAAGGAAGCCCGCGAATACCTGGCTCTGCGTTCAAAGCGCAAACAGTTCATTAAAGACCAGAAGCAGCAGCCGTCGGTTCTCCCCAGTACAGGCGATTAACTCAAGGCAGGGAAGGTCGTCTTGGCAACTACTGAGACAGCGGCGGAGCAGGGGCGGCTTCGGCCGAGGACCCGGACACAATCAGAGGCCTTAGTGCTGACGCTGGCGGTGGTGCTGCTGAATGCGTTTGGCAACTTGGCCCTGGCTTGGGGTATGAAACACCGGGATGCGGTTTCGGCGAATCCGCTGGACTACGTTCAAGCCTTGTTCGATCCGATCGTTGCACTCGGCGTTGGCTTGCTTATCCTCTGGCTGCTCACGCGAATGGCGCTCATGAGTTGGGCCGACTTGAGCTTTGTCATACCCATGACCGCCGTTGGTTATTTGCTCTCCGCCCTCTTCGGACACATCTTCCTGGGTGAACACATCTCCCCAGCGCGTTGGCTTGCGACCTTGCTCATCGTGGTGGGTCTCGGCTTGGTCGGAAGTACACCGCACAAATCGAAACCCCTGCCAGAGCCGGATAAAGGCGGCTTTGAATCATGAAGTGGGTCCTGGTCTCCATCGTAGTCTGCTGCACGGTGTTCGCCGATCTCCTGCAAAGCCGCGAGATGAAGCTGGCCGGAGAGCAGTGTGCCAGCGCCCGCGGTCTCCTGCACATTCTGAAAATGATCGGAAGCCGCACTTATCTGGGCATCGCCATTTTCCTGATGGCGGTTTCCTTCTTTGCCTTCATGGCGCTGGTGCAGCGTGAGCCGATGAGCTTCGCGGTGCCTGCCTCAGCCGCCCAGGTGGTGCTGGAAGTCGCACTGGCGAAGTTCCTGCTGCGTGAGTACGTCGGCGCTCGGCGCATAGCCGGCGCCGCATTAGTTCTGGGAGGCGTGATACTGCTCGCGCAGTAGCGCACACCGGCCGACCAGTGAATACCCTATGGCTTGTATTCCTGCCGGCCCTCGGCTATCAGTGTCTTGCCATCGCGGCGAGCCTGCAGCAAATCCTGCGCAGGAAGCCCAGGCGGCAGTTTCAGCCGGGCGTCTCCGTGTTGAAGCCCGTTCGTGGCGTCGACCCCGATATGCTCACGGCGCTGCGCTCACAAATCGTGCAGGACTATCCGTCGTTTGAGGTTCTCTTCGGCGTGCATGATGAAGACGATGCCGCGTTGCCCCAGATTCGCAAGCTGCAGGACGAGTTTCCCAGCAATGTCATCCGTGTGATTGTTGGACATGAGTCCGGTCTGAATGAGAAGGTCGGCATCTTGAAGGGCCTCGCTCGCCACGCCCGCTATCCTGTGTGGGTCGTCAACGACAGCGACATACGTGTCACGCCCGAATACCTCAGCGAAGTAGTCGCGCCGCTGGAAGATCCACAAATTGGCGTGGTCACGTGTCTCTACCGCCCGCGGCCGCATGCCTTGCCGGCTGTGTGGGAAGCGCTAGGTGTGGCTACCGATTTCATGCCCAGCACGCTGGTGGCGCCGCTAGTGGGAGTGCGCGAATTCGGTCTTGGCTCGACCCTCGCGTTTCGTGCGCAAGACCTGGAGCAGGCCGGCGGATTTTCCGCCCTTGAGGACTACCTGGCGGACGACTATCAACTGGCGCGCCGAATCACGCTGCTGGGCAAGCGCGCCCTGCTCTCGACTTATGTCGTAGAGACCTCGTTGGGCGATACCACGTGGGGCGGCGTTTGGGATCACCAGTTGCGCTGGGGACGAACCATTCGCATGTCCAAGGGTGGCGGATACGCAGGCCTTCCGATTACCCATGCCGGCCTCTGGATGTTGATCGCGGTGCTGCTGCAGTTGTGGTGGGTCGCGGCCGCGTTAGCCGTGCTGCGCTGCCTGGTGGCCCTGCTCACCGGCTGGTTTGTCCTGCGCAGTACCATCGCGCTGGGCTTGTTCCCACTGAGCGTGCTGTGGGACGTCTACGCGTTTGCAGTATGGGTTGGCAGCTACCGGTCTAGCGACGTCCGCTGGCGAAACCGCGCCTTGCGTGTCGGCGCGGACGGTCGCATTGAATCGACCGCCGCCGCGGTAAGTCCCGGTAACTCGGCCCGCGAGTAGCCGGCAATTGAAACCCAACGCAGGAAGCGAGTTTGAGCCGCTGCCTCAAGGTTCTCAATAGCTGGAGCCGTTGGTATACTAGTGAAGCGTTGCGCCCGTAGCTCAGCTGGATAGAGCGTTTGGCTACGAACCAAAAGGTCGCATGTTCGAATCATGCCGGGCGCACCAGATAAAGCCTGATAGACCAATAGCTTACAAGTTCAAGCCAAGGTCTTGGCAGCTGACCTTAGCTCCAAACCTGCACAGAACCTAGGCAAACCCCCATGGATGTCCCGGAACCGACGGGCTTACATCCACGAAGTTGGCGCGGACGTAAAACCCTTGGGCGACTTCGTCCCGTGGATTTCGATTGGGCGAAAAATCAGCGGAACATCCGCAGATCGAATTCAAAATTCTTTGGTGCGTGGGATCTGAGTTTCGCAAAGTCGGGGTGCGCCGGATTCAGAAGCACATTCCATTCCCCACGGATGGCGGCTGATGGGACATATAAGGCAGCGCTGTTCGTATTGCGAATCCAATTGTCCCCGAAATGCCGCAGCGATTCATCTCTCAGCTGGTACCAGTCTGGTGGAAGGGATTTCAGATCCACTCGTTCGGTCCGCAGACTGTCAGCGAGTTCAGCTTCAATCGAGACCAGATCGTCGGGTCTGAGCTTTGGCTCCAGGTTCACGAATGTCTCCACGGCGGCCAAGGCCAAAGAAGTGGAGGTGTACACCATCCTGACGCCTTTGCTATTCCAGCGCCCGCTGTACAAGCGCGCGCCCTCCCCAGCGTAAGCCGCGCCGGCGTACCGCTTGCGGCAGATCCTCCATATCCGCATCAGCTGTAAACGCCGTATGCGATTCGCCCGAGAATGTCTTCCACCTCTCTGGCACCGAGATCGGTATCCAGCCTGTCCAACGGAAGTTCACCACCCAAGGCTCGGTTTTGTGTGCGCAGCCACTCCACCGCCTTCTCGGCGCTTCCAATCATCTCGACGGCCGTAGCGTAAACGCGAGCCAGGCGCACGGTACGATCTGATTCGGCAGCCGTGAGTCGCGCATGCTGACTCAAGCGGCGGCTCAGAGTTCGCTGTGGTATGCCAAGCCTCTCAGAGATGACGGCGTTCTTCAGATCGAGTTTCTCTGCGAGGGCCACGATCGCGCCGGCCGGCAACCCGTGGCGGATCAGCTCAGTCAGATCCACCGAGTTCTTGATCGTTCGTCCCAAGACCCTTCTTCCCCCTAAGACCTCTGCGATTACCTGAGATGTCATTCGCGCCTCGTGGCTATGATTATAGCGCCATTTGGCGCATCGTTGACTTGACGGCGCGATACTAGCGACAGGTCGGATATGGCCAAACCGATGCTACGCCTGCGGCGGCCGTAGGTGGTCAGCTTGCTGATGGCCTGTACGCTCAGACGTTCTCGCTTCATCTCCGTTAAATCTTGCTCATCGTTTTGGCGATAGCTGTGGCGTCCACGCCCTTCGTGATTTCGTGAGGCACTCCCGCCAGGCAACCTTGCGTTACTCGGCAGGCGATCTCTCCGGATCCTCGTTGCATCTCTGTGCCCAGAACTGACTCTGACCGCCGTTTAATCCGCGGAGCAACCATTTTCCAGCGGCTTGCCGGCGAAGCGGTCAGCAACCCACGGAACAAAAATCGGCTGCGAAGCGCCTGGCGTGGTGTAGTGAGTTTGCTCACCGGGCAATTGCACCCGCGTCACGTTCGCTCCCTTATCGCACATCTGCTGCCGGTATAGTGCGCCCATGACAGGCGGAACCACCGTGTCGTGAGTTCCCCAGAAAATTAGGACAGGGGCAATCGGTTTCTCATCCGGAACACTCCCGGCCAGCAATGCTGTCGCCCATGCCATCGCGTTGCCGGCTTTTGGCTTCATCAGGGATGGATATCCACTGCCATAGACGAAATTGAACGTTCCCGCTGCCGCATGAATGCATTTGCTCGATACGACTTCATCGATGACCTTCGCGCCCTCGTCGGTGAACAGATCAGTCAGTTGGAGCTTGTCCGGGAAGGCTGCCTGTGTTCCCCACAGATTCATCGCCATGTGCACGAAGTCGAACACATTGTTGGAAAAGGTCTTGAATACGCCCGCCAGCATTTCTTGAGCTGAAGCCGGAGTCAGTGCTTGTTTCGGGGCCAGCACGGCAATATCGGCGGGCGCCAGCGCCACGAATCCCACGATTTCGATGCCGTCGAATGCCGTACCTATCTGTGACACATAGGCGCCGGAACTCGCGGCCGTCAGCACCGTGGCGCCACCCTGCGACCACCCTAAGATCACCGCTTTTTTGCCGGCGCCGGTCACCTTCAGGTCGCCTGCTGCGCGAATCGAGTTGATTGCGTCATTGGCCTGTGTGACCGATACCACGTACTGGTGCTTGCCGCCGCCACCCAGCCCCTGGTAATCCGTGGCTACCACAACGTAACCTGCCTTGATAAATTCCTCGACAGCCGGCAACCCATAATCTGTCCAGGAATTTCCACCCACCAGAAAGTACTCGTTCAAAGGAACCGCGGGGTTGACAATTTGTGAAGGTCCGCAGTTCTCGGCTGTACCTGTGGTGCCGTGAGCCCAGGCAACGACGGGACGACCTTCCTTCGGCGCCTTACCGGTGGGAGCTACCACCAGGCCCGTGGCAATCGTCTTCCGATTGGCAATGTCGGAAGAGATATACGCGATGAGCCACGCCCTTGCGCCGGCGATCGGGGTCTTGATCTCCTCTTTCTTGATGACTTGACCAAGCTTCCCTTCTGGGGTCATTTTCGACGCAGCCTCGTAAAACGGGGGAAGCGATACTTGCGCAGCAGCATTCACTGCACCCATACCCAAGGCAGCCATGCCGAGCGAAGCCGCGAGAATGCTTCTAAGTTTGCTAGCTTTCATAACGCCTCCGTTGCGTGGAGTCCCGGGCGCTGGTCGTTAAGAACATGCACGCATCGATAAAGTTAGTGACATTACCACTTCAGAACTCTCAGTTCGGACAGGCGGTGGCGAAATAGGCAGCTTGCTGAGGATCCTGACACACAGGCCGACCCTTGAAAAAAATGGAGTGTCTTTTCTGAGAGTCTTCGGTCCGATCCAATACTACTCCTGAGGTGGAGCGACAATCGCATTTGGTTGAACCTTGCCGCGTCCGCCGGGTGAACATCGACTGTTACCGACGAGCCCGAGCGGCGCATCCGGCCGCCAACGAGTAATCCTAAAGTTCGCTGACGTGGAGCCGATCCTAAGTTAGAAGTACCTACCTGATAGTCTGAGGAACAGCGAGGGCCAACTATTTCAAACCCCTCAGTTACCGGCTTCAAAGAAAAGGAAACAAAATTGACGCAGTACCACAGAGTACGATCAGTTATCTCGTACGCAATCGCGAGTACGCTGCTTCTCTGCAGCGCATCGCAATCGGCGCTGGCTTGCACGGGCATCTTTTTAACTGCAGCGGACGGCACCTTTGTTCACGCAAGAACCATGGAATTTGGGATAGACCTACAATCCGCCGTGATAGTGGTTCCACGCGGACATACGCGAGTTGGTACCGCACCCGACGGACTGGGAGGCCTCAAATGGATGGCGAAATATGCCAGCGTTGGGGCCAATGGCGTTGGTCTGCCGGTTATCCTCGACGGCTTGAATGAAAAAGGCCTGGCCGTCGGCCTTTTTTACTTCCCGACCTCAGCCGGATACATGCCCTACAGCGCGTCAGATGCAGGTAAGACCCTTGCACCCTGGGAACTCGGCTCGTGGATGCTTGAGAACTTTGCCTCGGTTGATGAAGTTAAGGCCAACATCGGCAAGGTCGTGGTTCCCTCCGTTGTTCTTAAGGAATGGGGCTTCGCTCCGGAGATGCACTATGTTGCGCAAGACAGTTCAGGCAAGAGCATTGTGGTGGAATATACCGGCGGTAAATTGAATGTCTATGACTGCCCGCTCGGCGTTATAACCAACTCACCAGCCTTCGATTGGCAGATGACCAATCTGCGCAACTATGTGAATTTCTCGTTCACTAATGTCCCTCCGGTAAAACTGGGTACGGTCGTGCTGCAACCGTTTGGTCAAGGCACGGGGATGCTGGGCATTCCTGGAGACTTCACGCCGCCGTCCCGCTTTGTGCGCGCGGTTGCGTTCAGTCAAGGGGTCCTGCCGTCAGCAACAGGGTCGGACGCTGTCCTTGAGGCGTTCCATATCCTGAACAACTTCGATATTCCCAAAGGCGCGGCTCGCGAACGCGAGAAGGACGCGCACGGCAACATCCAGGCCGACTACACGCTTTGGACCACCGCCAACGATCTCAAGGCAAAGCGGTTCTACTTCCGAACATACGACAACAGCCAGATCCGGATGGTGGATCTGACCAAAATGAATCTTGACGCAAAGAACATCGTGACAATTTCGATGGGCGGCGGCGAGGTGATCAAGTCACTGACACCGTAGCCGCGAGGCACCAGCCGCCGCAGCGTCTGGGAGTGTTCCCGAACGGCCCTCTTCCCCAGTTTCTTGCCTGTCGACGTCGTGGCAGATGCGTTGGCAGCCACAGGTCCTCCCTATGCCTGAGACTGTTCCATCTCGATGGCACGGGGAAAGAGGATGTTGTTTTCAAGGTGAACGTGATGGTGCAGATCACGTTCAAATTCCTCAAGCCCTTTGAACAGGCCCACGAACGTCGGACACGCACCGGCAGGAGCGCTATATCCGTTTGAGAGCACACGAATCCATGCCAGCAGTGCGCCGGCATCGTCGTGCTCAGCCACCATGTTTGCAATTGGCTGTTTCACACTTCCGAAGAATGCTGCGGGTGCATTTTCTCCGGCTTGGAGCGCTGCTTCCATCCGTTCCACGTAGGGGAAGAGAACCTGCTCTTCTTTGAGCATGTGGGTCGATAGTTCCTGCGCAACTGCCGAAAATAGCTCCCCGATGTGTGCTATTTCGGGATGTGTCGGGCCGTGCTTAGCCAGAACCTTGGTCAGCAACCCCCGGATTCTCGGGATTTCCTGCCGCACATAGCTGTGATGTTTTCCTACGACGTACGCGATGAGCTCACCGAGCGGCTTGGTTTTCCACCCGCCGGTATCCGGAGCTTGACCGTCGAGTTTTGCGGCCTCCAAAAGTCGAAGGGCACGGTCCAGGTCGACGTTTACGCGAGAGCAGGCATCGCTTAATGGTCTTTTGCCGCCGCAGCAGTAATCGATGCCAAGTGATTCAAATATCCGGATGCTTGACGGATTCTCCAGCGCGATTTCACGAACGGTCTTTTCTATGATGATTTGCATTGTTTGCTCGTCTCTGATTTGAGGCTACGGCGGCCTGAGATTCGAGGCAGTGACATAAGTCACCGTCCGGCATCATTAAGAGCTAAATAGTTGACGCTAAGTCGGCCTCGAGTCCTTCACGATCGAGCACCGTGATCTCGCGGCCATTCACGTCAATAAAACTCTGTGCCTGAAGCCGGGCAAGATTCCGTGAAACCAGTTCGCGGACAGTGCCGATCTGAGCGGCGAGTTCCTGGTGGCTGGCGTTCAAAGAGAAGACCGTGCCGCGCTCGCCCGGACGTCCTTCAGCATTGGCTTGGCGCAGCAGCCAGGAAATGAGCCGGTGCCGCACCGTGGTGAACGAGAGCTCCTCGATGATTCCTACCAGCCTTCGCAACCGCTTTCCGACAACCTCTAACATCTTCAAGGAGACCTCGGGCTTCTCCAGGCAAATGGCACGGAGGTCGGCACGGGATATGAACAGCACCTCGGTCCTTTCGATCGCCGACCCGGATGCCGGGTAGTTTCCGCCGTCAAATACCGGTAGTTCTGCGACCGACGCCCCCGGCCCTTCCACAGTCAAAACCTGTTCTCTGCCATTCGGAGACATCTTGAAGATTCGAACACGGCCCGACACAACGATATATAAACCCTTGCAAGGCTCTCCTTCGGAGAACAGGATCTCGCTTGGGGAAAAAGGCCGAATACCGCACCGCTCCGCCAATGAACTAACCTCCGAATCGTCCAGCGCGGCAAACAAGGGTGTCGCCTTCAGAATGGCTTTGGGCGAGGGTTTAGCTCCGGTCATGATTCCTCGATTCGCTCCAATGTTCGTAATCGAAGTCACCTTACTTTTGAGTTCAGAATGGAGGCGGTGAATCCCAATCGCGCCGTCAGCACGGATTCGGGATTCATGAACAGGAAACGATCCTGGTACTGCGACCAGCTTCATTCGATCTTCAGCGTTTCTACGGGATCGATCGCGGCCGCGCGTCGCGCGGGTAAGTAGCTGGCGAGCACCGCGGCGGTGGCTAACACGAACGGCACTCCAACGTAAGTAACCGGATCGAGGGGACTGATTCCGAACAGCAGCGAATTCATCAGCCGCGTCAACGAGATCGCGGCGGCGAGCCCTATCGCTGCGCCGATGCCCGCGAGCCCGAGTCCTTGTCTTAGAAACATCCGCCGTACCTCCGCGGGCTGGGCTCCAAGAGCTAGTCGAATGCCAATCTCCCGCCGTTTTTGCGAAACAGCATAGGCAATCACTCCGTAGATACCGACGACACCAAGCACCAGCGCCATTGCGCCCGCTATTCCTAGCATCACAAGCGTAAAGGAAGCACGCGCGAGTGACCGGTCGTAGACATCTCGCATGGTCTGAATCGAGGCCAGCGGCAGGTTCGGATTCACAGCCCAGACTGCTTGGTTGACTTGATTGAGAAAGCTCTCGCTTCCCGCTCGCTCGCTTCGAATAGCGAACGTCACGGTTCGAGTGGCATCCGTCTGCCGCGTCGCACCGTACTTATCACTCATATAGGATGGCCAATAGACGACTCTCGAGGCCGGTTTCTGCACGCCATTATCGTGCACGTCCTGCGCAACGCCGATCACCTCACGCCAAGGCGAGGCCGGCAGGCTTGCCGCGATCCGCTTCCCGATGGCGGCACCAGGTGAGCCCCACAGCTCGCGCGCCAGATTCTCCGAAATCAGAACGACGGGCCGCTGTCCGTAGAAGTCCGCCCATGTGTAATCCCGTCCAGCCAACAGCTTCGTGCCCATGGTTTGCCAGAGCCTCGGTGAAATGTACCGAAATACCCGTACTGGCGGGATGTCGGCTCCCAAGTCCAAGTCTTTTCCGTCCGAACGAATGGCATCCCAATCTGTAGGAATTCCATCCAGGGGCATCTCGCTGCTAAACGCGGCCGAACTCACGCCCGGGATCGCCATGAGTTTCTCGACAATCTGGTTCTGCATTCGAATGACTCGTTCGGATTCTGGGATCAGCGCCTTGGGGAACGACGTCCGCACAATCTGTATCTGCTCCGGTTTCGTAAACCCCGGATTCACATTGTGCAGGGCCTGAAACGTCCGAATCATCAGGCCTGCGCCGACCAGCAGTACTAAAGCCATCGCAAATTGCGCTACCACAAGAACACTCCTTGCCCGGTGCCGCTCACGGCTCTCGCTCAGCGAACGCCCGCCCGCTCGGAGGTGCATTGAGATTCCTAAGCCCGCGTACTTCAGTGCTGGAAGCAGGCCAAACAAACAGCCCGCCAGCGACGAAAGAGCAACCGTGAATCCAACCGTTTGCCAGTCGAGTGAGATTTCGTTCAGTCGAGGCAGGTTTCCAGGATCGATGGCTCGTAACAAACCAAGGCTCGCATCCGCAACAGCCAGCCCCAGCAGCCCGCCCATAAAAGCAAGCAGGATACTCTCCGTCAGCAGTTCGCCGACGATCCGCCGCCGGCTCGCTCCCAGGGCCGCGCGCACTGCCAGTTCCTGTTGGCGTCCCTGAGCCCGAACAAGCAACAGGTTCGCGACGTTCGCGCACACGATCAGCATCACGATTCCAATCGTCGCCATCACGACCCACAAGACATTACCGACGCTGGCTACCACCTCCTGCTTCAAGGGGTGAACATCGGGCGCAATGCGCCAGCTCTCATAAACGAGCGGATTGATGCCCGCTGCCGCAGGCCAGGATCTCATCCAGATCGGAACCAGCCGCGCAATGTCAGCGTTGGCTTGTGTGATGGTCACGCCGGGCCTAAGCCGCGCCACGCATTCGAAGCCGAATCCCGGCAAGGTTAGCTTCCCGTAATCGATTACCAGCGGCGCAATCAGATCCGCCTCCTGATTCACGAAGCGAAACCCAGGCGGCATCACACCGGCGACGACACGTGGCCGCGCATCCACCATAATCGTCCGCCCCACAATTGACTCGGCGCCGCCGAATCTTCGCTGCCAGTAGCCGTAGTTGAGCAGCACTACGGCGGGACTCCCCGGCGTCGTATCCACCTTTGATAACAGCCGTCCGAAAGCCGGGCGGACCTCGAGCGCCTGAAGCGCTCCATCACTCACGAAAATCGCGCGCACCTGTTCCGGCTCGGAGACGCCGGTAACCGTCATCGTCCCGCCGGTCCAGATACCTATCGCCTGCAGCGTGCGATTCTTTGCCGCGTAGGTCGCGAACATCGACTCCGATAACCGCAGATCGCCCGAAAAGCCGGCCAGCCCCGCTGCGCCGGGAGCCGAGTGTGCCACCGCCACCAATCGCTCGGCGTCGGGATAAGGCAGAGGCCTCAGCAAGACATGATCCAGTACGCTGAAGACCGCGACATTGGCGCCGATTCCGATCGCCAGCGTCAACAGGATCGCTGCCGTGAACACTGGATTGCGGCGTAGAGCACGCCATGCGTAGCGCACATTCCGAGCGAGTGTATGGAGGAGGAATACGCTGTTCATCCGGTAGATCTCCTCGCGAATGAGAAGGCAATTGCCGAATTTGCGCCGGGCGGCGGCCAAGGCCTCATCGGCCGGCATGCCGCGCGCAATGTTCTCATCGGTCTCGATTTGTATATAAGTCTCAATTTGTTCGAGCTGATCTCGATCAGCCGCGTCCCGTCGAAAAAACCGTGTGATTCGCATACATTTACTCCGGGGCCGGTTCCATGACCCGGCCGATGGCCCGTACCAATTGCTCCCAGCGGCTGGCCTGCGCTCTGAGTTGTTTCTTACCTGCCGGCGTCAACCGGTAATACCTGGCTTTGCGGTTGTTCTCCGAAGTACCCGAGAAAGAAGCGATCCAGCCACGATTCTCGAGGCGATACAGCGCCGGATATAACGATCCGTGCTCGACTTGCAACACCGCCTCGGACCTTCGCTCAATCGCATACGCGATGGTGTGTCCATGGGCGGGACCGAGCACTAACGTTTGAAGGACGAGCATGTCCAGAGTCCCCTGGATCATCTCGCTCTGGATGGGGGATTCACGCCTTGGCATACTTCCCAATATACTTCATTCGATCATCGAAAGGAGCGTGGGCGCTTAAGCAGCGAGATCGCATGATTATTTAGGTAAAAGCTTCCAAAGATCGTCTAATGAGACCGCTTGTGGTTTTCGCTGTCGCCCTGAGCGCAGCCAATGCACACCCATGAAACCAGCGCTTCTTGCGTTGACCCTGGACGCACAATTGGAGACACTCAGTTCTTGGGATTTCCATTTTGAAATCTCGAAATGAGGCCTCGTATGCGCTTTCTCTTCCCAGCCCTGGTTATCTGCACCGCCGCGGTATTGCCGGCCCTCGCAGCCGACCGCGTCAAGACTGCGAACGGCATCCTTGAATCCAACACCGCGCCCAAAGACGGCGTGCGCACTTTCAAGGGCATCCCGTTCGCTCAACCCCCCGTCGGCGACCTACGCTGGCGGGAGCCGCAGTCCGTCAAGAATTGGACCGGTGCCCGCAAGGCCGACCAGTTTGGCCCGCGCTGCATGCAGCGCACCTCACCCGGCGCCGACTATTGGTTCCGCAGCAACGGCATGAGCGAGGATTGCCTCTATCTCAACGTTTGGACGCCGGCCAAATCAGGTCATGAGAAGCTTCCAGTCCTCGTTTACATCTTCGGCGGCGGCTTTCAAAATGGGGACGGATCGGAGCCACGCTACGACGGCGAGAGCATGGCCCGCCACGGAATAGTTGCGGTCTCGATCAACTACCGTACCAACATCTTCGGTTTCTTCGTTCATCCCGAGCTGACGAAGGAATCGCCGAACCATGCCGCGGGCAACTACGGTTTGTTGGACCAGGTGGCCGCCCTCCAGTGGGTGCAGAAGAACATCGCGGCCTTCGGAGGCGACCCCAAGCACGTTACCATCGCCGGCGAATCGGCCGGCTCGATCTCCGTCAGTGCACTTATGGCTTCGCCGCTTTCCAAGGGGCTAATGGCCGCCGCTATCGGCGAGAGCGGCGCCGCCATCGCCAGCCTACCGCCGCAACCGCTTGCCGGCGCCGAACAGAATGGCATCAAATTCGCTGCCGCCGCCGGCGTGACCACGCTTGCTGGCCTTCGCGCGATGACCCCGGAGCAGATTCAGGACGCTGCCGCCAAATTGCAGGGTGTTCGCTTCACCACGGCCATGGACGGTTATTTCCTTTCGAAGTCCCTGGCGGAGACCTTCGAAGCGGGTGAGCAGGCCCAGATTCCTCTGCTGGAAGGGTCTAACACCCAGGAGCAAGCGGCGCGCGCCGTTCTGGGCACCGGCGACCCCACGCCTGAAACCCTCGATAACGCCATCAAGAAGTTCTACGGGGATAAGGCGGACCCGGTGCTGAAGGCCTACGTTGCCAGCACGACTGATGAGGTTTACGAAGCTGCTACTCACCTGGCCAGCGCCCGCTTCATCTCTTACGGCACCTGGAAGTGGGCTGAATTCCAGATGAAGACCGGCGGCAAGCCGGTTTACCGTTACCTGTACGCCCATCCGCGGCCGCCTTATCTCGGCATGCCGGGTGAGCCCTTGCCTCCTGCGCCTGCGGCCGCCCAGCAACCCGGACCACCGCCCGGAGCGGTGCATTCTGTCGAGATCCAATACGCCATGGGCAACCTCGATCTGGACAAGCGTTACACCTGGGAGCCTGCGGACTACGAAGTATCAAAAACCATGCAGGCCTATTTCGTGAATTTCATCAAGGCGTTCAACCCGAACGGCTCGGGTCTGCCGAACTGGCCCGCCTACCGTGCTGACGATGGTTACCAGCGTATGCGCATCGACGTGAAGTCCCAAGCCGAACCCGAAGGCGACCGGCAGCGGTATCTCGCCCTCGAGGCGGCGACCGCAACGCGATAACCGTCACCCAGCGTGGATCGCTGAAATTGAGGCGACAAATCGCAGTTAGCTGGCTTGGTCAACACCGCAGTTAGCCGGGTGTAGTCTACACCACAGTTTCAAGTGCCAAGCTTAGCCTGCATCAAAGCGTGCAACCCAATTCCGGTGTTCGGCTCCGCACCTTTCTAAAGGGCTGTGGATAAAAATCCCCGATTCTAAGGCGTTCTCCGGATTGCCATCGTTTGTTCAACCACGGATAATGGCATCATGCCGGTGACGATACACGTGTGGGATGAAGTGGTTCCCGGACCGCGTTCCGAGGCGAAATGGGTCACGGTGCTGGAAGCCGAGACGACGGCCCGGGAGATCATCCGAAGCCGCGTTCGTCAGGAAGTGGAGTGCCACAACCAGTCCTTGCCGGAGGTGTTTTGCGGCCTCGTGCAGCCTGAGGAATCAGAGCGCATCCTGAACGGATTTCGAATGAGGGTCAAGCGGCCTCTGGACTGGGAAGCGCAGTTTGAAAGGGCGTGCTCCAGTTTTAAGCGAAACGGCTTCCTCTTAATTGTGGACGGGCGCCAGGCCACCGATCTCGATGAGCGGATCGAGGTACGCGCCGAATCCGAAGTGCAGTTCGTAAAACTCGTGCCTCTGGTGGGTGGCTAGAGTCAAATCAAGACAGGGGGGACAAACGGTGGAAATTGGTGAAGCGCTCAGGCTCATCCGTATGCGAACACAGATTAACGTTCCTGAAAGCGCGAGTCCTTACATGAAGGAGATCATCGCTGCTCTGAATGCGCAACCGCACGTTTACAACGAGCGCGCCAATCTCAAGATTGTGAAAGAGCCCTTACAGCGATTGAAGTTGGCCGCCCCAGAGGAGCGAATCGCCTTCGTGTTCGAAGCGCTGGCCGTGATGGGCTCGCCTGAGTCGATTCCGCTTTGCTTGGCGCTGAAGGCCGTGATTGCCGATTTGTTGAAGAGCGGGTTGCCTCTCAACAGCTTGACCGCGGTGCGCATGTTAGAAATGCTCTCCAACCGCTGGCAGCGGTTCGAGTTTCCCTACAAGGCGATGCTTTCTGCATTGCAAACCGTCACGATGACTCCCGCGTTGAAGATCGAACTACTGCGTCTGCGTGAATTCGTCGGTGACACACATGGAATGGACGAGATCCAGGAGCGGATCGATGTTCTGCTGTATGGCGTCAAGGAAAAGCCGGCGGCGCCCGTTTCGGGTTGGAGCCGGCAAGTCTTTGAGGAAGCCGATCGTTCCGGTAAACAGATCGCCTGGCGACGACTGCTGCTGCATGCGCGATCGCTGACGCAGAGCAGCCCGTCGGCCAAGTGGCAGAAGGAGGCGGTCGCCTGCATCGACCAAATCGGTAGAGCGGAGTTTTTGGAGGCGGCTCGCCGTTGGCTGGCGCTCGGGCCGATGCCCGGAATGGCGGCGCAGCTGCAGGTTCCCGAGGAAGAAGCGGATTATCAGAAAGGTTTCATCTGGACGCTGGGCATGCTGGGAGATGCCTCGGTTGCGCCCGGCATCGCCGATTTCGCGTTCGCCTGTTTCCGGAAAATCCCGCAGATCGGCGCGGTGTCGCACCGCGTCGGCAATGCTTGCGTGAACGCGCTCGCCGCGATACCCGGGCTGGACGCTGTGACGCAAATCAGCCGCTTGGCGATGCGCGTGAAATACGATGTCGCGCGCCGTCTGATCGAGAAAGCCCTGGCTGAGGCCGCCGTCCGCAACCATGTGGGCCGCGACGACCTGGAGGCGATGGCCGTTCCTTCCTTTGGACTGAATGATGAAGGAGTGCGGATCGAAGAGCTGGGGAGTTGCGAAGCCAGGCTCGCGGTGGAAGATGGCGCCGCGGCGCTCAGCTGGTGGCGTGAGGGTAAGCCCCTCAAGGCCGTTCCGGCCGAGCTGAAAACGAACCACGCCCCCGCGATCGCCGATCTCAAGAAGCTAGAAAAGGAGTTGCAGGCCGTTCTTTCGACCCAGCGTCTGCGGTTGGAACGCCAGCTCCAGTCGCAGAGCTCCTGCCTGTTTGAGCGCTGGCAGGATTGGTATCTGAATCACGCCTTGACGAGAGCGTTCGCCAGGCGCCTCATCTGGGAAATTCAAACCGGCGATACGTCGCAAACGGCGATGTGGTGGCAAGGCCGCCTTGTCGACTGGTCCGGCAACCCCGTGGCTCCGGCGCCTGGTTCCACGGTTCGCCTGTGGCATCCCATCCGCGCCCAGGTTCAGGAGGTGCTGAGCTGGCGATGCTGGCTCGAGGATCGCGGCATCCGGCAGCCGTTCAAACAAGCCCATCGCGAAGTTTATCTTTTTACCGACGCGGAGCGCGAAACTGCGACCTACTCCAATCGCTTTTTCGGACACATCGTCCGGCAGCACCAGTTTTCGGCGCTGTGCCGCGAGCGCGGCTGGCAGTTCAAGCTGATGGGTGAATGGGATTCGCACAACACTCCTCAACTGGAGCTTCCGCAATACAAGCTTCGCGCCGAATTCGATGTGGATTTTTTCGAAGACTCGGATGTATCCGGCCATATGGTGTATACGGTCATCCGCACGGATCGCGTCAGGTTTCTACCGCTCGAAGCCAAACGGGGCCGCTTCGAGTTGCGGGCGCCGCGGAGGCCGATAAACCTGGCCGACGTTCCCCCAGTTGTTTTTTCTGAGGTGATGCGCGACGCGGATCTGCTGGTCGGCGTCACCAGCATCGGTGCGGATCCCAGCTGGGCCATCGATCACCAGGAGGAGCACGCGGAATACTGGCAG
Organism: uncultured Acidobacteriaceae bacterium; assembly: GCA_963740005.1. GTDB lineage: Bacteria > Acidobacteriota > Terriglobia > Bryobacterales > Bryobacteraceae > CAJCIT01. The sequence continues at coordinate 1,714 of CAVUCO010000012.1, read as the reverse complement.
CGTTTCGCCGACGCAGAGCTCTCCGCGTTCGCGGAGAATCGCAAAACGGTTCTGGAGAGGCTGCTGCCGAAATTGACGATTCGGGACCGCTGTCGAATTAACGACCGGTATCTGGTGGTTCGCGGCGAATCGAACGAATACCGGATTCACCTGGGAAGCGGCAACGTCCTGATGGAACCGGCCAGCCGCTACCTCTGCATCGTCCGCGGCGCCGGCGACACAGCCGCAACGGTTCCCTTGCCCTTTGAGGGCGACTCAATGCTGGCGGTGATCCTTAGCAAGGCGTTTCTGTTGGCCAACGACAAGGACATTCGTGACGAAACGATCTTGCGTCAGATCCGCCGGCCTTAGGTAGTCGCGACACTGAGGAGCCTCCGCACCGAATCGTCGCGGCTTCCGCCCGTTACCCGAGTGCGTCCGGCTTCCAGCCGAGCAGCCTCCGCAGCCCCTGCTCGAAGCGATCACCCCGCGCACAGATCCGGCCATCGCCGAACATTTCGGCAAGCCTTGGAAAAGCTCCGCTTCGTAGTTGGGCGGATGCGAACCCGGCATCGATTGTGGAATCATCCGCCGCTTCACGCAACGCGTGACCGAACACGAAGTCGTCGACCATGGCGAGCAGCGTGATCTTCTGCTCACCCGTCATGGACGTTTCGGCCAAGGCTTCCAGACACTGCTCCATATGGCGCATCGCGTTGAGCCCCGGCGGCGCCGACAACATCGCGCTGAGCGCCCAGGGATGGCGGATGAAGAGCGCGTGCGTCCGCCCCGCGATTTCCATGATCGCCCGTTTCCAACCTTTCGGAAGCGACGGAACCAAGGCTTCGGCCATCAACGCATCGTCCATCATCGAAATCAGATCGTCTTTGGTCTTTACGTAGTAATAGAGACTCATCGTTCCAACGTCGAGCTCTTTCGCGATGCGTCGCATTGACACGGCCTCGAAACCATCCTGATCGGCAACGGCGAGTGCAATGGCGGCGATCCTCTCGCGCGTCAGGCGAGATTTACGTCTTGACATTCGTACAGCGTACCAGTAAACTGTTTTCGTACGATGTACGAAAAGACTGTTCTAATCGTCGGCGCGGGTCCGACAGGACTGACGCTTGCGCTGGACCTCGCGCGCCGCGGGATTGCCTTCCGCCTGATCGATGCTGCGGAAACGCCCTTCGCGGGCTCACGCGGCAAAGGGATCCAACCTCGCACCCTGGAGATCCTGGATGATCTAGGTGTCATCGATGCGATCCTGGCCGTCGGTGGGCCCTATCCGAAGCTCCGGATTCACCTCGGTCCCCTCTCGGTGCGAGCAGGCTCGCTCGGTACCACCAAACAGCCAACCGAGGGCGTGCCCTATCCAAACCTCTGGATGGTGCCACAATCGCGCACGGAATCGATCCTGCGCGAGCGCCTAGGCGCGTTGGGCGGCCGCGTCGAATTCGGAAAAGCGCTGGCCACATTCCGGCAGAATGAACGCGGTATTGAGGCTACACTCTCCACCGGCGAAACCGTGCAATCGGACTTCCTGGTCGGCTGCGACGGCGGCCGCAGCACGGTGCGAAAAGCGCTTGGCCTCAATTTGCAAGGCGAGGCAATCGATGAAAAGCCCATGCTGGTGGCTGACGTCGACGTTGAAGGACTTGACCGCCGCGACTGGCATATCTGGCCGTTTGCCGGAGGCTCGCCTGTGGGCCTTTGCCCGTTGCCTGGCACAACC
>CAVUCO010000011.1:0-91269 GCA_963740005.1 uncultured Acidobacteriaceae bacterium | reverse complement strand
CCCCGGATTCACATTGTGCAGGGCCTGAAACGTCCGAATCATCAGGCCTGCGCCGACCAGCAGTACTAAAGCCATCGCAAATTGCGCTACCACAAGAACACTCCTTGCCCGGTGCCGCTCACGGCTCTCGCTCAGCGAACGCCCGCCCGCTCGGAGGTGCATTGAGATTCCTAAGCCCGCGTACTTCAGTGCTGGAAGCAGGCCAAACAAACAGCCCGCCAGCGACGAAAGAGCAACCGTGAATCCAACCGTTTGCCAGTCGAGTGAGATTTCGTTCAGTCGAGGCAGGTTTCCAGGATCGATGGCTCGTAACAAACCAAGGCTCGCATCCGCAACAGCCAGCCCCAGCAGCCCGCCCATAAAAGCAAGCAGGATACTCTCCGTCAGCAGTTCGCCGACGATCCGCCGCCGGCTCGCTCCCAGGGCCGCGCGCACTGCCAGTTCCTGTTGGCGTCCCTGAGCCCGAACAAGCAACAGGTTCGCGACGTTCGCGCACACGATCAGCATCACGATTCCAATCGTCGCCATCACGACCCACAAGACATTACCGACGCTGGCTACCACCTCCTGCTTCAAGGGGTGAACATCGGGCGCAATGCGCCAGCTCTCATAAACGAGCGGATTGATGCCCGCTGCCGCAGGCCAGGATCTCATCCAGATCGGAACCAGCCGCGCAATGTCAGCGTTGGCTTGTGTGATGGTCACGCCGGGCCTAAGCCGCGCCACGCATTCGAAGCCGAATCCCGGCAAGGTTAGCTTCCCGTAATCGATTACCAGCGGCGCAATCAGATCCGCCTCCTGATTCACGAAGCGAAACCCAGGCGGCATCACACCGGCGACGACACGTGGCCGCGCATCCACCATAATCGTCCGCCCCACAATTGACTCGGCGCCGCCGAATCTTCGCTGCCAGTAGCCGTAGTTGAGCAGCACTACGGCGGGACTCCCCGGCGTCGTATCCACCTTTGATAACAGCCGTCCGAAAGCCGGGCGGACCTCGAGCGCCTGAAGCGCTCCATCACTCACGAAAATCGCGCGCACCTGTTCCGGCTCGGAGACGCCGGTAACCGTCATCGTCCCGCCGGTCCAGATACCTATCGCCTGCAGCGTGCGATTCTTTGCCGCGTAGGTCGCGAACATCGACTCCGATAACCGCAGATCGCCCGAAAAGCCGGCCAGCCCCGCTGCGCCGGGAGCCGAGTGTGCCACCGCCACCAATCGCTCGGCGTCGGGATAAGGCAGAGGCCTCAGCAAGACATGATCCAGTACGCTGAAGACCGCGACATTGGCGCCGATTCCGATCGCCAGCGTCAACAGGATCGCTGCCGTGAACACTGGATTGCGGCGTAGAGCACGCCATGCGTAGCGCACATTCCGAGCGAGTGTATGGAGGAGGAATACGCTGTTCATCCGGTAGATCTCCTCGCGAATGAGAAGGCAATTGCCGAATTTGCGCCGGGCGGCGGCCAAGGCCTCATCGGCCGGCATGCCGCGCGCAATGTTCTCATCGGTCTCGATTTGTATATAAGTCTCAATTTGTTCGAGCTGATCTCGATCAGCCGCGTCCCGTCGAAAAAACCGTGTGATTCGCATACATTTACTCCGGGGCCGGTTCCATGACCCGGCCGATGGCCCGTACCAATTGCTCCCAGCGGCTGGCCTGCGCTCTGAGTTGTTTCTTACCTGCCGGCGTCAACCGGTAATACCTGGCTTTGCGGTTGTTCTCCGAAGTACCCGAGAAAGAAGCGATCCAGCCACGATTCTCGAGGCGATACAGCGCCGGATATAACGATCCGTGCTCGACTTGCAACACCGCCTCGGACCTTCGCTCAATCGCATACGCGATGGTGTGTCCATGGGCGGGACCGAGCACTAACGTTTGAAGGACGAGCATGTCCAGAGTCCCCTGGATCATCTCGCTCTGGATGGGGGATTCACGCCTTGGCATACTTCCCAATATACTTCATTCGATCATCGAAAGGAGCGTGGGCGCTTAAGCAGCGAGATCGCATGATTATTTAGGTAAAAGCTTCCAAAGATCGTCTAATGAGACCGCTTGTGGTTTTCGCTGTCGCCCTGAGCGCAGCCAATGCACACCCATGAAACCAGCGCTTCTTGCGTTGACCCTGGACGCACAATTGGAGACACTCAGTTCTTGGGATTTCCATTTTGAAATCTCGAAATGAGGCCTCGTATGCGCTTTCTCTTCCCAGCCCTGGTTATCTGCACCGCCGCGGTATTGCCGGCCCTCGCAGCCGACCGCGTCAAGACTGCGAACGGCATCCTTGAATCCAACACCGCGCCCAAAGACGGCGTGCGCACTTTCAAGGGCATCCCGTTCGCTCAACCCCCCGTCGGCGACCTACGCTGGCGGGAGCCGCAGTCCGTCAAGAATTGGACCGGTGCCCGCAAGGCCGACCAGTTTGGCCCGCGCTGCATGCAGCGCACCTCACCCGGCGCCGACTATTGGTTCCGCAGCAACGGCATGAGCGAGGATTGCCTCTATCTCAACGTTTGGACGCCGGCCAAATCAGGTCATGAGAAGCTTCCAGTCCTCGTTTACATCTTCGGCGGCGGCTTTCAAAATGGGGACGGATCGGAGCCACGCTACGACGGCGAGAGCATGGCCCGCCACGGAATAGTTGCGGTCTCGATCAACTACCGTACCAACATCTTCGGTTTCTTCGTTCATCCCGAGCTGACGAAGGAATCGCCGAACCATGCCGCGGGCAACTACGGTTTGTTGGACCAGGTGGCCGCCCTCCAGTGGGTGCAGAAGAACATCGCGGCCTTCGGAGGCGACCCCAAGCACGTTACCATCGCCGGCGAATCGGCCGGCTCGATCTCCGTCAGTGCACTTATGGCTTCGCCGCTTTCCAAGGGGCTAATGGCCGCCGCTATCGGCGAGAGCGGCGCCGCCATCGCCAGCCTACCGCCGCAACCGCTTGCCGGCGCCGAACAGAATGGCATCAAATTCGCTGCCGCCGCCGGCGTGACCACGCTTGCTGGCCTTCGCGCGATGACCCCGGAGCAGATTCAGGACGCTGCCGCCAAATTGCAGGGTGTTCGCTTCACCACGGCCATGGACGGTTATTTCCTTTCGAAGTCCCTGGCGGAGACCTTCGAAGCGGGTGAGCAGGCCCAGATTCCTCTGCTGGAAGGGTCTAACACCCAGGAGCAAGCGGCGCGCGCCGTTCTGGGCACCGGCGACCCCACGCCTGAAACCCTCGATAACGCCATCAAGAAGTTCTACGGGGATAAGGCGGACCCGGTGCTGAAGGCCTACGTTGCCAGCACGACTGATGAGGTTTACGAAGCTGCTACTCACCTGGCCAGCGCCCGCTTCATCTCTTACGGCACCTGGAAGTGGGCTGAATTCCAGATGAAGACCGGCGGCAAGCCGGTTTACCGTTACCTGTACGCCCATCCGCGGCCGCCTTATCTCGGCATGCCGGGTGAGCCCTTGCCTCCTGCGCCTGCGGCCGCCCAGCAACCCGGACCACCGCCCGGAGCGGTGCATTCTGTCGAGATCCAATACGCCATGGGCAACCTCGATCTGGACAAGCGTTACACCTGGGAGCCTGCGGACTACGAAGTATCAAAAACCATGCAGGCCTATTTCGTGAATTTCATCAAGGCGTTCAACCCGAACGGCTCGGGTCTGCCGAACTGGCCCGCCTACCGTGCTGACGATGGTTACCAGCGTATGCGCATCGACGTGAAGTCCCAAGCCGAACCCGAAGGCGACCGGCAGCGGTATCTCGCCCTCGAGGCGGCGACCGCAACGCGATAACCGTCACCCAGCGTGGATCGCTGAAATTGAGGCGACAAATCGCAGTTAGCTGGCTTGGTCAACACCGCAGTTAGCCGGGTGTAGTCTACACCACAGTTTCAAGTGCCAAGCTTAGCCTGCATCAAAGCGTGCAACCCAATTCCGGTGTTCGGCTCCGCACCTTTCTAAAGGGCTGTGGATAAAAATCCCCGATTCTAAGGCGTTCTCCGGATTGCCATCGTTTGTTCAACCACGGATAATGGCATCATGCCGGTGACGATACACGTGTGGGATGAAGTGGTTCCCGGACCGCGTTCCGAGGCGAAATGGGTCACGGTGCTGGAAGCCGAGACGACGGCCCGGGAGATCATCCGAAGCCGCGTTCGTCAGGAAGTGGAGTGCCACAACCAGTCCTTGCCGGAGGTGTTTTGCGGCCTCGTGCAGCCTGAGGAATCAGAGCGCATCCTGAACGGATTTCGAATGAGGGTCAAGCGGCCTCTGGACTGGGAAGCGCAGTTTGAAAGGGCGTGCTCCAGTTTTAAGCGAAACGGCTTCCTCTTAATTGTGGACGGGCGCCAGGCCACCGATCTCGATGAGCGGATCGAGGTACGCGCCGAATCCGAAGTGCAGTTCGTAAAACTCGTGCCTCTGGTGGGTGGCTAGAGTCAAATCAAGACAGGGGGGACAAACGGTGGAAATTGGTGAAGCGCTCAGGCTCATCCGTATGCGAACACAGATTAACGTTCCTGAAAGCGCGAGTCCTTACATGAAGGAGATCATCGCTGCTCTGAATGCGCAACCGCACGTTTACAACGAGCGCGCCAATCTCAAGATTGTGAAAGAGCCCTTACAGCGATTGAAGTTGGCCGCCCCAGAGGAGCGAATCGCCTTCGTGTTCGAAGCGCTGGCCGTGATGGGCTCGCCTGAGTCGATTCCGCTTTGCTTGGCGCTGAAGGCCGTGATTGCCGATTTGTTGAAGAGCGGGTTGCCTCTCAACAGCTTGACCGCGGTGCGCATGTTAGAAATGCTCTCCAACCGCTGGCAGCGGTTCGAGTTTCCCTACAAGGCGATGCTTTCTGCATTGCAAACCGTCACGATGACTCCCGCGTTGAAGATCGAACTACTGCGTCTGCGTGAATTCGTCGGTGACACACATGGAATGGACGAGATCCAGGAGCGGATCGATGTTCTGCTGTATGGCGTCAAGGAAAAGCCGGCGGCGCCCGTTTCGGGTTGGAGCCGGCAAGTCTTTGAGGAAGCCGATCGTTCCGGTAAACAGATCGCCTGGCGACGACTGCTGCTGCATGCGCGATCGCTGACGCAGAGCAGCCCGTCGGCCAAGTGGCAGAAGGAGGCGGTCGCCTGCATCGACCAAATCGGTAGAGCGGAGTTTTTGGAGGCGGCTCGCCGTTGGCTGGCGCTCGGGCCGATGCCCGGAATGGCGGCGCAGCTGCAGGTTCCCGAGGAAGAAGCGGATTATCAGAAAGGTTTCATCTGGACGCTGGGCATGCTGGGAGATGCCTCGGTTGCGCCCGGCATCGCCGATTTCGCGTTCGCCTGTTTCCGGAAAATCCCGCAGATCGGCGCGGTGTCGCACCGCGTCGGCAATGCTTGCGTGAACGCGCTCGCCGCGATACCCGGGCTGGACGCTGTGACGCAAATCAGCCGCTTGGCGATGCGCGTGAAATACGATGTCGCGCGCCGTCTGATCGAGAAAGCCCTGGCTGAGGCCGCCGTCCGCAACCATGTGGGCCGCGACGACCTGGAGGCGATGGCCGTTCCTTCCTTTGGACTGAATGATGAAGGAGTGCGGATCGAAGAGCTGGGGAGTTGCGAAGCCAGGCTCGCGGTGGAAGATGGCGCCGCGGCGCTCAGCTGGTGGCGTGAGGGTAAGCCCCTCAAGGCCGTTCCGGCCGAGCTGAAAACGAACCACGCCCCCGCGATCGCCGATCTCAAGAAGCTAGAAAAGGAGTTGCAGGCCGTTCTTTCGACCCAGCGTCTGCGGTTGGAACGCCAGCTCCAGTCGCAGAGCTCCTGCCTGTTTGAGCGCTGGCAGGATTGGTATCTGAATCACGCCTTGACGAGAGCGTTCGCCAGGCGCCTCATCTGGGAAATTCAAACCGGCGATACGTCGCAAACGGCGATGTGGTGGCAAGGCCGCCTTGTCGACTGGTCCGGCAACCCCGTGGCTCCGGCGCCTGGTTCCACGGTTCGCCTGTGGCATCCCATCCGCGCCCAGGTTCAGGAGGTGCTGAGCTGGCGATGCTGGCTCGAGGATCGCGGCATCCGGCAGCCGTTCAAACAAGCCCATCGCGAAGTTTATCTTTTTACCGACGCGGAGCGCGAAACTGCGACCTACTCCAATCGCTTTTTCGGACACATCGTCCGGCAGCACCAGTTTTCGGCGCTGTGCCGCGAGCGCGGCTGGCAGTTCAAGCTGATGGGTGAATGGGATTCGCACAACACTCCTCAACTGGAGCTTCCGCAATACAAGCTTCGCGCCGAATTCGATGTGGATTTTTTCGAAGACTCGGATGTATCCGGCCATATGGTGTATACGGTCATCCGCACGGATCGCGTCAGGTTTCTACCGCTCGAAGCCAAACGGGGCCGCTTCGAGTTGCGGGCGCCGCGGAGGCCGATAAACCTGGCCGACGTTCCCCCAGTTGTTTTTTCTGAGGTGATGCGCGACGCGGATCTGCTGGTCGGCGTCACCAGCATCGGTGCGGATCCCAGCTGGGCCATCGATCACCAGGAGGAGCACGCGGAATACTGGCAGCGTTTCGCCGACGCAGAGCTCTCCGCGTTCGCGGAGAATCGCAAAACGGTTCTGGAGAGGCTGCTGCCGAAATTGACGATTCGGGACCGCTGTCGAATTAACGACCGGTATCTGGTGGTTCGCGGCGAATCGAACGAATACCGGATTCACCTGGGAAGCGGCAACGTCCTGATGGAACCGGCCAGCCGCTACCTCTGCATCGTCCGCGGCGCCGGCGACACAGCCGCAACGGTTCCCTTGCCCTTTGAGGGCGACTCAATGCTGGCGGTGATCCTTAGCAAGGCGTTTCTGTTGGCCAACGACAAGGACATTCGTGACGAAACGATCTTGCGTCAGATCCGCCGGCCTTAGGTAGTCGCGACACTGAGGAGCCTCCGCACCGAATCGTCGCGGCTTCCGCCCGTTACCCGAGTGCGTCCGGCTTCCAGCCGAGCAGCCTCCGCAGCCCCTGCTCGAAGCGATCACCCCGCGCACAGATCCGGCCATCGCCGAACATTTCGGCAAGCCTTGGAAAAGCTCCGCTTCGTAGTTGGGCGGATGCGAACCCGGCATCGATTGTGGAATCATCCGCCGCTTCACGCAACGCGTGACCGAACACGAAGTCGTCGACCATGGCGAGCAGCGTGATCTTCTGCTCACCCGTCATGGACGTTTCGGCCAAGGCTTCCAGACACTGCTCCATATGGCGCATCGCGTTGAGCCCCGGCGGCGCCGACAACATCGCGCTGAGCGCCCAGGGATGGCGGATGAAGAGCGCGTGCGTCCGCCCCGCGATTTCCATGATCGCCCGTTTCCAACCTTTCGGAAGCGACGGAACCAAGGCTTCGGCCATCAACGCATCGTCCATCATCGAAATCAGATCGTCTTTGGTCTTTACGTAGTAATAGAGACTCATCGTTCCAACGTCGAGCTCTTTCGCGATGCGTCGCATTGACACGGCCTCGAAACCATCCTGATCGGCAACGGCGAGTGCAATGGCGGCGATCCTCTCGCGCGTCAGGCGAGATTTACGTCTTGACATTCGTACAGCGTACCAGTAAACTGTTTTCGTACGATGTACGAAAAGACTGTTCTAATCGTCGGCGCGGGTCCGACAGGACTGACGCTTGCGCTGGACCTCGCGCGCCGCGGGATTGCCTTCCGCCTGATCGATGCTGCGGAAACGCCCTTCGCGGGCTCACGCGGCAAAGGGATCCAACCTCGCACCCTGGAGATCCTGGATGATCTAGGTGTCATCGATGCGATCCTGGCCGTCGGTGGGCCCTATCCGAAGCTCCGGATTCACCTCGGTCCCCTCTCGGTGCGAGCAGGCTCGCTCGGTACCACCAAACAGCCAACCGAGGGCGTGCCCTATCCAAACCTCTGGATGGTGCCACAATCGCGCACGGAATCGATCCTGCGCGAGCGCCTAGGCGCGTTGGGCGGCCGCGTCGAATTCGGAAAAGCGCTGGCCACATTCCGGCAGAATGAACGCGGTATTGAGGCTACACTCTCCACCGGCGAAACCGTGCAATCGGACTTCCTGGTCGGCTGCGACGGCGGCCGCAGCACGGTGCGAAAAGCGCTTGGCCTCAATTTGCAAGGCGAGGCAATCGATGAAAAGCCCATGCTGGTGGCTGACGTCGACGTTGAAGGACTTGACCGCCGCGACTGGCATATCTGGCCGTTTGCCGGAGGCTCGCCTGTGGGCCTTTGCCCGTTGCCTGGCACAACCCTGTTCCAACTGACTGCGAAAGCGGAGAAGATCGGAACGGACATCGAGAGCGCGGTGCACCGAGCCACCGGCCATCGCATCGTGCGGGTAAGTTGGAGTTCGATTTACCGGCCGGCGGTGCGCATGGTCGATCGCTTTCGCGTCGGACGTGCGTTCCTGGCGGGGGATGCGGCGCATGTACATCCTCCGACAGGTGGACAAGGTCTCAACACAGGCGTTCAGGATGCCTACAATCTGGGCTGGAAACTCGCGCACGTTCTGCGCGGTGCTCCCGATTCGCTACTTGACACATACGAGGCCGAGCGCCTTCCCATCGCCGCAGCTGTACTCGGTTTAAGCAAACGCCTGTACCAGACGCGGTCTATCAAGCGCGGGGATGCGACCAACCAGCTCGCCTTGCACTATCGAACGAGCTCCCTTTCCTCCGGCGTCACGATCGGGAGCCTGCATCCGGGCGATCGAATGCCCGACGGCCGGCTCAAGGACGGCAGCCGGCTCTTCGATCATTTGCGCGGTGGTCATGCGACCGAGATCGTCACTCCGGAGGGACCTCGGATCTTAATCCGTCCTGACGGCTACATCGCACACATAGGCACAACGCACTTCACCGAATACGCCGGGGAACCAACTCGACAGATTCGGTACGCGCTGCCAAAGCCCACTAGGCGATAGCCGCGCCACCGAGGGTGTGCAACGTCGCAGTTTTGCGATGCCGTATACTCCTACAAAGATCACGACCATGCTGACTCTCGGGCAAGACGTTCTCACGCTCTTTTTAATAATGGCCGCATCGCTCGGCTTTATGGCAGGCCTGAATCGGATCTGGCCCTGTGAAAGGCGCAATGTACAGAACGATTTGATCGGGTGGCAGCTCAACATGCTGGGCACAACCTACGCGGTCATTTTGGGCTTTATGCTCTACACAGTCTGGACGGACTTCGGCGCCGCCGATCTGAATACTGACCTTGAGGCGAGCGCCTTACGGAACGTTTATCGCCTGGCGGAAGGATTGCCTTCCGTGCAGCGTGCGCGGCTCGAAACGTTAGCCCGCGGTTATGCTGACGCCGCTATTCATCGGGACTGGCCGGAAATGGCACGCGGTGAAGTGCCCGAACAAACTCAAGAGATCAATGAAGAAATGTGGAAAACGCTGATGTCGGTCAAGACTGCATCGCCCTCCGAGATCCTCGCGGAAGACCATGCGCTCTCGGAACTGAGCGAACTCACGACGCATCGCCGTACTCGATTGCTGCAAAGCGTGACTCAACTCCCGACTATTCTCTGGTGTGTCCTGTTCGTGGGAGGAGTTTTAACCATCGTGTCGGTCTGCATGTTTGGGTCGTCCAATTTCAAGTTCCACGCGCTTCAGGTGTTTTTTATCACGCTGCTAATCACGCTCGCGATGCTCGCCATAGCCGATATAAATCAGCCGTTCCGCGGCTGGGTGTGCGTCAGCAGCTATCCCTTTGAGCGGGCGCAGTTGAACATGCAAGCTCCATAAGGAATTCCAAGTTTCATCCCATTCCGTCGGACTCGCAGATTTGCACCCCCCTTCGGCACCTGTCTCTCGCGACAGTTGGCGGGCGATCCTCTTCCTGGTTTACTAGACGGGTGAAAGGTCTCCGGTCGCACGAACCGCGTGAGCATTATCGCTTCATTTTGAGACGATTGCCGCCCTACGCAGTGTGTCTCATTCTGCTCGCCGCCTTGAATTGTGTCGCCCTAGCGCGCGGGTTCGAGATCAAGAGCGGTCACAAAGCCAAGGTCGCAGGCCCCATTCTCTCCCGGGATGGAGATTTCTTAATCGTTCGAGACCAAAAAGCCAACGTCTTTGTTGTGATTGGGATGACCGATCAAACCCGGATCGAACGCACAAAAAAAGGGTTTAAGTTTCGCCATCCCGACATGGATATAACAGCATTGGTCCCCGGCTTGACCGTGGAGGCGGAAGGGGTGGGTAACGCCCGGGGAGGCCTCGACGCCCGGAAGATTGCCTTCGACCCGGGTGAGTTTGGCGATGAACGACCTCACGGACAATCCATCTCAGCCGGCAATTCCGCCTCAAACGTAGACTCCACGCTGCACCAGTTAGTCGCAGGCCCGCCCGCCGCTCGATCCGCCGCGGGCATTTCCACGACCCAGCAAGTCAACTACCGGGTTTCGGATCTGGGCGAGTACGAGAACGTGGTCCAAGCCGGCATCTACTTTGCAACCGGTAAGACGATTTTGGATGCTGCCGCCAGGAAGGCTCTCGACCGGGTGGCCGAAATCGCCCTTCCCTTACCGGGCTACCTGATCGAGGTCGCGAGCTACGTAGCGGGAACCGGATCCCAACAATTGGATGAATCCCTCAGTGCCGCCCGCGCCGAAGCCGTGACGCAGTATCTGATGAACAAGAAGAGCGTACCGATGCGGCGAATCCTCACCCCCTCCGGCCCGGATGCAACCCATCCCAATACCCCGGCCACAGACTCGGAAGGCCACTCGCTGACCTGCCGTGTTGATGTGACCGTGCTGGTAAATCAGGGTACGGGAACGCGTCGTGCCGGTCTGTAAGCCGGGTGAGGCCTCGGAGGCCCGGGCAACAGACGCCGCTTCACAGTTCAACCAATTTATTCTCTTAGACTGTCGCTAGCGACAGTTTCCAACAGCCCGCATTCGGTATCAAATGGAATCAAGCCAAACACTATAATCTCGGCTGGTACAGACCCTTCAAACGGCCCGTTCCAGCCGGGATCGGGTATCCGCTGCCAATCGAGCTGGTCCGCCCACGCAAACGCGCATCACTCTGAGCAGTCACGAGCGAGTCCGCCAATCTCACGCACGCTTCTGTTTGGACCGGATGTTAAAATCAATGAAGTTTGTGCCGGCATAGCTCAGTTGGTAGAGCATCTGATTTGTAATCAGAGGGTCGGGGGTTCAACTCCCTCTGCCGGCTCCATTCAAACACTGCATCGTTAACCACGCAGGATGTGCTACCGCTGGTCTGGCTCATCCGTTCTCGCAGGGGCTGCAAAAGCCTGCGCAGCCGGGCCGCCAGAGTGCCTGCGGACTACCGAAAAGCTCGTGGCGCATAGAATAATGCCATGAGCGAGCTATATCGGCATCTTCTGATTCCGAAAGACGCTGTGTTCGTGCCGGAGCGACATCGGGTAGCGGCCTTCTTCGAAGAGCTTAGCGGACTCGGAGCGTTGCCCAAAGATACGCAGTTTATTGTCGTTACGAACAATGGCAAGATGCGTGCCATCGCACAAAATCCCAACACAGGCGAGGTGTACTATGGCCCAGACCTCAAGATCAGACGATTCCCCGACGCTCAGCGCGCCATTCATGCCATGGACGGAAAGGAGATAAACGAACTATGGGCGGAAGGGAACGGGCCGGCAACGGTCTGTCCATTCGATCTGTATAGAGCGCATCTGCCCGACGTTCTATGGAGCGGCTCCTACTCGTTCACCATACGTTGCAGGCTAAGGCAGGAGATCACGCATTTCCTTCATTCGGCATTGGGCTGCAAATGCGAACTCAAGCCGAGCGAGCCTGCCACCTTCGAGAATCCATGGAACAGCCAACCGATAGAGACATCTGGGCTTGCCTGTGCGCGCTTCTGGATTGAGTTCGGTATCGGCGACTGGCTAATGCCGATGATCACCGACAGTCTGGAAATTCTTGACTCACGTCTGGTGACCTTGGCCAACAATGTCTTTTCTGTCGAATTCACGCAGGGCTGTATCTCTAGCGACGATTAACGCCCACGCAGTCTTCCGCAAAATTTCTCTCGGAAGCGAAGTTTTCCGGCTGGGCCCGACACCCACCACATGCATGTGCATGTACGATCGAAACATGCGAACGACAGTAGAAATGAAGCCTGAGCACCGTAGTGCCTTGCTGGCATTAGCATCGCGGCGCGGGGAGAAGGGGTTCTCCGCCGTTCTCGGTGAAGCGATCGAGAGCTTTTTGCGGGGCGAAGTCGAGCGGGAAAAGCACCGCAAAACCCTGCTGTCCCTTGGGGCGTCGCTTTCCAAAAAGGAAGGCGAGGACTTGAGGCGTACGGTAAAGGAACTCCGGGAGAGCTGGCGGTGATTCTTGCTGGCACGGACTTGCTGATAGACTTCCTGGTCAGCTTCCAGCCGGTGAAGAATCAAATAGCCGGATACATCAAGGCTGAACAGCTACAAACAACGGTTGTTACCTGTTCTGACCTTCTCAGCGGCGCTGACGAAAGCAAGCGAGGTCACGCCGTTCGCCAGTTGCTTCATGCGCTCAAGGTGCTTGCCGCCCGACCGCGACTGAAGTTCGGCGTAAGCTCGACCGGGCCGGCCAGACAATTACCGTTTGATATACAGCTTCAGCGCATCAATCAGGTCTTCGCCGGCTCGCAGTTGCTCCTCGGTGGGCTCCTGTTCCGGGTCCAGGATGTGCCAACGGATGTGACCCTTGATGACCTCTGCCATCAAGGAGTCGAGCGCGCCCCGGCAAACCGCGATCGCATGCAATGTCTCTGCGCACTCAGCCTCATCGTCGACCGCCCGAACAACCGCGCTAATCTGTCCGCGTAGCCGCTTCGCGCGATTCAACAGCCGCTTCTTCTCTTTGGGTGTATGCGCCACGACTATAGCTCCAACTCGCCTTTATACAACATGTCCTTAAGCCGGAATCGCTGCTTCACGGTCAAACGACCGTAGTGAGTCGAAAACAGCACTTCTTTGTCGTTCAGTTGAATGGAGCTGCTTCGGGGAAAGTAAAAACGAAGCGCGCCCGTCTTTGCGTCGAGCTTCACCTCGTCTGGCTGGACCGACGGCCTGCTCGGAAAAAACAGGTGGCTCTGGGTTTTGATGCCGGCCAGTATCTGCTCCGGATCGACCGGGGTGCTGCTATCCGGGCGGCCGTTTGCCGTGTGGGCGGGGCGCTTCGAATTCGCGCCCGGCACCACTCCGATCACAGTAATGACATAGAACTTTTTCAGGTCCTCTTCGGTGAGACTGGGAGCGCTGCCCTGGTTGCCCGGCGCCCGCTGCCGGGCTTTGACCATGGGTAGCGCGCTGTCCCATTGCACGGTGACGGGCAGCGTGGGGACCGTGCCCGTGCTGTTCTTGCTGACGCCGCCGTCCCACTTGCCGTCGGTCGCGCCGCGGCTGTCACCGGCCTGGTTGCCGGGCGGCATTTCGACGCCCTTCTCCTCGTCATCCGCCGGCGTATCGAAAGTTGCCCCGGCAACCCGTGCCCAAGGGGAACTGGTCAAGATCCGCTCGGCATCGTCTGCGCTCCATTGCGAACTGTCCTTGCTCCACGGATTACTGGCGTTAAGAATGGCGGCAAAAGCGGCCAGGAGAATCAAAACTCGCATGAAGTGAAGTGGCTCAGTGATCCTCTTCAGTGTCTCACCTGACACTCTGGAGTCGCCGTCTTACTCCACTGATTATTGGCCAATGCGGGCCCAGTGCCTGCTCCGGCTAGTTGATACCCTGAATCCGCAGGCTTACTAACTGATCGATAGTCAGGTGTTTTACGCCATGCGAACTGAGCTTAGCTATGTAGTCGGGCGTAACGCCATGGATCCGCATCGCAATCAACTGGTCGGGTTCCGGATGCTGGTAACCCAGCCCATTAATCTGCTGGATGAACTCCGGCGTAACGCCATGGATGCGGAACGCGATGTATTGATCGAGATCCAGGTGGCCATAACCCAGATCGCTCATGCGCTTCATCCATTCGGGCGTGACCCCGTGGATGCGCATGGCAATCAGCTTGTCGGCATCCGGCGAATACCCCTGCGCTTTTAGCGCCCGAACCATCTCCGGCGTGACGCCATGGATGCGAAAGGCGATGAGCTTGTCGGCGTCGGTCTCCGGAATGCCGGCGGCGCGCATCTGGTCGATGAAGCTCTTGTTAACGTTGAAGATTCGAAAGGCTATGAGTTTGTCCTTGTCGAGCCCGTTGACGCCGGCGCCCCTCATCTCACGCGCGAAATTCAGACTCACATCCTGGATTGCGAACTGTATCAACTGGTCGTCCTCGATGCCCGAGAATCCCAACGCTGCCAAATCTCCGGCGTATTTTGGATTGGCGATAAAGTGGAAAAATCCTGCGCCGTCGCCATCGTGAACAAATCCTTCGGCGTCGATCTTGCCGGCATCGCGGTTGATGCTGAAGTGGACATCATGTCTGGCCGATGTCGAAAGATCGATGCCTTGGAGATCGCGCACTTCCCAGTCCGAGCTTGAATTCGAGTGGTGATGTCCTTCGGAAGAAACTTCCAGGCTCAGCTGCACTTTGCCAGGCTGATCAGATCGTTCAATGATCCAGTGTCCCGACTGGCTGCCCGTCGCCGACCCGAGCGCCATGCCAATCCCGAGCAGCGAAAAAGCTGCTAATTGCCAAAGTCTTGTCATTTCCTTAACTCCTGTGAATAGGTATCTGGACAATCGCACTGCAACTCGTCGCAAGCAAACACAAGCGCTTCGGAGCCGTGACCGTCAGAGTCTGTGTAAAAACTCCGCCACAGAACCGCGCGCGTCAGCAAGCGGATACACGCCAACGCCGACTGGGACAGGCGCCTCTGTTCCCAAGGCGGCCACGACACCTATCGTCAATCCGGCCCATCGCCGCGTGGACACAGCGAGCCTGTCCCAAGATGCAATGCAGTCGATTGGCACTCGTCACTCTCGCCGGGAGTTTTCACACACACTCGTCAGGGAGCCTTCAGCAGGCTGCTAACGAGACGCCGTTAGAAAACGTCAGCCTGCCGCAGCGCCATCAGCTGGTGCAGGCTCAGATTGGTGAACCCAAGCTGCTTCGCCTGTTCGATGAACTCCGGCGTAACGCCCTGGATCTTCGCGCCAATGTATTCATGCACTTTGTTGGTGGTGAATCCGGCCGCACGCATGCCCTGAATGTAACTTGGAGAAACGCCCTGAATGCGGAGCGCGATCAAGTCGTTGATCGATAGGTCCGTAAAGCCCAGCTTCGCGAACTCGGCTGTGTCGGCCGGCTTCACTCCCTGGATCTTCATGGCGATCAGCTGGTCGATCGTCACAGCCTTCCAGCCGCTCGCTTGGACTTCCCGAATGTATTCCGGAGTCACGCCTTGAATCTTCATCCCGATCAATTGGTTGATCGACGGATTCAAACCAGTGGCTTGCACGTCCTTGACGTAGGCCGGAGTGACGCCCTGGATCTTCATCGCAATGGCGTTGTTGATATTCGGATCGATGCCCGCTGCTTTCCAGTCGCGCAAGTAGGCCGGCGTTACGCCTTGAATCTTCATCCCGATCAGCTGGTTGATATCCGGGTTCAATCCCGCCGCTTTGATCTCACGCACATACTCGGGCGTGACTCCCTGAACTTTCAGCGCCACCAATTGATCAACGGTCAGGTTCTTGTATCCGGCAGCTTCCATGTCGGCGATGTAGGATCGCCCCGTTTGTTCGTTTGCTTCAGGGGCTTGACGTTCTTCGGCCGCGATCATCAAAGCCGCATGCACCTGGGTGTTGATCAGCGCCGCATACTGGACAGCCACGGCAATAGGGGCTCTGGGAGCTGAGGAAGCCGGCTGAGGCGTTGCCTGGTCTTCCGCCCGGGCAACCGGCGCGGGCGTCGGGGCCGGAGCAGATGGGGATAACAATCGTGTGCTGGGAGCAGGCGACGGTGCGGCCCTGGCAACGAGATGCCGGTCCGGAGCCGGAGCGGTCCGTGGAGTGTCCGAATTGAAGAAACGTTCTTCCAGAATATTAAGCGTCTCGCTGCGCAATGACCCGCTTGCCGCAACCAGCGCCGCTGTTCCCAGCAAAGCCATCGCGACGACGCTGCCCAGCGTCCAGCCACCGCCGGCCGTCCCGATCACCGATCGAATTCCCAGCAGTCGCTCGATGCGTGTTCGCAGAGGTCTGCCATTTACAGCCAAGGCAAAGTCCGGAAGAGAACGCCACTCTTCCATCAGCGTCAAGGCCTTGGCATAGTCCAACGGATTCCCCATCACGGCGACCGCAACGTCGTCGCAGCAATGCTCCCGTTCATCGCGAATCGAACGGCTGACCCACCAGACGGCGGGGTGATAAAAGAGCAGCGTTTCTACGCCAATCTGGAAGAGATTGACGAATGCGTCGAACCGTTTGATGTGTGCCAGCTCATGTGCGATGACCGCTTCCAGTTGCTCGCCCGAAAGGCCCGACAGTGCCGAGAGCGGCAGCAACACCACTGGCCGGAACCAGCCCACCACCGCGGGCACGGTTAACGAAGACGAACTGCAAAACCGCACCACGCGGCCGATGCCAAGCTGCTGCTGCAGGCGCCGGCAGGTCTGAAGAAGCACGGGCGCGATCTGCGCATTGCAAGTGCGCCGCAGTTCGCGGACTAACAGCCATCCACCGAGTGAGCGCAGGCTGAAGGCCAGGACGCCGATTACCCAAAACCAAACGAAGACGCGCGAAACGTCGGTGGTTTCCAGCCAATTCGCAATGCTTGTGACTGGCGCGGCTGCCTGAGAAGCCACTAGGTTCCGCGCGGCCTCGATGGCCTGTTGAGCCTCCGGCGCGCGGGCTAAGAGGGAACTGAAAGCTGGGATCGCAACCCGCTCGCTCGTTGGCTGTTTATAGATTAAGCCGAACGTGACCAGCGAAGCCAGCGTCATCGCCGCCAGCGTGAGAACCGCCGCGTTATAGCGGGCTGTGGGCGTCGTCAGACACGTTAATCCGGCGCGCAGCAGAACGGCCAAAGCCAAGCCCTGCCATAGGAAATGAATCAGGGTCCACCCGAATGCGGACACCACGGCAGGTGTCAGCCAATGCGATAGGAGTGTCATTTTATGCCCTCTTCGTATTCGTCCAGCATGTGCCGGATCTCTTCAATCTGTTGCCGTGATTCCTTTTTGCCCGCTAGCGCGTGCATCGTCAGTTCGCTGGCCGACCCCGCGAAGGCCTTGTCCAGAAGGTCTCTGACCAGACGGCGTTTGGTTTGCTCCGCCGGCTGCGACGCCTCATATATATGTGCGCGCTCTGCCTCATTACGCCGCACCATGCCCTTTACCGTCATAATCTGCAGTAACTTGAGGACGGTTGTGTAGCCGGTTGGTTTGGCCTGGTTGAGAACTTCATGCACTTCCCGGACGGTAGACGGGCCCAATTGCCAAAGAACTCGTAATATTTCTAGCTCCATCGGAGTGGGCGATGGCGTTGCAGAAGGTGCCATGGCTCAACGTTACTACGAAGGACTTCGTACTGTCAACGAAATTCTTCGTAGTTCTTCAAAACTCTGGGGCGCGTCGCCAACCCGCGGCGGCTTGACAACCCGCGCCGGAATCCCCGAACGACTCGCAGGATACACTTGAAAGGTCCATGTCAACACAGCTTCTTGCGGGTAAAACCGCTCTCGTTCTTGGTATTCAAAACAAATGGAGCATCGCCTACTCCATTGCCGCCGCGTTCGTGCGTGAAGGCGCTCAGCTGGTTCTAACCTTCCAGGGCGAACGGCAACGCCAAACGGTGGAAGAACTCGGCGCCGATTGGGGCGCGACTAAAGTTCTCAATTGCGACGTCACCAAGCCGGAAGAACTCGATCACCTGGCTGGCGAACTCAAAGCGCTCAGCCCTACGCTCGATGCGGTGGTGCACAGTATTGCCTTCGCTAACAAAGAGGACCTCACCAATCCGTTTATCCAAACCAGCCGCGACGGGTTTCTGCTGGCGCAGGAAGTTAGTGCTTATTCGCTAGTGTCGGTATCGCGCGCTCTGGCGCCTCTCATGACGAACGGCGGTTCCATTACCACGCTGACTTATTTAGGTTCGACTCGCGTGCTGCCCAATTACAATGTCATGGGTGTTGCCAAGGCCTCGCTCGAAGCTTGTGTCCGCTATCTGGCTGGGGAACTCGGCGAAAAGAAGATACGAGTGAACGCTATCTCCGCCGGTCCCATCAAGACGGCCTCCGCGCGCGCTGTCAAAGACCTCAATAAGATGCTCGAACATGTAGAAGCGCGGTCGCCGCTGCGGCGGAATACCGATCCCGCTGAAGTTGGTGATACAGCGGTGTTTCTGGCCAGCGATCTGGGCCGCGGCGTCACCGCAAACGTCATTTTTGTGGATTCCGGTTACCAAGCGATGGGCATGTGAGCCTCCCTGCGTCAGAGAAACGGTACGCTGGCCCTGAATGTCCGTCTAATAAAGGGAAAGGTAATGCCGCTGGATACCAATCGGGTGCGGCACGGCCGCGGCAGTGTTCCCGGCGCCCGATTGACAGCAGTTTCCGGCTTTCCTATTCTGGTGGTTTCGAGCCCGATATTGCTCACATGGAGAGCGCGGGCTCGCCTAATTGGAGCTTCGTCTCCACTCAAAACTAACTTATGATTCAAGTCGAAGGCCTTACCAAGCGATACGCGCGCAATGTCGCGGTCGATAACATATCTTTTTCGGTCAATAAGGGCGACATCGTAGGTTTTCTCGGCCCCAACGGCGCTGGCAAAACGACTACCATGCGGGTCCTGACATGCTTCCTGCCTCCTACCAGCGGCACGGCGTCAGTGGCCGGTTTCGATGTGTTCGAAAAACCCATGGAAGTGAAGAAGCGCATCGGCTATTTGCCCGAGACGCCGCCGCTTTATCCTGAGATGGAAGTCGGCGACTATCTTCGCTTTGTCGGGAAGCTGAAGGGAGTGCCCAGCAGAGACCTTGAAAAGCGCGTCAACGAAGTTGCCGAGCGCTGCTCCATCGCCCCCGAGAAAACCAAGCTGATCTCGAAGCTCTCTAAGGGGTACCGGCAGCGCGTGGGTCTGGCACAGGCCATTATCCATAACCCTGACGTGTTGATTCTCGATGAGCCCACCTCCGGGCTCGATCCGCATCAGATCATTGAGACCCGCGCACTCATTAAGAGCCTCGCCGGCGAACACACCATCATCCTCAGCACGCACATCCTGTCGGAAGTGGAGGCGGTTTGCCAGAAGGTCATCATCATCAAGCAGGGCAGGCTTGTGGCTACCGACACGGTTGAGAACCTGACCCATCGGATGCACGGCACGGACGCCGCGTCGGTTGAGATCGACCCCGCCGGCCTTGCCGATCTGCCGGCCGTGCAGCAACGCCTCGAACAGATCTCCGGCGTAAGCAAGGTGATCTCTAAGGATGGCCACGACGGACGACTGTTATTCGAAGTGGAGAGTCTGCCTGCTCATAACGTGCGCGCCGATATCGCGCGCGTCGTCGTGCAGAACGGCTGGAATCTGTTTGAATTGCGATCCGTCGCTTTCAGCCTCGAAGAGGTGTTTCTCGAATTGACCGGGAAGACCCCGGAAGGAGGCGCGCAATGAGAACCATTTGGACAATCTGCCGCCGCGAACTCTATAGTTATTTCGTCTCGCCGATCGCCTGGGTCCTGCTGGCCATATTCGCGATACTCGGCGGTTTTTTCACTTACTTCATTGCCGGCTATTTCGTGAGAATGTCCATTGAGTCGCAAATGACGGGCGGCGGCGGCCCCATGAGCGTGAATGAACAGGTGATCGCGCCGATCTTCTCAAACATGGCCGTCGTGGGACTGTTTCTGGTTCCACTTATCGCGATGCGTTTGTTCGCTGAAGAGAAGCGCCAGGGAACCATCGAGTTGCTGATGACTTCGCCGGCGACGGATGTGGAAATCATCCTGGGCAAGTGGCTGGCCGCGGTCATCATGTACGCCGCCCTGCTCTTGATCCTGCTCGCCGACTTCTCCTTCTTATTTATCTATGGACATCCGGATTGGAAACCGATGGCCACGGGCTTCCTGGGGATTCTGCTGCAAGGCGCTTGCCTGCTGTCGTTCGGAACATTCATCTCAACCACCACGAAAAACCAAATCGTCGCCGCTGCAGCCGGCTTTGCTTTTTCCCTGTTGCTGTTTGTGCTGAGTTGGACCACCGCGTTCGGTAGCTCTATGACCACCCAAGTCCTGAGTTACCTCTCCATCACTAGCCACTTCGACAGCTTCGCGCGCGGTGTGATTGATACCAAAGACCTGATTTTCTATCTCTCTATGATCTTTTTCGGCTTGTTCCTGACGTCTCGCTCACTTGAGTCCATACGGTGGAGGGCATAATGGCAACCAACACACCCCTCAACGCGACCAAGGCGCGCTACGGCGCTTCAGCAGGCATCTATACCATCATCGTGCTGGCTGCGTTAGTGATGGTCAACTGGCTTGCCAATCGCTATAACAAGACCTTCGATACGACCGCAAACAAACGCTACACGCTCTCACAAGAAACCAAGAAAGTGGTAGACGGCCTGAAGACGGACGTGACCATCACATACATCGATAAGGCTTCCGGCTTCGATACAGCCAAGGCGACTCTCGATCGATATCGCAACCTCTCGCCGAAGATCCACATTCAGTACGTCGACGCACAGAAGAACCCAACCGTAGCGCGCTCCTACGGTGTGCGGTTCCTCGGCACCGCGTA
Source organism: uncultured Acidobacteriaceae bacterium (assembly GCA_963740005.1). GTDB lineage: Bacteria > Acidobacteriota > Terriglobia > Bryobacterales > Bryobacteraceae > CAJCIT01. The sequence continues at coordinate 70,577 of CAVUCO010000011.1, read as the reverse complement.
CCTCGAGACGGGAACTAAACGCGAAGAGGCCAAGGCCCTGACCGAGGAGGGCATCACAGGCGCGCTTCTCAAGGTTCTCAAGGGCACCCGCAAGGTCTGCTTTGTCACGGGTAGCCACGAGCGTCAATTGGACGAATCCGCCACCGGCGGCCTTTCCAAGTTCAAGGACATGCTGCTGCGCGATAACTACCAGGCTGAGCCTGTTTCGCTGCTGTCCATGACCGAGGTGCCGAACGATTGCGCAGTGGTTGTAGTCGCCGGCCCACAGAACGATTACACCGCGCCCGAAGTCGCCGCTCTCAAGACCTACGTCGAAACCGGTGGCCGCGCCCTGTTCCTGGTCGACCCGCCTCTGCAAATGGGAAAACTGCAAACCAGCGAGAACGCCGATCTTTCGAAGCTGCTCGAAAGCTGGGGCGTCACTCCGGAAAAGGATCTGGTGCTCGACCCCAATCCCATCGGCCAGATGCTGGGCATCGGTCCCGAAGTGCCGCTGATATCGACCTTCGAACAACAGCCGATCGTGAAGGATATCAAGGGCGCCGCCGTCGCGATCCCCTTCGTCCGGTCACTCGAAGTGAAGAACAGCGATAAGACCACCATCGAGAAGCTCTTCTCCGCTTCCGATCGCGCCATCGCCGCCGTCAACCTGACTTCCAATCAGGTGAACATGGACGACCCCAAGAACAAGAAAGGCCCGCTGGTGCTGGCTGCCGCCGGAACGTACAATACCGGCAATCCCAGCAAGCCCGGCCGCTTCGTGGTTATCGGCTCGGCCAGCTTCCTGGAAAACGGCTACATCTCTTTCCAATCCAATCGCGATCTGGCGGTGAATGCCGTCAATTGGTTGTCGTCGGATGAAGACCTGATTACGATCCGGCCCAAGGAACCCGAAGATCGCCGCCTCAACGCCACCCAGGCGCAGATGAATGTCTTCGAGTACACGGTGCTGATCGGCCTCCCGCTGTTTATCATCGGATGGGGCATCAGCATCTTCTTGAAACGGAGATAGCCATGCGTCCACGAAATCTACTGGTAGCAGCGATCGTTCTCGCTGCTCTCAGCGTCGGTGTGTGGTGGGCCAAAAAGCACCCGCAGACCCCGGAAACCAAGACGGCTGCGGATACCACCGTAAAGCTGGTCAATGTGCCGGACGGCCAGCTCAGCCAACTCGAGATCAAGAAGAAAGACGGCACAACGCTGCTGCTGCTGAAGCAGAACGGAAAGTGGACCATCGGGGGTCCCGAACCCTATGCCGCTGATCAGGACGCTACCTCAGGCGTCGCTTCTGCTCTGGCCCCGCTGACCGCCGACAGCGTTCTCGAAGAAAAGCCGTCCAATCTTTCCAGCTTCGGTCTAGCGACGCCTACGCTCACCCTGACCGCGACCAAGAAGGACGGAAAGACCGACACGATTCTGTTTGGAGACGATGTGCCGGCCGGCTCGCAAGTTTATGTCCAGCACGTGGGCGATCCCAAGGTGTACCTGGTGCCAACCTCCGCGAAGAGTTCCTTCGAGAAGTCCACCAACGATCTAAGGGACAAGCGGCTCCTCACCTTCGATTCCGACAAGGTAACGCGGATCCAGCTGGCGGCCCAAAAGGGCCAGCTTGAGTTCGGCAAGAACAACCAGAATGAATGGCAGATTTTGCTGCCCAAACCCTACCGTGCCGACAGCTTCACAGTCGAAGAGCTGCTCCGCAAATTGCACGAAGCGAAAATGGACCTGTCCGCGTCGGCCGATGATGCCAAGAAGGCCGAGACCGCGTTTGCCACAGGCCAGCCGGTTGCCACCGCGAAGGTCACCGACGCGGCCGGTACGCAAACCCTTGAAGTTCACAAGAACAAAGACGATTACTACGCCAAGAGCAGCGTCGTGAAAGGTGCCTTCAAAGTCAATGCCGACCTGGGCACCGGCGTGGACAAGTCGCTCGACGCCTTCCGTAACAAAAAGATATTCGACTTTGGATTTAGCGATCCCACCAAATTTCAGATTCGAAACGGATCCGCCGATACCACTTACCAGAAGACCGGCAGTGACTGGAAATTGAATGGCAAGTCCATGGACTCCGCCGGTGTTCAATCCATCATCGATAAGTTGCGCGATCTGGCGGCGGTTAAGTTTGTGGAGACCGGTTTCACTACGGGAACGCTCGAAATCGACGTCACTTCCAACGATGGAAAACGCGTCGAAAAAGTCTCGTTTGCCAAGGTTCCGGATGGGTATCTGGCCCGCCGCGAGAACGAACCAGCCCTATATCAGCTGGATGCAAAAGCCGTAGACGATATCCTAAAAGGTATTGGAGAGATTAAGCCGGCGGCTAGCGTTAAGAAATAGCGGCCGCTCAGCCGCTATGTCTGCCCTCAATACGGATCTGTATCAGCTAACGATGGCGGCGGGTTACTTCGCCGCCGGGAAGGTCGATGAGCTGGCCACCTTCGAGCTCTCGGTTCGGCGTCTTCCGGCCGCCCGCAACTTCCTCGTTGCGGCCGGGCTGCAGCAGGCCCTCGAATATCTTCTGACGCTCGAGTTTACTGCCGAGGAGATCGACTACCTCCGCTCGCTCCCATCCTTCAAGAACACGCCTCCGGAGTTCTTCGACTTTTTGCGCGACCTCCGCTTTACGGGCGGCGTCTTCGCCGTGCCCGAGGGAACGCCGGTCTTTCCGGGCGAGCCCCTGCTCATCGTGCGTGCGCCATTGATTCAGGCTCAGTTGGTGGAAACCTACCTGCTATCGACCATCGCTTTCCAAACCATCATTGCCTCCAAAGCCGCGCGTTGTGTCCTGGCGGCGGAGGGCAAGGCAGTCGTCGAGTTCGGTAGCCGCCGTGCCCATTCGGCCGGCGCCGGTCCGCTCGCCGGACGCGCTGCTTACATCGCCGGATGTGCGGGAACCAGTAACACCGAGGCCGGGCTGCGCTTTGGTATCCCCGTGTTCGGTACGGCCGCTCACTCCTGGGTCATGTCGTTTGCCTCAGAAAAAGAGGCCTACCTGCAGTTACAGCACTTGCTCGGTGATTCAACCATCTATGTCATCGATACCTACGACACCCTCGAAGGCGCCCGCCTCGCCGCCGGCCTCGGCCGCCCGATCTGGGGCGTACGGCTCGATAGCGGCGATCTGGAAATTCGATCCAGGGAAGTTCGACGCATCCTCGACGAGGCTGGCCTGCATGATGCTCGAATCGTGGCGACCAGCGATTTAAACGAACGGCGGATCGCCACTCTGGTTCAATCCGGCGCGCCGATCGATTCCTTCGGCGTCGGAACCGAGCTTTCTACTTCGGCGGATGCGCCATCGCTCTCGGTGGTCTACAAGCTGGTCGAATTGCAGCGCGGCAAATCCCCCATCTACACCGCGAAATACAGTGAGGACAAATCCACACTGCCCGGTGGAAAGCAGGTTTATCGCTCCGCGGACCACGATCTGGTGGCTCTTCAAAGTGAATGCAACAGCGGGTTCCTGGGCGAGCCGCTGCTTCGTCCTGTCATTATTGACGGCAAACTGCTCGAACCGATGCCGGTCGCCAAAGCCATTCGTGAATCCGCAGGCGTCCACATCGCCGCGTTGCCGGCCGAATTGCTCCAGCTCGATGACGCGCCCGAGTATCCGGTACTGATCAGCCCCAATCTCCGCCAGTTGGCGGAAGCGCATCGAAGCGAGCAATTGGTTCGTCTGCTGTAAGACCCTTTATGCGAGCTCCCGCACAGAACTGCGCGCGTAAGCAAGCCGCTATGCCCCGGAAGGGCACCAGAAGTGACCAAAATGTTCCGAGGGCCCTCCCACGCCCGACCGGGGACAGGCGCCTGTGTCCCAAGGCGCGCACACGATCCGCATTCCGTCACCGAAGCCCGGCGCCGCGTGGACATAGCGAGCCTGTCCCCAGATTCGCAACCCCGCGCGTGCCAACGAAATCAAACGGAGCCGCGACTGTAAAGGAGCGAACGCAAACCGGAATGAGTTGCCCAAGCCCGCTTACGAAGGCACGAATGCTCTCGGCGCGATTGCAGGAGTCTAATGCAAGCTCCCCCACAGAACCGCGCGCGTGAGCAAGCGGACCCATGATGAAAACAGATGTTGACCAACGCGCACCTCCGGTCGTGGCACACTCTCCGCTTCGGAGCAAGGCCTTCAGCCTGTGGGTTTTCAGAGCAACGCCCACTGGGACAGGCGCCTGTGTCCCAAGGCGCGCACAATCTCCGTATCTCGTCACCGCAGCCCGAGCGCCGCGTGGACAGAGCGAGCCTGTCCCCAGATTCGCAATCCCGCGTGTGCCAACCAAACGGAGCCGCGACTGTAAAGGAGCGAACGCAAACCGGAATGAGTTGCCCAAGCCCGCTTACGAAGGCACGAATGCTCTCGGCGCGATTGCAGGAGTCTAATGCAAGCTCCAGCACAGAACCGCGCGCGTAAGCAAGCGGACCCATGATGAAAACAGATGTTGACCAACGCGCACCTTCGGTCGTGGCACACTCTCCGCTTCGGAGCAAGGCCTTCAGCCTGTGGGTTTTCAGAGCAACGCCCACTGGGACAGAGCGAGCCTGTCCCAAGATGTTGCACAGTCGACTCGCCAGGAGTTTTCAGTTCGATTCGTCAGCAATCGGGCCATTTTTTCAACTAAGGTGTTGCCATGAAGACCGTTTTTCTCGACGTTGACACCCAAATCGATTTCCTTTTCCCGGCCGGTGCCCTATACGTTCCCGGCGCGGAAGAGACCGTCCCAAACCTGGCTGCGCTGACGCGGCATGCCTTGGCGCGCGGCCATCAAATCATCTCTACCGTCGATGCTCACTCCGAGGACGACCCGGAATTCAAGGTCTGGCCGCCGCACTGCATAGTAGAGACCATCGGGCAGCACAAGGCCGCCGCCACGCTAAGCGAACGCCCCCTGGCTGTTCCCCATAACGCCGGCGCTCTTGAGCCGCTCATGCCTCAAGCACGGCAGGCCAAACAGATCATTATTGAAAAGCAGATACTCGATTGCTTTTCACACCCCCATCTGAAGCCGATGCTGAACGAGCTCGGAGCGGACCGGTTTGTGGTGTACGGCGTGGCGACCGAGTTTTGCGTCAGTTGCGCTCTGGAGGGGCTAATCGAACTCGGCAAGCCTGTGTATCTGGTTACGGATGCCATCTGTGGAATCGATCTGGAGGCATCCCGACAGGTCATCACGAGCTTTGAAGCACAAGGCGTGATGCTCCGCAGCACCGCAGATGTGATCGTCGGGAACTGGCGGTAGAGGCTCCATGCCGGCCACCGACTCTCTGATAACGATGCTAAAATCGGCTTGCGCAACAGGGCGCATCCGGTCCGCGGGAAGGACAGAAGTCCACCTCACAATTCAATCCTTCACGAACTAACTTTCTGCCTGTCGACGCGGACATCAGGCGCTATTAACGAAAGGAAGTTCGTAATGCCCACGAAGCACCTGCCCCCGAAGGCAAACCTCGACCATCTCAAATATCAGGCGAAGGATTTGCGCACCGCGCTGTCCTCTCGAGATTCCCAAGCAGCCCAGCGAATCAGGGAATTCCATCCGCGATTCGAAAAGGCGGCAGACAATTTCATTTTCGGCGCAAAGCTCAAGTTAAGCGAGGCACAACTCGTAATTGCCCGCGAATACGGCTTTCCGAGTTGGGTGAGACTGAAAAAGCATATCGAGAAACCGACTCGCGCCGATAATCTGAACGCCCCTCATCATGAGCGAATTGAAGATCCGGCTTTCCGTCGAGCGGTCGACTTACTCGATTCAGGCGATGCCGAAGGACTGCGCACTTACCTGCGCGAGCATCCGGAGATTGTCCACCAGCACGTCGTTTTTGACGGTGGAAACTACTTCCGGAATCCTTCTCTGCTTGAATTCATTGCAGAGAACCCAATCCGCCGCGGGACCTTGCCCGCCAACATTGTTTCGGTGGCGAAAGTCATCCTGGAAGCCGGCGCGCGAACGGACGGATCCGCGGTCAACGAGACGCTGGGGCTGGTCTGTTCTGGCCGTGTTCCGCGCGAATGCGGCGTGCAACTGGAATTGATCGACTTGCTCTGCGATTCCGGAGCAGACCCGAACAGCGCTATGCCAGCCGCACTCGTTCACGGCGAGTTCGATGCAGCAAATGCGTTGATTCGCCGTGGTGCGAATATCAATTTGTCGGTCGCGGCGGCGACAGGCCGGATGGAAGCGGCCCGGCAATCGCTATCCGCTTCCACTGCTGAGGATCGCCATCGCGCACTGGCACTGGCCGCCCAGTTCGGCCATGCCGAAATTGTGCGCTTGCTCGTCGATGCAGGCGAAGATCCAAATCGATACAACCCTGTGGGATGCCATTCGCATTCAACACCTTTGCATCAAGCCGCCTTGGCTGGCCACATGGACGTTGTTCGCTTGCTTGTCGAACGCGGCGCAAAACTGGATTTGAAAGACACCCTCTTCCAAGGCACACCCGCCGGCTGGGCAAAACATGCCGGCAGGGCCGAAGTTGAGGAATACCTTCGGCTACAGGAAACGCCTTAAGAAACCAAAGCGAAAGAAGCCCAAGTTAGGGCCGCCACAGCTTACTACTTCACTTCGGGGAAAGTCCGCTATGGCACGAAGTCCAAGTCGAAACCTGATTTACATCAGGTCGTCAACGATTTAGAAGCACAGCGCGCGATGCGCCGCGGCGCCATCTACGTCACTACCGAGTGAATCTCCGCACTGCTTAGCCCACTGGTGGTGCAGCGTTTTCTGCCTCGATAACTAGTTACTCAGCGTCACAATCAGCACCGCCAGCGTGTTCGCCGACGTAAGCGGCTTGCCGCCCGTCACGTCCTGCAAATAGAACCGCTCCCCGTTCGTCACCCAATTGCCCGTGCTGGAACTGCCGGTGTTGCCGCCCTCCGCAAACAGCGTGCCGTCGGGTGCGCCGACGTGAATCTCGACAGCTGTGCCCAGCGGGGCGTTCCACTGGATCATGGTGGTGGCAAGGCCGCAGCCAAGGCTCGCAACCGGGTTGGGACTTGCCAACAGGAACGGCGGATCCTGAACATGCATGACGAGCGTCGCCACCGTATTGGGTGGCGTGAGCGGCGCGCCCCCCGAGACGTTTTGCAGATAAAATGTCAGACCGTCCGTTACCCACTCGCCCGTCGCCGCGGAGCCGGTGCCAGTGCCCGCCGCAAAAAGCGTACCGGTTGGACTGCCTACGTGAACCTCAACGAACTGTGCGGAAGGGTCGTTCCACTGGATGGTGGTCCGGCCCAAAAGGCTACCCGCTGAGACAAGAATCGGATTGGGGCTCGCCGTCAGCGCGTCTTCTTGCCCTACGTGAACCACCAGCACCGCCAGTGTGTTGGCCGCCGTTAAGGGCTTGCCGCCGGTCGTGTCCTGGAGATAGAAAGACATTCCCTCCGTAACCCATGCGCCCGTGCTGGAAGAACCGGTATTGCCGCCGCCCGCGAAGAGCGTTCCGGTCGGACTGCCCACATGAATCTCAACCGCCTGTGCCGACGGCGCGCTCCATTGGATCGTGGTTGTACCCAATAGGATGCCTGGCGCTGCCGGGATAGGATTCGGCGAAGCCGTGAGGCTCGCCGTACCGACGCCGCCCGTTACCATAACCACCAAAGCATTGGACTGACTGGGTAGGTAAGGGGCTGAACCGGAATAACCCGCCTGGATGGAGTGCGCGCCGACTCCGGACAACGTGGTGGCGCAAGTTGCCTGGCCAGCGTTATTCGGGGCGATGGTACAGAGTACCGAAGCACCGTCGGAAAACGAGAACGAGCCGGGCGGAGTACCCTGAGCGGCTTGAACTGTGGCAGTGAATGTGATCGGGCTGCCTTCAGCTACGCTCGTCGATAGGGAAGTCAGCTGAGTCGTGGTCTGCAGCGATGAACTCTCAATCACCGTTGTGCTGCTGCTGGCCTGATAGCGTGCATCGCCCGAATAGCTTACTTGCACTGAACTGATCCCGTTCCCGGGAACCGGCGTGTTGTTGAACGTTAACGAGGCGACCTGCGTGCCAAGCATCTTGACAATCCCCGGATAGGAGTCCGACACCGAGTTCAGCGATACCGCGACAAAGTCGGGCTGGCCGTCTCCGTTTACATCGCCCACGGCGGCGGAGCCAAAGGCGAAAACGCCGAAGGGGTAGGAAACGGTGGAGGCAATGAATTGGCCCGGGTTACCGGGCTCGCTCAGGAAAACCGTTGCCATGGCCTGAATTTTGAGAGGATAGCAATACTCGTCGCATGTCTGGGTTAAGCCGATAATATCGGAAACACCATCCCCGTTGACGTCCGCGACAAGGGCGCTGTAGGGAGTGTAGGAATTACCGTTGCTACTGGGGAAGTTTGTCGAAACGCTCGAGAAGGTTCCCGGGTGAGCAGCATCGTTGAGTAGCAGGACGGAGAAGCTGAAGATGTCCGGCAGCCCGTCGCCATTGAAATCTCCCAACTCGGCCCCGATGTCGCCGCTATAAGTGCCGCCCGGCGTGAATTGTCCTGGATGAGCGGGTTCACCGAGGTAGATGGAGATGTTCGTCACCAGCCCCGTCCCTGAATTGGTGGAATTCACTACGCCAAGATCGGGGAGGCCGTCCTGGTTGAAGTCGGCTATTCCAAAGATTGACGCGTCGGCCCCGAGATTGAGGGATAAGTGCTGTACCGGGAGAAATTGACCCGGGTGTGCGGGGTCGCCGAAGGAGACGGCAACATCCGAGGGAATCGCGACTACGAGATCAAGCACTCCGTCCCCATTCAGGTCCGCCAGGAACCCCTGACCCGAAATGGAGGCAATGTCTGCTATCGCTTGCTCCGGCTCCAACTGGCCGGGGTGACTGGCGTCGTTGAGAAGAAGACCCACCTGCCCGGTGCCGGACGGGCTGCCGCTTGGCCCAACCACCAGATCCGGCAATCCGTCGCCGTTCACGTCACCCACCGCGATCCACTCGGCCGGTGCAGTAAGAGTGTAAATGACAGGTGGCAGAAACTGGCCCGGATGCTTGGGATCTCCGAATTGAACGATCAGATTGTTGGGTCCCTGATCGGAGAACAGATCGTCCGTTAAGAGAACCATGTCCAACACGCCGTCACCATTGAGATCGGCGAGAACAACGAAGATGAAATAGCTGTTATAGCCGGTGCCACCCGACAACAGTTGCGCCGGTTGGAACCCGCCGGTGGTGCTAACGGCTGTGGTCCCGAGAATCGACCCGGTGCCGAGCTCATTCACCGTCAAAGTTCCACTGGGCGGGACGGAACCGGCCGCAACGAGCGAGGCGGTGAGATCGTAAGCGAGCGGCTGGACCGTGCTCGGCAAAGCCAGCAGGCTTGTGAAAGTGGGGGCTAGTCCGGTGACCGTGATCACCGCGGGCGCCGACGCACTGGACGCAGTCGATTGAGCCGATTGCGGAGCGCCGCTGTAAGAAGCTGTCACGCTGTGCGAACCGGCACTGAATGAAGACGTCTTCAGTACGGCTGTGCCAACCGAGGGTCCGCTGATAATCACCTGCGTAGTTCCCAGGATTCGTTTGCCGTCGTTGAATTGAACCGAGCCCGCCGTAACGGGCGCTCCGCCGACGGTGACGGTCGCCGTAAACGTGAACACGGTGCCGAGCGCCGCGCTACCGGGCTCTGCCGAAAGCGTCGTGGTGGTTGGGTGAGGCGCCGAGCCGGCAGCCGGACTGGTTGCAAATAACCCGGCGCTTCCGACAACAAGCGCGCACAGGAGTTTCTGGCGCAACGCAGATAAAAGCTTAGTTCTCACTTCGAACCTCCGGCGCACTCCAGCCTCGGTCGACAACAAGCCGTCCGGCAAGCAGCGCGGCCACAACAACTATATAGGAACGGTTAGACGCGAAGCAGAAACACCCGTGGTCACGGGTCCTTCTCTCGCCTTTGGCCACGATCTGTAACCGTCGCCAACCATCCGTTGTAGGGTGGGCCCCCCGGCCCGCAATCGACGCCTCGTCGATTCACCACGGCGTTCATCACAGCGCCAGCATCTCACGCGCTCTTTCATACCCCGTTCTGGCGTAGCCGCTCTCAGTCGTTCACAAAGGCGCTTCGACGGCAGCGTGCCACAGTATTTCCTATGAACACCGAATGTCTTCGCATCGCCGATCAACTTCGCCGGGCCTTTACCGGCGAGCCTTGGCATGGATCTCCTCTGCGCGAATTGCTGGCGGGCGTTACGGCCAGCCAGGCGCGCGCGCGTCCCCTCCCGACGGCCCACAATATCTGGGAACTGGTTCTCCACATGGAAACGTACGTGCACGCGGCTTATGAAGTGGTTGAGGGCATTCCCATGCCACAGATCGCAGGGATGCCGTCAGACTGGCGCCCGGTTTCAGACACCAGCACGGCCGCATGGAGCGCCGCGACGACCCGTTTGTTCCAAAGCGCCAAGCGGCTGGCAAAGGGCATTGAAGCGTTCAAGGATGAACGGCTGAGCGACACCGTGCCAGGACGCCATTACGACTTCTACTATCTGTTTCACGGCATTGTTCAGCACAGCATTTACCACGGCGGTCAGATCGCCATGCTGAAGAAGGCCGTCTCGGAAACTTAGCCGCTGCGGTGCTGCATTATCTCGGTTTCCTCGAAACCGTTGCTGCTGTTTCTTGCCGGTAAGCCGAATGAACTGACGCGGCCTGAGACTAGGGGAGTTACGAGTACCAGCACGGCATTTTATCGAATACCCTGATGAAGAATTCCGGAGGGTAGCGTCGGACGCCCCAGGCAGTGCATCCAACGGTTCACGGAGGTGAAGGAGCAATGGCGGACATCGCGGCGGAAGGCCGAACCACCGAATCGCCTGCATCATCGAAGCCGTCTCTGCCGCGGAAAAGCCGGCGCGGCGCGGCGCGCATTATCGTCCCCATCGTGATCCTGGTTCTCGCGGTGGCGGGATACTTTGCCTGGAAGTATTTCAACGCCTACGAGTCGACCGACGACGCTCAAGTCGACGGGCACATCAATGCCATCAGTGCGCGCATCGACGGGCACGTGACGGACGTGCTAACCGAAGACGAGAGGTATGTCAAGGCGGGCGACGTATTGGTTCGGATCGATCCCAAGGATTACGAGGTCGCGGTGGCAAAGGCGGAAGCGGATCTGGCCGACGCAGAGGCAACGCTGCAAGGCTCCCGCAGCGATATACCGATCACTTCCACGAATACAGCCAGCCAATTGAAGACGGCTAATTCAGGCCACGTTGACGCGCGCGCAGCGTTAGCCGGCGCTGAGCGTCAGTTGAATGCTTCCCACGCACGGCTGGATACAGCCAGAGCCCAGGTGCGCGAGGCCCAGGCGGACTACAAGAAAGCCAGCGACGATGAAGCTCGCTACAAACTGTTAGTAGCCAAAGACGAAATCTCCCAACAACAATACGACACCAGCGTTTCCACCGCCGCCGCCGCTAAAGCGACCGTGGATGCGCGCGTTGCAGCGGTCGCGGAGGCCGAACAGAACATCAGCGTCGCGCAGAGCGCGGTGGAGGAAGCGAACGCGAGGATCTCCCAGGCTGAGGCGTCCGTTCAGGCTGCCATGACCGCGCCACAGCAGGTCGCCGTCACCCAAAGTCGCGCCAAGTCCGCTGAGGCCCAGGTTGCTCAGAGGAAAGCGCTGCTCGATCAGGCCAAGCTCAACCTGAGCTATTGCACCATCGTCGCTCCCGTCAGCGGAATCGTAGGCAAGAAAACTGTGGAAGTCGGGCAGAATGTTTCGCCCGGCCAGCAATTGATGGCCGTGGTCCCGCTCGACGACGTCTGGGTAATCGCCAACTTTAAAGAAACCCAGTTGCGCCGCATGAAGGCGGGACAGGTGGCCAAGTTCGACGTCGACGCCTACGGTCGTGAATACACCGGCAAGGTGGAAGGTCTCGGAGGCGCCAGCGGTTCAAGGTTCAGTTTGCTGCCTCCCGAAAACGCAACCGGAAACTACGTGAAGGTCGTGCAGCGGATTCCTGTTCGCATCCATCTCGATCCCGGCCAGAATGACGACCACCGCCTGCGGCCCGGCATGTCGGTCGACCCGAAAGTCTACATCGAGTAACCCCGGAAAGGGTCCATGGCCGAAGCACTCGAGACCGCTCTCCCTGCTCCCGCACCAGCCGAAGAGCCCTGGAAACCGAAGTTCAATCCCTGGCTGATCGCCATTGTGGTCGCTATGGCCGCTTTCATGGAGGTCCTCGACACCAGCATCGCCAATGTCGCACTGCCGCATATCGCCGGCAATCTGGGCGCCAGCAACGATGAAAGCACGTGGGTGCTCACTTCCTACCTCGTCTCCAACGCGATTGTTCTTCCCATCAGCGGATGGCTTGCCGGTATTTTTGGACGGAAGCGCTTTTTTATCCTCTGCATCCTCGTTTTCACCCTCAGTTCACTTTTTTGCGGCGCCGCCTGGAGCTTGGCGACCTTGATCATGTTCCGCGTTCTCCAAGGTGTTGGAGGCGGAGGTCTGCAGCCCATGGCCCAAGCCATTCTGGCCGACACATTCCCGCCGCAGGAGCGTGGCCTCGCCTTCGCGCTTTACGGAATCACGGCGATCCTGGCGCCCACCATCGGTCCAACCCTCGGTGGATGGATCACCGACAATTACTCCTGGCGATGGATTTTTTACATCAACCTTCCCGTTGGAATCCTGACCCTGTTCCTGGTCTATCGGATGGTCGAGGATCCACCCTTCCTCAAGCGTACGAAGGGCGCCGGGTTCCGCGTGGACTACATCGGAATATCGTTGCTGGCAATTGGTATCGGCGCTCTCCAGGTTTTGCTCGATAAGGGCCAGGAAGACGATTGGTTCGGCTCCCACTTCATCACCACGCTCGCCCTGGTCTCAGCGACCTGTCTTATATCCCTGGTGGTCTGGGAGTGGCACCACAAGCATCCCGTCATTGATGTCCGGCTGTTCAAGAACTTCAACTTCGCCACGGCGAATCTCATGATGTTCACGCTGGGCATCCTTCTCTTCAGCAGCTTGGTGATGATGCCCCAGTATCTTCAGACGCTCATGGGATATACCGCGCAATCGGCCGGGCTGGTGCTTTCTGCCAGCGGCGTTGTCTTGCTGTTTGAAATGCCGATCGTGGGCCATCTCACGACCAAACTTCCGACCAAATACATCATCGCTTTTGGATGGCTATGCCTCGCCCTCGCGATGTACTATTCCACCATGCGGCTGGATCTGGATATGAGCTTCAAGTCGGCGGCGTGGCTGCGCGTGGAGCAAGCGTTCGGACTCGGTTTTTTGTTTGTGCCCATCACCCTTGCCGGTTACATCGGGATTCCCCCGGAACAGAGCAATAGCGTCTCAGGCCTGGTGAACTTTATGCGTAACATGGGCAGCAGTGTGGGAACGTCCATGGTGACCACGCTGCTCGCGCGACGGGCCCAATTCCACCAATTGATACTGTCGGATCGTACATCCGCCTTCGATCCGGCGTTCCGGAACCAGGTGACCGGGCTGAGTCAGCAGCTCGTCCATTCCGGGGAAAGTGTCGCTGATGCGCAGACCCACGCGTACGGACTCATTTACCAATCCATGCAGGCGCAGGCGCAGACGCTTGCTTATATTGATACATATATGGTCCTCGCGGTCGGTGCCGGTATCATGTTCTTGCTCGCGTTCATCATCCGTAAGAACGACCCGCACGTGGGCAGGCCGGCTGTGATGGAGTAGGAGGGTCCATGATCCGAGTAGTTACGATTGAGCGTGAATATGGAAGCGGAGGGGCCGAGATCGCTCGCCAGCTGGCCGAGCGCCTGGGCTGGAAGCTGTGGGACCACCTGCTGACCGACCAGGTCGCCCGCCTCCTGGACTGCGAATGCGACGCGGTGGAGCAGCATGAAGAGCGAAAAGATCCTCTGTATTACCGCCTGTTCAAAGCGTTCATGCGAGGCAGCTTCGAAGGTAGTCTGAATGTTCACCGGCTGAAATTGGTCGACGCGGACTGCATCCGGGATGTCGCCGAGCGAGTAGTCCTGTCAGCAGCCAAGGAGGGTCATTCCGTCATCGTGGGGCGCGGCTCGGCATATTATCTGAGGGACCGTCCCGACGCCTTTCACGTTTTTATCTACGCTCCCCTCGCCGAGAAGGTGAACCGGTTGCGGCAAAGAGGAAAGAGCGAGGAGGAAGCCATCCAGCTTGCGGAGACCGTCGACCGCGACCGCGCAGCCTTCATCAAACAGTACTTCGACGTAGAGTGGCCGACCCGCCATTTCTTCCACCTCATGATCAACTCCACGATCGGGGACGAGGCGGTGGTCCAGACAATCGTCGATGGGGTTTCGGCGTACGAGAAACAACCGGCCTGATCGGCCGGTTCGCCAATGTCCGGTTCTTATTGGAGCCAAAGCAGGCGCGTAATTCGCGGCCTATACTGCTCGACGCCCGGAACTAGGTCGCGCTGGGCTGGCCCGCGATCGGCTCTCCCAGATCCCTGCTCAAATACTCTAGGATCTCCTGCTCGCGCTGCTGGATCTCGAGCAGGATTGGCTCCGCCATTCGAGCGTAATCTTGGCGCGAGTGGACCTTGCGGGCGTCCAAGCGGATTCTCCGTAAATTGTCCGTACACTGCTGCGCCAGCAGCATTTGGTCGTCGGTTTCGATCACGGCAGCTCCAACTCCACGATACCGCGCTTTCGGAAGCTCCTGGATACTTGGTACGTATATTCAGCCAAAGATTGAGCGCTTCGTCCCCAATGGAAGCTCGTGCCCAGAAAACGTCAGCTTTGAACATCAGCCTGGCTCGAACGGAATCGAAGACTCCTTGTGCGGGGGGCGCAACTCTATCTACCTCGAAGTCTTGGCCCATGATCAAGAGAACGTCGAGGTCTTTCGGTGCCGGTTTCGCGGTAACAATGCTGCCCCAGACGAACACGCGCCGGAGCTCTCCGGTCGATGCTGCGAGCTCAAGTAGCGTCCGGAGGCGGCCCGATAACCATTGACGCCGAAGGGATGAACCGCAGAAACGCGATTGGAACTCTGGCCAATCCGCAATATGCACGCCTGGAGGCAACTCACCCTCGTCGGTAAACTCGGGCAACATCGTCCTCACCTCCGAAACGTAACCAGATGCTGACCCGCTGGCAAAACAAAGAACTGCGGCTTCTCTCCGTCGATCGGCCGCCAGTACAGACTCCCATCTACTTCCACGGCTGACACCGCGGCGTCCAGTGTGGCAATCGCGCGTGTTTGGCTCCGGTAGGCCAGCTCGATGCCGGTTGGGGTGGTTTTTGCGGCCTGTAAGTCTCCGTTGAAATCGCTGACGTGCAACACGGCCGAAGCGCCGGGATCAGTGACGCCGGGCACTAAACGATGGTGTCCGGCGGGCGTTAATACCCCCACTGCGCTTTGCACTGCCCAGGGTTTCCCGTCCATCTCGACCGCGCCGGTCCACGGAATTCGGCACGCTTGAGGCGTAGTCACATCCAGTTCGTCAGCGGCCGGATGCGTTACCTGCGCCAGCGTCGCTGCGGCCGGAAGCAGCATCAGATCTTGCTTTTCGAGAGAGCTTTCAAAGTACAGTGCCACCTGGTGGAACGAAGCGGCGGCTGCGTGAACCAGTTCCAGCAATTCAATACCGGTCTGCTTCTTCGTGGGATACACATCCTGGTACCGGTCCACAATGTTGATGTCGACGCCAAAATTCGCCCCATGCTTGTTCGGAGTAAGTTCCGCATACTTCGCGGCCAGCTGCGTGTATCGTTCCGCGCCCAGGTTCCAGAGCGGCGCTGGATCCTCGATGATCAGCTTCACGCCCCGCGCCTCGACCAGCGGCAGCGTGTGTGCCACATCGGCGCCCAGCGCATCCCGAACGCCGGGCTCAAACCGATCGTCGATATGAGTCAGCACGATGTCCAGCCACGGCTTGCGCTCCCGAATGCGCATCGTCGTATCCATCCATTGCGCCTGCATCTCGGTAACCAGGCGCGCCCGAAAATCGAGAAACTTCCGCAGCGAGGCAGCGTCACGTCCGGCGGCATTCGCCGAAGTCGGATCAAACAGCAGCTTCGGATCGAAACCCGCCGATTGTTTGAACGCCGCGCGCACATTTTCATTCATCGGCGTGAACCGGGAAGGGTTCGAAACGCCCTCCAGCGACTCAAAGTACAGCTCCGCCAGATTCACACCGTCCCAGTCAAACCGCTCCAGCAGCCCTTGAACTTGCGCCTCCACGGCTTTGCGGCATGCCGGATCTTGCAAGTTCATCAGCTTTCGCCAATCGAGCTTTGCATCCTGTCCCAGGGCCGTCTTCTCGCGCCACGCCGGGTGGTCGGCCCAGAATTTTTCGCTGATATGCGGCAGCTCGAGCCACGCGTAGGTCAGGATCGCGTTGCGATGACACGCTGCAATCAGCTGGCGAAGATAAAGGTCGCGTTCATCGTCGGGCTCCATGTTGTGCCAGGCCGCAATGTGCAGAGCCGCAATGCCGGTCTGGCGCCAGCGCCGCGCCAGGTAATCCACATCCGCTCGGCTGCGATAGGCCGAATCGAAAAAAGCCCATAAATTGGTTGCCTGCGCGGGTGGCGAGAAATCCAAATCCGCGAGAGCCTGAAGCAAGTACGGGTAGCGCTCAATGCCCGACGGCCCCGGTGGAGTGGCCAGCCATAGGATGGCGCCTTGCCGCGTCTTCTTGCCGGCCAGTACCGGTTGCCCCGACCATCGATCGCGCGCGAACACCTGATAGTCGTTTGCCAGATCGGCCCCGCTGCACAGCACTGTCTCAGCCCAGACGATCTGTATGTTCGGTGCGTGGACATCGCGAATCTGTCGAATGGAAATCGGATCCGCGCGAGGTGTAATTCCCAGCTGCGCCGACCCCGCAACGGCGCCTTCGAGAATCAGGATGTGATCCGCGGCCAGTTTAGCGAGATCCAGCTTCGACATATTCACAGCCGTCCCGCCGCGACCCGTTCCCACCACGCGAATCATCGCGTCGTTGTCCGACCTCGCCAGCCCGATCGAGCCGAATATCGTCACCCACGGCGCCGGATCTGCCGCCTGCACGGAGAAGCCGGTATCGGCGCGCAACAGAACGCACGCGCCCAGGCAGAGAAAACCAAGTCTTAATGCGAGAACGCGTACCATAAGCCGATCCGTAAGTCGCGATAACTGGTTTGAGGAGTGTATTGATTGGGCCTAAGATAATAGCCCAGCAGATAGTCAGTCAGAAAATAAACGTTTCGGGGCATGAAAGGCGTGTGGAGACGGATGCCCGGACCCATTTCGAACGTGTTTGCCCAGTATTGATCCTTCAGGTCGACCGTCACGTTCCCGTTGAATAACAGCTGCACGCTAGTGTGCTCGGTCAGGTGAAACGTCCGCCCTGTGCGCTGTTGATTGTAAAGCAGCCAGTCTTTGTCAAAGCGGCTGATATAGACGCCGTCCGTGTTTGTCTCGTAGAACCAGCCGGAGTGCCTCGCGTTCAGCAGACTGCCGAAGCCTTTCGTAATGTTCACGCCGCCCCGGTAATCGGGAATGGCGCGCGGCATTCCTGGCGCATCGGTCAGGTAACTGACCGCCTCACCGGCCTCCGCCCATGCCATCACATGATGCCAGGTTCGCGTCGCAACGCCGCCCGCGAAGATAACGGCGCTCTCCGACAAGTACTTCGGCGGTGCGCCCTCCCCGCCTGGCATCGCGCTGTCGGCGTCCCCAACCAACCGCGTCGATAGATAAAACTGTATCGGAGCCTTCCCGAATACCGGTATCCGCAGTTTGATCTGGCTGTAAGCAAAGGTGTCATCCCAGCGAGTGGAATAAATCGGAAGGCCCCAAATTGTGATCTCCGGCAGGCCGTTACTGCTGAGGTTGCGATAGGCGCGCTCAGCCTCCTTGGCAACCGCGGCATTGTTCATATGCCGCGCCCGGTCGAACCAGTGGATCGCTTCCCGATCGTCGCCTGAGATGTTATACGCCCATCCCAGTCCAATCGCCGCTTCGGCATCATCCGGATTGTGTTCAATCGCCTGGTGGTAGTAACGGATCGCATCCTTTATGTATCCGGCGGCCAGGCTCTTCTGCGCCATCGCCTTGGGATTCGTTACCTTCTCCGCGCTGTTTGGATCGGCGCCGCTTGTCGCCGGCCGGTTTGCCGCGAACTGCACCGGCGGCTTGCCGGCCTTCGGCGCCAGCAGCGCAGCCAGTTGCGCGACGGCGATGCGATCGCCCGGATCGGCTCGCGCAATCATCGCAAACTCCTTGGTTGCTTCATCGTCCCGGTGTAGCTGCAGTAGCAAATAGGCCAGCTCTCGCCGCATTGCCGTATTCTGCGCGTCCAGCACCAGCGCCTTCTGGAACTCGTACACATACGGATACCGCGTGCCGAACAACTCTTTGGCTCGCTCGGCCGTGCGCGGATCTTTGCTCCAGGAAGCGGCGATCAGTGCCGCATGCGCGTCGTCGACTCGATTCAGTTGTTGCCAAACCCGCGCCTCATCCAGCAGCAGCGAAGCCACTTGAGGCTTCAGTTGCCGGCAGATCTCATACTGCTCCGCTGCCAGGTTCAACTCGTCGCGCTGCTCGGCCAGTTGCGCCAGTTCCCAATGTGCACTGAATGTTGACGGGTCATTGGGATTCGGCAGCTTGGCCAGTGCCTCCTTCCACTGGGCGATTTCCTCCGCCAGCGGCTGGTCGACGTTTTGGAAAGCCTCTTCGGCCGTCTTCCTCGTGGTGGCCGACGCACCGTGCGTCCTCAGCCGGTCGAACGTGCGCCGCGCCTCAATCGGTTTCTTGGTTTCGTAGCACAGGAAAGCATATTCCAGCGCCGCCGTTTCATCGTGAGGATTCAGCTTGAGCGCTGCTTCGAATTCATCCCGCGCCTCCAGATTGTCGCCTGTCTTCAGCAGTGTGTAGGCCAGGTTCTTGTGAGCGGCCGCGTTGCCGGGCTGCTTCGCTAGCCCCAGCCGGAACTGGACGATGGCCCGGTCGTAGTCCTTCACATTCAGCGCGACGTAGGCCTGGCCCAACTCCGGTGAAGCAGGGGAGTCGGCGCCGTGTCCCAACCGCGGCAGCAGCGCCAGCACCAGCAGCAGGGCCACAATCGACAACACCACCTTGAGGGCAGCGTTCGCCGTCTCAGCGGAAACCCCAAAACGCCGTGAATACCGGCGACGCTGACGCATGTGGCTGAAATAGCTGTAGAGCATTCAGTATCCTTCGAAAACCCTGCGAACCCCCCCTGTACGATCACCGAGCTACGAACTCGCCCTTGACGACAGCCCACCTTCCAGTCAGTCGTAGGGTGGGCCCCCTGGCCCGCAATCGACGCCTCGTCGATTCACCGCGCCCCAGCCTCTCACCCACTTGTCATACCCCGCTGTGGCGCAGCCGCTATCAGCCATTCACCAATGGAGTAGTGGAATCGACCGTGCGATTGTCTCAGCAGCCGCGCGCTTTGCTCCGCATTCGGCAATAAGGCAGTCGTTAGAATGGAGAACAGGTGGCAAAAATGTCCCGATTTCGTGGTGTGGACTACCTGCAGATCGACTCCCAGTTGAGCGAGCAGGAATTGATGGTGCGGCAAGCTGCGCGCCAGTTTGTGGATGACGAAGTGCTTCCCGTGGTGCGCGAGGCATACAACCAGGGCGAGTTTCCAAAACACCTCATCCCGCAATTGGGTGAGTTGGGGTTCTTCGGCGCGAACCTGGAGGGCTACGGTTGCGCCGGCATGAGCAACGTCGAGTACGGCCTCATCATGCAGGAGCTCGAGCGGGGCGATTCCGGCTTGCGCAGCTTTTGCTCCGTGCAAGGCGGATTGGTGATGTATCCCCTCCACACCTATGGCTCGGAAGAGCAGAAGCAACACTGGCTGCCGAAGCTGCAGTCCGGCCAGGCCATCGGATGCTTTGGATTGACCGAGCCCGACTTCGGTTCGAATCCGGGCGGCATGCGGTGCACCGCCGAGAAGCGCCGTGATGCCTGGGTCCTGAATGGCGAGAAGACTTGGATCACCAGCGGCTCTGTGGCGGACGTCGCCGTCGTGTGGGCGCGGACCGCGGAGGGTGTTCGCGGCTTCCTGGTCGAGAAAGGCACCAAAGGCTATTCCACTTCCGATATTCATGGCAAGCTTTCCATGCGCTGTTCGGTCACCTCCAGCCTTCACTTTTCCGCTTGCGAAATTCCTGCCGCCAATCTGCTTCCCTGCGGCAAGGGCCTGAAGGCCGCGCTGGCCTGCCTGACCCAGGCCCGGTTCGGCATCGGCTGGGGCGTTCTCGGCGCCGCCATGGATTGTTACGATACCGCCCTCCGCTACACGCTGATGCGGAAACAATTCGACGACAAGCCGCTAGCCGGCCATCAACTTGTCCAGGAAAAACTCGCTTGGATGATCACCGAAATCAGCAAAGCGCAATTGTTGGCGCTGCATGTCGCGCGCCTGAAAGATGCGGGCAAGGCGGACCCTGCTCATGTCTCGATGCTGAAGAAGAACAATGTCGCTATCGCGCTCGATTGCGCCCGCTTGAGCCGCGACCTGCTCGGAGCAAACGGCATCATGGACGAGTATCCGATCATGCGCCATCTTTGCAACCTGGAAACCGTGAAGACCTACGAGGGAACGGACCACATTCATACCCTGGTCATCGGCGAAAAGATCACCGGCATTCCAGCCTATAAGTGAAAAACCAGCATGATGAAAACGGATGCCGACCGGGGACAGGCGCCTGCGTCCCAAGGCGCGCACACATTTTCGGATTTCGTCACGGAAGCCCGTCGCCGCGTGGACGCAGCGAGCCTGTCCCCAGATTCCCAACCGGCATTTTTCAGAGCAACCGCGTGAGCAAGGCCGCCGTTGGACGGTGATTTTCGACGGAGCCGTTGGAGAGATAGGAGGATTGCGGGTTTACGGCGCGCCTAAGGGAGGTCATACTCCGGGCATGACCCTCAAAAATGCGGCGCTTCTCGCGCTGGTTGGGACCTTAATCATCGCGGCCCTGCGCGTCTGGGATTTCATTTTCGTCACCATGGCCTTCGTGCGTGGCGCGGTATCGGCGGCCGAGTTTCTTTCGTCCTTGATTTACGCCTTTGGCGCCTGCTGCTTGGCGATATTCTTCTTTGTGTTTCACAAACGGCAGACTTAAGATTCCGGCGAAGTGAATTGGCTTTGCCTAACTGAGTGCAACCGATCTTGCGTCCGGTACGGTGCGAGGAGATAATGAGGCATCGGGTATAAATCCTCCTGCCGCAACAGGAGAATCTCTCACGATGCAGCGCATCAGTTCAGGTAGTGTCGCTCTCGGCAAAGTAGTTTTTCCCGTCATCTGGTTCGGGTTACTCGGCTTCTTTTTCCTGATCGCCCTGTTCGGCAAAGACGCCCACGGCAATCATTCCCTGGCCGCCATTGTTTTTCCACTGTTCATGGGCGCCATCGGATTTTTCATCATGAAGAAAAGCATGTGGGGGCTGGCAGACGAAGTTCTCGACGCTGGTGACTCTCTCATCGTCCGCATCGGCCGTGAGCAGGAACAGATTCCGCTGGCAAACATCATCAACGTCGGCTACCAGCCCTCGGACGGCTATCGAGTCACACTCACCCTGCGCAACCCAAGCCGTTTCGGAAACCAGATCTCGTTTTACGCGCAGCAGAAATTTCGTGCCTTCGGGCAAAACCCTGTTCTCGCGCAGCTCACCCAGCGCATCGACGCAGCCCGACAAGCCGCAAGATAATTAGCATCGAATTGTGCTGACCGGTCTTTCCTGCCAGCGTCATCTGCCTCCTCGTGGCACAGCGCGGGATGCAGAGGTGGGGCTGAACGCCCACGTCCGCGCCGGTCGCCCACGACCGGCTACCCTTCGTTCTCTAACAATCGTTGCTCCGCGCAAAGAAACAAAGATTTAGTAATACAGGCCTTCAGCCTGTGGGTTTTCAGAGCAAAGCCGTGTCCGGATCACAGGATTCGTATTTGAGCAATTGAATAAAATGACGCCTACGCCGGATCGGTCGAGACGGATCGACCTTTGCCAAAGCCCCTTCTGAGGAGCGTTCTAAGCCTTGTGGGCGAGAACGGGCGAGTGCTGCTCAGCGTGAAGCTTGGCCGCTTCGTTTGCGTGATGCTCGGCATGCAAATGGTGTCCATGCGCGATATGGGCGTGATGTGCGGCCTTTTCGTGATTGCCCGCCTCATGGTGCTTAGCGGCTTCTTCATGGTGCTTAGCGGCGTGGTTGTGGTGCTCAGCCGCGCTCTTGTGGTGCTCGGATGCATTGTTCGTTGGCATGTTCTACTCCTTCACAGACGGGGATCGGGTTATTTCATGGGGCGCCAGGCTATAGACCACAGACCCGGCGACCAGCCTCAATGCTACGTCGATCAGGTTACGCGCAAATGAAACTGGAAGAAAAACGCGTCGGAGCTACTTCGGCGACGACACCGCCTCCGGCCTCACCACAATGCCCTCCGGCGTCCATGTGCAGGAGATTTCGCGCTCTCGTCGGCATACCGTTGGATCAGAGTTCAGCCGCTCGGTGAAAGCTTTCAAAGCGTCGAGGTTCTTTGCCGCGACGATCGCCATATTGTGATCCGCCGGGCTCACGCGTATGAGATAGATCAACCGGATGTACGCCGCGCCAGCCGGGAGCGGCAGAGGAAGCGGCACTGCATTGGAGCTTGGCTCCTTTTTCCCATCGATCGTCGTCTCGGCCGACGTGAATCGCAGACGGACTTTGCCGTCGCCCGCCGGATCGACCGAATAATACGACATCTGATAGCCGATCAAGTTCGGTGCTGAGCATACCAGAGAGCCACCGTTTTCCTGAACGCAATGCGCCGCTACTCCAGAGCTTCCGTCCTTGACCAGAGGCAGCAGTATCCGCAAACGCCAATCCGGCGTCAAATCCATGTACGAGTTCCTGGACGGCGCGACCGGCGGTGCGGGGACGGTCTTGTGGGAACATCCGGAGAATAGCGTTATCGTCAGAGTCAGAAGCAGGATATGAGTCCGCATTGTCGAATCGTGTTCCTTCTGCTCTTCGCCTGCTTTGGTGCGGGCGCCGAAGAACCAGCCTCACCCCCGCCCATGGGAACCCTGGTCGATGCTGGCGGTTATCGGGTTCACCTCTACTGCACAGGTTCGGGAAGCCCCACCGTCATTGTCGTCGGAGGTGCCTTCTCTTTCGACTGGGGCCTGGTTCAACCAGAGGTCGCCAAGTTCACGCGCATCTGCATCTGGGATCCGTCCGGTACCGCTTGGAGCGATCCACCTCCCAATCCTCCGACCTGCGCCGGCAGGGTGTCGGAGCTCCATCGTGCCCTCCGGAACGCTGGAATTCCTCCTCGATTTATTTTGGTTGGCTTTTCGATCGGCGCTCTTTGGGGACGCCTGTATGCCTTCGACTACCCTGCGGAAGTCGCGGGATTGATATTGGTTGACCACGCTTTTGTCCCTCCCAGCACCGACGCGCCGCCGCCGAAGCCCGTTTCCTCGGCCTTTGGCGCTCTCGATAGCCCACCCATTCTGATATCTGCGGAACCGATCACCCTGGGTCTCGAGGATGACCGGAACTTCCGTAAGTTGCCCCAACGCAATCAGGATCTCCACGCTTGGGCCATGTCGAAGAATCCAGTGCGCCCGGACGGCGAAACGGTTTCCGAATGTTCCAGCGCCCTGGAGCGCGCCACTCTAGCGGACCAGCCGCTCATCGTCATCTGGACGAACAACGAGACACCCGGCTACGCAGAACTTCAGGCAAAGCTCTTAGCCTTATCCTCCAACAGCAGTCAGATTCTCGCCGGGAACAGTTTTCATATGGTCATCGTCGACGAGCCGCAGATCATCGTCTCGAGTGTCCGGAAAATGGTCGACTCATTAAGAAGCGGACGATAAAAGTACAAGCGGGACGGGAGTTTCGCGATATTCCTGATATCGCAGCCTTACTTTAGCGCTGAATAATCCGTCGGGTGCATATACACCTCGTCCACCTTGTACTCTTCGCCTGTCTTTTCTATTAACAGCGCGGCCTGGTTCCGATACTCCAAAAAGGCGGAGTCGGCATGCAGCGCGGCCCAATTCTTCTTCGCCTGTTCCTCGCTGGAATGGGCCACGATGTAGACGAACGTGTTGGCCCAGGCTGGATCATTGTTGGGTACCCAGTAGCCGACCACGTTGAGGTCGTGCTTGGCTTGTAGCTTTGAAACATCGCGAAAGATCGATTCGAGGGCCGGCACTTTCCCCGGCACGGTGTGATAAACCATCAGCTGAAAGACGCGATTGCTATCGGCGCGCACCGGCTCCAGTCGCATCAAGCGCGCAGTAAGAAGCGATCCTGCCGCAAAGGAAATCAAGGCGGTGCAGCCCACGATCCATCCTTTAGATTTCCAAAACCTGAGCGCCGTTAGAGCCGTCCTGATCTTTGTCGTCATAGATTCAATTCTCCTATGTTTATCTCTCAAGGCGGCAACGGCCCCGCACCCAGAGCAGCGCCCCTCGGGCACAGAACCGCGCGCGTGAGCAAGCGGATTCGGGTATTCTCCTTTCGACCGCGCGTCAGCAAGGCCACCATCGAAGGGTGATTTTCGCCGGAGTGGGTGTTACGGAGCCGTGACCGTCAGGGAGCGAACGCAAAAGCCTCGGGAGCACGAAACCGAGGGATCGAATTCAACGCAAGCTCTTAGGACCCGCGATTGGCCGTTGATTTTCGACGGAGCGCACTTAATAGCCGGCCTCCAAACGACATCTCCCTACTCTTTCGCTAAGCTTGCCGAGGCCAAAGCCGACCGGGACAGGCGCCTTTTCCCAAGGCGACCCCGACGCGTATTTCGTCACCCTAGTCCCTTCGCCGCGTGGACAGAGCGAGCCTGTCCCAAGATTCACTACACTCGACGGTCACTCGTCACCGTGGTCCAGGGTTTTCACACAGATCTCGTAAGCAAGCGGATTCAGCTGTGCTCCTTTCCACCGCGCGTCAGCAAGGCCATAACCGCTCGAAAACGCACTCCAGCAATCTCTCTTGGCAACCGTCGCAACAGTGCAGTCGACTTTTTTCGAGACTCTTTCACCTCCTGGGCACTATAGTTCTGAGGGTGGGCCGTCCCGGCTGCTAGCATTTTGGCAACTGAAGGGGCTTAACTTCGAACGAATCGAAACGCTCATTGAACGGGTTCCGTTTGCCTCCCACGGACGAAAACCCGTCCGCACACACCAAGTATGTCCCCCCATGCCAGAGCCACGTGTGAGCAGTCGTCCCACGTCCCGAATCGAGTTATCGGAGGATCGCAATGACGAGCAACGTTCATCGGCTTTCGCTACGGGCAGCGGTTCGCTTGACCCTGGCCGTAAAGATCTGTATCGCGCAGACTCAGGTGCAATCCAGCGGTCCGCCGCCTTTGGGCCGCCAGGACGTGCCGAATATGAACCAGCAGATTACGCCGCTGGCGCTGGACGGTTGGCAGTTCGTTACCCTCAACTCCGATCTCGCCGACCTGCCGGCATGGGAGGCCGGGCAAGCCGTGAGCAGCGTGGTCAGCCCTGATCACAAAGTCCTGCTGGTTCTTACCAGCGGCTACAACCGCGTCTACATGGCGACCAACCCTGGGCCGTATCCGTGGTACAGCCCGGACTCTTCCGAGTACGTCTTCGTGTACGACATTTCGACGCCCACCCCCGTCAAGACGCAAGTGATTCCGGTCAAGGACACATACCACGGCATTGTTTTCGATCCAACAGGGACGGCCTTCTACGTAGCCGGCGTATTCAACGACAATGTGCACTTCTTCACGGTGCACAACATTGAAAACGGGCGGATGCAGCCGTGTTGTCGCTCGCCTTGGGCAACAACGGCCGAGGCGTTGGGCTGAACATCCAACCCAACGGAGCCTTGCACGTAAACCAAATGGTTGGCGTACGGCCTTGCGCCGCGGGCGTGGCTATATCCACGGATGGTCAAACCCTCGTGGTGGCGAATTACTACAACGAGTCGCTATCGGTATTCACCGGCGGCCTGGGTAAATGGTCGCGGCCGACCAGGAACTCGCCGACGCCAAACCTCGATCTACGGCCCGGCAAGAGCGACCCCTCGAAGGCCGGTATTCCGGGCGGCGAATTTCCATTTTGGGTGCTGGTGAAGGGTACCGGAGCGAGCACAACAGCATATGTGTCCAGTATTCGCGACCGCGAGATCGTGGTCGTGGATCTCGGGGGATCGACGCCGGCTGTAAAGACTCGGATCGCAGTCAGGGGCCAGCCGAACAAGATGACGTTGAACCGAGCCCAGACATTGCTGTATGTCGCCGAAGACCAAACGGATACGGTTGACGCGATCGACACTGCGAAGAACGCGGTAGTCGAAACCATTCAGGTGATCGCCCCGTTACTGCCTCCCAAGCTGGCGAACTATAAAGGTGCCAACACGAATAGTGTGACGCTGTCGCCGGACGAAACGCAGCTGTATGTGACGAATGGCAATTTGAATTGCATTTCGGTGGTTGCCCTCGGCGGAGCGGCTGGCAGCCATGTAACTGGCCTAATCCCGACCGGCTGGTACCCGAACTCAGTGAGCTTCAGCTGGTATCCGAACTCAAGCACCTTCGACGACAGCAAAGCTTCGTTGGTGAACGTGTACACCGTGAATGAGAAATCGCCGACGGGCGCGAATAGCCAATTTTGCTATGGCGGCTACGGACCGGCCACGTGGCCCAATTGCATGCCGACCAATCAGTACAATCCTGAGCGAACCAAGGCGGGCCTCCAGACTTTCCCGCTCCCGACCCCGGTGCAGCTTACCAGGCTGACCGCGCAGGTGGCGATGAACAACCATTTCTCGAGCACCGAAAGCGCCCAAGAGGCCGCGGTGATGGCGGCCGTCCGAAAGGGTATCCGGCACGTCATTTTTATCCTCAAGGAAAATCGGACATACGACCAAATCCTGGGTGACCTCGAAGTTGGTAATGGGGAGCCCGCTATGGCTGAGTTTGGGCGAGCGATCACGCCCAACGAGCATAATCTGGCACGAACTTTCGTGACGCTCGACAACTTCCTGGATACGGCCGAAGTCAGCTATGACGGCTGGTTGTGGAGTACCGCGGCTCAAGCCCCCGACGTGGTCGAGCATCAATACCCTGTCGCCTATGCCTTGCGCGGCCTTAGCCTGGATTCCGAGGGTGACATCCGCAACGTGAATGTCGGAATCCCAACCCTTGCCGGGCGTTTGGCGGCCGACCCGTTCACATCGACCGATCCGGATGTGTTGCCCGGGCCGGCCAATGAATCTGCGCCGGATGGGCCGAACAATGAACTGAACACCGGCTACTTATGGGACGCCGCGCTGCGGGCCCATCTCACCGTGCGCAACTACGGTTTCTTCATCGACACGACCGCTATTCAACGGCCGACTACGCTATTCCGCTGCTGAGAGATCCGGCATCCGGCCCAGCGCCGACAACAGTGGCTTACCCGACGAGTGTGGCCTTGACTCCTTACACCGATCCGTTCTTCCGTGGTTTCGATAACTCGTTTCCCGACTATTACCGTTTCAAGGAGTGGGAGCGAGAATTTGATTCCAACTACGCCAAGCCCGAAAAGCGGCAGCTACCTGCGCTGAGCTTGGTTCGGTTCATGCATGATCACACCGGAAACTACACGTCCGCGACGCTCGACGGAGTGAATACCCCGGAGACAGAGATTGCCGATAACGACTATGCAGTCGGCTTGCTAATTCAGAAGATCGCAAACAGTGCATACGCGAACAGCACTCTGATTTTCATAGCGGAAGATGATGCACAGGATGGCGGTGATCACGTGGATTCGCATCGCAGCACTGCGTTTGTAGCCGGCGCTTACGTGAAAAGAAACATGGTGGTCTCCACGCGGTACACCACGATCGACCTTCTGCGCACCATGGAAGAGGTATTGGGCCTGCCGCCGATGAACCTGAACGATGCGACGGCAAAGCCCATGGCCGACATCTTCGAGACGAAGCCGAGTAAGTGGGGGTTCACGCCCATCCCCTCGGCGTACCTGTACGGCACGCAACTGCCGCTGCCACCCAAACCACCGGATGTCATCGTACCGAAGCCAACGCACGACGTGAAGTATTGGGCGCGGGCCACAGACGGAATGGACTTCACATCCGAGGACCGCGTAGACCCCGCCGGGTACAACCGCATTTTGTGGCAAGGGATCATGGGCGGCCAACCCTATCCCTTGCCGACCGGATTGGATCTGCGGCAGAACCGCGACGAACTGCTGGCAAGATACCGGCAGTCACAGAAGCAAGAAGCGGCCCGCCTAGAATAATCGGAAAATCCGACGTAGGGTGGGCGCCCCGCCCGCAATCGACGCCGTGTCGATTCGCCCCGGCGTCCCGCACCTTTTCCTGCCCCGTTACGGGACGTCCTCGAGTCGTTCACACCGCTTATCCAATAATTTTCCCAACAGAATCAACCGCTTCGGTAACGTCCCAATCGTAGGCCTGCTCGATGTGCCTCATCATGGAACCAGATAGGCTTCCGATCAGCCGCATTCCGCGAGTTGAATTGGGTTTGTTTTTTCAAGTCACTTCGCTGCTGAGTAATCGTTCGGAGTGCATCGAGCAGGTTGAGTCCTTCCCCGGAAGTGGGGCGGGCGCCCTCGCCCGCGCAGGATGCCCACATCCGGCTCTGCGAGTTACATCCCGGCTTCTCTTTTGAGAAAACAGTTCTTGGTGGCCGCCGCGGCCCACGCGCATTCGGTGAGGGCGCTAGGCAGCCACGGGTTCCCGCCCGTGGTCCGACTGCTCTTGTTTCTGCCGGCGCTGCGGTTGTTGCCGTGGCAGAGGCCGGCCCACGAACTCAAGTGCTTGGCCGAAGGGAACTGCTCCATGTCCGCGCCCGTCTCGGCCAAAATGCTGGCCGCGCTGCGCTCCTGTATCCCAGGCACCGTCTGCATCAATTGCCAAGCCTGTTCCAGGCCCGCCTCCCGGATCTGCGCCACCATGTCGGCATCCAGCTCCGTAATCTGTTCTTCGAGGAACTTCATGTGCTCCAGGCCGTAGCGAATCATTCGCCGGTGATGATCGCTCATCCGATGCCCTTCCAGCGTCTGAATAATCTCGGTTATCTTCTTCCGAGCGCCGCGCTGGGCGAGCTGCGCCATCTCGGCGCGCGGTGCTTTCCCCTCCAGCAACGCATCCAGCATCAGTTGCCCGGACACACCTAACACATCCGACAGCACGTTGCTCAGTTTCACGTTGGCGTCTTCCAGCACCTTCTGGACACGGTTCTTCTCGGCCGTGTCGGCGCTCAGCAACTTCTTGCGCCTACGCGTCAGATCGCGCAACTCACGGATCGACCGCGGCGGAATGAAGCTGTGGTGAATCATGGCGTGCCGCAGCAAATGCTCCCACCACCACCCATCCTTGTCGTCTGTCTTGTGCCCTTTTCGGTTCTTCACTTCCGGCTCGTTGGCCAGATAGACCTTTACGCTCTCTTCCAACACGTTGTATACCGTCTTCCTATACGAACCGGTCTATTCCATCACCACATGCGTAATGGCCTCCGCCTTCAGCCAGTCACGCAACGCTTCCAACTCCGCTATCGTCGTTCCGAAACGCCGCCGCTCCGCGCTCTCTTCTCCGCTCCTAGGTCCCGTCATGATGCACACCGCCAGAAACTTCTTCCCCACATCTATTCCTGCGCATCGCTCAATCGCCTCACAAATCATCGTTCGTTCTCCCTTCTGCTTAAGAACAGCCCACATCTTCAGCAATACCTTCTTCCTCGGCTCGACGGCTCCATTCGGGGATTCAATTGTCGGCCTGGCCCGTTTCGTTTGCGGTTTTACTGCCTCCAGTACTCGTCCCGGCCACCCTCTTCCGCCTAGGCTCAAAATCGCACACATTTTCATCCTCGGGGGTGAACGGGTCCCGCTCATCCTCGTCTTCGTTTCGTAAAATGCCGGGTCGGGGGCTTGGCTTCGTTCTTTCCGCCCGCTCAGGGGATGATCGGTGTTTTGCGTTGCAGGGCTTTCGAGCGCCCGCGCCCTAGCCCAGATTCGACGACAAGAGCGTCACGGAATCGGCTTCAACGCGGCCGAATCGGCCCCAACCAGTCCGCAACAGTTCGGCTCAAAGGCACGCCCACCTGCGCCGTTACAATATCTCCGCATAGCGCAAGGGCCTGTCTTCGGTGCTTCTCCAAAAGTACACGAGAATGATCACACTGGCGACTGCCGCGTAGGCACACCACAGCGACGTGAATGCGTACCGCTTAAGCGCCATCACAGTAAGCAGAATCGCGAGGTTCGCCGCGCCGAATATAACCATGGACCTGACCTTTGAAAAGAAGAGCGAACCACAGGTTGCGATCACGTACAGCACCGCCAGCGTCGTATTGTTGGTCGCCGGATTGAAGTACACGATGCTGTTTTCTTTCACATATATCTGCAAGGGGTAGGCGGTGAGGCCCCACAACATGTAAAGGGTGGTCGCCCCGCCAAGCACGACAAAAGGCATCATCCGCTTGCGGTCCCGGCGGCGAGGCTCAAACAGGAGAACGCTGACCGGCAGCAGGAATGGGAGAAGTCCCTGCGCATAGAGCACGAACGCCGCACCCATATCGTGCGTGACCGTCGGAGAGAGAACGCCGTCCAAGCCGAGCCAGACGAATCCTTCGATGAACTGGTGAACAGCAAACAGCGTCGGCATTGCTGCGAATAAAAGCTCGCGCCGGTGCTTCACTTTCGTCAACGTGACAACCCCTACCGCGGCGAGCACTCCACTACCCACAAAGTTGGCTGCTGCTGAAAAACACACGTATCGTTCCCCCTTGCGCCTCTGAGAGTCATCAGGATCTCACATCGAGGCGGGCTCGGCCTACCGAGGATCGCAAGGCTTGCAGGCTGCCTGCTACTTACTGCGACGGCGCCGCTGCTTTGCGCTGCAGCGCTTCCGGAACCCGGGTTCTATCGAGCGGCAGCGCATGCAGCGTCCATCTCACTGGCACGGTTTCGGGCAGGTAGCATTCCACGTCGTCGCACGCCTGGTAACGGAAGCTGCCTTCGATGATGAGTGCGCCGCCTTTTTCGAGTATCGGCTTCAATGCGGCTGGATCGCCGATCGTGACGGTCCGCAGCAATCGGAAGCGGCCCTGAAAGACCGGGACACTCTCGTGAATGATTTCGAGCCGCATCACCGTGGAGGCAGGATACTCGACCGGCCCGGCGTGATAACCAGCTCCGTCCGCGATCGTCCACTCGATAGGGATGTAGTGCTGAATACCCGGTGCATAGACGTGCATCTTCTCGGGCAGATCGACGGCAAGCTCTAAGATGATGTTCTGCCCGGTGGCAACGTCAACGTCGCTCGAAGAAGTTTTGATTTGAAGATGCTTGGCGGGTACGGTCTCATGCGGGCCGGGCGCCTCCAGACCAAAGCTCTTGATCAGGATCTGTGCCGCCGTGTCGCGCTGCTTGTAATCGTCTTCAAAGTATTTTGCGACGACTTTCCCCTCGGCGTCGAGCACGTAGACGCCGGGATAAGGTACGCCCCAAACCGGCGAGGTCTTCTGGACCGTCTGGTTCAGAATGCCGTACTCGGTAATGATGCGCGACTGAGGATCTGACAGCAGCGGGAATGTGATTCCCTGGCGTTCCGAGAATGCCTTGAGCACCTCCGGAGAATCGTAGCTAATAGCCGCAAGGCCCAACCCCGACTGCTTAATGCGGTCTCTGTGCTTTTCCAACTCGACCAGTTGGGCTTTGCAGAAGGGTCACCAGTCGGCCGAGCGGTAGAAGACAAGCAGGGCGCCTTTGGGGCCGAGGATGGTGCGAAGGGACTGGGTTTTGCCAAATTGGTCGACCGCCGCGAAGTCGGGGACGGTCGAGCCGGCTTCGGGGCCGGTCGGGATAGCGGAGGGTGCGGCGAGAAGCCACGTAGCCAGGAATCCAGCTGCCAGTAGTCTGTTCATTCGGCGCTTACCTATTGTATTCGGCCATCTTCGGCAGCAATCCGACGTAGGGTGGGCCCCCGGCCCGCAATCGACGCCGCGTCGATTCCCGCTGGCACATCATAGCCCCAGCATCTCGTAACTTTTTTTCCTACCCCGTTGAGTCATTCACAAATCAAAAAAATAAACTTAGTTCCCTGCAAATCAAGCATCTAGCACAACCGCGTGCCGCTCACCCGATCCGATTCTTCGCCTTTCCGTGGTAACTTCAGTCAGCATTGGTAAATGATCAAGCCGGCTTGGACAGCTGGCTTTTTTATTGGGAAAACCCGGCAAGCGGGCTCACCCCTCAACGGCGGACGGCCCGCAGATTGGTCGCGATCAAAGAAAAGGGACAAGAGAATGTCGATCGAAGCAGAATCGATTCGAACGAAGTTTGAATTTACATGTTGGTTCGGACGAGGCAAGCAAGCCACAGTCGAACCAGTTACTAACTCCGCCCAGGTCACTATCCCTGCGCGGGTCAGAGACGTGGGTGATGTCTTGTGGGACGTCCATGAGGCGCGGGCTAGCAAGTACGGGTTTAGCCTTTATTTCGGCACCCCCGCGGACAAAGATACAGCTTTTCGTGGAGTCAGGCCGCAGCTGATTGTGACGAAGGAACTCGGAGACCATTGGCAAGCAATCCGGGCCACGGGGTTTGGCGTGCTATTCGATTTGCCTGCGAGCAAGAACTCGCTGCAGCGTGCACGACGACGGCTTGGGTTGCGTTACCACCATGACGCGAAGGCCTTTTGGACGGCGCACATCGCGGATCTGGAGTCATTACCCCTTCGCGAACTCGCTGCAAAATATGGGGTTAAGCCTTATACAGTTGCGTTCTGGCGCCGCACCTTAGTCGGGCCCCGCACAAAGGTCGCATGGTGGCGAACGCCGGAGATCCGCGAGACGCTGCTCTCCGACAAACCCCTAAGCGAGGTAAGCCAGGAGCTGGAGATCACCAGGCACTACGCCTGCGAACTGCGCCGGCGGGCAAAACAGGAGTTACAGCGGGTCAGCTAGCCTCAAGCCGGTTACTTACTCGTTGCTTCTTTAACCAAGAGGCAGGTCTCCATTGGACGGCGTAGACGGCACCGCACAAACCTTTCCTGGCCTGGCGCGTCTGTCGCCTCATGCCTACACTCTTCCGTACTAGCCTGTTCTTCTTTGCCGCGGGATTGACGTTCGCTCAATTCTCGCCAACTACATTGCCTCCCAGTGGGAACAACCAGCGGGCGGCCGTGACCCAGGGAATTGGACCTGTCAATGTAAGCATTGAGTATTCCAGCCCCGCTGTGCATGGACCGGGCGGGAAGGACCGGCACGGCGAAATCTGGGGAAAACTGGTGCCGTACGGGCTCTCCAACCCGGGATTCGCCAACAACCAACCCGATCCGTGGCGCGCGGGTGCGAATGAGAATACGGTGTTTTCTGTGTCGCACGACGTGATGATTGAAGGAAAGCCGCTGCCGGCGGGCCGGTATGGCCTGTTTATGATTCCGGAGCAGGACGAATGGACCATCATCTTTAATAAAAACTCGTCCTCCTGGGGCAGCTTCTTTTACGACCCAAGCCTTGACGCACTGCGGGTGAAGGTGAAGCCGCACAAGAACGATTATCGGGAGTGGCTGGCTTATGAATTCCCGGTGCGCCGTCCGGACGAAGCCACCGTCGAGATGCAGTGGGAAGACCTGGCGGTGGGGTGGAACATCAAGGCCAACGTCAATGAGATCTATCTGGCGCAGATTCGAAAGGAATTGACCGGCTCGGCCGGGTTCAAGTTCGATGCCTACATGGCAGCAGCGCAGTTCTGCCTCACCGCGAACACCGACCTGGAGCAAGGATTGAAGTGGGCCGATGCGTCGATCAACATGCCGTTCGTGGGACAGACGAATTTCGACACGCTCAGCACGAAGGCGTTGATTCTCGCGAAACTGGGGCGGGAACCGGAGGCGAAGACGATTATGGATGCGGCTCTGAAACTGCCAGGCACAACGCCAATTCAAATACATCAGTACGGAAGGCAGCTGCTGGCCGCCAAGAAGAACAGTGAGGCGATGGCGATCTTCCAATACAACGCCGAACGAAATGGCGATGCGTGGCCTGTTCATGTAGGACTGGCGCGCGGATATGCCGCGGTGGGCGATAACAAGCAAGCACTGGAACACGCTCAGAAAGCGGTGGTGCAAGCTCCGGATCCGCTCAACAAGAAGAGCCTGGAAGACATGGTGAAGGCGCTGGAGCAGGGGCAGTCCATCCAGTAGGGCGGAGGCCACGCTGGTTACCGATGGCCGCCTCCTCCGCCCCCGCCGCCGTGGCCACCGCCCCCGGCGTGGCCGCCACCACCACTGTGGCCGCCGCCACTGATATGGCCACCACCACTGTGGCCGCCGCCACTGATATGGCCACCACCGCTATGGCCGCCGTGTGAACCTGTGCCTCCACTGCCATGGCCGAACCAATGCCAGCCGGAATGGCGGTGCCAACTGGAGCCGTAGTAGCCGCCGCCGTAGAACCCGAAGCCAAAGTAGCCGGGCGAGTAGAAGTTCCAACCAAACGGGCTGTAAGCATAGTCGGCAGACGGCCAGAAGCCGTAGGAGTTCCATGTAGGATCCCAGTACCACCCCGGGGCGGGCGCTAGATAGGAAGACGCGTTGGCCGCAGCGCTGGAACTTGCTTGCGCTACATCTTCGCTGCGGGCCCTGCTCCAGGCATAGAGGGGGTCGGTTTCAATCGCCTTTAACTTGAAGCCGCTTTTTTTCAAAGGATGAGTACTGGCGAGCAGGACCTGATGGCGCTTGTCGAGGGTTGTGGTTCCAGTTGCTTCTTGAACAGTCGCCTGGCCATCCACCACCATCACCGCCTGGCGAGTCGAGTCGAAAACATACAGACCATTCTTCGCGATCTGCGTGGTTGCGCCGCTCATCACGACCCCGAGATGCGTGCCCGGTATCAGTTGGTCCACTTCGAGTAGTGCGGAGCCACGCGCGAGTTGAACCTGTGTCTCTACCAGGCCGGCGGAGAAGATGTGGATTTCGCTATTGTGCCCGATGCGCAGGAAAGCGCCCGGTGTCAGCAAGACCTCGGCGTAGCCATCGGTGGTGGTGAGCGCGTGGCCCGGGATCAGTCTAGCCGTGCCGACCGAGCGCCCCGAGAGGCTCTGGCCGTCGAGCGAAACTTGGCCTTCCACGTAGTTGATCGTTCCTGGCCCGGGTGGTTCTGCCGGCGCCTGTGGGTAATAAGGGCTGACGGGCCATTGCATGGGCGGCGCCGACAAACCCATATCGTTTGTCTGGGCGCAGGCCAAAACCGCCGATACCAGCAGAAGCGGTAACGCCTGCCAGCGGAGGTTTGGCCTCGTCATGATGAATCACCTAACTATATGACGTTCAGAAAGTGAGGCGGGTGACAGGAAGGCCCCACTATGAGAGATCCGGTTGGGGCACTAGAAAAGGGCGGCGCGCTCAGTAGACGCTGGAAGAGATCGCCACACCAATCCGCCTATGACCCGATCCGCTCTCGCCCAGAAAGTCCTGTAAGCCTGGCTTTTCGTCTGAGCGGTCGGGCCGAATCTTTTGAGTGAGCGTGAGAGTGAATGCGGTTTGCTTGCACCAACTTAGTGAATGGCAACCACATTGTTGACAAAAGACGAGGAACTGCATTGGCTAGCGCTCCGGATGGTGCCGGGGCTCGGGGCCATCGGGACGCTGCGGGTCCTGGAAAGACTTCACACCCCAGAGGCGATTTTCCGCGCTTCGGCATCGGAGCTCGAAGCCGCCGGGGTGAGCCCCAGCCTGGCGCGCAGCATCGCCAGCGGCGTGACCTTTGAAGACGCAGTCGAGCAACAACAGCGGATGCTGGATGCCGGCGCGCGACTGATCTCGTACTCCGACCCGCTTTACCCGCCCAGCTTGCGTGAGATCTTCGATCCTCCCACCGTGCTCTTCGTGAAAGGCCGCGTGGAATTGCTGCAGCGCTTTTGCCTGGCTGTGGTCGGAACGCGTCGGCCGACACCCTACGGACTGGCAGCGACCGAGCATTTGTCCGCCGACCTCGCGAAGGCCGGCTTGGTAATTGTGAGCGGCATGGCCAGGGGCGTTGACACAGCAGCGCACCAGGCCGCGCTTAAAGCCGGTGGCGATACGTTGGCGATTTTCGGCTGCGGCGTGGACTTGGCGTATCCGACGGAGAACCGGCGCCTCTACGAAACCATCGCCGAGAAGGGACTGCTGGTTTCGGAGTTTCCCATGGGCTCCCCGGCCTTCCCCCAAAACTTTCCCATTCGCAATCGTGTCGTCAGTGGTTTATCCGAGGGCGTCCTTATTATTGAAGGCGCGCAGTATAGCGGCTCTGCCATCACAGCCCGCCTGGCCACCGATCAGGGTAGGGAAGTGTTCGCCGTACCGGGCAACATCACCTCACGCATGAGCTGGGGGCCGAACCTGCTGATCAAGCAGGGCGCCAAGCTGGTCCAGGAGTGGACCGACGTCACCAACGAATTGCCCGCCCGGGTCCGCCGGTCGCTCACCGATCACGGTCAGCAGAAAATTCTTCTAGAGGCCGTAGACGCCCCTCCGCCAGAGGGAGAAGCACCCTCTCTGGAGCCTCTTCAACAGCTCGCGCGCAAGCTTCTGAACCGTCTCCAAGTTGATATCCCTCAACAACTTGACACTCTCCTCGAATCTTTTGATGGGGCTTCGTCATCTGAAATGATCGCAGCGCTCTTCGACCTCGAGATGAACGGTCTTATCCGGCAGTTGCCCGGAAAGAACTTTGTCAAGGTGTGGTAAAAGAGTAGCGTTCACCGGGGCGTGCTCGGAATGCCCCTCAGAGTTTTTCAGAACAGTTACGGAAACAAACATAGTCATGGGAAAATCTCTCGTCATCGTCGAATCCCCGGCGAAGGCGAAAACTATTGGGAAGTATCTCGGTAAGCAGTTCGTCGTCAAGGCTTCGCTCGGACATATTAAAGACCTGCCCAAGAAGGATCTCGCGGTAGACGTCGACAACGACTTTACGCCGAGGTACGAGGTTATTGAAGGTAAGAAAAAGCTGATTTCGGAGTTGAAGACGGCCGCTAAGGGCGTTGAATCCATCTACTTGGCGGCTGACCCCGATCGCGAAGGCGAAGCAATCTGCTGGCACCTTCAGGAAGAACTAGAATCCAAGAAGGCGAAAGGGCCTGCCTTCTATCGGGTGATGTTCAATGAGATCACGGCCAATGCCGTAAAGAAGGCCTTCGATAAGCCGCGCTCCGTCAATATCAATCTGGTGGATGCGCAGCAGGCCCGGCGGGTGCTCGACCGGCTGGTTGGATACAAGATTTCGCCGCTGCTATGGGATAAAGTTCGCCGCGGCCTCTCCGCCGGACGCGTCCAAACGGTAGCACTGCGGCTGATCGTCGACCGCGAGCGCGAAATCCGAGCTTTTCAGAAGCAGGAATACTGGACCATCGACGTAGGGTTGCTTGCCAAGAAGCCGCCCACCCTGACAGCCCGGCTGGCGAAGCTAAACGACGAGACGCCCACCATTGCCGACGCCGCCACCGCCACCAGTTTTGTGGACGACTTGGCCGATGCGGCCTATGTGGTGCGTTCGGTTGTCACCAAGGAAAAGCGCCGTAACCCGGTTCCGCCGTTTATCACTTCTACGCTGCAACAGGAATCGGCTCGCAAGCTCCGTTTCAGTGTGAAGCGCACCATGATGCTGGCCCAGGGTCTGTATGAAGGTAAGGAGATCGGCAAGGAAGGGCTGGTCGGTCTTATCACTTATATGCGTACCGATTCGACCCGCGTCTCCGATGACGCCTTGGCCGAGGTGCGCTCGTTTATTGGTGGCACCTTTGGCGCCGAGTATCTACCGGCATCGGCCAACATATATAAGACTAAGAAGGACGCCCAGGACGCCCACGAAGCGATTCGTCCGACGTCGGTTCTATACACCCCGGACGAGGTTTCGAAGTTTCTGGCCGAAGACGAACTGAAGCTTTACCGTCTGATCTGGATGCGCTTTATCGCCTCGCAGATGAATCCGGCGGTGTTCGATTCAACCACCATCGATATCGATGCCAAAGGCAAGACCGGGGCCCGGTATATGTTCCGCGCTACCGGCAGCGTCCCGAAGTTCGACGGCTTCCTGAAAGTCTATAAGGAAGGCAAGGACGCCAGCGACGAAGACGATGAAGAAGAGAAGCATCGTCTGCCGGCGGTTACTGAAGGCGAGACGCTGAAGTTCAAATCGATTGATCCGGAACAGCACTTTACGGAACCGCCGCCGCGCTTCACCGAAGCCACGCTGGTCAAGGAATTGGAGGCCGATGGCGTCGGCCGCCCCTCCACCTACGCCTCGATTCTTTCCACCATTCAGGATCGCGAGTACGTGAAGAAGGAAGGCGGCAAATTCCATCCCACCGAGCTGGGAATGGTGGTGACCGACTTGTTGCTGGAGAGCTTCGAGAACTTGTTCGATGTTTCTTACACGGCGCGCATGGAAGCCGAACTGGACGAGATCGAAGACGGCAAGATCGACTGGCGCGTCGCCATGGCGGAATTCTACGACCGCTTCCAGAAAGATCTGGAACACGCCGAGCGCCACATGACCGACATCAAGCGCATGGAAAAGCCCACCGACCTGGTGTGCGACAAGTGCGGCAAGCCGATGGTCATCAAGTGGGGCAAGCACGGTAGCTTCATTGCCTGCACCGGCTACCCCGATTGCACGAATACTCGCGAGCTGACCGTCGACCTGCCGGATGTCGACAGTGCCGACCTCACCGAACAGGACGAGCAGGAATACTGCGAAAACTGCGGCCGGCCCATGGTCTTGAAGAAAGGCCGATTTGGGCAGTTCTTTGCCTGTTCCGGCTACCCCGATTGCAAGACCACCAAGCAGATCGGCGGCACGCAGCGCAAAGACATACCGCTGGAAGAAAAGTGCCCGCAGTGCGGCAACAACCTGGTGCAGAAATTCGGGCGCTATGGCGAGTTTGTGGCTTGCAGCAACTATCCGACCTGCAAGCACGTAAAGCAGAAGACCATCGGCGTGCCGTGCCCCAATTGCACGCAAGGCGAAGTGGTGGAGCGGCGCTCCAAGCGCGGACGCACCTTCTTCGGCTGCAACCGTTACCCGGAGTGCGACTTTGTCGCGTGGGGTAAACCGATTCCAGAGAAGTGCCCCGATTGTGGCAGCAGCTACCTTATCGAGAAATACCTGAAGGCTGGCCCGGTGGCTCAATGCCCGAATGCGGAGTGCAAGTTCAAACGCCCGCTTGAAGTAGCACCGCAAGAGGTAAGCGTCGCGTAGTCCTTATGATGGCGGAGAAGCAGCGGCTGGCAGATTCCGAGGCGCGCAGTAGCCACTGGAAGCGCTGGGGTCCGTATCTCGCTGAGCGCTCGTGGGGCGTTGTGCGCGAGGACTATAGCGCCGACGGCAACGCCTGGGAGTTTTTCCCGCACGATCACGCCCGTTCCCGTGCTTATCGATGGACGGAAGACGGTATTCTCGGCATCTGCGATAACCATCAGCGGCTGTGCTTCGCACTGGCCTTCTGGAACGGCCGCGATCCGATTCTCAAGGAACGCCTGTTCGGTCTGAGTGGGAATGAAGGCAATCACGGCGAGGATGTGAAAGAGGTTTACTACTACCTCGATTCCACGCCAACCCACTCCTATCTGAAAGGCCTCTACAAGTACCCGCAGGCCGAGTACCCGTATACGCGGCTACTGGAAGAGAACCGGCGCCGCGGCAAGCTCGACCCCGAGTTTGAAATTGAACAAACCGGCGTCTTCGAAGGCGATCGCTACTTTGATATCACCGCCGAGTACGCGAAGAATGACGTGGACGACATTCTGATTCGGGTCACCGTCGTAAACCGCGGACCCGAGGCGGCGGACATTCAATTTATTCCGACGCTGTGGTTCCGCAACACTTGGAGCTGGTGCGGCCCCCCCTACGATAAGCCGTCGCTTCGCCTGACTTCGGCAGGCGCGGTTCATGCCGTGCACAAGACTCTGGGCGGCTTTCTGTGGACGCTGGAAAACTCACCGGAACTACTGTTCACGGAGAACGTAACCAATAACGAGCGTATCTTCGGGTCGCCCAACGCGGGCCAATACGTCAAAGATGCGTTTCACGACTACATCATTGGCGGCCGGCGGGACGCGGTCAATCCCCATCACCAGGGCACCAAATGCTGCGCGATGTATTCGCTCACCCTGGGACCCGGTGAGGAGAAAGTCCTAAACATGCGGCTTGCCCGCGAAGGCGCGCCCACGCTGACCACGGCCGTTGTGACGCATGTCTTTTCACAGCGCATTCGTGAAGCCGACGAGTTCTACGCAGACTACGCGCCCGGTCTGACTCCTGAAGCCCTGCGGGTTCAGCGGCAGGCCTTCGCGGGAATGTTCTGGAGCAAGCAGTATTACCACTTCGTGGTTCACACCTGGCTGGAAGGCGATCGTGGCATGCCTGCACCACCCAGTCAACGTTGGAGCGGGCGCAATCGACAATGGGTGCACCTATTCAATGAAGACATCGTCTCGATGCCGGATAAATGGGAGTATCCATGGTACGCGGCCTGGGACCTCGCGTTCCACGCCGTGGCTTTCGCTTCGATTGATCCCGATTTTGCCAAGCGCCAGGTGGCGCTATTTCTGCGCGAGTGGTACATGCACCCGAACGGCCAGATCCCTGCCTATGAATGGTCCTTCAGCGATGTGAATCCGCCGGTGCACGCCTGGGCCTGCTGGCGTGTTTTCAAGATCGACGCCCGGCTTAAAGGGAAACCGGATCACGATTTTCTCGAGAGCGTCTTCCACAAGCTGTTGATGAACTTCACCTGGTGGGTGAACCGCAAGGATTCCGAAGGCGCCAACATCTTTGAAGGCGGTTTTCTGGGTCTTGATAACATCGGCATTTTCGATCGCAGCGCGCCGCTACCCTCAGGCTGGCTGCTCGAACAGTCGGACGGCACAAGTTGGATGGGGATGTTTTGTCTGAACATGCTGGAGATTGCCCTGCAGCTTGCCACCTACAATCAAGCCTACGAGGACATTGCCAGTAAGTTCTTCGAGCACTTTCTCTACATCGCCGGCGCCATTAACCACAGTCGTGGCACGGGCCTCTGGGATGAGGAAGATGGTTTCTACTACGACCGTCTTCGGGTAGCTGACGGCAAGGATATCCTGCTGCGGTTGCGTTCTCTGGTCGGCTTGCTGCCGATGCTCGCCGCCGATACTGTCGAGGAATCGCTGATTGATCAACTGCCCGGCTTCAAGAAGCGGAGGCAGTGGTTCATCGATCACCGGCCAGACCTGACTGAAACCTTAGCGTCGATCACCGAGGGCGGCATCGAACAGCGGCGCATTTTGTCGCTGGTAAACCGCCCGCGCCTGGAACGAATCCTGCAACGCATGCTCGATGAGGCGGAGTTTCTATCGCCGCACGGCATACGCTCGTTGTCGAAACACTACGAACAGAATCCGTTCATTCAGCCCATCAGTGGCATGACCTTCCGTGTTGATTACGAGCCTGCCGAATCCAGGACCGGTATTTTCGGCGGAAACTCCAACTGGCGCGGCCCAGTGTGGTTTCCCATCAACTTCCTGCTGATCGAAGCATTGCAGCGTTTTAACCACTACTACGGAGAGAGCCTGCAGGTTGAGTTTCCCACCGGCTCGGGCGATCGGGTGAACTTGAAGGAAGCCGCGGCGCGCATATCCCAGCGGCTGTCGTCGCTGTTCCTGCCGGGGCCCGATGGCAGGCGGCCCGTCTACAACGGCAACGAACTCTTCCAGACGGACCCGCATTTCAGCGACAAGATCCTGTTTTACGAATTCTTCGATGGAGACACGGGCGCCGGTCTGGGCGCGAGTCACCAAACCGGATGGACCGGATTGGTAGCGAAGCTGTTGAAGCAGAGCGGAACCGCGGCGAAGTGACTACTGGCTGACGGTTGATTCGTACTCGGCGTAGGGTCCGACGAAGTCCTCAATCTTGCCTTCGGCCGTGAAGTGCCAGATGCGGTTTGCGACCTCGTCAATCAGGTCTTCGTCGTGGGTTACGAGCAGGACTGTGCCTTCGAACTTTTGCAGCGCAATGTTGAGTGCGTTGATGGCTTCCAAGTCGAGATGATTGGTTGGCTCGTCGAAGACCAGGAAGTTGGGCTTCAGGAGCATCAGTTTGCAGAAGATCAGGCGGGCTGCTTCGCCGCCCGATAAGGCGTCGGTTGGCTTGGCGCCTTCTTCTCCGCGGAACAGCATCTGACCGAGCAAGCCGCGAATCTCTTCACGCGATGCCTGCGGATCGAAGTCATGCAGCCACTCTTCAACCGTGGTGCCGTTGCGGATGCTGCCACGGTGATCCTGGGCGAAGTACCCGACCTGGACTTCGTGGCCCCATTCCACACTGCCTGAATCCAAACCCACATCCGGATCGTCATTGCCTGGAGCGTTCTTGAGCAGCGCCTTCAGTAGGGTGGTTTTACCCACGCCGTTGCGGCCCATCAGCGCGATCTTCTGGCCGCGCAGGACCGAGGCTGTGAAGCCCTTGATGACCTTCACATCGCCGTAACTCTTCTCGACCTTCTTGAATTCGAGGGAGTGTTTCCCGGAAGGCCGCTTCATCTCGAACTTGATGTACGGGCGTTGGATGTTGGAGCGCGCCAGTTCGGTTGTCTGCAGCCGCTCCACTTCCTTCTTGCGAGACGTTACCTGGCTGGCGCGAGTGCCGGCCGAGAAGCGGGCGATGAACTCATTCAACTGCGCGATCTTCTTCTCGCGCTGGGCGTTCTCCGATTCGATGCGCGACCGGACTTGCGTCTTCTGGAGCACCATGTCATCGTAGCCACCGGTGTAGGTGATGATCGTCTGGTAGTCGATGTCGGCGATGTGGGTGCAAACCGCATTCAGGAAGTGACGGTCGTGTGAGATGGTGATCAGCGTTCCGTCGTAACGAACCAGGAACTCCCGAAGCCAGTGGATGGATTCCAAATCAAGGTAGTTGGTGGGCTCGTCCAGTAACAGGGCTTGCGGGTGCCCGAACAAAGCTTGCGCGAGCAGGACGCGGACTTTCTGGCCGCCCTGCAACTCGCCCATCATGCGGTGATGAAATGGTTCGGGAATATCCAAACCATCCAGCAACACAGCCGCATCCGCTTCGGCGGTGTAACCGTCTTCTTCCGCTACGATGCCTTCCAGTTCACCGAGGCGCATTCCGTCCTCGTCCGTAAGATCGTGCTTCTCGTACAGCTTTTCGCGCTCTTCCAGAGCTTTCCAGAGCGGCAAATTGCCCATGATGACCGTATCCACGACGCGGAACTGGTCGAACGCGTACTGGTCCTGGCGCAGGACGCCGAGCTTCTTGGGCCGGACGACCGTGCCCTTCTGGGGCTCGAGCTCGCCCGACAACAACTTCATGAAAGTGGACTTGCCCGCGCCGTTCGGACCGGTAAGTCCATAGCGGCGACCCGGCTGGAACGTGGTGGCGACGTCCTCGAACAGGATCTTGCCGCCGTAGCGCATGCTGACATTGCTGACTGAGATCATTGCTGGTTTCTAGGGTCAATACACAACTTGGGCTTCAAGAACTTCCGCGTGCGGTGTCGCCTACGTTGGACAACCTGATCGGAGGGAAAAGCCGTGGCCCGGCTCCTTTAGTGTAGCGTGAATAGGCGGTTTTGCGCCAGTGCGCGGCTGTTAAACTCTGGTGATGGAATCAGAGATTGCCGCACTCTTCCTGGCTCATTCGGTGTTGAAACTCAACCAAATGACAGGGATTATCGATCGCTGCCTGGACGAGCTCACCGATGAGCAGGTCTGGCATCGCGATTCGATCAACGAGAATTCGATCGGCAACCTGATCCTTCATCTGGCGGGGAACATACGGCAATGGATTGGCCACGGATTGGCTGGGTTGCCCGATATACGGGAACGCGACGCCGAGTTTGCGGCGCTGGGGAACATCTCACGAACGGAGCTAAGAGACCTCCTGCGAGCGGTGGTCACGCCGGCGATTGATACCGTGGCCGAGCTTCCGCACGCAACGCTCCTCCAGAAGACGGTGGTTCAAGGTTCGGAACGAAGTGGGCTCGAGATCGTTTACCAGGTGGTTGGACACCTGCAACAGCACACTGGGCAGATCGTCTCCGCGACAAAACGCTTCACCCGGAAAGATCTCGACTTGCAGAAGCCGGTAGTCCCGGACCGCCCGCGCTAGAACTCGGAATGTCCGCGTGCCCCTTTTCACGGAAATGAAATAGCTGCCAGTAGACAATAAAAAGAGTGCCCAAATTCCCCGATCCGAATCAGCTTGCCGGTGTCGCGCCGGCTGTCATCCTCGATGCCATTGCGCATGGCTATCTTGCGCTTGATCACCGCTCCCTGCGAGCGCTGATTGAGCGCCCGGACGAGACGGCGGCGGCTGTGGCGTGCTTTGCTAAGCGAGACCACAGCGAAGATGTGGTGGATCTGGAGCCGGACCTGGTGTCGCTGATCCGGCATCTGCGGGTGCCGGCCGGCATTCCGTTTCTGATCGACTCGATTCGAGTGGCCCCGATTGAGATTCCGGACGACGTGATTGAGACGCTGGTTCTGCTTGGTCAGCCCGCCGTCGAACCCTTACTGCAACTCTACGCCGAGCTGGACGAAGCCGAGGGCGGGGAAGTGGCCTTCATCCTGGCGAGCCTGCGAGTCCATGACGACCGCATCCTCAAGGTGCTGCTGGACCGTCTTCCGTTTGACGCGGGAGATGGCGCTTTCCTGTTGGGGCTGTATCACGATCCGGCCGCCTTACCAGCGCTCGAGACGCTGCTGGCGGAATTGACCGAAGATGACGGCAAGGTTCGGAAGGAGGTCGCAGAGGCCATTGAGACGCTGCGGAATCCGGCACCAGCTCTGACGACTGAGGCGGATGAGTTCGATATCTGGGAGATGTACTCGGCTGAAGAGCAACTTCCCGTGGAATTGCTCGATGAAGGAGACCGGGTCGAGCTGCTCCATCACCCGGAGGCTGGCGTTCGGGCGACGGCCGCCCAATCCTTCTTTAATCGTGAGATCGAGCCGGAAGTGCGCGAGAAGTTATTCGAACTGGCCAAGACGGATCCCGACGTGACAGTGC
This sequence comes from uncultured Acidobacteriaceae bacterium, assembly GCA_963740005.1. Taxonomy (GTDB): domain Bacteria; phylum Acidobacteriota; class Terriglobia; order Bryobacterales; family Bryobacteraceae; genus CAJCIT01. The sequence goes on along the minus strand of CAVUCO010000011.1, from coordinate 25,586 downwards.
GGGCGCGTGCCTGGGAGGCGCTGGCCGATGTGAGCGACGAGACGCCGGACGTTGTGGAAGCGATGCTCCGCGTTATGAGAGACCCCCAGACGCCGCTGGAGGAGCAAGCGGGCGTGCTTGTGGGGTTGTCGCCCGAAGCGGATCGTAACGAAGTGAGACGCGCGATGGAAGAGCTGTACAAGCAGCCGTCGTTTCGCGCCAAGGCACTGGAGGCCATGTGGCGCTCCATGCATCCGAGCTTCAAGGACCACTTTGCTAAACATCTAAAAGACCAGGACCTGGAGACTCGGCGAAATTCGATTTGGGGGATCGGCTATCACGGCATTCGCTCCGAACTTGACAAGCTGCGCGGCTTCTTCGAGGACGAGGATCTGCGGACCGATGCGCTGTTTGCGTACGCCCTGACGGTTCCCGGTGATCTTTCACCATCACGCATGAAGGGCCTGCTGCATCGAATCGAGAAAGATGCGACGGGCCTCAGCGAAGAAGAGGAACTGCTGGTAATGGCAGCACTGGACGAACGTCTGGCGCTAGCGGGAAAGAAGCCGTTCTTCGCCGGCCAGGGGAAAATCGACTAGCGGCGAATAGTTCAAAGCCGGGAACAACTGGGCGTATCCAGTAGAATGGCTGTGGCTAACGGGCTGAATACATCGGCATCGAACCGCGCGGCCCCAGCACTGAACTGCGCGCGTGAGCAAGCGGAATTAGGCGCTCTGCGGCGCCTTCTGAAGCCTGTGTACCGCAATCCGGGGAAGGAATCGTCCATGAAGTACGAACCGCAGCAGATGTCAGCCGATGAGCTTCAAGCGGCTCTGGCCCGATTAGAGAATCTTGAAAACGCCGCCCGGAAACTGCTGGTGGTGGTTCGCATGAAATTCGGAACAAACGTGCCGGAGGTCATGAAGGATGTGATTACCACCATCGAGAGGAACCTGGTCTAGCTCTTCTCCTATTGGAACGGTTCACCTGCTGCCATGAACTCGATCGGCACCTCTGTCACAAACGTCTTCAGCCATTCGGCGCAGTAGATCATGCCGCTTTCCTCGGAGACCACGTGGCCGAGGATGATCAGCCCTTTCGGTTTGTGCTGGCTCACCGCATCGCGGGCATACTCGACCGTTTCCCATTCGCGTGCCTCGCCCACCACCAGCACATCGACACTTGGCAGTTCCAGGGCCTTTATCTGGCGCTCGGCGCCGGCCGCGCCCGGCAGAAAGAAGACGTGCTGCACCTTTTGCGCCGGGTCACCCACGACGCGCATGTCGCGAATGTTCAAGCGCGCCTTGATGCCGGCTGCAAAGTCGGCCAAGGTGGTCTCAGGGAATGTGAACAGCGCCTGATTGGCGGGATCCTGATACTTCTCCCAACCCAGTGCAGTGACCATTCCTTGCATAATTCCATCCCGCGGCATAGCCGGCGAATGCCAGTGGTCGTGAAAGCGCCAAACCACCATGTGGTGCGCTTGAATGAAGGCGAGCTTGGCCTGATAAACGGGGTCGCCCGTCAGCTGTTTTGTTTCGTCCAGGTGGTTATAGAAGGTCGGCTCATGCGTGATGATCAGGTTCTTGCCGGATGCGGCGGCGCGCTGCAACACGTCGAAGGTGTCGGCGAAGGTGGTAACAATGCCGGTCACCGGCGTCTTCGGATCGCCTGCTTTGAAGGTGTCGACCGTGCCTTTCTTCCAGGACCCTCCGGTGTGCGCCTTGATGCGGTCGATCACCTGTTGCGCAGTGAGAGTGTTCGGGTCGGCGGCAAGCACCGAGCCCGCCGGCACTCCCGAAGACAGGATCAATAGTAACGGCATCGAGATTCGAACACAGAGACTCGTTTGCATGCGATTTCATCGTACTTCAGCGCTGTAAGGCAGTTCTGCCACCGCGTAACGGAGAATGGAGTATTGGATCCGCACTATACGGCACCGAAGCGCATTGTTCTCACACCGTGGGGCTCTTTTGGCGATCTTCATCCCTTTCTGGCGCTCGCGATCGAGCTCAAGCGGCGCGGGCACAATCCGGTCATCGCGACATGTCAGGTCTACCAGGAAAAGGTTGAGAGCGAAGGGATCACATTTGCGCCGATGCGGCCGGATGTTGGAGCGCTTCAAAATCGGCCGGACGTCGTCAAGCGAATCTTTCACCCGTTGCGCGGTTCCGAGTACATCATCCGTGAGCTGCTCATGCCGGAAATTGACGAGAGCTTGGACGACATCAATGCGGCTGCCGAGGGCGCGGATCTGCTGATTAGTCATAGCGTCACTTTTGCGACGCCTCTGGTGGCGCAGATGCGCAGGCTCCCGTGGCTCTCCGTGGTCCTGCAGCCGAGCGTGATGTTTTCCGAGGTGGATCTGGCGCGGTTGCCGCAGCTAAGCTTGGTGCGGGGCCGTGGCCCGCTATTCAAGAAACTCTTTCTCGGAGCGATGCGCTTTGTTAGCCGGCAATGGTTCAAGCCGTATTTCCGGCTTCGTCGCCGTGTGGGTCTCCCGCCGCCTAAAGGCCATCCCTTATTTGAGGGTCAATTCTCGCCCGGCGGGACAATTGCACTCTTTTCGAAACTGTTCGGCCAGCCGCAATCGGACTGGCCTCCCCGGACCACCATTACCGGCTTCCCCTTCTACGACCGTTTCGACGCAGACAGCCACGCATTGAGCCCTGAACTGGCGCGTTTCCTTGATGAAGGAAGCGAACCGATCGTGTTTACGCTGGGCTCGTCGGCAGTCTTCGACCCGGGGATGTTCTTCGAGACCAGTGCGGAGGCGGCACGCCGCTTGAAACGCCGTGCTGTGCTGCTGGCCGGTCTCGAATACGCGAATCGCCTTGGATTGAAATCAGATGACCAGATGCTGATTTCCACCTACGAGCCGCATTCTCTCCTCTTCCCTCGGGCAGCCGCGATTGTTCACCAAGGAGGAATCGGCACCACCGCACAGGCCTTACGATCGGGCAAGCCGATGCTGGTGGTGGCCTTCAGTCACGATCAGCCCGACAATGGTGCGCGTGTCGAGGAAATGGGTGTGGGTCTGACGATGCCGAGGAATCGCTATAGCATCGCGACAGCGATTCCAGCGCTGGAGACCTTGCTTGCGGACGACAGGATGAGGAACAAAGCAGCCGAAACCGGGCGCCAGATTCAGGCCGAGCACGGGGTGGATGTAGCCTGCAATGTGATTGAAGAAGCGCTACAAATGGGCAGGCCGGTGTGATGGTCAACCTGATCTTTATTCTTCTGCTCGCTGCCTCTCAAAGCGGTGGAAGGACCCTGGCCGACGGCGCTGCCTCCGCCCGACATTAACGTTTCCCACCTTTATTTTCAGAACGAAAGCGGATACGCTTGGTTTAGGCAATTGTCTGTCAGGCTTTCGGCTCTGCGGACCAAAAATTCATTTTCTGGAGAGATCAATGATGAAGCGTTTCTGGATAGAGGGCTTGCTATGCACCGCCTTGTTCGCCACCGGCGTGGTCGTTTTCACAACGCCGTCGAATGCGAAGCCGGCTTACCTGACCGCCGAGAAGGCGAAGAACCCGGATGTCAAGAGCTGTACCTACTGCCACATCAACGCCAACGGTAAGGGCGGCCTCAATCCAACCGGGACTTGCTATGGCAAGGACAAGAAGCACTCCTTGGACGGATGCCCGGTACCGGCGGCTAAACCGGCCGCCTCCGTTTCGCAGTATCTGGCTGAGATGGATCGCGCCCACAGCGCGGAATAGATTCTGTCATAAGAGGAGCGGATGCGAGCGATCGCGCCCGCTCTTACGCCTGCTGCGGTTGGCCGGTTTCGGCGCCTAACTTCTCCAGAAAAGCATGACGCTTTCGATTGAGCCAATCGAACCACTCAGTCATGCCGTCCCTGTTCAAGCTTGAAACTTCGATGATCTCGATCTCCGGATGGACCTTGCGCGCATTCTCTTTGGCGGCGTTTATGTCGAACGGAACGTACTTCAGCAAATCCGTCTTGTTCAGCACCAGCAGTTCGGATTTGAAGAACATCGAGGGATATTTCAGCGGCTTTTCCTCGCCTTCCGTCACGCTCAGCAAAACGACTTTCGCCGCCTCGCCCAAGTCGTAGCTGGAGGGGCAAACCAGGTTCCCTACATTCTCGACCAGCAGCAGATCAAGTTGCTCCAGCGGCCAGTCCACCAGCGCGCGCTCGATCATGCGCCCATCGAGGTGACAGATGCCGCCAGTGGTAATCTGCTTCACGGGAAAACCGAAGCGAGCCAGGCGCTCGGCGTCCCGCTCGGTTTGAATGTCGCCGGTGAGTACGGCGACGCGCGTTTCGGGCGGAAAGCCCTCCAGCGTCCTTTCGAGCAGCGTCGTCTTGCCTGAACCCGGCGAACTGACGATGTTCAGGCAAAGAACCTGGTGCGCCGCGTAGCGCTCGCGCAGAGAATCGGCGATTCGCTGGTTCTCGCTAAGGACCTTGGACTGTAAGGGGACTTGCGTCATGTTTGGTTCTCTCAGTAACTCGCGCACGACGGACGCGCCCGCCGCGCCTAGGCCTGCCGAGTTTCTCCTTCATTGGGCGCCGCGGCGTCCGGCCCGTGCTCTTCTTCCACTTCCAGGTATTCCAGTTCCAGTTCGTCGCCTCCGGCGAACGTGGTCTGAGAACTCTGGCAGGCAGGACATTCGTATTCGAGTTCCCGAACAGAAAACAGGTTATCGCAGGTCAGGCAACGCTGGCGCCGCGCTAGAAATGTGATCTCCAGTTTCAACGCGGACCAATCCGTCTCCAATATTAAGGCGCTGAAACCAAAATCGAGAGCCTCGGGATTCACACCGGACAGTTCTCCGATGCGCACCCCCACTCGGGTCGGTACCGCGCCCGGACGTTTTTCCATTTCCACGGCGACGGCGTCGAGTATCGACTGAGCGATACCCATTTCATGCATGCACGGCAACCCGGCGGAGATTTGGATGGGGCGCCCAGGCGTGAAGGTGCTCAAGCGCTGTCTCGACCAACGCCGGTAGCGCCCGCTTTACCTTGGGAGTCAGTTCGGTGCCCCAATCGGTGGATTGCGGCTGGACGCCGAGCAATAGAACATCCTGGTACCCGTTGGCGACCAAAGACAGGGCCGCGAGCAGATCGGCAACGCCGAGTTGATGGACACTCCATCCGCCTTTAATGGACAAAAGGTCTTCACGAGTAAGCCGCATGAGTGAACCGGGTTCCGCGTTGTTATCCACTGCGTCCAGCAGCAGAATATGTCTGGCGTTCTGGAGGTAACTGATGAGTTCCAAGCCCAGCGTTCCGCCCTCGATGAGCGCTACGCCCGCAGGGACGCGACCTGAATCACGAAGCATCTGCAGCGCGTGGACACCCGCGCCATCATCGGTGTGCACAATGTTGCCGATGCCGACCGCGACAATGTCGCTATCGAAGTCGGATGTGGGCAGAGACCTCATCTCAATTCTTCCATGATCGTTCTAAAACGCCGGCTTCTGAGCCGCGCACGCCAGAGCAAGCGGACTCACGCCAAAGCCGATCGGGACAAGCGCCTCTGCTCCCAAGGCGACCACACTGACTACCGTGAATCCCAGCCCCCTCGCCGCGAGGACAGAGCGAGCCTGACCCAAAATGCAGCACGGTCGACTTTCACGCAGACTCATCTCGACTGTCCCATGATCGCTCTAAAATACGGGCGGTGGGGGCGCGGCTGGCACCTTTTGATTGGGTGCCGAGGTGCCGCGCTCCACCTGCTCGAGCTGTTTCTCCCGATCGATTTCGTACTCGGGAACGAACTTATAGCCGGTAAAGATACTGTCCATCAGGCCGCTGCGCTCTTCCATGGAGATGACCATGGCGCTGTAGATGTGGTGGATGAAGAAAGCGCCGAAAGCAAACATGCAGAAGTAATGCGTGGCGCGAATCCATTGGATATCGATCACCCGCGGAATCCAGCCCACGAAGAAGTTCAACACGGGGCTGGTGCCCAAAAAGCCATTCAGCAAAACAAACCCGGTAATGATCTGGATGATGCACAAAGCCCAGACCCAGCAATAGGCCACGCCGGCCAGCGCGTTGTGGCCAATTTCCGGTACCGGCTCCCAGCGGAGGAATCCATAATACTTGAGCATGGCGCGAGCGTCCGTCCACCGTGTCCGCTGTACGGGAATGAATTGTTTCCAATTCGCGAACCGATTGCCGGCAAAGAACCAATAGGTTCGGACCATGAAGGAGCACGTGAAGATATAGGCGGAGATGATGTGAATGGTGCGCATCTGCGCCATGGTCCAGGTCAGAATACCGGTGGTGACCAGAAACGGCCAGTTAATATATGCGCCGCTGACTGAGAGCGTAATGAGGGTGATGACCATGATCCAGTGCGTGACGCGTACCGGCAATTCCCACACGTAAACGCGTACAACGCGTTCGGGATGTCCGGTTAGCTTGCTGGTCAACTTGGTGACTGTTGTTGACGTTGGCATGGATCCCCCTATCTAAAACGGAGTGGGTTAATGGTTCGGCCCCGGGCGTCGACCACGTGAACGGCACAGGCCAGGCACGGATCGAAGGAGTGAATGGTGCGGAGGATCTCCAACGGCCGGTTGGGATCGGCGATGGGAGTCTTCATGAGCGACATTTCATAGGCGCCGCGCTGCCCCTTGGCATCCCGCGGGCCGGCATTCCAGGTGGTCGGAACAACTGCTTGGTAGTTTTTGATCTTGCCGTCTTCGATGTCTATCCAGTGGCCGAGCGATCCGCGTGGTGCTTCGTGGAAGCCGAAACCTTGAGCGGTCTTCGGCCAGGTGGTTGGATCCCACATATCGCCGTTGTGAATCTTCAAGTTTCCGCGACCCATGTTGTCGCTCAGCTGATTCACATATCCCACCAAAGTGCGTGAAAGCAGCTGAGCCTCTAACGCACGCGCCGCAACCCGCCCAAGTGTCGAGAAGAGAGCAGTTGGCGGCGCGCCCAGCTTGGCGAGAGCGCCATCCACCAACACCTTGACGTCCTTGTGACCGGACGCATACGCCACGAGCATCCGGGAAAGTGGACCCACCTCCACCGGCATGCCGTCATACCGCGGCGATTTGAGCCAGGAATACTTGTCCTCGACCTTGAGAAAGTCGAACGGAGGCGTGGGGCCGGTGTAATTCGGGTTGGTCTCGCCGTGCCATGGGTGCTTCACCGCGTCGTTGCCGTCGCTGTAGTTGTAGTACGAGTGAGCCACGGCCTCGGTCACCTTCATCGGATCGACGGGATGTACCTGGCTGAGATCGTGGTTCAGGATCAGGCCCCGGGGCAGGTAGTAGTCGGCCGTGTTCTTTAAGCTTCCGCTGGGATAGTCTCCATAGGACATGAAGTTGCCCAACCCCTCGCCGCGGCCGAACCAGTCTTTGTAGAAACCGGCAATAGCAAGCACGTCCGGAATGTAGACCTGCTCGACGAAAGCCTGCGCCTTGCCGGCCAGCTCGGTCAGCAGTGTGATTCGTTCGTCGTTGACTGTAGCGCCTGGCTCGTTGGGATCGACCACGGCTGCCATACCGCCAACCAAATAAGTCTGTAAGTGCGGATTCTTTCCGCCGAGTACGGCGTGGATGCGAATGAACTCGCGCTGGAATTCAAGCGCTTCGAGGTAGTGAGCTACCGCCATGAGGTCGGCTTCGGGAGGTAGGTGATACGCGGGATGGCCCCAGTAGCCGCCCGTGAACAAGCTGATCTGGCCGGAGTCGACTAACGCCTTCACCTTGTCCTGAACGCCTTTGAAGTAATTGCGGCTGGACTTCGGCCAGGGAGAAATGGATTCAGCCAATGCCGACGTCTTGGCCGGATCGGCTTTCAGTGCGCCGGTAACGTCGACCCAGTCGAGCGCATGTAAGTGATAGAAGTGGACGACGTGGTCCTGGACGTTCTGTGTGGCGGCAATGATGTTGCGAATCAGCCGCGCGTTGTCAGGAATCTCGATGCCGAGGGCGTTTTCCACCGAACGGACGGAAGCCAGCGCGTGCACCGTTGTGCAGACCCCACAAATGCGCTGCGCCCAAATCCACGCCTCCCGCGGATCGCGTCCGCGCAGAATCAGTTCAATGCCGCGGAACATCGTTCCCGAGCTCCAGGAGTCAGTTACCTGACCGCCATCGAGCTGTGCTTCGATGCGCAGGTGTCCTTCAATGCGGGTGACAGGATCTATGACAAGTCGGCTCATGGTGATCTCCTATTTGATGATCTCGGCGCCGGTGCCCGGGAGTTCGTCCGCTGGTGGGCGAACGTGGTTGCGGATAGCTGTTCCCACGCCATGCGCCACGGTGAGCGCGGCAACCGCACCCGTGAGGGCCCAGCCTATCGTGGAGACGGGAACGTCCATGCCCGGTCCGGTTGAAACGACAGGCAAGCGGCTGTAGAAAGGAGATCGCGTATCCCAGAACCGGTGTGAGGCGCAAGCGAGACACCCGTGGCCTGCCTTAACGGGCCAACTGGTAGCTTCATTCCAACGAACGGTAGGACAGTTGAACGTGGCCTGCGGACCCTTGCAGCCCATCTTGTAGAGACACCACCCTTTGCGGTGGCCTTCGTCGCCCCAGTCCTGCACAAAGCGTCCGGAATCGTAGTGTGCGCGGCGCTCGCATTGATCGTGGATGATCTTGCCATAGGCAAACAACGGGCGATTGTATTGGTCGAGTGCCGGCATTTCCTTGAAAGTCAGGTAGTGAACAATTGTCGCGGCGGTATTGGCCGGATTGTGCGGACAACCTCCGAGATTCACGACGTTGATGCCGGGTACCGCTTCCTGTAAACCGACCGCGCCAGTAGGGTTGGGAGCGGCGGCGACAAGGCCGCCGTCCCAAGCGCACGCGCCGACCGCAATTACTGCCAGTGCGTTCTGGCAGACTTCGCGTGCAATATCGATGGCTGTTCGTCCTCCGATCGTGCAGTACACGCCGCCATTGCCCATGGGAATGGCGCCTTCGACGATCGCAATGTAATTGCCCTTGTTCTTTTCAACCACTCGTTTGAGGTTGTCTTCGGCAGCCGTGCCGGCTGCCGCCATGATCGTCTCGTGATACTCCAGCGACAAGACATTCAATACGATGTCGGCAATAGACGGGTGACTGGAGCGCAGCATGGATTCGGTGTTCCCCGCGCAGTCCTGAAACTCGAGCCAGACCAGCACGGGCTTCTTGGTGTTTTCAAGCGCCTTCACAACCTGGCCGGTGAATCGGGCCGGCAGTGCCAGCGTTGAAACCATAGCGCTACAGAATTTTAGGAAGCGCCGTCTGGGAACCCCTCGTAGCGCCAGGGCTTCGGGGAGAGAACTGCCGTTTGCCTTCACCTTTCACCTCCACACGGAGTTGAACGAACGAGGGCGTTCGTGCACGTTCGTGGCCTTACGACCAAATGCAGCTTGTAGCGGTGATTATCGGCAAGTAATCGTAGGCAAAGCAGAAGCGTTATGCGTTTTATAGCCCACGCCAGTTGGCGAGGGTGGGTGTCTTAACTCACAATCGGAGCTTATCCACAGCCTTCTGTTCGTGCGGTCGGACTTCCAGATACGATACGACCCCCAGTGAAGAGGGGGTTATGTGCCTTGTTGTCAGAGGCATCGGAGAGTTGTGCGCAAACTCTTTTGAGGTTGGTGGCTCGCTTGCGAGAAGGCAGCGATAGTGTTACGGCGCGGACGTAACAAGGGCAACTAGTGAAAAACCAAAGATTATACGCGGTTTTTTCTTGTTGACACGGTGGAAGTCGCTTAAGATCTGGATGACAGTTGCAAAGCGGGGTAGTGGTGAGGGGGCTCATACTTTTATGAAACTCAACGTTCTGAAGCCAAGTGGCTGGTGTAGACGTTCGGGCTTGTTCGCCGTCGCCGCGATGGCGTTGTTCGCTCTTCCTGTGCTCGCCGACACGATGCAGGCGCCGCCAGTAACGCTGGTTGCCAATCCGCTTCCCGCGGGTCAGGACGAGACTACGCTCACGTGGAACGCGCCGAACTCCACGGCCGTGGAGGTTCACGTGGGATCCCCGACCGGGACCTTATTCGCCGACGGTGGACCTACGGGTTCTGCGGTGACCGGACCCTGGGTCAGCTTGGGAATGTCGTTCTTCCTGGTAGACGCGACCACCCATCAGTCGTTGGCGTCGGCCACAGTTCAACAGCCAGGTGCGGTATTAACAGCCAGTCCCAATCCTTTGCCCGATGGCGTTAACCAGACGACACTAACCTGGACCGCGCCAAACTCCGTGGCGGTTCAGATTCGCGTTGGATCTGCGACGGGAACCTTGTTTGCGGACGGTGGCCAGAGCGGTTCTGTCGCCACAGGACCCTGGGCCAGCCCTGGCATGTCGTTCTATTTGATTGACGCCGCGACGCAGGAGCAAATAGCTTCGACGTCGATACAGGACCCCTCCGCATCCACTCTGGGCGCTCTTACTCCACAGGATGCAGCCTATTATTTGTCACCGGACGCATACGCCTTTATCCGGCCTGGCCTGACCGTGAAAGTCACTGGTGGATCGATTGCCGCCAACGGCACCATGACTGCCAACTTCACCGTGACCGATATGCTGGGCTTGCCGCTGGATATCACTGGTGTGACAACCCCGGGCGTCATTACTGCGCGCTTCACGGCAGCCACCATCCCCGCCGGACAAGAGCAGTATGTGTCCTATATCTACACCACGACCACCAACAGCTACGGTACGACGACCCAAGCAAGCCGTGACAACGGAGGCGTCGTCACGCCGGTGGGCTCAGGTGTTGGAACATATACCTACACCTACGCCACTAAAGCGCCTGCCAACTTCGATCCGACTGCGACGCAGACATTTGGCATGTATGCAACCCGCGATCTCACCGGCTTCGACCTCGGCACGCAGTACTCGAATTCGACCTTCAATTTTGTGCCCAACGGCAGTCCGGTGACGGTGATACGGGATGTCGTGAATACCGCATCGTGCAATGAGTGCCACGATCCCCTCTCCGCGCATGGTGGCGCACGCCAGATTGTTCCGTTGTGCGTCATGTGCCACACCCCGCAATCGACTGACCCAGGCAGCAACAACACGGTCGACTTCAAAGTGATGATCCACAAAATCCACATGGGTTCGAGCTTGCCGACGGTCATCGCGGGCCAGCCTTATTACATGGGTGCCTCGGCGACGACGGGGAGCAACTACTCGACTGTCGTTTTCCCCTCTGACGTGCGCTACTGTACACAGTGTCATGGACCCCTCGCGACCCAGGCCAGCACGTATAAGACAAATCCCACCCGCGCCGCTTGCGGTTCGTGCCATGACAATGTGAATTTCCTGGCGAACTGCCCGACTGGTTCCAATCCCAATTTGTGCACGAATCATCCTGTGGTTGAGACCAGCGATGCACAATGCGCGACCTGCCACCAATCCAAGGAAACAACGGAATTTGATCTGTCGATTCCCGGTGCGCACACGATTCAAACCAATTCGACCCAGCTGACCGGTGTGAACTTTGCCATCGCCAGCGCGACGGGCACTGCAAACGGTCCCGTCGTGGTCAATTTCTCGATCAAGGACAACAGCGGGAACCCGATAGCACTCAGCACGATGAATTTCCTGCAACTATCATTGGCTGCGCCGACCTCAGACTATGCGGGCGTCATTACGGAAAGCGCTCTGAAGGCCACCAGTTCGGGCGGAGGGAGCTATAGCTATACCTTTAAGAACCCTTTGCCGGCGAACGCATCCGGTAGTTACACGGTAGGAATCGAAGGCTATATCAACGAGACGATCATCACTAATCCTCACTTCAATACCACCTCCGTGGTTCGTGATGCAGGCTTCAACCAGGTACTCTCGTTCTCCGTGGACAGTTCGCCGGTATCGCAACCCCCGCTCGTGGTGGGGCTTTCCAATTGCAATGTCTGCCACGTAGCGCTGTCTGCGCACGGTGGCATTCGAAACAACACGCTGTATTGCGTGCTCTGCCACAACCCGAATGCTACCGACGCCTCGATGAGACCGCCCGCCCAGAATCCGCCCGAGGCGATCGAGTTCCGCACCTTGATCCACAAGATCCACAGCGGAACAAACCTGACGCAGCCATACACCATTTATGGGTACGGCGGCTCGGTGAATAACTTCAACGGCGTGCTGTTCCCCGGCGATCTGCGGGACTGCGCCAAGTGCCACGTCAACAGTTCTTACCAGTTGCCGATTAATCAGACTGGTTTGTTGCTGCCGGTGGTAACGCCGCGAAGCTTCATCAATCCGACCACCTTCACGGAGACCCAGTCCTGTGTATCGTGCCATGACGCTAAATCGATCTCGGCACACGCGCTGCTGAACACACAAGCGCAGCTTGGTGAGAGCTGCGACGTTTGTCACGGCGTTGGTGCCACTTATTCGGTGGACGCCGTCCATGCTCGCTAGATGGAGGAGCGCCGGCACAGTCACGTTTGTCCTGGCGCTTGCGGTTTCAACCAGTTCGGTGTGGGGTCAGGACGCCAAGCCGGCGCCCGGCAAGGCAGCGGCGGCTAAGCCGGCTGCGGCCGCCGGTAACGCCGGGGCCACGTACGTCGGCTCGGCCACCTGCGAAGGTTGTCACGACGACCTTGCGAAGAATTTTGCCAAGAGCGCACACCGCGTTATCGGGGACGATTCCATAACCAAGAAGTGGGAAGGGCAGGCTTGTGAATCCTGCCACGGGCCCGGCAGTAAACACGCTGAAACGACCTCGCCCGACGATATCATCAGACCGGACAAACTCGGGGCCGTTGCCGCCGACAAGGTCTGCCTGACGTGCCATAGCAACCAGGAGCTGCACGTCCAACAGATCGGCAGTGCGCATGAGAAGAACGACGTAAGCTGCGTACAATGCCATTCCGTGCACAAGGGTGCTGAAGCGTTGCGCCCGCGGAAGTACGCCGACGTGAACGCGCTGTGTGCGTCGTGCCATGTCACCCCGATGTCCAGCTTCCAGCAGCCTTACGGGCACCGGATTACCCAGAACGCCATGTCGTGCGTCGATTGCCACAATCCCCATGGCAGTATATTGCCTGGATCATTGCAAACCATTATGGCCAACGATGTGGTTTGCGTGAAGTGCCATAACAACCTGCGCGGTCCATTTGTTTACCAGCATGCGGCGATGAAGCTGGGTGGCTGTATGACCTGCCATGTGCCGCATGGTTCGACCAACCCCAAGCTGCTGACGCGAGCGCAGGTGCGGTTTGTCTGCCAGGAGTGTCACGCGAACGTCCCGGCGGGCATCGCAGTCACCAAACCGCCCAATCTTCTGGGCAGCATACCGCCGTCATTCCATAACACGACGCTGCCGCTCTTTCAGAACTGCACCATCTGCCACGTTCAAATTCACGGCTCGAATGTAGACCGGAACCTACAGCGATGAAACGCCTACTGCTCCTCTTAGTCTGTGTACGGCTGTTCGCATTCGCAAGCCAGCCGGGCGACCAAGGCCCGGCTCCGCCTGCCGGCGATGACTCGCAGGCGCCCGCGGCAACTGCCCCGGATGCATCGCAGAAGGCACAGGCGAAAGCGGCCACGCCTCCCGATGCGGCTCAGAGCGATGCAGTGGAGCCGAACCTGACCGGCGATATCGACTTCGGGTATCGGTATTTATTTGGTGTAGCGGGCAACTTCGATGCGTACCGCAGCGTCGTGAACCTGGGCAGCGGCGTCAAGGTCTTTGCGGCCGATTTCTCCTATTTCAGCCCGAGCAATAAGTGGTTCGACAAGGTTGAGTTGCACGGCACCAACTGGGCCGATCCTTATAATACCGTTCGATTCAATATGGGTAAGTCGAAGCTCTATAACTTCGCTTTTAACTGGACCGATATTGCCTCCTTCAATTTCCTGCCTACCTGGGCGGATGTGACCATCAACCAGGGAGTCCTGCTGAACCAGCAGTCGCTGGACATGTACCAAAAGAACATTGACGCCGAGCTGAACCTTCTACCCGGTCACTGGTTTCAACCGTACTTTGCCTTTGGACAATACGCCAACTCAGGCACAGGAATCACCGATTACGTTGTTCAGTTCAACCAATATGCGCTGCCCTACAACTCGAGCAGCACGACCGACAACTATCGCGGCGGCGTACATTTTGAGTTTCCGAAGTGGCACGTAACGCTGGAACAGGGCGGCACGACCTACTCGAGCAATCAACAGATTTCGTGGGCGGGTCAGAATTCCGGCAACGAAGGTGTGGATCCGTTGTTCGTCACGAACGTGAACCAGCAGTACCACCTGAGCGGCAGCAGTCTCTACACCCGTGGCCTTTTCACGGCGAATCCCTTCACCTGGCTCGATCTGTCCGGTCAATTCCTGTATTCGCAGCCCGAGGTTTCAACCAACTACTCCGAGGCTTCTCAGGGTAGTTTCTACGACGCTCAGCTCGGGTTTGTCACCGCACTCAGCAACACCCTGAATTCGTACGCCCAACAGCCGCACAACTCAGGAAGCTTCAACGCGGAGCTGAGGCCCATAAAGCGCCTGCGCATTATTGAATCGTTTTCCACCGACCGGCTGCACAGTTCGGGATGGCTGGATAGTCAGGGCTTCGCGGGCGACCAGCTGGTCGAGAACTACACCCAAAACGAAGTCGATGCGTTGTATGAGCTTTTCCCGTGGTTGACCCTTCGGGGCGGTTACCGGTATGTCTCCGGCAATTCGGTTGTTCCTGCGTCGGATCTCGACACGGTTATCTATAACAATGGAACGCTGCGGGAGAATGTCGGGATCGGCGGCCTCAATTTCCGTTTTGGCAGTAAGTTCACCGCAAGCTGGGAGATCAACTCAGGCAGTGGCAGCAGTACATATTTCAGCACCAGTCTGGTGGACTATACGAAATCGACCGTTCACGCGCGCTACAAGCCCTTTCATTTCTTGCAGCTTGCCTACGACGGATTGGTTCTGGAAGACACCAATCCCATCGCAGGCCCGCACAACAACGCCAGCGAGGTCAATAACTCAATTTCCGCGTCGGTTGTTTGGAACAGGTATTTCTCCGTCGTCGCCGATTACACGCATTCATCCATCAACACGAACTACACCTATATCGATCCGTACTCAATCACGACGTCCCTATCTGCCTATACCGAGCAGGCTAATCTGACCACTGTCTACGTCGACTTTACGCTTCCTGGAAACGTCATGCACGCCAGTCTCGGCGGATCATTTGTGGATGTAACAGGCAGCCGCCCCACGACGTACTATCAACCAATGGCCATGATTTCGGTTCCAATAACCAAGCGCATAGCATGGAAGGCGGAGTGGCACAATTACCAGATGAACGAGGCGATGTATTCGTTCGAGGCGTTCCGCGCGAATTTGTTCGAGACTGGTTTCCGGATCAATCTGCAATAAAGAGTTTCGGGATTGGTGTAGTTTGGCTAGGACGCTGTCAGTTAGGGTGGGGGTTGGTTTGAATGAATGAATCGCCGTCATGGACTGAGCGGGCGAATAAACTGCTGTCGCCGCTGCTCTTCCTTTCACAGAATTGGATTAGCCGGATCGGCGTTTTCCTGGTCACGACCTCGAGTGTGTCGTGGCTGTTTTTGCTGCCCAGGCTCGTTCAGGGAACTCCCAAAGATCCTTATCTCGGCCTCTTAACGGTTTTCGCTCTTCCCGGCGTATTCTTCCTCGGCCTCGCCCTCATTCCTCTCGGCATGTGGCTGAGCAAGCGCCGGCATGCGGGGCAGAAGACCATGCCTGCGACGTATCAGAGGATTTCGCTCGATAATCCCCAGGTGCGGCGTTTTCTGATGTTTGTGCTGATTGCGACCGCGGTTAATGTGATCATCGCCGGCCAGCTTACGTCCCGCGCTGTAACTTACATGGAGGGCGATCAGTTCTGCGGGCAAACCTGTCATGTGCCAATGCAACCGGAGTACACGGCCTATGTAAATTCAAACCATGCTCGGGTCAATTGCACGGATTGCCACGTTGGCGAAGGAACCCAAGCGTTCATCAAGTCGAAGATTTCGGGAACCCGCCAGCTAATCGGCGTGATAACCGGCAACTATTCACGGCCGATCCTTTCTCCTGTGCACGATCTGCGTCCTGCGCGTGAAACTTGCGAGAGGTGCCATTGGCCGAACCGGTTTGCCGGCGATATCTTCCTGGTTCGCACCCACTACGGGGACGATGAGCAAAACACGCCGGCGACTACGGTAGCTTTGATGCGGGTTGGCGGCCAGAACTGGAAGGGCACAATTGGCATTCACGGGGCGCACTCTGCCGCTGCGGGACACATGGATTACATCGCCACGGACGAGCGGCGCCAGGTTATTCCGGAGGTCACTTACACGGCGGCGGATGGAAAAGTCACGGTTTATAAATCCAACGACATCAAAGTCACACCCGAGCAGCTGGCGCGTGGCGAACATCGCCAGATGGATTGTATTGATTGCCACAACCGCCCGACGCATGTGTTTGAGCTGGCTGGAAACGCCGTTGATCGCCAGATGGTAAATGGCCGGATCAGCAATACGCTGCCCTTCATTAAGAAAGAGGCCGTTGAACTCCTCAAGGCGAGTTATCCGGACCGCGAAACAGGTATCCGTGAGGTGGGAGCCGGACTGACAAACTTCTATCAGACCAAATATCCGCAAGCGGACGCAGGCAAAGTGAAAGAGGCGGCGGAAGCGCTCCAGGCGATTTACGCCTTGAATGTCTTCCCCGACATGAAGGTTACCTGGGGTACCTATCCCAACAACATCGGTCACACGGACTCTAACGGCTGTTTCCGTTGTCATGATGGGAATCACGTGAACGCAAGCGGTAAGGAGATCCCCAATGACTGCTCCGTGTGCCATGACTTGCTGGCGATGGAAGAAAAAGATCCCAAGGTGCTGAAGGACATCGGTGTGGGGCCGAACATGGCGCCGCTACCCGATCCGGCCTCGAAGCACTAAACTCCAACACAGAGCGGCGCGCGTGAGCGAGCAGATGCCTTTGAGCGCAAGGTCCTGGAGAGCCCACCGCGATGGATCGAACGCACCATAAAGCTCTCGCTTGGAACTCAAAACAACGCTGCCGCGAATCACGCGCTCTTCGCCTTTTGACTCCCAGGCCAACTCTGACTTTCCGCCAGAACGTGGGTGAATTCAGCGCCCAGGAAGAACACTTGCGCGGAATAATACACCCAGACGATGATTACGATCAGCGACCCGGCGGCACCGTAGGCCGAGCCAATTCCAGCCTTTCCAAGGTATAGTCCGATCACCCCATTGCCGAGCGTAAAAAGAAGAGCACTGATAGCGCCTCCAGTCCAGGCCTCTTTCCAGGGCGTTCTCGTTTCTGGAACGTATTTGAAGATCAGAGCAAACACAATCGAGACGGCAACCAGAGAGGCGACCGAATTTACAATGGCGAGAACAATTTCTGGAAGCGGCAACAGCTCATTGAAGAATTTGCCAACGGCGGCCAGCGTCGTGCCCAGTAAAAGCGAAGCGAGAAGCAAAAGTCCAACCGCCAGAACCATGCCAACGGAAAAGAAGCGGTCTTTCACGATGTTCATGAATCCGTTGGTGCTTTTCGGCTGCACGCACCAAATCGTGTTCAAGGCCGAACGTAGTTCGACGAAAACGCCCGATGCGCCGAATAACAGCGTGGCTAGTCCGAACAGTGATGCCAATCCCCGGGAAGCGGGCTCTTGCGTGTTCTTGATCATGGCCCGAAGAGCTTCTGTCCCTTCGCTACCGATCACGCCCTGGGCTTGACTAAGAAACTCCGATTCCGATGCCGAACGCCCGAAGACGAGCGCGACTCCTGAAAGCGTTAAAACCAAGAGCGGCGCCAGCGACAAAATCATATAGAACGCCAGCGCTGCGCCCAGCCGGGGAGCGTCGTGCGTATTCCAATCGGAAAACGTCTGCTGAATGATGGTCCGCAAGCTGCGGAACTTCATACCGCTTATCTCCTTTCTCGCGACAGCCCGCAGAACGGCCTCTGAGCGGTAGCGTACCGCATGAGGAATCAAGCACAGCTCTGCTAGACTAACCGAAATCCGATGCGTGCTTTGCTGCTGACTTTCGTCCTGGCCTTGCCGGGTTTCGCCGCGCCCCCAAAGGCCGAGATCCTGTGGGACCAGTATGGCGTCCCGCACATCTACGCCGCCGACCGGGAGTCGATGTTCTACGCAAACGGCTGGGCGCAAATGCGTAATCAGGCGGACATGCTGCTGCGCTTATATGGCGAATCGCGAGGCCGCGCCGCTGAATACTGGGGACCGGCCTACCTGCAACTCGACCGTTGGGTGCAGCTGAATGGCGTTCCGGAGCGCGCCCAGGAATGGTATGCGGCTCAGGACCCCACCTTCCGCAAGTATCTGGATGCGTTTGCAGCGGGCATCAACGATTTCGCCAAGGCGCACCCGGAAGCGATCAGCCCGCAGTGGCGCGTCGTTCTGCCGGTCAGCGGGGTCGACGTGGTGGGTCATTCCCTGCGAGCCGTTCATTACATGTATATGGGTTCGCAAGAGCGAATGCAGCGGGAAGTGGATCAGTTGCTGAAAAGCCGGTCCGCTCAAACGCAGACTGCCCAAAACCGCGGGATTGCATCGCAACTCGATGCACTCTCAAACCTGAGCGCGGCGCAGGAGATTCCCGGTTCGAACACTTGGGCCATCGGTCCGCCTCGCTCCGCTAGCGGCAAGGCCATGCTGATCATCAACCCGCATTTGATGTGGGGCGAGACCTTCTACCGCTATATGGAAATGCACTTGGTTGGCCCGGGCTACGATCTTTATGGCGCGCCTCAAATAGGATTCCCGACGCCGGTCATCGGGTTTAATCCCCGCACTGGATGGGGACGCACTGTTAACACCATTGATACGGTGGACTTCTATGAATTGACCGTTCGCGGCGGGCAGTATGAATTCGATGGCAAATTACGTCCGTTCGAAACCCAGACCAAGGTCATCAGGATCAAACAGCCGGACGGCACCTTCCAGGAAGAAAAACTGGAAATCCGCCGCAGCGTGCACGGGCCGGTGGTTTTCAGCGGCAAAGGCATTACGGTCGCGATGCGCGTTGCCGGCCTCGACCGCCCGAAGATGTTGGAACAGTGGTTTCGCATGGGTGAAGCGCGCAACCTGGAGGAATTCAAGTCCGCGCTGCGGATGATGGCTGTGCCCATGTGGAATGCCAATTACGCGGATGCCGATGGTCATATCATGCTCGTCTATGACGGACTGGTGCCGAAGCGTAAGTTGGGCGATGTTGCCTATTGGTCGAAGGTTGTTCCGGGAAATACGTCGGAAACGCTCTGGACGGAATACCTTTCATTCGATGAACTGCCGAAATCCGTTGACCCGCCCAGCGGCTTTAACCAGAACACAAATGAACCGCCCTGGTCGATGACTCTCCCCGAGCTCGATCCTTCGAACTATCCGGCCTACCTCTCGCCGGCGTTTATGCTTTCTTTCCGCACCAAGCGTTCCCTGCGGATGCTCACCGAAGAGAAAGCGTTTACCTACGAGAAGCTGCTGGCCGACAAACACTCCACCCGCATGGAAATTGCCGACGCGCTTTTACCCGACCTGCTCAAGGCTGCCGACGGTTCCAGTAATCCGCGCGTAAAGCAAGCGGCCGCAGTGTTATCCAGCTGGGACCGTGAAACGGAGACGTACAGCCGCGGGGCGGTTCTCTTTCAGATGTTCGCCGATCGCTACTTCGGGTCGTCCAACTTCAACGACAAGTTGCGCGTCAAGTTCGACGGCAAGAATCCGCTCAACACCGGCTATGGAATAGCCGACAACGCCGCGGCACTCAAAGCGCTCGAAGAAGCAGCCATCGACTGCGATGCGAAATATGGATCGCTGGATGTTCCGTGGGGACAGGTGTATCGGTTCGCCAGCGGCAGCAGCGACCTGCCCGGCAACGGCGGCGACGGCGTGATGGGCATATTCCGGACAATTCATTACGGCCGGCCCGAAGGCAAGCAGACCTACGCGACGCACGGGGAAACTTTCGTCTGCGCCATCGAGTTCAGTGAACCGCAGCGTGCCGAGTGCGCGCTGAGTTACGGCAACTCAAGCCAGCACGGCTCGATCCATCAGGAAGACCAACTCCCGCTGATCGTCGAGAAGCGTCTGCATCCGGTTTGGCGCGACCGCAAAGAGGTGGAAGCGCATCTCGAACAGCGCGAAGCGTTTTAGCCTACTTGCACCGCATCAATGTGGGGCCGGCTGGCAGCCGGCGGCGGGATGGCATTCCGCCGTAAGTGCATCGAATCGGCCTCACCTGTCATCTTGATAAGAGGGAGCGTTATGGCCAACAAGCAAGAAGCCCGGTTTCACGTCGAGGGAATGCACTGCGCCGGCTGCGTAACCCGTGTCAGCGCGGCCCTCAAGAAGCTGGCCACGGTGGATGTCAAGGATGTGCAGGTCGGTTCGGCGGCCGTGCTTTACGACGCATCCTCCATCTCGCCATCGGTGATAGCGGACGCCATCAACCGAATTGGGTTTCAGGCCGAGCTCGAACCGTAACCGGGTTTCCTCCATGCCTACGACTGCGACGAAGACCGTGCAGGTAACAATCCCCGTCTCCGGGATGACGTGTGCCGCCTGCCAGTCCTTCGTCCAGCGGACTCTGGAAGAGCAGCCCGGCGTCGAAGCGGCCACCGTCAACCTGATGCTCCACAACGCCATCGTGCGGTATCAGCCCGAATCAACCGCCCCGGCCGCCTTGGTCGACGCAATCCGCTCCACCGGTTATGGCGCCGACCTGCCGCATCCTGACGACTCTGTTCTTGCCGAGCAAGGAAAGCTCGACCAGCAGCAGGCGGTCGAGTATGTTGGCTTGCGCAACAAAGCCTTCACGACGCTGGCGCTGGGCGCGGTGGCCATGGTTGTCTCCATGCCGTTGATGCACGCCACCGCAGCCGAGGGCGGCCACATGGATCCATTGCTGATGTGGCTTATGGCGAGAGCGGACCGGATCTTCCAGCCACTGTTTCCGCCACTTTATGCCGTTCCGGCCCAGTTGCTGAACTTCACGCTGCTCGCGATGAGCGTCTTCGTCATGCTCTGGGCGGGGCGCCAGTTTTATGTGAAGGCGTGGTCCGCATTCCGTCATAAGAGCGCCGACATGAATACGCTGATTGCGCTTGGCACGGGCAGCGCGTTCCTCTACTCCGCCGCCGCAACGCTGTTTCCCGGTGCCTTCATTGCCCACGGTGTTGCGCCCGACGTCTACTACGAAGCCGTCATCGTTATTATTGGACTCATTCTTGCCGGCAATCTTCTGGAGAGCCGCGCAACGCGGCGCACCACGGCCGCGCTGCGGAAACTTGCGCAATTGCAGCCCGACACCGCGCACCTGGAGCGCGACGGCGTAATTGAAGATGTCCCGCTTGCCGTTGTCTCGACAGGCGACACCTTGCTGGTGCGGCCCGGCGAGCGCATACCGGTGGACGGCGAAGTGATTTCGGGCGGCTCGAGCGTGGACGAATCGATGCTCACCGGAGAGAGCATACCTGTCGAGAAGGCCGTGGGCTCACGCGTCATCGGCGGAACGCTGAACGGCCGCGGGGCGTTTCGCCTTCGCGCAACCAACGTCGGCGAGAGCAGCGTCCTGTCGCAGATCACGCGGTTGCTGCGTGACGCACAAGGTTCAAGAGCTCCCATCCAGCGGCTGGCCGACCGCATCAGCGGCATCTTCGTCCCCGTAGTTGTGATGCTCGCCTTGATTGCCTTCGCGGCATGGTACGCCCTGGCGCCGGATCACTCGCTGGCCCGCGCCATTGCGTGCGCCGTGGCCGTGCTCATCATCGCCTGCCCGTGCGCCATGGGTCTGGCTGTTCCAACCGCGGTGATGGCGGCTACGGGACGCGCCGCCGCCGCGGGCATTCTGATTAAAGGCGGCGAGCCGTTGCAGCGCCTCACCTCCGTCGACACCGTCGTAATTGACAAGACCGGTACCATCACCGAGGGACACCCGGCCGTTGTTTCCGTGGAGATGCTGACTACGTCCGGACGCTACTCGCGTGAGTCGGTCCTCGCTTATGCGGCAGCCGTAGAAGAGGGATCGGAGCATCCACTAGCGGGCGCCGTCGTTCGCTATGCGCGTGAGCACCAGCTCGTCGTTCCGTCCGTGACGAGTTTTATTGCCCATTCCGGCATGGGCGCGGAAGCAGAAGTGGAAGGCACGCTGGTCCTGGTGGGCAATCCGCGCTTGCTGGAAGAGCGCGGTATCAGCATCGCGCCGGCAACTGGCCTGATCGACCAGTGGTCCCGGCAAGGCATTACTCCTCTGCTGGTGGCGATCGACGGTGAATTGGCTGCGGTGCTCGGTGCCGCGGATCGCGTAAAGGCATCTTCCGCCGCTGCCATTGCCGCTTTGCGTGCCTCGCATCTGCACGTAGTAATGCTCACGGGGGATCGGGAACTCGTAGCGCGCGCCGTTGCCAAAGAAGTGGGCGTGGACGAAGTGATCGCGGAAGTCTTGCCGGCGGGCAAAGTGGAGGCCATCCGGCGCTTGCAAGGGCAGGGAAGAGTGGTTGCGATGGTGGGCGATGGCGTCAACGATGCCCCCGCGCTGGCCCAGGCAGACGTGGGTATTGCGATGGCGACAGGCTCCGATATTGCACTCGAAGCGGGCGACGTCACGCTGATGCGATCCGACCTTCGGGGCGTTGGCGACGCCCTGGCGATTGGCCGAAAAGCGATGCGAATCATGAAGCAGAACCTCTTTTGGGCGTTCGTGTATAACGCAATCTGCATCCCAATCGCTGCCGGCGCGCTCTATCCAGCCTTCGGCATCTTGCTGAGCCCGATCCTGGCTAGCGCGGCTATGTCGGTGAGTTCGGTATCGGTTGTGTCGAACAGCTTGCGGCTGGCTCGCTTCCCAGCGACAAAGCATACCTGAAAGCTGTCGCTCCCTGCTATTCTCAAGGCAGCACCGAAAAAGGTGCTAACCGACCATGATAAACATCGCCAAGGACATCCAATCGCTGACCACATTTCGCAGGCGTTCTGCCGAGTTTGTAAAGCATCTCCGGAAGACGAAACGGCCCTTGGTGCTGACAGTGAAAGGCAAAGCGGCGATGGTCGTGCAAGATGCCGAGTCCTATCAGCGGTTGCTCGACATCGCGGCGGAAGCGAGCGTGGAAGAAGGAATCCGGCAGGGCCTGGAGCAGGCCGACCGGGGACTGACGCGTCCAGCAGAAGAGTTCTTCGCCGAGTTTGAAGCCAAACATGGCATACGTCGTTAGGACCAACGAGCGGGCCGAACGCGAGTTTACGAAGCTATTTGACGATATCAACGCCGTGGAGTCCGACGCCGCGCTGGAGTGGTACAACCTATTCAAAGAGGCGATTCTGAGCCTGGCCCACAACCCGGACCGCTGCCCAGTGACGCCCGAGAACCCAAGGCTGAGGCACCTACTCTACGGTCACAAGCCGCATGTGTATCGAGTCATCTTCCGGGTGCTGGAAAAGCAGCAACAAGTAGAAGTACTTCACATACGTCACGGCGCGCGCCGAAGACTCAAAAAGTCTGAGCTTTGAAGTCAAGAGGCACACCGTTCTCGACTGGTAACAAAGGATAACGTTCCCCTGAGTGCCACTTGGCCCGGTACGTGCCCTAACCACTCTGATGAGACAACGATCCTTGTTGAGCACATTGGGCTTGGTGTGGAGCACAGTGACCGCCGGGCGTCATTCGATACGAAATTCGCCACTTCCGGCCTGTGGGTGCAACTGAGATGGCCGTTTCGCGCCGCATTTCCGACAGTTCGGGGCTCACACTCTTCGTTATGGTCGCGGGTTCGGTCGCCGTGTTGTACCTCGCCCGGGATGTTCTCATCCCCTTCGCGATTGCCCTCACTCTCACATTCCTTCTGACTCCTCTGGTCCGGCTGCTCCAACGGGCGCACCTGCCTCGCGTTGTGGCTGTTCTGGTTGTGATGGTCATCTCAACCGCGTTCGCGGTCGGCCTGGGCTGGGTGTTGGGTGGCCAGCTCTTCAGCCTCGCCAACGATCTTCCGAATTACCGCACGAACATCGACGCCAGAATTAAAGGTTTCCGCATGCCGAAGAGCCCGCTGCGGCAGGCTGCGAACAACGTGAAAGAGATCAGCCAGGAGATCTCCGGCACTCAATCGACTCCGCTGGCGCCCACCATCCCGGCCCGCGGAAAACGCCCTGTCGCAAACACCCCCGCCGCGCCCGGCCAGGTCGAGATCGTTCAGGCAGACCGTAGCGATCTGCAGTACCTGCTGGACCTGGGTGCACCGATCGTCAAGCCTTTGGCAACCGCCTGCTTGGTTTTGGTCTTCACCATCTTCATGTTGATTGAGAAATCGGAGCTTCGTAATCGCTTGCTCCGTCTCGCCGGCGTCAAGCGGCTTAACACCGTGACCGTGGCGCTCGACGACGCGGCGAAACGGGTCAGTAAGTATTTGCTGATGCAGCTTCTGGTGAACGTCAGTTTCGGACTTCTCTTCGCCACCGGTCTGTTCTTCATCGGTGTCCCGAACGCGGCACTTTGGGGAGCACTGGCCGCGGTTCTACGGATTGTGCCCTACGTCGGTTCGCCCATTGCAGCGGCCTTCCCGCTGATGCTTTCGCTCGCGGTATTCCCGGGCTGGGTGCAGCCCGCGCTGGTGGCCGCCCTGTTCGGCACGCTGGAGTTGGTCATCAGCAATTTTGTCGAGCCGTTGCTGTATGGGGCCAACACGGGTATCTCCCCGCTCGCGATCCTGGTGACGACCGTCTTCTGGACCATCTTGTGGGGGCCCGCTGGTCTGATTCTCTCCACTCCGCTAACCGTCTGCGCAGGCGTTTTAGGCCGATACTTCCCTCAATTGGCATTCCTTCATATCTTGTTGGGGGATGAACCGGCTCTTGAGCCGGCCGCTGCCCTCTATCAAAGGCTATTGGCGCTTGACCATCCCGAGGCGCACAATGTAGCCGAGCTCTTTCTGAAAGAACACCCGCTGGTGGGCCTCTATGATTTGGTTTTCATTCCCGCGCTGGCCATGGCGGAGCGCGACCGTCATGAAGGATCTCTCGATCCTGATCGTGAGCAATTCATCTTTTTGAATGTCGCCGAAATGATCGTCGAATTCTCGGACTATCGAGCCGAACCCGTTCCAGCGACACTGGACGATTCCCGGGCCCCGCTCGGCCCGGAGATCGAAAAGCAACCACGGCCGGTATTCGAAGGACGGGTTCTTTGCGTTCCCGCCAGTGATGAGGCGGATTCAATTACCGCGTCGATGCTGGCGCAGCTTTTGGAGCAGACTGGGCATACGACGATTTCACTCCCGGTTGACGGCTCTATGCCGGTGCTACAGGCGCTCAGCCCGGCGCCTGACGATGTGATCTGCATCTCTGCTTTACCCCCGTTCGCCCTCGCGCGCTGCCGGGCGCTGAGCCGCGACTTGCGAGCGCGCTTTCCCAAGGTCCCCACCATCGTCGGAATCTGGGGCTTCACCGGCGAAACCAATCAGGTTTCGGCGCAACCAGACCCGACCCGGTCGGAGAAGATTCTAACCACCCTGAGCGAAGCCGTCGAGCGCATCAACGAAATCAAGACCGGTGCGAATGAGACGGGACCCGACAAAGCTGAATCGGTGCTGGATGTTCAAGCCCCCGACGCGCTGGAAGCCGCTTAGTTAGTGTTCGTAGGGTGGGTCCCCGACC
>CAVUCO010000010.1:0-224513 GCA_963740005.1 uncultured Acidobacteriaceae bacterium | reverse complement strand
ATGTGTCGGGGCGAGAAGTATGCATTCGCGATATCGTCGATTGCCCGCTGATCGGTTGCATCCCTGCCGGCCACCGCTCAAAAAAAACTCTTGCTCACTCTTGAAGATTCGCTTGCGCCAGGCGCACGCGGTCCAAATCCGATCGAATGTCCGGCGCGCGAGCCGTCGATGCCGTCAAATGATCGATGGTCTTAATAAGCTCTTCCAGCCTGCGTTCCGCTTCGCGCTGCATGTCATGGACTGCCCCCGCCACGATGTCTGTCCACTGCGTTGTCAAGCGCGACAGGTTCTTAAAGGTCTCGTAGTCGACCTTCTGCAGAAATCGCATCTTCACGGCCCCGCCCAGCAGGCCCATCGGAATGATGGGCGAAAGCAGCTCCCAATTGTGATCGAATATTCGGCCGATGTCGATATCGGGAGCTATCGGCGATTCCGGCTCAATCTCCGTTTCGGTGGTCCGCAGCGGCACGCCGAACAGGTGCAACATCTGCCCGGACAGCCTGTCACGAAACGCTTGCAGAACCCGCAAATACTGGCGCTGAACATCGCGAATCGGTTTCGGGAACTCGGCTTTATGAGCGGCTGATAGATCCTTCAATCGGGACGTCAGCTCTCTCCGAAGCCACGACTCAAACCGGCTCAGCAGGCGCGCGAACGACATCTCCCAGCTTGGGTACTCCCGCTCCAACTCGCTCGCGAGACTCTCTTGAATCGGCTTCTCATGCGGAGCGAGTGTCTTCTCGATGTGGCTGCGCGCGACGCCAATGTTGTGACGCGCAATCAGTCGCAGCTCCAGCTTGGTATCCGCAAGTCCTTCCTTCTCGCCGCCCGCACGCGTCCGAAGCTGTTGCCGCTCTCCGTCGATCATTTCGGCCGACCGCAGCATCAGCTCCAGGTAATCGCTGCATTCGCGCAGCAGGGTCTGCAGCTTATGGTTTAGAATTTCGATCTTTTGTTCACGAACCGTACTGAGTGTGCGGTTGATGAATTGCTCTTCGACAGCCGACCGCAGGCTCTCGAAGCGTGGCCGCGTCGAGTAAGGAAACACCTCGATGCGCCGCTCGAAGTTCCGGTTCAGCTGCGCTCGTACAAACTCTAAAACTTCGTCGCGTTCGGCTTCCGTTAGAAGATCGACCTTCGTGAGAAGAACGCAAACCTTCGGCGTGTACTCGAACAGTTTGTGAATCAAGACGACGTCCTGGTGCGACAGCGGCGGATCGACCCCCACCGCAACCAGCGCAAGGTCCACGTTCGGAACCCAGGCCAGCGAGGCCTCCGTGTTATGCGTGAATGCGCTCTCCAACCCCGGCGTGTCGATGAATCGCAGCCCTTTGAACGCGCCAAGCTCGGGCAAATGCAGAGCCACGCCGCTCACCTGTTTTCTGTTTTCCGGGTTGTTCGATTCGGTGATGAAGTCGCCAACACTTTCGACCGGTACACGCTTGGCGGCGCCATCCAGGTAACGGACTTCCGCCCATTCCTCCACGCCCCACTGCATTTCCGTGATCACCGAAGTCACGGGAATGACACCCACGGGAAGCAAGTCTCGCCCGACAAAGTGGTTCAGGAAACTGCTCTTGCCTGCTTTGAAGCGGCCCAGAACCGCGATGCTTAGATCCTTGCTGACCGCGGCCGACCTGCAAACGCCCACCAGCGGTTCCAATGCCTTGATCTCGTAACGCGCGGCCAGTTCCTCAGCCAGCGCAATAACATCAATGTTGTTTTCAGGAGTGGTCGAGATCAGCCTGCCCTCCTCCGATACGGTTCCCGATGCCATCTGCTTCTCCTGCATTCTCGTTCGGGTAGCGGGACGTAAGCCCAACTAAACCCAGGCAGGAGTTATTGGCCGGCTCCGTTTCGGCGTTAAGCGAACTCCACCGCTGACGAGCGCGCCTTTAGAGCGCTCTCCAACCAATATCCTAGTGCAATTCCGAAACCAACTCTTCGGGCCGATTTCAACGCACATTATTGTCGACTTCTCATCGCACGTGGGTGATCTCGCCCCGCCCTGGGTCAATTGACGAAAACGCAAAGCCAACGCCGACCGGGACAGGCGCGCCTCTGTTCTCAAGGCGACCACGACACTGGCTATCGTCAATCCAAGTCCATCGCCCCGTGGACAGAGCGAGCCTGTCCCAAGATGTCGTACGCCGGGTTTCACACAGCTTCGTCACGACCCGCACGTTACATGCCAGTGCCGTTCATCAGAGCAGCCGGAAAGATTCACCCGGGCTGATAGGTTACAAAACGGAGCAGCGACCGTGAGGGAGCGAACGCAACGTCGAGGGTCGCCCTTTTCCGTGCTCAATGCTTCAATAGGAATAGAACGATGGGAGCGTACCCGTCTTCCTAGACCTTGAGGAGTAAACCATCCGATGAGATCGCTTCGCCTTGCCGCTTTGACTCTGTGTGCCACCGTCCTCTGCTTTGGCGCCAGCAAGGAAATGATCGAACTGCAGCGTGACGTCGCGCAGCTTCAGGACCAGGCCAACCGCATTCAGCGCACACTGGACGAGAAACTGGCAGCCCTCCAAGTGCTGCTTCAGCAGACCCAGGACAATTCGTCTCGAGCGGCCATCTCGGTTCAGAATATGCAGACCGACGTCGCTTCAAGAGTCGGCGAACAACTGCGGCCCCTGCTCGGCGTCGCTCAGAAAGTGGACGGCATGCAAGAGGAGATGCGTGGTCTGAAAGACTCGCTGTCCGAGCTGAACGCGCGTCTCGACAAACTGGACGCCAAGATGACCGACGTCAGCAACAAGATCGCCCTGGCGAGCCAGCCGCAGCCACCACCCCCGGCCATGGGTGGAAGCCAACCGGGCGCCACGGGGCCTGTCACTCCGCAGCCTCCGGCCGGCATGAGTGCGGACACGACGTTTTCGGATGCTCAGCGCGATGAGCAAGCGGGCAACTATCCGGTGGCTCTCAAGGAATACCAGGACTACCTGACGTATTTCGGCCAGACCGATCAGGCGCCGTCCGCCCAGTACCACATCGGTCTTATCTACTACAACGAGGCCGACATGGATAATGCGGTCAAGGCCTTTGACGCTGTGCTCGAGAAGTACCCGGAAAATAGCCAGACTCCCAACGCCTATTACATGAAGTCGATGGCTCTGCTTCGGAGCGGACAAAGACAGCCGGCGATCGACGGCTTCAAAGAGCTGATCGAAAAGTACCCGCGGACCGATCAGGCCAACAAAGCCCGTTCCCAGATGCGCGCACTCGGCGTTTTGCCGCCGGCCGACGCACCGAAGACCAAGCGAAAGCCCAGCAACTAGGCCGTCCTAGCAAGTTCCCGGCGTGCGGCTAATGGCCAGCGGGGACTGTCCCCGATGCGCCCCCTGATTCCATCACCACCGCGAAAGCAAGTGACACGGGGTTCTGAAACTGCCACTGCTTAGGTTAGCGTTTATGGGACTGTGAAGCCTTTGCCCCCGGCTTCCAGGGTAAGCCTCCGTTTCCGGCTACTGCGTCGCTGTGGTTGCTTCCGGCTGGTCCACGCCGTTGAGCTTATTCACTACCCGCAGCAGATCTCCCGTGCGATAGAAATCCACGGCAATGATGTTCGGAATGTGGTGCCGCTCCGATTCGCACTGCTCCGCTCTTGCCAGTAGGAAGTCATAGGCATTGACGATGGCCGCATTCGAGGGCTTGGGCGTGGGGGTTGTGTCGATCCAATGGTTCATCAGGAATAGCGATCCCGCATCGCCGCCGCGGTTCGGCCGGCACGAAAACTCATCGGGCTTATGGAACGAAAACGGTGTCTCTCGCATGGTCGGATAGGCAGGCCGCAGCCATGAAACGCCCGGTTTCCCCGATTCCAGAAAGCAGGCCACCCGTTGCCCGGACGTGATCATTTCGCGCAAAGTGGGCCACGGCGGACCAGTCGGCCCCTTGTACACGAACTCGGTTAGGCCGGATTTGTCGAATGCGGCGGCCAGATCCTTCGGGTCTACGTAGTCTTCTATATCCAGAATCACTACTTCGTCCGGATGAGTCACCAAGTAGTCCCTGATTTCGCGCAGCGCCGGTTCCACTTCGTAGGCGCCGAGTTCACAGAATCCATGGCAGAAATACAGACCGTGTTTGCTCTCGTCCACACCCACCAGGCGATCACGAATGCGCATCGCCGCATTGAAGCCGTCCGGGCCCATCACCTGCTTCATCTTTTCGGCGTTGGGTTCCTGGCTCAAATCGGTCTTGATTCGAGCTCCACCGGGAAAACCATAGTGAACGTCAATCAGCAGCGCGCGTACGCCGTCACGCAACTGCTGCACCATGCTCGCTTCCTGTTGCGGGAACATCCAACCGGGTGCGTCCTGGTTGGACATCGAATTGTGAGAGCCCGCAAAGACGACTTGGTCGAGACGCTTGTCGCACAACTCCGGATAGCCATTGCAGCCGGTTACGTCTGCCGCTTCTACCGGTTTGATAGCAGAATTCCGGAACAGCATCCAGGTTCCGGCGGCGAGCAACAAGAGCCCTGCCGCGATCGAAGTGGCCAATCTCCATCGCCGCGGTTTGTGCGCGGTGACCTGCTGGTCATGTTGTGCCATCTGGCCGAGAAATAGGCGAAACGACTCCCGCACACCGCAAAAGGCGGCAATGACGCCCGCGACCACGACGGCGCCCTCCAGAATCAGTAACGGATAACGAATGGCTGCCAGTCCTGCGACGAGCAATGCCGCGCTCCATGCCAGCCGCGCCGCACGCGATGCGGGGGGCGTGGCAAGCATGCGGGCGGCCCGGCGCAGCCCGGCCAGCGGATCGGCGGTTTCCATCAGCGAGGAAGTGGCGGCCGATAGTAGAATCCCCAAGCCAACGAAAAACAGACCCCAGCGCGCAAGATCTCCGAAGTACGCGAGCCAAAGGCCGCGTGCCAGGCCTCTCATGAGAGGCTGCTCGATGAACTGCGTTCCTAGTACACCTGCTGGAAGCAGCGCCGCCAGTAAGAGGCCCATCAGGATGAGCGCGATCCCCACGTGTACCAAGCCACGGCGCCTCTCGTTGGCCACCCACAGTGCCGCCACCAGGAGCGCCAAGCCCAACGGCAAAAGCACCTTCCAGAGCCATTGCAGCTTGTTGCCCAGACGCCACAGATCAATCAGGTCTTGTGCCCGGCCGCCGTTGCCCAGCGAAGCCAAGGTCGTATTCACCTGTTTGGGAATCTTGGCCGCCAGTGCCGGGCTGGCCTGCGCAAGCGTCTCTTGGACGAGAATCTGCAGGTCGGGAATGGAGAGGACAACACGCCGCCCGCCCTCAGAGAAGGCCGCCTCGTGCGCCCGCCTCGCCGCAACGCCGACCAGCACCTGAAACGGACGCGTTGCAACCAGACCACGCGCGCTGGCTTCGAGGACCGGGCGAACCGCGATCAGATCCGGCCGGCCTTTGATCACCGCGTCGGCAACTAGCGTCGAAACATAACTGGCAACACCGGGATCCGCCAAGCTGCGCTCGGCCCGCTGGCCGAACACTCTCGCATCGAAGAGATTGCGTGCCGCGATGAATGAAGTGGCTCCGGCGAAGAGCGCAACCGTGCCCGTAATGGTGCAGGTCCAGAACGCAGCACTGTTCCGAATGCTCAATCGAGCTTACCTTTCATCGCGGATTCCGCCTGCATGGACAAGATGCCGCGCTCAGGCTTTAAGGTTTCGAATCGATCCAATCGATTCTACCGTGTAGCAAATGTATTGCACGCCTTGATGTCGCCCGACGTCATGCCCCGCTGAAACCAAGTCACGCGCTGTTCGGAAGATCCATGGGTGAAGGACTCCGGGCTGACGGCGCGGCCCGCCATGCGTTGCAGCCGGTCGTCGCCGACCGCGGCGGCGGCCTGCAATCCAGACCGGACATCACTCTCGTTGATGAGTTTCCGCTGAGCCGTCGAATTGGCCCAAACTCCGGCAAAGCAGTCGGCCTGCAACTCCAGGCGTACCGACAATGGATTCTGCTCCGATGGATGAGTCTGCTGCAAGCGGCGGACCTTGCCCTCGATGCCCAGAATCTTCTGCACATGATGTCCAATCTCGTGCGCAATGACATATGCCTGGGCAAATTCGCCCGGAGCTCCGAAGCGGCGCTTCAGCTCATCGAAGAAGGCCAGGTCCAGATAAACCTTCTCATCGCCCGGACAGTAAAAAGGCCCCACCGCGGTCTGCGCCTGGCCGCAAGCGGATGGGTATGAATCCCGATAAAGAACCAGCTTTGCGTGGCGATACTGTGGAAGCGTCTTATCCCAGTTCGCCTGCACATCGTTCAGTACGAACTTGACGAACTCGACTTCCGGTTGCTCCTTGGCCGTCTGCGCCGGGTTCGGGGCCGAACGGGTCGTGGTGGGCGCGGGAGAGCCGCCTTGGAACAAGGTGAAGAAGTTTCTCCCGAAGATCAAGCTGAGCAAGCCGACAATCAGGATGCCGCCGAGACCCAACCGTCCCCCGCCGAATCCGCCACCGCCGCCTCCACCGCTCTGATCCCGCCGATCTTCTATATCCTCGTCACTTCCGCCCGGTGTCCACTGCATCTCCAAAGTGTATCGATAGCACCGCGCCGGCCTATCGGCGCCGTTAATTTAAGTGAAATATTTCCTCGAGCCGGACCATCGATTCATCTGCACGCCCGCTGAGATCGAGGAAGAAAGGCTTCATCTCTTCCTGCCAGCGCCGATTCACGTCCAGTGCCGCCATCCCGGCTAAGGCCTCTGCGAAACTCGGCGTTTCTACATATCCCACCAGCAGCCCGTCGTCGCGAAGAAACAGCGAGTAGTTATGCCAGCCCGTCGCCGACAGCGCTTCGCGCATCTCCAGCCAGACATGCTTGTGGCGCTCTTTGTATTCCTCCAGCCGCTCCGGCCGCACTTGTAGCAAAAAGCAAACTCGTTCCATGGAGTGTTCCTTCAGATTTTCTCATTGCGTGAGCAGGGCACACCCGCGGCACCCCCACGGCCGTTTCCTTTCCCACGTTTGTGATACATTCCCGGCTGAAAGGCATAAGTTCGCTGGCGGCGAGCCATTCACCGGCGAAAGCCCGTGCCTGGGCCCTTGTGCCCAAGTTTCGTGGGTAAAAGAGGGGGGAAGACATGAAGAGGTTGGTTGGCATAATTGCGCTGTTGCTCGTGTTCCTTTGTCCGGTCTGGGCACAGGTGGATGCCTCGTCGCCGGAGGGTATGGCGCTGGGAGCGATTACTCGCGAGGCCGACGCGGCAAAGAAGCAAGCCCTGCTGGAGGAGTTCGTCAAGAAGTTTCCTTCGAGTTCTCAGTCGGCATGGGCCTGGGAACAGTTGCAGGATGGATACCTTCAGGCCAAGGACTACGCCAAGGCCCTGGAGGCCGGCGAGAAGGCACTCGCCACCGACCCAGACAATCCGATTCCGGCGTATGAGAATTTGAAGGCTGCCGAAGGTTTGAACGATGTAGACGGCATACTGAAGTGGGCCGCCGAAACGTCTCGTCTCGCACGCAAAGCGATCGCTGCGACTAAACCCGACGACGCCGACGCCAAAGCCCGTGCCGACTATGATCAGCAGCTTGACACCTACTCCGATTACGCTGTGTTTGCCGTTGCGTTAAAGGAAACCGATCCGAAGAAGATTGTCGCGAGCGCGGAAGCGCTTCAGCAGCGCAGTCCCAAGAGTGAATACGTGGCCAAACTGGCCGGCCGCTACCTGGCGGCATTGCAACAAGCCGGAGAGAGCGACAAGGTTGGTCCCGCGGCTGACAAGATCCTGCAAGGCGATCCGAACAACGCGGACGCTCTGCTGGCGGCAGCGAACTTCAACATGGAGCATCAGAATCTCGACAAATCGCTGGCGCTGGCGGGAAAACTCACCGAGGTTCTTCAAGCAGCCAAGCAGCCCGAAGGAATGAGCGACGCGGATTGGAAGAAGAAGAAAGATTCCATGCTCGCCGTCGCCTACTGGATACAGGGCCTCGACTACTACACCAAGAAGGACTATCAGCAGTGTGACAAAGTGCTCCGGCCGGCTCTGCCGCTCGTTCAAGACAACAAGCAGTTGCTCGGCAGTGTGACCTTTCACCTTGGCGTTGCGAACTACGAATTGGCGAAAGCAGGCAACAAGGCGCTGATGAAAGATGCTTTGGCATTTTCGGAGCAGTCAGCCGCGATTCCTGGGCCACTGCAAGCTCAGGCCGCAGAGAACATAAAAACGATTAAGAAAGCCATGGGACCGGCCAAGAAGTAGGCTTCTTGGATGACGCCTTCGGAAAGCTACTCGTCCCCGAGTTTCCGATTCGGCATTAGGTAATTCCGCACATAATCCCGCACCGCCTCCTCGAGCGCCATAAACGCGGTTGAGTGCCCCGCGGCACGGAGTTTGGTTAAATCCGCGCAGGTGAAGTACTGATACTTCGGGCGCAGCGATTCAGGCATCTCGATAAAGTCGATGGCCGGTTCCCGGCCCAGGGCAGCAAAGATAGCGTGCGCCAAGGCCAGCCAGGTCTTCGGCACACCCGAACCGATGTTGAACAGACCCCCGCCACCAGTCTTCTGCGCCAGATCGACCGTGACCGCAACTGCATCTTTGACATACAGAAAATCGCGCTGCTGGCCGCCGTCCGGATAGCCAGGCTTGTAGCTCTTAAACAGCGACATCCGGCCGCTCTGCTGGATCTCATAGAACGCTTTGTTGACAACACTGCGCATGTTGCCCTTATGGTCTTCATTTGGGCCATACACATTGAAATACTTCAACCCGGTGATCTGATTCAGAAAACCGGCTCGCTCGGCGTAGCAGTCGAACAAATGCTTCGAGTAGCCATACATGTTGAGAGGCCGCAGACTCTCGAGGGGCAGCGATTCGGAAACGCCCGTCTCGAGGGCTCCATACGTTGCCGCTGACGATGCATAGACGAAGCGGCGTGAGCCTTCCAGCGCGAAGTGGGCCAGCAGTTTCGTGAATTCAAAGTTGTTGCGGATCAGGTAGCCGGCGTTGGTCTCGGTGGTCGCCGAGCAGGCACCGAGATGGAAGATGGACTGGACGTCTTTGAGCTGCGCTGGGTTCTCGCGAACTCGCTTCTCCAGTTCATCGCCTTCCAAATAATCGGCGAACTTGAGCGGCACGAGGTTTTTCCACTTCTCGTCCTCGCGCAAGAGATCGCAGGCCAGGATGTTCGTGAAACCGCGCCGGTTTAACTCCCAAATCAGGGCGCTGCCGATTAAACCTGCACCGCCTGTTACAAGAATTCTCCCCGCTGATAGGTCAGTCATGGACCGTGTTTCATCCGCCCTTGCGCACGATGAGCAGTGGGACTTTGGTTCGGTGCCGAACCGAGTTGATCGTTGTACCGAAGATCAGATCCTTGAGCCCATGATGCCCGTGAGCGGCCAGAACCACCAGGTCCGGATTCAACTCATTCGCGGCATTCGCAATCTCTTCAGCGGGATTCTTGCCGTGCCGAACCAAAGTCTCGACCTCAATGCCCGATTCACGCAGAGCCTCCGCTACGTGTTCCAGGTAGTCGATTCCTTCCGTCACTTCTGCCGTCGAGGCGAGTGAGCCGAACAATTGACTCGTGACGCCCTCCTCCACGTGGAAGAGAATGATCCGAGCCTCGTGCGGAGCGGCCAGCGACAGGGCGTTGGAGATGGCCTCGTTGTCTGCCTCGGAATGATCCAGAGGAACCAGGATCAATCGATAGTGTTTGGGCGAAACATGCAGGACTCGCTGCGGTGCCACGGGAAAAGCAACTGGTTCGTCGGCAGCCACCCGTCTCCGTTGCATGATTGGTTCCAGCGCGGGCCAGAACATCACAATCGCCAGCATCACCAGCAACGAACCACCCACAGCTATGGCGAGCACCGCCCCCCAAATGCTGCCGCCTGCCATTAAGTCGGCAGCCTGCTGCCACGCGAGGCCGATATTCAAGACCAGGATCACGGCCGCGCACACCCACGCGAGGATCTTCACCCACAGCCGGTTGGCGAAGTCTCCCATACGCTTCCGGTCACTGGTAAACTGCACCAGCGGAATCACCGCAAAGGGAAGCTGGATGTTCAGGATCACCTGGCTCAAAATGAGCAGCCTGAAACTGCCGGTATCGCCGAAATACCAAATGGTTAGTGCTGCCGGCACGATGGCCAGCGAGCGGGTGACGAGACGGCGTAGCCAGGGTTGAATGCGGAATTGCAGAAAGCCTTCCATGACAATCTGGCCGGCCATGGTGCCGGTCAGCGTGGAGGATTGTCCCGAGCAAATCAATGCCGCTCCGAACAGCATGCTGGCGGCGGCCGTACCTAGCAACGGCGTAAGAAATTGATGTGCCTGTTGAATCTGCGTGACCACGATGTTGTGCTTAAAGAAGACTGCTGCGGCCAGGATCAGGATCATGGCATTGACCAACAGCGCCCCGTTCAACGCAATGGTCGAATCGATGAAGTTGTACCAGCAGGCCTTCCGCTTCTCTATTTCCGATCGGCCGATCCGCCTGGTCTGAACGAGTGCGGAATGCAGGTACAGATTGTGCGGCATGACGGTTGCCCCAAGAATGCCGACCGCGATGTACAGGCTGCTGCTGTCCAGGCGCGGGACGAGCCCGTTCGCGATCGCCATGACGCCCGGCTTCGCCCAAAAAATCTCGATAGCGAAGCAGCCGGCGATGATCGCGATCAAGCTCAGTACGAACGCCTCAATCACTCGGATCCCGAGACGTGTGAACCAAAGTACGAGCAACGTGTCCAACGCCGTAAGCAAAACGCCCCAAAGCACGGGAATCTTGAAGAGCAGGTTCAATCCAATCGCGGCACCCAACACTTCGGCGAGGTCGCAGGCCACGATCGCAATCTCGCACAGGATCCACAGCATCTGCGAGATCGCCCGCGGATACTCGTTCCGGCACGCCTGCGCGAGGTCCCGCCGGGTCACAATCCCCAGACGAGCGCTCAGCGTCTGCAGAAGGATGGCCATCAGGTTCGAAATCACCACCACCCACAGCAGCTTGTAGCCGAACCGGGCTCCGCCTTCCAGGTCGGTGGCCCAGTTGCCCGGGTCCATGTAGCCTACGCTGACCAGGTATGCCGGACCGGCGAAGGCGAGCAGACGGCGCCAGATCGTCTGATGCGACGTGCCGACACTCCCGTGAACGTCGGGCAGGGACATTCCCGGAGTTTCAAGTGGGCGGGAGTCGAGCATTCCTTAGACTTCAGCTTAGCTAATAGAGAACCTTTCTTGAAGCTTTCCTGCGTCGGCGCCTATGATGAGGAAGCAGGAAACCTGAGAGTGCGCTCACGATAAGATAAGCCGGGTTGCTCGATCCGTCGCTGAATGACTTCCAAATATACTGCCTTCGACCGCCGTCGCCTTCTACTAAGACCGCTGTCTGAGAGAACACACGACCTGTCCATTGAGCACTGGCTGCAATTGAAAGATCAGGCGCCCCCGTTCGAACACCCGGATCTGACGGCGGTCGCTAAACGGGTGCTGGAAGCTCGCCGGAAAGGTAGTGCGGTCATCTTGATGATGGGAGCCCATGTCTTGCGGGCGGGCGTGAATCGCCACATCATCGACCTGCTGGAGCGCGGTCTCCTTACACATGTTGCGATGAACGGAGCAGGCATCATCCACGACTACGAGCTGGCCCGAATCGGCGCGACCACCGAGAGCGTCGCGCGCTACGTCCGAAGCGGTGAATTTGGATTATGGACGGAAACCGGCGAGCTAAACAACTGGATTCGCGGCGCAGAGGGCGAAGGACTCGGCGAGTGTGTCGGCCGGCACATTCTCGAGAGCGATTACGCCCATCGCGATCTGAGCGTCCTGGCGGCTGCTTATCGCTGCTCGGTTCCGGCTACTGTTCACGTCGGGGTCGGCTACGACATCATTCATCAGCATCCGAACTGCGACGGTGCAGCGTTGGGAGCGGCAAGCTATCACGATTTCCTTTTATTCACCCATTCGGTAGAAAACCTCGAAGGCGGTGTCCTGCTCAGTTTCGGTTCGGCGGTCATGGCTCCCGAGGTGTATCTCAAGGCGCTCTCCATGGCGCGCAATGTCGCTCACCAGGAAGGCCGGCAAATCCAGCACTTCACGACGGCGGTCTTCGACCTGATGCCGATTGAGGGCGACTTCAGGCGCGAACTGCCCAAGACCGATCCAGCGTATTACTTCCGGCCTCGCAAAACGATCCTGATTCGAACGGTTGCCGACGGTGGAGCGAGCTACTACTTTAGCGGCGATCACCGCGCCACCCTTCCAGCGCTGTGGAGAGCCCTCGGAACAGCCACCCCTTATTCTGGTGTGTAGCACTGTCATCATTGTGATCGGTGTGCCTGGAGGAGAGAAGATTTGTCTCATCGAAGAATTCTCAGTTTTGTGCTGGCTGCTTGGGTTGGAACCGCGGTTCAGGTTGCTGCCCAGACGCCCGCAGAAGGAGCGGCTCCCGGCGCCGATCAGCCTAAGGTTGCTGCCAAGCCGGATCCCGCCTCCATTGAGCGCGGTCAGAAAACCTTCGTTCAGAATTGCGGCTTCTGTCATGGGTCGCGCGCGAAGGGCGGCGAGAAGGGCCCTGATCTTCTTCGCTCGGTGCTGGTGCTCGACGATGAGAACGGAAAGAGCATCGGCCACGTAATTCTGGCGGGCCGCGCCGACAAAGGAATGCCTAAGTTCGCGATGACGCCGGAACAGATTGCCGATATCTCAAACTTCCTCCACGACAGCATCAAGTCGGCCGCAAACCGCGATAGCTACCAGATCTTGAATATCGTTACCGGCGATCCGAAGGCGGGAGAAGTTTACTTTAACGGGGCGGGGAATTGCACCAGTTGTCACTCCGTCACAGGCGACCTGAAAGGTATCGGTGGCAAGTATGATCCGGTGACCCTGCAGGATAAGATCCTGCTGCCGCGTGACCGGTGGGGTGGTACTCCCCGTCCAAAGTCCGAAGTGACGGTGACCGTTACGCTGCCGTCCGGCGAGGCATTTACTGGAGCTCTGCTGGGCGTCAACGATTTTAATGTTGCCTTACGCGATCAGAGCGGCGGCTTTCGCTCATTCACGCGAAAGAATGAAAACGATCCCAAAGTCGAGATCCACGATCCGTTAAAAGCCCATACCGACATGCTCAAGAGTTACACCGACGAGAATATCCATAACCTCACCGCTTATCTGGTGACCCTGAAATGAAGATCTCCTGTTTTCTGCCGGCCCTCTGCCTTGGTATTACTCCTCTGACTTTGTCCGCGCAGTTCTTTCTGGACCCGGCGCTGCTGACAAAACCGCCCACTGATGCCTGGCCGACTTACAACGGCGACTACTCAGGCCGCCGCTTCAGCACGCTGACGCAAATTAACCAGTCCAATGTCAAGAATCTGACGCTTTCGTGGATATTTCGCGTGAAGCCCGGACCGGGCTTCGGCACGATAGTCGGCGGCGAAGGTCAGCCGGCTGTCGAGGGCGCCCCAATCGATCCGGACGTCGCGACCATCAAGGCCACACCACTAATGGTGAATGGCATTTTGTATTTCTCGACGCCCGACAACGCCTGGGCCGTCGACGCCCGCTCGGGGCATCAACTGTGGCACTACAACTGGAAGACGAAGGGCGGCATTCACATCGGCAATCGCGGCATGGGTATGTACGGCGGCTGGCTGTTCTTTGAGACGCCCGATAACTACCTCGTTTCGCTCGACGCACAAACCGGAAAAGAACGCTGGCATGTCGAAATCGCGGACGTCAAGCAAGAGTATTTCTCGACACCGGCGCCCATCGTGGTGGGTAATCACGTCATTGTCGGGACGGGAGGCGATTCGCTCGACGTGCCCGGTTTCCTCGAAGCTCACGACCCGGAGACGGGCGCCGTGCAGTGGAAATGGTGGAGTGAGCCGCTCAAGAAAGGCGACCCCGGATCGGATACCTGGCCCGACGAGTACTCTATGCGGCACGGCGGCGGCATGACCTGGATCCCCGGAACATACGATCCGGAACTTCATCTTTATTACATCGGCACCGGCAACCCGAATCCCGTCATGACGGGCCGCAGTCGCGTCGGCGATAACCTATACACCTGCTCCATTGTGGCGCTGAATGTGGATACCGGAAAACTGGCTTGGCATTTCCAACCGTCGCCCCACGACACGCACGACTGGGATGCTGCTCAAACGGCGGTCCTCTTGGATGGCGAGTTTAAGGGCAAGCCGCGTAAGATGCTGGCTCAGGCGAACCGCAACGGATATTTCTTTCTGCTCGACCGCGCCACGGGCGAGCACCTGCTCACCGCGCCCATGATCGATTCCATGAACTGGTCGAAGGGCATTGCCCCCAACGGGCAGCCCATTCCCGATCCGGCCAAGGAGGCCATCATTGCGGGCGTGCTCGTGTCGCCAAATTCCAGCGGAGCCACGAACTGGCCGCCGCCCAGTTTCAACCCCGAGACCGGGTTCTTCTACGTGGGCCTCTCGGAAGTCTACAGTGAGTTCTATCTGACCGATACCGATCCTCATCCGGAGGGCTACGCCGCGGCGGAACGCGAGGTGGGATACCTGGGAGGCAGCCTGCGGGCGATCGACTATAGGACCGGCAAAACAGCCTGGAACCACCGCTACCCGTCAGGTTCGGGCGGCGCCACCGGAATCCTGACCACGGCCGGAAAGCTCCTGTTTGCGGGCGACGGTTCACAGCACGTGGTTGCGTATGACCCGAAGACCGGAAAAATTCTGTGGCATGCAGGCCTCGCCGACGATGTCTCCAACGGTCCGATCACCTATATGCTGGACGGCCAGCAGTATCTCCTGATCGGGGCAGGGGACTCGCTCTACGCGATGACGGTTCAGCAGTAACGGAACTTTGGGACTAAGGTTCGGGCGGGGACCCTCCCCTCACGCAATCTCTCGCGCTTCAATCGTTAGGGGAACCATCGGTTGCGTTTCAGTCAAGTCGACCAATGCATCCAGCCCTTCATCTCCCTCTTCGAGATACTTCGGGTCGGAATTGACTCGCCACAAGTTGTACTTCGCGCCCAAAATGTTTCGCGCGGCGAGGATACCAGTCACCATCGAATGATCCTGGTTGTTGTAATGATGCATGCCGTTGCGACCGATCAACTGCAGGTTTTCAATCCCCTTGAGGAATTCCTGAACCGCCGCCAACCCTTCTTTGTACTGCGTGTCGTAAACCGGATAGGCTTTCGGCACCCGGCGCACCACCCCGTCCAGGATGGCCGACGCCTCAACCAGCCCGAGGCCTGCCAGTTCCCGTGCGGCTAACTCAAGCAGCTCCGCGTCCGGCA
Organism: uncultured Acidobacteriaceae bacterium; assembly: GCA_963740005.1. Taxonomy (GTDB): domain Bacteria; phylum Acidobacteriota; class Terriglobia; order Bryobacterales; family Bryobacteraceae; genus CAJCIT01. Next base: position 209,277 of record CAVUCO010000010.1, on the reverse strand, counting down.
TTTCCCAAAGTGAATCGTTCTCAAAACAGAAGTACTCCAAACCCAGCGAAGTGGTCTCCGGGTCGGGCACCATGTCGGGGCTCCAGTTATTGAAATTCTGGATTCGCCCTACTTTGAACCCTGGATCGTGGATGTAAAGCCAATTGTCGGGAAAAAGATTCTTGCCGCGGACGATGAGAACCACCGTGAGGAAATCGCGGTAATGAAAGCATTCCGCCACGCGCTGCACGAACTCGGGCGGCGCCGGGTTGAGGCACCTGAGGAGATCCCGGATGGCCATGCTGCTGATGTAGTGAGACCCCCGATGAATCCCGTCGGAGGTCCTGATACCCGTCACTCGGCCCGGCTCCCATAAGATCTCGCGAACGCTGGTGTTGAACAGAACCTGAGAGCCCTTTCTCTGAATCAGTTCCGCCATTCGAGACCACATCATTCCCGGTCCAAGCCGCGGGTAGAGGAAACGGGAAATCAGCGTTTTGGCCCTGGGTTGGTCTCCTTGCGTGTCCGGGCTTCTGAGTGCGTTTCGCAAGAGCATGCCCACGGACAGGCCGCGGATCCGCTGGGCTGCCCAATCGGACCGCAACTCGCGACAGGAGACGCCCCACACCTTCTCGGTGTACGTCTTGAAGAAGACGCTAAACAGGCGTTTGCCGAACCGATTTGAAACCCAAGCCTCGAAATGGTCCTCCGGTTTCTCGGGAAAAAGTCGCGAGAAAAGAAAGCTGAACAGGCATCGGAGTGACTCGATGTGACCCAGGCTGTGGAGTGCGTTTCGAAAATCGAGCGGGTAACTAAAAAAATTCGATCGGTAGAAAATCCGAGAGAGCCGGGGCCGTTCGATCAGATCATTCCCCAGGACCTCGCGCCAGATCCGTTCGATCATGGGCACTTTGGTGTAGAAGCGGTGCCCTCCCAGATCGAACAGGTAGCCCTTATACTCTTCCGTCCGGGATAACCCTCCGCTGAACTGCTCCTTCTCGAGGATCAGCGAGTGGACTCCGCTCTTCTCGAGTTCGTAGGCGGCCGAAAGCCCGGCCGGACCTGCGCCCAGAATGACGGCGCTGGTAATCCCCGAGGCGAGGTGTGCTTGAGAACTGGAACGCAATTGAAAGGATATCCCCCTACGTGGCGCGCCATACAAGTATAGTGTTTAGTCTCTCGTGAAACTACGGACCCGGCTTCTTACGGGCGACCCAATACGAATCGTCCACCAAGATCCCGGTCTTCCAAATGATCTTTCCCGGAAACTCCCGGATAGCCGTGTATCCGTAATCCGATAAAGAGCGAATCAGCTTGTCCTGTTGCCAGGGCTGCATTCTCCAGAGCGAAACAACGATTACATCCGGATGTTGAGACGCAAGCGAGGCAGGCGAATCAGCCAAGTCATTCGAAGGAGTCGGGAACCAGAAGGCTAGGTTGCGCCCGCCGTAATAATTCACGAAAATGTTCTTTCCAAAATATGGTTGTACGGCGATTAAGTAAAAGCCCCTCCCGGCGATTCGCTTTCCCGCCGCTACATCGGGCGCGATGTTTTCGGCAACCGCCTTCGACCCGGAGTAGGGCTCATTGATGTCCGTTAGGCCCGCCCGAGCTGCCCAATAGACGTGCATCCCAAGCACCATCGCCCAAGCAAACCATACATAAAGTGGTGTTGTTCGCGGATTTCGACTACTGGCGATCCACATAGCGAAGAGCCACAACATGAACAGAACGCCAGCGTGCCAGGGACTCGCGTAAATGAACGAAGAGAATGCCACAACAAGCCCGGCCGGCAGTGCGAAATAGAGCGCTGTCCGATTACGGGCCATCCAGAAAACGCTCAGCGCAAGGGACACGAGGGCAATAGGCAACGCGGAGGAAAAAGCCTCTCTGATCTGATATTTACCTCGACCAAGGTGGGTCCTCAGATGTGAAATTCGCGTGATGTTATCGGTGATGTGCTGGATAAATGGACTGCTCGACACAGGCCAGACCTCGAGGGCGATCGCAACCACCGCCAGCAGAAGGACTCCGCAGGAAACGATGAGCTGCCGAGAGAAGACTGGCTTCGGGAAATCCGGGTCGGTACGGATATCGATCAAATATGCAACGAGAATCCCTATTGCGGCGAACGTCCCATGAATGCTCACATTCGCCAGCGCAACTAAGAGAGCGATCAGAATCCACGGCCGTGATCGTGCCCGTGGGAGGAACCAGGCGATGGCAAACAGAAGCGGCGCCAGCAGCGCATAGCTGCGGGCAACCACGGCATACTGATACAGCAGAAAATATGTGAAAGGGATCGCGATCCGTATGGCGGGCGGGAACGGACTCAGCCAAAGGATCATCGCCGTGGCTGCGGTGGAAAAGAGCGCGGCCAGCAAATGCATTGTCCAGTAGGGAAACCCCATCTTTGCCGGAGCCATCACCAAGAGGTGCCACAACCCGGGTGTTCCTTCATAGCGGAGATAAAGGAAGAACAAATCCGGCACGCTCGCGTCGCGAGCAAGCAGCCATGCTTGCGCTTCGTCAAACCAAGGTTCATGATGAACCGCGATCACCGCCAGAATGGCGCAATATGCTGCCAGAACAACAGGCTTCCAAACGGCAGTCACGACGGTCGCAGCAGTCGCGGAGACACGCGTAGCTGAGGTCACCGAAGTGAGTCCTGGGAAGGCATCGATTGTCGCTCGGCCCTTGGATTGTAATACAGCTTGCAGCACGGATCGCAGCCAAGTAAATTTACTAGCGAAACCGCCCCGGCTGTCTATATAATTGCAATATACGTAACTAAACAGAGGCATCGCCGAGGGACGCGGGAGCCAGAGCGTCAGCGCTGGGCCTGCCTGTTCGTCAAATCCGGTACAAACCATGGAAACGACTACCAACACGACGGAGTCCAAGTGCGCACCCCGAATTCTGGTGGTGGAGGACAACCCAACGAATCTGCTGGTCGCTCGTAGGATGATGGAAATAGGCGGCTTCCAGGTTGAGGTTGCCACCAATGGCCGAGACGCCGTGGAAGCTGCCGGGAGCCGGCAGTTTGATCTCATCCTGATGGATGTGCACATGCCGGTGCTGGATGGCTGCGAGGCATCCATGCAAATTCGCCAACTGCCCGGTTTGGCCGGGCGAGTGCCCATCATCGCCCTGTCGGCAAGCGTCTTTTCCGAGGACATCCGGCACTGCTTCGACTCCGGTGCGGACGATTTCATCGCTAAACCCTTCCTTCCTGGGGAACTTATCGCCAAGTGCCAGTACTGGCTCAAGCACGGTCCCCGGGGCAGGTCCGTCCTGTTGAAGGGAAAGAGCTCCGTCGTCACGCCGAAGACCTTCTCCCCACAACTGGGCTAAAGCGCTGATCACGCTTCCGTCGTGATGCTGACAGTGGCCGGCTTCAGGCCGGGCGATGTGGCAGATATGCGGATCTGCCCCGGCTTGTCGGTTGATTGCACAATTGCCAGGCACATCCCGTGGGAAGCTCTGCGCAGTTTACCCTTGAAGTCCGATGCCATGTCAGCCAGGTTGCCGTTGTCCACGCCGATCAGTCTGCCTTCACCCTGAACCTCGAACGTGATCGGATTGTCGGCATTGGGGTGCATCCGGCCCTGGGCGTCCATCACCTTTACCGTGATGTGCGACACGTCGCGCCGGTCAGCGTGGATCGTCTTTCGATCCAGCGAAAGCACGAGCGCCGCGGGTTCTCCCGCCGTCGAGACCTCCTGTTCCACCACTTTGCCCGCCCTCGTCCCCACCGCTTTGAGCGTGCCCGGTTCGTACGGAACATCCCACGCCAGGTGCAAGTCGTCCGTCGTTCTCACCAGATCACCCCTACCTGGAGCGTATTGCCCATAGCGCCCCTGCATGCCGTAGCGGGGAAACGTGTATCCCTTGACGCCCACCGATTTTCCGTTGAGGAACAACTCCACGCTGTCGCAGTTGGTGTAGCAGGCGACCGGCAAGAACTGGCCTTCACGCCCCTCCCAGTTCCAGTGAGGGAAGAGGTGCAGCATCGGCGTCTCAGTCCACTGGCTTTGGTAGAAGTAGTAGCCGTCTTTTGGGAAGCCGCAACTGTCCAGCACGCCGGAAGAGGCGCCCCTGACTCCGCCCCCTGCTTCTCCCAGGTAGTCGATGCCGGTCCACATGAAGTCGCCGGCCACGTAATCGTGGATCCGCACGAACTTCCAAAGTTCCTCGGTGTCCAATCCCCGGAAGCCGCGCCCATATCCACGCCCGCCGAACGGGGCCGCTGTCTGGGTTGTGGTCGTCGCGCTTGCAGCCGCTTGGCCGGGCGAATCGGGCACGAAGCCGCGATAGTCGCCGCGCTGGCCGCCCATGCCGGAGCTTTCGGTTCCGATCATCCGCCAGTTCGGATGGGCCGCTTTGTCAATGCTGTAATATAGCTCCCGGCGCTCGCGCCAGCGGTCGGCATAGTTATAGCCGACGATGTCCAACGCGTTGAGGAATTCGACTGGAGCTGCCCTGGGCTGGGCGGCGATCTGATCGCAGGCAGCAGTCACCGGGCGTGTCGGATCTTCGCGGTGGAAGATCGCCATTAGGCCGCGCAGTATCTCCACTCCATTCGGGCTCAGCTGATCGCCAATTTCGTTGCCACAGCTCCACAGAACGATCGAAGGATGGTTCCGGTCGCGGCGGACAAAGTCGGTCACGTCTCGCTCATGCCATTCATCGTAGTAATTGGAATAACCGTTGCCCTTGATTTGCGGCTTGCCTACTTTCCATTCGTCGAAGGACTCATTCATCACCAGGAAGCCCATGCGGTCGCAGAGGTCCAGCACCTCTGGCGCGACCGGATTGTGACTGGTGCGGATGGCATTGCAGCCCATCTCTTTCAGCATTTCGAAACGGCGCTCCCACACCCGCTCCGGAACGGCGGATCCTACCGAACCAGCCTCGTGGTGGAGGCAGACTCCGTTGATCTTCACGCGTTCGCCGTTCAACAGAAACCCGCGGTCCGCATCGAAAACAGCCTCGCGAATTCCGAAAGGAGTATGGTATTCGTCCACCACTTGCCCGGCCACTCGGACCGTGGTGCGCAGCCGATACATTGACGGCTGGGCAACGCTCCACAGTTTGGGTCCTTCTACGGCCATCTGCAGAGTAAATACATACTCACCATGGGCGGCGATCTCCTGCGAGGAGTCCGCGCTTTGGACCGCCCTGCCTTTCTGATCGAGGATCGATGTCGCCAGCGTGCAGGCCGCAACGGCTGGACTATCATTCCGCACCCGCGTTTCCACCTGAACGGTTGCATCGGCGATGGTTGCTCGCGGCGTTGTCACGAATGTCCCCCAAGGCGCTACGTGCACCGGATTCACCGCCAGCAGCCAGGTGTGCCGATAGATGCCCGATCCCGAATACCAGCGTGAGTTAGGCTGCCGCGAATTATCCACTTTCACAGCCACGACGTTCTCGCCGTTGGCGTTCAGATATCTCGTCAGGTCGTAGGCGAAGCTGATGTAGCCAAACGGCCGCTTTCCCAGGTATTGGCCATTGATCCACGCTTCGCTGTTCTGATACACGCCATCGAACTCAATCCAGAGCTGGCGTTGCAGGTAGGCGGAAGGAAGCCTGAAATGTTTGCGATACCAGCCGATGCCGGTAGGAGCGTAGCCGCCGGGTCCGCCGCTCGGCTCGCTTTGGAGAAAAGGTCCTTCGATGCTCCAATCGTGTGGCAAGTCGAGGTTACGCCAGTTCGTATCGTTGAAACCCTGCTGCGAAGCGTCGAGCGCATCGCCGTTATAAAACTTCCATCCGAAGTCGAAAGAGTCCCGGAGGCGTGCCGGTGGATGGGAAGTTTGCGCAGCCAACTGCCTGGCGGAATCGAGCACCGAGCCGAGAGCCACTGTTCCCAGCGCTTGGCCAAGCAGCCCGCGCCGCGTTATTGAATCGTTTGAATCAGCCACATCATCACCGTTGTCCACAAGTCTACGCCGCGGGTCGCTCATACTTCGGCTGCCTGCATCAGGCCGCGCATATACCCAAACGCAAACGCGAAGGCTTGCCGGCCGGCCTCGTCGCCTTGTATCTCGGGAACATGGTCGGGCATCAGCATACCGTCGTAGCCGACCTCTTTGTACACCCGCAGCGCCGCCAGCATGTCAACGTCTCCGCAGTCCGGAAACGTTTCTTGAAAATGCAGGAAACCCCCGTGAATGTTGCGGAAATGCACATTGAAGATTTTTTTGCGTGTACCGAAGTAACGGATGACGTCAAAGATCTCCACGCTCGGATTCGCCAGCATTTCCGACACGGTACCCTGGCAGAAGTTCAAGCCGTGGTACGGATTCGCCTGAATCTCGACGAATCGTTTTAGCCCATCCACGCTGCCAAGCACGCGATGGACGCCGCGGAAGCCCTTGTCGGCCGGCATGCCAGGGTCATGCGGATGGCACGCGATTCTCACTTTGTATTCAGCGGCCACGGGGACCACCCGGTCCAGAAAGTACGTGATTCGGTCCCACATCATGTCTGCGGAAATTGGGCTGATGCCGGCGAGCGGAGGATCTCCCGATACATCGCCGCGATCAGGTGATCCGGGCGGCCGCCAGCTTCGCAGCGCCTCGGCATAGTCGAAGGTGCTGTAGCTGGAACCACCGCGTCCTGTGGTTCGTTCGGAGCGAACTACGCCTAGAATATTCAGGTTGTATTTCACCAGGTGAATGCCTGCTTGCGAGCAATTTCGAATCATGGTGCAGATGTTGTCGATCTCCTGGTCGCGCTGCGGGCTCTTGCCCAGCATGATGTCCGGACTCTCGGACTTCAAAATGAAGTTGGAACTCATCGGCAGAGGAACTGCCTCCAAAGTGAGGCCGAACGACTCCACCCGTTCGCGCAGCCGTTTTAGCCCGTCGACGGACCAACTCTCGTCCAAATCCGGCGACGGCAGCCGGCTGCAGATGTGGGTCACTCCCAATGCGGCCATCGCGCGCAAGACCTCATCACTGGAATCGTGTTGGGTCGCCAGCTTCATGCGGCCCGCCCTTCCGGGGGCGGATTGCGATCGTGCCGTTGCCGGCGAGAGTGCCAGCGTGGAGGCAGCCAGTTGAGCAAAGCGTCTGCGATTCATAGTTTCAATCCTAAAGCCCATTGTTGGCACCGTGGCACCGTGCAAGACGGCGAACCGTCGAGGCTCGGGTTATCACGGGCGTGGCAAGCGCTTCCTTACGGGCGCGCCTCAGAAGGCTTTGCGGCAAGCGCTTCCTTACGGGCGCGCCTCACAAGCTTTGTGGACCCGTCGGCTTGATAGGGTCTTCAGAAGCTCGCTGGTCAACCACGCTTGAATGGCAGATGGTTTGTCCCGCAGTTGTCGTGCGGCCCATGCCGAACGGTCTTTGATCGAGGCTGAAAAGAGGTCTAGAGGTTCTTGATGTCTTCGTTCAGGTTCTTGATATCCTCCGCTTTTCTGCTGTTGTAGTAGTCTTTGTAGCGGCCGAGGTGATGATCGCACCATTCGCCCTTCATTCCGAGGGGTCGGATGCTGGGATGCAGCATCCAACCGCCTTCCCAATCGCGCAGCGGGGTGCGCTTGACCGACATCTTGCCTTTGAGTGTGCGGTCGAACTCAAATACTTCATTACAACGGGATTCCGGCAGACAGCTGAGCTTCCAGATGTGGCGCTGCGGGTAGGCCGGGTCCATTTCTTCGCCCTCCGCGTTGAAGCGCGGCTTGGGTTGCGACTCGACTTCGAGCTTTTCCAGCTCCTCGGTCTGCATTTTCTCGAGAATCGCTTCCTGCTGCTGCCGGTAGTCGGCCAGCACCTGCTTCATCTTGTCCAGATGCAAGTAATAGGAACGCTCGCAACGGGTGCGGTGCGTGCCGACGGAGGTGACACCGCGCAGGAATTTGTCCATGATGGTGCGGTCGGCGGTTTCGGCCAGGAACTCGGCGTGGTTGCAGCGGCCGAGACGAAAGAAGGCCTGAACGTGCATTTCCAGCATCTGCGCACTGGATTCGTCGATGGGCGGATAGAGAGTCCGCAGGTGATCGAGGAGCGCGTCGTATTCCTCCTGGCTTTCGCCCGGCAGGAGATAGAACGGCAAGCGTGAATACATGCCGTGCTTGAGATTGTTGAGGCTGGAGACGGCCTTGCCGGCTTCGGTCGAAGGACCGCCAATGCCGGTGCGGTCGGTTTTCAAGAGACAGTGCTCACGGTCGGGATTGTTTGGCCGTTTCGCACGCGGCTGCTTGGATTTGGGAGTGGCGTCCGGCGTACCGGGCGCTTCGGGTGGTGCTGCTTCGATGGGCTGATCCGTGGAATCAGCCGGCGTGTTGTTGTCAGTAGGAGCGGCGTCGTTGAGGCCGTCCGGAACGACCGGGTCGTTGCTGACCGGATCGTGATTGTTAGTCAATTGAGTAGGCATTACGCCCACGAGTTTAGGGTTGGCGCGTGCGGGATCAGCCCACATGAGCTGCTAAGTGGTTGAGGGGTAGGCAGATTTTTCTTTTTCAGTCTCGTGACTGGCGATTTGGACGGGGGACGGGGCCGGACGCTGACGAGACAGGGTGAATCGGAGTGAGCCTTTGGAGAAACAGGCGAACACGTCGGAGCGCTCCGACGTGATCGCCTGTTTGCATTTTCTTATGCATGACGTGGCAGATCGACGAGGCGTCGATTCGCAGGCCGGGGGCCTACCCCACAGCGGGTCGCCGGGTAGGGCTCGCGAGGATCACCGATTTGGAAAGAGCCGACCTGTTTCGGCTCTTCGGCCCTATCTAAAGGAATCTTCCGGGATGAGCCGGAAGAACGATGTCAGCACCCATTTGGCGGCCATCGGCCGGCATCTTGCGGATAGGAATCTATCCGAATAACACAACCCTAACTTAAGTGGAATCAACCACTTTCCTCGTCACATAGCTCTAAGGTCCTTGGCCAGAATCATGTCCGCGCCGCGGCATTTTGATCCCGGAGGATTCCGCCCATCCTCGGGCCATGAAAGCCCTTGGACGAGTTCTTCTTGAGATTTCGCTAATGACTTTGGGAGTCGCCGGCAGCGGTTCCGCCGGCGCAGCAACCCTGGAAATCCACATACATAACGACGCAGGACTGCAGCCGGCGGTCCTCGAGCAGCTCATGTCGCAGGTCCAGGTGATTCTCACCTCTGCCGGTGCCTCGGTCGATGTCCGAAATTGCCAGGGTAGGGACGATCCCTGGTGCCAGCAGCCGTCAGCCGGAGCCAAGGTGCTCTACCTGCGGATACTGCCCGGCGAAGGTCCGAAGATCAAGAACATGCGCAACCCCGCATTGGGAGCATCGGTGGCGGACGAAACCGGCGGATCGTACGGTTCTGTTTTCCTCGCCACCATCAAGGACCAAGCGCATTCAGCCAATGTTCCATGGAACGTGGTGGCCGCTTATGCGACTGCGCACGAGATTGGTCATTTGCTGCTGGGCTCGAACGCGCACACCCGTAGTGGTGTGATGAAGGCGGCTTGGGATGCAAAGGATATGTCGGCGATGTTCCAGAATGGTGTCCATTTCACGCGTGAGCAGCAAGTATTGATCGCGAATTCTTGCGGTGCGCGGAGCGGGACTGAACTGGCAGCCGCCCACTGATTCAGGCTGCGCTCCTCCCTTGATTTGGCGATATATTGTGATCGGGGGTGCGCTCGTGCCCACCAAGGTTCGATTCGGGGCCTATGAGCTGGACGTTGCCAGCATGGAGCTGCGTAAGAATGGTGTACGTCTACACCTTCAAGAGCAGCCCTTTCTGGTGCTTGCCACGCTCGTATCCAGGCCGGGCGAAGTGGTCACCCGAGAGGAATTTCAGCACCAGGTTTGGGCCAACGACACTTTCGTCGATTTCGACCAATCGCTTAACAAAGCAGTGAATCGTCTGCGGGAAGTGCTGAACGACGACGCTTCTCAGCCGAGATTTATTGAAACAATTCCGCGCCGTGGTTACCGGTTCGTTGCGCACGTGCAGAACCTGAGTCCTCCGTCAGAGGGAGCGCCGCCACCGCCGCTAGGACCTGACAGCGCAGCTGTTCCTCCTGGTATTCCGGCGCAACCCGCTCGACGCAAGCCTCGCTGGCCATACGCTGCCGCCGTCGTCGTGGCTATTACTGCTGCGACTGGCACCGGTGCTTTCTGGTTCACGCGACCGTTGCCGCCGCCGAGAATTACCGGTACCGTTCAGCTCACCAACGATGGCAAATTGAAGTTCGGTCCTATACTGACGGACGGCCCGCGTCTCTATTTCAACACGGTTTCGGGTGCTGGAACACTTCCGACGGACTTCGTGCCTTACCAAGTCTCAACCAAAGGAGGTGAGCCGGTCGCTCTCCCGGCCACGCTGGAAGGGCTGCTGCTACAAGACATCTCTACCGAACGGTCGGATCTCCTGTTAGCGCGGCCCAAATTCACTGACCAAAGCTTTTCATCAGGGACGATTTGGACTGCCCCGGTGATGGGAGGAGCTCCCCGCCGTTTAGGGGATTTGGTCCTAAGTGACACTTACTGGGAGCCTCTCGCTTCCTGGTCTCCTAACGGTCAGCGGATTGTCTACGACGACAACGGTCACGATCTTCTCGTCGCCCGGAACGACGGAACCGAGATTCATAAGCTGGCGACTTTCCCGGGCTCGCCCTTCGCGCCGCGCTGGTCGCCGGACGGAAGCAAGGTGCGTTTTTCGTTCTATTCCCCCAAACTCGTGCCGCCAGGCCCGGCATTGTGGGAGGTCTCCATCGACGGATCAAACCCGCATCCGCTCCTGCCGGGGTGGAATACCCCGGCGCAAGGAGCTACGCGGTGGCATTGTTGCGGGAATTGGATGCGAGACGGAAAGTACTTCGTCTTCCACTCGGGCCAGAACGGCCACCCAAGCAACATTTGGGCGATACGGGAAAAGACGGGCCTCATGGACAGAGCGAGCAGCCAACCGGTTCAATTGACCACCGGGCCGATGGATACGTTCCATGCTGCCCCTAGCTCTGACGGCAAACGCCTATTCGCCCTAGGGTGGATGAGGCGTGCCGAGCTCGTCCGTTACGACTTGACATCAGGCAGGTCATCGCGCTATCTGAGCGGGCTTTCTGCGCTTCTACTGGACTTCTCGAGGGACGGCAAGTGGGTTAGTTACGTTTCCATTCCGCAATACACCCTCTGGCGAAACTCGGTCGATGGAAGCCAGCCGCTTGAGTTGACGTCCCCTCCCCTTACTGTCCGGCGGCCGGCTTGGTCACCGGATGGGAGGCAGATTGTCTTCGAGGGAGCGCAAGGCACCCCCCTACCCCCGCGTCCGCAGATTTACGTTGTATCGGTGGACGGCGGTATGGCGCAAGCACTGACGGATGACAAGAATTTTGAACTCGGGGCCTGGGACCCGAGTTGGTCGCCCGACGGGAATTCGATTGTTTTTGGCGATTGTTATAACGCGGCCCAAGCGCCGAAAGTAAGAATTCTGCACCTGTTGAATCTGAAAACGCACTCGGTTTCCAACCTACCTGGCTCGGAAGGGCTGTGGTCCCCGCGCTGGTCGCCGGACGGGCGTTCACTGGTTGTAATAGGTGACACGGCAGATACAGGTAAGGTCATACTCTACGACATTGAGAAGCAACGGCGGACTAAACTGGCCGAGATGGGCGCCTATCCAACTTGGTCTCGTGATGGGCAGTTCGTCTATTTCTACGTCTCCGGAGAAGACAGGGCCTGGTGGAGGGTACGGGTGCGCGACCGGAAACTCGAACTCCTGAGGCGCATGACTGACGTCCCGGAGCCCCCCGAAGATTGGTTTGTGCCGGCGCCGGACGGTTCCATCATTACCGGGCGCGATGTCGCAACAACGGAAATCTATGCGCTCGATTGGGAAGCGCCGTGAGCGTTGCCCCATTTTCCGCCGCGTGCTTGCGCCTTTGCCGATGTCACCTGCGTGGCTGAGGTGTGTGCTTTCGTGTCAGCGCCGGACTGTGCGAAGCGGCTGCGCTGAGGCAAATTGCGGCGGCGAGCAGGCGAATACTCATTCTGCCTAAGACGACGGATTGCCGACGGTCCGTGTTACTGGGCTTTCTACGTGACGCCGATGCGTGTCGCACAAGAGGATTCGGGACATTGCCGCATCCGCTTCGTCGTAAATCATCGTCTGCTCAGGCTTGCTGACGCACGGTCGGAAGAAGAATACCCGAATCCGCTCCGTCGAAAATTACCGGCCAATCGCGGATACTAAGAGCTTGCGCTGAATTCGACCCCCCGGTTTCGTGCTTCCGAAGCTTTTCGTTCGCTCCCTGACGGTCACGGCTCCGTTTTACCACGCGCTCCGGCGAAAATCACCCTTCGATAGGGGGCTTGCTGACGCGCGGTCGAAAGGAGAATACCCGAATCCGCTCGCTGACGCGCGGGGTTCTGTGCTGGAGTCTCAGGACGGTCGGCTGGTTCGGGAGATTTTCATCACATCCGATAGTTCGAACGACCATTCAGGCTTGCTTACTAGTCGGTGTATGAAAAGTCTAGGACAGAGTCACGAGGGTCGATCGACTTACTCCATCTTGGGACAGGCTCGCTCTGTCCACGCGGCTAAAGGGCTCGGGTGACGAACGTTTGTGTCGTGGTCGCCTTGGGAACAGAGGCTGCCTGTCCCGGTCGGCGTTGCTTTGAAACCCACAGGCCTTCACTGAAGGCATGAGGCCCGTCGATACTGTATGAAAGGCATGCCGTGAAACGTATTCCGCCAGAGGCGACAACTTGGTTCTGCCCGTGAAATCACCGTGTCATGCTTGTGAAAGCATCGCCTCTAACTAAGCAGGCATGCCGATTTTGTTTCGACGGCGGCCCAGCCCGAATGAGTTCGCCCATCAGCGCTTCCTCGCCATCACCTCCCAGCACTGCCAGCAAGAGAATTCTGCCGTGGCTGGTTGCGGTCGCGTTCTTCATGGAATCGCTGGACACGACGATTCTGAATACGGCCGTGCCGGCCATCGCCACGGCACTCGACGTTGCGCCGCTGAGCTTGAAGTCGGTACTGGCAAGCTATACGTTGAGCCTGGCCGTGTTTATTCCCATCAGCGGCTGGATGGCGGACCGCTTCGGAACGCGCCGGGTGTTTGCGTCCGCTATCGGAATCTTCACGCTCGGCTCCATTCTTTGTGGGATGTCGAGCAACATCCATTTGTTGGTAGCGTGCCGCATACTGCAGGGCTGCGGCGGGGCCATGATGGTGCCGGTGGGCCGTCTCACGCTGGTCCGCACGTTCGCCAAATCGGAGCTGATTCGGGCTATGAGCTTCGTTGCGATTCCGGGTTTGGTTGGTCCTATGCTGGGACCCATCGCCGGTGGGTTGATTGTGCATTACTTTCACTGGCGCGTCATCTTTTTTGTGAACGTTCCGATTGGTCTGGTCGGCTTGTTGTTTGTGTATCTGCATCTACCCGACTTCCGCGAAGAGCGCACCAACCCGCTGGATGTGGTTGGGCTCATCCTGTTCGGCTCGGGCGTTGCACTGCTGTCGTATGTGCTGGAGGTCTTCGGTGAACACTCGCTGAGCCTGCGGGAAATTCTCAGCTTGCTGACAATCTCCGTGGTGCTTCTGGCGGGGTATGGGCTGCATGGGGCGCGTGCCGAATTTCCGCTGCTGCGCCTGAGCCTCTTTCACATTCGGACCTTCCGTTCGGCGGTCAGCGGGAGCTTCGTGACGCGGCTCGGTATCGGGGGAATCCCGTTCCTTTTACCCCTGCTGTACCAGGTTGGCTTGGGCTTTACTCCGGTTCAATCGGGATTGCTCATCATGCCCCAGGCTATTGCCGCGATGAGCTTGAAAATGACGATGCCGCGTATCCTGGCGAGATTTGGCTACCGCGGCATTCTGATTTCGAACACCGTGATGCTCGGTTTGCTGATCGTGCTTTTCGCGACTATCGGCGTGGGAACACCGGCCTGGGTGATTGTGTTGCAGGCCTTCTGCTATGGGTTCTTCAGCTCGCTCCAATACACGAGCATGAACACGCTCACTTACGCCGACATAACCGAGGAACAGACGAGCGCCGCCGGCTCCATTGCGAGCACCATGCAGCAGATGTCCATCAGTTTTGGCGTCGCGACGGCGTCGCTCGTCACCGCCTTGTTCATTCCTGACCGCTTTCGCTCGAACCCAGGGGAAATGATACACGGCATACACCTGGCGTTCCTGGTGCTGGGCGGATTGACGGTTCTCTCGACGATCGTCTTCCGGGAGTTGAGGAGCGAGGACGGCGCGGCCGTGAGCAGGCAGAAGGCACTGCCGGCGTAGGGATGAGGGGGCAGGGCGATGTGGGGCGGCTGTCTTCGGTCGGCTTTGCTCTGAAAGCCCACAGGCTGAATGCTTGTGCCACGGCGGAGAGTGCCGGTTGAGTTCCGTGCTGGAGAGGGGTGGGTGGGCGATTGAGGGCCGATGGTTGAGAATGAATCGATGAGGTTCACTCAGTTCGCAATCGGTCTGTGCTCCGTGTTGCCCGCGTTGGCGCAGTACAGCGCCCAACAGAATGGCGACGTGGTCCGTCTGGAAGATGCGAAGAGCCAGACAGTGGTCTCGATCGTCACCTCCGTCGGTAATGAGGCGTTCGAGATGAAAGTGAAGGGACAGAACGTCCTGTTCTTTCCGTATGCTTCGCTCGATGACTTCAAGGCCCATCCTATGCTGAGTGGGATTCCGTTCCTGGGTCCGTGGGCGAACCGGCTCGATGAAGATGGGTTCTACGCCAACGGGAAGCGCTATGCCTTCAACATGGATTTGGGTAATGTCAAAGGCGCTCACCCGATTCACGGCTTCCTGTCCACTACCAATCAGTGGCGGGTAATCGAAGTCAAAGCCGACGGAGAGGCGGCCTGGGTCACCTGCAGGCTCGAATTCTATCGCCAGCCGGAGTGGATGGCTCAGTTTCCGTTCGCCCACACCGTGGAGATGACGCACCGGCTGCACGACGGCGTGCTAGAGGTTCGAACCAAAGTGACTAACCTGAGCGCAGAACCCATGCCGCTCTCCATCGGCTTCCATCCTTATTACCGGTTGACCGACTCGACGCGGGACGAATGGACATTGAGCGTGGGCGCTCGGAGCCAGTGGCTGCTCAGCCCGGACAAGATTCCGACGGGCGAAACCGAGCCGATCGAAAAACTCTTCCCGAACCCGCAGGCTGTCGCGCTGAAAGACCACAGCCTGGATCACGTCTTCGGCGATCTGATTCGCGATTCATCCGGCCGTGCCGCGGTGTCGGTGCAGGGAAAATCGCAGAAGCTCGAGATCCTGCTTGGCCCGAATTACCGTGCGCTGGTGATCTTCGCACCTGGGCCGCGTCCGGGCGCGCCACCACCGGCTGCCGCCAATGGGCGCCCTCCATTCGATCGGAACTTCATCGCACTGGAGCCGATGGTGGGCATCACCGACGCGATGAACCTGGCCCACAAAGGGATCTATAAGGAACTGCAATCCATCCCGCCCGGAGAAAGCTGGCAGGAGAGTTTCTGGGTTCGCCCTAGCGGGTTCTGAGAGGTTGCTCTGAGAATAGCCGGAAAGCTGAGTTTTGGGAGTAAGCGCTCCCCTGAAAACCTACCCCTGGCTCTCTGCCAGCGTCGCGGGAATGACGGGGCTCAGTGTAACGGCATAGCCGAGCTTTCGCAGAGCCTGAGCCAGCTTCTGGGCACGGCGTTTTCTGGCGTTCGGAGTCGTTTCATTGCCCTGTTCGATGTAGCGAACGCCGTCATGGAGAATCTTCCAGGCGAGTTTGCCCAGCCGATGGGCCACCAGCCAGATGGCCCCTTTGTACCCAAGGCGCGGTAGGAAACGACGGAAGAGCGACTGAAAATGACAGCCCTTCTTCTTTACTGCAGCCTGAGCGGCCTGCGTCAGAAGCTTGCGCACATAGCGGTTCCCTTTGGGAGAGCGCGAGCCATGCTTCTGCTCGGCGCTGATATTGGATCCCGGACAGCCGCCGAACCACGACCCGAATTCCTCGGCCGAGGGAAACGCATCCGCATCCGCTCCCACTTCGGCGATCAGGCGTTGCGCTGAATCCACTCCGAATCCAGGTGTTTCGGCCAGCCGAATCACCGCCTCTTCATGCTTCTTCAGTTCGCCCGCCATCAGTTGGTCCAACGACCCGATCATCTGGTCGAACTTGCGCAGCAGTTCTAGATGCAGTTTCAGAATGGCCAGTTGGACCGGCGTGGGATGACCGCGCAGGGCGTCCGCCAACTTTTCCGGCCCGCACCGCAGGCTCTCGTCGCCCCGTTCTGCCAACCGCACCGGATCGGTTTCTCCTTCCGACAACGCGTTCAGTATGCGGCGGCCACTCACGCCGAACAGGTCGCTGATCACTCCCGACAGCTTGATCCGCATCTCCTCCAGCAGGGCTTCCACCCGGTTCTGCAAGCGCACTCGTTCCGCCACGTAATGATCCTTGGTGCGCGCCAGTTCACGCCACGTCCGCTGTTGGCCATCCGGCACGAAGCTCAGCATCAACTCCCCCGCCAGCAGGCGCCGGGCCAGCCTTTTGCCGTCCCGAAAATCGTTCTTGCGACCTTTCGGCGCGCGATTGGATTGCGCCTGCGCCAGATGCAGCTTCGGAAAGTGAGGCTCCAGGTCCAGCCACACCGGCTTCCAGTACTGCGCGGTCGACTCCATCACCACTTCCTGGACTTCCCGTTCCTTCAACCAGTCCACCAACTGCTGGCGATCCCCCTCCAGCGCCCCGAAGCGTCGGCATTCGAATTCCAGCGCTTCGCCAACCGGGTCTTTGACCTGTTCTGACGCGGTCGCCACCACCACCATCAAAACCCTTTTGTGAACATCAATCGCTGCTATTGTGTAAGGCATCCTCTTCCTTTCCGGCGAGGAATGGCAGAACGCGCAATAGGCAACATACGCACCCCTACGTGCTCTCAGCCTTCCTCGTCGGAAGGTCGAGTCACATTTATCGGTTCAGAACGCGCGATCCGGATCAAGCTCCCTCACGGCCTCAATTTCTCCAGAGCGCTTACGACCTCTTCCACTCCCCGACCACAGAAATCGTAGCTCGAATCGCGACGGTTTTCATTCAGTTTGGTGGCCCGCCGGGCCATGGCTACTCCCTGACGGTCGCGCCTCAGTTAGCGTTGCGGAGCGCTTGGAGCGATTGTTTGTAAGTGGGCTGTTCAGTGCGCTCCCTGGCTCCGGGGCGGAGAGCTACGGTCGCGGCTTGCAAGCGCCTTTTTATAATTGCGCTGGGCACGCGGGCGCAGCGCTCTGGAGAAACTCGGCGACAAAAGTCGGATCCAGAAGATTAACTGTGAGCTTGGCGGTTACGTTTAGTATGAGAACGTCATGACCAGAATCGTCGATTTGCTGGACCGCGATTTGTCAAGGCCGGTTGACGAGTTCGTCAAGGCCAATAAGTACGACGCAGATACGGTGGCCGCGGAGCTGGGGGAATACATCGCGACGGATCGTCTCAAGGCCGAATACGAAGGCCTGTTCTCCGCGATGGCCGCCGCTTCGAAATCGCCTAGCGAAGAGGTTGGCGTCTGGATTTCGGGCTTTTCCGGCTGCGGCAAGTCTTCATTCGCGAAAAACGTCGGATGTGTTTTGGCGAACCGTGAGGTGTGCGGCGTTGCGGCCAGTTCACTTTTTCTGAAGCAGGTGGACTCCACGAAAGTCACCGAGTCCGTCGAGTTTCTCAATCGAACAGCGACTTACGAGATTTTCACGCTCGCCTTCCCAGCGGACCTGCCGCTCGACGCCGGCTCGGAGGACATCGCTGAAGTCATGTACCGGGTGCTGTTACGCGACTTGGACTACGCCGAAGCGGCTCGGCCCTCCGGCGGGCTGAGTGTCAAAGACCTGGTCGAGAGGTCGTTTGATGTATGCGATGCCCGTCGTCCTGGGAAGGCTTTCGCTTTCATCGTGGACGATGTGGAGGAGTATGTTGCGCACAATGGCCAGCGCCTTCAATACCTGCTGGCCGCCATCGAGGAATTTGGCAGGCAGACCGTTCAGCGGCTGAAGGCCGGAGAGATCCCAGGCCCGGTGTGGATCATTGCTACTGCACAGGAGAAGCTGAAAGATGTTCACGCCTCCCTCGCGGGCAGCGCCATCGATCTATCGAAAGCGCAGGACCAATTCAAACATCAGATAGACCTCTCGGACGCAAGCATTCGCGAGGTCGTCACTCGCCGTGTGCTTCGCAAGAAGCGGAGCCAAGAGCCGGTCCTCAAAAAACTATTCCGCGATCACGGCGCGTCGCTCCGACAGAACGTCAAGCTGGACCGCTCCTCCCGCCGCACCGAGTTCGGCGAGGACGAGTTTGTTCGGTATTATCCTTACCTTCCGCATTTGCTCGACCTCTCCATCGACATCCTGGCTGGCCTGGGGCTACAGCCCAATGCAGCAAAATATGTGGGCAGTAGCAATCGCACCATTGTTAAGCAGTCTTTCGAAATGCTGATGTCCGACCGGACGCAGCTCAGCCAACAGATCGTCGCTTCCCTGGTGAGCGTCGACAAGATCTATGAACTGGTCGAAGGCAATCTCCCGTGGGAGAAGCAGAAGGACATACTCGACATCCGGCAGCGCTTCGACGACGACAAAGACTACCCTGGACTGGCAACGCGGGTGGCGAAAGCAGTCTGCCTGATGGAGTTTGTCCCGGACCTGCCGAGCACTACCAGAAACATTGCCGCACTGCTTGTCCAGCGAGTAAATGAAGCGCCGCCCATATTCGCGGTGGCAGCCATCCTCAAACGTTTGAAGGCAGCGCAGTTTGTCCGCGAGAGCGAAGACGGCTGGAAGTTCTATAGCTTCGATGAACTGCGCCGCACGGTGGCTGAGCTGGAACGTTTGAACCAAGCGGTGGGGACTGTTAATCCCAGGGCGCCCGGTTGGCACAACGACTTGATCCAGCGTGTCAAAGGGTTGATTGCTAGGTCATTGGCTTGGTATATACGGCCGTTGCAGGACGTGAATGCTTCGGTGATCCGCTCGCTCGACAAGATTGTCGGCGCGCTTGATCATGTCTCTATGAACATGGTTGGGTTCGACCGCTTCTCGATGACTGAGGCTGTTTCAGAGCGCCGCAGCGCAGCGAACCAAGTCGCGGCGCAGTCGGAAAACGCAGCTGCGCTGGCGGCCATCGAAAAGCAGATTGAGCTTTTGCAGCAGCAAGTACAGGCACTGGCCAGCCTACAGAAGACAGCACATCGGGAAGTCCTTGCCGGTGGCATCGAAATAGGTGAGGACAAATCGAGAGGTGAGGCTTTCGCATCCGCCGATGTGGGCCTGGGAAGCGAAAGGACAGCTTACGTTATCGGGCTGTTCGGTTCCGGCCGTCAATATGTCAATGAAGTGATCCGGCACAACATTGGCGAACGGGCGAAATACTTCAGGGATGTGATCCGGGTGCATCCAGGGCCGACACCGATGATCTACAGCGGCCACGCCACGATCAGGCATGTTTCTCGCGGTCAAGAACTGCCGGACGTAACCGCTCGCATCTTGGAATCAGTCAGACTGGGATTTGCCGATTTGATTTTTATCTATCGCCACCCGCTCGATTCGCTGCTGACCAACTGGGTTTGGTGGCGCACGAAGCTTCGCGACGACAGAACGACGATTGGTATTTCAGAAGTCTATAAGAATACAAACGATCTTTGTGCCGATCTGGAGCGGAACTTTTCTGAATTCGAAGCCTTCGCCAACGGCAGCCAGGAGTTTTTCGCAGGCGTGCCGGGCCCGCGATTTCTGACTTTTCAGGAGTTTGTTGAGGAAACTGAGCTTTATGTGCAGTCCGCGACGCTTCCGCTGCGGCTCGAGGATTTTTTGACCGATCCGCTCAAAGAGTTTTCCAGGATCGTGGAAGTGATGTCGGTTGACCTTGACTTGAGCCACTTGTACCTGATCCCTCCGCGAGCTATGCTTTATGGCTACTTGCGGGTAGGAGAAAAGGTGCCGCGATTCAGGAACTTCATCAGCGGGCTCGACGAGCTGACAAAAAGCCGGATCGAGAAACTTGGCTATAAGCTGGGGCCCGAAGTTGACACTAGTAAGAAGACCGAAACCTTCCCTGACGCTCGGTTGCTCTGAAAATACCGGTTGCGAATCTGGGGACAGGGTCGCTCAAGTCCACGCGGCGACGGGCTTCCGCGACGAAATGCGGAGGTGTGTGCGCGCCTTGGGACGCAGGCGCCTGTCCCCGGTCGGCTTTGTTACGTTTCGGCTTGCTCACGCGCGCGGTTGTGTGCGGGAGTTTTCACACAGACTCTGACGGTCACGGCCCCGAAGCGCCTGTGGTTGTTCGTAATGGGTTGCAGATCCCGGCAGTGGAAAAGTGCCACATCGCGAGCTCAGTCTTTCCGGCGCGCCGACCATGCGCGCGTGGTGTAGGTCGCCTTGATCGAATGCTGGCCGGCGACGCGTTGCTCCACAAAATCAAGGAATGCATCAAACTGCTGCTCGCCTAGTTGCACTCGCAACTCGTTGACGGAACGCCAGACTCCCAGGTAGCGCTCAGGGCTCATGAAGATGTCATGCCGGCCTTCAATGTAGACCACGTCTTCAAACCAGGGTGACGACCAAAGCTGCTCGCTAAGCGTTTCTTTCATGTCGGTCGATGCGCGCTTGATGTTTGGCCGCATCGCGGATAAGTGCGCCTCGATCTCCACCAAGAGCGGATTGGTTTCTATCAGGCGGGCGTTCCATAGAGCTGTAAACCGACCCTGGGGGCGCAGCAGGCGATGAAACTCTCGAGTGGCTGCATCAAAATCGGTCCAGTGAAAGGAGGAGGCCATTGTCAGCCAATCGCTGGAACCTGCAGGCGCACCGGTTTGTTCGGCGTGGCCAGCCAGCCAGCGAATGGTGGTATCGGCGCTATCAGCCATTCCGGCCGCCCGCATGTCGTCGTTCGGTTCGATGGCCGTAGCGGACTTCACGCCCTTGCGGTAGACCATACGCGTCCAGATGCCTGTGCCCGCACCCACGTCAACAAAGTCGACATCTGAAACAGGCTTATTGAGTAAGCCCAATAGCGCATCGAGCACGGACGGGCAATAGTCCGGACGATGCCGAGAGTACTCGCCGGCCAGCCCGGTGTAATCGCCGGATTTTACGATATGTTCTGAATGCCCCACGGTTGCGTTTTCACCTGCCCTGTTATGTGATCGATCAACGGCTATCGACAGAAACTCGATTATCGCTCGAACTCGGTGAAAACTGGACGCTAGAATCATGAGTGACGGCTGTTGATTAGATAGATGCGCAAGACTTATAGAGAAACGAAATCGCCCGAATACTGGATCACACGATGGAACCAGATTCCCGTTGACGAGCCTGCAGAAGGGCACGACAGCTATCCGCTTCTGTATGCCAACATGGTCGTTCGGGACCGTGACGGTGAGGTGCTGGAACTCGGCTGCGGGGCCGGGCGCCTCCTACGCTACTACCATGCGAAGGGCACAAGAATTGTTGGGGTGGACAATGTCGCGCCAGTCATTACGAAGCTACAGGCGTGCGATCCTCAACTGCGTGTCGTTCATGCAGACGCTCGCACACTGCCGTTCGAGACCGGACGGTTCACAACGGTTCTTTGCTTTGGCGTTTATCACAGCCTTGAGGATGATGTAGCCGCTGCCATGAGCGAAACGTTCCGGGTGCTTCGACCAGGAGGCCGGTTGTGTGCGGAGTTCCGCTCCGACAGCCTGCATAACCGGATGATCGACTACTACAAGGGGCGCGGAAAGCACGCCACTGAGTTCCACAAATGGAATTATCGGCGGCAGGAGGCTCGGGCGATGCTCGAGCACGCAGGCTTTCTTATTGAGAGCGAGTTTACGGCACTCAACATGCCGCTGCTCTATCATGTGCCGTTCTTGCGGGATCGATCGCAAAGGCAGAGCGACGAACATTCTGCCAGGATCTCCGGCTATCGCCTGCGGGCTTGGCTCCAGACCCTACATTCTGTCGGGCTGCGGCTCCTGCCCGGGATGGTCGCCAATGAGTACATCTTTGTTTGTCGCAAACCCGGGGAAATTGCCTAAGCAGTCCAGGTACAGCAGTTCCGGGGCGAAGAGCTGCGGTCGCGGCCCCGAAGGGCATCCGCTTGTTCACGGGCGCGGTTGCTCTGAAGACACGGCTTGGAGGACGCGGGGACGGACAGCTCTGTCCACGCGCCACAGAGCTGTGTGCCGCTTCGTCTGCCACATACTGGCTTGGGACAGAGAAGTCCGTCCCCTTGATGAAATAGTCGTGACTTCGGAAGGACTCCGACGCCCGCTTTCATCATTGCGGGTGAGCACCCGGGCGCTCATGCTGAGATCTGTGGCCGAGTTTTCACACAAGTTGAGGATCGGATGCGCGTGCTCCACAAATTAGCCAGATTCGGGAGAAAATCGCCGCGGGAAAAATGGGAGTCAGCTAAGGCCACCATTCGCTACCACGTTGCCCACCCTCTCCGATTGAGAGCCAATACGGCCCTCCTGAACCGAGGCTGGAGAATCCCTCACGTGGGGAACGATCGAACCGCATATGTGATCGGACTCTTTGGCACAGGGCGCTGGTACATCAATAGGTTGTTGCTCTATAACATCGGTGAAAGGGCTAACTACTTCAGGGATACACTCCAGTTCCATCCCGGTCCCACATCGATGATCTACAGCGGCCACGCCACGATGAAATACATAAGCCGCATGCAGTATCAGCCGGACGCAGCCAACCGCATTTTGGAATCAGTCCGGTCCGGTTCGGCCGATTTGATTTTTGTCTATCGTCATCCCCTCGATTCGCTGCTGACCAATTGGGTTTGGTGGCGGACGTACCTCCGCGAGAACAGGTCGATCCTCGGCATTCCGGACGTCTATAAGAACACTAGCGAGCTTTGCGCGGATCTGGACCAGAATTTTTCTGAGTTTGAAGCGTTTGCCAACGGCGATCCCGAGTTTTTCGCGGGGGCTCCGGGGCCGCCGTTTCTCTCGTTTGCCGAATTTGTTGAGGAAACCGGGCTATTCCTGCAGGCTGCCACCCTCCCGCTGCGCCTGGAGGACTTTGCGACAGATCCGCTTGCGGGGTTTCTCCGGATCGCCGGCGTCATGTCGGTTGAGCTGGTTCTGAGCCGATTGCGAGTAGTTCCCCCCAGAGCCACGCCTTACGGACATCTAACGGTCAGAGACAGCGTGCCCCGATTTAGGGACTTCATTCGGGGCATGGACGCACTAACGAAAAGTCGCGTTGAGGGGCTCGGCTATCGTCTGGGCTAGGCTGGGCGTGCGGAGACTTGCCATCAGCAGCTATGAGCTGGATGGCACCGTATCGAGCACCAGCTCTCCGGCTTCGATCATGTTCTGATAAAGCGCTACATCGTCGGGATTATCGATCTCACCCCAATTCCCGTCGGTTCCGAAGGTTTGAATAGGTACCTTCTCTTCATTTAGCAGTCGGCGCAACAATCCGGTCAAGTCGAGCCGGTCGCGAACAGCCGGATCAAGTGCGTCGAGTAAGGCTTCAGCCTTGCTCCAAGCTGGCGGCGTGAACTTTAACAGGCCCATATATTGGCCCTCGATATCGTCGATCCGCTTCGTCTTGCCGCCAATCTCAAGTAATCGGCCCGAGGCATCCGTGCGGAAGGTCTCGGCATCGGCCAAGGGATCGGCGAAACGACGGGTCCAGAGGCCACGCCACGCCCGGTCGTAAGTGATGACCAACTGTCCTGGCGCAGCCGCCAGGCCGCGAACCAGTTCGCTGCGGTAGAAGATATCGCCATAGCTGACGATGACCGGTCCCGTGAGTAGCCAGGAGGCGGCTGTGGCGAGCGACACTACCATGTTCGTGTCGGACCATCGTTCATTGGAGAAATAGATGAGGCCGGGGAAGTCGATCATCTCGGCGCGATAGCCACGGACGGCCGCGATCTCGTTTACGCCACCACGCCGGAGCGCTGCGATCTGGCGCTCGATCAATGGCTTGCCTGCGAGCTCGACCAAACACTTCGGACGTTGGTCGCTCAGAGGTCCCATGCGGCTGCCGCGGCCCGCGGCGAGGATAAGTCCGCGCATCAATCCGCCTGGAAGATTCGACGGAATAGTGCCACGTCGGCTGGCGAATAGGGGTCGCACCGTTCAGGGTGCCACATGATTCCGGTTATCGGTTGAGCGGCATGGCGAATCGCTTTAACAGCGCCGTCGGCCGCGACCGCCCATACATCCAGCGGCGACCGCGAGCCGAAGGCGGCAAAGTGGTGATAGCTGTTGACCTCTGTGGGCTCGCCGTTGATTCGGATCAGCTGGCGTTGCGCCACATGACCTTCCACACGCTGCAACGGAATAGCAAAACGCTGTTGGATCACTTGCATGCCACGGCAAACGCCCAGCACCGGTAGCCCACGACGCACTGCCAGATCGAGCAGGGCATTCTCGACGGCGTCGCGTTCCGGGGCATCGCCGCCCAACGCTGCCAGGTCGTTGCCGCCGGTCAATACCAGCCCTGCAACGCCGGCTCGCTCGCACAAGGCAAGAGCCGCCTCGGTGACATTGGGCAGTAATACCGGAAGCAGCCCGCAGGCCCCCAAGAACTTAGTCCAGGCTTGGTCCAGACAATCGCGCCGCTCGCCATATTCCGGAAGCACCGAAACCCGCTGGGTAATTGCCACCGCTTTCATGCGATGATCAGGACCTTGTGGTTGGTGCAATCCAGGCACAGCTTGCGCGCCGTTTGCCATCGGCGGAACAGAGCCTCGCCTGCGCCGATGACAGCTGGTATACCAAGCTCGCCGGCGCGAATCGCCATGTGAGAATTGGCGCCGCCGTATTGCGTGACGAATCCCGCGATATCGCGAGTGAAGATCCAGTCGAAGCCGGGATCCGCGCTGGGCACGAAAAGAATCCGGCCGGCGAAGCTTTCCGGGGGGTCGCTGATCGCGGCGACGGGCGCAGTCACGCTCTTCCGGGTAATAAAATTCGGCTGGCTCGGGGGAACGTGAAATGCGAACACTTCATCGGGCGACGCAATGATTGGCGGAAGCACCAACTGTCGCGTCAGCTTGTGCCGCTCTCTGCCGCGTGCAACACTATCCACCAGCACCTCGCGCACCGAGCCGCTCTCGCTATAGAGTGTGCGAATGGCGTCGTAGTTCAAAAAGGCGCAATCCTCTGCTGAAAGCCCATGCTCCTCGCCCAATTGCCTGATCAGCGACAACGCATCGCTGAGGCTTCGTGTGAACACGAACTTCGAGTGTTCGCGGCCCTCAATGCCGGCCTTGATGAACTCGATCAAACTGAGAACGTCGATATCGAGCTGATGTTCCTTGAGCAGTTGCTCAATGCGGCGCAACTGCTGAATCGACAACGCGAAGCGGGGCGGCGGGGCGGGCGGTCTTGCGCTCGACCAGTCAAAATACAGATCGGGCGCCTCGTCGTAGCGCGGTGAGAGGATGTCATAAGTCCCTGGCCGCAAGTGGCCGTAGCGTGCGATGAAGTCCTGCTTGGGTAGCCGCGCGAAATCTTCCCCGATGCGCGATCCGACGGTATCGACGCTCGCCATGAATGTCGCCACTTCGTCCGTATTGAGAACGCCCATCTCGACGAAAGACTGGAGCATTTGAACCGCGATGAAGCCGGCCCGCGCCAGACCCGCAAAGGGCAACGTACCGTAACGCTTGCAGTCTTCGATTAGCCAGTAAATGCGGCTGATCTTATCGATCTCCGCGTTGCAGATTGCGGGGAATCGCTGCTCCAGCAAGTCGATCTTCGCGCGGTCGTGCCGCCACAACGCGGTTTCGCCATGCGTGATGCGATTGGTGAGACGCCGAAGGGCGCCTGACAGTTCGGCCACGTCGTCTGAGGTAAATCCGTGTTCGGCCAGCTTGCCCATGCGCAGCGGCAGATCCAGCGTGTAGCAGGAGAAGATAATCTCGAATTCGACCTTGTCATGCAGATGCGGCTCCGCCAATAGACGATCGATGTAGTAATTCACCAGACGGCCTGCGAGTTCGTTGGGAACGTCGCGTGGCACGAAGGAGTTGAAACTGACCCGAACGTCGATATAAGGCAGGCCATGAAAGCTCACCAGCAGCGGAAAGCTGCGCAGATTCTGGTACCCGTAGTTGTCCCGCTGATAAGCCCAGATCGCGTCGGTGATGAGCTCGCGATACAGCGACAAGGAAAGCGGCCATGGCCGCACGCCGATGATTTCGGCCGGGTTCCAGTCGGGCATCACGCCAAAGATCGCCCGGCTGCCGTGCAGGTAAGGATGGGGACGGCTGAGCAACTCGACCTTGCGCGCAACACCGGCGAGCGCGGCCTCGACCTGCGCATCGGCGACACGCCCATGCGGTTCGATCGCGAGCGGGCGGACTTGCAGGAGGTAGAGTTGCCGGTCGCCGCCCACGGCGAATTCCACGTCAATGGCATCGCACCCCAGGAGGGTTTCGAGCTCGCTGACCAGCTCGACGACCGGTGCCAGCGAAGCTGGGCAGGCATCACGCCGCGACTTGAGGCAATGAAAGGTCTCGAGATTGTCGCCGGCGCCCGCCGTCACACGCCCAGTCAGGCCCGAACGGTCGTCATAGTTAATGATGAAATACGGGCCGCCGCTGGGGCTGCGCGAGAAGGCCACTCCCGCCATCGCCACGCGGTCGAGCATAGGCTGCACGAAGACTTGGTCTTCGTCGCTTCCGTCATCGCCGAACGAATCAATCACCTGCTCGATGGCCTGTTCGATCGCTTCGCCACCGGCGACACCCAGAACCGAATCGTACCTGCCGGCCTGAGAACCACCCGCGCTATCCTCGCTGCGAGCACTGCTGCGCACGATTACCCGTCCAGAACCCCAATCCGCAGCGCTGATGGCCCGGAGCACACTGGCTGCGTCCGTTAGCCAATCGCCAACCGAGAATCGGACCTGCGGCAGGACGCGCCCATTACGCAGTAACGGCGCCAGCGCTTCCAGCGATTCCGCCTTGGTCTTGAAGGCCAGCGGGCGCGCCGGCGCGGGCACACCCTCGCTATCCCATCTCGTGCTTAACGCCAGGATGCGCTCCGCCGCCGTTGCAACGTCGAGCGGACCATGATTGTCCAGTATCAGGTCCGGCGCTTCGGGGACTTCTGCCGGCAGGTCAAGGCCGACCACGTCGCGTTGGGCCACTGCGTAGATGCCCTTGGTATCGCGGCGGCGCAGTTCGTCGATCGGAACCCGAAGGTAGATCTCCCGATAACCGGGGATGTTCTCGCGGTTCCAGCGTTGTACCTCGTGGAACATTGAGATGGTGGCGCACACCACATCGGAGCCCTGCTCGGCCAGCAACCGGCACAGTCGCGCGTTGCGCATTGCCGCGCGCCGCCGATCGGTCGCGCTGTGGCCCAAGTCTTCCGCAATCGCGGAGCGAAGCGCATCGCCATCCAGAAAGGTGACCCTGCGGCCTGCGGCACGAAGGCGGCTGGCCAATTCCTGCCCCAAGGTCGTCTTTCCGGCGCCCGATAAACCTGTAATCCAGTAGACGTGCCCGGGTAAAACGTCTTGGTCGCCTTCGGACTCGCGTATCGCTGTTCTTACGTTTGTTCGCATCCGAAGCTGTAACGAGCTTGTAATCTAAAATAACTGATAGTGGGGCCAGTTTTCCGGCTGGCTAGGGTTTTATCTAGGGATGCTCATAGCCCCGGTATTGTTTCGCGGAGCCACCTTAGTTCGCGATCGGAACCCAGTCCTGGCCGTTAAACTTGATCAGGAACAACTGCTTGATCGGTTGAAAATCGGTCTCGCTTGTCGTGACTCGGATTCCTGGGCGGAGCATTCCCAACTCCAGATCCAGGCTTGCGGCCTGCTTCATCACGTTCGCGCGGGTCAGGTCGTTTCCGCATTTCTTCAGCACTGCTACTACCGTCTCGGCGACCTCATAACCATACACATAATTGGCGTCGCGGATATTGGCGTCCGGATTATATTTCTTCATCCAATCGAGAAATGCACGGACGGCCGGGTCGTTCCGGTCCTGCGGCTTGAGCCAGTTTTTCGATCGGGCATTCGTGATGATGCCCTCTGCCTTCTTGAGTCCCGCCGGTTCCAAGAACGCGGAAATGGAGAGCGACGCGTTCGGGATGAATTGGAGCGGATGCCAGTCGATCTCGTACGCCTTGCGAATCGTGTGCGACGCCAAACGGCCCACCGCCAGGTTCATGAAAACATCCGCGCCCGACTCTTTAAGCGCCACAATCTCCGCATCTACCGCTGTTGGATCTGCAGACGAGAACGTACTCTCTTTAACAATCATGGCCGCGGTCTTTGCTCCGAGTCCCTCCCGTATCCCGACCAGCCACTCATTACCTGCCGCATCCCGCGGGTACAGTATCGCTATCCGGGCTCCCGGTGTGTGCGTCAGGATGTATGTTGCATACACCATTCCTTCCGTCTTTTTACTGGCCTGAAAACCCATCGTCCACGGGAAATGTGACGGGTCGTCAAACGCCGAGTCCGTCACCGCAACAAAAAGTTGCGGCACCTTTTTCTCATTCATATACGCACGAATGGCGAGGTTGGCCGGCGTGCCCCAGATCCCGGCGGTAAATAGAACATGGTCCTGTTCCACCAATTGGTGCGCAAGGGATACTGCCTTGCCGGTGTCGGAGCCGGAATCCAGGCTGAGGAACTTGATCTGGCGGCCGTTGATGCCGCCCTGATCATTGATCATTTGGCAGAACGCCGCCTCGGCACGTCCTGTGGCGCCATACTCCGAGAACGCGCCGGTATACGGCATGATATTGCCGATCTTGATCTCTGTCGCCGTTGCGCCCTGATCGTATTTGTCTTGCGCCGCTGCATGCACTCCAAGCGCAAACACCAACAGCGCTAAGGCAGAACCGAAACACTTCCTGGCGCAGACAGGCTGGCGGACACAAGCAACTACAACGCTCATAAGACCAAGTCTACGAGCCTTTTTTTGGCCCGACTCAGCCTGCTTCACTGCATCTGAACAGGCCCACCTATTGTTACGGGGGGTTCTTTTCGCCGAGGGATGGAGAAGCACCGGAGTTTCGGCGATTTTTGCCGCCGCAGCTCCCCGGCGGAGCTACTGGATCCCCAATCCGGGTGAGCCTTCCAAGTCGGTCACAAAAGTACAGAAAACTTTATCGTCTTTATATTCAATTAGTTACGCCATAGCGTGGTGGTCGCTTACGCGAGCTCTGTTGCTAATCTCGTGTGCGAAGAGAAGTTGATCTCGAGCCGGTAGAAGTCATGGCGAGGGAAGAATGCACGGAGGGCAGAGACTGGCGACTGTCCGGACTGGTGCCTGAAGGCTGTGATGAGAAAGAAAACCAAGAAGAAGGAGGGAGTGGCAGATGGGGCCGCAGGTTACGCGCCTTTGCCATCCCAGCGGAAATTCCACGACAATATTGCAAAATTCAAAGGATTTTCAGGCCCGGTTGGTTCAGGGAAGAGCGCAGCCCTTTGCTACGAGGCGATTCTTCAGGCGGAACGCAGCCCAGGCTGTACGGGGTTAATCGCCGCTCCGACATACTCGATGCTCCGGGATACGACCGAGCCCATGCTGCTCGCGCTCCTCGAGGAATTGAATGTGGACTACGAGCACAAGAAGACCGAAGCAAAGATCGTTTTCTCCAGCAATGGATCCATTATTCTATTGCGCTCGCTCGATAATCCCGAGCGGCTGCGGGGAACCAATCTTGCGTGGTTTGGACTGGACGAACTTTCCTATACGAAGGAGGAGTCATGGCTACGACTGCTGGCGCGACTTCGTGCCCCGGAGGCAGTTGAATTGTGCGCGTTCGGAGTTTGGACGCCCAAAGGAATCGACTGGGTACATCGCCGCTTCATTGAGGAGGCGAAGACCGGATACAAGTGCGTCCAGGCCGAGCCTTTCGAGAACCGTTTTGTGCTCGACAACGCGCCGGACTATTACGAGAGCCTGAAGGAGACTTACGATCCGAAGTTTTACCGGCAGGAGGTTCTAGGCGAGTACCTAGATGTATTTGCAGATCAGGTGTACTACTGCTTCAACCGGGCCGTTCACATAGCTCCTCAGCGCTATGACCCCACAGCTACGCTGATGTGGTCGCTCGACTTCAACGTCACTCCAATGAGCTCGTTGTTGGTTCAAGAAACGGATGGAAGGCTGAGAGTAATCGGCGAGATTGTGATGGAACGAGCGAGCACAGAGCAGGCATGCACGGAGTTTCTCAATCGATACGGCACGCACCGCGGCCCAATCGAAGTATTCGGAGATGCCAGCGGAAACAAGCAGCAGACAGCCGGCGGGAGCGACTATTCAATTCTGGCAAAGCGGCTTACGCAGGCCGGATTCGGCGCCTTCAAAAAGCGGGTTCCGCCGGCTAATCCGCCAGTCCTTCGGAGGGTGGCCCAGGTGAACGCCGTCTTAACGAACGCCGAGGGCCTGGTTCGCTTGGAAATTGATCCGGCCTGCCACGAGTTAGTCAAGGACCTGGAGCAGTTGACCTTCAAGCGGGATACTTCCGTAATCGACAAAGAGCGGGATCCGAAACGAAGTCATTTATCGGATGCCTTAGGATATCTGATCTGTATGTTGTACGACCCGTCCAGGTTCGGCGAGATGGGCCGTCCGCTTTGGTAAGGAGCAGGAAAGAAAAGGGACCGCATGATTGACATAGACCATGAACACAAAGAGTACAGACAGTCCATCCTAATGTGGCGCCGGTACAGGGACCTTTACGCAGGCGGCGAACTACTCAGAGAGCACGCGGATCAATTCCTGACGCGACGGCAGAAAGAACCTCAAGATGTCTATCTCGAGCGTTTGTCGCGGCTGTTTTATGAGAACTATATCGGCTCGATTATCGACTGGTACTCGGCCACGCTGTTCAGTCGCGAGCCGGGCATCACGATTGAAACGAAAAACGACAGCGTGGCTCAATACTTCGCTTCGTTCTCCGATGATTGCGATCGAAAGAACACCCGGCTGACGGAGTTCTTAAAGCACAGCTTCACGGAGATGATGGTAACCGGCGCGAGCCACCTGCTAGTCGATTTTCCCCGGGCAGTCAAGAAGCCAACAAATAGGGGCGAAGAAGAGGCGCTTGGGCTGTCATGGGCATTCCTGGTCAATTACGGCGCCGAGGAGCTGATTAATTGGAGCCTCGACGAGGACGGGCAATATGCGTGGATCGTTTTGCGCCGGTCATCGCTGACACAACTTAGCGTCGAGAATCCCGAAGCGGTTGAGCAGACGTTCTGGTACTACTACGACAAACAATCGTACAAGGTGTTCAAGCGGGTGGAACAAATCGGAGAAAAAGCTCCGATCGTGCAGGTCGCTGAAGGCACACATGGAATGGCGCGTCTCAACAGGGTGCCACTGATCACGCTGCGAGTGAGCCAAGGCTTGTGGCTGATGAACAAGTCGGCCCTGCTTCAAGTTGAACATCTTAATAAGTCGAATGCGCTTGGCTGGGCCATCACGATGGGCTTGTTCGCAATGCCGGTTATCTATTCAGACCGGGAGTGGAATCAGGTGGTTGGGGAATCGTACTATATCCAGCTCGGCCCCCAGGACCGATTTGGCTGGACCGAACCGGATGGCAAAGTCTTCGAGGTCGCCGCACAGAACCTGGCTGACTTAAAGGACGAAATATATCGCGTTTGTTACCTGTCGCAGGCGGCCGGCGAGGTATCCAGTGGATCGAAGACGCAATCTGCCCTAAGCAAACTTAGGGACTTTGCGATCACTCAAGAGGTTCTTCGGAGTTATGGCGACACAGTGAAAGAGGCTATGCGGCGACTGCTGGACGCGATTGCCGGTGCGCGGGACGATTCGGTCAAGTTTCAGATTTCCGGTTTCGATGAGTTCGATATCGGAGATTTCGGCACAGAAGTAAGCGACGCACAAAACCTGCTTGCGATGGGCATCGAGTCTCGCACGTTGCAACAGCAGATATTCAAGAAATTAGCGATTAAGTACCTGTCAGACGCGAGACAGGATGTAAAGGACCAGATCTCGTTTGAGATCGACGAGCAATTTTCCAGATAGGAGAAGCAACGATGGCAGATCAAGAACAAACAGAATCGGAGCAGGCGATAGGCATTGATGTTCGCCAGATTGTGCAGCAGGCGGTCGAGGAATTTCTAAGGGCACAGCAGCAGAAAGTGGAGCCTACCTACAAGACTGAACTGCTCGACGAGCGAAAGCGGCGGGAGGCCCTGGAAGGGCGCCTGAATCAGCTTGTGGAAGAGAACCGAAAGGCGCGGGCTGCCGCGGAGGAGGCCGAGCGGCACTCGAAAATCCGGGGCGAACTTCAGAAGCTGGGTGTGGCAAAAGTCGAGCTGGCTTTCCGCGCGGTAAAGGAAGACATAGTCCGTGCGGAGGATGGCCGCCTGGTGGCAAGAGGGGCAGATGCAAAGCCACTGGAAGAATTTCTGAGTTCCTTCGTGGAAGAGAATCCAGAGCTATTACCTGCCCGGATTACGGGTGGGACGGGGGCCCCAGGCGGCTCCCGTGAGGCTCTGCATGGCGGAGATTCCGGCGTTGATGTGGAAAAGATCAAAGCCGGAATGAGTGCGGAGGACCTCGACCGCGTCCGCCAGGAAATTGCGCGGGTAGCGTCACGGACGCTGCGTGGTCTCTGATTCGAGGTCGACAGGGTGGCGTTCGGCGCTCATCCTGATTTATTTAGGAGAATTATGTCAATCATTACGTCAGCTAATCTGGCCAGTGCGATTGTCAAGCTGGTCGCCGCTGATGCTTTGCCCGCATTAATGGGCAACTTAATCATGGGTAACCTCGTGAATCGGGACTACGAACCTGTACTCGCTCACTCGGGTGACACAGTCAACGTTCCAATTCCGCCGGTTTTAGTGGCAAATAACATCGCGGAAGGCGGTACGGTACAGCCGCAGAATCCAAATCTCGGTAATGCGCAGATTGTTTTGAACACGCACGTCGAGGCAACGTTCCAGCTCCCCGATGTTACGAAGGCGCTGGCCTTTCCGGAGCTTTTGAAGGCTTACATGCAACCAGCCGTGGTGGCGATCGCAGAACGAATTGAAACCGATCTGCTGAATCTCTACAGCCAGTTCTCGGCGAACACACCGGTCGGAGCCGCAGCGACACCGATTACGGAGGCTACAATCGACTCCGCCGAAACGGCGCTGTTCCAGGCGCAGGTTCCTAACAGCGCGGCGAAGTATCTGGTGGTTAACCCGGCGACGTACTCGCTGATCCGCCAGATTCCGCGGTTCAGTGAATATTACACAGCCGGTGATGCCGGCCTGAAGGCTTTGATCGAAGGCAATGTCGGAAAAATGAAAGACTTCTTTATCTTTCGCTCACAGTTTGTTCCTGTGACGGGTATTGCGACAGTCAACACTCATAACCTGGCATTTTGCCGCGACGCGATTGGCTTGGTCATCCGGCGATTGCCGCAGCCGCTACCGGGAACGGGTGCGGTGGCCGAGTATGCAGAGCTAGGCAACTTTGGGATTCGGGTGGTGATGAGCTATCAGCCGAACACGCTGTCGCAGCAGTTTACAGTTGACGTGCTGTACGGCTGCGGAGTTCTTCGCAATAACTTTGCGGTCCAAGTCAACAGCTAAACGTTCGTAGCAGTCTCAAGTGAGAGTTTCAGGGAACCGGTTCGCCGGTTCCCTTTTATTTTGGGGGGCACATGGATTTACGACAGTTCTACAAGAAGATGCGCGAGGTGGAGTCTTCGATACCGCAGCCTTACGTGATGGTTACGAGCGTTGAAACGAGCGACGGAGGCAGGCCGGGAATTGTGTCTGAGGTGGCACGCGAAGTCGCAGCAATGCTGATTGTCAGCGGCAAGGCGGTGCAGTCAAACGATGGGGAAGTCGAGTCGTACCGGGTATCGCAGGACGAGGCCAGGCAAGCGCTGGAAAAAGCGGAGATGGCCAAGCGCCTTCAAGTGGCGATTATTAGCGATCCCGAAGGAAAACTAACCGGCCGAAAGCCCGTGACTAAGTAAAGGCGACCAAAATGGCACTCCTAACCGACGCAACTATCATCGGCCTGGATGAGTTGACACTGTTCGAGACGAATATCACGACGGTCACATCCACCTATGGCATTGACATCGACGCGAAGGTTTCTATCTCGATTGCGTCGATCAGCGATCTCATTCTGTTGCGGTTGCTGAAGGCAGGGCTCAGCGACCCACAGCATATGTACCGAAGGCGGCTTGGTGTGTCGACCGTAGTCGTCACATCACCGTTAGAGCGCTGGCTGTGCCTGGACGTTTTGGCGAACATCTTTGCCGAGGCATACAACGTTCAACTGAACGATAGGTTCAAAGGAAAGTGGACGCAATATCTGCAGCAGGCAGGCGTCGCGCAGCAGTTGGTCTGGCAGTACGGAGTCGGAATTGTGAACCAGGCTCTGCCTCAGGCGCTTCCCGCGCTTGTCTCGATTCAGTCCGGACCTCTCGCGAACCAGGAACTGCTGATCCAGGTTGCCTGGGCAGATGCAAATGGGGATGAAGGGGCACTGAGCCCCGCACTCGGACTCGAGGTGCCGGGCGGATCGTCCGTTGCGGTTTCAACAGCCGAGGGCGCGAACGGCGCGCCCGCTGCTGCAGCCGGCTGGAATGTGTATTTAGGACAAATCGGGCTGGATGTTACCCGGCAAAACAACGCTCCGATCCCGGTCGGGTCGACTTGGTTTCTTCCGGATTTCGGAATTATTCAGGGGCCAGTGCCGGCCGGCGGTCAGACGCCCGACTATTACGTGATTGATCCATGCAGGATGCCGAGAGGGTAACGATGACGCCATTAACACTACTTGCACCAATTACCGTGGCCAACTTGCTGACGGCCGACGATGCGCTGAGCTCGCAGATAGCGGCGGTGGAGGAGGAGTTCGGCCACGCGCTGCCAGGTATTTCTTCCGGCCAAATCATCCTGAGCTCGGCGGACGCGGACATGACGGATCGCCGGCAACAGATCGGCTATCCGAGGATTGCAATCTATAGCGACCGCGTTGTGAACAATCTCAGGGAAAAGTTCAGGACCTTGTCGGGAACCGTGTCAGTGACGATCGCGGTCGCCGCGAGCTCCGAACTGATCGACCACGTCGAGCAGTGGATACATTACTACATCGAGGCGGTTACTAACATCCTCAGGCAGAACGTTGGCGACTGGGGTAGCGGGATGTTTTTCCCAGGAACGTATGAAGTACAAGTTCAACCTCCGAAGCCTGGAGGGTCAGGGTTCGTCCAGACGGGAAATATTACCTGCATCGTGAGCGTGAGTAGGAACTAAAAGGAAGATATATGGCTAGTTATATTTCATCGAATCAGAATCGATTTTATGTTGGGATTGAGCCGGCGTATGGACAGGCCGCCACGATCTCAGGCAGCAACCGGTTCCCGGCGGTGCATTTAACCGCCGCACAAGTGTTACAACAGGGTGCTCGAAGAGACAAAACGGGATCGCGGACGTTTCTTGGCGTTCCTGCGACATCTCGAAAGGTAACGACCTTTCAGGTGCAGACCTATCTAACTTCGTGGAAAGGCACTGCGGCGCCTTCTTACGGTCCGCTGTTTCAGGCGGGGTTAGGCGCAGCGCCGGTGTCCAGTGCCGGGTTGACCGTACAGGCAGTGGTAGGCACGAGTGGTCTTCAGACCTCGACTCCGCACGGGCTGGCCGTCGGGTCAGGCGTGTCCTACAACAGCGAACTTCGGTTTGTGACGACGCTTCCGAATCCGAGTTCCATCGTATTGAACGCTCCGTTCTCTTCGGTGCCACAGGCGGGAAGCGCTTTGGCTCCCACCGTTACTTATTCACTCGCCACGAGCTTGCCAAGCGTCTCGCTTTTTGATTACTGGGATCCCGCGGACGCGGTGAATCGTGTCCTGGTGGGCGGGGCTGTTTCCCAAATTGAGTTTGCCGTGAACGGAGACTTTCATGAGTTCCTTTTCCAGGGTCCGGCGGCCGATGTTCTGGATAGCACGAGCTTCGTGTCCGGCCAAGCAGGGTTGACGGCCTTCCCGGCGGAACCGCAGCCCGACGGGTTCGACTATTCGATCGTTCCTGGCCATTTGGGCCAAGTCTGGCTGGGCGCCATCCCTTCGAATCAGTTCTTCACTCTGACGGAAGCGAAGGTGGCAGTGAATAACTCGATTGAGGTTCGAAATCGCGAATTCGGGGCGATTGTGCCGAGAGCGATTGCGCCGGGGCCTCGCTTGGTGACCTCTGAATTCAGTCTGTTTGCGCAGGATGATACGCAAACGAGTGCCCTTTATCAGGTGGCCAGAGCCCGTCAACCGATCGCCGCGATGATCCAACTGGGACAGCAGCAGGGACAGTTGCTTGGCATTTACGTGCCGAATGTAATCCCGGAAGTACCTCAATTTGACGATTCTGATACTCGCTTGCAGTGGGCTTTTACGGGCTGCAAGGCGCAAGGTGTGGCGGATGACGAACTCTATGTTGCCTTCGCATAAAGGTTATCAATTCGAGAGCAGCCGTCGGGTGGAAAGCCAGAGCGTCGCCGGCGTCGTGTTTTGGGTTCGAAAAACGTCGCTCGCGCAGCGCATCGAGTTACTAACCCGAGTTCGCGAGCTGACTCGCAAGTACGAATTCTTAAAAGCCGGTGAACCGGCGGAGCTGATGGAAGCGTCGCTTGGGGATTTGCTTACTACAAAGCTTTACGTTGAGTGGGGACTCGAACGCATCGAAGGTCTGTCTATCGACGGAGAAGAGGCTTCAATGACTCTGCTTCTGGAGAAGGGGCCGGAGGAACTCTGCATTGAGATTGCCCGAGCGGTGCAGCAGGAATGCGGGTTGTCTGAGGAAGAAATAAAAAACTCCTAGTCGCATTCCACTTCCAGTACTCGACAGAGGCCGCTTGGAACTGCGACAAATGCCGAAGCGGCGGCTTGGCCCGCGGTAGAAACTGCGCATGGTTGGAGCCAGAGGGCCCACCGGAGAGCGACCCGGGACCGCGGCTGGTGTGGTGCCGGAAAGGGGTGTCGACCAGGCGATGCCCAAAGAACGAGATCGCCGCCAGCAGCGTCAGCTGGCTGGAGGCTTTCCAACAGTGGAAGTTGCTCGGCCCGGCTGCCTTTGGTGAATTGGATTCGCGAACCGCAGACGCATTCTTGGTCCTAGAGGGGGCCTATCGTGAAGAACTATAAAAATCCGTCGTTGCCAAGAGTCTCGTTTCAATCGCTTGTGAAGAGCTTGACCGACGTCCCAAAACTAACTTTCGGATCGACTTCAAGGCTACCCGCGTTAAACAACGCGGGCCTCAAGAGTTCGACAACCGACCCGGCAGTTAAGAGCATTTCGTTCGGCAGTCCCTCGTCTCACAGGAATTCGCGAACGCAAACCGAGACAAGTGGTTCAAGCTGGGCGGCGCTACTCGGCGGCGGAAAGTCGGGCATCCTCGGAAGCCTATCGTCGGGCCTTTTGGGCGGCCTTGGCGTCGGCCAGCTGCTGTCCGGAGCACTCGGGCTGCTGGGGCTTGGCTCACACACCAAAACACTGCCGCCCTTACAGCGCTTCACGCTGCCAAATTCACAGCAGCTTGTGGCGACTGTCCCATATGTCCCGAAGCTGCCGCCTGTGCAGTCGACCGTGAGGACGGCAGCGGGTGCGAGCGGCATGAGTTCTCAAGCACGATCTGTGTCGCCGGCAGCACCGGCACCGATTGGCAGCAGAAGTTCGACTTGGTTGACCGCATCGACCGGCGGCCCTGGTGGTCAGTTAGCTACTAGCGGGCACCAGGTACACGTTCACGTCTCAGCCCTGGATACGCAATCATTCATGGACCGGAGTAATGACATCGCCAAGGCTGTGAAGAACGCGATGCTTCAATCCAGCGCGCTTAACGATGTTATTTCGGAGATCTAGAAGATGGCAATTTTTCCTGCTTTAAGTAGTGGCGCGATTGCTCAGTATCCTCTGCCCGCGTACGTTGCTCTGACGACCCAGGTGATCCGATTCATGGACGGCAGCGATCAACGATGCATTGTGCGAGCGAGGCCCGTGCGGTGGTGGGTCCTAAGACTCTCGCTCTTGAATGACGCGGAACTGGGACAGCTCGAAGAGTTCTTTACGGAACAGCAAGGAGCGTTCGGGCTTTTTGACTTTCCGGACCCATTCAGCGGCCAGACGATCGCGAATTGCCGCTTTGGCACTTCCGAGCTCATTACTCTCTACGATGGTGCAGATCAAGGATCGACGGACTTGACCGTAATGGAGTGTTATGAGTAGCCCCATCTTTCCGCAACTTTCAACGGGCGCCTTGGCGCAGTTTCCAATCCGGAAATCCAGCTCGACACATACCGTCACAAACGTGCTCGAAGACGGAACAGTTTTAGCCTACGCCGATCCGAACAGCGGCAGTCTGAGGTGGGACCTTTCCTACGCAGCTTTGAATGCTGTCGAAGCTGCGGCTTTGCAAAGTCTCTTTGACGACTGCTCAGGAAGGTGGGCGCCGTTCACGTTCATTGATCCAACCGGGAACATGTTCGGATTCAGCATGGATCTGACGGCCGCAGCATGGCAGCCACACCCACTGATATCGATTCAGACCGGAGTGAGCGATCCACTAGGAGGCCTGTCGGCCTTCAACCTGACGAATACCGGCCAAGTGCCGATCGACTTCGTGCAGACGATCAACGCCCCGGCGGCGTTCAAGTATTGTTGCAGCGCCTACGTTCAAGGTTCGTCTGCGACCTCAATGACTTTGGTGCGCGAAAGCGCACTGGAAAGCGTCCAGGACGTGCTCGAGGTTGGAACAGCCTGGACCAGGGTCGCTTCTTCTTCCCAACTGACCCAGGCCGCTGATAGCTTCGTCGCAGGAATCCAGCTGTTGCCCGGCCAGCAGATTGCGCTTTTTGGGCTACAACTTGAGCCTCAGTTGGTGCCCTCACGCTATCGAGCGACCGCGTCGCAGGGCGGCGTGTATCCGAATGCTCATTGGTGCTCCGACCAAATTGCATTGGTCGAGACGGCTCCGGGCGTGTTTTCCACGAACGCGAGCGTCGAGGTTTATTCCAGGTGACCGAATGAATACCATTAACATCGTCAAAGAGCTCGACCAGGCCGATACGCCACTGTTGTTGTTCGAGTGTACGCTTGCCTCAGGTGATGTCGAGCGCTGGAGTTCCAGTGCCATCGTCTTTGCCGGCAACCCATATTCGGCGCGAGTCCTCAAACACAATCTCTTCGATCTGCAGTTGTCGGCCGACGATGCCATGGACGGGATGTCTCAGCTTTCGCTGACGTTAGCAAACGCAGATTCGATTCTTTCAGAGATACAAGCCGAGATCGGGTTTAAAGGTGCGCAGCTTACTGTCTACTTTGCCTTTGCCGACCTCACTACAGGAGCGATTACAACTGAGAGCACCATACTGTTCCGCGGCGTCGCTGGTGATCCGGACCTGATTGCCGAAGATAGCCTTAAAGTGACATTTACGAACAAACTAAGTTTGCAGCGCATCGCGGTCCCGGCAACTCGGATTCAGCGGCAGTGCCCCTGGTCGTTTCCTACAACAAGTGAACAGAGAGAGGGTGCGAGCGACAGCACTAATACCAATAAATACAATGTGTTTTATCCCTGTAGGTATTCGCCTGACCAGAGCGGAGGACTGGGCAGCTTGAACGGGTCTGCGCCCTATCAAAGCTGCGACTATTCCAGAACGGGCTGCGTGCAGCGGGGAATGTTCTCTACCGATGCCTCGGGCAATACGACTCGCCGATTTGGCGGAATTGAGTTTGTTCCGTCTACGTATCTCGTTCGCGGTTTCGGCCAAAAGACCAGCGAGTTGTCGGCGGTTCAAGAGAACGTTGCAAAGTATAACGACCCGGTTCCGTTGGTGTACGGGACAGGCTGGCTCAAGGCCCCGGTTATATTCGCGAGAAATGACGGCAACTTGACTCACATGGAGGTCCTGTTGGGCGCCGGTGTCATGCAGGGGGTCCTGAAGGTGGTGGTGAGCGATGTAGAAATTCCTGCTGGAGTGGCTGGGCAAGACATGACCAGCACGGGGTGGTACAACCTCATCTCCAATGGCGGGGTCACGGGCAATTTCGATTCAGATTTCTCAGACGCGCAAGGCAATCCGCTTGGCGATCCCTACGGCAGCATGATGACGCTCCTGGTCGTCGTTCCGAATCGAATTAACAACGGTAACGCCTTGCCACGCGTGGAAGTTCTTCTGCAAGGTCTTTTGTTAGATACGTACAACGTCGATGGCACGTACCTAAACACGTCGTTCACGAACAATCCTGTTTGGATTATTCTGGACATTCTGCGAAGAGCGGGCTGGGCGCTGGCCGACCTGAACTTGACGACTTTTGCCCAAGCCGCCGTATATTGTGACGAATTAATTTCGAGCACGGATCTAAACGGGAATTCCATTCAAGTTCCACGTTTTCACTGCAATTTGCAACTGACAAAGCGACAGAGCTCGGCGGTAGTTGTTCGGGGCGTTCGAGTGACGGCAGGCCTGATGCTGCGCTACGGTGCGAATGGGTACTTAGAACTGCTTAATGAGACAGCGATCGCCGAGCAGCAGCCGGCATTGCCGGACGGCAGCAACAGTACCGAGACGCTTGCGGGTGGCTGGCCGGCGTACGAATTCAGTGATGGAACGGGTGCTTTCTCCGGCATCGCAAGACAGGACAACGGTTCGGCGAGCGTGAGTCTGTTGTCACGAAGCTTGGCCGAGACCTCGAATCGGCTCTCGGTGGAATTTCAAGATGAAGCCAACGAATATCAGCAGGACAGTTTGTCGCTGGTTGACCCCGAAGACACCGCGTTAATTGGCTACGAGATTAGCAGCACCTCAACGGCACTCGGCATACCCAACTTCAATCAAGCTAATCGAGTTTTGCTCCGCCAGCTCGATAAGCTCACAAAAGGTAACACTTACATTCAGTTCCTCACAAGCTTTCGGGCGCTCAAGGTGCGGCCTGGGGACATCATTACCGTCACCTATGCCAAGGAAGGCCTGCAACGTGTGCCATTTCGTGTTACTAAGCTGTCGCCGTCAATAAACTACCGCATGGTACAGGTATTGGCGCAAGTGCACGATGATGACTGGTACAGCGATAACCCGAATGTCATATCCGGAGCTGGGCGGCAGCCGGGCGCAGGCGTAACCGTTCCGCGGCCCCTTCTAGGCACCACTTTCGATGCGAATGGTAACACCGACTTCGCGGTTCAGGAGCAAACTGCTCAGCGTGCCGATGGCGGCGTAACGGATAATTTGAGCGTCAGCTTTGTCCAGCCAGCCAAGGTCTCAACGGCCATGACGAATCTACCGCTGCTTAGTCTGGCCCCCACTATCGCGTCGATTGGCGGAACTCTGGCGGGTGGCGTTAATCTTTACTACGCCGTAACTGGCGTCGACAGTGTTGGCAACGAAGGAACGCCGTCATTCACAGTGCTGGCATCGGTCCCGGGCGGAACAGCGACGAACGCGGTGACGCTGAACGAACTCAGCTTCCCGTCGACAGCAGCCGCGTTTAATGTCTACCGTGGATCCAACCCACAATTGATCTACCAGATCGCGTCGAACCAAGCGATCGCTCGGACATTTATTGACACTGGCTTAGCAGCACTGCCGGCGGGTCCCCCCGACCCAAACTATGATCATGCCAATTTTTATTACCGGTTGGAGCTCGCCGGACCCTTTTTAGCCACCGCGTTCTCGACGACGACAATCGCAAACGACGATATGGGTGCGACCACCGCGCAATTTGCGGGTATGTTGTGCCGGATCATTGATGGGACGGGGCTGGGACAGGAGCAAAAGATTGTCGCGAACGACCAGACGAGCTTGACCGTTTCGCCGGCATGGTCTGTTGTGCCGGATAGTACGAGCCAGTTTGTAGTAACGGAAGCGTCATGGCGGTTCGGCGCAGTTTCCGTGACCAGTCCGACTCAATTCGAAGTGCCGAATCAGGCTGGAACAGTCATCGAGATCTCAGGGCGCGCGGCGAATGTATATGACGTGGAATGCTCGGCTGATCTTTGTCCGATTACGCGC
Source organism: uncultured Acidobacteriaceae bacterium (assembly GCA_963740005.1). Classification (GTDB taxonomy): domain Bacteria; phylum Acidobacteriota; class Terriglobia; order Bryobacterales; family Bryobacteraceae; genus CAJCIT01. Next base: position 167,350 of record CAVUCO010000010.1, on the reverse strand, counting down.
TGGATTGTCGGGGGCGGGCAAGGCTTGAATTCAGCCGATACGGACGTTCCCCCTGCGCCCCAATACGTGGTGTCAGCGCTCGGCGCAGGCGATTTACAGATTTCCGCAATTCAATTCAAATCGTTAGTCGATACCGAGTCAATCACGGCAGGTACTCTGCAGTTGGTGTACCGCGACGAATTGCAGCCAGCAAGCGGGTGCACGCTGCTAAATGCCATTGATTCGGTGACCACAACAATTCAGATAACCCAATCGAGCGCGCTTGCGCAAGAGGACGCAATACAAATTGGCTCGGAGATGATGATAATCCTGACCCTCACCGCGGATACCGGTATCTGCACCGTAGTGCGAGCGGCATTGGGATCCACGGGCTTGGCGCATGCGGCAGGGGCGGTGATCACAACGCTTGATAAGCAGACCACCATTCTGCCCTTCGCTGCGGGATTTTTCGGAAATCCTGCTTCGGCCAGTTACGTTCACACTATTCATGTGCCCGACATTTGCGTTGCGGCGACCCAACTCTACCTGACCAATGTCAGAGGAGATGGCCAAGCAGGGACTCAATGCTTCGTTACCGCCGCGGGTAACGGGCTCAGAACACTCTCGGGCGGACAATTGTCGATGCAGGTCTCCGGCACCCTGGCGGTTCAGCAGAACGCGACGCCGCCTCTGTTCATCGAAGCTTCCCATTCCGTTGAGGATGCACGAGCCACGGTGGGAGTCGCGCCAGTTGGGTCGCCGCTTGGCATACTGCTGTGGCTGGGTTCGACGACCTACTGCAGTCTCCAGATCGCGCCGGGCGCAACAACGTCGGCGGTGATCGATGGTGTTACTTTGCCTCCGCTAACCGCGGGTTCGCTCTTACGGCTGGATATTACGGCGGTTCCCACTGGTTGGGCGAATAGCCCTGGCCGTGATTTGACGGTGACCATTCGACTTTAGTGCCTGATGGATAAATCTATGCCGGAACAGATCTCTAAACTGACCCCCAATCGCGACCTGCAGTGCTTTTTTAACACGCCCTCCGCAATTGCTTCTATGAGCCAGTCGTCGGAAAGCGGCTTTACACTTTCCGGATCGTGGCGGCAGCAGTTCGATTGGGCAGTGGTTGAATGGAATCGCGACAATGTGTATGAGCATCCGGCGCTCCGTTACCTGCCGGACGGTGATCTGAGCGGTCTTCAGGTCAGCTATCAGGAACAAAGAACGAACTGCGTCCCTTTTGAATCGAACCTGTTCGCTACCGTAGATTGGCCGTATTTACGAGTCTGGGCGACAGGCGCGGACGATGTAGAACACGTCTATTTCGTCCCACTTCTGTTACACGCCGCCCCTCTACCCGGTGAGCAGTATCAGTCCGCCGCCGGCGTTCTATCCCTAACTGGTTCTCCTCAAGCCGGGGATCGAGTCGGAATCACGATGCCGGTGGCGCCCGCCAGCATCGGTTATCCGGAACAACATTATTACTACGAGGTACAGCCCGGGGACAGTCTCGCATCGATTGCGGCTGGCGTGGCTGCTGCGATTAGTGCCAAATCGCTCGATTTCACCGCCAGTTCCCAAGGGGCCTCGGTGCGCATCGTCTGGTATGGGGCCGGGACGTTGGCTGGTTGTACGGGGGCCAACGGCAATCGCATTGCCGTATACGGCTTCACGAGCGCTGCCGCGACTGAAAGCTGGGAGGCCCCAACGGTAACCCTTGCGGGCGGATTGTTCCCCTCGACGTATGCAGTGTCACTGAGCTTTGCCAACCTGCTTGGCTACCAGGATCAGGCAGGCTCCGATCCGGCGACGATGGTCCCCATCCCGACGACAAACGTGAGGAAACTGCGATGGACGTGGGCGGCGGACTTGCAGCCCGGCAACTTCAGCAGAACGGAATTTCAGGTTCTTGTGTCGGAATGGCAAGTGACCGGGCAGAATTCTCTGTGGAGTGTCGCGGGCCCCGGTAGCCGCCGCATTGAAAATGATGATCCAACGGTCAGCTTCAACGGGAACTGGTCTCTGCAAGGCCCTGGGAATTACTCGGGCGGTTCAATACAACTGACTCAGGAACACGGCGACACAGCCACGTTTTCTTATTCCGAAGGCAGTGAACACTCCTTGTTCCTTGGATCGAGGCTGCTTACCGATGGCGCGATGATCTCGGTTTCGATTGATACTCAAACGACACCGACCTTTAACTTGTCACTCCCCGCTGAAGATGTTTTGGTCCGCTTGCCGCTCGGTACCGTTCCAGCCGGGGTACACACGGTAGTCGTTACGCACAACGGCCCAACACCGGGCGGTCCCTATTCACTGTTCCTCGATTTTCTCGAGATCTGTTATCCGTCGGTTGATTTGCCGGATATCGCCCCACAAACGCAGTTATCACTCGCTACGGACTACGACACTTATCAATCGCAGGCGCTGCCTGCCGAACGAACCGCGTGGATGATTCAAAAGCTCGGTTTCCAAGGCAGGGTCAACCATTACATGGGGGCACTGTGGTTCTACGAGTTAGTAATGCCTGGACAAGTGTACGAATCGGCCACGATTACATTCACGTTGACCGGTACAACGATTAGCGGATACACAGAACTGCTAGTTGGACCATCCAACTTGCCGACCGATCAGCAAACTGTGATTCGGCATTACAATCTTCCCGACGACACTCCGGAAACCGCCGCATTGGGGCTCGCCAACGTCATCAACCAGGGTTACACGACGATCTGGGCGTCCGTGACGGCAAATGTATTGAGGATAACGAATCGTCAAATGACGCCCCAGAGCCAAGATCCAACTACGACGTTAGCGATCAGCATAACCCCCGGAACAGGATCATTCACGACGGCTCTTTCGAGCGGCACTTTGGCAGGCGGATCGGCGGGTATTCCGTATGATGATCCGGCAACCGACGCGTATCTCTACCCGATCACGCAATACTGGCGGACCGATACGAGCGCTGGAATCAACCGCGCAGCGCGTGATTGGTCACAAGCGTTTTTCGCGGCACTGAATGCTTATGGCCTGGATGGGGTGGCCTCATTTAGCACCGAGCTAAAGAATGCCGATCCCAATGCGGCCGTTGGGCTCGCCCAACGCCGTACTGACGGCACTCCAGTGGTTGTCAACACGCCGGCGGTTCAAACCAATTTCTCGCCCGCAAGCGTCGCCTTCTGGACGCAGGTCTACCTGGATATGGCCACGTTACAAACCAATGCCGGGATGAGGCCGTCCCTGCAATTTGGCGAAGTGCAGTGGTGGTATTACCCTTGGAACCAGGAAGGTGACCCGTCGGTCAGCATGCCATTTTACGACTCTTATACACAACAGCAATTTTCCGCTACTTATGGCAATCCAATAAATCAAATCCTCACTAATGATGTCGACCCGGCCAATTACCCCAATGAGGTCGTCTTTTTACCGTCTTTGATTGGCAACTACACAGCCGCCATCCAGAACGCGGTGCGGGGCGTGTACCCCACGGCGAGATTTGAGGTTCTGTACCCAACCGACACCAATGCAACGCCCTTCAATCAACTCATCAACTATCCAGATTACTGGAATCCTTCGAATCTTACCTGCCTTAAGACGGAAAGTTTCACCTACACTTACGATCGAAATCTCGACGCAAGCCTCGCTTCCATGGAGAGCAGTGCTCAAAAAGGCTTCGCCAATGGAGCACGGAGCCACTTGGTCGGAATCGGGGACGCAACGTCCCCTTGGCCGAAAGAAGTGGATCTTGCCCAGTCGCAGGGAATGGAGTCGGTAGTCCTTTTTGCGCTGGATCAATACTGCCTGATCGGTTACTCCTTGCCGCCGTTTGTTCAGCAAGCGAGAAGCCAGAGAGTCGCTTAGATTAGCAGGCTGGTGAAAAAGGCTCCCTGACGAGTCTGTGTGAAAACTCCAGTAATCGCGCGCGGCACGATCACGGCTTGCTCACCCGGGCTCGGAAATCAGGTGAAATGCTTGGCGTTTTGACGGAACATCGGCCTTGGAGTGCGCTCCCTCGCTCCGGGGCGGACAGCTACGGTCGCGGCTCGCAAAAGTCGAAGATCACCGTCCAACGGCGGCTCCTAAGAGCTTGCGCTGAATTCGATCCCCCGGTTTCGTGCTTCCGGAGCTTTGCGTTCGCTCCCTGACGGTCACGGCTCCGTTTACACGCGCTCCGTCGAAATCACCTTCGATGGTGGGCTTGCTGGCGCACGGTCGAAAGCAGAACACCCGAATCCGCTTGCTTACGCGCGCGGTTCTGTGCCGGGAGTTTTCACACAGACTCTGACGGTCACGGCGCCGAAGCGTCCGTGGTTGTTTGTGATGGGTTGCAGATTCCCGATAGTAGAGGAGTGAAGGGGACATAGCCTTTTTCAGCAGTCTGTTAGTTTAGGCGAACGGCTCCTGGTTCGTCGGGACGCCGCCGAGTATTCGCATGGTGCGCGTTAGGTCAGAACTGAGAGACCAATTGGCTTTCAGCGGCGGAATGCTACCATGCCTGCGAATGACGAAAACAGTCGGTCTTCTCGCGGCAATTGCAATTGTTTCGGTGGCTTGTGGGCCGCCACCAGAAGTGACACCTGCACTTACCCCCGAAAACGCAGTGGCGCTTCTTCAGAATGACAACAAGGCGAAGGGTTGGATGACGTATGCGCTCAAACAGGACTCCAGTTGCCAGTGGAAGATGGACCTACCCGACCAATCAAACCATCCGGTTGAGGTCGAGGTGGCACACGTCATGAACTGTCGCGTCACTAGTAGCCCCCGCGCCCTTGACGCGAGGGCGACCTTTACTTTTAACAAAAAGGAGAAGCGCTGGGAGTTGACTCAGTTCAGCAGTTAACTTCCGGTCCGGGACGCTTTCGACAGCCTGCGTGAGCAGGTCACGATTGCCAGGGAGCGCTAGTACGCTGCGAGCGCGGCTGCACCAGCCAGCTTCGCGCCGCGTGATACCCTGATGCTTCTTAGACATTTGCATGCAAGATCGGAAACTACAGGTAGTGCCCCTGGGCGGGCTGGGCGAGTTTGGAATGAACTCGATGGCCCTGCGTTACGGCGACGACATCATTGTTATCGACGCCGGAATGATGTTCCCTGATTCGGAACTCCTGGGCGTCGACATCGTCACGCCCGACTTCAACTATCTCGAACAGCACGCCGACAAGGTCCGCGGCCTCATTCTAACCCACGGTCACGAGGATCACATCGGTGGTGTACCGTTCTTGCTTGGCGTCCTCAACATCCCTGTTTACGGAACCGAGTTCACCCTTGCTCTTGTCGAACGCCGCCTTGAAGAGCATGAACTACTGGATAACGCGAAGCTCAACATCATCAAGGCCGGGGATCGCATTGAGCTAGGCCCGTTCAAGATTGAGTTCATTCGCGTAACGCACTCCATTGTCAGTTGCGTAGCGCTGGCGATCACGACCCCGCTTGGAGTGATCATTCACACCGGCGATTTTAAGGTCGATCCAACTCCTACCGACAACGAGTTATTTGATCTCCACACCTTCGCAGAATACGGCAAGCGCGGGGTCCTGCTGCTGATGAGTGATTCCACGAACGTGGATCGCCCCGGCTACACCGAGAGTGAGCGGGCCGTCCGTCCCCGTCTTGAAGAGCTGTTCGTCCGCAGCGAGCGGAGGCTGATTGTTTCGTGCTTCAGTAGTTCCATTCACAGGCTCCAGCAGATTCTCGATTTAGCTGATGAATACGGCCGTAAGGTCGCCTTTCTTGGCCGCAGCATGCTGAATGTCACCGAGATTGCCCATAACCTCGGACTACTATCAATCCCTGACTCCGTGCTGCTGCGACCGCAGGACATCATGCAAATGGCTCCCGAGAAGGTGGCGGTAGTCGTTTCCGGCACGCAAGGCGAGCCGATGTCGGCACTTTCCCGCGTCGCGGTTGATAATCACAAGAGCCTCTACGTTGAGCCCGGCGATACGGTCGTCCTGAGTTCTCGGATCATACCCGGCAACGAAAAAGCGATCTACCGCCTCTTGAACCATCTGGCGCGCCGTGGCGCCGACATTGTCTACGGCAACATGAATCCGCCCGTCCACGTTTCGGGGCACGCCAGCGAGGAAGAACTCAAACTGATCCTCAATCTTGTCCGGCCTCGCTACTTCCTGCCGGTTCATGGAGAATACAGGCACCTGTCCCGGCATGCTTCGCTCGCGCAGCATCTGCGTTTTGCTGGACTTGAGGAAACATTCGTCCTCGAAACGGGTGAAACGCTGGAGTTGGATCATACAGGCGCCCGCCGGGGCGAGCGGGTTACGGTGGGCCGCGTCTGCATTGATTCGGGTTCATTAGATGACGTGGTCGAAGATATGATCATCCGCGATCGCCGCCATCTGTCTGAGGACGGATTCGTCTTGCCGATTATTGCCATTAACAAGCACACTGGCAAGAGCGAAGGGCTCCCGGAGATTGTCAGCCGTGGCTTCATGGGGGGTGACGCCACCGAAGTCTTGCAAGAAGCCCGTGCGGTTGTTGCCAGGACGCTCGAATCTTCATCGCCGGAGGAGCGAGGCGATTGGGGCGTTATGCAGGAAAAGATCCGCACGGACCTGAAGCGCTTTCTCACGAAGCAGACGCAACGCAGGCCGCTGATCATGCCGGTCATCCTCGAAGTCTGATTGCGAGACTCGCACCCGGCTTGAAAAAACGGGTTAGGTCCGAGGTCATCCGAGCTCGTCGAAATAATCGTATACTGGGTGCTCGTGCGATTCCAGGGAGGAATTCTATGAAAAAGTTGTTTGTTGGCTCACTGCTATTAACATCGCTGTTCACGGTCGCTGCCTTGGCTGACGACTGGACGGGCTTCATTGGCGATTCCAAGTGTGCGCATACCGGCGCCAATGGCGAGAAGGACGCTGCGTGCTCCAAGAACTGCATCAAGCGTGGAGCGGATCCGGTCTTGGTGACGGGCGATGGAAAGGTGCTGAAGTTCGACGCCGATTCGAAAGCGAAGGCCGTTGCCCATGCCGGAGAGACGGTGAAGGTCACGGGTAGCCTTAGCGGCGATACAATCTCAGCCTCATCGGTTGACGCTTCGTCGAAATAAATTTTAAGAACTGCCTGAAAACGACCCGAGCCGCAAACGCCCGGGTCGTTCTATTTTCGGGCGAGGATGCTGCCGCAAAAATTCCGATCAGTGTTCGAATTCCAAATCCAACTTCCCACCAGGGCCTCTGTAGAGAACTGCCATGTTTTTGAGCTTGTGCTTCCCATCTAAGGGGAAATAGAGGTAGCCTTCCACGCTGTCGGTGGTGTCGCCACCCTTCAACTGTTTTGCCTTCAACGCTTCCAGCAACTTCTCGTTGCCTGCACTCTTGTCATCCATTTGGCCGGGATTATCGCTGCCGTCTTTAGAATCCTTGGCTGGCGTAGTCTTTCGGGGAATGTAGATGCCGGCGACGACCGTGGTATTCGGCTGTGCACCAATTGAACCTGTCCGACTGGGCGCCGTTTTCAAAACCATTGCTCCCTTACCGGCAATCTCGTTCGGCGTAAAAGGGTGGTACCGTTCGCCGTCGTCGTGGGCCAGCAAGATAAAGTCGTCCGGGCTGACCTGGATGGCATGGTCGGTTTTGTTCGCTATACGAACCTCCGCCAACACGATGCCCGGCCCGGCGTCGACTCCCAGCTTCTCAGTCACCTCCGGCTGGGGAAGGGTCAACGTTACCGTGATGTCCACGTTGTCATTCCCCGCGGTCGAGGTGGGAGAAATGATCTTCTTACCGGCAAACAGGCTGCCAGCCACCAGGAAGGATACGATCACACTTTTCTTTGCGCACATCAAGACGCTCCAATGGATGCCGGCGTTCTGTCGAAAGTCGCCTTCGTTCGGCTGCCGGACCTCCCTTCCTGCAGTATAGGGTCAGCGAATGCAACAGAAAATCACCGCCGTGCCGTTACCAGTCAACATTTGTTAACATCTCTATAGATAGAAGGTCCAGCCCGACCGGGCTTCCATCTTCAAGGAAAGGGGCAATTATGCTCAACCGGTTTTTCTGCCTCGTCTCTGTGCTGTTTCTCGCCTGTTCGCTCCTTCCGGCTCAATCGGCAATTTCCCTCCATTCTGGCCTGCTCCAGTACACTTCGGGCTCGGTTCTCGTCGAAAACAAACCAGTCCTGAAGACCACAACCAACCTGTTAGGTGTCAAGAAGGGAGAGACGCTCTCGACAGGCAGCGACGGCGCCGCTGAGGTTCTCCTGACACCGGGTGTGTTCTTGCGTATGGTGGAAAACTCCGCCATCCGTATGGATAGCGTCGCTCTCACAGACACCCGCGTGAGTGTACTGCAGGGAAGTGTCATGATCGAGTGCGATGAGATCTCAAAGGATAACAACGTCCTGTTCCTCGTCGCCGGCCACGAAATCGAAGTTCGAAAAAAGGGTGTGTTTCGGGTAGATTTTGATCCTGCCAAACTTTCGGTTGTTCAAGGTGAGGCTTTTGTCGCGGACTCTACGAATATGACGGTTTCGAGCGGCAAGTCGGTCTTGCTGTCGGCGGCCGTGCCTCAGCCGGTAAAGTACGCTCTGAACAAGAAGACCGACGATCTCTACTTATTCAGCGAGACCCGGTCGGCTGACAGTGCATACGCTACCAATGTGGTTTCCCAAAGCATGTACAACACCGGCTCGTCGTGTTTTTCGAATAGTTGGTACTACATGCAGCCCGTCGGGATGTACGCCTACTTGCCCTGCGGCCAGTTTATGAGCGGTTTCGGGTACCCGTTTTACGGGTTGAATAACGGGTTTATGTATACCGGCAATCCTTATTACTATCCGCCGCCCGGCATCATTGCGAATGGATTCGGCTACGGTTTTGGGCAGTATGGCGGCTACGGCGCGACGATCTATCCAAACGGTCCCATCGTTCCGGTTCAACCCGCCAAGCCAGGTGCGACCACCACCGTTCCGACGAAGCCGGCAGCGGTTCCCGCGATGCTCAAAGTCCCGACGTACACGGGCGTCTTGTCGACCAAGCCTACTTACATGTCAGTCCCGCAGACGGCTTACATGGCCCATGTTGGACCGATAGCGAGCGGATCTGGCGCAAACGCGGTGCAGAGTCGCTTTATGGCGGCCAGCAGTCTCAGCGTGAATCACTCCAGCCTTTCCTCCTCACGTGGAAGCTCGGGCGGGTCTAGCTCAGGCGGCGGTTATTCGTCCGGCGGCGGTCGGGTCGCAATGTCAAGTGCCGTCCCGTCAGCTTCCACCGGCATGGCGGCCAGCGGCGGCCATAGTTCAGGTGGTGGCGGCGGACACCATTAAAGCGGCAGGAAGTTGAGCCTTCGCATGAACGCCGGCCTTCGAGCCGGCGTTCTTGCTTTTAGGAGGCCGCTCAGTTTTGATCCTTAGGGAATATGATCGTCGACTCAGAGCCGAACTTCTGATAGTTCAGAAAATCAGATTGGTTACGGAAAAGAGTCGCTCCCGCCGCGGAAGACAGGATGGTCTTCACGGGAAGCAAGTAGCTCTTCCCGCTCACCTCAACAGGCCCATACTCCGTATCGGAACCCATCCGCTCAAAGGTCAATTCGCGGGGAATGTCTTCGGCCTCAGCGGTAATCCGATAAACAGCACCTGTTTCGGGCGAGGCCGAGATTAACCCGTGGAACGCAACCGTAGCCGCACGCTGGTTGCCCTCGATTCTCATACTCGATCGGTTCGAGGGCACGCGATATGCGAAGATGGCGACCTTCTGTCCTTGAATCGCATCCCAGCCCAACCACCCAAAGTTCGCGGTGTCTTTCACCAGCACCATCCGCATGAGCGTGCCGAACTCCCCCCTGGAAACAACACTCAACGGAGTGCGGACTCGTTTCCTCGGCTGATCCTGCGATATGAGATCGTAAGACTCTCTACCGCTGACGAAGTTCAGTTTTTGAGTGATCTCGTCGATCGGTTTCCAGGGCTTTCCTTTCGCTTCTGCGATCATCCGATGCGTGTCCTGGACGCAAACGAAGTTAGGCAAGCTCGCGGTGTAGTTGGTTGCATAGGCTCGGACACGATCCAGAATTGTGCTCTGCTCTGGTGTCAAAAGCGGCGAGCGCGAGTCGTCTTGAGCCGAAACGGGTGCCAACGCCAGCACTGTGGCCAACAACCCGAGAGACCTGAGGAGCGAAACACCCATACCCTCATCGTAAGCTCGTGCTTGGTCTCCGACTGAAGCCCTGCCACACTACTAGCTGTATGGAGCTAGGCTATCGCAGTCTCAGCAGCGGGAAGCCTTCGGCGGTTCCCGTAATGCCGCATATCGGTGTTCTTCCGTATCGCTTCACATTCCAGGCTTTGGATTCGCTCTTTTTCCCAGCCGGAAAAGCTGCCAACACACTGCGTGGGGCACTTGGGATGGGCCTTCGGCGAGTGTCCTGTCCTGCTGACTGCGAGAGGCCTGGGTTCGACTGTCAGTGCCTGTACGCCCGTTTGTTTTCCCCGCGAGCTCTGGCCGGACCGAGCGGTTTCGCGGATTCTCCGAGGCCGTTCGTCATCCGAGCAGGCGCGCTGGATGGCCGGCGCTTCCAGGCGGGAGACCGATTCTGGTTCGATCTTCACTTGTTTACAAACGACTCAGCCGCTTTGCTTCCAATCTCCCAGGCGTTTCAGGTGTTTCTGTCCGATGGGCTGGGCCCTGCCCGGGGCCGCGTCGAACTGACGTCGATCGACTTGCTCAACGAAGCGCGAGAGCCCGCGACTGAAGTCTTCTCAAAGCGCCAGCCTGGCATTCAGCCGCATGCGGGCTTAAGTCTATCGCTCTCGCCCGAGGCGCAAGAGACCGAGGAAGCCCGAATCGAGTTCGCCTCGCCAACCGAACTCAAGCACGAAGGCGCACTGGTTGAGCGTCCCGAGTTCTTCATCCTGATGGCGCGGCTACGCGATCGCATTAGCGCTCTGTGCACACTGTACGGAAAAGACTCGCTAGCGATTGACCACGCCGGGCTGATCGAACGCGCTCGCAGCGTCCAGATCCGCGACACTAACCTTGCCTGGATATCGACTGAGCGTCGCAGCTCGCGCACGGGTCAGCGCCATCCACTCGGCGGCCTGGTTGGAGCCGTTACCTACACCGGGCCGCTTGCCGAGTTTCTGCCCTGGCTGCGCGCGGGCTACTGGACCGGCGTCGGGCGTCAAACCGTCTGGGGCAAAGGCATGATCGAGCTTCGATAACCAGAATGCCGGTCAACCCTCCAAGCTGCGTTTTCGCAGCATCGCGGCCTCGTGAGCGAGCAAGCTCTTCTTGAGCTCGATCCCACCGCCGAATCCGCACAGCTTGCCGCCGGCCCCGATCACGCGATGGCAAGGGACGATGATCGGCAGGTTGTTGCGGCCATTGGCATGGCCTACCGCTCGCGTGGCCGTCGGCTTGCCGATAGTCTCTGCGATGTCACCATACGTACACGTCTCCCCATAGGGAATCTTCGTCAGAGCGCGCCACACGCTTCGTTGAAAGGGCGTTCCGTCGAACTCCAGCGGCAGATCGAAGTCGAGCAATCGCCCGGAGAAGTATTCCTCAAACTGGATCGCTGCCGCATCCAACAACCCCGACCCCGTGCCCAGCGGCCAAGGTTCCCAATCGCTCGCGGCACCGAAACGCCGTCGGATGTCATCCTCAAGAATCGGTTCGCGGGCGTCGGCCATGATGACCCGCCAAATCCTTCCCCGAAACTCCGCGATGTAAACCCGCAGCTGATAGCCGCCAGTCAATTGCCCATCCACACTGGTCCAGAACGCCATGCCTTCACTGTAGCCTTCAACATTTGGCCGCTTGTCATACTGGATGCTTGTCCTGGGCTCGCAAGTATGTCCTTTTTCCCGCGCTCGCGATAGCGGTGGCCGTGCTTTACCTGTTCCACCTGGACGCGGCGGGCGTGCTGGGCCCGGACGAGCCGCGGTATTCCGCCATCGGCCGCGCTATGGCAGCCTCCGGCGACTGGATCACGCCGAGGCTGTGGGGCGCGCCCTGGTTCGAGAAGCCTCCGCTGCTCTACTGGCTGGTAGCGCTGGGCACCGCTGTCGGCCTGCCGCCGGACCTGGCCGGGCGTCTTCCCATTGCCGTTTTGAGCCTCGGCTTTCTGGCGCTTTACTTCTACCTCGTGCGCGGCGAGTTTGGTTTTCGCAGCGGCGCAATCGCGACACTTTTGCTCGCCTGCTCGGGCGGGTGGTTGGCCTATAGCTGCCTCGCGCTCACCGATCTACCGCTCGCCGTTTTCTTCACCCTGGCCGTACTGGCCGTTCTGCCGTTAGTGAGGCAGTTCAGCCTCGCTGAACGCCGGGAGGTTGTTCTACGGTTCATCATCGCCGGCGTAGCGCTTGGCTTAGCTGTGCTGGCCAAGGGATTGGTCCCCATTGCACTGGCTTTGCCAGCCGGGTGGTTCATGCGTAGATACTGGCGCGATTGGTGGGTCGCCGTAGTGGGGTGCCTGCTAACGGCCGGACCATGGTACTGGATCGTTTACGCCCGGAACGGCCTTCCGTTCATCCGAGAGTTCTTCCTCAAGCACCATCTAGCGCGGCTCTACTCGACTACCCTCGAGCACGTTCAGCCCTGGTACTTTTACATTCCGGTGCTCCTCGCTGCGGTATTTCCGTGGACTCCGCTGCTCGCGCTGGTTGGCGAACGGCGGACGCTGATTGAGCCTCGCCGCCAATTCCTGGCCGCCACCGTCGCCTTTGGTTTCGTCTTCTTCAGCGCGTCACTCAATAAGCTGCCAGGTTACGTCCTGCCGCTTTTGCCTGCCTTATTCATCCTCATCGCCGCCTGGTTTGAGGACCGCCGCATCGCCGATCTCAAGCGTCGATGGATGATCGCCTGCGCGGTTTGCATCGCGGTGGTGCCTTTCCTGGCCACACTCATTCCGCCGCTTTTGGCCGGCCAGCGCGGAGCGTTCATCTCCTTTGACGTCAGGCCGACCCTGCTGGCCTTCGCACTTCTACCGGTGGGTTTCGCGCTACTGGCGCGCCGTGGCTGGCTCGGCCCGACCCTCCTCTTCTCCTGCGTGGCAGTGTCGCTCTTCCTCAAAGAGGTCACCTACCCGGTACTCGACCGGGAAGCGTCGCCGCGCGGGCTCTGGCGCGAGATCGAGCCACAGATCGCCGACGTCTGCGATGCCGGACTTCACCGTGCCTGGCAATACGGCTTAGCCTTCTACATCGGACAGCCACTGCCAGCGTGCTCCACGGGCACCTTCAAGTGGGAGCTAACGCAGCGGGGCAACGAACGCCCGACGTTGGCGCCGCACGTTTCTAAAGCCAATATCCCCTGATTTTGTGCTACTTTGTCCGGCACGCCGCATCTACTCACGGGAGGAGAAATTAGCATGAAACGGACAGCAAGCGCTCACTGGAGCGGGAACCTGCAGAGCGGAGCCGGCACTGTCAGCACCGCCAGCGGCACCCTATCGAAGACACCATACTCATTCCACAGCCGCTTTGAACAAGGGCAGGGAACGAACCCCGAGGAACTACTGGCAGCGGCTCATGCGGGCTGCTTCACAATGGCGCTGTCGCTGGTTCTGCAGAAGGCGGGTCTAACCGCCGACAGCCTGGACACGAACTGCGTGATCAGCCTCGACAAGGACGGCGACGGATTTTCAATCACATCGAGCCACCTCGAGCTGAGAGCCAAGGTCCCCAACGCCACGCCGGAGGCGTTTGAGGCTGCGGCCCAAGCGGCCAAAGCCAACTGCCCGGTCTCCAAGCTCTACGACACCGAGATCACGCTCGACGCGCAACTGGTCTGAGCCAGATCATTTACCTTCCAACCCGTACTGCCGGAGTTTCTCGTAGAGCAGGCGGCGGTGGATTCCTAAAACCTCCGCTGCCCTCGACTTGTTGCCTTGCGTTTCGGCAAGCGCTCGCTCGACGAGTGCTTTTTCAAGCCGCTCCAGGTTCTCTTTCCAGCCCCGTTGCAGCGGCACCAGGGCGGTCCAATCGAGGGCGGGCTTCTCGGGCCGGTCCTCCAGCAGTTGCACGTCGGCGCGATCGATGAGGCTGCCACGGGCCAGCACGAGCGCCCGGGCAATGGTGTTCTCCAACTCGCGGACATTGCCGGGCCAGTGGTGGTCGCACAACAGCGCGAGGGCGGCGGGCGTAATGGCGGCTTGCGGGCCGCCTCGTGCGAGGAAGTGCTGGACGATGGCAGGGATATCCTGTTTCCGCTCGCGGAGCGGCGGCAAGTTGATAGTGACCACGTTGAGCCGGTAGTACAAGTCCTCACGAAACCGGCCTTCCGCGACGGCTTGTTCCAGGTTCTTCGACGTTGCCGTCACCAGCCGCAGATCCACGGCGGTTGGGGTGTTGGAACCCAAGCGCTCGATCACGCGTTCCTGTACGGCTCGCAAGAGCTTCGCTTGCAGAGAAGGTGTCAATTCCGCGATTTCATCCAGCAGCAGCGTTCCGCCATTCGCTTCCTCGAAGCGGCCGATTCTCCGGTAGAGGGCGTTCGTAAAAGCGCCTTTCTCGTGCCCGAACAGCTCGGACTCGAGCAGGGTTTCCGGGATTGCGGCGCAATTCACTTTGATCAGCGGGAGGCGCGAGCGAGCGCTGTTCTCATGGATCGCATTTACGACGAGCTCTTTGCCTGTACCGGATTCGCCGCGCACCAGGACCGTGGCGTCAGAAGCCGCCACTTGCCCGATCAACTTATAGACGCGTTGCATGGCCGGGCTGTGGCCGACCATGCGTGCCGAAGGCATCGCCCGCGACGCTGCGGTATTTCCCGGGGCTGCGGAAGCCTTGCGCAGCATGAGACGGTGCTCGACCGCGCGGTTCAATTGGAGCAACAAGTGCTCGAAATCGAGCGGCTTCGTCAGGTAGTCGAATGCTCCCAGCTTCATGGCCTCGATGGCGGTTCCACTATCGCCATGCGCGGTCATGACCAGAAATGCGGAGTCGGATCCACCTTTGAGAGCGCTCTTCAGCACCGCGAGTCCGTCCATCTCGGGCATGCGGATGTCCAGGAGGACGGCATCGGGTTCTTCGTGCAGAATCAGCGACAGTGCCTTGGGACCATCTTCGGCGAGCAGGACATGAAACCCTTCGCCCATGAGAAGCCCACTCAAGGCGGACCGCGCGACGTGCTCGTCTTCAGCGACCAAAACCCTCGCAGCAGCCATTGTCACGATACCCGGACGACGGCCGGCGCAGCGCGCTCGGGAAGCCGCAATGCAGCCTGTTCGGAGAGGCTCGCCCGGTCCTGCGCCAGCCGGATTACGAAGGTGGCGCCCGAGCCCCCCGCCCGGAAGCAAAGATCCCCGCCCTGGCCTCGCATCAGCTCGCGCGAGACGGCAAGTCCCAGCCCTGTGCCATCGGGCTTGGTTGTATAGAACGCTTCAAACAGGTGCTCCTGCTGCTCGGAGGTGAGGCCCGGCCCGTCGTCCTGCACTTCGAGTTGCACAAGTCCATTTTCCCGCACGATGCGAACCTCAACCAGCCCACCTTCACCGCTGGCTTCAAGAGCATTGAGCAGCAAGTTGACGAGTGCCTGGGTAAGACTCTGCGCATCAAAGAAGGCCGAAAGCCCACGCTCGAAGGCGAACAATTCGACGCGGCTTCCCTGCATGGCTGCTTGGCGTTCGACCAAGTCGAGGCAGCGTTGAATCACGGGCTCCAGTTCCTGTCGATCGGGGCGCGGCAGACGCACACGCTGCAAGTCAAGCAGGTCCGTCAGCAGCGTGTTCATTCGATCCACTTCGTCTTTGACCAGCTGTAGGTCTTCAGCGCGAATCGAGCTGGTGCGCAGCCGCTGCTCCAGCAGCTGAATGGTAAGGCGGATGCTGTTGAGCGGATTGCGAATCTCATGGGCGAGCCCGGATGCCAACCGGCCCAACGCGCGAAGCCGGTCTTCGCGCCTGAGTTCGGTTTCCAAATGGCCGCGCACGGTGGCCATGCGGTTGATCGACTTGTTGATTTCTCCCAGCTCATCGGAGCGAGGCGGAAGCTGGTAGGTGAAGTCGCTTTCCAGTTTGGCGAGGCCTTGCTTCACTTGCGTCACGCCGCGCTGGAGGCCGATTCCGGTGGCCAGCGTCCCGGCAACGCTCAATAGCGCCGCGAGCACCAGGCCAGCCAACAGCAGTTCACGTTGATGAAAGCCGGGCCGGTTGGCGCCGGCGAGCCGCTTCATTGCCCAAACTGCGGTGGTGTGGTCAGCGTCCGGCTTGGCCTGAATCACCAGCAAGTCGGTGTTACCTCGAATGACCTTTTGTTCCAGCGCGCCGGATGCGAGGCTTCGCTGCACCGTTTCGAGGATCCACTGCCGCTCCGCTTGGGGAACGTCGGTCTTCGCGCTGGGCGCATCGTGGGTTGGAAAGGCATAGCCAAGGAATGCTGGGGGCGCGAAGAAGCCGCCTTCGACCCCTGGATACGGACGCAGCACCGTTTGCGTAATACCACGCAGCGAAACATCGCGGGCTGAAGCAGGCAGGGAGTTCCAGGAGCTGTCCGAAGTAACCCGATAGTTGTACTCTTGCTGCAGATCGCTGATAGCCGTTCCGACGGTTTGCGCGGCTTCGCTCAACAGCACACTCTGAGCACTGCGAATGGCTTCGGTGATGAGCAACACGCTCAAGGCGACGAGCGAAACGGCGGCTACCAGCGTGAAGAGCAATTGCAACAGGAGCCGATTTCTCAGGAATCGATTCATCCGAATATCTCCTCGATCTTTGTATACGTGGATGCGCTTGAACCGGGCGCCGGTTGCGGTTTGGATGGGGGGCCGTCCTGCATGCCGGGTGTGTGTGGACGGGCATCGGACGGCGGTGGCACAGGCGCGGCAGCCTGAGCGAGGCTTTCCAGCGCTCGCACGACCTCCTCGGCGCATCGGGCATTCACTTCAGCGGCCACCATGTCCTGGCGGTCCATATCGCGGGCGGCCAGTTGATAGAAGTCCCTGGCCCATTTCGGGAATGGTTTGGCTTCGGCATCATGCGATTGTTCGTAGAAGAAGTCGGCCTGTTGTACCCGGAAGTACACCATTTCCAAAGCGTCTGCGGAAGAGGCCGGCCTTTCGTGAAAGCGGTCCGGTCCGGGGGGGCGATCTGCGTCGTGGATGGCGTCCGGTGACGGGCTGCGGTCACGATCCTGTGCGCGATCGGGCTCATGCAGGCGCTCGCGCAAGAGAGCGATGTGGCGCAATGAATCGGCCGCGCTCAGAAGCCGGTCGCACACAAAGGGCTGGCCAGACTTCAGGGACTTCTCGGCGCGGTCGAGATAGACCTTGGCGTATTCCAAGGCGCGCTGGGCGGTGGTGTCGACGGCTCGGGTGCGGTCCCGTTTTTGGCGAGCGTCGGCCAGGCGATCGGCCAAGCTTCGTTCGTCTCGCATCGGCGGGCGGCCGATGGGCGGAGGCGGCGGCATCTGGGCAAAGAGGGTGCCCGCGAGGATCGCGAGGGTGCTCCAGCCTAGAGTCGCGCGCGTCAGCAAGCGAATGCTAATGAAGCCGCGACGCGAACTCTCCGACCCGGAGTAGGGGAGCGGGCGTCTAAATGTGGCGACAGCCGATCGTAACGTCATCAGCATTCGAGCGCTCGTTTCGGCAGTCATAACATGTCAGGGTCCGCTCCCTTACGGTCACGGCTCCGTTTGCTTTTCAGAACCACTCGTTCTCTGCTTCGTCAGCGCCCCCTGGTGGTGGAGGCGGCGGAGGTTCTTCCAAATGACCCGCAGGTGCACCCGGGCCAGCGGCGCCCGCAGCTGGCGGCGCTCCTTGAGGTCCACCGGGCTGTCCACTTGGGACGCGGCGTCCAAATCCTGCACCTGACCCACCTCCTGATCTCCCGGCCGGCGCCAGCGTGATCTGCTGGCCATTAATGGTTAGACTCTGCACCGCTACTACTGTTTTCTCATTCATCGTACGTCGCGCGTAGCCGGAGTAAGAAACCGTTGCACCAACCTTAATCGAAGAAGGATTGGAAGCGCCAAACGGCGGCACGATAGCGAGGACGCCATTGTCCAACAGAAAGCCGTTCACTTCTCCTCCTCGCCCATAATTCAGTTGCTGGATCTTTGCCGATCCGGTCAAGGGGGCAGGTGCGCCGGGCGTGGGAATCTCAAGGCTCTTTCCGGAGGTGGAGTCCTTGATGTTCTGGGCGGTGATGGTCTGGAAGCCAGTGGGTGAAGTTCTGGCCATGCCGGCCACAGTTACGGTATCGCCGGCATGAAGCGATGGAGTGATCTTCTGCGCTACGGCACGAGGCAACTCGACGAGGCCACCGGTGCTGAGCAGAAAGCCCGAGACCTCGGCCTCCTGGTCGTAGTTGAACTGGGATATGGTTCCGGTGACGGTGGTGAATGTGCCGCCTGCCGCTCCGGCCCACGGGCCATCGCCTGGTCCTGGTCCGCGATCACGCCGCGCTTGGGGCGGGGGTGGTGCGGCGGGCTGGGCGTTGGGTTGCGAGGGGCCCTGCGCCGACGCAATCACGGTGAATGTAGCCAGCAGCAGCGCGCTGCCGAAAAATCTAGAGCAGAATCTCATGAAGAAATAAACCTCCGTATCCTCAATAAGCACTGCGAGCACCAAACGAGAGGGGTAAGGTTTGCCACGCCGCCGTGCGTGTTCGCTGTTCGCCTACCGGACATATTGTTCATAAAGCGAATACATCGAAGAAAGCGCTTCCTGACGCGCGCGGCTCCCAAAAGAATCCGCTTGCTCACGCGCGCGGTTCTGTGCTGGAGTTTTCATGCAGTGAGCCACGCCGCGTTATTCCTTCAGCAACTGCCTGGCGATCACTAATCGCTGTATCTCGCTGGTGCCTTCGCCGATGGTGCACAGCTTCACATCGCGATAGAACTTCTCTACCGGGTAGTCTTTGATGAAGCCGTAGCCTCCGTGAATTTGCAGCGCATCATCCGCGACCCGGACTGCCATTTCCGACGCGAACAACTTCGCCATGGCCGATTCCTTCGTGACGCGCTTGCCGAGGTCTTTCAACGCGCCGGCGCGATAGGTGAGCAGCCGGGCGGCCTCAATGGAGGTAGCCATATCCGCCAGCTTGTGCTGGATGGCCTGGAACTCTGAGATGGGCCGGCCGAACTGCTTGCGCTGTTTCGAATACCCCAGGGCTGCCTCATAGGCGCCTTGTGCCAGGCCGACGGACAACGCAGCGATGGAGATGCGGCCGCCATCCAGAATCCGCAGGCTGTCGACGAAGCCTTCGCCCGGCTTGCCCAACAGCTGTTCTCGGGGCAAGTGACAATCGTTGAACAAGACCTCACCGGTCGCGCTGGCGCGCATGCCCAGCTTGTTTTCCTTCTTGCCGACGCGGAACCCGGACGTACCGGCTTCCAGAATAAAGGAGGAGATGCCATGCTGCGACGCCGCGCGGTCCGTCACGGCCATAGCCACGCACACATGCGCATAATGCGCGTTGGTGGTGAAGGTCTTGCCACCGTTGAGAACCCACTGGTCGCCGCGCAAGACGGCGGTGCTGCGCGTGCCACCCGCATCCGAGCCTGCTTCCGGCTCGGTCAGGGACCAACAACCGATCCACTCGCCCGTCGCCAGCTTCGGAATATACTTCCGCTTCTGTTCTTCATTGCCTGCGAGATAGATATGGTTGGTACAGAGCGAATTGTGTGCCGCCACGATCAGTGCCACGCTGGGATCGACGCGCGCCAGCTCTTCAATGATGATGGAGTAATCGATGTAGCCCATCTCCGAGCCGCCGAGATCTTCGGGAAAGATGGCGCCGAGAAATCCCAGCGTGCCGGCCTTCTTAATCTGCTCCAGCGGGAAGATCTGTTCCTCGTCCCACTCGAGCACGTGCGGGCGAATCTCCGATTCCGCAAACTCCCGCACCATCTTGCGGAGCTGAATCTGCTCCGCGCTGAATTCAAAGTCCATAGTTGTGCCGGCCGCACCCTAGCCGGCGCGCCGAGTCTCCATTCCGATTTCGTCCGGTCAGACGATCTCTTCTTTTTGGCGATCCCACTGCAATGTTCGCTTCAAGCGGTAACTATCCACGGACATGCGGCAGGCGATTGAAACTTTAAAGCCGAGTTCAAAAGGACAGTTGGTTTCGCGGCCGGCGCGAATGCAGTCCAGGAAGTTCTGCATGTGGGCGCGCGGCGGGGTGGGCGTTTGGCCGGTCAAGCCCTCGGCTTTGGGTCGATTCACGGGCTCGGGCGCGTAGCGTATCTGCTGGCCCTTAAAGATGGTTCCATCCGTTCCCAACACTTGTTCCGTAACGCCGAGACTGGCGTTGCCAAAACCAGAGATCCAACTGAAGAGTATTTCCTCAGGCTGTTGCATGGAGACGTTCATGGTGTCCGGCACTTCGCGGCCATCCTGCCAGAGATACAGACCGCCGGTCATGGTGACAGCCGACGGTACATCGAGGCCCAGGACTTTGTACCAGAAGGAGACCTGGTGGCACATGTTCTCGTAGACGTTGCCGCCGGAGTAGTCCCAGAAGAAACGCCAGTTGCGATAACGATTGGCATCGAATTCCACTTTGGGAGCCTCGCCCAGGAACTTGTTCCAGAGAATGTTCTCTGGGTTCATGGTGGCGTTCAACGGCCGCGCCCACTGTGGCTTGCCATGCGGCGTGTTGCGATACATCATGGCATCGATGGCGGTAATGCGGCCTACCTTGTCGTCTCGCAAGAACTCCAGCGCGTCGTTGACCTGGCCGAGCGAGCAGCTCTGATGGCCCACCTGGACGGTCTGTTTGCCCTTTACCGGCAGATAGGCGGATCGCATGCGCTTGGCGTGTTCCACCGTGAAGGCCATGGTTTTTTCCTGATACACATGCTTGCCGGCGTGTATGGAATCGACGAAATGCTCGCAGTGCAAATGCTGGGGCGTGGCGATGAGGACCGCATCGATGGATTTGTCTTCCAGCATCAGGCGGTGGTCGAAGTAAGTTTTCACGCCCGGGATGCGCGATTTGGCCAGTTCCAATTGAGCGGTGTAGACGTCCGTGACGGCGACGAACTCGGTGTTGGGGCAATCGATGGCTTCCTGGGCGATCTGCGAACCGCGGTCGCCATAACCAATGATGGCCAACCGGATCCGCTCATTCGCACCCAGGACGTTGCGTGGGACCGAGGCCAATGTGCCCAATCCGGTTGCGACCTGTCCGAGAAATGCCCGCCGCGACTTCGTCATAGTGATGTGGTCATCCTAACATCTAAAATCAGTTCTACTTCAAGCTCGTTGGCGCGCCTGGCGGTGCCACTGGATATCCCTTCGTCACCCAATCGGTGCTGAAGTTGGTCGGGATGTTGAGGGCGTGAATCCTGGTGAAGCCCATCTCCTTGAGCGCAGCGAAGGCGGGACGCAGGTTGGGGCAATGGTCCATAGGACAGCAGCCGCAATAGATGACGATCTCGGTATCCTTGGGCAGGTTCTTCACGGCGGCTTTCAATTCAGTGATGCCCTCGGGGTCCCGTCCGGGTCCCGCAAATACCGCCGTTTCGATATGCCGGTTGCGGTAGAGCACGGGGAAGGCAACAGAAATGATCACGGGCGGCTTAGCGCCCGGGGCTAGCTGTTTAGCGAGCGCCTCCGGCGACATGAGCTGCGCGGGCGTCCAAGGGTCGGCCTGATTCCCTTGCGATGTCGCAAAGTTGCCAGCGAGCGCCAAGGCTACCAGCGCGGCCAATCCAGCGAAACGTAGAGAAACCATATATTCACCTTATCGTGGCGGGAGTTTCAGATGGGGAGAAAGAGCGATGATCGCGGCTCGCGGCGTTCGCATTCTTTCGTTCGCTCGCGTGGCGCTCGCCGTGGTCCGGTGCGGTGTCTTCGCTCGGGCGGTGTGTCTTCCCTTCGGCGGTGTCGCGACTCCGAGGTTTTCCGTTCGCTCCGTTACCGTCGCGGCTCCGTTTGCTTTGAGCGTGGTTCGGATTGGAGACACGTTGGGTGGAGTTGTTCAACGCTTTAATTTATTCGCGGGGTTTCTGCATCGTTTGGGAGGGACTAGGCGGCTTTTTTGGGCTCGCCGGCGAGGATCGCGACGACTTTCTTCTCGACGATACCGTCTCCCGTGTTGAATTGAGCCATCTTCTTGGCATTTCCGAGGCGCACTTTACTGAGGAGAAGTTCGCTCGAAATAACGAAGCCAAAGCGTGCTGGATCGAACGGGACGTTCTGCTGCATGTGCGCAGCAGCAATGGCCTTCAGCTCCTCAATGGCCTGTTTCTCCTGGTCCACTCGAATTTGTTGAGCATGCCGGAATTCCTCCAGGGTCTTCGAGAACGAGCGCTGAAAGCGCTGATCGTAAAGTGAAGCCAGGCCCATGGGGTTGCCGGTCTTCATGAGGCAGCCTTCCATGGTCGGGGACAGGATCGCAACGTCCATGTAGATTTTGAGCTCGGCGGTGCGAAGCAGCTCGAGCCGGAACTGGATGTCGGCGACGCGCTGCGCGAGGTGCAGTTCCAGATCACCTGTCGGGTGCAGATCCTTGACGATGCCTTCGATGAAGCTCTGATAGCGTTCGAATTGTTCTCCGCTGAGATGCTTGGCCAGGTCCTCGACGAAGAGACCGTGCTTGACGGCGTTCTTGGAGGACGCGGCGCGGCCGGCATCCGTCCGCGGGCCAGTCGACTTCCGTGCGTTCTCGCGATTGGCTCGAGTTTTTGCGTCGACTTCTGGGCCGCCATTTGGACCGGAGCCGGTTACTTTCTCCGCATCCATGTGGACAGGTGAAGCCGGCTGCCCGGCGTCTGGTGATGGCTGCTCAGACTCCGGCTTGGCCGGGTCTGGTTTAACCGTCACGTCGCCCGTGAGGTCAGGGCTGTCTTTACCTAGGTCGCTCATTTTGATTTTCCTTCTGCCATTTTTGGAATGGGCGGAGTTTCCGCCCGAACCAGAAGTAACACTGGCGGTGGTTCCGACAGGAAGATGCCGCCAGGTGTTTTGGGGCGAAACGTTGGGAGGAAAGACGTTACAGGGAGAAAGAAAAAGTTGAATTTGTGTGACTGGGTTTTGGCTTAGAGGCGAAGTGGCCGAGGAGAGGCGGTTTGCCCAAGAGAGCAGACCGGTCTGCGGTGTTCGCTGGTTTGGAGGTTGAGCGAGGCTGCTAAGCCCTTGAAAGGACACGAAGAGCTGCATGGGCGCAACATCTGGCGTTCCGGATGTGGCTGGCGGGAAAGGAGTTAGCAAAAGCGAACCGGTTGATTCAGGCTGTCCCTCTCGGCTCCAAGTATTTGTCCTTTGAGTCAACGAGAACCTCCTGGAAAGGCTTGCGGCAGGAATTCGCACTCCTTAAGACGCTTGGGTATTCAAGATTCAAAGTGGTTCCGCAGCAAAACGTGGCTACGCAGGTCTGTCCTGTTCCTGCAAGACAGGGCCACTATGTGAATCACCATTTCGAAAATGGCGCAAGCGGATTATTCGGGGAAGAAGCTCCAGGTGAATGGATCGATGAAGCTGAGGCCCTCAGAATCTACCGTTCTATCTTCGTTCAATACAAGCTTTGGGATGACAATAGCCTGATGAACAAACTTCGGGTGATTTTCCGTCAGAAATCGTCGCCCGAAAGCGGCAGTCATGAGCCTGGAAACAGCGTCCAACGCTATGCCTGAGCGAAGTGTTTCGTACGATACTTCGTGCCTCGCAAGGGATGGTACGATACTCATGCAACGGCTTGACGAGATGGCCACCTTGACCTCTCAGTCCCCCTGCCTCCTCGCCTGGCCCCGAGAGCCAGGGGTGTTGCGGCCCATCCGGTAGGGTCTGTGTGAGAATTCAACCGCGCCTCAAGCTCATGACTTTCTGACGCAGTCAGAAGCCTGATGAAATCCCGGGAGTTTCGATAAAAATATTCTACGTCCGCTCCCTAGCCCGGCGCAGCCGGAACCAAACAGGCTGATCCGGGCGAGCGCTCCCCTGAAAACCTACCCCTGGCTCTCTGCCAGCGTCGCGGGAATGACGGGGCTCAGTGTAACGGCATAGCCGAGCTTTCGCAGAGCCTGAGCCAGCTTCTGGGCACGGCGTTTTCTGGCGTTCGGAGTCGTTTCATTGCCCTGTTCGATGTAGCGAACGCCGTCATGGAGAATCTTCCAGGCGAGTTTGCCCAGCCGATGGGCCACCAGCCAGATGGCCCCTTTGTACCCAAGGCGCGGTAGGAAACGACGGAAGAGCGACTGAAAATGACAGCCCTTCTTCTTTACTGCAGCCTGAGCGGCCTGCGTCAGAAGCTTGCGCACATAGCGGTTCCCTTTGGGAGAGCGCGAGCCATGCTTCTGCTCGGCGCTGATATTGGATCCCGGACAGCCGCCGAACCACGACCCGAATTCCTCGGCCGAGGGAAACGCATCCGCATCCGCTCCCACTTCGGCGATCAGGCGTTGCGCTGAATCCACTCCGAATCCAGGTGTTTCGGCCAGCCGAATCACCGCCTCTTCATGCTTCTTCAGTTCGCCCGCCATCAGTTGGTCCAACGACCCGATCATCTGGTCGAACTTGCGCAGCAGTTCTAGATGCAGTTTCAGAATGGCCAGTTGGACCGGCGTGGGATGACCGCGCAGGGCGTCCGCCAACTTTTCCGGCCCGCACCGCAGGCTCTCGTCGCCCCGTTCTGCCAACCGCACCGGATCGGTTTCTCCTTCCGACAACGCGTTCAGTATGCGGCGGCCACTCACGCCGAACAGGTCGCTGATCACTCCCGACAGCTTGATCCGCATCTCCTCCAGCAGGGCTTCCACCCGGTTCTGCAAGCGCACTCGTTCCGCCACGTAATGATCCTTGGTGCGCGCCAGTTCACGCCACGTCCGCTGTTGGCCATCCGGCACGAAGCTCAGCATCAACTCCCCCGCCAGCAGGCGCCGGGCCAGCCTTTTGCCGTCCCGAAAATCGTTCTTGCGACCTTTCGGCGCGCGATTGGATTGCGCCTGCGCCAGATGCAGCTTCGGAAAGTGAGGCTCCAGGTCCAGCCACACCGGCTTCCAGTACTGCGCGGTCGACTCCATCACCACTTCCTGGACTTCCCGTTCCTTCAACCAGTCCACCAACTGCTGGCGATCCCCCTCCAGCGCCCCGAAGCGTCGGCATTCGAATTCCAGCGCTTCGCCAACCGGGTCTTTGACCTGTTCTGACGCGGTCGCCACCACCACCATCAAAACCCTTTTGTGAACATCAATCGCTGCTATTGTGTAAGGCATCCTCTTCCTTTCCGGCGAGGAATGGCAGAACGCGCAATAGGCAACATACGCACCCCTACGTGCTCTCAGCCTTCCTCGTCGGAAGGTCGAGTCACATTTATCGGTTCAGAACGCGCGATCCGGATCAAGCTCCCTCACGGCCTCAATTTCTCCAGAGCGCTTACGACCTCTTCCACTCCCCGACCACAGAAATCGTAGCTCGAATCGCGACGGTTTTCATTCAGTTTGGTGGCCCGCCGGGCCATGGCTACTCCTTGACGGTCGCGCCTCGGTAGGCTTTTCGAAAGTTGGGGCTGTTTGCAACCATCCTCTGAGAGCCGTGAACATTGGATGAAGTGCATGCCACGAAAATATTCTGCCAGAAACAACTAGAATCCAACTGCGTAGGTACTGACGGTCACGGCTCGCAAGGGGTCCAAACCGGAGACATGGGTTACATTTTGGACCGAGGACATAGGTAACACTTTGTCGAAGTGGGCGCCAGGCGGCTTTTTCCTGGACCACCCATTCTGCGCGAACTGTGCTCGCCGTCGAGGATTCGGTTGGCTCTGCTAGCTCCTCTTTTTCCAGTTCAAATACAAACCACCGCGTTGTGCTCGGTCTCTGTTGCTTTTAGTTGAATGCGTCAGTAAACTCGCTCAATCTCAAACTGGCGAAAACCGCAGACGCATCAGTTCGTTCGCTTCAGGTTCACCTTTGCTGACATTCTCTCGCCGCCGCTGCCCGTACCGTCGCATGCGCCTTGAATCGATTCGCCGTCGAATGTGAGATCAAATATAAGCACTCCGCCGTCGTCGGTCTGCACTTCGAACGTCAGCTTCTGGCCATCCAGCTTACCGTTCCGGATCGCCCATTGCTTCTCAGAATTGGGGCCGGCTGTACCAGCGACCGTTCCGTCATGGTCGCTCAAATCCATGTACGCGGTGTCCGCCTTCTTGTCGCCACTGGCGTTTGTGATGTCAAAACTACCGGACCATTTCCCGGTGAGTGGTGTTGCGGCATACACCAGCGAACAAAGCAGAAAAAGTAGTGCCAACTTCGTCATGAGTCGCTCCTTCTAACCTTGACGGTTCCTTGTCGCAGACGCCACGTGGCTCCGAAATGTTCCCGGAAGATCGCTGCCTTTCGGCCTTTACCGGCTTCGCTGACGGCCGCGGGCCTGAGAGCATTCGCTATCGGCCTTTGCGTACGCTCCCTCGCTCCGGGGCGGAGAGCTACGGTCACGGTTCCGAAAGGCATTCGCTCCGTCGAAAGTCATCGTCCGATGGCGGGCTTGTTGAGGCGCGGTTGACAGGAGAACACGCGAATCCGCTCCGTCGAGAATCAACGGCCAATCGCGGATCTTGAGAGCTTGCGCTGAATTCGATCCCCGGTTTCGTGCTTCCGGAGCTTTGCGTTCGCTCCCTGACGGTCACGGCTCCGTTTTACACACACGCGTGCTGACGCGCGGTCGAAAGGAGAACACTCGAGTCCGCTTGCTGACGCGCGCGGTTCTGTGATGGAGTCTCAGGACGGTCGCGGCGTTCGGAAGATGTTCGGTGCCCCCTTCGGGGCATGGCGGCTTGCTGACGAGTTTGTGTAAAAAACCCATCCGTCGCCTCAAATCGGCAGGAAGCCAAAGCCGAGATGAGTCTCGGCTCAGCAGGCTAAAGCCCACGCCACGTCGTCGTGTGAAAAGCCGTAGCTGAAGGCCTTGCTCCGAAGCGGAGAGTGTGGCACGACGGAAGGCGCTTGTTCCCGGTCGGCATGCGTTTGCTTTATTGCGAGCCAGCTGCCTCAGGCGGCTAAGTTCTGCAATTCTCGCATTGCTTGGCCACGCAGGCGGTGCACCTCGCTGATCGCGATGCCGAGTTCACGGCCTGCCTCGCCCAGCGGCGTTGGCGATAAGAGGAGCTTGAGGATCTGCGGCGTGTGCCACCAGCCGGCGGGGCGTCCGCGCTTTACCAACTTCAGGCGCCATTCGAAAGCGGCAGCCGGGTCGACCCCATGCTTCGCGGCAAATTCACGCGTCGGCAGTGAGGCCAGATCTTCGACGCGGTCCGTCCAAAATGCCTTCACGTCGGCGCGGTGACAGAAGCGAAGCCGCCGCAGCGCGAGTTGAATCGAACCGGAGCTGGCCGGCAAATCGAGGAAGAAGCGTAGGCTCTTGGTGCGATGGGCGTGCCAGTAGTCTCGCAGAGCCTTCGTCACGATCAATCTCGACGAGCCGCGATACGGACGGTTGTACGTGTTGCACGGAATGCCGAAGCAGAGATCAAAGCCGTGTTTGGTCGGCCTGACTTCGCGGACATTCCATGAAGCTTTATTGAAATCCTTCACCTGTCCGGCGGTGGCCTGCCTGGGGCCGGTGGTGGGTGATACAGAGGTGCTTGTTTCTTGCACTGATTGCCTCGATTCCTGAATAGAAAAAGCCGGCTGTTGGGCCGGCTTAAAACGCTTAAAATGCTGCCTGAAATTAGCACGAGAAGGCCGAAAACCGGATCGTGGCGATTTCGGCGAGAGGAGCTAGCGTTTTGATTACGAAAGAGTAAAAACTATTTCTTACTTTTGTGACCGGCTGATGCGGGCTTTGCCGTAACTGGGTCTGAAAGAAGGGAGCGAGATGCTGGGGCTTGCGCGAACCTCTTGGCAAATCGGCGGGGCGCCCACCGCACAAGGCTATGGGGGATTAGAAATGGTCTTAGCGGGCTGGAACCAGGTTCCGCTCAGGCTGCACGGTGCCATATTTGCGCTGCCAGGCCCATGCGAACCCGCGGCCTTGGCATGCGTAGCAACGGTAGGGCCGGGCCGTGAACAGCCAAAGCGGTAGTTCGTGCCAGCGCCAGCGCGACGCTAGCGTTTTTGTCGAGAAGCAGCTTGAGCATTTGCAATTGGCCGGCACCAACTCGGTGACGTGTTTGTTGTGTTCGATCATTCGGACCGAGGCGATAGCGGCCAGCAGGCCTGCCAGACTCAGCAACCAGAGAAGACTCTTCATGATGCTTACGGAGTCAGTACTTGGTGGTTCTGCCTCCATGAGTCCCGATGTGAGCGTGCTGCCCAGGTCGCTGCTGCCCTCGGCTGCGGCAGGGGTCTGGGATAGGGCGAGTGAATTCGTGTCTTCCAAAATCGTGGCGGCCATGCCGGCATTGAAACTCGATGGGCTAACGGCGCTGGCTTCCGCTGTGGTTATCAGCTCTGCGCCATTCGAGGTGTGATCGGAAACCAGCTCCAAAGTGAGGTTCGAGCCCGCCAACAGGAGTGCGTCGATAAGGAATTCGGAACTTGGCCTTGGTGCAAGATCAAGGGTTCCCGTCGCAGACGCCACGGGGGCGGCTAGGAGGCAAGATAAAACGAAATAGAATGCAGTCCAGGCCCTCATAAAGTATCCCCCAAGTTGGACGTTAGCATGGCTTTAGCCTTGGTCGAGGACTGGCGCGTCAGGGTACTGGTGGGCCTTTTGATGGTGGGTCCGATGGGTCTGCGCGGTGTCTCGTGGAGAGGAGGCAGTTGGTTTTAGAACCAAATGTCACTTTCGAGATTGGCAGCCATTTTGCCGCCAGAACGTGCATGGTTTGTGACAGGCCGGTTTCGGGGCAACACGCGGCCTCTTCACGGAGTTGGAAGTGTATGACTTTCGATGTGATACCGGCGCAAAGGGTGACTTTGCTCCTGAGCCAGCCGAGGCCAGGGTAACCCGCGAGAGGGGCAGCTGGATGAAATGGGCGAGAACGCAGAAAGTACTGGAGGTTTGGTTGCCGAGCGGTTTGGACGTGCCAGTACCGTCCTCGGCGGCAAGCTCGATAGCCGGTGCGGCAGCAGCGATGAGCCGTTCACAAAACAACGAAATTCTTTATGTCTATTCATTGCCTGATGTTGCATGCCGGCGTAGGGCCGGGGCGCGCGGCAGGCTGTTAGCCTTTTCGCAGGAAAAGGGGTGAATAGATGAGTGTTACCAAGAAGATCATTGATAGCGCGGTTCGCGGTATTCCGCCGTCGGGCGGGCAGCGACGCAACGTCATCGGTCAGTTTCATGGTCCAACCACGGCTGTCCCTGTGATCGATCAGAACGAGGTGCCGAACTTCAGTTACCTCGGAGTGATGGATGACGAGGGCGGACTGCTGGGTTCGCTCTATGCGCCGTTTATGGCTTCGGCCGACGACGGTTGCGAAGACGGAATGGGCGACTTCTAGGTGAGTGGTCCGGACGCCGGCCAGTTGGGCTGGCGTCCGGAAATTCTGGATAGTGATGCTGGAAGGACCGGAATGCGATTGCTTTGCGCGCGTGGCGATGAGAGCCCGGAAGTTGAGTTTGGGAGCAAGCGCTTCCTCATGGTCGCGCCTCGGTAGCTTAGCGGAGGAGTAAGGAGCTGCTGTTTGCAAGCGGGTATTCAGTGCGCTCCGTGGCTCGGCGGCGGAGCGCTGCGGTCACGGCTCGCAACCGTTGCTCATTGTGCACTCGGCGCTCATGCTGAGATCAGCGGAGGACCTGGGTGTATTTCGCGCCCCAGTTTGGGATTAGTATTTGGGGCGCGATGGTGGACAAATCAAGATCCGTTGAGCACCACCGTTGTAGTGGCTAGTGTCGTGTGCGAACTAGCGTCTACCAGCACGAAGACGGTGCCATTGGTCACCCAGTCGCCTGTCTCCGCGGAGCCGATTGATCCGCCGCTAGCGAAGAGAGGTCCCGAGGCACTACCAACGTGAACTTCCACAGAGGCCGAAGTGGGAGCGCTCCAGCTTAGCGTTGTCTGCCCGAGCGTTATGCCCGCAGGCACCAGAACGGGATTCGGAGTCGCAGCAATCGCAGACGCCGGGCCGGCTCCCAGGAGATTGATTGTTGTGGACGCGAGCGTGGCGTGGGAAGTTCCATCCACGAGGACAAACACCATTCCGTTGGTGACCCAATCGCCGGTTTGGGCGGAACCGGTTGGGCCGCCGGTTGTGAAGACGGTGCCTGTTGCACTGCCGACATGCACTTGCACCGAAGACGAGCCGGGAGCATCCCAGGAAATCGTGGTTTGACCGAGTCCTGTCCCCGGTATTGGATTGGGCGAAGCTGTAATCGATGGAGCGGCGAAGGATGAGAGGGAAACGGTGGTTGAAGCAAGCGTGATGTGAGTGGAGGCGTCGACGAGGACAAATGTCATGCCATTCGATACCCAATCGCCGGTTTGGGACGAACCGGACGATCGCCCTCCCGAAAAGAGGGTGCCGGTGGCCGATCCGATATGAACTTCGACGCCGCTTGAACCGGGAGCGCTCCAGCTAATCGTGGTCTGGCCGAGCATCGTACCAGGGGCAACCGGGATTGGATTTGGATTCGCCGAGATGGTGGCGGTTCCGCCCCCGGTGACGAGGGTGACGGTTGTCGAGGCGAGAACGGCATGCGAGGCGCCGTCGAGGAGGAAGAACGACATGCCGTTTGATACCCAATTGCCGGTCTGGTCCGAGCCGGAGGGTCCGCCTGCGGCAAACAGCGTGCCGGTAGGACTTCCGATGTGAATTTCCACGGTGGTCGAGGTAGGGGCATTCCAGCTAATGGTGGTCTGGCCGGCCGTCACGCCCATGGGGACGGTAATCGGGTTGGGAGAGGCGGAGATCGTCGCGGGCGCCGAGTTGGTCAGCGTCACCGTGGTACTGGCGAGGGGAAGCTGCGTCGCAGCATCTACCAGAAAGAACTGCGTTCCATTCGTGATGGTGGGACCGGTTTGAGCGGAGCCGGAGGGTCCACCTGTGGTGAAGAGCGTGCCGGTAGCACTGCCCACATGAATCTCGATCGCCGTCGAGTCCGGGGCGCTCCAGCTGATAGTCGTTTGGCCAGCCGTCACGCCCGCCGGAACGGGAATGGGGTTGGGGTTGGCGGTGATGGTCGGCGCGGCAGAGAAAACCAAAAGGGTTATCGAATTGGCGGGGAACGTGCGAGTGGGTTGGGAAGCCGGCTCCGGGGGTTCGGGGACGATGAAGTTGGGGTATCTGGCGCTATAGAGAAAGACCGAGATACTCGGAGCGCCCGGAGCGAAGTTGGCGATATTCACGTTGCTGGTCAGATCATTAGCGGTCTTATTGATCACCATCAGGGTCAACGCCGAATCGCTGGTGCGCTGCGCAGCGTACACGGAGAGCTGACTCTGGTCGGCGCTGACAGCCGAGACGCCTACGTCACCAAAGGTGTGCTGCAGCCCGTCGTAATTGCGATAGATCTTGAAAGCAAACATGACGGGAGCGCCGACGGGGTCGTCCGGATAACCAAGGAAGGGCCACATGGCCGCGACATCCACACCTTCTCGACCGAAGATGCCGAGCAGATCGGCCTCAGCTAAAGCTCCGTTTACGTCTCCCTGTGCACCAAGGTTGTACTCGGTGATCGACAACTTGGTTCCCGGGTAGTTGGCGTTGACCCAGTTCTTCATGCGAGGAATTAAGCAGACGCATGGCGCGCTGGGGTTGTTGGCGGGATTGGACGGCGTGTTGAGGATGTACTCGTTGGTGTTGGGAGGCGTAAAGGCCGGATCCCAGAAGACCCGCGTGGATTCGAGGCGCGCCGCGTCGGAGGCAGGATCCGTGTTATCGCCGCCGGTGCCGGGCATGTAGCCGTGAATATCGAAGTAATCAAGCAGGCGCTGTCCGTGCTGGGATTGGTAATTGGCGAACTGCTGCAGATACCATGCGACGAAATCCTGGTTGCCGTGTGCCAAGCGATCCGTGGGGTTACCCCAATAAACGAAGTTCGGCCCGGACGTCAGCCCGGACTGCAGGTCAACGCGGGAGAAGAACAGATCGGACCAACCGGCCGTAACCGGTCCGGCGACTTTCGCGGTGGGATCGGCCGCTTTAATGGCTTGCGCATAAGCCAGGCCTTTCTGCCAAACTTCGTCGTAGTCGGTGTAGGCGGGATGGATGTTCTGGTGAACACTCTCCCACCAAACCGGCTCGTTATCGAGCTCCCAAATAGCTACGCCCCCGTTTGCGGTGGAACCCAAAGAACCCACTACCTTGCCGACCCATTCCTCAATGGTTGCCGGCGTTACTTGCGTGTCGGCATCATTTGGGTCGGTACAGGGAGGCGTCGTGCAGGAGCCAATCTTTGCCTGGGTGATTGGTGTCTTGCCATCCGGCAACGTCCCGTTTCCGCAGTCTGAGTTGTCAGGATCCACAGCTTCCTGAGCGCCGTACTTCTTCACGCTGAAGGCACAAGAGGTGCCATCCTTGGCGACCCAGCCGTTGATGGGGACGGTGCCAATGGTCTCGACGCCGGCCGCGTTGTTGGTAGAAAAGAACGTGTTGAAGTCGGGAGGGCTGGAGGTGCTGTTCTGGTTGCTGTTGCTGAAGTACCAATCGCTACCGGCGTTGGTATTGCCGGTCTGCCCGTTGTACTGCGACGTGGCATCGCCACCCCAGCGGATGATGGGCGGGTTGATTGATGGGATCTGATTCTGGTCGTAGTTGATGCCGTAGATGTAGGGGCTGATGGCGTGGCGCGCGCTCTGGACATCGATGTTGAGATCGGGACCTTGGGAAGCATCTCTCGGCACTGGGGCGACAGCCTGGGACGTCGGGACGGATTGAGGCTTCGACGAAAGTTGATGAGGGTTTGCCGGCCGTCCAGCAGCGGGATCCGGCGTCTGCGGCCAGAGCGAGCCGGTGGACAAAACGAGGAGTGATACGGCTACTGCGACTCGCGGAACAAACGGTGGATTCGTCATCGATTTTGGCCTCCTGTCGTTGTTGAGGGGACCATTCTCTCACGAATTGTTCAACGCGAAAAGTCGTGAATCTACGCCTAAAGGGGCAGCATTTGTCCGGGCCTGGATGCGACCCAGAAAGCTAGAAAACCGCTCCTTGACAGGTCACGGCTCCGAAGCGCAATGAGTTGCCGATTCCCGACAGCTGAGGGAACGAAAGTATAGGGCTTTCTTCAGCAGCGTCTGAAGCCTCTATTACTAAATCCTGTTTCTTTGCGCGGAGCAGCGATGGTTGGAAAACGAAGTGGAGCCGGTCGTGGGCGACCGGCGCGGACGTAGGCGTCCAGCCCCACCTCTGCCCCCCTGGAGAGTTACGTTGCTCAGTTGTCATGATTGATAGCAGCGAGCGGCCGGTCCTTGAAAGGGGGTCGATGAATGAGACATTTATCACGACGTCAACTCTTGAAGCGAGGCGCGACAGTGGGGCTGATTTTGCCGTCGTTCGCACGGGGAGAGGGGCGGCGCCTACTTGCCTACGTTGGGACTTACAGTTCGCCGCAAGGGCCCGAAGGCAGCAAGGGGCGAGGGCAGGGCATTTATCTCTTCGAGGTGGATGCGTCGACGGGCGCGTTGGCGAAGCGCGAGTTGTTCGAAGATGGCTTGAATCCGTCGTGGCTGGCCTTCCATCCATCCGGAAAGTTTCTGTATGCCGCCAATGAGGTTTCGGATTTTGAAGGAACGCAGTCCGGGGCGATGACGGCTTATGGCGTCGAACGGCCGTCGGGGCGTTTGACGCGGCTGAATACGGTCAGTTCGCAAGGCGCGGGACCGGCGCATCTCAGCGTGCATCCATCGGGCCAGTATGTGTTCGTGGCGAACTATCATGGCGGGTCGTTCGCTGTGCTGCCGGTCGGTTTGGACGGGCGGCTTGGAAAGGCCAGCGATGTGAAGCGCGATACGGGGCCGGTCGGGCCGGCGCACGCTACGAGTGCGCCGCCGGGAAGCTTCGCTATCAGCGGTCATGACCGAACGCACGCCCATATGATTGAGGCCGATCCGGCTGGGAAGTTTGTTCTGGGCAGCGATCTTGGCTTGGATCGAATTCACGTGTGGAAGTTCGATGCCGATGCGGGCACGCTGGAGCCGAGCGGTGCATCCGCGGCTGTGCCGCCGGGCGACGGTCCGCGCCACTTTGCTTTTCATCCGAACGGGCGTTGGCTGTACTCGCTGCAGGAAGAAGGGTCAACGCTGATCCTGTTCGACTATGACGCTGCCTCAGGCAGGTTGACGCAAAGGCAGCAGGTCTCCAGTTTGCCCGACGGTTTCAGAGGCACGAACTTTACTTCGGAGGTGCGAATTTCGCGGGACGGGCGCTTCCTTTATGCGGGCAATCGACTGCACGACAGCATCGCGTGGTTTTCGATTGGAGCATCGGGCGCGCTGAAGTTCGAAGGAGAGACGTGGACGCGCGGCGATTATCCCCGCAGCTTTACGATTGATCCGACCGGGAACTTCCTGTACTCGTGCAATCAACGCAGCGACGCCGTTACCGTTTTTCGGGTGAATCGCTTGAACGGGGAGTTGACGTTTACGGGGGAGTACGTGAGTGTCGGGACGCCGTCGATCATTGTGTTTTTGGAGGTGGGGTAGTACGGGTGGTTGGCAGCGGATGAGGCTTGGGGATGTGAGCAGATATGGGCAAGCGCTCCCCTGAAGACGCGCTCCAAGTTGTTGATGCCATTGAGCCGGAATTTCGCGTCTTCAATCGATTCGGTGGCCCGCCGGGCCATGGCTACTCCCTGACGGTCGCGCCTCGAAGGCTTTCTGCGGCCATTGGCTGTGAGTGTTTTCTGAACAACGCGTGCATTGCGGCGCTGAACTTTGTCGCGTTGGGGGACACAGGTGTACCGCGCATGGCGGGCTGGCGCGCCGCCGGCGCTCAGTGAACGTTGGTAACGAGTGAGATGTCAGGCCGCTATGTCCCCGGTGGGCTCTGGGTGTGGGCTTCTGTGGGTTGGATGGCGTGGCTAGCATCCTGTTCCACGCAAGTGCGGTAGCCTGTCTTGGTGTGCTCGCCGCGCGGCGGGCGGAACTTGAAAGGATTGGTTAACGGTCATGGCAAAAATCAAAGCAGCAATCGTCGGCACAGGGTTTATGGGCAAAGTCCACACAGAGAATCTGCGGCGCCTGGGAAACGTCAAGATCGCGGTGGTGGTAGGCAGCAGCCTTTCGCGAGCACAAGCCTTTGCTGACGCCGCCGATATTCCGCGCGCGACCGCCGATTTAAAGTCGGTGCTGGATGACAAGGAGATCGCCGCGGTCCACATCTGTACGCCCAATGCGGAGCACTATCCGATGTCTCTGGCCGCGCTCGAGGCGGGCAAGGCGGTGCTGTGCGAGAAGCCGATGACGATGACGTCGGACGAAGCGCGGACGCTGGTGCGCGTGGCAAAGGAACGGGGGCTTCCGAACTGCGTGCAACACAACCTGCGCTACTACCCCGTTGTTCAGCAGATGCGGCAGATGATCCGGCGCGGCGATCTGGGCGACATCCTGATCACGCAAGGGACGTACTCGCAAGACTGGCTTCTTTACGACACGGACTGGAACTGGCGCGTTAACGCCAAAGCAAATGGAGCGCTCCGGGCGATGGGTGATATCGGGTCGCATTGGATGGACCTGGTACAGCATTTGACCGGCTTAGAGATCACTGAAGTCTGCGCGGATCTGGAGACTTTTCATAAGACGCGGAAGCGCCCCAAAGGATCGGTGGAAACGTTTTCCGGCAAGAGGGCTCAGCCGACCGATTATGAAGAGGTCCCGATTGACACCGACGATTATGGGGCGGTCTTGATCCATTTGGGCGATCGTGCGCGGGGCGGATTCACAGTGAGCCAGATGTCGGCGGGTTGCAAGAACCGGTTCGCGATTGAGATTTTCGGCACGAAGGCGGGCGTCTCCTGGAATCAGGAAGCTCCCGATACGCTATGGATTGGGAATCGAAACGAACCGAATCAGATCATCATTAAAGACGCGTCGCTGATGCATCCCGAGGCGGCGCATTTTGCCGACTTGCCGGGCGGCCACAGCGAAGGGTACGACGACTCGCATAAACAAGTCTTCAAGCAGTTCTACGCAAGGGTTGCGGACGCGTCGGTCGAGGTGAACTATCCGACCTTCGAAGATGGTCTGCGCGGGATGGTGCTGCTTGAGAAGGTTGCGGAGAGTGCGGCGAAGCGGGGATGGGTGAAAGTTTAGGCGCGGAAGCACGCCGCGTGCGCATGACTTGCGCCACCCTGGGGACTGCGAACGACCCGTGCCAAGTTGGGGCAGGTGGGTTGACACAGGTGAGCGCTCCATTACTGTACTGTCGCGCCTCAGAAGCTTTCTGCGTTAGTCAGCTTTGGTGTTTTCAGAACAGCGCGGATAGCCTGAAAATGAAAACGAGAGAGGACAACCGGCGTTAGTTCTTGCCCAGGTTGATGCAGGCGACGCCTATGACGATAACACCCAGGCCGATTACCTTGGTCATGGTAACCGATTCCTTAAAGAAAATGCGCGACCAGACCAGCGTCCAAATGTAGCTAAGGGAGATCATGGGGTAGAGAATGGTCAATTCGCCTTGCGCTACGCCCATCACGAAGAATACCGACGAAAGCAGGTAGAGAGCAATACCGAATGCCAGGGGGTAGTTGGTCAGTAGACCTTTGATGCCGGCACCCTTGTGCTCCGCTCCGACCTTTAGGAACACGGCGCCGAAGGAGCCAATGAAGGACGAGAAAAGCACCATGACGATGGAACTGGCCGGGGTCGATCTCATCCGTCCACCTTCGTTTCGCGCCAACCCAGTATGGAAACTCCGGCGACGATCAGCGCGATTCCCAGGCCTCGAAACCAGTTCATTTGTTCTCCTAAAACCGTAACCGACAAGATGGAGACCCAAACGTAGGTAAGGGCAATGATGGGGAAAAGCAGCGACAATTCGCGGCCTTTCAAGGCGGCGGCCATCAAGAGCGTGTTCACTCCATACATCGCATAACCGAGGAACAGCAGCGGATTGGTGATAATGCCGAAGGCATAGCGAACGATCAGAGTCGGGTCATGCACGACGTCGGGGAGGGTGACGTGCAACTGCAGCGCTCCGGCGCCTTTCTTGATAAGCATCTGTGCGCCTGCACCGATGAGGGTGCACAAGAAAACGAGCCAAAACGAGCGCCGCGCGGCGGCTCGCTCATCGATGACAAGGCTTGGGCTAGAGGCAGTATTCACTTTTGTGAGCGTCCAAGACGAGACTCCTCATTGTAGCGTTCAGGCTGACGCCTTGTCCTGGTTTGTGAGACATGGAGAGGTAAGGAAAAACCGAAACCACCGCCGCCGGGGGTCTCAATCCGGATCCGATCGCCGGGTGCGACGGCGATGCGCGATTTCGCTGGTACAGGCGTTTCACGGTGTTTCCGAATGTGAACGGCCCGGCCCGGAGCGCCGCCATGGGCGCCTTGCAAGCCGTACGGGGCATGCTCGCGGCGATCGCATAGCAGGGTGGCATCGGCAGCTGTCAGGAACTCGTATTCGCGTACAATTCCGTCGCCGCCGCGGGATTGGCCCGGGCCGCCGGATGCTTTGCGAATGCGGTAGCCGGTGATGCGGACCGGGTAGAGGCGCTCAAAGGCTTCGATCGGCGTGTTCCAGCTGTTGGTCATGTGGGTGTGGGTGGCGCTCAGGCCGCCGGCGACGGCGGAGGCGCCCATACCGCCGGCGATGGTTTCGTAATAAGCGAAAGCGCGATCCCTGACGGGATCCCAGCCGCCAAAGGTGAAATTGTTCATAGTGCCGGAACTGGCCGCTGGGATCGCCTCCGGCAGCGCTTGTGCGAGGGCGCCGAGGAGAACGTCGGTGATGCGTTGCGATGTCTCCACGTTGCCTGCTGCCATGGCAGCGGGCGGACCGGCGTTGACGATGCTGCGGGCGGGCGCGATGATCTCCAGCGGGCGGAAAAGACCGGCGGTGAACGGCACGTCGTCGCGAATGAGGCAG
The DNA here is from genome assembly GCA_963740005.1 of uncultured Acidobacteriaceae bacterium. Lineage (GTDB taxonomy): Bacteria > Acidobacteriota > Terriglobia > Bryobacterales > Bryobacteraceae > CAJCIT01. The sequence continues at coordinate 129,557 of CAVUCO010000010.1, read as the reverse complement.
CGGAAGACATAGGCTACGGCGGCAGTAGCGACGGCGAGATTGGCATTCACCGGACCGGCTGCTTGCGGCGACGAGCCGGCGAAATCAATCGTGGCGTGAGCGCCTTTGATGGAGATGGCGACCGCGATGCGCAGCGGCTGGTTGGTGAGGCCGTCGCTGTCCATGCAGTCTTCGAAGGCGTAGACACCGTCCGGAATGGATGCGATGACGGATCGCATGCGCTGTTCACTGTAATCGAGCAAGGCTGAACCAAGCCGGGATGCGGCGGCGCCACCCCAAGTCTGAAACAAGGCGTGGAGCCGGCGTTCGCCGCGCTCGAGCGACATAAGTTGAGCGACGATGTCGCCGCGGCGTTCATCGGGCGTTCTGACGTTGGCGGTGATGAGACGGAGCAGTGCCTGGTCAGTTTGGCCGCCGGTGACCAGGCGGATGGGCGGGATGCGAAGTCCCTCCTGATAGATTTCGCGGGCGAGCCCCATGGAGCCTGGGGTCATGCCACCGATGTCGGCATGGTGGGCGCGGTTCGCGACGTAGAAATCGGCTTGTTGGCGCCCTGAGCAGAAGACGCCCCTCACCGCGGTGATGTCCGGAAGGTGGGTACCGCCGCGAAATGGATCGTTCAAGATGATGACGTCGCCGGGGCTCAGGTTGAAGTCTTCGAGCGCATAGTGGACCGACATCGGCATGGCGCCGAGGTGCACTGGCATGTGATCGCCCATGGCCAGAGTCTGGCCGTTGCGGTCGTAGACGGCGCAGGAATAATCGCGGCGTTCCTTGATATTGGACGAGAAAGAAGTTCGGCGGAGGACGATGCCCATTTCGTCGGCAATCGACAGCAGCGCGTGCCGGAACAGTTCGAGGTCGATGGGAGTGAGCTTGCGGCGGGGTGTTTTGGGATGGGCAGGCGGGGGCATCCCTTACAGGGTAACTAGTGAGGGCCGCGGATGAAGCGGACGGGTCTTCAGCCGCTCGGGAATTGAGGGCAAGTGCTTCCTCGCGGTCGCGCCTCGGAAGTGTTTCTCGCTCATCAGCTCTACGTGTTTCAGAACGATGCGGATGAACACGATTGCCTGCTAGTCAAAACAGTAGTGTGCCGCCTGCGCTAGGACGACGGTCTAGCCTGCCTGAATGGGGTGCGGTCCGCGAGTTCTCCGATCACAAGCGCGGGGTAAGCAGCGTACGCTGGAATGGTGTGGAACTGGTTGCGCAAACGGGTGCCGGCAGAGCAGCGTTCGCCGCTGCACGGCGCACCGGTAAGGCCACGATTGAAGACCTACTCGGCGGCGACCGGGTATGTCTACCAATACGTTTACCGGGGTCATCGAAGCGCGCAGCCCGGGTGTAGCGGACCAGCCAGAGAATACGTCTTCTCCGTATCGCGCGATCGGAAGACGTATTTGCCGATCTCGGTGTTATTGGCGGAGGCGATGGTTGCTGGTTGGAGCGCGAGTCATCAACGGGTGCTGTCAGAGACGGAGATGTACGCCATCGTGAAGTTGAGTTTGTTCGAGGCGTTCGACGAACGGGACAGCGTGGATCAGTTCGCTATGCCGATCGAGCTAGACGGCGCGGCGATCGACCGGCATTTGGGGGCGTTGGGACGGCTGTGAAGCGAGTTCTGACGGTACGTTTCTAAGGATTCTGTCGAAGCCACCGATCGGCTGAGGGTACACTGAATCCAAATGTCAGCGCCGCTGATGCCGCCGTTGTTGGAAGAAGTGGGCCGCCGCCGGTTTGCGTTCTATCCACCGATCGCCAACGCCGAACCGAACGAATGGCAACTGCGAGGCGCGACGCGGACGGAAGTAAACGCCATTAATACCCGAACGGAACTGGAGATCTGGATTCCGCGACACTATCTTGGAACGGTTTCTGAAATCGACGACCCAATACTGATCGTCGGTCTTACGAAAGAGCTTGAATACCGTGAAGGCGCGGTTTGGCCGAGGGTACGCCGGGTAATTGAAATGCCTCGCGCGGTTAACGAGAATGCTCGGCCGTGGCAGCGATCCAGCGCTTTATCGCGGCCAGCTGCCGTGGTGGGCATCCGTTTGGAGAATCCTTCGGACTCGCGTGCGAGCCGAATTCTGTTAGTGGCCGGCGTCGGTGCGGTGGTGGTGTCGCTGCTGGCGGCGGGCGTGCTTCGAGAATGGATATTCCGGCCACGGCAAGCGATGGAGCGAGCGTCGACTGCGGGGATCGGGTTCACCGCGAGCGATGATTACCGTTCGATTGTGGGGCGGTGGGGAAGCCCGGCTTCAGACCGCTGGTATACGGACAGCAGTTCGTTGACGTTTCAAGCTCTGGCGTACACGCGCCAGCACGCAACGTTGATTCTGATGGCGAAGGCGGGAGAATCGCCGCACTACATCGGCGCGATGAACAGCAAATGGCATGTGGTGGCGACGGTGAAGCTGAGTGGCGGGCGGGATACTCGGGAAGTGCTGAGCGGGTTGCCGAAGTTCTGAGAGTTGAAAACGGCGTGGCTCGGTTCCAGGCTGTTGACACCCTGCCATACATCCTCTGCGGCTACTTCTCATTGCTTAGCCGCGGCGCTCCCGGCTCCGGTGGGCACGACGGCCGCCGGATCGACCTTCTTCAGGTATTTGTCGTACCAGGCCAAATAGCGCTCCAAACGGTCGCGGATGTAAGACGGCTTGTTGATGCCGTGAAACTGGTTTGGGTAAATGATCAGCTCGGTCGGGACGCCCAGGCTGCGCAGGGCCTGATACATCTGCTGGCTGCCTTGCACCGGCACGTTGAAGTCGCGCTCGCCGCCGAGGAATAACGTGGGCGTCTTGATCTTGTCGGCATGTAAGAACGGGTACGAGATCTTCTGGTAGGTCTCCCAAGCCTTCGGGTTCCAGGGCGGGCCTATTTCGTAGTCGTACTGGATGATGTACTGGTCGGTGCCGTAGAAGGCCACCGTGAACGCTGTACCCGCGCCGCTCGTCGCTGCCTTGAAGCGGGTGTCGCTGGCGATGACGTAGTCGGTCAGAATGCCGCCGTAGCTCCAGCCGCCTACGCCCAACCGCGCCGGATCGGCGACACCCATCTGGATCACATGGTCGACACCGGCCAGCAAGTCTTGGACTTCGTAGTGGCCCCAATCCGCGTAGATCGACCGCGAATACTTCTGGCCGCGCCCGGAGCTTCCCCGGTAATTCACCGCCAGCACCGCATATCCGTTCGCCGCGAACCACTGCCGCTCCAAAGACCAGCGATGGTCATCCTGTCCGTTCGGTCCGCCGTGAATTCGCAGGAGCAAGGGAACCCTGGTGCCCGGTATGTATCCCACCGGCGTGGTCAGCAAGCCACGCACATCGGCGCCGTCTTTGCTCTTGAAATTGACTTCTTCCGTCTTGGGCAGGATGAGTTCCTTTTGCAAGGCATCATTGCGATGCGAAAGCTGCCTGAGCGAGCCGCCGTCGAGCGCGTACACTTCTGTAAACTTGCTGTCGCCTCCCGAGAGCGCGGCCGAACAACCGCCCGCCGCCGTGGCATTCGATAGCACAATGGGCGAAGCCATCAATCGCTCCACGCTGGAGTCTTTCAGCCCCAGCCGCGCCGGATAATCCGAGCGGTCGTCCCCGACCAGGAACTCGATCGCCTTGCCGTCCGCCGTGAAGCGCGGGTTGATTACATCCCGATCGAGCTTCTCCGTCGCTTTAACACGGACCGGCGGCGAGCTGCCATCGGTAGGCGCCAGCACCAGATAAGACATTCGGTACGCGCCCCATTGGCGCTCGTCGGTATCGAGGAACGCAAGCAGCTTGCCGTCGGGGCTCCACTCGGGCTTCGTCCCCAGCACGCGCATGGTGGATGGAGTCAGCGGCTTTTCTACCGCGCCCGGTTTTGCTTCGGCTACAAAGACCGTCATGGACGGTTCGCGGTCCGGGTCTTCCGCATGGTTACTGAGGAAGGCGATGTAATTCCCATCGGGCGACCAAGACGGCGCGCGCTCGTCCCATTGGCCTCTGGTCAATCGTTCCATCTTCCGCGAAGCTACATCGAATAAGTAGATGTAAGTGTGCCGGCCGGAAAGTAAGTAGCCCTCGATATCCTGTTTATAGTGATAGCGGTCAATGACGATGGGCTTGGGCGTCTTCGGTTTCGCACCCGGCTCGGGCTCAGGCTCCGGATCCGGATCGGCCACCAGCAGGGCTAGTCGCTTCGAGTCGGGCGACCAATCAAAGCCGGAAAGATGACCCTTGAGCTCCGTCAGTTCCTGAGCCTCACCTCCACTGAGATCAAGCAACCAGATCTGGCTGCCTTTGGCTTTGCCGGGCCGCGAGGATTCAAACGCCAGCAGCTTCCCATCGGGGCTCCACTTGGGCGAGTTCTCACCGTCGGCGCTGAACGTGATTTGCCGGTCGCTCTTCCCGTCAAAGCCCGCAACCCAAATATGCGACACGCTCTTGTCTTCTTTGAAGTCCATGGCCGAAACCACATAGGCCACCGACTTCCCGTCGGGCGAGCACTGGGGATCGCGCACATCCTGCAATCTCGCCAGGTCATCCAGTTTGAGCGGCCGCGGGGCTGCGGGTGTTTCTGCAAACGCAGCAATCGCCGCGAGAATCGACCAAAGCAAAGCAAATCGAAGCATGTGTTTTAGAGTACAACCTAGGCTGTTGGACTCAAGCGCTGTGGGGTAGGGCTCGCGTTCAGGATCCCGGTGACGGCTTAAGTTTGAAATAGCGGAGTCTTCCACTTGTGCTCGATCATTTGGGTGTAAAGCTGCTCCATATTTCTGGTGAAAGCCGTCGTGTCGCACACCGCGGAGTCGCGCAGCGAAGATCGCATGTTGCATCGGAGCTCGGCCAGTCTGGCGGGTGTCTCGCTGGCATTGCCCAACCTGACTGCCAGCCACACATAGTCCTCGAGACTGTTGCCGACAAACTGGTCCAGGTTGGCGGCCCGCAGAAGAGACGCGCTTGTCCGCGATACCCAGCGGTCTCCCCAATACGTCACGACAGGGACGCCCTGCCAGATCGCCTCGGTCGTAGTAGTGCCGCCGTTGTAAGGAAAAGTATCCAGCGCTAAGTCAATCTCGTCGTATGTCTGAAGGAAACGGTAGTGAGGCGCGGGGCCGCGCAGGATGAGGCGTTCAGGCGAGACGTTGTACTTCTCGAAGAGGCTCAGGACAAAGCTTAAGTTTCCCTGCGAAGCCAGCGCCGTGTTTCTCAAGAGGAGCACGCTGCCGGGAACATCCGACAATATCCGGCACCAAACCTGGATTGCAGCGCCTGTGATTTTATATTGCGGCGCCAGACAACCGAACGTGATCGCGCCCTTGTCCAGGCAGGGTGGAGGGACGACGGGCGGCACAGGATAGCCGACTTCAAACGTCAGATAACTGCCTGGCACTCGAACAACTTTCTCGCAGTAAAACTTTTCTTCGTCGCGAGTTATCACTTCGTCGTCTCCGACCAGGTAGTCGTAACACGCCATTCCACTGGTCGCGTACATGTTGAACCAAGCAACGATCAAAGGCGCCGGTTTCAGGGCAATCAGCGGCAAGCGGCTTAGCTTGCTATAGCCGTTGAGGTCCACCAGCAAGTCGATGCCGGAGTTGCTGATCAGGCGAGCTGCCTCTTCGTTGGATAATCCGCTGATGTCGTGATAGTTGTCGCTGTCGTGCTTGCGATAGCCGTGTTTGATGCTATCTGGCGGCGCATCTGAGAAGAGATGCACCTGAAAGCGGCGGCGATCATGGTGGTTGACCAAGCCCCAAACAGGCTTCATCCAGTTGTCGTGTTGGAAGAAGGCGGAAAGATAGCCGATTCGCAAAGGCTGGCTTGACGCGGTCGGCGTATGGGAAGAATCAGCGCCGCCGGTGAACGGTGGGGGAAGCTGAGGCGGGGGTATAAACTGTTGGGCCCAGGCGCGACGCACATCAAGAACAGTCTGGTGGTCGCTTTCCGGGCTTCCCGGGATCGCGACGGCAATTGCGTTCCTCGATAGCCCCGGATTCGTCCCGTCGCTCGCTTGCCGAAACAAGCCTAGCGCTTCATCGATCTTCCCGAGCTGGAAAAACGCTCTGCCCGGATTGTGTTGCGCCTCATGCCAGCCAGGATGGAACTCCAGCGCCTTTTGAAAAGACACTGCCGCTTCGGCGTACTCCTTGCGGGACGTCTCACCACAACCGGCCGAGTACCACTGCTGAGCCTGGTCCGATTCACATCGGTCAGCGTGAAGGCTCGGCTCGATTGCTTCTTGAGACGGCGCGGGGTTCTCCGAGGGGATTTCCAATGCCGTCACTGATGCTGTATACCCGCTGAACGTCCCTTGCAGCGGGTATGAAGTCTTTAGGGTGGCTAAACCTCTATCCAAGGTGTATGATGGTCGCCGCCCGAAACATCTTCCTGTTCTTCCGGATTCAACTCGTCGGCTGCCAGTTCTGAGGGGTCAGTCTCAGGCGTTTCGGCGTTCGCTTTCGGTTCATCGTTCATTGCTGTGTCCTCCTGAACGTCCCCTGGATTGGGGATGAGAGTAGACTAAACGAAATGCTTGGCTAAAGCAACGGGATATTCGGTTGATCAGTTTAGGTAAACGAGACCCGGGGAAAACCCGAGGGGGAACCGCAACAGGCGCCTGTTTGCCAGGTTTCTGAATGCGAGCTTCGGACTGTCGGCGTCATCGGCGCTTTCGCTTTGGGCGACGCTTGTCCGGCTCCGACGAATCACTCTGCTCAAGTAAGTAGGTGAGTCCTCCGGCGCGATACCACCGATATCCGTACCCTTCAATCACGATGCGATGCCGGCCAGAGTCGTCGGCAACGCTATGATCCGCAGACAGCAGATTTATGAGACGCGCTCCTTGCTTTCCCTCCAGACCGACACTGAGCCGAACCTCGCGCGGCTCCGCGCTCAAGTTGTGAACAATCACAATCGAATTGTTACGCCAGTCATAGCGCAGCGCAAGAACGTCTGGGCCACCCGCCCGCAACACCAAAAAGTCGCCCCATCCGATCTCGGGCACCTCCTTGCGCATCCGGATGATGCGCTCCATCCAATTCAGCAGCGAGTTTGGATCTCGCCGCTGTTCCGCTACGTTAACTTGCTCAAAGCCGTAAACTCCTCCCGTAATCACCGGCAGGACGGGCTTTTCGGACTGGGTAAATCCCGCATGCGGCTCAGTAGACCATTGCATGGGAGTGCGCGCGCACTGCCGCTCGGGAAGCCGCAGATTGTCTCCCATACCAATCTCGTCGCCGTATCGAACCACGGGCGTGCCGGGCAGCGTCATTAAGAGACTGTACGCCAGCTCCAAGCGCCTTCGATCACCCTGCAGCATAGGAGCTAGCCGCCGGCGAACGCCGCGCTTGTACAGTTGCATATCTTCGTCCGGGCCGAATGCGTCGAAAACCGCCTGGCGTTGCGCTGGGCTTAATCTGCCTAGATCGAGCTCGTCATGATTCCGCAAGAACTGGCCCCACTGCGCGGTGGGCGGCCGGGACTTGGTATTCTTCAACGCCTTGACAAGCGGCCGGCTGTCCGCCGTAGCCAGGGCATAAAACAAATTCTGATTCACCTGGAAATTGAACATCATCTGCAGCCGTTCTCCGGCGCTGCCGAAGTATTCCAGATCCGTGTCGGGCAATACGTTCGCTTCAGCCAGGATGATGGCGTCCCCCTTTCGCCAGCTTAGAAACTCGCTGAACGTTCGCAGCATCTCGTACTGTTCTTTGGGCGCACGCACCGTTGGACCCTTCTCGGCGATGACAAACGGCACCGCGTCCATGCGAAACCCACAGACTCCGAGCTGGATCCAAAATCCCATGATTTTCAGGATCTCCGCCTGGACATCCGGATTCGAGGTGTTTAGGTCGGGTTGGAAATCATAGAAGCGGTGAAAGTAGTAAAGCTTCGCAGTTTCGTCGTAGGTCCAGGTTGACTTCTGAACTCCGGGAAACACGACGCCGTCCGCCGTATGCTTCGGTTTCTTCTCAGACCACACATACCAATCGCGGTACTTTGAATCCGGGCTGCTCCGTGCCTCGCGAAACCAAGGATGGGAGTCAGAAGTATGATTCACCACCAGATCCATCAGGACACGGATGCCGCGCTGTTCGCAGCCATGCGTGAACTCAACGAAGTCACCTAGGGTACCGTATCGGGGGTCGACCCCGTAGTAATCGGCCACATCGTACCCGCCATCGCGTCCGGGCGAGGGCTGAAAGGGCATGAGCCAGATTGCGGTGGCACCAAATCCCTGCAGGTAGTCCAGCCGGCGCATCAGACCCTTGAAGTCTCCGATTCCATCTCCATCCGAGTCCATGAATGTTGCCACGGAAAGGCAATAAACAATCGCGTTCTTGTACCAAAGATCGTTGATCAAGTGAACTCGGCCCTCGTCCCCAAACGCTCGTTCTTATCGTTCTGAGTTCAGTTTACGAATCCCGTGGCGAGCGTTTGGCGGGTCTTAGTGAGTTCCCGAATACACTGCCAATGGCAGCCTCGCGTGCAGCGTTCACCCAGTTGTGGACGGCCGCCCGCAAGCTGAACATTCTTGACCGAGCCGTCTTCGCCTCTCGGCAGGTTAAAGACGAGGCACCCATGTATGCGGGCTAGTAGCGCCAAGGGCACGCGTCTTAGGGTAAGACCCTTTTGTTGGCTAGCTAGAATGCTTCCCTTTTTGCCGTCGCACGAAGGACCCGCAATCGATTGTTGCAACCGTGCCAGGACCCGCATTGTCGACCGCGACGGAAATCCGCTGAACATACGGCCTCACCACCGGCTAGTTGATCGCGGACATGATGAGCACCGCGAAGGGAAGGCCGGCGAGCTGCTGCTGGCTTTCTATGTTCTTGTCGCCCGTCAGGAAGACGTCGAACTTCTTGCGCTCTATCAGCTTTAGGAGTTCGCCGTTCTTGACTCGCCCCAGCGCATGCTGACTACTGTATGAACCTCATGCTCGCGCAAAGCCATTACTAGTTTGCCCGGCACATCTTCATCGAAGAGGACTTTCAAGGCGGTGTCTGAAGTTCGTGAGCAGCGCGGTAATCTAAGATGGCTCGGACGTTCTCGATTCCGGCTTCGGGATAACAGTCGAGCGTTTCAGCTAGTGCTTGGTCCGGCGACAAACCCTCATCACGGAACGCATCATAGTTTCCCGTAATGGCCTCGACGGGCAGGCGTGTGTTCTTTAGCAGAGGCGCACCGCTAACCTTGCCGGGAATGACTTCAACCAGTTCACAGCCTGACCGGTCGATGTTCATGCTTGTATTTTAGCGGGTTTCGATCCTGGCTGAAGCTGCGGCCTCGGGATACGATTCGAGCCTAAATCACCCTCCCGCCGCGCAACGTACCTCTTATGCGGCCCACCTCTTATGCCGCCCGCGCCGGATGTGTTCGCTCCAACTCTTCCACCGCCAGATCACGCAGGTCATGCAGGAGACTGATGGACGAAACATCCAGAGAGCGAACGCGCGTGTCAATCAGGCAAAGTGTCCCGACGCAACTGCCGTCCTTCAGAATCAACGGTGCACCTGCGTAGAAACGGATGCGCGGTTCGTTGATGACCAGGGGATTGTCCCCAAAACGGGGATCGCGCAACGTGTCCGGGACAATCATGTTGTCGCGTTGATACACCACGTGCGCGCAGAAGGAAACGTCTCGCGGGGTTTCCCGCACGGTGGTGCCAAAGCAGGACTTCATCCATTGCCGTTCGCGATCGACCAAGCTGACCAAAGCTACGGGAACGTCGAACAGCGCGGCGGCCACGCGCGTGATCCGGTCAAACCGCGGCTCGAAATCGGTGTCGAGAATGCCCAACGATTGAAGCGCGCCGAGCCGGCGCTCCTCGTCCTCAGGGATCTGGGCCTTCACCCAGTGGCACGCCATGCGCAAAATCCAGGCACGGACTTTGGTGCGGATGTAACTGGCAGTGAATGGTTTCACAAGCCACTCGGTCACGCCGGCTTCTAAGCCGCCGGCCCGGTCTTCCCGAGCTGCCACCATGATCACCGGCAAGGACTGTTCGTCGCCCATTGGCAACTGGCGGATCGCCCGGCAGACGGCCAAGCCGTCCGCGTGGGGCGGGTCATGCTCCAGAATCACGAGCGATGGGCGCTCGGTTTCCAGAAACCCGGGCACCTGCGACGGATCGGAGAACGTCTGGAGCGGAAGGTCTTCGGCTTTCGCTGCGGCTGTGAATATCTTGGCTGATTCAGGGTCGGAAACGGCGAGCACCACGGATCGTCTTTTGCGCACCGGGTCGATGGCGGCCTTGGCCTGATGATCGCCTTCGGGATTCTCCGGCAGGTGGACGGTGCCGGGGTTGACTTGGATCGACTGCCCTTCGGCGGCCGCGAATACCTCCAGGCTGGATCCCTTCTTCTTCAGACCGGCGCGAAGATCTTCGACCAAGAGATCCAGTGAGTGGTCGTCGCGCATCGGATCGTGGTGGGTCAACCCGAGCGTCGCCACGCCTGCGTGCCGCGCAATCCGAACGGCGTACTCCACCGTGCTGTGACCCCAGCCGACCTTCGCCGGATACTCCTTGGCTGTGTATTGAGCGTCGTGGAGGACCAGATCGGCGCCCCGCAGAAACTCGGAATGACGCTCGTCTTCTCCGCCGATCTCGCCGATGCCGCCGGCAAGCTCTCGAGAGTGCGGTTCGTGGTCGCACGCATATACTACGGTGGCGCCATCCGCTTTCAGCCGGTAGCCGAGCGTAAGCGCCGGGTGATTCAGGTAGCGGGTGGTGATGCCGACATCGTCGATCTCAAATGCGCCCTCCACCAGGTCGTGATAGCGAACCGTGGCTCCGAACTGCTCCAGCGTGATGGGAAAGTACGTGTATTGCATCTGGCCCGAAAGTGACTCGCGAACAGACTGGTCGAGACCTTTCGGTCCATACACGTCCCATTCACTGCCGGGTGCAAACAACGGTGCGAAAAAAGGGAGACCCTGTATGTGGTCCCAGTGCGTGTGGCTGATCAGGAGATGGCCCCGAACGCCCTTCGGGCTCTCCTTCAGCAGTGCCTGCCCCAGGGCGTGCGCGCCCGTTCCGCAATCGATGACGATGAGCGTGCCGTGCGACGAGCGGACCTCCACGCACGACGTATTACCTCCGTAGTGAGCCGTGGTCGGGCCGGGTTTGGCGATGGAACCTCGAGTTCCCCAGAATTGGACGCGCATGCGCGAATATCCTTCCCTCGATTTCCTGGCGCGTGTCGCGCCGATTGCTGAAACCGGCTCTTCTATTTTGAATCGCGGTTTCCTGCCAGTCTACACCCAGCCAACCCGGAGACAGCGTGGGAGTTGGCTAGCCGACAAACGCCGAGAAACAGGCTGCCAAACCTCAGCGTATGGGGTATTCTGGCCGGCGGATGACCGTGGCAAACGATCGAATAAGCAAGTCTGACGCGAGGATCGCCGCAAGCCGAATTGCCTGACGGTGTAACATCGTTCGATGCTACGACGAGTGGCCGCGCAGTGTTCCTGCCGGAGACTGCTTAGGTCTGATCCGGTGGCGTAACAAGGTCCGTCCCGCTTCTTCCGTCCCTTTTTTCGGAGCGCAGGTAAGCGCGGCGACGCTGCGCGATGTTACCGGTCGATTTTCATTGTTGGAGTGGCCGCTTGGACGGGTCAGATAACCCGTAAAACCACTAGCCGCAAGAAACAAATACAGGTAAGTCATAACACGTAAAGAAGTATTAAAAAATACTTGCGCTTCTAACTATATTCAGAGATATACTACTCGCACTCTTTCGTTCAACAGCTCAGGGACGAGCTCATTAGTAACAAGTTCGAGCCGTAAGGAAAGCGAAGAGTACTCCATTCGCGGCGGTCTCGCTGGAATTCAGAAATGGGGCAGGGATGGAGGTGAGTCGTCGTAGATCGTTGAATGGACCGAACTCCGGTCTTCATTCGGCAAACAGCCGGCGGTTACGTTTGGTGAGCTCCCGGCGGGTTCTCTGGAAAGAAGGAAAGGACTAACCCATGGCACAAAGCGAATCCGGTCAGAAATCCCTGGAAATGAGGGTTGCTGAACTCGAAGATAAATTATCCAAGGTACATATTACGGAAGAAGAAATGAAGGCGTATCACAAGGTAGCTGCACTGACTGGTGCGCGTTCTACGGCGAAGCCTTCGATAGTCGATTATTGCATAAGCTGCTACTACTGCTATTACTGTTACTACTGCCGACTGTGTTTGACGGAATGCAGCGAATGCATCGTTGTTGGGCCGACACCTACGGCGCAGGCGCAGTTTGGCAAACTCGGAAGTTAGCACGCGGGCTTGCAGATCTTCGTCATCGCTATCGCTATCGCCGTCGGATTTAAAAAAGCCTGAATCCGGTTCGTCGAAAATCACCGTCCGATGGAAGGCTTGCCGACGCGCGGTTGAAAGGAGCACAGCCGAATCCGCTTGCTTACGAGTCTGTGTGAAAACTCCAGTAAACGCGCGACTCGGTCAGGGCTTGCTCACCCGCGCCCGGAAGCCAAGTGAACTGCTGGGAGTTTTGACGGAATTTCGGCCTTGAGTGCGGTCCCTGACGGTCGCGGCTCCGAAAGGCGTCGGCTTGCTGACGCGCGCTTGAAAGAGGACAGCCGAATCCGCTTGCTTACGCGCGCGGTTCTGTGCTGAACTTTTCACACAGACACTGACGCGCGGTTCAGTGCTCATGTATTTGAAGGCCGGAGCGACGCCACGGGGCGGAACAAAACGCGTGATAGACCGTAAGTTCAATAAACCCAGAATTCCCAGTCATTACTACGTTTGGTGTGATCCGCCGGACAGCGCAGGAGAAGAGTCTCTGCACTTTGTGTCGGAGCGGCGTGCCATCAAGCTCAAGGGCCGGGCGTTTGCTGATTTCGAGAGCCGCGTCGTTCCTTTGCTAGACGGTCGTCGGACCGTGGAAGAGATCGGTCGCGAGGTTGAAGATGTCTTTGCTCTCAGCGACCTGGAAGCGGGGCTTGAATTGCTCGCGGCACAGGGCGTGCTGGAAGACGGAAATGGCGAGACCCCAGGCGACGGACGACTCTCCCGGTTTGCCCCGCAACTCAATTTGTTTCATGAGATCGGGTTGAGTCCCGAAGCGGCGCAGCAGCGCTTGCAGAGCGCCACAGTGACCGTTTTCGGACTGGGCGGCGCAGGAGCGGGACTAGCTGATTTGCTAGCGAAAACCGGGGTTGGCCGCATCCGGTGCGCAGACGGGTTACGCGTATCGGCAACCGACCTTTACTTGTCCTCCGGCTTCAGAGCGTCCGATCTGGGATGTGTGCGCTCGGCGGCGGTTGAGCACCGTTTAGCGCCAGAGTTTCCCGAAACGAGGTTCGAAACGGCTGACACTGGCTCCGACGAGGCCATGGCGTCCGCCCTGGAAGGATCGGACTATGCTGCCTCGTGCCTTGATGCCGGCCAATCTTCACTGCTGTATAAGTTGAATCGTGCCTGTTTGCGAACCGGCACACGCTGGACTTCCTGCACACTGGCGGGCAGCGAGGTCATTGTCGGCCCGACGGTTTATCCGGATGTTACGCCTTGCTACCTCTGTTACAAGATGAGAACGGTTGCCTGCGCCGGGAATCCAGAAGACGCCTTTGCTTTCGAGAAGCTGCTGGATGAGCGAAAAACGGATGACAGTAGCCGGCGGGAGAATCTGGCGATGGGTGCGGGCGTTGCTGCAAACCTGTTAGCGCTCGAAATCGTTCGTGACCTCTTGGGGCTCACACCGGTGAACACCGCCGGCCGGGTGATCATTTTCAACTTGCTCGACCTCGCTTCGACGAAACATGTTGTGCTTCGTAAGCCATGGTGTCCGGCTTGTTTCCCCCCGGAAACCAAGGGCTCTCGCCCTGCCATTCCGTATCCGCCGGGTCAGCCATGAAGCCAGCCGAGTTGCGCGAACTCATCGGCCCGCTCGCGGATCTTGTGAGCGCCAGGACCGGGATCATTCGAAGCGTCAGTCGAGCGGAACGCGGCGCGGAGGAGCCCAGCCCGCCGGTGGTTTATCAGGCCGAGGTGTCGCACTTTGATTTTCGGCTGGCGGATGCCCGGGATCGCACCGCCGCGGGAAAAGGGGCTACGAAGGAAGCCGCGATTCGCGGTGCCATCGGCGAAGCAGTGGAGCGTTATTGCGCATCGCAGGTTGACCCTGGGCTGCCGTTTACCGCGGCTTGGTCTCAGATGGCAAGCGAAGCCGTCGCGCCGGCCGAGTTTGTCCTGTATTCTGCCGGCCAGTACGAGAGCGGCGGTTTGCCTTTCCATCGCTGGGGTCCCGAGGACGAGATCAGCTGGGTTCCGGCGCGCGAGCTTCTATCGGATCGCGTCGTGTTTGTGCCAGCCAGCCTGATCTATCTGCAGTTTCCAAACGGGCGGCGGGAAGAAGCGCTGGCGTCTCCGAACTCCAACGGGCTGGCGGCCGGCCCCGACCTGGAAAGCGCGGTGCTGCACGCGCTTCATGAATGTATTGAACGGGATGCTTTCCTGATCACGTGGATGGCGCGACTGCCCGCGCCCGAAGTCCACTTCACGGGTGCGATTCCGCTCGAGACGTCCATGTGCGACCACTACCGCCGGTATGGTGTAAAGCTTCGCGTCTATCGGATGTGCAGCGACATCGCCGCGCACACCATGCTCGCGATAGCGCTGGATGAAACGGGCTTGGGACCGGCTGCTGTGATCGGTCTGGGCTGTGACGCTTCCCCGTCGCGAGCCTTGCTGAAGGCGCTGTTCGAGATCTGCCAGGCGCATGCGGGCGAGGTGCGCCGGTACCGCGAACAGCCGCCCAACGAGCGGCTGAAAAGGCCGGAGGATGTTCGGACGCTGGAGGACCACAGCGCCTGGTTCACGATTCCGGAGCACCTGCACGGGCTTTCGTTCCTGCTGGAGAATGGGCGGTCGGAAAAGCTGACGGATCTTCCGGATTACGGGACTTCCAATGTTCAACTCGATCTCGATAACTGCGTCGCTTCATTGAAGAAGGCCGGGTGCACGGCGATATACGTGGATCTGACGACACCCGACCTGGCCGGCTACGAGCTTAAGGTCGTGCGCGGCCTTGCCACAGGGCTCCAGCCGATTCATTTCGGTTGGGGTCAAGAGCGGCTTGGTGGGAGACGGCTATTCGAATTACCGCAAAAACTCGGATTCGCGACACGACCGTTACATGAAAACGAACTGAATCCGCTACAACATCCGCTTGCCTGAGAGGCTACCATGCTGCCCTTTGAAGACCAGACCAGTCTTTCGATGCTCTTTCATCTGAACTCGGAACCTTGGGGCAATACCGAGGCGTATGAAGATGAGCATTACGAAGTGGAGTATAAAGACGTTGCGGCCGCGTTGCCGGAGCTGCCACTGCCGCAGCCGCCTGAGACGGCCTTGACGAGGCTGGCCCGCGAGCGCGCGTCGTGCCGTGCGTTCGCAAAGAAAGCACTGCCATTGGAATCCTTAAGCACCATACTATGGGGCAGCTACGGGGTCTCCCGGAGCGACCGGACGTTGCTGCGCGGCTCGCTGGCGTTGCTTCGACCGATACCCTCCGCCGGCGGGCTCTTCCCGCTGGAGATTTATATTCTTTCCCAACGCGTGGACGAGCTTCCCGACGGCATACACCATTACAACGTGCGCCATCATTCACTCGAAACCATTCAGACGGGGCCGTTGTTCGAGCAATTCAAGCCGGCGCTGTTTATGTTCGACGCCGTGAAGGACGCCAACGTGATCCTACTTCTTTCGGCCGTTTTTAACAGAAGCCAGAAAAAATATGGCCCACGCGGATACCGCTACATCTTGCTGGAAGCAGGCCATCTGGCGCAAAACGTGTGCCTGCTGGCAGCGGAGTCGGGTTTAAGTTCTCTTTGTATGGGCGGGTATTCCGATGGCGGATTGAACCGGCTGCCCGGATTGCATCCGCGGGACGAGGGGGTGGTTTATTCAGTCGCGGTAGGCTGGGCGATGGGCGGATAAGTGGCTGTTATTCAGTCCAGAACGAATCGCTGAGATACTTCATGCCGCCGTCGCAGAGAATAGTCACCACCAGGCCGGACTCGCCCTGAGCGGCGAGCTGCTGCGCCACGCGGCTCGCGGCAACGATGTTGGCGGCCGCTGAAACACCGAGCAGCAAGCCCGCTTCGCGCGCCAGCCGACGGGCCATTTCATAGGCGTCTTCAGTATCGATCCAGATGTTGTCATCTGCCAAGCGGGGATCGTAGATGGCGGGCTTGATCGCGGACGGCATATGCTTGGTGCCTTCCAACCCGTGAAATGGCGTGGCGGGTTGGACGGAAATGCAGCGGACATGCGGCAGCCGCTCGCGGAGCGCGCGAGTGATGCCCATAAATGTGCCGCTCGTTCCGAGCGCCGTCACAAAGTGGGTGATGCGGCTGTCGGTCTGCTTGATGATCTCGGGGCCAGTGGTCATGGCGTGCGCACGCCAGTTGGCCGGGTTGCCATACTGGTCGGCGTAGAAGTAGTGGGCTGGGTCGTCCGCATATATCTTCTGGCAAACGCGGATGGCTCCGTCCGATCCTTCGGCTGCATCCGTGAGTACCAACTCGGCCCCATAGGCCATCAGGATCTTCTTTCGTTCCGGAGACGCGTTTGCCGGAAGGCAGAGCTTGACGCGGTACCCTTTCGCGGCGCAGATCATGGCGTAGGCGATGCCCGTGTTTCCGCTGGTGGAATCGAGCAGAACTTTGTCGCGCGTCAATCGTCCGCTTGCTTCGCCCTCGCGGATGATGTTCAGTGCAGGGCGGTCTTTCACCGAGCCGCCGGGGTTGAAAAACTCGGCCTTTCCGGCCACCCGGACGTCGCCACTCCCGGCCATTGGAATCTCCAGCAGCGGCGTATTCCCGATTCGGTTCAGGACCGTTTCGAGGTGCAGGGAGGTGACCGTCTCGAGCATCTTTTTCAGGGTAGCGCGATTAAGTCGAGGACGTCTATTGACAAAGCGGATAAGGGGAAAAGCTCGCTCGGTGGCTTTGCGAAGCGCGGCAAGGGCCTTGGTTTGCAACTGGGCTATAGACTGCGCTAGCTAACGGTCCCTGAACGTTGCTTGGATTTCAGAAGCTTCCCGGATATCCCAATCTGAGATGCATGGTAGCGTATTCCTACGATGATTGGTCCCTTTCTGAATCGACGTGCACTGTTGCTTGGCTCGCTTCGCGGAGCGGCCGCCGGCGCCGCGCTTGCTTCACTGGCAGCCAGTGACTCGTTGGCGGCTGAGACTCCAGGGCCGGGCGAGTTTCAGTTGCTGGATGCGTATATCAAGGACTACATGAGTGCGATGAATTCGCCGGGGCTTACGTTGGGCCTGGCCAATACCGGCGGCACCGTTCGTGCAGCGGCGTTTGGCTTCTCGGATCTTGAAGCGAAGACGCCACTCACGGCAGAGCACATGTTTGAGATTGGCTCCATCACCAAGTCGTTCGCGGCGCTGACGCTGCTCCAGCTGCGCGAGGAAGGGAAGGTCGACCTCAACCGGCCTATTCTGGAATACTTGCCGTGGCTGCCGATTCAGGCGAACTATGGCGTCATTGCGGTCCATCATTTGCTAACGCACAGTTCGGGTCTGCCGGATACGCTGGGGCTGTTCAATGCCGATCCGCAGGCGCGGCTGGTACAGGGCTTTAAGCCGGGAGAGCACTTTCATTACTGCAATGCCGGGTTTCAGATCCTGGGTTATCTCATTCAGAAACTCGATCAGAGGCCGTGGGCGGAGTCGGTGAAGGCGCGCATCTTCGAGCCGCTCGGGATGAAATCTTCGTCCGCCGTCATTACCAATGAGACGCGCGCTCGACGAGCGAAGAGCTATGTGCCGTTCTTCGACGATTTGAGCTTCGAACGGCAAGGGCGCCTGGCACCTGCCGGCAATCTGGTCTTCGACAATGCGGCAGGCAGCGTTACCTCCACAGCCGGTGACATGGCGCTTTACATCCAAATGCTATTGCGCAAGGGGCAAGGTTCTGACAAACGGGTCGTCTCCGAGGAGAGCTTCGGTTTGTTCACGCATCCTTACATGGCGGCGAAAGAGTTCAGTCCCACGGCTTTTTACGGATACGGCATTGGGGTCGACAAGCTAGATGGCCGGACGATTCTTCGGCATACCGGCGGAATGGCTTCTTTTATGTCGGCGCTGATGGCGGATCTGGACGGCGGAGTCGGCGCGTTCGCCTCCATCAACGCGCAGCTCGGCTATCGCCCTAATCCCGTTACACAATACGCGATCGAGACGATGTATGCCAGCGTGCAGCAAAAGCCTGCGCCAACGCCGCCCGCGCTGCCTGATCCTGCCACGGTGAAGAACGCGGCGGAGTATGCCAATACCTATGTGTCACCGGACGGCCGCCAGGTGGAGGTTGTCGCTGACGGCGAACGACTGTCTCTACGGAGCGAAGGCCGAAGCATTCCATTGCAATCGAACGATGGGGAAACGTTTCTGGCAGCGGAACCTCCATGGCAGCGCTTTTCGATCATCTTTGTGCGAGCGGAAACGAAGGGTGCCCCGGCCGGGGACAAGAAGCACCTTGTGACAGAGCTGCTGTATGGAGCCGACTGGTACACCAATCCGAACTACACCGGTCCCAAGGCAGTGGGTTCGAATCCTGAACTGGAGCCATTCGAAGGTTACTATCGTGCCGATAGCGGCTGGGTCAGCAGCATCCGCATTGTCCAGCGGAAGGGCAGGCTGTGGGGTGAAGGCGTGGTTCCGCTGGAGCCATTGGGCAAAGCGCTCTTTCGGCTGGGTAGTGAACCGTTCGGTCCGGAGACCGTCGAATTCTTCTTTGTCGTCGATGGCAAGGCGCAGATGATGAAGCTCAATGGTCAGGATTTGTGGCGCGTGAACACGGCGTGAACGTCACGACGACTCAGTGGGTCATGGCGTAAACGATGTAGTTGACGCCGAGCCGCATGCCAAGCGCCGAGAATTTTTCCGGATACTCCGGACTGTCGGCCCACTCCCAGGAGTCGCCGATGTCGGAGTTGAAGGAGATCGCAATCATCACGCGGCCTTTGTCGTCATAAATGCCGCGCCAGTGGGCTCCGTAGCCGTCGAGTTTATACCCGCGTTCCAAGTGCTCTGCGCCTGGAACCTGATAGCGGTCATTCAGGTCGTAGACCGTATGGAAGATCGGATCGTTGTCGGCGATTTCCACGATCGGCCGGTCGGGGAACACCAACTGCATGCTCTTTTGAAAGACCGACCACTCCACGGTTCCATGGAAATCGTCAGCCATGAAGAATCCGCCCCGCAGCAAGTACTCGCGCAGGATCTTGCCTTCATCCGCAGTCAGACCCCATTCACCGACTTGCACCGCATAGAGCCAGGGCCAATTGTAGACATCACTGCCATCCTCAAGGTTGACCGGCTGTTCCACTGAGCGGACCTTGATTCGCGTCAACCGCCGGACTGCTTCTGAGAAATGGCGATCGGCGCGTGGATAATCCTGTGTCCATAAAGACAGTCCCCGGTGCCAATCGCCGTTGTAACGCCCCCGGTATCCGTCGTTCCAACCCGGAGGGTACATCAGGCGCGCGAAGACCCATTCGGACTTGGCCTGATAGTCGGGAGGCAGCGGCATGCCGTCATATTCAACCCCCGGGTATTCCCGGAATGGTCTCGGGGTTTCGCGTCCAGGCAGAGACGCTGCGGCGCCCCTGACAAAGCTGGAGACGGCAAACTGACGCATCAGGCTGCGGGCTGCGGGCGCGCCCAGCAGGCCATACAGGGCGCCGAGGCAGACGACTGATATTCCGACTCGCAGCAGAACCTTCCAGATGCTCATTCGTCTTGCCTACTTTGAGCGTAACGCGGAACCAGCGAGCGGCAAGAAAGGGCACGCGAGTCAGAATTGACCGGGCGTTCACACCGATTCTGAATGGGCGGCTTAGGCAAGGCGATAAACGCAGATGGCGTTCGGCCAATCCGGGCTGGTAGGGCGAACTGGGGCAGCTGAGCCGATATCGGCAAGCGCTTCCTCACGGTCGCGCCTCAGAAAGCTTTCTACGATACTCAGCGTTATCTTGTTTCAGAACAACGCGGATTCTCTTCGGGCCGCTAACGGCCTTATTATGCGCCGCTGTATTCTTTGTCGGCTTCTTCTTTACGGCCAAGCAGGCGAAGAGCCGCTGAGGTCACGTGTTCGGGTGTAAATCCGAAGTTCTTCAGGACGATCTCTCCGGGCGCCGAAGCACCGTAATGGTCGATCCCGATGGTGATGCCCTCATCGCCCGCCCATTGGCGCCAGCCCATGCGCGCCGCCGCTTCCACCGTCACACGCTTCTTGATGGCCGAAGGCAGGACGCTCTCCCGGTATGCGTCGTCTTGCGCTTCAAACAGGTTCCAACTGGGCATGCTGACCACGCGCGCCTTCACGCCGTAGGTCTTCAGCTTCTCTTGCGCCTTCACGCAAAGTTGCACCTCCGATCCGGTCCCGATCAGCAACACGTCGGGCTTGCCGCCTTCGGCCTCCGACAGAATGTAGGCGCCTTTGGCGACATCCGGATTGATTGCGTTGCTGCGATCGAGATGCGGCAGGGCCTGACGCGTTAGGGCGAATAAGGTTGGCCCATCATGCTGAACGGCGAAGGCCCATGCTTCCGCAGTTTCATTCGCGTCGGCCGGGCGGATCACGGTGAGACCTGGGATCGCTCGCAGGCCCGCGATCTGTTCAATCGGCTCATGAGTGGGGCCATCCTCGCCCACGGCGATGCTGTCATGAGTGAATACGTAGAAGGCCTTCAACTTGCTCAATGCGCCGAGCCTGATGGCCGGCTTCATATAGTCGGAGAAGACAAGGAAGGTCGCGCTGAATGGTAAGACGCCGCCGTGCGCCGCCATTCCATTGACGGCTGCGCCCATGGCGTGCTCGCGTACGCCAAAGGCCACGTTGCGGCCCGCGTAACTCCATACGACGCCTACCGCTCCCTGCGTTCCCGGGCCGCCGAGTTCGGACGGCTGGAAATCGCCATAGCCCTTGAGCGCTGTATCGGTGGAAGGATTCAAGTCTGCCGATCCGCCCATCAGATTGGGGATATGCTTGGCCAGCGCATTCATGACCGCGCCGCCCGCAGCGCGTGTGGCAATCGGCTTGTCGGCTGGTTTCCACTTCGGCAGATCCGCAGCCCAGCCTTCCGGCAACTTCCCGGCGACGAGCGTTTCAAACTCAGCCGCTTCTGTCGGGAACGCATTCTTGTAAGCTTCGAACCGTTTGTTCCAATCGGTTTGGGCGGCGTTGCCCGACGCAATCGCTGTTCGGAATCGCTCCACAGCCGCTTCCGGCAAGAAGAACTTTTCCATGGAAGGCCAGCCGAGCGCCTTTTTAGTCGCCAGCAGTTCTTCTTCCCCCAGCGGGTTGCCATGAGCGCCGAAGGTATCTTGCTTTTTCGGGCTGCCGTAGCCGATATGGGTACGCACGAGAATCAGCGAGGGTCTCCTGGTTTCAGACCGAGCTTCCCCGATCGCTTTAGCAATGTCGACCGTGTCGTTGCCTTCGAGGACGTGGCGAGTGTGCCAGCCATAGCCTTCGAAACGCTTGGCTACGTCTTCTGTGAACGTCATGTCCGTTCCGCCCGCGAGCGAGATGTGGTTTTGATCGTAAAGGTAGATGAGCTTGCCCAAGCGCAAATGGCCGGCCAGTGATGCGGCTTCCTGGGTGATGCCTTCCATCAGGTCGCCGTCGCCGCAGATGGAGTAGGTGAAATGGTCGACGATGTTATGCCCCGGCCGGTTGTAACGCGCTGCCAGCCACGCTTCTGCGATGGCTAACCCCACCCCATTGCTGAATCCCTGACCTAGCGGCCCCGTGGAGACTTCGACGCCGACCGTGTGAGTGTGACCGCGTTCCGGGTGTCCGGGAGTCTTGCTGCCCCATTGCCGAAAGCGCTGCAACTCGCTCAGCGGCAGGTCGTAGCCGGTCAAATGCAAGAGGCTATACAACAGCATGGAGCCGTGTCCCGCCGAGAGTACGAAGCGGTCGCGATCGAACCAGGTAGGGTCCTTGGGGTTGTGTTTCAGGAAACCGGTCCAAAGCGTGTAAGCCATGGCCGCTGCGCCCATCGGCATTCCTGGGTGGCCGGAGTTTGCCTGTTGCACACCATCTGCCGATAGCATGCGAATCGTGTTGATGCACAGATCTTCTAACGCAGTCGATATCGTCGTCGCCAAGTTCATTTCCTCCTCTGCCTCACAGGCCCGGCAGGCCTTCCATTTCAATTCGGTTAGCGTGCCGGTTACCTGTCCTCATCCACAATAAGGCACTCCGATCTAGATGTTCCAGTTTTGGCGGACGGCAGCGAGTTCGTTGCGGAAATTACCGGTGCTCGACAGGGGCCGACCGGGCAACCCACCGGTTAGTCCGGCCGCGGGTTGAACTGGGTACGGAGCGCAAAGTCTTCTCCAGGTACTCAATGAAGGCGCCGCGTCACTATTTTGGCTGGAAAACAATCACCCGATCGTGTGGGTTTTTGCTGCCCTCTGGAAGTTCGTCCTTCTCAGCCGCACTACATTCCTACTTGGAATGCATTCCATTCCCCGAAAGCCTAGATCCGATTGCTTGCGTGGCGCATCAGATAGCGGTCTGACAGGTCCGAGTCCGATCGCGGTCAGCTGGACCAGTGGTGAATCGTTCACAAAAAAGCGAAAAAGGAGATCCTATGTCTAAGTTAACTGAGAAAGTGGCACTCGTTACCGGAGGGTCGCGCGGTATTGGCGCAGCAATCGCAAAGCGTCTGGCCGCGGATGGCGCAAATGTTGCCATCACTTACGCGACTGACGCAGCCGCGGCTGCCGCTGTGGTCAAAGCAATCGAAAGCGATGGCGGAAAGGCTGTCGCAATCCAAGCGAACGCCGCTGACGCCGAAGCCGCCCAGGCTGCCGTCGAGAAGACGGTCGCGACCTTTGGTCGGCTTGATGTGCTGGTGAATAATGCCGGCACGGCCATTCCGAAAACATTCGAGGAAACCACGCTGGAGGATATGGATCGCATGATTAACATCAACGTCCGCGGCCCGCTGTTCGCAACGCGGGCGGCGCTGAAGCATATGAAAAATGGAGGTCGCATCATCATGATCGGCTCATGCGTAGGCGAGCGTGCGTTCACGCCCGGGCTGGTAGCCTACTCAGCGACGAAGGGAGCCGTGAAGATGTTTACGCAGGGGTTATCCAGAGAGGTCGGGAGCCGGGGTATCACGGTGACCAATGTCCAGCCGGGCCCCATCGACACGGATCTGAATCCTGCCTCGGGTGATTGGGCGGCGCCGCAGAAAGCCAACACAGCGCTCGGCCGCTACGGGCATGTTGAGGAGGTCGCTGCGTTAGTGGCGTTTGTGGCCGGTCCGGAGTCGTCCTACATCACCGGGGCAAATCTGACGGTTGATGGCGGGACGAATGCCTGAAGCAAGGTATGAACGGGGCTCAGCCTTCACCGCCTATTCGCTGGCAGTGATCAATTCTTCCCATCCAAAGGCGTAGCCCATCGCTCGCTTCACTTCGTGGACTCGTCGCTGGGAGACTTGGGAAATCCTCTTCACTAGATGGATCTTTGAAATCGTGCGCAAATTGTCGCAGTTGACCACGCAAGCCTTAGGCATTCCCTCGGCCGAGCCGAGCGGTACTTCGATCGGAATGCGTCGTATGGTTGCTGTGATCTCGGCGGCGATGAACTTGTTGAGAACGGAATACGCGTCGTCGCGGCTCAGCAAAAGGACTGGACGGCGTCCGGCTGGCTTGGGCAAGTCCGCCCACCAGATTTCGTATTGCTTCATGACTTCCACTCTTCGGCGTTGGACCAGTCATCGGCGTCGTCCGGCGAATCTGGCTGGCGAAGATACGCTTCGCGCATGGCTTCGTATTCACGCCTGCGAATCGCTTCCCTCACGGCCTGCCGGATGAATTCAGCACGCTGCCGCTTGGCGGCTGGCGCAACCTTATTCAGCGATCTCAGGAGCGGCTCATCCAGCTGGATCAATATAGAAGGCATCTATACATGATAATATCACTCAACCATATGGTAGAAGCCCCTAGAAGCATTTTCCATTTGGCCACTTAGTGCTTGGTGTTGGACGTCTGCGATAGCCTGGCCACGAGCGTCACGGCCGAGCGGGCGGGAATTGAGTAAACCAGTTTGCCGGAGGCGTTCAGCGGCGCAAACGCGTACTCTTTGAGATCGTCGCCGGGCTGGTCGGAAGTCACGAAGGGAACCATACCCGTCATGCGCGGGACTTGCGGTTTGGACCCCGTGAAAGTCACCTCAATATCCTCGGCGAGTGACCCTTCGTTGATATACACCAGCACCACAGAGCCATCTCGCTCGTCAATCCAGGCGGACCCTAATAGGCCAGTCTTGTCGTGGCCTTCGCCGGCGAGTTCCACCCGGCGCATGCCGGGCCTGACAAACCGGCTGAAGTTGCCGAAGGTCCAAAGCAATTTCGATGGGATCACCGACGGTTGGTCGCCGGGTTTCGAGTAATCGGTGTAGATTAATCCGTCCTTGTAATCCCAACGCGAAAGCGCCAGCCACCACTGCCACGCGGACACGTCGAGCAGCGTCAGATCGTAGTGCATGACCCGCGCTACATCCAGCGCGGTTTTCATGGAGAGATCCCGGCCGCTGCCGCCCTTGCCGTCCGATCCGGTAAGAATGCAGTATTCGGATTGCCACAGCGATGCGCCAGGATACTTAGCAAAAGCCGATTGAGCGGCTTGCCGGTTTTGCACTAACTCGGTGTTGAGGCGATCGGATAAGTAAGCGTGAAAAGCTACCCGTTGATGAAGGATGTTACTGAGCGTTGGATCCCCCAATAAATACTCGAGGTAGTTACCATACTCGGCATTGTATTCCTTGGAAAGGCCACTGACTGGTCTCGATAGCGCTTGAATCGAGGCGCTCTCAGGGGCGATGATCTGTGCATCCAGGTGGCGAGCCCGTAAGGCGGCGTCGAGTGCGACCAGTACGCCGCGGATATCGGCGTTGCTATAACGGCTCCCCTCCTGATCGGGTTTGTCCCACTCCCAGGAGGGCTCATTTACGGGACTCACAAACTGGAATGGAATCTGCTTGACGGTGCGAAAATACTCCAGGATATCGGCCAGGTAGCGGGCGAACTGCGCGTCGTAGCCAGGCTTGAGATTGGTCGATCCATCACCTTTGGTGGTGTGAGTCAGTCCGTTGCGGGTCATCCGCGCGGGCGGGCTGTTCGCGAACGCCAGAAGCTTGGGAACACTGTTGCGCTTGGCGGCCTCTAGAAACCACTGTTGGCTGGCTTGGCGCGTCCAGTCGTATTTTCCCTCGCCAACCTCGAAGGTCTCGGCGGTTCGCCACCGGTCGGTGATGGTTGAGTCGGGACCGGCGCCTACGTTGAAACGCCAACAAGAGAGCCCGATACCATCCTTCATGGAGAACAGCAGCTTAGCGAGTTGCTGTTTCTGAGCCTCGGGCCAGGCCCCGATTTCCTGGATGCTCCAACAATCGGAGGCGCCGAAGTTGTCGATGACCTGATGCCGGATATCGAGCTTCACTTCATCGTGGTGTGTTGCGCCGAGCAGACTCCACAAAGGGAGGCTCAGGATTATTAGCAGGCGCCGTCCGATTCTCACGCGCCTATTCTTTCACGGTGTACGGGGCGGGTCTAGCGGTTCTTAATCACGATGGGTGTGGCTCGCCCAGGATGCAGCGGACGGTGTCGCGCGCGATCAGCAGTTCTTCATCGGTCGGAATTACCCAGGCGTGAAGCTTGGAGTCATTGGTGCTGATCTGCGCCTCGTGGCCTATTGTCTGCCGGTTTCGTTCCTCGTCCAGAGTCAGGCCGGCCCACTGCATCCCTTCGCAGATACGCGCTCGCACGGCCGATGAGTTTTCGCCAATCCCGCCGGTGAAGACTACGGCGTCGGCACCGCCGGCACACGCCAGCAGCGCGCCGATGTACTTCCGGGCGCGATAGCAGAACACGTCAAGCGCGAGACGTACCCGGCGGTCGTCCTCCTTCTTCAGTTCGTCTTCGAGCACCTTCATGTCGTTGGTGAGCCCGGAGACACCCAGCAGGCCGGACTGGGTGTTCAGAAGGGTTTCGACCTCCTGGGGCGAAAGACCTTCCTTGATGGCAATCAGGTTAACGATCGAGGGGTCAAGGTCACCCGAGCGCGTGCCCATGACAAGGCCCTCCAGTGGCGTCATGCCCATGGAGGTGTCCACCGGCGAGCCGGCCCGAATTCCTGTGGCCGAGCAGCCGTTTCCTAAGTGCAGCGTAATCAAGTGGGTCTGTTCACGGGTGAGCTGATTGATCGCTCGATAGCGGTAAGCCACGTAGCGATGCGATGTTCCGTGAAAACCATATCGGCGGATCCGATGGCGGCGATACAGATGATACGGGACGGCGTAGAGGTAAGCGCACTCGGAGAGGGACGAGTAAAATGCGGTATCGAAGACTGCGACCTGGGGCGTTTTGTGGCCGATAATGTCCCATATCGCGCGAATGCCCTTGATGTTGTTCGGATTGTGAAGCGGAGCGAGATCGATGCAGTCCTCGATGCCGGTCAGGACTTGATCGTCGATGATGGCCGACTCGTGGAATCGCTCACCGCCGTGCACCACGCGGTGGCCGACGGCGTGAATATCGCCCAGATTGCGGATTTCGGGAATGCCCGACTGGTCCGTGGCGAGCCAGCGGAGCACGTAGTCGATGGCGGCAGAGATGTCCCGGATGGGCGCGGTGAGTTTCTGCCGCGGGCCATCGTGGCTCTGCACGGTAACGATGGCTTCTCCCCCAATCCGCTCCACCTGGCCACGGCACAGCCGCTGGTCGGTCTGCTGCTTGATGCGGTCCAGGTCTGTCGCGATAATTTGGAACTTAAGACTCGAACTGCCGGCGTTTAATACAAGAACATTCATGGGCTCCACTATTGTCCTTTGTCCACGCAACAATCATATGAATTAGGAATGACGTCGAGCCTACGATGCTGCGGTGCGCCACGTTCACCCCAGCCACTGCGGGTTGTGCGCGGTGCCGTCGAACATGCTGCTGGTCTTGAAGAGCTCGAATTTTCCGCTCAAGGCTGCTTCCCTGGACTTGGCCAATAAGGCGGCCATGTGTTGGGCGTCCATTGGTTTGAAGTTCTTCGCTACGGCAAAAGCCTGGTTGAGTCGGTCCAGGCTCTCGCAACCGGTGATTACCACCGAGGTGGGAAGGCTGAGCGCGTAGGTGAGGCATTCCACCGGAGTGAGAGTTCCGCTCTTCAGCAGCAGCCCATCGCCCATAGACTTCATTCCGAGCACGGCGATGCCTTGTTCAACCAGCTTCGGTACGACCTCTTTCTGAAAGCTGCGGAACTGAGCATCCATTGGGTTCAGCGGCATCTGGCAGGAATCGAAATGGAAGTTGTGTGCGGCCGCCAGTTCCAGCATGCGAAGGTGCACGCTCGGGTCTTTATGACCGGTGAATCCAATGAACCGAATCTTCCCGGCCTTTTGAGCATCAAGGCAGGCTTCCAACGCGCCGTTGGGAGCGAAGAACCGGTCGGGATCCTCCAGGCGGATGTTTTCGTGAAACTGCATGAGGTCGATGCGGTCGGTCTGCAGCCGCTTCAGGGATTCGTCAATCTGTTGCGATGCGGCCTGCTTGGTGCGGCCGTCGAACTTCGTCATCAGGAAAGCCTTTTCGCGATAGCCATCGCGCAAGGCTTGGCCCATTCGCACTTCGCTTTCACCGCCGTTGTAGTCCCAGCAATTGTCCAGGAAGTTCATGCCGCCGTCGAGCGCGGTGCGGATAATTTTGATTCCCTCGGCCGGATCTTTGGGCCGCCCGATGTGGTGGCCTCCGAGCCCAATCGCTGAGACCTTCACGCCGGTCTTACCAAGGGTGCGGTAGATCATTCCATTCTCCTCGCCTTCGACGTTTGATACCGGGGAGAGGGCAGCCATTCCAGCCAGTATTCCCAGTGCTTCACGACGGTCCATAACCACTACGTTAGCCGAAAAGCCCCTAGCGCTACAGCCCTCGAATTCCCCAGGCGGTCCGCTGCCGGATAGAATGTGGCTTGGCTTTTCGTGCTGCTCGTGACAAATGAATTGAAACTGAGGATTTATGCCTGTTAGCTCTGGTTTTGAACTGCGCTTCCTGAAAAATCTCTGGGATGCGGCCGCCGCAAAAGCGATTGATGACGACGCTCTCGATCTTCTGCGCTATCGCTCAAATCTGCTGGGTGCGGATCTGCGCATCACAAACTTCGCCGGTGGTAATACCAGCTCGAAGATTGACCTGGTCGACCCCTTTACCGGCCAGTCGGTACGGGTCCTGGCTGTAAAAGGCAGCGGCGGCGACCTTGGCTCCATTTCGAAAGCTGGCTTTGCGCTGCTGTATCTCGACAAGCTGGAGAGTTTGATTGCGCGCTACAAAGGCGAGGCGCATGAAGACGAAATGGTGGGTTATTATCCCCTCGCCGCGTTTGGTGAAAGCCGGGTAGCGGCCTCGATTGATACGCCGCTGCACGGTTTCCTACCGTTTCCGCACGTTGACCACCTCCATCCGGATTGGGCGATCGCGCTCGCAGCCAGCGCCAACGGGAAGGCCAAGTTGGCGGAATTCAATCATCGATTTGGCCGGAAGCTGGTGTGGCTTCCGTGGCAGCGGCCGGGCTTTGAACTCGGGCTGATGTTACGCGACGCGGTTGCCAATAATCCGCTCTGCGACGGCATCATTCTGGGCAGTCACGGGCTCTTCACGTGGGGAGCGACGCAGCGCGAGTGCTATCTGAGCAGCATCATCACGATTGATCAGATGGGAGAATTTGTCGCCGACCACCAAAAGGGAAAGAAGACCTTTGGCGGACCCAAGTTTCTGACGGTGGCCGACCGGGAGGGAACGGCCGTCGCTATTCTGCCGACCCTTCGCGGCGCGGTTTCGACTGCGAAGCGTAACATCGGTCATTATGCCCAGCCGGACGACGCGCTCGAGTTCGCGAACTCGGTTCACGGGCGTGAATTGAGCCGGATGGGAACCAGTTGCCCAGATCATTTCCTCCGTACGCGCATTAAGCCATTGTTTGTGGATTGGAATCCGCAGACGGAAGATGTGGCCGCTCTGAAGCAGAAGATCCAATCCGGAGCAGCGAAGTACCGCGAGGAGTACGCAGATTATTATCGTCAGTTCGCCGAACCGGGATCTCCCAAGTTGCGCGATGCGAACCCCTCGGTCGTCATCATTCCCGGTCTCGGTTTATTCGCGTTCGGCAAGAACAAGAAAGAAGCCCGCATCACGAGCGAGTTCTTCATTAACGCCATTCATGTGATGGCGGGAGCGACTGCGCTGGATGAGCCCGGCGAGCTTCCGGATCCGCTGCCGCAGGCCAAGCGGCCGGAGGATTCCGCGCACTTTAAGAGCCTGTTCAACTACGTTGCGCTTCCGCCGAGGGAGGCGTTTCGCATCGAGTACTGGGCACTAGAAGAAGCCAAGTTGCAGCGCATGCCACCTGAGCAGGAATTCAGCCGCAAGGTGATTGTGGTGGTCGGCGGCGGCAGCGGCATTGGCCGCTCAACCGCTCTGAAACTGGCTCAGCGCGGCGCGCAGGTAGCGATTGCGGACCGCGACCTGGAAGCCGCCAAGTCTGTCGCCGCCGAAGCGGCGAAACTTTCCGCGAAGGACATGGCGATCGCCGTTGGCCTGGACATCACGTCCCGCGCCAGCATCGCCGATGCGTTTCGCGCAGTGATCGCCGAATTCGGCGGCATCGACGGCATCATCAATACAGCGGCCATATTCGGCACGCCGGACCGCGACGGCAAGCTGGCCGACAATCTTTGGAGCATGACCTTCAACGTCAATATCAGCGGCAACTATTTTCTGGCTGACGAAGCCCGCGCGATTCTTAAGGAACAGAACCTGCCCGCGGTGATGGTCTTCACGAGTTCCGCCAATGCGGTGGTTCCCAAACACGGCAGCGAGGCCTACGACATCAGCAAGAGCGCGGTGAATCAGTTGATTCGCGAACTGGCAGTCGGGCTAGCGCCCCTGGTGCGGGTGAACGGCATTGCGCCCGCCACCGTGGTCGCCGGTTCCACCATGTTTCCACGCGATCGCGTCATCAGCTCGCTGACGAAGTATAAGATTGAGTTCGCCGAATCGGAATCGACTGAGGAGCTTCGCAACAAGCTCGCGCAGTTCTACGCCCAGCGCACCTTGACCAAGGTCCCGATACAGCCCGAGGATTGTGCGGCAGCGATCGTATGGCTCGCCAGCGACGCGAGTGCGAAGACCTCCGGACATGTGATCCCGGTTGACGGGGGCCTTCCCGAAGCATTCCTCCGGTGACGCCTCTCCTGCGCGCGGTCGGAGTTACGAAGAATTTCGGCGGAGTGCGCGCACTGAAGGGAGTGTCGTTTGACCTGTGTGCGGGCGAAGTGCATGGCCTTGTCGGCGAGAACGGGGCGGGGAAGTCGACCCTCATCAAGGTTCTGACCGGAGCCATCCAGCCGGATGGCGGCGAAGTGATTCTGGATGGGAAACGGATTGAGCACAACGATCCATTTCAAGCGCGTGCGCTCGGGATCGCGGCCATCTACCAGCAGCCTGCATTGTTCCCGCATCTCAGCGTGGCCGAAAATATCGCGATTGCCAAGGACTCCGGCAAGCCGTGGCGGCGGATTTCATGGCCTGACAGGATCAGCCATGCCCGAAAGCTTCTCGCCACCGTCGGCGCGAAGATTTCGCCCGAAGCGCCGGTCAGTTCGCTGACAGCGCCTGAGCAACAGTTGGTTGAACTCGCCAAAGCACTGGATGCCGATGCGCGGATCCTGATCATGGACGAGCCGACGGCGTCCCTCGGCCAGCAGGATGCGGAGAATCTGTTTCGGATCGTTGACGACCTGAAGGCGCGCGGCGTGGCCATCGTCTATATTTCGCATCGCTTCGAAGAGTTGTTCCGGCTGGCCGGGCGCGTTACGGTTCTCCGCGATGGCAACAGCATCGACACACGGCCGATGCAAGGTGTCACCACTCACGAGTTGATTCGCATGATGGTGGGCCGCGAACTGGACCTGGTATTTCCGAAACGCCACATACAGCTGGGCGACACGGCGCTCGAGGTAAAGCATTTGTGCCACCAGGAAACTGGCGTGAAAGATGTCAGCCTGACGGTGCGGTGCGGAGAGATTCTGGGACTGGCCGGCCTGATTGGCTCAGGCCGCACGCAGTTCGCCGAAGCACTGTTCGGCCTGACGCCGGCCGACTCCGGTGAAGTCTTCATCGGTGGCCGGCCCGTACGGATCGGATCTCCCGCCGACGCATTGGCGCTGGGCCTGGCTTATGTACCGGAGGATCGCCGTCGACATGGCGTCGTGATGGAAATGCCGGTGGGCCAGAACACTACGCTGGCAAGCCTCAAAGCCATTTCGACAAATGGTTTTTTGCAATTCGGCAAGGAGCGGGAAGTCGCGCGGGACTACTGCACGCGGCTCGGTGTCAAGACCCCGTCGATCAATGCGCCTGTGAAGAATCTCTCGGGCGGAAACCAGCAGAAGGTTGCTCTGGCTCGCTGGCTACTCACGCATCCCAAGGTGCTGATTCTTGACGAACCGACCCAAGGCATTGACGTTGGGGCGAAGGCGGAGATCTATCACCTTATCGGCGACCTCGCCGAGAAGGGCCTGGCCATCCTCATGATCTCGTCGGAGCTGCCGGAGATTCTCGGGATGAGCGATCGGATTGCCGTGATGTGTAAGGGGCGAATTGGCGGCGTCCTGGAACGCTCAGAAGCCGATCCTCATAGCGTCATGGAACTCGCCTTAGGACACAAAGCGCCATCCCTGGGAGGCGGCGCATGAAACCATTGCGCGTGGGCCGTCAGGCCGCAAGCGTCATCACGCTTGTTCTTTTCCTGATTGTGCTGGCGGTCGTCGCATCGGCTTTCTTTAGCTTCGCCAATCTCCGCGATCTCGCGCTTACCAACATTCCAGTGCTGCTGGTGGCCTCCGGCATGACGCTGGTCATCGTGCTGGGCCAGATCGATATCTCAGTCGGCTCGCTTTTCGCCGTGGCGAGCGTCGTGGCCGGGCTGCTGGCCCAAGCTGGAGTTCCCATAGCGCTAGTCATTCCCTGCACGGTGTTGGCAGGCGCGCTCTTCGGCGCGATCAACGGCGTGCTCATCTCCTATGTGAATGCTCCGTCGATTGTGGTGACGTTGGCCACCATGGTGGTGTGGCGCGAGTCCTTGCGTTGGATCACCGGCGGCGCCTGGGTGGAAGGCTTGCCCGCTACCTTCCAATGGTTCGGCCTGGGCCAGTCTGCCGGGCAAGTCGTCATCGTCCTTGGGTCACTCGCCGTGTTCGCCGCGCTGGCATGGGCGTCCCAGCATCTGGTGGCGTTTCGTTCCATCTACGCAACCGGCTCCGACCGGGAAGCCGCCAACCTGGCCGGCATCCCAACTAAACAGGTTTTGTTCGCCGTGTTCGTTCTGATGGGTGCGCTTTCCGGATTCGCGGCGATGTTGAACGCTGTACGTTTTTCGGATGTGCCTGCCAACGCCGGCATCGGCCTCGAATTGAAAGCCATTGCCGCGGTGGTTGTCGGCGGCACGCCGATCACAGGCGGCCGCGGTTCCCTGTTCGGCACGTTCATCGGCGTCTGTCTGTTGGGTTGCATTGGGCCGGCGCTCACATTTTTGGGCCTGAGTGCGTATTGGGAGAAAGCCATCCAGGGCGCGATCATTCTGCTGACAGTGCTGTTTGACGCGCTTGTGGCCCGCGCCTCGAAGCAAGCGGCCGTTCACGCGTAGTCTGCCTATGAAAGCCGCCAAACAGGAAGTGTTCGTCGGCATTCTGCTACTGGTGGAGATCCTGCTGCTTAGCCTGGCGGCGCCCAGTTTCTTCTCCGTCACTAATTTCTTCGAATGCATACGGCTCGGGGTCGAAATCGGACTTCTCACGCTCGCGCTAACGCCCGTTATCATCACGGGCGGCATTGATCTCTCCGTGGGGTCGATGATGGGACTCTGCGCCGTTAGCTTTGGCGCACTTTGGCATGATGCGGGATGGCCGATCCCTGGCGCCGCGGGCGCGGCATTGTCGATTGGCATCGCGGGTGGATTGCTGAATGGGTCGCTCATCGCGCGGCTGAATGTCTCGCCACTCATCGTCACGCTGGGCACATACTCGCTGTTCCGAGGCCTCGCCGAGGGTCTCACGGGTGGCGCGCGCAATTTCTCTGGCTTTCCTGCCAGGTTCCTGTTTTTGGGTCAGGGATACTTGGGCGGCATCGTGCCTACCCAGACCGTGTTTCTCGCGGTCGCCGTTTGCGCTTACTTTGCTTTGCAGCACCGGACCATCATCGGGCGCGCCTTGCGTGCGATTGGCTACTCCGGCGAAGGTGCGCGTTACGCGGCGATTCCGGTGGCCCGCCGACTGCTTCTGGTCTACGCGCTGTCAGGGTTTGCTGCTAGTGTTGCGGCGATTGTCTATG
The DNA here is from genome assembly GCA_963740005.1 of uncultured Acidobacteriaceae bacterium. Taxonomy (GTDB): domain Bacteria; phylum Acidobacteriota; class Terriglobia; order Bryobacterales; family Bryobacteraceae; genus CAJCIT01. Next base: position 96,156 of record CAVUCO010000010.1, on the reverse strand, counting down.
TCGCTCATCTGGGCCAGGCGAAGTCCGACGCAGGTAATGGCTACGAACTGACGGCGATTACAGCCGTCGTGCTTGGCGGCACGTCCATCTTTGGCGGATCGGGCACAATTCCGGGCAGCCTGCTGGGGATCACTGCTATCGTTGTTCTCCAGAACGGGCTTCGGCTGGCCGCGCTGCCGGCGGAACTGGCCGGCATTCTGACCGGCGTGCTGCTGGTTGTCACCATAGCATTGGAGCGCCTTGCCAACCGCGCCCGCCGCCCTGCGGTTGCTGGACAGTCCGGCATGGATCAGGAATCGATTATGAAGAACTCGCAACTCGCCATCCTCTGCGCCACTGTCCTGGCCGGCGCCGTGATTGTGTCGGTCAGCAATTGGTATCTCGTAAAAAATTTGCAGCTGGCGCTGCGCGGCCGCATCAGCTCTGCCATCGTTCCAAACAACGCCGGGACGGCGCGCCGCGTCACCATCGGCGTGATGCCAAAGGCCAAGGGCGACCCGCATTTCATCAGCTGCCGCGTGGGCGCTGAAGAAGCAGCTCAGGAACTGAATGTCGATCTGATCTGGGACGGCCCCACCGGGCTGGACGCTGCTAAGCAGAACGAGGTGATCGAAGGGTGGATCACACTTCATGTCGACGCCATCGCGGTTAGCGTGGAGAACGCGCCCGGCATCTCCACCGTCCTGCGAAAAGCCCGAGCCCAGGGCATCAAGGTCGTTACCTGGGATGCCGATGCCGAACCGGATTCCCGTGACTACTTCGTCAATCAGGCCACGCCCCAAGGCATCGGCAACACGCTTACGGATGAAGCGGCGAAGATCATGCATGACGAGGGCGAGTTCGCCGTCATTACCGGCGCACTCAGTGCCGCCAACCAGAACAAGTGGATCGACGCTATCCGCGCTCGTGTTGTGGCCAAGTATCCGAAGATGAACCTGGTTGTGATTCGACCGAGCGACGATGATCGCGACAAAGCATTCTCCGAGGCGCAGACTATCTTGAAGGTCTATCCCAAGGTCCGTGTCATCATCGCGATTTCGGCGCCTGCAGTGCCGGGTGCCGGCGAAGCCATCAAGCAGTCGGGCCGTTCGGACGTGAAGGTGGTTGGCCTTTCACTTCCCAACCTGTGCAAGCCCTATGTTCATTCCGGCGACGTCGCGGCGGTCGTGCTCTGGAAGACCCGCGATCTGGGCTACCTTGTGGTGGCCACCTCGGCCGCGCTGGCGAGGGGGCAGTTCCCGACGGGCCAAGCCACGTTCAACGCCGGGCGCCTGGGCTCGGTTGAGATCCGGGGCACCGACATCATCCTCGGCGAACCGTTCGTCTTCACCAAACAGAATATTGACCAATTCGATTTCTAGGTGTTCGGAATGGAAGGTTGGCTCGTTGTAGATTGGTAACACGTCCGCGAGGCGAGAGACATGGACTTCACTACACTTGCATTTTCCATGGGATCGGCCTGGCTGTCCGGGATCAATCTCTACGCCACCGTCCTTACCTTGGGTCTGCTGCAACGCTACAATCTGGTGCACTTACCTGGCCACCTGAGTTACGTCAGCAACTGGTGGGTGATCGGGGTCGCCGCGGTTTTCTTTGTCATGCAGTTCATTGCCGACAAGGTTCCTGCTGTGGATTCGGTTTGGGACGCCATCCATACATTCATTCGAATTCCGGCTGGAGCAATACTGGCGGCCAGCGCCTTCGCCGACTTTGATCCTTCAGTTCGTCTCTTAGCCCTGCTGGCCGGTGGCACCTTAGCGCTTAGTTCGCACGGCACAAAGGCGGCTACGCGGCTGGCCGCCAACACGTCTCCCGAACCTTTTTCGAATATCGGTCTGAGCCTGTTCGAAGATGCTCTCACCATCGGCGGGGCGTATCTGATGAGCGTCCATCCGCTGGTGATTCTGGGAGTCGTGGCGGTGGGATTGCTGGCATCAGCCCTTATTTTCCGCTTCATATTCAAAGCGTTTCGGGCGATGTTCCGTCCACAGCCCGCGCCGGCTCTGCCGGCAAACTGACAGCGCACCCGCCCGCGGGGCGGACCTAGGTTCCCACCATCGGACGCCTGCCGCTATCGAGAATCTCGCGTACGGCGGCCACCCGCGCGCGGCGTACCGGTCCATTGTGGACGGCCGGCATGCGAGCTGCGCGGCCGACGTGGACTTCACGGATCACGTCGCTCGAGGCGAGCAGGCACAAGGTCTTTTCATCCGAGCCGCCGGCCGCAAGAATCGTAATCTCCGGACCAGCTCGTTGCTGCAGTTCCTCCAGGCAGGCCAGCCTGGTTGCCGCGTCGCCGTCGCATCCGCAACTCAAAACCCGGTCCACCTGAGGAAATTGTTTGAGAGTGCGGAGCGCCTCCTGGGGGTCGCGGACCTGCTCAAAGGCACGGTGGAAGGTGATGCGCCAGTTCGGCACGATCCTGATGATGCGCTCCAGCTTGTCGGTTTCAATGACGCCTTTGCGCACGAAGCCCACGACTACGCCTTCCAATGGAAGCTCGCTCAAGCGGCGCAGCCGGTCTTCGATCAGTCGGAACTCTTCCGCGCTGAATACGGTGGGTGCGTCGCTCTCCCTGACCATGACACGCACTGGGATTGTCACAGCGGAAACGATCGCGCGTACGATCATCAAATCGGGCGTAAATCCGCCCTTGGCGAGCGCGCGCACAAGTTCGACGCGATTCGCCCCTCCCAATTGGGATTCGATCGCATCTTCGGCCGAGCACGCGATCACTTCAAGCAGCTTTTGCACCTGCTGCATTTTATCGCGTGGGTGCGAGCCTTGCTTAGGGTGCGAAAGCCAGAGTCACTCCGTACAGCGCCGCGATGAGAAGGGCGAGGTACAGGATCACCAGACCATAGACCCGGCCCCAGGTTCCGAGAAACGGCGGCGGTTCGTCGCGTTCTGCCTGGTCGGCCCGGAGTTGTGATAACCGCGCCTCATTCACGAGGGCGGCTACCTTGGCCAGCCGTTCCCGATCCGCCTGGTCGTCCATCAACGCTCCGCTCGGTTTGCAGCCGCCGGAGCTGCCCCGAGCGTCTTTGAGGCACTCAGGAAGTTTGCAAACAGCCGGTATGCTCCGGGCACCCCTGCCGGGAGTTCCCGGAAGAACGAAAGCGCCGTGAAGATGTACACGCCTTTGCCGTAGCGTGTTACCAACGTAGAACCCTTCATGGATGGATCACCCGGGTCATGCATCTCAAACGGCGTCTCGTAACGAGCATCCCACTTGGAAGCGAAATACAAACCTCGCTCTTGCACCCAGCCGTCGAAATCCCGCTCTGTGATGCGATTTGGCGAGGTCAGCAACGGATTGCCGGCATCGAAAACAACCGGCGCCTCCTCCACGGTTACGCGCTGGTTCCCAATTTCAAAGGGATACGGGCCCATATGTTTCAGCGGCTCCGATCGGTCACGTTCGATGCGGTTGTACTGCACCACAAGCGTTCCGCCGTTTGAAACGTACTCCATCAGCCGGGCCTGATTCGCTACCAGATCGGGCCGTTCGGTATACGCGCGAATGCCGGTCACAATCGCATCAAACTGGCGGAGGTCGCCTTGTGCCAGATCGCTTGGGCTCAACAGGACCACTGTGCAGCCGAGTTGTAGCAACGCGGCGGGAACGTCGTCGCCGGCACCCATCACGTATCCCACGCGGCGGGCCAAAACGACGGCGTCCGCGCGAACCAGCCTGGTTTCGGACGGCGGGAAAAGGGTCTGCAGCGGAATATGCGCGTAGTCGATGTACCGCACGTCAACGGCAATCCGCCGGCCGTCGGTCTGGAGCGAAGCCTTCAAATCACCTACCGCGGCATCGCGTGCGGGCGTCACATCGAACGTCAAAATCTTCTGCTCACCGGCGCCGTTGAAAGCCACCTCTTGGTAAGCCGGCTCAATCTTCCAACCCGTGGGGGCCTTCAGCGATACACGGCCTTCTTTGAGCGCCGCGTGGGAGTTCACCTCAACTTCAATCTTCTTGCTAGCCAGCGCGGGGAAGACCTGCGTAGGTTGAAGGAAGCGCAGCGAAGCCGGCGGCATCACAGCAACCGGCTTAATGGATTCTCCATGCATGCGGTCCATATACCGGTAGAGAACCGGCCGCTCCACCTTGATACGCGCCTGCCCAATTTGCACATCGGCCTGCAGTGTCAGCAGCGGCGGATTCTCAGGCAACCCGATCAGCCGTGCATCCGAGACCTGATAGAGGTCACCGGCCGCCGGCTCTCGCAGCCAGTATGGTTGTGTGGTCACGCCCGCAGTCGGGATGGTGTGAGGGGTCTCGATGACCTTGACCTCGTTCAGCTTCAAGGCGATGGGCGTCTTCGTTTCGGGAAGCTCCTGGCCGTTCACGCGCAGCGATTCAATCACCACCGGCAGCGCGGTTCGCTGGATTGCGGTGACTTTGAGCTTGAATTCGTTACCGGCCAGGATTTGTTCGCGATCGGTACTGAAGTCGAGCCACAAGCCGGCGCACTTGGCGATGGTTTCGTCAATCTGGCGGATCCGTTCCGCCACTTCCGGCGAGTCCAGTTTGGCCGCAGCCTCGCGAGCCTTCACCAGCCACTCAATGCACTGAGTGGGATCGTCAGCCTTCCATTTATGCGCGGCTTCCGCCAGCATCTTTCCGACCGCCTCGCCGCCCGAATAGCGCGACCACGTCAGGTCCACTCCGTCGAAGAGGTCGGTCTTCGCGGGCGGCCCGCTCAACGTTACGAGGGTGGTCTTCAAGTCTCCGCGCATGCGGGGAGTGCCGTCGCTTTGGCTGCTGTTCAGGCTCCGGCTGATACCTGCCAGCTCTCCGTAGCTGTAGCCGAGCAGCGGGTCATACCCGCCAATCTCCAGATCCACTCGCTCAGGTAAGGCGTCGATCTCCTTTTGCATTTCCTTCGTGAACCCACGCCGGTTCACCATCAGCCGGGTGGGATGCCAGGGTTGCACGTATTTGAGCTGTTCGGGGAACTTCTTCGGGTCGCCCGCCGCATCGTAGGCCTCGCGGCCCAGGATCGCCGAGGCCTGATGTTGTCCGTGGCCATCCCGCGACGTCCCGGTGAACTGCAGAATCACCACATCCGGGCGGAAGCTCCGGATCACCCAGACAATGTCCCCTAGAACCGCGTCGTGCCCCCACTTGTCGAGTGATTCCTTCGCACTCTTGGAGTAGCCAAAGTCTATTGCCCGCGAGAAGAACTGCTGGCCGCCGTCCACCCGCCGCGATTGCAGTAACTCTTCAGTTCGGAGGATGCCGAGGTCGTCGCCTTGCTCAGGTCCGATGACGTTCTGCCCGCCTTCTCCACGAGTCAGCGAGAGATAAGCGGTGCGAACCTTCCGGCCCCGGGCAAGGTAAGAGATAAGTCCTGTGTTTTCATCGTCCGGGTGTGCGGCAATCATCAGAACGCTGCCCGTGACGGCAAGCCGGTCCAGAGATTGCTTGACATCGATGGCGTCCGATTGGGTTTCGTTCGGAGCCGATGCAAACGCCCAGCCAGTCGTCAGGCAGAGAAGAAAATGGAAAAAGCGGCGACGCTGCATTCTTGATCAGTTTAGAGGATTCCGGGTTCGAATAGGTACTAAGTCCACCACAGAGCAAGCAAGTCCCGCTCGTTATATCGGTTACACTTACTTCGTGGGAACCCAGCCGCGCTCAGCGTCGAATGTCCTCATTGTCGATGACGACGAGTCCCAACGCCAGCCGTTAGCTGCCTTGGTCAGCTCCTGGGGATTCACGGTTGAAACCGCGGCCGATGGCTTGGAAGCCCTTGAAAAACTAGCTGGTTTCCCAGCCAACGTCATCATTACCGATTTGATGATGCCGCGCATGGATGGATTCGAACTCATGCAGCGTTTGGGCGCCGATGGCCAAATGCCGCCGGCCATCGTGCTGACCGCGTTTGGGAATATCGAAACCGCCATCCAGACCATCCACGACCTGGGGGCGTTCTGGTTTCTGGAGAAGCCCATCCAGCCCAACGCGCTGCGCATCCTGTTGCAGCGGGCCTCCACACAGAGCCAGCTCACGGAAGAGACTGAGCGGCTGCAGCGGCAGCTCTCCTACCAGGGTGTCCTGGTCGACATGGTGGGCACTTCCGAGGATATGCAACAGGTTTTCTCGATTGTCCGGCAAGTGGCTTCCAGCAAGGCGTCGGTCCTGGTGGCTGGTGAAAGCGGAACGGGCAAGGAACTGGTCGCTCGCGCCATCCATCAGCTCAGTGATCGCCGGGCCGGTCCCTTCATCGCCATCAATTGCGCTGCCTTGCCCGAGACGCTGATCGAGAGCGAACTATTCGGTCATGAAAAGGGTGCATTCACGGGTGCTCTGGAGCGGCGCGCCGGCTGCTTCGAACTGGCTCAACACGGCACGCTTTTGCTGGACGAACTGGCCGAGATGCCCAGCGGCACACAAGCCAAGCTGTTGCGTGTCCTGGAGGACTCGCGCGTGCGGCGGCTGGGTGGCAAATCGGAAATCTCCGTGGACGTGCGGGTGATTGCCGCCACCAACCGCGTTATCGAACAAGCCCTGAAAAAGGGTGACCTCCGCGAGGACCTCTACTATCGCCTGAATGTATTTCAGATCACTCTTCCGCCGCTCCGCCAGCGTATGAGCGATCTGGAATTGCTGTGCGAGACACTCATCACTAATCTGAACCGCAAGCACTCATGCAATGTGAGCCACGTCAGTCCCGAAGTGATGGAAGCCTTTCGGAAGCACACGTGGCCGGGCAATGTGCGTGAGCTCAGAAATGTTTTGGAGCGCGCTGTCATCGTAGCCGGCGAGGGCGCCATCCTCATGGCCCATCTTCCCTACGACTTCGGTGTCTCGACGGGCCAACGCTCGGCGTCCACGGTGTTCGAGCCGGAAAATGTCCGCCTGCCGGTCGGCACCACGGTCGCACAGGCCGAGCGGGCGCTGATCCAACTCACCCTGCAGCACACCAAGAACAACAAGACGCGTGCTGCCGAGATTCTCGGTATCAGCCTGAAGACCCTGTTCAACAAGCTGAAGGAATACGGGGCCGAAGGCAGCGAAGCGCACTAGCTCTGTAACAGATCTGGTCGGTGCACAATAGTAGCCATGCCCAGAGCTCGTGTTTTAAGTTCGTTGCTCCTTACCGTAAGTGCCGCCACTAGTCTCATGGGTCAAGGGGATAAGATTCGGATCATCGCTTTCGGAGCGCACCCGGACGATTGTGATATCCGCGCAGCCGGAACAGCCGCGCTTTGGGTAAAGGCGGGCTATCCCGTGAAATTCGTGTCGGTCACCAACGGCGACGCCGGGCATCAGACCATGCATGGCAAGGAACTGGCCAAGCGGCGGCTTGCGGAAGCAAAAGAATCAGCGCGGCGGCAAGGGATCGAGTACGACGTTCTCGACAATCATGATGGGCAGTTGCTGCCGACACTCGAGGTGCGTGAACAAATCATTCGCGAGATCAGGAGTTGGAAGGCGGACGTGGTGCTTGCCCCGCGGCCCAACGACTATCACCCGGATCATCGCTACACGGGTGTGTTGGTGCAGGATGCGGCCTACATGGTGGTGGTGCCGAACATCGTGCCCGATACGCCGGCCCTTCGCAAGAACCCAACGTTTTTCTACTACCAGGACAATTTCCAGCGTCCCAATCCGTTCCGGCCCGATGTTGCGGTATCGCTGGACGACGTAATTGACCAGAAGACCAACGCGCTGGATTCGCATGTTTCGCAATTCTATGAGTGGCTGCCCTGGGTGGACGGGAAGTTGAGTGAAGTTCCACAAGATCATGCGGAGCGGAAGGCTTGGCTCAAGCAGCACTGGAACGCCGAGCCAAGCCCGGCCATTCGCGCTGCGCTGGTGAAATGGTATGGTCCGGAAAAAGGAAACCGCACACGGTACTACGAGGCGTTCGAAATCTGCGAGTACGGCGCGCATCCCGACGATGCGCGTCTACGGGTGTTATTCCCCATGCTTCATTAGGGACCTCCGCCGGTAACACTTACCAACCTACTCCTGCGTTTTGCGAGCGGTACGGCCTGAATAGGATCGCCTGCGTACCCGGTTTGTAAGCGCAGAGTAAGAGGGTACTGCTACCCCTTATTACTCCAAGGGCACTTCATATCTTCAAGTCAAGTCCTTAGCATTGAGGTCGAGGAGATGACTTACTTCGATGCCCTCTTTTACCATCAAAACCGCCGTTCTTATAGCGTTATCGATTATCACAAGCATTCCCGGCTTTGCCGGCACCATTACGCTGGTAAGCAACACGGCACTCACGAACAACGGCTCAGGCACCACTTATGAAATTACGCCCGCTTCGGTCTGGGCCGCGCCACTTATTGCTCCGAACGGCACACCCTCAAGCTGGGTTTCGGATGTCTCAATAACCACTAAGGACTCGAATGTCGGATCGACCGTCCTTTTCACGGATACGTTTACTTTGAGTGGTGACCCTTCGCTGTATTTCGGCTCGATCACAGCCCTGGCCGATGATTCCTCGTCCGTGATCCTGAACGGCCATCAACTGCAGGCGGTAAATCTAAATCAGGGCACAACCTGCGCCAATGCGCCCATTGGCTGCCTTACGTCCACGGAATTGACCATCGTTTTACCGTCGGCTGACTTCGTGGCCGGCGCGAACCAGTTGTCGTTTGGCGTTCGGCAGGGGATCGCGGACACCCCATTCGGCTTGGACTTTGCCGGAGCAGTATCGAACGCGCCGGAGCCTGCCAGCCTGGGCGCGTTCGGCATCGGAGTCCTTGTGCTGTGGATATCGATTGCGCGAGCCCGGCGAACTGGTGAGGATAGTTAACCGCTTCCGGCAGTTCTGCAACCGGTAGGAATCGCCGCCACGTCAGGCTAGGTCCATCATTCGCCCGCCTCGAGAGACTGCAGTCTCCGCATCTGGCTCAAGGCAACGCCATCGCGGTATTCAAACAAGAATAATGCCGAACTGTCCTCGCCAGACTCCGAAACGATGATTGCGGCTCGACCATTACCGAGGTCCACGACGTTAAGCAGGTTCGGAAGTTCTTCTTCGAAGCCGCCTAACGAAGAACCTTGCGCTTCGACCGCCAGGATATGAGGCGTTGGCTGTGGGGCGATCCAGGCGGCGAGTGCGAACGTCGCTCTGCCATTGGGCTCATTTCCTGATCTCCATTCGGCACGGGCGTAGTAGCGCAGACTCCCATCGCCAAGGGTAAAAGACTGCACCTTAATTGCCGGCGACAAGCTGGCCGCTTTGAGTCGAACCGCATCGGGCGCCAAACTCTTCATTCGCTGAACAAGTCGCGAGGCAATTTGCGTCTCGACATCGAAGCGAAGTGGTTCCTTCAGCAGGCCGGCATGTACGGCCGCCTGACCCGGCCCAAGCCCCGCGGCAGCATTCCCCCGTTCGTGATGACGCCGCACCACGTAATAGTTTTGCTGAAACAGCAATCCATCCTTGTTGTCCAGCGTGGCCAAAGCGCCGATGTAAGAATCGTTGCCCACACCCTCGTCACTTTCAAAGCCGACCAGGGTGGTGAGCGTAACCGGCTCTACGTCGTTGCCGCCCAGCAGCAAATCGTAACGGTCGCCGACGGCGAAGTGTTCGGCGTCAGGTCCGCGCTGAAGCTCTCTCACATAGCTCGGCGGCAACGCGACTGGGGCGAAAAAACGTTCGGCTACCGGGTAGGGGATGGTAACCGCATTTGGCGGGCCCGCATTCCCAAGTTTCACTGCGTCGAAGTACACTACGATCCGATGACCGTCATAACGGCCGGCAAGCCAAAAGCGTTCAGGCGTTGCTTTGCCGGAGGGCGGCGAGGACTCGACGCACAGGGGCGCTAACAATAGAGCGAAAAGAATCCGCAGGATCAGGGAACATTGGGGACTGCAGACCGTAATCACTGATTCACTGATACCACGAAGATTCTACTTCCGAAGACAAGCCGTGCCGAGCCCTTCTTGAGATACGATCTCCTTACGAAGCAGATGACTAGAAGAAGAGCTCTTGTATTGCAAGCAGCCGCGATATGTCTCGCATTGAGCGCTGAGGCAGCTCCGGCAACGAGGCCGAATATCGTACTGATCTACGCGGACGACGTCGGCTACGGGGACCTGAGCTCGTATGGTGCGACGAGGATCAAAACGCCGAACATCGACCGATTGGCTGCTGAGGGTATGCGTGGCACCGCGACCCACTCCGCATCGGCCACTTGTACTCCATCGCGATATGCGCTGATGACAGGCCAATATGCCTGGCGCAAGGAGGGGACCGGCATACTTCCCGGCGATGCGGCGCTCCTGATCGAGCCGGGAAGCGCGACTCTGCCCTCCGTGTTGAAAGCCGCCGGCTACCGGACCGGAGTGGTTGGTAAATGGCACATGGGGCTGGGTGCGGGATCCATCGACTGGAATGGTGAGATCAAGCCGGGACCGCTCGAAATCGGTTTCGACTACGCCTTCATCATGCCTGCGACGGGCGATCGGGTTCCGTGTGTTTACGTGGAGAATCATCGCGTCGTAAACCTCGATCCGAACGATCCTATTTCCATCAGCTACGAAAGACCATTTCCCGGCGAGCCAACCGGTAAGCACAATCCCGAACTGCTGAGGATGTTTCCCAGCCACGGGCACGATATGGCAATCGTGAACGGCGTCAGCCGGATCGGTTACATGAAAGGTGGAAAGAAGGCGCTCTGGGTTGACGAGGAAATGGCGGCCACATTCACATCCAAGGCAATCGGTTTTATCACTCGCGAGCAAGCTGGCCCGTTTTTCCTTTATTTCGCGGCTCATGAGATTCATGTGCCTCGCCTTCCGGACGCGCGCTTTTCAGGCAAGAGCGAAATGGGACCGCGAGGGGATGCCATTCTCGAGCTTGATTGGGTTGTCGGCCAGGTTCTCGCGGCGCTCGACGGTTTAAAGCTCACCGGCAACACGATTGTGATGTTCGCGAGCGACAATGGCCCGGTGCTCGACGACGGCTACAAGGACCAGGCAGTCGAGAAAGCCGGTGGTCACAAACCGGCCGGCATTTACCGGGGTGGGAAATACAGCAACTATGATGGCGGGACGCGTGTGCCTTTCCTGATCCGATGGCCGAACCATGTCAAGCCGGATTCAACCTCCGACGCGCTGATGTGCCACGTAGACCTGCTTCATTCTCTGGCAAGTCTGACCGGCCAGACGTTACCCGCCAACGCCGCACCCGACAGCTTTGATTTGCTGCCTGCGTTTCTTGGCCAATCGACAACCGGAAGGCCGTATCTGGTGGAACATGCCGATTCGTTGTCGCTCGTTCAGGGAGATTGGAAGTTCATTCGCCATCACTCCGGACCCAAAACCAACCAAACCGGCATCGAACTCGGCAACAGTCCCCTGGATCAGCTCTTCAACATCAAAAACGACCCAGGCGAGCGGGACGATTTGGCAAATCAGGAACCGAAGCGCGTGAAGCAGATGAGCCAGATTCTGGATTCCGTCGAAAGCAAGGGACGAAGCCGCCCGTAGCTGTTAGTGCCCGCTAATCCGCGGGCTCGCCAAACCTTGCTTGACCCCGCCTGGCTGCACGTGCTGCCCAGTCCCGGAAACGTCTCCGCTTTATAATCGCGCCAATACCGGCCGGCGACCACCCGCATGTTACGCTGAAACTTCTTTCAGATGACTCCAACCCTCGATCTGAAGAGGACTCCTCTCAACGAAACGCACCGCTCCTGCGGCGCCAAAATGGTCGATTTTGGCGGCTGGGACATGCCTGTCCAGTACTCAGGCATTCTCGATGAGCACCATGCCGTTCGCAAGGCGGCGGGATTGTTTGACGTTAGCCACATGGGTGAAATTGAGGTGCGCGGTCCAGAGGCTCTCCGGTTGGTAGATTACGTCTCCACCAACAACGCCGCCAAACTGAAGCCCGGACAGGCCCACTATTCGGCGCTGCTCTATGAGCACGGCGGTTTCGTGGACGACATCCTGGTTCACAAGATCGACGACCACCACTTTTTCCTGTGCGTCAACGCCTCGAATCAGGATAAGGATTTCGAGCATATTTGCCAACACAATCACTTCAATGCCGAAGTCGATTTCGCCGGCCCTCGCTACGCCCAACTTGCTATCCAAGGCCCGAAAGCGCTCGGTGTGCTGCAGCAATTGACGCCCGTGGATCTTTCCGCCATTCGCTATTACTGGTTCACAGATGGCGAGGTTTCGGGCACGCCGGCCCGCATCGCCCGCACCGGTTATACGGGTGAAGACGGATTCGAAATCTACGTGAGTCCCGATCAGTCCGCGCGCCTGTGGCGGGAGATTCTGGCGGCGGGTCAGTCGGTTGGCATAAAGCCCTGCGGCCTGGGCGCCCGCAATACATTACGCCTGGAAGCTAAGATGGCGCTCTACGGCCATGAGATCACCGCCTCCATCAATCCGTGGGAGGCCGATCTGGGTTGGATTGTCAAGATGGACAAGGGCGATTTTGTGGGGCGCGCCGCGCTCGAGAAGTTACAGGCTGCCGGCCTGACACGCAAGCTGGTTGGTTTTGAAATGACAGGGCGGGGAATTGGCCGGGACGGCTACGAGGTTTTTCTCGACGGCAAGCCGGCCGGCTGGGTCACCAGCGGCGGACCTTCGCCGACACTTGGGAAGAACATCGGCCTGTGTTATCTGCCCGTCGATCAGGCGCACCCCGGCGTTGCGATTCAAGTCATGATCCGCGACAACCCGGTTGACGCCGTTACCGTGCCGACGCCCTTCTACAAACGAGCCAAGGTATAAGAGACAACTTCATGAGCTATCCGGACAATTTCAAGTACACGAAAGAACATGAATGGGTATCGGTGGAAGGCGACACCGGCACCATCGGCATTACCGACCATGCCCAGGAAGAGCTCGGCGACATCGTGTTCGTCAACCTCCCCAAGGTTGGTAGCAAGACGGAGAAGGGCCAGTCTTTCGGTTCCGTCGAATCGGTGAAGGCGGTATCCGACATTTACTCGCCTGTCTCCGGCGAGGTAACGGCGATTAATGATCTGCTCTCCACCACGCCAGAGAAGCTGAACGAGGATCCCCATGGCGCTGCGTGGCTGATCAAGCTTAAATTGTCCGCGCCCGCTGAAATTAACGATCTTCTGTCGGCTGACGATTATCAAAAGTACATAGGGGCGGAATAAGTCATCTCTCCCCGCCCGTTTCAAGTTAGGGATCGAATTGCGCTACTTACCAAAGTCTGATTCTGAGCGTCGTCAGATGCTCGATACCATCGGTTTAGGTTCTCAGGAAGAGTTGGTCTCGTATCTTCCGGAAGATGTTCTCTTCCGCGGCAAGCTGGCCATCGAAGACGGCAAAAGCGAATACGACATCATCGACTACTTCCGGCAGCGTGGCGAAGAGAGCGGTGCCGGATATGCCAGTTTTCTGGGCGCCGGCGTTTATCGTCACTACCGTCCGGTGCTGATCGACACCGTCGTTTCCCGCGGCGAGTTCCTCACGTCGTACACGCCTTATCAGGCCGAGATCGCGCAGGGGACACTCACATCCATCTTTGAATTCCAGACCATGGTCTGCCAGTTGACAGGCATGGATGTTGCTAATGCGTCGATGTACGACGGCTCATCGGCCATCCCTGAAGCGGCCATGATGGCAGTCCGCATCAAGCAGCGCGACAAAGTTCTTATCGCGCGATCGGTCCATCCCGAATATCGCGAAGTGCTCGAAACCAGCACCCGGCATCAAGGCATTCCCGTATCAACGCTGGCGTACGATAAGCACGGCGGCCTCGACCTCGACGATCTTAAAAAGCAGCTTACGGAAGAAGTAGCGGCGGTCATTCTTCAAACACCCAATTTCTTCGGCGTGATCGAGCAAGTGCCTGAGATCGCGCAGATTGTCCACAGCAAAGGCGCACTGCTGGTCGTGAGCTTCACGGAGGCCGTTGCGCTGGGTCTGGTCGAGCCGCCGCGCGACGCTGACATTGTCGCCGGTGAATTGCAGAGCTTCGCCATTACGCCCAGCTATGGTGGCCCGTACGCAGGCATCATCGCTACCCGTGAACAGTTTGTCCGCCAGATCCCGGGCCGACTGGTGGGCGAAACCACCGACCGCGATGGCAACCGCGCCTTCTGCCTCACGCTGGCCACTCGCGAACAGCACATACGCCGCGAAAAGGCGACCTCGAATATTTGCACCAACCAGGCGCTGATCGCTCTGATGGCGACGGTCTTCATGACCGTGTATGGCAAGCAGGGCTTACGCGACCTGGCTACCCAGAATCTCTCAAAGGCACATTACTTGGCGGGCAGCTTGCCGCTGCAGTTCGATGCCCCCTTCTTCAATGAATTCGTGGCCCGTACCAACGGTAAGAGTCCCGAACAGATCAATGCCGGACTGCTGGAAGAGAAGATCATCGGCGGCTTGCCGTTGGGACGCTTCTATCCGGAACTCGCCCACTGCGTTTTGCTCTGCGCCACCGAAATGAGCAAACGCCAGGACATGGACCGCGTCATCGCGGCCTTTACCAAGCATTGAGATGCGGCGCAGCGAAGGCACAAGGAATTTAGGCGAATGGTAAAAAAGGTTTCTCCTCACATCACCCAGAATGAGCAGCTGCTGTTCGAGCTCAGTTCGCCCGGCAAAATGGGCTATCAACTTCCTGAACTGGACGTGCCGGAGGTCGATCCCGAAACCGCTTTGGGCGAGCAGAATGTCCGAACGGAAATTGAAGGTTTTCCTGAAGTCAGCGAAGTGGAAGCCATCCGCCACTTCACGCGTCTCTCTACCTGGAACTACGCCATCGACCTCGGCCTTTATCCGCTGGGCTCCTGCACCATGAAGTACAACCCGCGCGTGAATGAGCTGGTGGCGCGCACCGAGGGCTTGGCCTGGGCGCATCCGTATCAGCCGGAATCGCTTTCGCAGGGTTGCATGGAAGTGATCTCGGCGCTCGAAAACGCTCTGGCAAGCATCACGGGAATGAGTGCGGTCACGCTGCAGCCGGCGGCCGGTGCGCACGGCGAGTTCACCGGCATCCTTATGATTCGTGCCTTGCTCGAATCGCGCGGCAACCCTCGCAAAAAGATTCTCGTTCCCGATTCGGCGCACGGCACCAACCCCGCCACGGCCGCGATGGCCGGCTACACCGTGCAAAATGTGAATTCGAACGAGCGCGGCATGATCGACGTCGAAGCCTTGGCGGGTTACGTTACGGACGAAGTCGCGGGCATGATGATCACCAACCCCAATACGGTGGGTGTCTTCGAGGAAAACATCCAGCGCATTTGCAATATCCTGCATGACAAAGGCGCGCTGGTTTACATGGATGGCGCCAACATGAATGCGCTGGTCGGCGTGACGCGGCCGGGCGATTTCGGCATTGACGTCATGCACCTAAACTTGCACAAGACATTCTCCACGCCACATGGCGGTGGCGGCCCAGGTTCAGGCGCGGTTGCGGTTGGGAAAGATCTCATTCCGTTCCTGCCGGGTCCACGCTTGAAGCGAATCGATAACCAGTGGACCTGGAACTATGATCTGCCGCAATCGATCGGACGCGTACGGTCCTTTTATGGCAACTTCGGTGTCCTGGTCCGGGCGTTGGCCTACATCATGGCCCACGGCGGCAACGGTCTGCGTCAGGCAACCATCGATGCGCTGATGAATGCCAACTACATTCGAACGCAGCTTGAACCGCATTACGAGATCGCCTACAAAGCGCCTAGCATGCACGAATGCGTGTTCAGCGACGATCGCCAGGCGAAACGCGGCGTGCGCACTGGCGATATCGCCAAACGCCTGATCGACTACGGATTCCATCCCTATACCGTCAGCTTTCCGCTTATCGTGCATGGCGCGCTCATGATTGAGCCGACCGAAACCGAGAGCAAGCAGGAACTGGACTATTTCGTCGATGCCATGATCTCCATTGCCAAGGAAGTCGAGGACAATCCGGAATTCGTCCTGAAGGCGCCCTATTCCACGCGCATTAAGCGTGTCGACGAAGTGAAGGCGGCCCGTCATCCGATTCTGCGCTGGAAGCCGAAGCAAACCGCCAGCCAGGCGGCGGATTAAGTTTCGCTTCCGATGTCCGCTAACGCGCCAAGGCGTCCTGCGGTTCCGCTGCTCGTTCACGATCGGCGGCGAAGTCCGTGAGATCCAAGGACATCAGCCGCGGACCCAGCGCCTCAAGGAAAGACCGATCATGCGAGACGACAATCACGCTTCCTGGATACAGCTTCAGCGCCTGTTCCAGAGCTTCCTGACCTTCAATCTCGAGATGGTTGCTCGGCTCGTCCAGTAGGAGCAGGTTCGCTTCGCTGCTAAGAATGCGCGCAAGGGCAACCTTGGTTTGTTCACCGCCGCTGAGTTCAAATAGCGGGCGGTTGAGACGATCCGGGCGAACTTTCAGACAGGCTAGCAGAGTTTGCGCCGTGGTATCTGATCCACAAATATCAAGCGGCGACCGATTCAAATCGATCTCGTCCTGGGTCTGTGCCAGGCTGGCGGGTTTGACCTTGGCCCCAAAACGAACCGATCCCGAGTCGGGTGGTGTGAGCCCCCGGATCACATTCAGCAACGTCGTCTTGCCTGATCCGTTCGGACCTACAATCGCAAGCCGGTCTCCGCGGCGCAGGTAGAAGCTGAGATCCCGAAACAGAGTCTTCCCGCCGTAGGATTTCGTTAGTGCCAGACAGGCCAGTGCAATATCGCCGCTCCGGGCTATGCGATCGAACGTCAGGCCTTCGATGGGCTGGTGCTCCCACGGCTTTGCAACCTGCTCTTCGTCGCTCACGCGTGCCCGCAGAATGCGCGCTGTGCGGGCCACCTTCGCCGCTTTTCGTGCGTAATGGTCTTTCCCGCCTCGAATGCCGTCGGGGGTCGCCGCGACTCGCGCCGAGAGTTTTTCCCTGCTGCGCGCGGCCCTCTCTGCCGCCGCTTTACGGCGCTCAGAAGCCTCGTAGGCGGCCCATGCCTGCCGGTCGAGTAGTCCTCGTGCTTCCCGATAATCTTGGTAGCCGCTTTCGAACACGCGAACCTTCGAGCGCTCGATTTCGATAATGCGGGTAGCGAATCCCGTGAGCAGGCTCCGGTCGTGTGACGTAATGACACAGGCTCCGGCACGCGACCCCAGACTTACTTCGAGCCATTCCCGCGCGGCGATGTCGAGATGATTCGTTGGTTCGTCCAAAACCAACAAATCCACTTCCATCGAGAGGGCGCGCGCCAATGCGGCTCTGGTGCACTCGCCGCCTGATAACGACTGCACTTCGCGGCCAAAGTCCTTGATGGAGTATCGCAAGCCGCTCAGCGTTCGAGCAACGCCGGCTTCCGCCTGGAATCCGCCTGCTTCCCGATACTCATTAATCTGGTTTGCGTAATTCGAGGCGATCGACGGATCGGAAAGATGCTGCTCAGATTCCAGAAACTCGGTCCGCAGCCGGGCAAGAGTGGGAAGAGCGTCCAAGACGAAGTCAAACAGTGTCTGGCTGTTTTCTACGCGGATCTGCTGGTCGGCAACCCCGACGCGTAAGCCCCGGGAGCGGGCGATGCGGCCACGCGTCGGCTCCAGATGTCCGGTAATCAGTCGAAGTAGGGTTGATTTACCCGATCCATTGGGTCCTACGACCGCTATGCGGTCCCCAGGATCGATTGAGAACGAGACGCCGTCGAATAAGACCGGACACGACGGGTATTCAAATGAGAGCTCGGACACGTTCAGTAAAGACACAAAACCTCCAGATCCGCTGCTAAGCGGAATGAAAAGCGGGGGTGGTCTTTACAGTTTCATTTGTCGTCGCCGGAAGGAGACGAATCCAAATTATCACAAGTCTCGGCCAACGGGTTGATGACCCCCGCAGCGATAAGGGGAGATCGAGACGCGGAGCAAGTAGCAAGAGTACTTCTTCTTAGTGGATGCTATGATCACAATCGCAACAGAAGGAAAATGAGGCCCACCCGTCGAGAAATGTTTGCGTCCCTGCTAGCGACGGCGGCTGCCGGACGTTTGAGCGCACAGGCCACCGGCGGCGACCCGCAACCTTTCATCGTTCCGGGAAAGCGACCGTTGATCCTCCACAACGACCGCCCAGAGGATCTCGAAACACCCGTTCGTTATTTGAACACGTACTTGACGTCCGTCGACACGTTCTTTGTCCGCCAGCATCTGCCCGTCCCGCCTCCGATTGCCGCCGATGCCTATCGGCTCCTGATCAACGGGCGTGTATCGAAAACGCTAAATCTCACTCTGGCCGACCTGCAAAAGCTGCCGCAATACACGGTGACCGCAACCCTGGAATGCACCGGCAACGGGCGGGCATTCTACTCTCCGAAGCTCCCGGGAATTCAGTGGGGACGCGGCGCCATAGGCAACGCCGAGTGGCGCGGCCCGCGCTTGAGCGATGTACTGAAACTGGCCGGCGTCGATGCGCAAGCGAAGTTCATCGAGATCGACGGCGCCGACACGGGCGTGGCCGCGACACCCGATTTCATCCGCTGCATGCCGATGGAAAAGGCACTCCACCCCGGCACGCTCCTGGCGCTCAGCATGAACGGACAGACGCCGGCCATCCATGGCTTCCCGGCTCGTCTCGTAGTCCCTGGCTGGGACGGTACCAGCTGGGTGAAATGGGTGACGCGCTTCACCGCCAATACAGACCTCACAACGGGATTCTTCATGAACCCTGGATATCGCTATCCGAAATACGCACTGCCTCCCGGAACGCCCGCCCGTCCCGCTGAATTGGAAGTCATCGAAGGCATGCCCGTGAAATCCACCATCACCGCACCGGAAGACCAGGCTTCCGTTCCATTCGGTCCAACCGAGGTTCGCGGCTTTGCGTGGGCGGGCGAGGAAGTGATCGAGCGCGTCGAAGTCTCAACTGACGGTGGTAGCCGCTGGCATGAGGCAGATCTGATCTCGCCCAAACTTCAGTTCGCTTGGCGCTTGTGGAAGTTCAAGTGGGAACCGGAGAAACCCGGTTACCACGTATTGCTTTCGCGAGCAACGGATTCCGCTGGTCGCGTACAGCCATTTGTTCCGGCCTGGAACCCGTCTGGCTATCTGTGGAATGGCGTTGACAGAATCGGCGTCAACGTGGAGAAACCGGCATGAGCACCCGCGTCATTCGCAGCTTTCGTATCACTTACCTTCGCGCTGACTGCACTGGCGGCTGATCCTGAAACCATTACCCGCGGCCAAAAGGAAGAGGCGCGCACCTGCATTCCATGCCACGGGCTGATCATCATCCACACCAACCGGCTCTCCCGCGGCGCCTGGAACAGAGAACTCGACAAAATGGCCAACTGGGGTGCCAAGCCGCAAGACCGCGAAGCCCTGCTCGAATACCTGGTAGCAAACTTCGGCGACGACAAGCCCGCGGCAAACCAGTTCTCACGGGCGACGGAACAACGCAGGCGGCGAAGTAAGAAGAGCACCTCTTAGATCGACGTGCCGGGGGCTATCGAACGCAAGTTGCACGATCCCGAGATGTTTAAGCCATATCGCCGAAGCAGGTCCTTGAGATCGTCTTCAATCGCCTTAGTAAATCCCGGGCCAATGTCTGATTCCTGTGCCAGGAACGATATCGCTCGGGCGGCGTGGCCCTGCGATTCGCCGCCCCGTCCCTCGGCTGCGGCGACTGCCGCTCTGGCTTTCCACCGCATGCTTTGCCTGGTTGAGTCTGTAGGGAAACGCTCAGCGATTTGAAGATGGCTGCGGGCAGCCGACGGATCGTTGTTTGAGAAAACTTCAAACCAGACTGCTTCCCACCGGGCACAATGCTGTTCCGGTTCAGTCGCCCGCTCCGAAAGGAGCCATTCCAGGGCAGCCCCGGCGAGCGCTGTTTCCCCCGTATCGGCATACCAATTGTATTTAAGCCAGTGGACCGCAGATTCAAAGTTCAAGCCTAGCGGCCGCATATCGATAGAGTCATCGAAGGCCAGGGTGACAAGTCCAACAGCCCACTCCCTGGGACGAAGCATACTCGTCGGGCTGTTGAGAGAAAAGATAGCACTCGCTCGAAGTAAACCCTTCCTCCCAAATAGAAGATCTAGAACGCGACGGCCATCGGTCCGTGGCAACATTGGGCGACTTGGCACAGGAAGGAGAGACATCGCCGCCGCAAAGAAGGACCAAAGCCCAACGAATCCCAGAAAGGCAGCAATGTGCCCGTAGGAGTCCTTGTCTAGGACATCAGGTACAACAAAAGTGCAAATCGCACACGCGCCGATTGAGAAGGCGGGTCCCGCCAGCGTCATCGCGATGGCTCGTCTTTGTAGGCCCTGTGCATGCACAGGGTAAGCCCGGACTAGGCCGAACAACCCGGGCGCAAAGCCTCGGAATGGACCGAGGCGCCAGGTTGTAGGAGTTCGGTAGAGAGATACCGGCCAAACCGCCAACACTTGTATTCGGAAATCAAGGATTACCGCTGCCAGCGCGTGCCCGGCTTCATGAATAGCAACCGCCGCCAGCAGACTGAAGAAAGCGATGCAAATGTCCAGCACCCGTGCCTCTCATTCTAATTGCACGACGTCGCAAGGCCTCGGTGCATGATTAAAACCACGCTCGCGGTAAGATCGACTACCCCCTTTGAGTCGCCGATACTTCTACCTGCTCCTTCTCTGCCTCCTCGCGATCATCACGTATCTCGACAGAGTCTGCATCTCTGTCGCGGGTCCGCGGATACAGGATGCGCTCCACCTCGCTCCTGAACAATGGGGCTGGGTCGGCACGGTCTTTCTAATCGGCTATGCTCTGTTTGAAATCCCGAGCGGCCATCTGGGCGACCGCATCGGCGCGCGGAAAGTTCTCACGCGCATCGTTCTCTGGTGGTCGCTCTTTACGGCGATGACGGGCGCCGTGTCCCTGTATCCTGTGCTGCTCGGCGTCCGCTTCCTATTCGGAGCCGGCGAAGCGGGCGCTTTCCCCAACGCGTCCGTTGCCATTTCGAGATGGTTCGCGCCCGAACGTCGCGGGCGTGCTTTCGGTCTGTTCACGATGTCCAGCCAGATCGGCGGCGCACTCTCGCCGCTGTTAGTGATCCCGATTCAGCAAGCCTTTGGGTGGCGCATGTCGTTTTACGTGTTCGGTTGTCTCGGCGTGATGTGGGCGGCCGTCTGGTTCGGCAAGTTTCGCGACTATCCTTCCGAAGCGCGCCGTCCGGTCATCGTCAAACATGTATCCTGGCGGCCGATATTGGCAAGCCCGAGCCTCTGGGCAATTATGCTGCTCAGTTTTGGATACGTCTACACGATGGGTTTCTACCAGACCTGGCTACACACATACCTGGTCAGGGGACGGGGCTTCACTGAGCAGGCTCTCTCGCTGTCGGCCCTTCCTTACGTCTGCGGCGCAGCAGGGAATCTGCTGGGCGGTCTCACCTGCGATTGGCTGGCAACCATTGTGGGCGTGAAGTGGTCTCGCCGAGCCGTAGGCATGGCGGGCGCGCTTCTGGCAACGTGCTCCATGGTCGCCTTGATGTTTGCCACCAACCAATTCGCTGTCATCGCGTGCCTCAGCCTGGTCTATACGGGCATTACGTTCCAACAGCCGGCGGTGTTTACGGCCTGTGTCGACATTGGCGGTATACAGGGTGGCGTCGTCGTTGGGTTCATGAACACAGCAAGCCAGGTGGGCGCAGCCGTTTCGTCGGTCGTCTTCGGCTACCTGGTGAAGGCCACCGGCGCCTACGACGCGCCGCTCGTCCCGATGGCTGCATTCCTCGCCATCGGCATCGTTCTTTGGCTGAAGGTCGACGTGACCGCACGGATGAGCTTCGCCATGCCTGGCGCTCCACTCGTCTCAGCACTCACGAAAGATACTTAAGTATCCACTTGACAATCCTCGCCTGGCTGCTGTAAAGCTTAAGCATGCACTTAACCAATGAGTGCTGAGGAGAGCGAAGGAAATGCACACCATACAACAGCAATCCGTGATTCACAACACATTTGTTCTCGAGCGCAACTATCCCGCTACGCCCGAGCGCGTTTTCGCTGCGTTCGCCGACCCGGCCAAGAAGCGCCGCTGGTTTGTGGAAGACGACCACCACGACGTCGAACACTATGAGCTGGACTTCCGAGTTGGAGGCCAGGAAAAGGCCCGTTTTCTTATGAAAGAAGGCACTCCCATAGCGGGCATGGTCTTAACGAACGACACCAGTTATCAGGACATCGTGCCCAACCGACGCGTTGTCTATGCTTCAACGATGGCGCTGGACGGCCGGAACTTCTCAGTGTCGCTGGTGACGGTTGAACTCTTGCCCTCAACAACAGGGACGGACCTCATTTGCACGCACCAGGGAGCGTTCTTTGAGGGTGCCGATGGTCCTGAAATGCGCAAGGAGGGTTGGCGCAAGCTGCTCGACAAACTGACCACGGAGTTCACAAGCTAGCGAAGGAGAGGCGCTGGAGATCTGCCAGCCATGGATAGCAAAGGACCCGATATCGGGAGTGTCTTTCACGCTCTCGGCGACCCCACCCGCCGGGCCATTCTGGAGAGGCTTAGCCAGGGGCCGATATCGGTGTCGCGGCTGGCTGAGCCTCTGGAGATCTCGCTGGCAGCAGTAGTACAACACTTGAGCGTGTTGGAGAAAAGCTGCCTGGTACGAACGGAAAAGCTCGGCAGGGTACGCACCTGCAGCATAGATCCCGCCGGATTCGCGGTTGCCGCGCAATGGATCGCCGATCGCCGCTCAACATGGGAACGCCGGCTCGACCGGCTGGGCGACCTGCTTTCGGAGCCCGACGAATGAGGCCACAATTTTCGCGTACAACTACGAGTTGTAAGGATACCGACTGGTTGGTATGTTCTCCCTGAGGGTTGTTTCCTGTGCCAATCGCGACAATACAAATCGGGGCGAAGACCAAGTTGCTGGATGCAGCGCTGTCAGTCATTCGCGCTCAGGGTTACTCCGCCACCACGGTGGACGACATTTGTGACGAGGCTGGCGTGACCAAGGGCGCCTTCTTTCATCACTTCAAGAGTAAGGAAGACTTAGCAGTATCGGCGGCAGAGCATTTTTCATCGATCGCGGACGGCTTGTTCTCCGCCGCGCCTTACCGGAGCTTGCCCGACCCGCTCGACCGGCTCTTGGCTTATGTCGATTTTCGCAAGGCGATTCTAGAGGGTGAACTGCCGCAATTTACTTGCCTTCTCGGCACGATGGTGCAGGAAGCGTACGAGACGCATGCGAGAATCCGGCAAGCCTGCGAGAAATACATTGGCGCACACGCCGCCATGCTTGAAACAGACATCGCCGAAGCCATGCGCAAGTACGGCGTGGTTTCCGATTGGAGCGCCCATAGCCTCGCTCTATACACCCAAGCCGTAATCCAGGGCGCGTTCATCCTAGCCAAGGCCCAGCACGGCCCGCAAGTGGCTGCTGACTGTCTGGATCACTTGCGCCGTTATCTGGAGTTACTTTTCGCCAAACAGGTTAAGAGCCCTTTTTGCGAGGACCGCGTCTGACTGGGATAGCCCGAACTTTCGAGAAGGAGCAGACCTCTGTGAACGAAAACGATCAACGACCGCAGCCGATGGAGGTTGTTAGCACATTCATGCGTGAGCTGAAGTTTGCGGCTCGCTCGCTGGCGCGCACCAAAGGACTGGCTATTACCGTGGTGGTGACGCTGGCGCTCGGCATCGGGGCCAACGCAGCCATCTTCACCCTGGTCCGAGGCGTTCTCTTGCGGCCGCTGGTGAATCGCGATGAGAACCGCCTGATCTACATTCGTCAAAGCTCGAGCCAGGTCGAGAACGCCTATTTTTCGGTGCCGGAGATTCAGGATCTGCGGGCGCGGGTAAAGACACTGACTGAGTTGGGCGATTTCTCCCAAATCGGATTCACGGTGGTGGGACTTGGTGAGCCGCGCGAGCTTAGGGCCGGCGTGGTGGGCGGATCGTATTTCCATGTGATGGGGCTGCATCCGGTGCTCGGACGGTTGCTCGGTCCCGAGGACGACGGACCGGCCGCCAAGGGAGCGGTGGTGCTGACCTACCGTTTCTGGAAAACGGCCTTGAAGGGCGATCCTTCGGTGCTTGGCAGGAACATCAGGCTTGGCGAACGTTCGGCCACCATCGTGGGCGTCCTGGAGCCGTCGGTCCCGTATCCGGCGGAAACGGAGATCATCGCCAACGTGGTCACCAGCCCGCATCACCTTTCCGCCACCATGGTGACCGGCCGGATCCACCGGATGACCGAATTGTTCGGACGGCTGGCGCCCGGCGCGGATCTTCAGCGCGCGCAGGCGGAGTTAGACGCTCTCTACTCGACGATGGTCAAAGACCATCCCGAAGCATATTCGCAGAAGGGCGACAACCGGATCCGGGCGGTGCTCTTGCGCGACCAGATCACCTCGCGGGCGCGGACCGTACTGCTGGTGCTGATGGCTGCATCCTTGCTGGTCTTCGTGATTGCGTGCTCAAATGTCGCGAATTTGATTCTGGCGCGGACGGTGCGGCGTGAAAGCGAGTTAACGATCCGTGCGGCGATGGGTGCAAATACAGCGGCTCTGCGCCGGACGTTGCTGGCGGAAAGCCTGTTACTGTGCGGCGCGGGCGCCCTGTTGGGCGTACTCGCGGCTCGGCCCATGGTCGCTGTACTGGCCCGCTACGCCTCCCGCTTCTCCGTGCGCGCTCTCGATCTCACGGTCGATTCCAGCGTGTTGTGGGTCGGAGCCGCGCTGGCAATCCTCGCGGCCGTGCTTCTGGCGTACATTCCGCGATTGCCCTCGGCCGAGAGGGCGACGGGGACTGGCTTGTCGAATAGCAGCCTGCGGATCACGGGCAGTACGACCCGCCGCTTGCGGGTTTTCGCCGTGACGCAGATCGCTGCTTCCTTTGTGCTGCTGGCCGGCGCCAGCATGCTCTTGAAAACTCTGCTTGCCTTGCAGGCCGTCAACACGGGCTTTGACATGCACCACGTGCTCGCGATGAACGTTCCTGTCATGTCCTATGGGAAGACACCCGACCAGGTCGTGAGCTTCTACGAGGACGCCATACGGCGCATCAAAGAGGTGCCTGGCGTAGATGCCGTCTCCGTTGGCACCAACGTCCCGTGGCGCGATGCGGACTTCCGTTTCGCCTTCCAGTTCTCGGCCGATGGCCACGTCCGTGCACCGGGCGTGGAAGATCCGCGCGCGCGACTGCGAACTATCTCGCCAGGGTTCTTCGCCTCGCTCGGTGTTCCGCTAATCGCGGGACGGGATTTCAACGATGGAGACCGCCACGGCACGGAACCGGTGGTCATTGTGAGCCAGAGCGTAGCGCAGCGTATGTTTCCGAACCAGGATGCAATCAATCGTCACGTGATGTGGACCGACCCGATCATGAAGTTTGTCGACGTCAGCATGGCGCCGCGGCGCATCATCGGCGTGGTGGCGGATGTGGACGACGAGAACGTGGTGCCCGGTCCCGCACTCACGATGTACGACCCCTTGGGGCAGCAGCCGCTTTGGGGTGGCCGTCTGTTCGTTCACTCGCAGACCGATCCGCACGCACTGGTGCTGCCAGTCACTCAGGCCATCCGGCAAATGTCCGCGGAACAACCCGTGGAGCGCGCGGCAACGCTGGAAGAGGTTCGCGCGGAAGTGCTGACGCCCGACCGGCTGAACGCGCTGGTATTTGGCGGCTTTGCGGCGGTTGCGCTGTTGATTGCGATTGTCGGTGTGGCGGGCGTGCTGGCGTTCTCCGTCAGTGGGAGGACGCGTGAGTTCGGCATCCGGCTGGCCGTCGGCGCGCATCGCCGGCATGTACTGGCGGATGTGGTTACCCAGGGCGCGGTGATGGCGATAGCGGGTATTGTTGCGGGTGCGGCTTGCGGCTATGTGCTGGCGACCCTGGCGAGCAGCTATGTCGCAGAGATGAAAATGCCCGGGGCCATACCCGTGGCCGGAGCGGCGATCGTGCTGCTGACCGCGGCGGTCGTCGCTTCGGTGTGGCCGGCAGCCCGCGCCGCGCGCGTTGATGTGATGCAGGCGCTTCGAATCGAATAAGCGGAGATTTTATGAACCTGACGGAAGAACCCGAACTAGTCACCTGGCCCGAGACTCACTACGTGTTCATCGAGAAAATCGGGCCATTCTTACAGATCGCCCCTCAGGCCTGGCAAGAACTGCACCAGCTCGTTCCCAGGATTTCAGAAAGCAACGAGATCAAGGGATTTATGAGCCTCTACAAAATGAAGCCGGACACATACCTGGCAGGAGTAGCGGTGGCTGAGCCGGCGAAAGACTTGCCCCCGGGCCTGAAGTACATGAGATTCGAGGGCGGCAAATACAGCCGTTTTGTCTTGACAGGACCTTATTCACAGTTGCCCGAAGCAAGCCGGCGAGTATTTGAGATTGCCGCCAAGACGGAACTTCCTATGCGACTGGACTACTGCATTGAGAATTACGTGAACGATCCGAGAAGGACGCCTGAAGCGGAGTTGGTCACCGAGATACTGATTCCAACGTTCTAGGTATTTCTGGTCCACGTTTCGAACGTTCTTATGCCCACGTCTTGTTTTGGGGAAATTCAGAGCCGAGGGGAGCTAGCATGTCAAACGCGATTGGTCTTCGGAGGGCACAACGGCGCCCACGCCAGGGTGCTTCAATTTGGTATATCCTAGGTTCATTCAGGAGGTCAGCATGATCTCGCATCATCGCTTTCCCCGCGTTGTTCTGGCTAGCGCCACCCTCGCAATATCCCTGTGGGCACAGCAGCCGCCGCCTTTACCACTGAGCGCCAGCGCCTTTACCGGACCCAATGCAAGCGTGCCCTCGGTGCCGGCCGCGCAGCCCCAACCCGCTCTCACGATCGAGATGCGGGGCGACATCTTCATGGCCCGTAAGATGTATCGGGAAGCGATTGATGCGTACCGCAAGGGCGACCCGAATTCAGCGGTCCTGAACAACAAGATCGGCATTGCGTTCCACCAGATGCTTCAGCTGGATCATGCCAAGAAGAGCTACGAAAAGGCGATCAAACTGAACCCGTCGTACGCCGAGGCCATCAACAATCTAGGAACTGTTTATTACGCAGAGAAGAGCTTTCGCCGCGCTGTCGGCTACTACAAACGCGCACTGCGGTTCGAGCCGGCCTCTGCCTCGATCATGGTCAATCTGGGGTCGGCGTACTTCTCGCGGCATGAGTTTGAGAAGGCGTCTGAGCTCTACTCGAAGGCACTAGCCACCGATCCTGAGGTGTTTGAGCGGCACAGCCAGTATGGCGAGTTGTTGCAAGAGCGGTCGGTGGAAGACCGCGCCAAGTTCCATTTATACCTGGCCAAGACCTACGCCAAGGCGGGCGAAAACGAGCGCGCGCTAAGCTATTTGCGTAAGGCTTTGGAGGAAGGCGTGAAGGAACGGGACAAAATCCCGAGCATGCCGGAATTCGCCACGCTGAAGACCGAACCCGCTTTTCTGGAGTTGATGGCCAGCGCCCCAAAGCCCCTTTGAGGCTTGTCTGCAACTTAAAACTTCTTTCTTTAAACGGTTAGCCGCGCTGATCGCCGCTGCCTCCCTGCTCGCTCTGGCTTCCTGCACAAAACCGGCTTCCTCCGGACTCATCCGGGTGGGAATCGTTCCGGCGACCCTGCTCACCAGCGATGCCTCGCTGGGTTGGGCCGGAATCGGCTTAGGCGTGGTGGCTTATCAGGATCTTGCCACATCGCACAAGTACGTGCCGGTGCTGGTCAACAACGATTCCATGGCTCGCCAGGCGCAAGCCAAATACATCCTGCGGTCTACGATAGAAACCCGGAACGGGAAGTACTTGCTGACGGCGACGCTCACCGACCTGGCGACCCAGAAGGAATTGGCGCATGCCGCGGTGGAAGGGGTGCCGGTGGAAGGTTTCACCACTCTGGCGAACGCATTAATCAAACGCATTGACCCGGGCGCCGGCGAGTTCTCGACCAAGAACGACAATGCCCTGGCGGCCTACGCTCAGGCCTTGTCCACGTCCAACGGGCAACAGAAGATGGCGGCTCTCGGCAATGCGATCGAGGCCGATCCCGCCTTCGGTCTGGCCTACCTGACGCTGATGGACTCATTAAGCGCCCAGGATCAGCAGCAGTTGAATGCGATTGCCGGGCGAGCCGCGAAATTCCGGGAACAGTTCGTGCCGCTGGATAGGGCCCGGCTAGACTTAGTGACGCGCCGCCTTTCCGGAGCCTCGCCGAGTGAAATCGCCAATGCGGTCTCCGCGGTACTGGCGCTGTCGCCCGGTGACGTTCCGTCCCTGATGATGTTGGCGCAAGCGCGGATCAGCGAGAACAAGCCGGATGAGGCCATTGGCCGCCTTCGCGAAGTCCTGAGCCTGGATGCCACGAATTTACAGGCGCGCCAGTTGCTGGCAGCGGCCCTGCTCAATACCCGCCAGGAAGCGGAAGCGATAAAGACCATCGAGGAACTGAGGGCGCTGCGCCCCGACGATCCCGGCGCGGCGCGCACGCTGGCCGAGATACAGTTCTCGACCGGACATATTGCGGACGCGGAAAAAACCTTTCGCTCGAGCACGGACCCCGCTGCCGCGGTGGGCGTGGCCATCTGCCGGCTACTGGCCGGCGATCCGGCTGGCGCGAACATGGCGGTCGAGAAATACGCGGCCTCCCGTAAGGGAGACCCACTACTTCCATTTACGCGAGCTACCTTCTTGGCGGCGGAGGGTGAGCGTGGCAAGGCCATCGCAATGTTGACCTCGGGGGAGTTGGCAGGGCCGGAACTACATTCCCTGGGGCTCAGTCAATCCGCGGTGTTCCAGGCTATGAGCCGAAACTTCGCCGCAGCCAAGCAGTTGGCCGACACGGCTCTGCCGCTTGCGACGGCCCGCGTGCCGAAGATCTTCTCCGTGATTGCGTCGCTGGTGGCGCGTGGGGATGAACCGCCCGCCCAATTTGAAGCACTGGTCCAGGCTTCACCCCTCGATCCAAACGGCAAGAAAATCACCTCCGGTTACGCGTACTTCATTGCCGGGCGTTACGACTCCGCATTATTACTGTGGCAGCAGTTGTTGCAAGTGAACCCGGCCGAAGTGCACGCGCAGCTGATGGTTGCCGCTGCTGAGAACCGGCTTGGGAAGACAGCGCAGGCCGTGAAGTCGGCGCCGCGCATGTTCCTGCCGAACTTCAGCGGCGGGGATCAATTCGCACTGGTCACTTTCGGCGAGATGCTGCGGCTTAAAGCGGCCACGGCGCAACTGGCCGGCGACGCCAAGGTTGCGGAGCAATATAACAAGCTTTTGGCGATGTATAAGCTGTGAGGTCTCACAGCCAGAAGGCGCAGGGGCCGCAGAGGCCAGTTGATAGCCCGCCCCACAAGACTGCCACGTTCTATGGTGCGGGTTGGCGTTGCTTCTTTTCCCAGGGCTTGGGCTGCAGTCCGAAGTCGCGTTTGGTAACGCGGTCGTACATGTGCTTGGCGCTGGTGGTGCCCAGCGACGTGTTGTAGAGACTTACCAATCCCAGAGCTTCCTTTACATCCTCTTCGAAGCTGTGCAGCGCCTTTAGTTCGGTTGAGGTGGCCGGCAGCCGTTTGCCACTGGGCGTTTCGAGAAACATCTGGTAGCCGCCGCTGAGCAACACCGCGATCTCGTTTCCCACCACGATGCCGGCTTTATCAATCTCGGGCTGGTTCTTGCCCGCGTCACCGATCACGGCGCCCACGCCGTGTTTGCTGATCTTCACCCGGCCGTCCGGCAGATTCTCAGTGCCGAATCCAGCCTGCTTCAACAAGTTCACGCGTTCCTGAAAAGTGGGGACTTTGGTTCGCTCGCTCCGAAAGAACATACGTTCAGTATAAGGGCGAAAGCGGCCGGCGTCCTGCGTTATGTTTGAACGAACATGACCTTCGAGCCTAAGATTCCAATTGCCGCGATCACGGATGAGTTTTCCCCCGATCTCTTGCAAGCGATTCCGCTGATGAAAGAGATCGGCATGACTGCCGCGGAACTCCGGGTAGTCGGCGGGAAGAACATCATGGATCTCACGAGCGACGAGCTGAAGCGCGCCAAGGAGCAGCTCGACGCGGCCGGCTTATCCGTGGTTTCGATTGCTTCTCCGTTGCTCAAGTGTGTGCTGCCGGGTGGCGGCGAGGTGGACCGGCGTTTCCAGCAGGACGTCTTTGCATCGAGACACACGTACGAAGACCAGCCGCGTCTGACCGAACACGCCTTCGAGCTTGCTCACTTCTTCGGTGCCGGCATCGTGCGCGTGTTTTCATATTGGCGAACAGTTCAGCCGGAGCGTTGCTTCGATGCAATCGTCAACGAACTCGCAGCGCTGGCGGAATTCGCTGCCCAAGAGAACCTGCTGGTTGGTTTGGAGAATGAACACGCCTGCCATATTGGAACGGCTTCCGAAGCGCGACGCGTCCTCGATGCAGTTCCTAATCTGCACCTGGTTCTGGTTTGGGATCCGGCTAACGCGCTGGTCGCGGGAGAGACTCCGTTCCCGGACGGATACGGATTGCTGCCTCCGCATCGCATCGGCCACGTGCACGCCAAAGACTGTCAGATGGTCGGCCACCAACCGATATGGGGACCGCTGGGTACGCGGCATGTCGATTGGAAAGGGCAAGTGAGTGCTCTGCTTGCCGATGGCTATCGGGGCTATCTCAGTCTTGAGACGCATTGGTCAGGGCCGGGCGGTAACAAACTCGAAGGCAGCCGCATTTGCGGTTGGAACTTGCGCGGTTTGGCCGCCGGTTAGCCGCTACCTGTTTTATTGCCTTCGAACTCGCTCGACCAGTTCCTTCACTGTGGCTACTACCAGATCCGGTTGATCCAATTGCAGCCAGTGGCCCGCATCGGCGACCTGAATGTGGCGCGCGGCTTGGTTCTGAGCGATCCACGAATCACGCTCGCGCAGTTCGACAGGGGTCGCGGTGGCAGCCGACAGGATCACGCACGGCGTGTGTGCGGGCAGTGGCATGGCGAGTGCGGTCTCGGCACTGTCTGGTAAGGAGTCCAGATAGCGGGCCAGCGCCAAAAACGCGTGAGGCCTGCTCCAGTGTGAGCGAACAACGGGCCAAACGGCTTCGGGCAGTTTTCTTACTTCGCCCACCAGCCGTTCAATGGTTGAGGATGCCCGCTGTGCAGTCGCCCTCGCGACGAGTTGGGGAAGGTGCCGGGCGCCGGAGACTAGTGCCGTCAGGGCGGCTCTCACGATGCCAAGACGAGCCAGCAGCGCTCCTCTGCGCGCCAGTCGCACAGCCATATGCAACCGTTTACGGTCGAGCGATGGGGACGCCGCCCAAGCCGCCAGCGAAACCGGATCTAAGAGCACGAGGCCCGCCACTCGCTCCGGATACGAATGGCAATAGACACGGACCAAGAGCCCTCCGAATGAATGTCCAACCAGGATGCAGGGCGACACAATTCCGGCGCGATCGAGCAGCGTGTGCAACTCTTCGGCTAACTGGGTTGCGGAACGGGGAAGGGCGCAGTCATCGCTCCAACCCAGCCCCGCGCGATCGTAACTACAGACGGAGGTGAACCTGGCGAGCTTTTGCTGAACGGTAGCCCAGCCCAGGGAGCTCCCGGCAATACCCGCCTCCAGAACCACTACCGGCTCACCGTTGCCTTGCCGGTCTAGATGCAGCCGGCACGGCCCAATGTCATACAGCCTGCCTGGTGGCGGATAGCGGCGTCTGTCATAGGAGCTGCCCGCAATTTCGTAAATGAAGCCCATTGCGATCAGGCCGACGATGCAGAACAAGATCAGCAAAAAGGTGTTCACGATACTCCGGCGCTAGTCGGCGGTCATCAGTTCGCCCGGTAGGATCTTGCCCGTTCTGGGCAAACGGCCCAAGGCTGCGACCACCCCCGTCAGCAGTAACGCTGCGATGTAGATCACCAGCTTGATGATGTCCGACGTCGGGTTTTGTGGCAGTTGCTTCCACAGAACTAGTAGCACGATCTGCGCGATGGTGACGGTCCACACTGATCCATAGAAGTAGCGGCGCTCGATGCCTTCGCCTTTCGTCGAGCGGCGAGTCCTAGGCAGAATGCCGGCCGCGCCCAGCACCAGAATGAGCAGGCAGAGCGGGAAGTACGCATACAGGTAGATCTGCTTTAAGAGCCACCGGCCGGTTATCGCCGCCGCGACAAGGCCGGCCAGGTTCAGCAGCGCAAACGAGATGACGGCGTTCCAGGCGAACGTGTAACAAACTTTCCGATAGAGCGGATTCGGTTTGTCTTCGGTGAACCGAAGGATATAGGGCCGCGGTTCGACCCCCGGGAGTTGGCCGAAGAAACCGGCCATCCCTGTGCCCACAAGCACCACAATCATCCAGGCGAGGTTGCGCGAGCCAAAGCCATGCGCAAACAAGTCGAACGTCAGGGGTCCGGGTGCGAGAAAGAAAACCCAGATCCAGATGGGCCAATGCGCAAAACGATAGATGATCGTGTTGCGCTCGCGAATCCTGCGCGGATCGACTTCCTCGGATTTCACTTTGAACGGCATAGGGACACTTCGAAGAGTACTACTCCGGCCGTAAATGCGCGCTCCATTAGGCTTGTGGGGCGGGTTGCCAACCAGGGGCGGGGTTCGAGTATCTGCACTTCTCCGACGAGAACGGGCTGTCGCCTTCGTGCGTTGATGTATCCTCGGGTTTAACTGAGGGATGTCAGATTAAATGTGCGCCTGTCCCCATTCGTCCCCGTCCCCATTCTTCCCCGTCCCCATTCTTCCCTTCATTCTTCCCTTTAGCCGAATTCCACAACGTTTTCGCCTCTGAGGTTGATGGGCTTCCTACAGCTGGCCGCTGGCAGGAAGATGCAGGTTGGCAGACGGTCCGCGAAGCGGCACGTGCGGCACTCGATCAGCTTGAGAGGGTTGTCCAGCAAGTCTGAGTAGCCTAGCTGAAGGGCCCGAGTTCAGCTTGACCTACGTCATCTGCAATACGAGCACACGACGCCGTTATCGGTCACAACGCCGTTACGAGGCTGCGTCCTGCTAGGTACCAATGATCGTGGCCGGTTCGGCCTGCGTAACAGAGCCTAACTGTCCGCGATCCAACTGCCGTGGAACCCCAGTGGAACGCGGACCGGCAGGTGAATGCGTGCAACTGGTTCGCCCGAGAAATCCTGCGCTGCAAGAATCACCAAATCCGTCCTGCCCCCGTCCAGATCGTGAGCAAAGGCCATGACATAGCCTTCGTCTTCGCCTGCGCTGTGCGACACGGGGGCAAACACGGCTTCGCCCGCTGCGCCGTGCTCGAAACGGTGCTCCTCCACCGTGCCGCTCTTAACGTCGTGCTTGAGTAGGACATTTCCGGACGTGTGGCCCGTCGCGGTGTCCGGCGCAACGACGTGATCCTGGAGTTGCTTGAATGCTGTCGTATATCCGTAGCGATGCGGCCGGCTGGTGACTCTATCGTCGACACGCGGGAACTCCTGAAAGAACCTATCGCTGAGAGACCGAAGAGCGACTTTGCCGCTGACAGGATCGATGGTCCAGCGATCGAGGGTAATCGGGCCTGGTCCGGTCATCAGTGAAACATCGTAACGGCCTGCGTAGCGGCACACGTCGACGCAAACACGGTCACCATCGTCGTAAGCGTTGAGTGTATGGAAGAGAAAGCAGGGCTCGACGGGAAACCAGCGCGTTCCACGCGAGCTGTCTTCGCGCGAAAGCAATCCGACGCGCGCCTCATGGGCCGGATTCCAGACATAAGGGAACCTCCCGGCTTTCGCCGCATCAAGACTGAACGTGACCGGCAGATCATAAAGGACCACGTATTTTTCAGTCAGGGCGAAGTCATGCATGATCGGTCTGTCGCGAACGGCAATCTCGGTTATGCGACTCACTTTGCCAGTTTTGTCGATGACGATGTGCTGGACATTATCCTGGCTATACGAATACGCGATGGCATGCACCTCGCCCTTCTGCACGTCGGTCTTGGTGTGCGCAGCGAAAGCAGCCGGCAGGGCACCCGCGAAATCGTAAGGCCCAATCGTGTTCAGTTCGTCGGAGATCTCGTACGGCAGGGAACCACCTTCAACCGTCGCAAGGATTCGACCGGCGTGAGCGAGAATGTGAGTGTTGGCGGCGAAGTCGCGGTCATGGATGGGACCCTCCCGCCACTTTTCGCCGAGCGCTTCCGCGACAGCTTTCGAACGAACCCAGCGATTGCGATACCACTCCGCCCGTCCGTCCCGCAACCTCACGCCGTGCACCATGCCAGAGCCCAGGAACCAATGGTGCTTGTTATCGTCGATGCCGCGCATAAAATTCGGACCGTTGCGCAAATAGCGGCCATTCAACTCTGATGGTATGCGGCCGGTGACCGGTAGGTCGAAAGCTGTGACCTCCTCTGTTACAGGCTCAAACACGCCCTGGCGAAACCAACTCATCGGGGCCTCTGCGGCTTGTTGTGACATACTTTGCTTCGAAACAGTAGACATAGGACGCTTACCTCCTAAATGAACGGCGTTACCGTCGCCGTCACGAGGGTGTGACGCCCGACCGGCCCTCCTTGTTGCACACCTTTCTGGGCGATCCTCGCGCCGAGAGGATGAAAGAGCACAGAGTTCCAGATGGCCTTCCTTACCTCAGAATGTGGCGCAGGAGCCGAGGGGAGCCGAGGGGGACAGTCAGAATCAACGAGTTCGTTTCCACTAACTTTTGTCCTATCGGCCACATCCAAAATCCAAGGCCGTGAGTTCGCTCGGCTCTTGTTTTGTTATCAACGCTTAAGCCACTTCGCTCAACACCCAACCCAGCGAACACCGCAGACCGGTCTGCGGTGTTCGGAAAACCGGTGCCTCCCGGCCACTTCGGATCGCGCGCCGGCGCTTCCACTCCCCCGGGGTGAACTTCCACTGCGAGGGACGTCATTGTAGAGCGAGATTTCGCCTCGTTGTGGCACTTCCTGCATCCCTCTCAACCGGTCACAAACGGACGAAATAAATCGGAGCGCGATAACCTCTTTGCGTTCAACATGGCCCGCATCATCCTAAACGGATAAGTTGCTGCCGGCGGTGGGCGCCATGGTAGTTATTTGAGCGGCGATTCGTCCGCCAGATCAAATCAGAAATGAGTAGTTACATTGCAAAAACATTCAGAAACTCCGGGCAGCCCGGACACCATAACAACAGATCCAAAGCCTACCGTCGACGCCCAGCCTTCGCCGGAATCTAGGGGCGTGCAGTTTCAGGACAAATCAGAGCAGAAAGAGGAGAGCATGCAACAAAGTCAAGATCACGACAAACCCAAAAACCAAGGGTCAACTAACTCGATCAACCCGGAAGCCGACGATAAAACAAGCAGCAACAGAATCAATAGTCAGAAGAGCACGGGCCCAAAGTCGCCGGCCGGGCTCGCAGCTTCCTCGCGGAACGCCGTCAAGCACGGCCTCTTCGCTGCCGACATCACCCAGTATTTCCGCACCGAGGACGAATCCCAACGCTACCAGCGTTTCATCGACGGCATCGTCAAGGATCTCGCTCCAGTCGGAGACCTCGAAAGCGTCCTCGCCCGTCGCGCCGCCGACATCCAGTTCCGGCTCGAGGTCCTGCGCACCGCCGAGTTCAAGGTCTACGCCGGAGTCGGCCTGGTGAAAGATACCGTGGAAGGCTTGCTCGACAAGAGCGGTAACCCCATGGGCCTGGCTTCGCTCTACGACTCGCGCTTTCAGCGCGCCTTTTCGAAAACCATGGAGGATTTGCGCCGCGCGCAGCAGTCCCGCCGGGACAAAGAGTTGCACGCGCTTGAGCAGCTAAAGGCCATTGCTATCGCGCACATCCAGCAAAACACGACGTTCGATCCAGCCAAGTTTGGCTTCGTTATTTCACGCGACTTTATCTTCAACCAGGCGCACTTGGCGAACGCCAAAAAATTGGCTCAATTCTGCGCTGGCGAAGGGAGGGTCGAGAAAAAGGTGGTCGATTACGTTGCCAATGTGCCTCTCAAGGCCGCCTAGCCACTCCCAAACGATGCAGAAACCCCTCGAATAAATAAAAGCCTCAACGAGTTCCACCCAACGTGTCAAAACTCCAGCGCGGATCTCAGCATGAGCGCCGGAGTGCCTCACCCGCAATGATGAAAGCGGGTGTCGAAGTCCTCCTCTGTCCCAAGCCATGATGTGGGGGACGAAGCGAAATACTGCTCTCTGGCGCGTTGGACAGAGCTATCCGTCTCCGCGTCCTCCTGATGCGCGAATTGGCGCAGCGGCTCAATCTGCGGGGGTTCGCCTAGCTCGCAAGCCGAGTGTTTTCAATGGCGAAGAAATGCCCGACCCTGGATGTTCGATTGCTTATGTATGTTTTAATCGGTCGCCCCGTTCCGCGAACTGATGCTAGAGGGACGAGTTGAGCGTAAATGAAGTGCAACGACAGGACGGGTTTCGGTTTTCTAGGGCTTGGCGTGTTTTCCTGGGCTGATGGGTTGCCAGTTACGTCAGCGCAGTCCGGGCAACGCGGCAAGCCCCATCTTTTGTGGCGGCCACAACGGCAAGCTGAAAACCGATCTGTGGATTGCGGCACGATAGACTCAACTCATAGTGCAGTGACCTCAGCGCCGTGGAGGTCATGCCTCCCGCCACTGCTCCACTTTCGATGGCCGACCTTCCGTCCGCCACAGCGAACCGCAACGTAACGATCGCTGATCTGCAAAATAGGATGACAATGCCAAAACATATAGATGTCACAGAACTAATACTCAGAGACGCGCACCAGAGCCTGATGGCCACGCGCATGTCAATCGAAGATATGATTCCAGCTTGCGCCGATCTGGATCAAGCCGGCTTCTGGTCAGTAGAGTGCTGGGGCGGCGCGACTTACGATTCCTGCATTCGCTTTCTGAATGAAGACCCCTGGGAGCGATTGAGGACCTTCCGCAAGCTGATGCCGAACACGAAATTGCAGATGCTGCTGCGCGGGCAGAACCTGCTGGGATATCGGCATTACGAGGATACGGTGGTTGATCGGTTCGTGGAAAAATCGGCGGAGAACGGTATGGACGTGTTCCGTGTCTTCGACGCGCTGAACGACATCCGCAACCTGCGCCGTTCGGTTGCAGCGGTGCGGCGAACGGGGAAGCACGCGCAAGGAACCATCTGCTACACGGTGAGTCCGCTTCACACGACGACGCTGTTCGTCGAGATGGCGGAGCGGCTGCTCGAATTAGGCTGCGATTCCATCTGCATCAAAGACATGGCGGCGTTGCTGAAGCCGCAGGCGGCCTACGACATTGTGAGGGGCATCAAAATAGCCTGCGGGGAATCTGTGCGGGTTCAGGTCCACGTGCATGCCACCACCGGAGTGACCATGGTGAGCTTGATGAAAGCCATCGAAGCGGGCGCCGATTGCGTGGATACGGCGATCAGTTCTTTGAGCCTGGGTCCGGGACACAATCCTACCGAGAGCCTGGTGGAGATGCTCGAAGGCACGGGATACACGACGAATCTAGACAAACAGCGATTGCTGAACCTCAAACGCTATTTCCTCAAAGTCCGGCCCCGCTACGCGGAGTTTCTTTCCAATATCACTGGCGTGGAAACAGAGATCTTCGACAGCCAGATTCCAGGCGGAATGATTTCAAATATGGAGAGCCAGCTCAAGCAGCAGGGTGCGGGCGACAAGATGAAAGAAGTGCTGGAGGAAGTGCCGCGAGTTCGAAAGGATGCTGGTTATCCACCGTTGGTTACCCCTTCCAGCCAGATTGTCGGTACACAAGCAGTCTTCAATGTAATGATGGGCCGCTACAAGGTGCTCACCGGCGAATTCGCAGACCTGATGCTCGGCTACTACGGAGCGACGATCGGGAATCGCAACCAGCAACTCATTGAGCAGGCTGCGAAGCAGTCGAAGAAAGAACCGATCGAAATTCGACCGGCGGAGTTACTGAAGCCAGAATGGCAGGGACTGCGTGAGGCAGCGATAGAGCTGAAGGGATGCAACGGTACCGACGAAGACGTGCTCACCTACGCCATGTTTCCGCAAGTGGCGCCAAAGTTTTTTGGAACGCGCGACCAGGGTCCTAAGAACCTGGGTAAAGATCCAAACGCGAAGGCTGCCCCCGCCCCCGCGCCTGCAGCAGTGCAGCCGGCTCCGGTCGACAATGGACAGGGTCCGTTGCGCGCAGCCATCACCTACGAGGTGAAAGTCAACGGCTCAACCCATAAAGTGACAGTTTCGCCAGCCTAAAGAGAGGGAAATCATGACAACTGTGGACGAGAAAATTATCAGTCCGATGCAGAAGAAAGTCGACGAGCTAAAGGCCCGTCGCGCTGAGGTGATGCTGGGCGGAGGCGAGGACAAACTCGAGAAGCAGCGGCAAGCCGGAAAGATGACGGCGCGCGAACGGATCGAGGCGCTGATTGATCCCGATAGTTTGGACGAAACGGGTTTGTTTGCCGAGCACCGCTCCACCATGTTCGGGATGGAAGGCAAGACGATGCCCGCCGACGGCGTGGTGACCGGCGCGGCCTGTGTGGATGGGCGATTAATCCACCTGGCCAGCCAGGATTTCACCGTGGCTGGTGGATCCGCAGGCGAGGTGCATTCCATCAAAGTGGCGGAGATTATGCAGCACTCCCTAAACACGGGTTCTCCGTTCATCTTCATCAACGATTCCGGCGGCGCGCGGGTGCAGGAAGGCATTGACTCGTTGTCGGGCTATGGCAAGGTCTTCTACGCAAACGTCATGCTGTCCGGATCGGTTCCCCAGATCTCCCTCATCTGCGGGCCGTGCGCCGGCGGTGCGGCCTACAGCCCGGCCTTGACCGACTTCGTTATTCAGACTCGCCAGGCCCAGATGTTCATCACCGGCCCGCAGGTGATCAAGGGCGTCACGGGCGAGGAGGTAACGGCTGAGCAGTTGGGTGGCGCGGAAACGCACATGGCCAAATCGGGGGTGATTCACTTCATCGCCGATGATGACCGCCACGCGATAGAGCTTTGCCAGAAGCTGCTGAGTTTTCTACCGTCGAACAACCTGGAGGACCCACCTGAACTGGAGGGCCCCAGCGACGTGAATCCGTCGTCAGAGCTGAATGAAGCGGTTCCGGTCGACGTGAAGAAGGGCTACGACGTAAGAAGCGTGATTACGCCTGTGGTCGATTTCGGAGACTTTTTCGAAGTGCAGTCCGGCTATGCGATGAACATCGTGGTTGGATTTGCCCGGATTGCCGGTCGAAGCGTGGGTATCATTGCCAACCAGCCATCGGTTATGGCGGGCGTGTTGGACATCAATGCGTCGAACAAGGCCGCTCGCTTCATCCGGTTCTGCAACGCGTTCAACATTCCGCTGCTGACGTTCGTCGATGTGCCTGGTTTCTTGCCAGGTGTGGAGCAGGAATACGGCGGCATCATCCGTCACGGAGCAAAGATGCTCTTCGCTTACTCGGCGGCGACCGTTCCCAAGGTCACGGTTATCTTGCGGAAATGCTATGGAGGAGCCTATCTCGCCATGTGCGGAAAGGACCTCGGTGCGGACCGCGTGTTTGCCTGGCCGACCGCGGAAGTGGCCGTGATGGGCGCCGAAGGGGCGGCAGAGATTGTCTTCCGAAAAGAGATTCAGGAGGCAGAGGATAAAGCGGCCAAGCGGAAGGAGCTCGTCGAGCGGTACCGGGAAGTGTTTTCCAACCCGTACGTGGCGGCCGGCAGGCGTCTGGTGGACGCCGTGATCGAACCGGCGTTGACCAGGCGGCACGTGGCGCAGGCGCTGGAGTATTTGCATACCAAACGGGAACTGCGGCCGGCCAAGAAGCATGGGCTGATGCCGCTCTAGACAGGAGCAAAGCAAATGACTGAAACGATTCCCGCCGAAATACAAGCCACGCTCCAGGACATCCTGTCGCAGATGACGAGTCTCGCTGAGCGAGTGGCGCGCTTGGAGAAGCCGGCCACAACGTCGGCCGCTAACCTTAGGGATGAGGGTTCGCCGCCCGTGCCGGCGAAAGCCACCTCGCCTATAGCAATCGCCGCGGGCATTTCCGAGGAAGAGCTGATCGCTATTTCCGCAGCGGTTGCGGCGTATATGGGAGTGCGCGCCAACATCCGGCAGATCCGGGTGATCCACTCGTCAGGGGCTTGGGCTCAGCAAGGCCGTGTTAGTGTTCAAGCGTCACATCGCTTGGTCTATTAGGAAAACTAGTGAAGCTGAAGATCACAATCGATAACAAAACCTACGAAGTTGAAGTTGACGCGGCGGAGCCAGAGACGCAAGCGCGGCCACAGCCGCACGCACGAACGGTAGCGCCGTCCTCCGTGCGCGCGCCGGCTTCGGTTGCGCCTGCGGCTACACCCAAGGACAGTAGTCCCCTGGCTGAAGAGAAGCTGTGCCGGAGTCCGGTATCCGGAATCGTGGTACGTGTCGCCGCGCAGGTCGGGCAAACGCTGCAGGTCGGTGATGTCTTGCTGGTGCTGGAGGCCATGAAGATGGAGACCAGCGTGACCGCACCCGTGGCGGGAACCGTGGCGGCGATCAAGGTGAACGGCGGTGAGAGCGTTCAAGCAGGTCAAATTCTGGTGGAGTTCAAATAATGAGTGGAGAGATAGAACAAGTACCGAGCTTTCTGTTTTTTGATCATGTCGCGATTTCCGTCAAGCCCGGCGAACTTGAAGCGCACGTCAAGGCATATCAGGCGTTGGGCTTTAGAGAAATACATCGCGAAGACGTACTGGGGACGGACCAGGTTCGTGAAGTGCTGCTGCAGGTAGGCGATGGCCCCAACCTGGTGCAACTCCTGGAGCCGCTGGGCCCCGAATCGCCGGTGGCGAAACAACTCGAAAAGAATGGCGGGCGCGGCGGACTGGCGCACGTGGCCTTGCGCGTAGCCGACATTCAGAAGGCTTTCGAACACCTGAAGCAGAAGGGCTTCAAGGTCATCGATGCGGCGCCACGCAAAGGCTCGCGCGGCACGACCGTATTCTTTGTGCATCCCAAAACTACCGAAGCGGCGGCGTTTGGATACCTGCTTGAGGTGGTTCAAGAGGGTGCTCATGCCTGACGAGCTTGGAGGCACTGAGATCCTCACACTAGGCCAGGACTTTCCGCCTGTACCCACGGCGGAATGGGAAGCGGCGATTCGGAAGGACCTCAAAGGCGCCGATTACGAGAAGAAGCTCGTCTGGCGCACGGACGAAGGCATTCCGGTGCGTCCCTATTACCGCAGCGAGAGTCTGGCCGGACTGGAAGGCCAGACCGGATCCGCTCCGGGCAGCTTTCCGTTTGTCCGCGGAAATGGGGAAGCGTG
The DNA here is from genome assembly GCA_963740005.1 of uncultured Acidobacteriaceae bacterium. GTDB lineage: Bacteria > Acidobacteriota > Terriglobia > Bryobacterales > Bryobacteraceae > CAJCIT01. The sequence goes on along the minus strand of CAVUCO010000010.1, from coordinate 55,037 downwards.
GACCATCGATCAGGAAGCTGCGCCTGCGCCCGATGCCATCCGTGCTGATTGGGTTCATGAGGCCGGAGGGCACGCCGTTGAAGAACTGGCGATTGCGCTGGCCGCCGGCGTCGAACGCCTGGCCCAAACGAGCGTGGTGCGGACGGTCGAGGAGGCCGCGCGCGACATTCAGTTTGTCTTTGCGGTCGGGTCCAATTACTTTTTCGAGATCGCGAAACTCCGTGCGGCGCGGATGTTATGGGCGCAAGCGGTCGCAGCTTTTGCTCCGGTGAACCTGGACTCATGCCGCATGCACTTGCACGTGCGTACATCGCGCCTGAACAAGAGCGTTTGCGATCCGTACACCAACCTGCTGCGCGTCACGACAGAAGCCATGTCGGCGGCCATCGGCGGATGCGACACGCTCACAGTTGAGCCGTTTGGATTTGACGCGCACCTGGCGCTCAACCTGCAGCGCATTCTGGCGGAGGAAGCTCACCTGGCCGCCGTGGCGGACCCTTCCGGTGGTTCCTACTACATTGAAGCGCTGACTGGCGCTCTGGCGCGTGAAGCGTGGAAACTCTTCCAGAAAATCGAGAGCGAGGGCGGCTATAGCGCGGCATTGGCCTGCGGGTCACTGGCGGCGCTGGTTTCGAAGACCCGCGCTGCCCGCGAAAAGGCGATCTCGTCGCGGCGCCGGACACTGGTCGGGGTCAATAACTATCCGAACCTCAATGAGCGGGGTCTCGAGTCGCCGCCGGCATTCGAGGATGACGGTGCACCATTTCCGCCGTTCCGGTTGGCTGAGCCGTTTGAGAAGATTCGCCAGCGAACCGCGCGGCATATTCGCCGGACGGGCTACATTCCTCAAGTCCTTCTTCTGAAACGCGGCGACTTGAAGATGCGGATGGCACGCGCCCAATTCGCTTTGAATTTCTTTGGCTGTGCGGGCTTTGAGATCACGGAATCCGAAGACGACGCAGGAACCAAAGCCGATCTGATCGTCCTTTGCAGCTCCGATCCGGAGTACCTGCCTTTCGCTCAGGACGTGTGCGGCCGAGCCACGGTGCCCGTGATCGTCGCCGGCAATCCGAAAGATCAGGTGGATGCTCTTACGGCAGCCGGCATACAGGGTTTTGTGCACGTGATGAGCGATGCTGTCGAGATCCTGACGCACTGGCAGAACCGGCTCGGGATGAAGGATTAACGCATGAAACCGGACTTTTCCAAGATAGAGTTTCAATTGCCGCCCGCACCCGCCGCTGCGCCTGACTTCGTTGACAATGCCTCACCGTGGATCACCCACGAGCGTATTCCCATCAAGCGTTACTACAGCGCTGACGACCTGTATGCGATGGAGCACTTGGAATACGCCGCCGGAATCCCTCCTTTTCTGCGCGGACCGTACTCCACCATGTATGCGATGCAGCCATGGACCATCCGCCAGTACGCGGGGTTTTCGACGGCGGAAGAGTCGAACGCTTTTTACCGGCGCAATCTCGCGGCCGGCCAGAAAGGGCTGTCGGTGGCCTTCGACCTCGCCACGCATCGCGGCTACGATTCCGACAACGAGCGGGTACTCGGAGATGTCGGCAAAGCCGGCGTAGCCATTGATTCGATCGAGGACATGAAGATCCTCTTCGGCCAGATCCCGCTGGACCAGATGTCGGTCTCGATGACCATGAACGGCGCCGTCTTGCCGATAATGGCTTTCTACATCGTGGCAGGGGAAGAACAAGGCGTCCCTCCACAGAAGCTGAGTGGAACCATTCAGAACGACATTCTGAAGGAGTTCATGGTCCGGAACACATATATCTATCCGCCGGGCCCCTCCATGCGGATCATCGGCGATATCTTCCGTTATTGTTCCGCGAACATGCCGAAGTTCAACTGCATTTCGATCAGCGGATATCACATGCAGGAGGCGGGTGCGTCCGCCGATATCGAACTCGGCTACACTCTGGCCGACGGGCTGGAATATATCCGCACCGGTATCAACGCAGGGCTGGATATCGACGATTTCGCACCGCGGTTGAGCTTCTTCTGGGCGATCGGCATGAATCACTTCATGGAGATCGCGAAGATGCGGGCGGCACGCGTGCTCTGGGCCAAGTTGATCAAGGGATTCAATCCGAAGAATCCAAAGTCGATGGCCTTGCGCACACATTCGCAGACATCGGGCTGGAGCCTGACCGCACAGGATGTTTTCAACAACGTCCCGCGCACATGCGTCGAAGCGCTCGCGGCGGTGCTGGGGCACACACAGTCCCTGCACACGAATGCGCTTGACGAAGCGATCGCGCTGCCGAGCGATTTCTCCGCGCGTATTGCCCGCGACACCCAGATCTATCTGCAGGAGGAGACCGGCGTCACGCGTGTGGTGGATCCGTGGGCGGGCAGTTACTACGTGGAAAGCCTGACGCACGAGTTGATGCACAAAGCGTGGCGTCACATTCAGGAGATTGAAGCGCTGGGAGGAATGACCAAGGCGATCGAGACCGGCATTCCGAAGATGCGGATTGAAGAAACGGCCGCCCGCAGGCAGGCGCAGATCGACTCCCGGCGCGAGACCATCGTGGGCGTCAACAAGTACCAGCTGGCGCGGGAAGAAGCGCTGGACGTCCGCGAAGTGGATAACCAGGCTGTGCGCGAATCGCAAGTCCGGCGTTTGGAGGAGATCCGGCGCACGCGCGACGCTCATGCCGTGCAAATTGCGCTCGACGCTTTAACCGAGAGCGCGCAAACCGGGTCGGGCAACTTGTTGGAATTGGCGGTCAACGCGGCCCGGGTTCGCGCAACGCTGGGCGAGATCTCGTGGGCGCTTGAAAAGGTGTTTACCCGTTATCGGGCGGTGAGCCGTACCATATCAGGTGTGTATTCGTCAGAGAGTGAAGGGGATCCCGAATTTAAGAAGGCGCACGCGATGGCGCAGGAATTCGCCACGCTGGAAGGCCGCCGGCCGCGCATCCTGGTCGCAAAAATGGGTCAGGATGGACACGACCGCGGCGCGAAAGTGATTGCGACGGCTTTTGCCGACCTGGGCTTCGATGTCGACGTGGGGCCGCTGTTTCAGACGCCGCGCGAAGCCGCAGCCATGGCCGTGGAGAACGACGTTCACGTACTGGGCGTTTCGACACTGGCGGGCGGCCACAAGACGCTGGTGCCGGAGGTAATCGGGGAACTGAAACGCCTCGGGCGCCCGGATATCCTGGTCTTCGTTGGGGGCGTCATCCCTCCACAGGACTACGATTTCTTGTACCAGTCGGGAGTCGCGGGCGTGTTTGGTCCAGGCTCGGTGATCCCGGTTTGCGCGCAGGGCATCCTCGCCGCGTTAATGAGAACGATTCGTGCCTAGCTCTTTTCCCGTAGCGCGAGCCGGCCGGGGACGGCTTTCGCTCCAGCGCTACGTTGACGGGATTTTGAGTGGGGACCGCATGGTGCTCGCCCGGGCGATCACGCTGATTGAAAGCAGGCTGCCGGCGGATGGCGAGTTGGCCGCCCGGCTGCTGGATTCCATCCTGCCGCATACCGGCAAGTCGCGGCGTGTCGGCATCTCGGGCGTGCCAGGAGTCGGCAAGAGCACCTTCATCGACACGTTGGGAATGCATGTAACCGGCGATCGCGGCGAACGTGTGGCCGTGCTGAGCGTGGATCCTTCCAGTCCTGTTTCCGGCGGCAGCATTCTGGGCGACAAGACGCGTATGGAGCGGCTTTCGCTCGAGGAGCGAGCGTTTATTCGACCCTCGCCGGCCGGTGGGCATCTGGGCGGCGTAGCGCGCCGGACGCGTGAAACCATTTTGCTCTGCGAAGCAGCCGGATACCGCAACGTCTTCATTGAGACCGTCGGCGTGGGGCAATCTGAGACCGCCGTCCGCTCGATGTCCGATTTCTTCCTGTTGTTGATGCTGGCGGGTGCGGGCGATGAGCTGCAAGGCATCAAACGCGGCATCATCGAGATGATCGATGGCATGGCGATCAACAAGGCGGATGGGGACAACCTCGCGAAGGCCGAGCGCGCCCGGGCCGAATTCACCAGCGCTCTGCACCTTTTCCCCGCCTCTGGCGATGGCTGGACTCCCCGGGTGGTGACCTGTTCTGCTCTGAACAATACAGGCATCGTGGAAATCTGGGAGATGGTGCTGGAACATGAGGCGCAGTTAGGTGCGACCGGCAAAATTGCGGAACGCCGCACTCACCAAGCCCTCCAGTGGATGGATGATTTGGTTTCCATGGGGCTCGAAGAATTGTTTTGCGCCGACCCTGCCATCGCGGAACGTCTGCCCGCGCTGCGACGCGACGTTCGTCTGGGGCACGTCACGCCCTTCGCGGCAAGCCGTGAACTGCTGGCGCTTTTTCATCCGAAGGAGAGGTAAATACTTTTCATGTCACTTCCGTTTCCAATACTGACCGCGGACGAAGCAGCCTTGCTTATTCGCCATGGTCAAACCGTCGGCTTCAGCGGTTTCACACCAGCGGGGGCCGCGAAGGCCATTCCTTTCGCCCTCGCGAAGCGGGCCCAGGAGATGCACGCCTCCGGCCGTGATTTTAAGATCGGTGTTCTGACCGGCGCCTCTACCGGCCGTTCGCTCGATGGCGCGCTGGCCAAAGCCAGCGCCATCAGTTTCCGTACCCCGTACCAGTCGGACCCCGGGCTTCGCGCGCAAATTAACGCCGGCACAACCCGCTTCGTGGATATGCACCTGTCGCTGCTGCCGCAGGTGGTGCGATACGGATTTCTGGGACCGGTCCACTGGGCAGTGGTGGAAGCGTGCGACCTGACCGCGGGCGGCGGCATCGTGCTCTCGACTTCGGTGGGCGCTGCGCCGACCTTCCTCAACCAAGCCAGCAAGGTGCTCATTGAGCTGAATCGAAGGCAGCCGCCGACTCTTCTCGGAATGCACGACATTTATGAACCGCGAGACCCTCCGAATCGCAAGGAGATTCCGATTTATCACACGTCCGATCGTATCGGCTCACCACTTGTCACGGTGCCCCCGTCGAAAATAGTCGGCGTGGTCGAGACGGATCTAGACGACGAGTGCGGTTCATTCTCCGAGTCGACGGCGGTCACGGAGCAGATCGGGCAGAACGTGGCCGATTTCCTTGCGGGCGACATCCTGGCGGGCAGAATTCCGCGTGGATTTCTGCCCTTGCAGTCCGGTGTCGGAGATATTGCAAATTGCGTGCTGGCAGCACTTGGAGAGCAGTCCGGAATCCCTTCCTTCGAGATGTACACAGAAGTGTTGCAGGATTCGGTGGTCAAGCTGCTGGAATCGGAACGGTGCCGGTTTGCATCGACGTGTGCGCTGACGCTCAGCCCGGAAGCCATGCGGCACGTTACGTCCAATATCGACTTTTTCAGGTCCAGGATCCTGATGCGCCCGCAGGAGATAACAAACCATCCGGAGGTCGTGCGGCGGCTGGGAATTATCTCCATGAACACCGCCATTGAAGTGGACCTGTTCGGTAACGTGAACTCAACCCACGTGCTGGGCCGCCAGATGGTGAACGGCATCGGCGGATCGGGGGATTTCACAAGAAACGCATATCTTTCTATCTTCACTTGTCCTTCGACCGCGAAAGGCGGCAAGATCTCCACTATCGTGCCGCTGGTAACGCATATGGATCATAGCGAGCACTCGGTGCAGGTGGTCATCACCGAGCAGGGAGTGGCGGATCTCCGCGGGTTGGACCCGCACGACCGCGCCAAGCTGATCATCAACAACTGCGCCCACCCCGAGTTTCGGCCGCAGTTATTCGAGTATTTGGAACTCGTGAAGCAAGGTCACACACCGCAATCGCTCTCGCTGGCGTTCGCCATGCACCGCCAGTATGCCCGGGATGGCGATATGCGCAACATCGTTTGGGAAGACTGGCGCAAAGAGACCAACGTTCTGGTTAGCTGATCGCCGCCGTCGCGAAGCTCCTATAGTGATTTGGCAATGTCGACCAAGTCGCTGAACAAGCCATACGCGGTTTGCTCCACCCCAGGCGAGATGCTCACCGTCCCCACGGTGCCCATCAGGTCGGTATGAAACAGGAGCAGGTTTGAAGTGCCCTGAATGGTAGCCAGAATGTTCGTCATCCGCATGACCTCGGGTGATACACGCAAGGAAACGGATGCCTCGTCAAGGCGCTCCGCTTGGCTGACCAGCATCACCGTCTTCCCCTCGCCTGCCAGGCGGACCACTTCTTGTGTCGTCAGGTCGCCTATTCCCTTGCGCTCCACGTCTTGGGGCCGTATTGAGGCATCCATCAGCACGTTCGCCAAGGCTGCCGTCTTGGCTGCCGAGTCCCAACCGTCAATGTCGAACGACGCGTCGGCCTCGGCAATTCCAAGGCGCTGCGCCTCCGCGATCCCGTCCTGCATGGAGAGCCCCCGCTGCATGGCCGCCACCACCAGTTTCGAAGTCGAGTTCAGAACCCCCGTGAATCCCCGGATCCGAACGCCGGGCAGGGAATTGCGAACCAGATTGAAGACGGGAGCCCCGTCCATCACGGTCGATTCAAATCGAAACTCCACCTGCGCCCGCTTCGCCTCCTCGCGCAGGCCCGCATAAGCATGCGCAATGGGCCCCTTGTTCGCAGTGATAACGTGAATGCCCCGAGCAAATGCGGTGCGGATGTGTGAGATCGCTGGCTCGCCATCCATTGGATTCAGCGTTGTGATCTCAATCGCAACGTCGGGATCTGCGCGATCCAGGAATTCAGCAACGCTCTTCGCCGGTTCACCAAACGCCGGGGTCGCGGGCAGCCGCTTCCTATCGTATGCCGTGCCATGGCGCGCCGTGTGGATTCCCACAATCGGGAACGGATACTGCGCGCGCTGTTGTTCCAGCAACCGCGCAAAAGCGTGGCCCACGTTTCCGAACCCAATCAGTGCAACTCTCAAAAATCGAGCTTATCAATTGCCTGGCGCAATTCCGCTTGCAGTTCATCTCTCCTCGGAGTGAGTTGATGAGTCTGATCCCGCAACTTCGTCAGCTCCACGTCGCCGGCGGCGAGTTGGCTTGAATACTTTCGCACTTGCTCCTCCTGCCCCGCCACCCGGTTCAGGCTGTCGATGTTCTGTCGAAGCCGCGCTTGGTCCTCGTGGATATCGGTTGCCTGCGCCTTGGCCGAGGCCAAGGCGGTCTCCACTTTCACCAGTTGTTGCTTTAAATCCACTACGGCTTCCAACTGCTTCTTTCCGCTGGGGCTGATTACCTTGTTCTGCACGACCGTAAGCAGCAAGTCCGGCGTGGCGTCCTGAACGGCCGTCGTGAAGCTGCTCACATACTCCTGTTTCACTGTGAGCGTTTGGTCGCCCTTGGCGGGCAGTTTCACTTCAAACCGATAGGCCGACGTGGTCCGTTCGGCTGGCTTTGGCGTGAGTACGGTATAGGAGTCGTTCGCCGCTTGCTCCACGATCAGGGTCTTCGGCTTTGAGTCCACATTCTTGATCGCGTAGATCCGCGTCTGTTCTTGCGCGGTGCGCGTCTCGACAACTCCGTTGTGTGCATGAATCTCACGCACGGTCGTCGGGCCGCCGCCATAATCCGTTGTCACCCTGGTCCCGAAATCCACCGCATAACCAATCAATCGTTTATCGCTGTCCTTCACGGTTTCAAACAGCGCCTCACCCGCATAGGCGCCGCCATCGTAGACGGTGATTGGCCCGCCATCCAGGGTTTTGCCGGTTTGGTTCGTCACCTCAGCAGCATTTACTGGATGTTGGCCGCTGTTTTCCTGATAGATCAGCAGCTTTCGCGCCGCCACTTTGTCCTGCAGGAACGGCAGCATCGCCGACTGGTTTTTCTTGATCGTCACCGGGCCGGCGAAATTGTACTCAAAGAGTTCGCCTAGCGTGGCACCTGTGGCGCCTTGGACGTAACTGATGTTGGATGTCGACCTCTGGTAGGACTGCCCCGACGCGAACTCTCGTAAGGCTTGCGGTTTCGACGCTGCAGCGGGTGGAGGTGGAGGAGCATTCAGGGAGAACGTGCCGCCGCCCACGCCGCCGCCTTGTCCCTGCCCATAACCACCGCCCGAGCCGCTCTTCGCCTTACTCGCAACACCCATCTGCTCATGCTGCGTCAACCCCGCGCCCGGCGCATACACGACGGGTCCTGCAGCCTGGTCTTCTGGTAGCTCGAACACGGACCGCCGTCCATATCGTGGCGTGTCCAACTGGCTGATGAAGCTGATGGGCCTTCCTGATACGACCGACAGCTTCACGTCCTTCCAGTCTTCATCGGTGGTGTTATCAACGATTGCCCACCCCTCAAGCGTCGATGCGGAGTCTCCCAACACCAGCCGGTACGACGACTTCCATACCGCCGTGGGACTGATGTAGGCCACCAGCATGTCCCGCGCGCCACTGCCGGCTGAATCAATGTAGATGCTTCGCTTGTCTTTCGACCGTGACTGCGCCAGGGTTTGCAGGTATTGCTTCAACTGTTCCTGCAACTTCGGATCCACCAGCCGGATAGACGCCACCGTCGCGAGATCGATGTTGTTCATCTCACCCGACTCCAGCAGCACGGTGACCTGTTCTTTCACGGTCTTCTGGTCCGTCTCGGGTCCGGTTTCCACCGCCCGGGCACTGACAATCGTGCCGGAAATTGTTTTGTCTGTTCTCAGCTCAACCTGCGACCCTTTCAGCTGGTCCAGGAATGAGCTGAGCAGTTCCTGATCCGCTACAGAGAACGGATACTTGCTCAATTTCTGGTCCAGGCTCTCGTTTGAATCGTAGCGAATGCCTGTGATCCGGTTTCCTGAACGGTCTGCCACGGTCAGTGATTTCAAGACATCGTTCATGTCGCCGGCCCGGAAGTCGAGGCGAGCCTCGCCTCCTGCTGGTACTGTTCCTTCCCGTTCGAAGTACGCCACTCCATGCTTATACAGGGTCACTTGACGGACCGGCAGGTCTGCGCCATCCATCAGGCTCGCCGGCATTGCCAGTGCGCACGAAAGCGCCACCGCCGTCACACCCTTCCACCCCCTGGGGCAATTCCGTGGTTCTAAAACAGGCTTCATGAGAGTCTCCTTTGCCGTGCGCCTGCTGCGTTAGAAGCCGCTTCTATGCCGAAAAGTTCCACAAACTTAGGATTGGCCGTGTATTACCTTTAGAGAAGTATGCCCGGCTTGACACCGGCACTGGGGTTCGTCAGACTTTAAGATTCTACGCTTCGGAGGGTTTAATCGATGAGAGTTGGGCTTTGCTTGCTGTTCTTTGCGGCGGCCGGATTTGCACAAGTGCCGGATTCCACCGCCCAGCAGCAAGCCGACGTGGGCCCCACGATTCTAAGCCCAACGGACATGCAAGTGCCTGCGCAGGTTGCCCGTGAAAAGGGCGGTAACTCCTTCGACTACTTCTTATACACCGACGGGTTCTACAGCACCGGTGTTCAGGAGAATAACCAAGGCCCGCAGGGCGGCTACGGGAACTCACCGGGCTTCGACGTCGGTGGGGGACTTGATCTGCGTCATAGCTTTCGCCGTGGCAGAGTCGTTGTCCAGTATTTCGGCAGCTGGCGACAGTACACGAATTCGGACTTCTATAATGGCTACCGGCAAGGTCTTAACTTTACCTTGGAATATAATTTCAGCCGGCGTCTTCAGCTTCTGCTCCGCGAGGGCATCGCTACGTCTCCCAATGGAACTGGCGCCTATCAGTTTTCACAGAGTGGTGTTGCGGGCACCACGGGGCTTGCAGGCGAAACCCGCGTTTACATTACGACAGGCACCTTGGTGTATCAGCAGACGGCTCGCCTCAGCTACGACTTGACCGGCGAGTTTTATGCCTCGCAGTACCGTCCCGTCGACACTGGCGATTCACTTGGTGGTATGGCTACGGTAAGCGTCAACTATCGAACTTCGAAGAAAGCTACGATTTCTCTTGCCTATTCATATAGTCACTTCACCTACTCGCAAGCCAGCGAGGACATCTCAAACAACCAGACCCTATTCGCAACCTACGCTTATGCAATTTCACCACGCACCCAGTTCGCTGTATCCGGCGGTGCCACATCGGCAGATATCACGCAAGGGCTCCCGGTTGGCGAGCCGCCCGTGCTTGAAGCGGTCCATAGTACGACCAATTTCCCGTATTTCGCAGCTCATCTGTCACACCAGATGAATCGATTATCCGCTTCAGTGCAGGTCTCGCAGAGGGTTCTGTCTGGAAACGGTTACCTCGGTGCCTCCAAGGCTTTAACGGCATCGGGTACGCTTGGCTATACACCTTCTACGAAATGGGCGCTATCAGGCACTGCGGGCTACGAGCACCTGACGGCCTTAGGAACAATAGTAACGAGTAACGCTAACAGCAGCGGCTTTGCTAGCATCTCCTTCAACTACAAGCTGAGCCAACATTTCGGTCTGAAGTCGAGCTTCCATTACTCCCTTTACGACTACTATGGTAATGTCGGTTCTCATCCCACCAGTACGCTTTCCTTCGGCTTCACATTCAACTCGGGTGATCGGCCGATACTGTTCTTTTAGCTCTGTGGGAGGCACTTCGAGTCGACCTTCAAGCGATCTGCGGCCTCGTAACACGTCATTGAGTGGTCTTCGAGGTCGCCAGCGAACGTTGGAGCCGGTCGGCGAAGTTCTCTCCTGACTCCGTGCTCAATACCCGTTTCCGGACCGGCATCGAGTTCTCTACTTCGTGCACCAGTCGCAGCAGGCTCTTGATGTTCGATTCCACGAGCCGGGCGCTTCCGGGGACTTCCGGCTGTGGTAGATAGTGGGCGTCCACGCCGAAGTCGATGCGCAAATCCTCCTGATCATGGACTGCTGCAACGGTGCCGTTGTCGAACTCCGGGCCAAAGCAAGATAGGACCACGCGCGCCGGCTTGAGCGCCCAATCGGTATCATACTGCCACACGTCCCACCAGCTCTCCAGTCGGTACGCCGCATCTCCGGTGTCGTACCCATTCAGAACCGCCAGCACATCCTCCATATCGAACGGGCCGTTCATGGGCCGTTCCAGCAGCGGCGGTTCGATTGTGTTTATCGCATGGATCGACAACGTGCTGAGTGGTTGCCCCCGCTGCGAGAAGGGAAACAGCCGTAACATCGTTTCGAAGTGGCGCCGCAAGGAGTCGCTGTTGCCGGGCTCCAGCCAGATTGATAGCGATAGTTGATCGGTCACACCAACATTATCGCCGTCGATTCCTGGACGACCATCACCTTTCGAACATTTTCTACTCAATCTGTTTTGCTGCGATACTGGGAGAAGACCCCACCCGCTCCCGGAGCGAACCGGCGAAGACCACAATGCTCACAGACCTCGTGCAGATCAAGCGCCTCGGCGAAAAGCAGCGCGAGGAGAATCAACGCTTCCGGGCCTGGATGAGGCGGCACAACTTCGTGGAGCGCCGTTTCAAGGCGATTGCCCAGGAAGTGGAGGCCGCCATTGACTGCACCGCCTGCGCCAATTGCTGCCGGGTGGCAACCACCCAACTCACGGAGCGCGATGTCGAACGCATTTCCCACAACCTCAGCATGAAGAAGCAGGAATTCCTGCGCGATTACACCACCAAATCGGAAGAGGAAGGGCTCATTCTCAAGCGCACTGAGCAGGGATGCGTCTTCCTGGAGGGGAATCTCTGTTCCATCTATGAGTTTCGCCCCAGCACCTGTGAATTGTTCCCGCACCTGGTGAAGGGCACTGGCTCTATGCTCAGCCGGATGTGGCATATGGCCGATCGAGCCGTTTATTGCCCCATCGTTTACAACAGTTTGGAGAAGTTCAAACAGGAGACGTCATTCAAGAAATGACTCGCGAGACATGACTGGCGCCTGGATTTTCCTCATTACTGCTTTGGTCGCCGCCCTTTGTTTCGCGGTTTACGCCTACAGCCAAGCCGTCCGCTGGCGGAGCGACGCGGTGCGCCTCCAGGCTGACCGCGATCGCCTTGCCGGAATTCGCGAATCTCTTGAGCGGGATCTCAGCCAGACCCGCGTCGATGCTGCGCGCCTTCAGGCCGAACTGGCCAAGACCCAGGAATTCGCTGCCGCCCAGGTTGCCCTGCTAACCACGGCGCAGAAACAGCTCGAAGAGCAGTTTCGCTCGCTCGCAGCGGAAGCCCTCCAGGCCAATAGCCAAATGTTTCTAGACCGCACCCGCGATCAGCTTGAGGGCTTCGTCAAGCCCGTCGGAGAGAGTTTACAGCTCTTCCAGGCCCGTGTGCAGGAGCTGGAGAAAGCCCGCGTGGGCGCCTATGAGGGTATCCGCGCCCAGATCCAGGGTCTTTCCGCGGCACAGAAGGATCTGCAGCAATCTACCGATCAGTTGAAAACGGCGCTTCGCAGCCCGTCTCAACGCGGTCGATGGGGCGAATTGCAACTGCGCAGCACAGTCGAGCTCGCCGGCATGGTTGAGCATTGCGATTTCGTTCAGCAGGAAACGCTCTTCGGCGATCGCGTTCGAAGACCGGACATGATCGTCAAGCTCCCCAATGGCCGTCAGATCGCGGTAGATGCGAAAGTATCGCTTGATGCTTATTTGAAGGCCATGGAAGCGGAAGGCAGCGCGCGGGAGGCGTTTCTGAACGACCATGCGCGGCAAGTTAAGACCCATATCAAGATGCTCTCGGAGAAGGCGTATTGGGACGGCCTGGAAGGCTCGCCCGAATTCGTCGTCGCGTTCCTTCCGCTGGAGTCCATTTACTCGGCCGCTCTCGAACGAGATCCGAGCCTCCTGAATTTCGGTGTCGACCGGCACGTGTTGCTCGCCACCCCCACCACCCTCATCGCCCTTTTGTTCGCCGTCGCGTATGGTTGGCGGGAGCGACAGCTGGCACAAAATGCAGAAGAAATACGTGAGATTGGTAGCGCTTTGTATAAGAATCTATTGACGATGCACGGACGCATCGAGCGGGTCGGATCGGCCCTGGGGACGGCCGTCAATGCCTACAACGAAGCCGTGACCTCACTCGACGGAAGGGTCCTGGCCAACGCGCGAAAACTTCATGAGCTCAAGGCTGGCACAGGTGAGGAGATTGAACCTCACGATACCCTGGACGTTCAAACCCGTGCGCTCAACGCCGCAGACTGGTCAAACTCCGCTCCGGAGATTGTCGCAGTGACCGCCGAACAGTAAACAATGCTCAATAAAATAAATAAGTTAGCAGCTAATTATTAATCTTTTCGGTGATGGTCACAGGGGCGTCCAAACGAAACGCAATCCGCGTCTCCACTGGCACGACAGTGGGCTTCCCGCCGGTCGCTGCGGCAACACCAGTTCCTGCCGCACCACCGCCAGCTGCGCCAATCGCGGCCCCCTTACCGCCGCCCGCTAACGCGCCAATGATTGCGCCGAGGGCTGCGCCACCCCCGATCTTCTCGATGTTACCTGCGGTGTTGGAATCACCCTTCTTTTCCCATGGGCTGGTCTGAATCCGAACGGTCTGACCATCCGTCGTGTTGATCTCGGTCACCTGTAGTGAAAGGTCAGAAGAGCCGCTCAGATGGCCACCCTTCTCCGCGGAGACCACCCGTCCTACCACCTTCGATCCCTTGTCCGCGATGATGAAACCATTCAGGATAATGGGCTGATCGAGCGTGCCGCGAAATGAATCGCCCGCGATCTTGGTCTTGGTCGAAATCGTCTCCGCAAGACGAACCATCAGGCTGGTTCCCGCCTCGATCGTTACCGTTTGCGGCTGTCTCTCGGGGGCTGGTGGAGCACTGTCCTGGCGCACATATGGCTGGCTGGTTGCGTTCGCGGGCTGAACGCTCTGAGGCGGCACGGGCGCGACGTCTGGAAGGGGAGCGTACTGCGGATGGTTCTGCTGGACCTCCTGGGGCTGCTGCAGTGGGGCCTGCGCTTGTGCGTCATTCGGTTGTGGGCTCTGGGTGCCCTGGTCTTGGTTCTGGGCTGGCGCGGTATTACGTGCCATGGTCACGGGCTGTTTCGCGGGCCGGTCGCCGAAAGCGCTCGGATGTCTCGGGCGTGCTGGAGAACTCGTCTCTGTGTCTGGAGCAGCGGGCGGTTGCTCAACCTGCTTTTCGGGTTGAGCAGTTAGGTCCTCGGGCGCCGGTGTCGCCAATGATGGCGTTGAACTCGGCCCGGCTACAGTCGCGGTTGTCTGTGTCGCCTGCGGCGCAGCCTTCGGCGCCAAGTTCTTAACCACGGCCAGCGCGCCGGCACCCGCCAAGATCAAGCCCGCCACAAAGGCGACAGCGACCTTGGGCCAGACCGCAGTTTCCTCGGGTTCCTTCATAGCCTTCATCGTCTCTCTTGAATCGTCCTATTGGTAGAAACGTACCGCATGCTGGCACCGTTTCATAGCGGCACGTTAAAATGTTACAAGCTAACGGTTTGTTCTCAGCCGCGACGTCTGCGGGCGGATTCCAGTTTCAATGCCATCAGGTGATTACAAAGTTTCCTTTCCGGCCGGCTTCTCCATCGGCCCCCTGGCCGTGAGGCCGGCGACCGTGCTCGCCCCGATGGCTGGCGTCACCGACACGGTCTTCCGCCGCCTCATTCGCAACCAGGGTGGCTGTGGCTTGTTGATGACGGAATTCACCAGTTCTCACGGGGTCGTGAGTACCCGTAAGGTGAAGAAGCACAACCGCAACTTCCGCTATCTCTACTTCCAACCCGAAGAGCATCCCATCACCTGCCAGCTGTTCGGCTCCGATCCCGACGTCATGGCGGATGCCGCCCGGGTCTGCGAGGAGCGGGGCTTCGACGTCGTCGATATCAACTTCGGTTGCCCGGTTAACAAAGTTGTGAAGTGCAATGGCGGTTCAGGACTCTTGCGGGATTTGCCCCTGGTCGAGACCATTCTGCGGAAGGTCAAGGCGGCGATCTCTATTCCGCTCACTTGCAAGTTCCGCGCCGGATGGAACGACTTGGAATTGGTCTATGTTCAGATGGCCCGGCTTGCACAGGAGTGTGGCCTCGCGGCCGTCGCCCTCCATCCGCGGACTCGCGAACAAGGCTACAGCGGACGCGCCGACTGGACCCGTATCGCAGCCGCCAAAGACGCGGTTAAGATTCCGGTCATTGGCAACGGTGATATTCTCACTCCGGAAGATGCCGTTCGCATGCAGCAGGAAACCAATTGCGATGCTGTCATGATCGGCCGCACCGCATCACAAAACCCTTGGATCTTTCGTCAAATCGATGAATATCTCCGCACCGGCCGCTACACGACTCCGCCCGATCGCGATCGCTACGAAATCATGAAGACCTACTACCGGATGCTCCAGGTGGAAGGCGAATCGGATGCCGTTGGCAGAATGAAGCAGTTTGCCACGTACTTCACCCACGGCGTCCGCAACGGTTCCAAGCTTCGCGTCGAAATCTACCGTTCCCATCAAGTCGCCGAAATCCTCTCCATCGTCGACCGCTTCTTCGCCGAACAACTCGACTCAAACGGCACGGATCGAGAACTGGAATCCGAATTGGTCGGCGCGGGCCAGGCGCCCAGATGGGATTGTTCAATGGCGGCCGACTAACTCTCCCGGGCCGCTTTCCCCGACCCCGATCCCGTGAAACACGTTCAACTCATTACCGACGGTGCTTGTCTCGGCAACCCTGGCAAAGGCGGCTGGGCCTTTATCCTTCGATTCAACGATCTCAAGCGGGAAGGCTACGGCTCGGAGCCCCACACTACCAACAACCGTATGGAACTGAGGGCAGCCATCGAGGGTCTGCGCCGCCTCAAAGAACGCTGCTCGGTAGAAATCGTCACGGACTCACAATATGTAAAGAACGGTATGATGCAGTGGATCCAAGGCTGGAAACGCAATGGCTGGAAGACATCGAACAAGCAGCCCGTCTTGAACAAGGAACTCTGGGAGTCGCTCGACGAGCTTGTGTCCCAGCACGATGTGCGCTGGACGTGGACGAAGGGCCATGCTTCGCACGAAGATAATAACCGCTGCGACGAACTAGCCACACTCGCCGCGCGTGATCAGAGTCACAGCGATGTCCTTCGCTAAAGCCAGGATGCTTGCCGAATTCGCTATAACGGGCCGGTTCAGCGAACCGCGGCGGATCTGTCTCTTTGGTGGTACGTTCGATCCGGTCCACAAGGCGCATATCCGCATCGCGCTCGAGGCCCAGCACCGCTTCCACCTCACGCGCATGCTGCTGATCCCGGCTGCCAATCCTCCTCACAAGACCGCTTCGCAACTAACTCCCTACGAAGACCGCTTTGCGATGGTCGCTCTGGCCTGTAAAGGCCAGCCGCTGCTGGAAGCCTCGCGTTTGGAGGAGGGTGCGGGACACAACTATTCCATCGACACCGTTGAGCGCATACTTCCCACGCTTGATCCGGGCGACATGCTCTACTTCTTAATCGGCTCGGATGCGTTCGAGGAGATTGAGACTTGGCATCGCTGGCAGGATCTCGTCCGGCTGGTCGATTTCATTGTCGTCACCCGGCAGGGGTATCAGGACAAGGCCCCGCCGGGCGCTCGTATTCACCGCATCGACGGAATTGACCTTCCTGTTTCCAGCTCGGACATCCGCGCCCGTCTCGCCGCGGGTCAGACCACGCCGGAGCTTCCGTCGGCAGTCCGGCACTACATCGATTCCCATCACCTCTACGGTGCGATCCCGGCGCCCGTACGCCGTCGCAAACACTAACGCCGACTACTTCACGGGCTCCACGAAACGCACAATCCCCCACTTTTCGGGCACGTGCATGTTTATCACGCCCTGAGGCGACCAAACCCAGTTGTCCTCGGGCCCCGGCAGCTTCACATACTTCCCATGGACGACCTTCACCCGCCACTCGACTCGCGAGAAATTGACCCGCCACGACTCGCCCACCCCCGGCCGCCCTTTGCCGCTGCGTTCCGTAAAAGCCGTCCATGGGAAAGCCATCTCCACTGTCCAGCCCCGGTCCTTGTCCCCTGGATGGTTCAGGCTCCCGTCAATCCAAACGGCTGTCTTGAGCCCGGGTATCTCCCAGCTGTTGTCAGCCTGTCCACCCTGGTTATAGGGCTTTGGCAGGAATAGGTCCCAGCCGGTGTTCAGCGCGTTGATCTCAAATTCGAAATACTTCTTGCCGTCGTTGGTCGGGTTCAGGAACACTTCAAAATCGTTGTCGTGGTAAATCACCACGTCGTGCTCCACCAGCGTTGCCCAAACGTCAGGCTCTTCGAGTTCGGCGCCCACATACAGATACTGGTCGTCCCACAACAGCTTCATCCGTGTCTTGAACCGCGGCGCCGGCAAGTTCCCGCCCTGTATGTCGACGAACCAGTCTGACCAGGGCGCATCCTGCCATTCCGGTTTATCCAAATGTCCGTCGATACGCAAGGGCGCCCGCGCGCGTCTGCATTCGTACTGCTTTGGAGCCTCGATCGGCGCCTGGGCCGTGCAGACCGGCGCCAACAGACCCAACGCTACGAGCAGAGCAAGAGTGATCGAACGCGGCATGGAAAGTTGCCTCATCATATCTTGACGTGCCTATTTGAGCTCATCTGGAGAAACAAACCGCATCTGATGGCGGAAGAACTCCTCCGGGTCTCGCCACCATTTTTCCAGCCCAAGATGCTGGCCGTATTTCTCAAGCAGGATTTCAGGCGACGCCCTGACCTGTGCTTCTTTCGACAGCGGTCGCGCGGCCCGCTCCTTCTTCATGCGCTGCAACTCCTTGATCATCCGCAGAGTGTTCTTTTCGATTCTTGCCAAAAACTTCACGCTGTCCATATCAGATCTTAAAAGCGGCCTGTTTCCTGGAGCAGAGCTTCTGAAGTACGTCGCCTCCGCACGTGCGTGCCGTCGCAGCGACCAGATTTGTTGCCCCAGCCGCTCAACCAGCATCGACGTGACCATGTCCACCGGTGGGAACTCGAGGGCCAGTTCGGCTAGTAGGCAGTAGTATTCGGCCTTCCGCTCGTCCCGCACGAGGAATCTGCTCACGTCCATCGGAGTATGCAGAAGCGGGAACGTCGCCGGGCGATTCCCTTCGCCCCGCAGCCTGCCTTTTGAGTCCAGCCGAATCCACTCGCCGTTGGAATCATTGTCCATGGCCAAGTCCTCCACACTCACGAGCATTGCAGGCTGTTCGGTCATACGGCGAACGCCATGACCTCTAAGTGATTGAAAACGCGCTTTAAATAAATGTTCCGGATCGGAAACGCGACGTAGACGGAAGTTGCTGGGACTGTCAATCGCGGCTGAAGTACCGCGGATGCGTGCTTCGCAACCGGGACGCTGGCCCCGCTAGGCTTCGTCTTCGCCGGCAGTGATACTCTTCGAGTCTGTCCCAGATTCGCAACTGGTATTTTCAGAGCAATAACGATGTGCTTCCAGGATGAAGCATCGTCCTGCGCAGAGGAGGAATCGCGATGAACCAGTCAATTTCAGAAACAGGGAACCCACTCGACCCGGCGCTGTTTCGCCCGGAGGCAATTTCTGAAGAAACCTGCCGTTTTAACGAAGAGATCATAAAGCGACTTACCCCGCTGCCCAACTGGTGGGAGGTGGGCGCGCAGGCCACCCGCGACTCCCGCGCGCGAGGCGAGGGCCCTTTTCCACTCGCGCCGAAGTCCGAACGGGCGCGTAACTTGACGATTGAAGGAAAGGGAGGCGTCAGGATTCCGCTCCGAATCGTCGCCCCCCAGAACCCAAGAGGGGTCTATCTTCACATCCACGGCGGGGGAATGGTGCTCGGCGCGTCGGACATGCAAGATCCGATGCTCGAGCGTGTGAACGAAAAAGCCAGCCTCGCGTGTGTGAGCGTCGAATACCGGCTGGCGCCAGAGAACCCGTACCCGGCTCCGCCTGACGATTGCGAGTCGGCGGCCTTATGGCTCGTTGAAAACGCCAAGGCCGAATTTGGCTCTGACATACTCGCTATCGGCGGTGAATCCGCCGGTGCAACCCTGGCCGCGGTGACGCTGTTGCGCATGCGCGATCGCCACGGCTTCACGGGCTTCCGCGCCGCGAACCTGGTCTACGGCGGGTACGACTATTCGATGACGCCTAGCCAGAAGCAGTTCGGCAACCAGCGACTGGTGCTGCGCACCGTGGACATTCAGAAGTTCATCGACGCATATCTTTCCGGCGGAGAGGACGTGCGCCATCCGGACATCTCGCCGCTCTTCGCCGACCTGAAGGGGCTGCCTCCTGCGCTGTTTACGGTTGGCACCCGCGACGCGCTGCTCGACGATTCGCTCTTCATGTACGCGCGCTATGTCGTCGCGAGCAACCGGGCGGAGCTCGCGGTCTATCCAGGCGCACCCCACGGTTTCAACTTCTTCCCTACGGCAATTGCCGAGCAGGCCAACGCGCGCATGGATGCTTTCCTCGCGCGCGAAACCGCGTGACGAAATGGGCCTCGCATTCGATGCGCTCGGCTCATCCTCTCTGCGGCCTTACTTAATCGCCCTGATCCGCTGCACAGCCTTCGCCTTGCCGGTCGCCGGGTCGGCTGTCACGAGCACGCCGTGCAGTTCTACGCCGCCGCGGGCTGCCTCCATCCGTGCCGGCAGGCCTGTTTGGAACCGCCGAAGAATGATGTCCTTGTCGACGCCAATCACCGAGTCGTAGGGCCCCGTCATGCCGGCATCGGTCTGGTAGGCCATTCCGCCCGGCATCAGGCGTGTGTCGGCCGTCGGGACGTGCGTGTGCGTACCCACCATCGCCGTAGCGCGGCCGTCCAGATGCCAGCCCATCGCCATCTTCTCGCTGGTCAGTTCGGCGTGGAAATCGACAAAGCGGATCTTGATATTCACGTCCATCTCAGTCAGCAGTGCGTCGGCTTTCTGAAATGGGCAGTCGATGCTCGTCATATGCGCCCTGCCTTGCAGGTTCAGGACAGCGTAGGGCGTGGCCCGTTTCGTCGTGCCCGTGAAAACGCCTTTGCCCGGCAAGGCGTCCGGATAGTTCGCCGGCCGCAATAAGCGTGGCTGCCGGTCCAGGTAGTCGTAAATCTCTTTCTTGTCGAAGCTGTGATTACCGCCCGTGAGTACGTCAATGCCAAGCGTCAGCAGTTCCTCCGCAATCGCCGGCGTAATGCCAAAACCACCCGCGCTGTTTTCGCCGTTGGCGATCACTAACTCCACATCATGCTCCGCAACCAAGCCGGCCAGTTCTTCGGCCACGATGTGTCGTCCGGATGAGGCGAAGATGTCGCCGATAAACAGAATGTTCATGAATAAACGAGAAGGCGGTCTTTGCGAGAACGTCCCCTCGACCTCCGTCCTTGACCCCTACAAACGCAAGGGGGAACCCTCCGTGCGCCTTTAGGCTTCTCCGCTTGCCGAAACACCGGAGCTTGCTCACCAGCGCGAATTGAACGAGTCGGGCTCCAGACAAATTGAGTATCGGATCAATTAATAAGAGACCAAGGGAACGCCCTCGCAAAAACCGCTCAGAGGTCAGGATAGCAGCCAACTTCTGAGCGCCCGAATTCGCCGTGAGCATAATCAT
The DNA here is from genome assembly GCA_963740005.1 of uncultured Acidobacteriaceae bacterium. Taxonomy (GTDB): domain Bacteria; phylum Acidobacteriota; class Terriglobia; order Bryobacterales; family Bryobacteraceae; genus CAJCIT01. The sequence continues at coordinate 34,669 of CAVUCO010000010.1, read as the reverse complement.
TTAGAGCGCCGTCCGCCAGTTGAAACTGCACAAGGTTAGAAGAGACGTTGAAAGCGCCGCGAAAAGTAAGCGGCAATTGCGGCGTGCGGGTTACCAAGTCACCGCTCCGCTCGCCCTGTCGTAACACGTAAGACTGCGGAATCTACTAGCGTATTGGCGCATCCGATATGAGTTGTTTCGCGCCACCAATACTCGTACATGAATGTTCAATTACAGTATTCCCTGCGTCACTTTTCGCACCTATACTTAGTCCATTGCCGAACGGTGCCGGTTTGATTCCGGCCGTTTTCAGGGGTAACCTTGTGAGTTCAGGGTTGGTTGTCCAACCGTCTCGCCCTGGACCACGTGGCGCTTTTTACTTCTACTGACTGCTAAGGGAGAAGACTATGCGAACCACACCGATCCGCCATCTCACATGGCTTTTTCTCGGACTATACTCTGTTCTTTCATTCCTGCCGGCGCCCGCCGTTGCCCAGCAAACACTGGGGGCCATCACTGGCACCGTAAAGGACGCCACCGGAGCCGTTATCCCCGACGCTGTCGTGAAGGCTCGCAACGTCGATACCAACCTCGAAGTCACGGAGCACACGAATTCCAGTGGCTCGTACTCGGTGCAAAACCTGCCTATCGGCACTTATGCCCTGACGTTCTCGAGAGAGGGCTTCAAGAACGAAACGCACACGCAGGTTGTCGTGAATAGCGATCGCACCACCACCGTCGATGGCACTTTGCAGGTGGGCTCTGTCAGCAGCACCGTTGAAGTTACAGCGACGCCGCTGATGAACCAGGTCGACACGACCAACGGGTACGTCGTCGATCAGCTCACCATTCAGCAAACGCCCCTCGGCACCGGCAGTTTCACCCAACTCGCAATCCTGAGCCCGGGCGTTCACGCCGATTTCCTGGGCGGCGCCGGCAGTAACTCCGGCCTCGGCAATCAGGCCATCTTCGCCAACGGCCAGCGCGACACTAGCAACAGTTTCTCGCTCAATGGCATCAACACCAACAACCTTTTTAACGGCAACTCCACCAGCCAGGTAGGTGAGAATCGCTTCGTTCTGAATACCGGTGAAAACTTTGGCTCGGGCGGCCAGATTCAGACCAGCACATCCGTCTACGGCGCCATCGGTCAAGCGCTTCCCACGCCTCCGGTTGAGGCGATCCAGGAAATCAGCGTCAACGCCGCGATGTACGATGCCACCCAAGGCGCAAACAGCGGCGCGCACATCGGCGTCATCACCAAATCAGGCACGAATGACATGCATGGCCAGATTTACTGGCGATTCCAGAACAGCGATATGAATGCCGCGCCGTTCTTCTATAACGCCTCGCCGATTATCACCGATAAGGTTCCGTTCCTGAACCGCAATCAGTTCGGCGCAACGCTCGGCGGGCCCATCAAGAAAAACAAGATCTTCTATTTCGTCTCCTATCAGGGCGTGCGGATCGCAGATGCCACAGACGCGACCAAAGATGTAACCGTGCCGCTGGGCCTCACCAACGATCGCAGCGTGCAAGGCATCATCAATGCCATCCAGAGCAGCTTCGGCACTACGCTCACTCCCAGCCAGGTCAGCCCGGTCTCATTAGGAATGCTTCAGGCCAAACTGCCGAATGGGCAATACCTGATACCAAGCGCCCAAATTACAAACCCCTCGGTAGCAACCGCGCTTGGTTATGACGCGGTCACCCAAGGTCCAAACGCGCAATCAAGCGTCGATCAAGGCATTGCGAATGTCGATTACGTGGTCAACGACAAAGACCGTTTGTCGGTCAAATACTACATTCAGGACAATCCCACCACCAATCCCTTCGGCTCAGTGGGTTCGGCTCTCGGGTTTCCGCAACAGCTTGCGGCCGGCAGCCAGGTTGCTTCCATCGACAACACCGTCATCCTCACCCCTGCTCTGACTTGGCAGCAGCGCGCAGGTTTTACTCGCCTTCGGGCCTATGCTCAAACCGGCCAGGCGTTCACGCCAGAGGATTTCGGGATGAATCTGCTCGGCTCCAGCGCCTTTCCACAGATCCAAATCAGCACTGCCGATCCGACTATCTACAACGGCTTTCAGTTTGGGGCCAGCCCCAGCTTTGGCAACGCCGGCATGTATCAAAACCAATGGGAATATGGAACGTCGCTGAACTGGGTCAAAGGCAAGCACACCATCTCGGCCGGTGTGACTTGGGATTACACCCAGCTCAACATCATCAACAACAACACCGAATCCGACGTCATCAACTTCAAGACCTTCACCACCTTTGTCGAGGGCAACACCTACAGCGGGACCACCTCGTTCGAGGGTTCGGCCAATCGGTACTATCGATCAAACACGGTCGGCGCTTACGTCAACGACAATTACAAAATCCTCAGCAATCTCACCCTCACACTGGGCCTTCGTTACGACTACGATGGTCCTCTCTGGGAGAAGTACGGTCGTCTGACAGACTTCGATTCCAAGCTCTATGGCTACGATGCCGCCACCGACACCATCACCGGTTCCGGTCTGGAATTCGCCGGCAACAACTCCCAGTTCGGTACGCCCGGCGCGAGCAAATCGCTCATGAATCAGAATCAGTGGGGCTTCGCGCCCCGCGTCGGCTTGGCCTGGTCACCCGTGCAAAAGGTCACTGTCCGCAGCGGATTTGGCATGTACGATGACCGCGGCGAGTTCTTCTCCGAACTCTCGCCCAGCGCCGGCAGCGGCTTCAATGGACCGTTCGGCGTCACACTCGCGCCGCCCTTTGTGACGCCGATCTCCGCCGCGTACGGGGCTAACATCTCAGCGCCGTTCGGCACAACGCCTCCGCCCGTTCCGCCCGCCAGCCCGGCGGCCTTCCTCGCCACGTTGCCAAATATCAGCCAGACGATTTCCGGAAACTACCCAGGCGGGAATCTCTTTGGTCCGTTCCTGTTCGGAGGCTACGACATCAACAACAAGCTGCCTTACTCGGAGAACTGGACCTTCGACGTCCAATACGCGCCCGCCAATAGCTGGCTGTTGAGCGTCGGCTACGTCGGAAACCACGGCGTGCACCTGGTGCTGCCGGTTCCGTTTAATCAGCCCCTCATCGCTACGCCGCAGCACCCCGTCAACGGGCAAATCTATTCGTACGGCTTTAACCTCACCGATCTGGAACCGATCTACACGAACGAGTATGCCGGCAATGCGCCCGTTCGCGTGCCCTATGTCGGTTACGACATGAATGCCGTGCTCTATAAAGCGGAAGGCATCTCCAATTACAATGCCTTGCAAGTGCAGCTTCGAAAGCGCCTTTCAAACGGACTGCAGTTCACGGCTTCCTACACTCGGTCCCACGCACTCGATGAACAGAGTGGCTTGGGCCTCTTCTTCACCGGGAACGACCCAACCGTGCCGAAGTCGAATTATGCCTCTGCGGATTTCGATCAGCCCAATGTTTTCCTGATCAACTACAGCTACTCCATTCCGAAGGTCACATCCAGCAAAGTGCTGGGCGCTATTGTGAATGGCTGGACGATCGGCGGCCAGACCGTTTTCCAAAGCGGCCAGCCGTATAGCGTGTACGATTTTTCAGGTTCCGTCGCCAGCCTGTATTACGGCACCTCGGATTACATCACCAATCCCATCGTGCCCTTCGCGCCAGGCTATACCTCCAAAACGGCTCAGTTACAAGGCACCACCGGCGTCAATGCCGGTAAGCCGGTGCTTAACTCGGCTGCCTTCTTGCCGCAGTTCCTCGCGCCCGGACAATCCGGTGTCCCGCCCTGCGACGCATCCGGCTGCGACAACTATGAATCGGTCTATGGAAATGCGGGCCGCAATCTGTTCCGCGGCCCCTTCCAAATACGTTGGGACATGACCCTCGGCAAAGAGTTCGCCGTTACCGAGCGCTTCCGGCTGCGCTTCAACTTCGACGCCTACAATCTCTTCAATCAAGCCGATTTCGATACGCCGAACAACAACGTCCAGTTCTTCCCGAGCTACTCGCCGCCGCCGTCTATACCGCCGGCCGGCAGCCTCGGCGTGATCCAGCACACCATTGGAAGTTCGCGCTTCCTCCAACTGTCGCTGCACTTGCAGTTCTAGCGCGTCTAGGGCGTCGGCGCCTGAGCCCGGATGCTCTGCTGAGCCGCACTCAAGCCAGGCGCCGTGGCTTTAACCTGAATGTCGCCCGGTGTCTTTGAGGTCCGGACGACGACTTGCGCCCGGCCCTGGAAGAGCTTGTTCTGATGGCCTTGGTATGGTTCGTCACTGGTGCCGTCCCCGTTTCCGACGGCGGCAATCACGCCCGGTCCGCTAATCTCGAACGTGATCAATTGGTCGGCATTCGGTTGCACGCGTCCCTGCGCATCCAGCGCCTCCACAGTGATGAACGAAAGGTCCTGGCCGTCAGCATGGACCACAGAGCGGTCGGCTGTAAGGCGCAGTTGTTTGGGCTCGCCCGCGCTTGTCAGAACGCTTTCTGCGACGCTCTTGTCGCCGTTGACGCCCACAGCTTTCAGAGTGCCCGGCTGGTAGGGAACGCTAAATGTCGCCTTGAATTGCTGGTCGCGCCCCGTCGGCATTTCTCCAATCAGCTTGTCGTTGAGGTACAGACGCACCTTCTCTGTTCCGGCGTACACATCCACCTGCAAGGGCTTGCCTTCCTGGCCCGGCCAGGTCCAACTTTGAGCGGTCGGCGCTACGCCCCAGCCAATGGCGATGGTCTTCTTACCTTCCGGCTCGGGCAGGTGCACCGTCGCGAACACACGGTCGCCCCCGTTCCATAGGATGTCGCGGTAGAACGATTGCGGCTTCCGCACGCCCGTCAGGTCCAGGTCGCCGCAGTAGGCGGCGTGCCACGGGTAGCCCGGGAATATAAACTTCATCATTTGCGCCATGCCCGCTGAAGCGGGGCTGTCGGGTTTGGCCATGGCGGCGAATGGATTGTCCCCGTTCTCCCCCATTTTGGTCGTCATGAATTTCAACATCTGCCCAACCTGTGCTGCTTTGGCCGCGTCTTCCGGCGTCCCGAAACTCCAGGCGCCAATGCCGGATTCGCCCAGATAATCCATCGCCGTCCAAACGAACTCGCCGAGAACATAGGGATTCTCGTGCACCAGCTTCCACTGCTCGAAGACGTCTGCCGGAAAGGACTCCGTCGTCATCATGATGCGGCTGGGGATGCGTTCGTGGTCTTTCGGCCCGTTGGCGGCGAGGTTGTAGTTGTAGCCGCCAATATCGAGCAGGGCGAATACCGCGTCGGTATTGGCCGTGTAGGTGGCCCCGGGAAAGGCCTCCGTCAGGGGCCGCGTGCCATCGAGTTCGCGCACCCTTGCGGCCAGCTTCTTCGCCAGCGGGGCGCCCTCTTTCGTCCACCCTTCGGGGATCTCATTGCCGATGCCCCAGATCACGACAGAAGGATGATTGCGGTCTCGCATCACCATTGCATCGATGTCCCGCTGCCACCATTCCGCAAAGAAGCGCGAGTAGTCGAACTTGACCTTGGCCGTCTTCCAGACGTCGAAGGGCTCGTCCAGCACCAGCAGGCCCAACCGGTCGCATGCGTCGAGAAAAGCCGGCGAGGGAGGATTGTGCGCCGTGCGAACGGCATTGAACCCGGCCGCCTTCAATAACTCAACCCTGCGTTCCTCCGCACGGTCGAACGCAGCGGCGCCTAACGGGCCGTTGTCATGATGAACGCTGCCGCCTGCCAGCTTGATCGGCTTTCCATTCAGCAGGAAGCCTTTCTCAACCGACCAAGCGATGGAGCGGACTCCAAAAGGCGTCACTGTTTCGTCAACCACCTTGCCCGAGATCGTGATGCGGGTCACCGCCCGATAGAGCGCTGGAGTCTGCGGAGACCAGAGCGCAGGATTCGCCACGCTGATTTCCTGAGCGACCTCGGCCTGCTCTCCCACCGCCACGCCGGCCGGCGATTGGGTCTGCCCGACCGTAGCGCCGTTCGGGCCAGTCAGCACGGTCTGAACGACGACCGCGGCTTGCGCCTTGCTTTCGTTCGACACGCGGGTGCGGACCGCGACCCTGGCTTTCTCAGGCGTTGCCTCCGGGGTTGCGACGAATACGCCCCAATGCGCCACATGCACGGGATCGGTGACCACTAAACGTACGTGCCGGTAGATGCCCGATCCGCTGTACCAGCGGCTGTTCGGTTGTTCGGAATTATCCACCCGCACCGCCAATACGTTCTCGGCGGATAACTTTAGGTATGGCGTCAGGTCGTAACGAAAGCCGGTGTAACCATAGGGGTGCGTTCCCAGCTTCTCTCCGTTGAGATATGCCGTCGCGTCCATGTAAACGCCATCGAATTCGACGCTGACGCGCTTGCCGCTCCAACTTGCTGGAGCAACGAACGTCTTGCGATACCAGCCCGTGCCGCCGGGGAAGTAGCCTTCGCCGCCGGCCGATGGGCTCTTCGGGTCGGGTTTTCCTTCGATGCTCCAATCGTGCGGAAGGTTCACGGTCCGCCAGGACGCATCGGAAAACGCGGCTGTCTCGGCACCCGCCGGATCGCCCAGCAGGAACTTCCAATCAGCGTCTGCCGGCACCTGCTGCCGCACGGTCTGCGACGTCTCGGCCCGAAGGCCTGAAGCAAATGTGAATGCCATCGCGATCAAACCAACCAAACCCAAGCGCCTAAATCCGATATGTATCGTTCTCAGTCTCATTGTGAGCACCACGCCCCGCCTTCTGCCGATATACTATGACATCTCGCCATGCCGTTCTCCTTCTGCCGCGACACATCCTCGAAAACTCTTCTCTTCCTCGTCTCGTTGCTGGTTCTGCTTCCCGCTTCCGGCCAGGCACAAGCCCGACAACATGTTGACTTGCTGTTGACCCATGGCACTGTCGTGACCATGGATCCGCAGCGCCGCATTCTTGAAGATGGCGCCGTCGCCGTGACAGGCGAAGTCATCGTAGCGATCGGCCAGAGCGGCGCGATCGCGGCGGCCTATGAAGCCACAAAAACAATTGACGCCCGCGGCGCGCTCATCCTGCCGGGCCTGATCAACGCCCATACTCACTTGCCTATGAGCCTGCTTCGAGGCCTGGCTGAAGACCGGTCGCTGCAGGACTGGCTGCAGAAGTTCATCTTTCCAGCGGAGGCCCGCAATGTCACGCCCGACTTCGTCACCTGGGCCACCAAGCTCAGCCTGCTGGAGATGCTGCGCGGCGGCACCACCAGCGTCGCGGACATGTATTACTTCGAAGACGAGATTGCGAAAGCCCTGAAGGAAGCCGGCATGCGCGGTGTGCTGGGAGAAACGATCATTGGTTTTCCCGCACCCGACAACAAGACCGCTGAGGCCGCATTCGCCTACACCGAAAAGTTCCTCACGCATTGGAAGAATGACTCTCTGATAACCGCCGCGGTTGCGCCGCACTCCATCTACACCTGCTCCGAAAAGCTGCTGAAGGACGCGGCGGCGCTGGCCCGCGCCTATCACGCCCCTATCCTCATCCACCTGGCCGAAGCGCCCTACGAAATGGAGGTAAGCCGGCGCGAACACGGCTCGTCTCCGGTTCAATACCTCGCGCGCATTGGCGTCCTTGGGCCGGATCTAACCGGCGCCCATTGCGTCTGGATCGATCAAGCTGATATCCAGACCTTGGCTCACTATGGCGTCGGCTGCTCCAACAATCCGTCCAGCAACATGAAGTCGGCCGCCGGGCTGAGTCCGGTGCCCGAGATGCTCGCCGCCGGCGTTCCGGTCGGCATCGGCTCCGACGGCGCCGCCAGCAACAACGACCAGGACATGTTTCGCGAAATGGACCTGGCCGCCAAGCTGCAGAAGTTTTCGCGCATGGATCCGACCGCGCTGCCGGCTGAAACAACCGTCGCCATGGCGACCATCATCGGCGCCCGCGCCCTACACATCGATAAGCAGACCGGCTCGCTCGAAATCGGCAAAAAGGCCGACATTATCGTGATAGACACCACCGCTCCGCATGCAATGCCCATGTACAACGTCTACGCCCAGATCGTCTACTCGCTCAAAGATACGGACGTCCGCACGAGCATTATCAACGGCCGGCTGGTGATGGAAGATCGAAAGATGCTTACGCTGGATGAAGCGGCCATCTTCGCGAAGGTCGCCCAGTTGAAACAGCAGGTCTCAGCCTCTTTCGCGCACTGACACGACCGATTACCGATCGATCCATACCATCATTCGTTCGTTGTAGCGCGGGCCGGCCACCGCTTCCGGCGACAAGGCCTGATCCAGTTGAGCCACCTCATCCGGCGACAGTTTTAATGACGCGGCGGCGATATTCTCTTCCAGATAGCTGCGGCGCTTGGTACCCGGGATCGGCACGATATCGCCGCCCTTCGCGAGCAGCCAAGCCAACGCCACCTGCCCGGGCTTGGCCTGCTTGTGTCCAGCGATCTTCTGAACCAGCGAGGCGGCGCGGACATTGGCATCGTAATTCGGCCCTTGAAAGCGCGGATCGCCCCGGCGGTAGTCGCCCTCGGGGTAGTCTTCGGCGCGATTGGCGGTCCCGGTCAGGAAGCCGCGGCCCAAGGGGCTGAACGGAACCAGCCCGATCTCCAACTCGCGGAGCAACGGAATGATCCGCGGCTCCAGGTTTCGCTCCCAGAGCGAGTATTCACTTTGCAAGGCCGCCACCGGATGTACCGCATGCGCGCGCCGAATGTTATTCTCGCCGGCTTCCGAGAGACCGAAGTAACGCACCTTGCCGTCGCGAACCAAGTCCGCCACGGCGCCCGCCACATCCGCCATCGGGACGTTGGGGTCGACCCGATGCTGGTAGAAGAGGTCGATATGATCGGTCTGGAGACGCCGCAGCGAAGCCTCGGCGACCTCACGAATGTGTTCCGGCCGACTGTCGGTGCCTCCGATCTTGCCGTTCTCGATGCGGAAACCAAACTTGGTCGCGATCACGGCTCGCTCGCGGCGACCTTTGATCGCTCGCCCCAGCAGCTCTTCGTTAATTAAGGGGCCATAGACCTCGGCCGTATCAAAGAAGTCGAGCCCGAGCTCGAGCGCCCGATGAATGGTAGCGATGGATTCGCCTTCGTCCGCCGGTCCGTAGGACTGGCTCATGCCCATCACTCCCAGCCCCAGCGCCGATACTTCCAATCCGTGTTTTCCCAGTTTTCGTTTCGGTAGCATATGCGTTCGATGCGAGCATATCAGGACCGGATGCCGGCCTAGGCTTCGCGACGGTCCGGAAAAAACGAAGCCAACGCCTCCAGGCCCAGATGCGGATGCGTTGCGAAACAGCGAGGTGAGGCGCTCGTCTAACCGGTTGTGCGAACGAACTCAAATCGATGAATAGAAATGAGTTGCGGCCGAGTCGCGACCCTCTGCCCCCCAAGTTAACTCGGTGCGTCCCGGTTGTGCGGGCAAGTCGAACTGATTTTTGCGAAACGAAGTTGGCTGCCCGGCAACCGATGCATGGGCTGCCGACAAGCCAACCGCCGAGCACCTGTGCGTTCGAACTCATCTCTATGATGCTGTTGACGTTATTCAATTTCCAAGAGGGAGCGGAACAGGTTTGCCGCTCCGCACAGTAGCCCGCGCCGGCGATCAAAGGCTCGTCGAAAAAACAAACCCAACGGCTCTATGGAGCGGATTACGAAACGAAGTATTCATCCTGCATCAGGCACCCTCCTTTTTCTTTGTTCCTCCTTTTGAACGCTCGAATCGATCGAGCCGAGCGATCAGGATCTGGTTCATGTAGCCAGCGGATTTGAAAATTCAAACCCAACATGGTCGCCGTTGCGGCGCGTAAGCTACGGAACAATTGTCGGGGCGGGGTGAGCGACTACTAAGCGCCGGTAGACGGAAGTGATTGTAGCTACTCAGGAAAAGAATTTTGGCACCCACGTGACTCATAGCGGCTCCGCCACAACGAAAAAGGGCGCGAGACGCTAGCGACGGATCGTGAACGTCTCGGCAAATCGGCGGGGGCGCCGATTGCAGTCCGGGGGACTACCCCACAGCGCATGAAAAAAGGGCGCGAGACGCTGGGGCTGACCGTGAGCGCCGGAGCGGACCGACGATGCGTCGGTCGCGGGCAAGGGTGCCCACCCTACAAGGAGACCAAGGGCGAGTTCCGTAAACTCACAGATTTCTTCGCGCAAAACGATGTCCGGATCTCCTGGAAGGTGACGACCTAACTTGATCTAGTAAGCGCTACGGTGCAGGAACTACTGCTGGAACCTCGAGACGCTGCTTGGCTAGCTGCAGGTTCTCGATCATGCTTGCTTGCGATCGGCCCGGCACGATGCGGCGGAGGATGGAACCCATGAAGCCGGTCATCCCGTCGACGAAGGAGCGCTGGTAGGTTATGAAATAAAATGCCGGCTGGCCGGTTGGCGTCGTGACGGGATAAAGATACTTGAACTCGATGGCGGCCCGGAAGTAATGCGACGCGAATAGCATCTTCGAAGCGATGATGTAGTGTGCACCGCCGGGCTGCGGGAGTTTTTGAATGATGACGTGAGAAGCCCGGACGACCGGCTTCAATCCGAAAGCAGCTTCCTGCCAGTAGAAGAATTCCTCGGTGTCAGGCGGTTTGCAATCCGGGTACTCCTGCAAATAGCGAATGAGGCCAGGGTCCCTGCCTTTCAAGAGCGTAGCGTCCCCGATCAACTGCTTTAGCCCAGCTGCCACCGGAAAGGGGTTTGCCGTGTCGTTATATACCGTCAAGGCGCGGTCGCCGGTTCGGCGGTATTGGTTCAGATACTGTATCCAGAGCTTGCGAATGCGAAGATCGGCCTGGCGTTGCGCATCAGGCGCCGTCCAATCGACATTGGTCTTCAGATCTTCCATGACGTTGGCCGACAACTTGTAGACGCAGTTACCGGGCACACAGGCGAGAAGATCCTTCTGATTGAGATCCGGGACATGAAACCCTTCAAGGTCCGACTCTTTGGGCGGGTCGCTGAACTTTCCGGTGAGGCGCACTTCCTTGGCGACCTCGAAGTGCGCAATGTCCTTGTAGGCCCGGATGAATTCCTCCGGGCGCTGTTTAATGAGAACCACGCCGATCAATTGCAGGTCACCGGGCTCATCGCCAGCCAGGAGTCTTGCCACGGGTTCTCCCTGTTCGATTTTTCTTAGCTGTCCCGCGTCAAAGTGGAAACTCCCGGCCAAGGTGCTGCGCAGGTCTGCGGGTAGAGGCTGCGCCGGTAAAACACAAACCGCGGCAGCGAGAAGCATGAGAAGTAGCAGGGCTGAGCGGATGCGCCTAATCACAAGCGGCACGCGCGGCCTCGGTTCTGGCGGAAGCAGAGGCGCGGCGGAGAGGTGACTGGCGAGGCATGCGGTTGGACTCTTCGATTCTCGCGCGGCCAAAGACGTGTTTATCATTTCCGTCGTGACACCGGTGTTCAAGGCGATCAACCTGGCGCAGGTAGATCCGTGGGCTGTCTCCGGCGGCTTACATAGGCTGTTTGAGAGAGGCTTAAACAGGCCGAGGCGCGTGCCTCGAAGCCGCCAGCAGGTAAAATCCAATTTCATGCCATCCGCAATCAATGTGGCGCTCAACCGCATCAAATCCACGCCAGCCGTCGCTTCAGCTCTTGAACATCTTCCGCCGTCTTTCAAGTCGCGCATGCGGCGGGCGGTGGATCGTGGCACGAGGCCGTCCACGCTTCAGCAAGTGCTGGCGCAAACCTCGCAGACGAACGATCTACTGGCACGGCTACTGTACGAACAAGCGCAGGCAAGCCCAAGGTTTCAAGAGCCAAAGCGGCTGCTGGGGCATGGCTTCAAAGTGTATTCGCAGCATGACGAGGACGGGATCATTGAGGAGATCTTCCGGCGCATTGGGACGACGGACCGGTTCTTTGTCGAGTTCGGCGTGGGAGACGGGCTCGAGAACTGCACCGCTTACTGCTTGTTGAAAGAGTGGAGCGGCACCTGGATCGATGGGAGCGCCCAGTGTTACGAAGGCATTCTGAAGAATCTCGATTTTCTAATTCAGGCCAAGCGGCTGCGGGCCAAGTACAGCTTCATTACCGCCGAGAACATCGAGGATCTGTTCCGCGAACTGGGAGTGCCGGCGGAATTCGATTTTCTGAGTATCGATATTGACCGGAATGATTATTGGATCTGGAAGGCGATTTCGACATACCGGCCCAGGGTGGTGGCGATCGAATACAACGCCAGCTTTAAGCAGAGCGTGGCGTGCACGGTCCCTTACGGCCCGACCGCGATCTGGGATCAAACGAACTATTTCGGCTGCAGCCTGAAGGCGCTCGAGTACCTGGGTCGTGAGAAGGGTTACACGCTGGTGGGCTGCAATTACACCGGCGTGACGGCATTCTTTGTGCGAGACGAGCTGGTTCAGGATCGTTTCCTGGCGCCTTTCACGTCCGAGAATCACTACGAACCGCCGCGGTACTTCGTACGCATGCCAAACGGCCACCCTCCAAATTTTGGACCGGTGGTGCATGTGCCGCCGCCCGCTGCCGGGCCGGTATAATTGAGGAGTGGCTCGCCCCGATTTGAAGGAAGACCTCCAATTCGCCATTACGGGTTGAAGCAAAACGGTAGCCGCGGCCATTGCCGGCGACACGGCTTGTTGATTGAGGACCGTCGTCCGCCGGTCGGCTCAATCAGTCCAGAAGATGGTAAGTTGACGATAACTCACATATGCTGTCGTTTCGAAATTCGCGGCCGCTTGTAAGCGGTCTTACGATCCCGATTTTGGCGTTGGTTTTTCTCGCCGGGTCGCCCGTCGCCGCGCAAACCGCCCCTTCCGTGCCGCCGGTCGAATTCAATCGCGACATCGCACCCATCTTTGAGAAGTCTTGCGTGATGTGTCACAACGCCAATTTGGCGCAAGCCAAGCTGCGTCTCGACTCAGAGACGGCCGTGCTAGCGGGTGGTGTTTCGGGTGCGGTTATCGTACCCGGCAAGAGCGGCGATAGTCTGCTCGTGAAACGCATACTCGGAACGACAGACGCCCCACGCATGCCCATGGGAGCGGCCGCTCTTCCTGCCGAGCAGGTGCGACTCATCCGGCACTGGATTGACGAAGGCGCTCTCAGTGGCGCTCAACCCGCAGATAAGCCGCAGCCCACTGCGACGAGCGCGCCTGCGGATGCTGCCCCCTCCTCACTCTTCGCCGCGCAAGTTCGCCCTATACTTGCTTCACGCTGCTATGTGTGCCATGGCCCGGAGACACAACAGAACGGTCTGCGCCTCGATTCGCTTGCCGCGGTTCTCAAGGGCAGCGAGTCGGGCCGCATTGTGATTCCCGGTCACAGCGACCAGAGCCGCATCATGCGGCGTTTGCAGGCCCAGGAGCGCCCGCTCATGCCGTACGGTGGGCCGCCGCTCAGTGCCGATGAGATCGCCGTCATCCGGAAGTGGATTGACGCCGGGGCTCCGGGTCCGGATTCCAATGCCCCCATCGCGGCCACTCCACGCAAGAAGCACTGGGCCTACATCAAGCCGGTTCGGCCCGCGCTGCCCGATGTCAGCGATCCTGGGTGGGTTCGGAACGAGATTGATGCTTTCATTCTGGCGCGCCTGGAGAAGGAAGGTCTGCACCCGTCGCCGGAAGCCGACAAAACCACACTCGTCCGCCGCGTGTACCTTGACCTGATCGGCCTGCCACCCTCACCGCAGGATGTCGATGCGTTCCTCGCGGACGGGAGTCCCAACGCGTACGAAAAGCTGGTCGACCGTCTGCTCGCCTCCCCGCAATATGGCGAACGATGGGCTCGTCCCTGGCTCGACCTGGCGCGCTACGCCGACACGAACGGCTATGAGAAGGACAACCGCCGGACGGCCTGGGAATATCGCGACTGGGTGATCCGGGCATTGAACTCCGATATGTCTTTCAAGGAGTTCACCATCGAGCAGATCGCCGGCGACATGCTGCCGAATCCTACCCGGGATCAAATCATCGCCACCGGTTTCCATCGCAACACGATGCTCAACCAGGAAGGCGGCGTCGATCCGGAGGAATACTACTGGTACGAACAAGTCGATCGCGTGAATACCACTGCTTCGGTGTGGCTGGGCTCGACCTTGGGCTGCGCGCAGTGCCACAACCACAAGTTCGATCCCTTCACGCAGAAAGACTACTATCGTTTCCTGGCCTTCTACGGCAACAGTAAATACAAGATTCATGGCTACGGCAGCGAGCGCTATGCGGAAGAGCCTGAACTGGAACTGCCAACGCCCGATCAGGCCGCACGGAGCGCTGAAATCCGCTCCGTGATGGCGGGTGTCCAGAAACAGCTTGATACCGAAACGCCTGCACTGCGCGAAGCCCAGCAAGGCTGGGAAGTGAACATGCGCAATGCGGAGAAACAATGGCAGGTGCTTTCGCCGTTGCAGGCCGAGTCCGCCGGTGGCGCGACTTTGAAGGTGCTGCCCGATGGCTCGGTGCTTGCCACGGACAAAAATCCGCAAGCCGACAGCTACACCATTCAGTTGAAGACTAACCAGAGCGGGATCACCGCCGTGCGGCTGGAAGTACTGCCGGACGGCAGCCTGCCCAATGGGGGCCCCGGCCGAGACCCTGAAGGCAACTTCTTCTTGAGCACGTTCGACGTGAACGTGTCGCCGATCTCTTCATCCGGCACGCCGTCGAAGCCGGCGTTCGTCTCGATGAAGAGCGTTGTTGCCAACGAATCGCAGAGTGGCTACTCGGCCGACGGCATCCTTAGTAAGGATCCGGGCCTTCACGGTTGGGCCATTGACACGACGCCTTCGCCGGATGGCATCCCACGCCGCTTTGCCGTGTTCGTGTCCGACAAACCGTTCGGCTTCGAGGGCGGTACCGAACTGACCATTCGCATGAAGCACCAGATGCGGCATTCGTCCCGCAACGTCGGACGTTTCCGCATCGCGGTGACTTCTTCGAATGATCCTGCGTGGTCGGCCAAGTTGCCGGCGCGGCTCTGGCCGGTTTTGGAAATGAAGCCCGAGCAGCGCACCGCGAAGCAAACGGAGAGCCTGGATGCGGCTTACCGCGAAGAGAGCCCACTACTCGATCCCGCTCGTAAGCAACTGGCCGACCTACAGGCCGATTTGAAAAAGCTGGGCATCCCAACCGCCATGGTCATGGAGGAGAAGCCGGGCGTGCTGCGTCCGGCGACCTATATCCGCGAGCGCGGCAGTTTCCTGAGCCGCGGCGAAGAGGTTTATGCCGACGTACCTTCCTCCCTCAGTCCATTGCCGAAGGGCGAAACACCCAACCGGCTGGCGCTGGCGCAGTGGCTGGTGAGTGAAGATAATCCACTGACTGCGCGGGTCACCGTCAATCGCTTTTGGGAAACCATGTTCGGCCACGGCCTGGTTGAGACCAGCGAAGACTTCGGTACGCAGGGTGAGCTGCCGAGCCACCCGGAGCTGCTCGACTTTCTGGCGACTTCGTTCATGGACAACGGATGGAGCATGAAGAAGATTCAGCGACTGATGGTGACGTCGGCCACCTATCGCCAGTCGTCGCGGGATACGCCTGAACTGATTGCCAAAGATCCTTACAACCGGCTGTACGCTCGCGGCCCAAGTTTTCGCCTGGAGGCGGAAGCGGTACACGACTTGGCGCTATCCGCCGGCGGGCTGCTGAGCCTCAAGATGTATGGCCCCAGTGTCTTCCCGTATCAGCCGGACGGCATTTGGGATGTTCCTTATAGCAGTGACAAGTGGGTGATGAGTCAGGGTGAGGACCGCTATCGACGCTCGCTCTATACCTTCATGCGGCGCAGCGCCCCGTATCCCAGCCTGGTGACGTTCGACGCGCCCAGCCGAGAGTTCTGCACCGTACGCCGGGTCCGTACCAACACGCCGCTGCAGGCGCTCACGACGCTAAACGACCCGTTCTTCTTCGATGTGGCCCGCGCCATGGCTGTACGTATGGTGAAGGAGGGAGGCGACAATGAAGCGGCGCGCGCCACCTATGGCTTCCGGCTGGTGGTTTCTCGCAGGCCGGCTCCGGCCGAACTGGATCGTGTGCTGGCCTATTATCGGGAACAACTCACTCGTTACCGCGCCGACAACAAAGCCGCCGCCGAGGTTATCGGCGTGAAGACCGACCCTCCCACCAATGCCGCGGAACTGGCTGCCTGGACGCTGGTGGCCAACGTTCTGCTGAACATGGATGAAACGCTGAGTAAGGACTAACGCGATGCAACCCACGCCTCCCCCCTCGGACAATCTGCTGCGTGCTCTCACGCGACGCTACTTCTTTAAGCAGTCGGCGTTCGGGATCGGCGCGGCCGCACTGGGCAGTCTCCTCCATCCATCGCTCGGCTCGGCCGCCACGGCTGCGACCAATCCGCTCTCGCCCAAGCCCCCGATGTTCCCCGCCAAGGCGAAGAGCATCATCTATCTCTTCATGGCCGGCGCACCCTCGCAGGTGGACCTGTTCGACTTCAAGCCCACGCTTCAGAAGTACGATGGCCAGAACGTTCCGGAAGAGTTGATGAAAGGCGAACGCTTCGCGTTCATCAAGGGAACGCCGCGGCTGCTGGGCTCGCCGTATGAATTCGCGCAGTTTGGCAAGTCCGGCGCGCAGATCTCCGAACTGCTTCCTCACCTGCGGACCGTCGCGGATGACATCACCGTGGTGCGCTCCATGCACACCACGCAGTTCAACCACGCCCCGGCGCAGATCTTCATGAATACCGGCTTCCAGATCATCGGCCGTCCGAGCATGGGTTCCTGGATGACATATGGCCTGGGTAGCGAGTGCCAGGATCTGCCCGGCTTTGTGGTCCTGATCTCCGGCGAAAACCAACCCGATGGCGGGAAGGCTTGTTGGGGCAGTGGGTTCCTGCCCACGGTCTATCAGGGCGTGGAGTTCCGCTCGCAAGGCGATCCGGTATTGTTCCTCACCGATCCCGAAGGCGTGCCGAAACAGGCGCGGCGCGAATCTCTCGATCTTCTCAAAGACTTGAACGAGGATCACCTCAAAGAGGAAGGCGATCCCGAGATCGCGACGCGAATCAACTCCTATGAGATGGCCTATCGCATGCAATCCAGCGTGCCCGACTTGGTCGATATCTCTAAAGAGCCGGCTTCCATTCACGAGTTGTATGGAACCGAGCCGGGCAAGAAGTCGTTCGCCAACAACTGCCTGTTATCGCGCCGGCTGGTGGAACGCGGCGTTCGCTTTGTCCAGCTCTATCACCGTGGCTGGGATAACCACGGCACCTCCAGCCACGACGACATCGTGAATCGGCTGCCCTCGCTGTGCCAGGAAACCGATCGCGCCGCCGCAGCCTTGATCACGGACCTGAAACAGCGCGGCTTGCTGGACAGCACCATCGTCGTGTGGGGCGGGGAATTCGGCCGCACCCCGATGAACGAAGCGCGTAATAACTCAAAGTTCCTGGGCCGCGATCACCATCCGCGTGCCTTCTCCATGTGGATGGCCGGCGGCGGCATCAAGCCTGGCATGGCGATTGGCCAGACCGATGAATTAGGCTACAACATTATCGAAGATCCGGTGGATGTTCACGATTTGCATGCCACCATCCTGCACTTGATGGGGATCGACCATACGAAGCTTACCTTCCGCTTCCAAGGCCGTGACTTCCGCTTGACTGATGTTTCAGGAAACGTCGTAGAAAAGCTGCTCGCGTAGCGTTGCAACAGCCGAGGCCGCACCCTCCTAGCAGGTCCGGCCGCTTTCCCACCACGAGCGGGCTTTTCTTTTTGGCTCGGTCGCCTTGTCTATCGTTTCAGTTTTCAGGACGATTAACCGACAGAGCATCAAGTACTCGACAAATGCCATCGCCTTGGCACTCTCCCACCCCATCCCCACTTCGACGGAGAGGATTGGCTCCCCCAATGGCTTGAGAGTTGGGCGATGAGATGTCAGAATACCGATAACTCGGTGTTCGGCTTCGTTCATATACACTGTCACGCCGTACCTGGTTCCGCTGCTCTGCCTGTGTTTCGACAGACGTTTCTTTGAGCCGATTCACTTGCACTTGAGAATCCAGAGAGGCGACGCCAGAATCCCGTTGGCAAATAAGATCAAAGTGCTAGACTTCGAGGATTTTCCGTCTACCGAGGTCCACAGGCAGCGCCGACTTGTAAACTCCTGATTACACTTTTGCCGCCAGAAAGACAACCGGCCCAGGGCAGAGCTCTTGATTGCAATGGAGTTGGTGCCGTGGCTCCCGGGGTATTCAAAGTGCAGCACAAACATCCAAATAGCCTCGGACGGCACAACAGGGCCGGTCTTCGCCGTCGTGACCGATTGTCCGAGGCTGCTCAATGGAGGTGAATGAATGATGCTGGACATCGAGGCCGTTTGCCACGACAAGCTGGACCGACTCAGACCTTGTGTCGTCTGCGGTTGCCGTTCGTTCCATCTGGAAGGCGGAATGAACTGGCAATGTTCTCGGTGCAAGCCTCCAGGGAAAAATGCAATTCACGTTGAGCTGGACGATGAGCCCTCGTCTGACCAGGACCGCAGGCAAACCGGCAGCAGGTAGCACCAATACCGTGATGCTTCTCCAACGGTTTGAATACAACGTCGCTAGACTCCTGGACTCGGATGCCCCTGTTGCGATTTGTCCAGCACACGGCGAACGGTTGAGGAGTCTGGTTCTGCTGGTGCAGAAAGCTAAACACGGCGTCCTGGTGGTTCATACGGCCGATGATGACGACTACGTCTTCGCTATCGCAAGCAGGAAGCAACAAGGCAAGCTGGTAAGCGACACTCGCACCTGGAAGAACCTGGGCTATCAGTTTGTGCTGAAGCGGCGTGATGAGCGATTCTTGATGCCGCAGCCTAACGTGTTCGCATTGCCTGACGGCCGGAAGGTCAGGATTATCGGGATTGATACCGTTGCTTCCGTTTTCACGCAGCGGGTGCTGCTCGGCCGAAAGCCACTTCCAGCCGGGTACAAGTGGGTATAGGCGTCTGAACAGACGCTTCCGCCCGGCATTGACTTAGCCAGAACAGCCATCTGCACGCCCGGCAGCGTAAGCTGTTACGATGGCACCCTCGAGCCGCTTCCTACCCGGATTGATTCTGCTGACATCGCTGGCCGTGCCGGCGCTGCTGTCAGCTGAGACGCCGAAGCCGAAAGTTCGCGCCGTTACCGGATTCATCACAGTTGACGCGAAATCATATCCATCGCAGATCGAAGAAGCGGTGAAATTTCTGAGCCAGGTGCGCGATGCTCTGAAAGCTGCGGGATACCAGGTGTCGGGCATACGAATTTCCACGCAGCCTTTTCCGGAGTACACGCGCGGTCTCAGCCGGTCGGATGCGCTGGGTGTGTTGCGCGGCATGAACGAACTGGCGGCGAAGCTGAAGTTTAATCCCAACATCGGTCCTGCGATGCTCGAGGATACAGACGACGCCGGGGCGGTCGCTCTGTTGACCGAAGTTTTGTCCACACCCGGCAACCTGCTTAGCGGAAACATCGTGACGGCGGGCGACGATGGAATCCACTGGAACGCGGTTCGTCAAGCCGCGAAGATTATCCACAGCGTAGGCGAGCGCAGTCCACACGGTCAAGGAAACTTCAATTTTGCCGCCATCGCGATGATGAAGCCCTATGGGCCGTTCTATCCGGGCGCCTGGCATCCCGCCGGCGGGCCGCGGAGCTTTGCCATCGGACTGGAATCAGCCAGCGTCGTTATGGATGTCTTCAAGCGCGAGCACGATCCGCGCACGGCTGGGAAGGTACTTACCGACGAACTCGCCATTCACGCACGCGCGGTGGAAGCGGCGGCCCTCAAAGCGGCGGACGGCAGCGGTTGGACCTACGCCGGTATCGACCCGACACCCGCGCCGGCCGGCCAAGTCTCCATCGGTGCGGCCATCGAATCGTTCACCGGCCAGCCTTTTGGCTCACCGGGAACAGAGACCGCTTCGGGCATCATCACGCGCGCCGTCAAAGCAGTGCCGGTGAAGCAGACCGGGTATTCCGGGCTCATGATTCCGGTTCTTGAGGATGCCATCCTGACGCGCCGCTGGACCGAGCAGACGTATGGCCTGGATTCGATTCTGGCGTACTCGGCCGTTTGCGCTGGCGGGGTCGATACTGTGCCGCTTGCCGGCGATACGAGCGAGGAATCGATTGCGCGCATCGTCGGCGATGTTGCGACGCTTGCGTACAAGTGGGACAAGCCGCTAGCCGTTCGCCTACTGCCATCGCCCGGAAGAAAAGCCGGCGAGATGACGGAGTTTGGCGGCGCGCTTGGCAATGCGATTATTCAGCCGCTAATCGGCACTCCGAAAAAATAGGCAGTGCTTCTCTTAGCGCACACGCTAGTTCTTCGTCACGCTCAAACCGCTGACGGTGATTTCCGTGTTGTGAGCGGCTCGAATTCCGTAGACGCCATCGGTCGACTTGAGCTTTCCAGCGACGACCAACGCCGCCTTATCGTAGCCCGCAACAACAGTGCCATTGATGGCGCACTCGACGCGACCGCCCTTGACAGAAACGGCGATCTCCTGAGTAACGGGCTGTCCTGGGCCACTTGCTTTATGCACAGCATCGTTCGCCTCACCTCGCCTGCCGTTCATTTGAAACGGATCGGGACCGAATCCGCGGACAATAAAAGTGCCGCTGCCGTACGCAGCGCAGTAGAGATAGCTTTGTTGGTCAGTTCCCAAGTCGTTGCCGGCGATGACGACGCCGTATGGGTGGGGATGGCTGTTTAAGTTCATGTACTTCGGTTCGGTGAAGGTGGCTTTTACGGTGTCGTCACCGGTCGCCTTGTTAGCGGGATTCCAATAGGTCACGGCCGGGCCGGTCGTGATGTTCAGAGTTCCGGCAGTCCCCGCGAGTTTGGCGTCGTTCAGAGTTTTTCCGGCCTTCTCGTCATTGGCGTCGACCTTTCCAGTCCAGCCCGGGACAGATACGCCGCCGCCTGCAACAGTGCGGGAGGTCTCGCCTTGATCCTGAGCATTCACCAACGCGGGGACGACCACGAGAACAGCGGCCGTAAGGACAGTGAGGTAAAAGGGACGCATAGAATTCCTTTCGCCGAAAAGTCCGGCACCCGTCGATTATAAGGCTTTTCAGGCGAGGAGCCTGCTCACACGTCGAGTCGCTCGTGAGCTCGCGCATGGCATGGCACGACGGGATTTTACAAAACGTTTACAGGTTCCTCACACCTGCGCCTTCTTCCGGACCCTAGACTGAAATCAGTTCACTCCAGCTTGGCCAATCTCCCCGAAATGAGCCGGCATATTACGGACGACCAGCCCAGGCGTGCATTCCGCGCCTCTACCCGTTCGGTTTCACTTGGTGTACACTTTGGGCAACTTAGACCCCGTTTCCCTTTCCGCATTGGGCCGGCCTGCGCGGGGTTGACCGGGAGTTGACTGCGCCGCAGGAGAAATATATGCAGAAAATTCTCGTCATCGACGACGACGAGTGCCTCCGCGACACGATCGGCGTGATGCTGGAACGAGAAAGCTATACACCTCTATTTGCCGCCGACGGGAAAGGAGGATTTGAAAAGGCACTTGCGCTCAAACCGAACCTGCTGCTGGTGGACCTGCGCCTGCCGGTGATGAGTGGAGTTGACGTGTGCCGCCAGCTCCGAGCCGCGAACATACAGACACCGATCATCGTTTTGAGTGCGATCGGCGATGAAATTGACAAGGTGTTGCTGCTGGAAATCGGCGCCGACGACTACATGGTCAAGCCATTCGGCAGCCGCGAACTGTTGGCCCGGATTCGGGCGGTATTGCGGCGAAGTTCCGGCGACGCTCAGAAGCTGCTACGGTTTGCAAATACGGAGGTCGACCTTGACCGCCGGTCGGTCACCTGCCGGGGCGCGGAAGTCAAGCTGACGCCGGCTGAGTACAATCTGCTGACCTTCTTTCTGCAGAATGCCGATCGCGTCCTCACGCGGGACGTGATTCTGAATTCGGTCTGGGGATACGAGTCCTATCCGAACACCCGCACGGTTGATGCTCACGTGATGCGGCTGCGCCAGAAACTGGAACCGGACCCCGGCACTCCCAGTCACTTCTTAACCGTGCACGGCGTCGGTTATCGGTTCCTACCTTAGAAGCACATGCAGCAAACGGTTTTCATTGTCGAGGACTCTGAGGGCGACGCCACGCCTCTTGAAGTTGCACTGCAGGAGATAATTGGAGTCCGCGTGCAATTGTTTTCCAGCGCCCGGGAGGCGCTAACCGTGCTGGGAAGCGCGCCAGGCCACGTGGCCGCCCTGGTGACCGATCTGCACCTTCCGTATATGGACGGCTTTGAGTTGATTCGCCGCGTCCGCAGCGATCAGCGCTATACCACCTTACCGATCATTGTCGTCAGCGGCGACACTCATCCGGATACTCTCGAACGCTTGATTCGCCTCGGGGCAGACGCATACTTCCCGAAGCCTTATTCACCGACAGAGATTCGACAGAAACTAGAGAGCCTGCTCAATGAAGACTAAAGCACTTCTCTTTGCATTCCTATTGCCGGGGCTCATGCTTGGGGCGGAAGACAAGACTGATCCGCAGAGCGCTGCGCTCCAAACGATTCTCGAACGCATTACTGCGCTTGAAGAGCAAAATCGCCAGCTGCTGAACGAGGTTCAGGCTTTGCGGCAGGAGATGGCTGCGTCGCGATCGCCGACCAATGCTGCGGCGGAGGGAGCGATCGCCGCACCACAACCATCCGTTGACGAACGCGTCGATGTGGCGGAGCGCCGCATCGAGGAGCAATCTCAAACCAAAGTCGAAGCGGCGCACAAGCTTCCTGTGACGCTCACCGGCATGCTCTTGTTCAACGTGTTTTCGAATTCGCGCCCCAATGACTATGATCAGAGTTACGCCTACACCCCGACCGGGCCGAGTGCCTCGGGCGGGACGCTGAGGCAGACGACTATTGGCCTTCAGTTCCAGGGCGGGAGCATACCCGGCGGTGGGAACGTGCATGGCGACTTGGTTATGGACTTCTTCGAGCCCGCCGCGCAAGGTTGGCTTCGTATCCGAACCGGCGATCTTACCTTCGACTGGACAAATCGCAGTTTCTCGGTGGGTCAGTTTTCACCTTTGATTTCGCCGTACCAGCCTAGTTCGTTCGCCGAAGTTGCGATCCCACCGCTTGCCGGGGCGGGCAACCTCTGGCTCTGGCTGCCCCAAGCCCGTTACGAAGAGCGAATACATCTCGGAACAGCTAGCGGAATAACCGGACAACTGGCAGTTCTTGAAACGCAAGAAACCTATGGGCAGCCGTCACCTTTGTACAACCAATACGGGTTAGAACCAAACCGTCCAGGGATCGAGGGCCAGGTCGCCTACTGGCATAAGTTTGATGACGAACGGCGCTTCGAAATTGGTTCGGGTTTCCACGCAAGCACTACGCGCGTCCTCAATGCAGACGTTCCTTCAAGGGTGTATTCAGTAGATTGGTTGGCGTCGCCATGGTCGAGGTTGAAGCTTACTGGAACGCTGTTTCGCGGCGAGAACTTCTCTAATCTCGGCGGACTCCCGCCGGGATTTACGGTATCTGGCTATGAACCATATCTGGTTACGCCTATTCATGGGGGCGGAGGCTGGGCTCAGGCTTCGTCCCCGCTTACGAGCCGGCTGACGTTGAACATTTTTGGCGGCCTTCAGAACAACCAATTCGACGGCATCCAAAACAGCCAAGTCAGTGATTCCACCTACGGCAACATTACTCGTAACTTCTCTTATGCGGCGAACCTGATGTATAGGATCTCGCCCAACGTTATTATTAGCCTCGAAGCCTTACAAGCGCGCACGCGGCTCCAGTTAGAGGCAGAACAAGTCCGGAACCGCTATGATCTTGCGTTCGCGTACCTGTTTTAATTTCACGGCGCTGTACTTGCTGATCGGCGCGTTGCTTATCGCGGCCGGCGACGTGCCCGGCGGTACGGTAACTGGCGCGGTGCGGCTTACGGGCTCCCGGGAATCGTCCGTGCGCAGACATGAGGATTTCTCAGGTGTTGTGGTTTGGCTCGAGCCGCCTGGCAAAACAATGCTGCCGGTGCCGTCACAGCATGTGCGGATGATCCAGAAGGACAAACGTTTCGATCCGCATGTTCTGGCCATCGACGTTGGTACCACGGTCGAGTTTCCGAACCTGGATCCTATCTTTCACAATGCATTTTCGAGCTTTGACGGGCAGATCTTCGACCTCGCGCTTTATCCTCCTGGGACAACCCGATCGATTCATTTCACACATGCCGGTGTGGTGAGGATTTTCTGCAATATTCATCCTTCCATGTCGGCACTCATCGTTGTGCTCGATTCTCCTTACTTCGCCACCACCGGCAAAGACGGGCATTTCATCATTCCGGATGTGCCCGCCGGCTCCTATCAGATGCATGTACTCCACGAGCGGGCCACGGCAGAGACGCTCGCCGCGCTGACGCGGGGTGTAACCGTGCCCGAGTCGGGCGCCACGCTTCCGACGATCACCATTTCAGAGGCCGGATACCTGCCGGTCGCTCACAAGAATAAATATGGTCGTGATTATCCGCCGGTGACGGACGACCGGCCGGGCTACCCGCAATGAGATTCTCACCCCGTCGTTTCCCACTGCTGTGGCGAATCTTCCTTTCGACGTCGATCGCGATCACAGGTCTATTGGCGGCGACGGGTTGGGTGGTTCAGACTTACGCTTCGCGGGTCAGCGAGCAGAGCCTGGAACAGGAAGTACGCACGAGTCTACAAGCTTATGAGGCACTCTGGACGACTCGTGCCCAGACGCTTGCTGCCGTGAGTAGTGTGATCAGCTCCATGTCCGATGTGCGCGCTGCATTTGGAACCCACGACCAAGCCACGATCCAGGACACGGCGCAGGAACTATGGTCCCGCGCGTCGCAATCGCGCGCGGCCGAAGAGGACGCCATGTTCCTCGTCATGAGTCCGACCGGGGCGGTAATCGCTTCGCTCGGCGGGAATTATCCGCGTTCCTGGCCAGCGGACTTACCACTGAATGGAATTGAGAAACAGTTCCCTCGCCAGGTGCTTGGTTTTCTAACCCAGGATCGGCGGCTTTATTACGTTGTTCTTACTCCGGTGTACGTGCAGTCTGAAAACGACGACGAGTTGTTGAACATATTAGTTGCGGGTTTTGAAGTGAATAGCAAGCTTGCCGACAGCCTGAAGCAGTCAACCAGCGGAAGTGAGTTCGTGTTCCTGAGCGCCGGCCACGTGGTCGCGTCGACGTTACGTGGGGCATCGAGTGATGCCTTGGAAGATAAGTCCCAAATGCAAAGGTCGACGGGGCGCGTGAAAGTGAATGGCACTGAGTACTTCGTGCTGGGAAGTCCGCTGAACGACGTGGAAGGCAGGCCGATCGGTGAACTGCGTATCCTGCGTTCTTTCGGCGGGGCGAGCCGAGCCTTTACCGATCTTCAGCGCAATGTAGCAATCATTTGGTTTATCGCTGTGCTGGCTGGTCTGGCTTTCACCTATCTGCTGGCACGCCGCATCGTCGAGCCGGTCAGACGCCTTGACTACGCCGCCTCCGAGGTTGCCCGGCAGAACTACGATCACCGCGTTCCGATTGAGACTGAGGATGAACTCGGCCGGCTCGCCCGAACTTTCAATGCGATGTGTGAATCGCTCAAGAACGCTCGCCAGGAGCTGATTCGCCATGAGCGGATGAGCACCATCACTCGGCTTTCCACGTCTCTGGTTCACGATCTGCGAAATCCTCTTGCGGCGATCTACGGGGGCGCCGAGATGCTAGTCGACAGCGATTTACCGCCGGCCCAGTCGAAGCGTCTCGCGTCGAGTATTTATCGCGCTTCCCGGCGTATTCACGAGCTTCTACAGGATTTGGCCCATATCTCGAGAGGCAAGCACGAGAGCCTGGAGGTGTGCCGGTTGGTGGACGTCGTCAACGCGGCCTATGAGATGGTTGCGCCAACGGCGGACGAGCAAAATGTGCGCGTCACCATCGATGTACCGGAGAGCGTTGAACTCTCGCTGGGACGGGCACGAATCGAACAGGTGTTTGTAAATCTGATGACAAATGCGCTGGAGGCTATGCCCTGCGGAGGTGAGCTCAGAATTGGCGCGCGCTCGGAAAATGAAACGGTTTTGATTGAGATTGATGATACGGGAGCCGGCGTGCCGGAGCAGGCGAGGATGGCGCTGTTCCAACCGTTCGTGAGCGTCGGCAAGAAAAACGGGCTTGGCTTAGGGCTGGCCCTGTCGCGCCAAACCGTGCTCGACCATGGCGGCGACCTATGGCTCGGAGACAAATCTGCACCGGGCACGCTGTTCCGTATGCGGTTGCCGGAATCCGCTCCGGATCGCAATACGGTTGGCTCTTGAAGTAGAGTTCGGTAATCTCCGGCATCCGCAACCGGTGCTTTTCAGAGCAACCATGCGCGTCACGGTCACGGTTCTGATAAGAATTTCGCTCCGTCGAAGATCACCATCCAACGGCGGCTCCTACGAGCTTGCGCTGAATTCGATCCCCCGGTTTCCTGCTTCCGAAGCTTTGCGTTCGCTCCCTGACGGTCACGGCTCCGTTAACACCCACTCCGTCGAAAATCAACGTCCAATGGCGGGCTTGCTGATGCGTGGTTGTAAGGCGCAGACCCGAATCCGCTTGCTTACGCGCGCGGTTCTGTGCAGCCTGCTAGCGAGAGGGTCTTTACATTTTGTTTACATCTCTACAATTACTTTTTCCGCTCATACTGACACGATCGCTAATGGGTTAGCTAGATCGCTGCTGCTGGGCCGTCGTTATGGTCCTGCGGTGAAGCGCCTCCCATTTCGACCGCGCTTAAAGAAAGAGCTGAGGAATAACTATGTCTAAACTGTTCAAGAATAATCGATTGGCTGCATTGTTAGCTTTGTCGCCGCTACTTGCAGGTAGTGCAGTCGCCCAAAACTATCAGGTTACAAACCTGGTGTCGAATGTCACCGGGGCTGCCAAGACAACCGACCCCAACCTGGTGGACGCGTGGGGCCTCGCCCGTAGTTCCAGCAGTCCCTGGTGGATCTCCGACAATGTCACCGGGCTTTCGACTCTGTATGACGGTTCCGGCGACATCATCCCGCTAGTCGTCACCATACCGGCCGCCACCAAAGGAGCTACCGGGTCGCCAACCGGCGCTATTTACAACGGTTCCACGGGCTTTCAGCTTGCTCCGGGGAAGCCGGCGGTGTTCTTGTTTTGCACCAACGATGGCACCATCTCGGGTTGGAATCCCGGCGTGAATCCCACCCAGGCCGTCATCATGGCCTCTAAGCCGAACGCCATCTATCCCGGCGCAACGCTGGCCACGTGGAACGGCAACGAGTATCTCTACGCAGCCAATGTCTTCTCTCGCACTATCGATGTTTATGACAGTAATTTCAAGCCGGTCTCCATGCCGGATCATGCCTTCCGCATCCCGGATCATGGGGACGACTTCGATGCCGATCATGTGAAGGGTTCGGAGAGTCTCTTCCACTTCCTCCACACTTCGCAAGGCAAGGGTTATGCGCCCCATAACGTTCAGAACATCGGCGGGGTGTTATACGTTGCGTACACCTACCAGGATTCCAACTTCAACGAGACCTTCGGACCGGGCATGGGCTTCGTCGTGTCATTCACGCCCGACGGCCGTTTCATTCGCGCGTTCGAGTACGGCCCGTGGTTCAATTCGCCGTGGGGTCTCACGATAGCTCCAAACGACTTCGGTTCGTTTAGCCACACTCTGCTCGTCGGCAACTTAGGAAACGGCCAGATCCTGGGATTCAATCTGGAAGACGGCAGTTTCGTTGGAACTCTGGCCGATCAAAATGGCACCACCATCGCGATCGATCGGTTGTGGGCTCTTAGCTTCGGTAATGGCGGCAAGGCCGGACCCTACAACACCTTGTACTTCACCGCAGGGCCAAACAATGAAACGCAGGGCCTCTTCGGCTCAATTGCGCCCATTTCAAGCGATTTGACACAGGGCAACGATCAGTAACACTCCAAAGTTCATTGCGAGGAGAGTGCCACCGGGTGAAGGGAAGGCCTCCGGTGGCACTGCCTTTATTTGGCCCCCAGACCTTGCGGGCCGGTCATCTATTCCGTGCGCAAGGCGAGCATCGGATCGATGTGCGAAGCGCGGCGAGCGGGAAGCCAGCCCGCTAAAAAGGCCGCGGCCACAATCGTGACGGAGGCTAGTCCGGCGGTGAGCGGATCGAAAGCGGCTACGCCATATAAGGTGCCTGCAATCAGCTTTCCTAAAAAGGCGGCGACAATGGCGCCAATCACCAAGCCTGCGGCTGTCACCAGCATCGTCTCCTTCAAAACCATGCCGAGTACGCTGCTTCGGCTTGCGCCCAGAGCCATGCGGATGCCAATTTCGGTAGTTCGGCGCTGAGTCAAATACGACATTACGCCATAGAGGCCGATGCTTGCCAGCACCAGCGCAAGCAGGCTGAAGGATCCGGATAGCTTGGCGATCAAGCGTTCCTGCAGCAGCTCATCGTCGATCAGCGATTGCGCGGCTGAGATGGACTGGATTTGCAAGTTCGGATCGACACTCCCAATCTGTCGCCGTATCAGTTCTTCAGCTTGTGATTTGGATCCGCTGGCGCGAAACTCCAGCCTCATGCTGCCGATCGGATCGCGCTGACTGACCATGAACTGTGAATAGAAACGTCGGGCTGCCGGCTCGCGAAGGCTGTTTTGCTTCGCGTCGCGGACAACGCCAACGATGGTCATCCAGGCTTTGCCGTCGTCAACCGAGATGTGGCGGCCAATCGGATTGACGTTTGGAAAGTAGAAGCGAGCCATGGATTCGTTGATCACGGCCACGGGCGCGGCGTCCATATCGCGCGCTTCAATGCCGCGGCCCTTCAAAATGGGAGTGCCAATGGTTTCGAAGTAACCGGGTCCTACACGGTCAGAGTGGCTTTCCTTGTCGGTGTCGGCACGCGGCGTAAATCCTTCGACCATCAGACCGGAGGTAGACTCAGTCCCGCTGAACAGACCGTTTTCGGAGAGGGTTACCCGCTCTATGCCGGGCACGCTGCTTAGCTTGTCGAGCAGGCGCCTGCCGAGTTGGATCAGCTTATCGCCTTGATAGCCCGATGCGACCGGGTCTAATTCGACAACGATCAGTTGGTCCCGCCGGTACCCGATATCGCTATTCTCGAGGTTCTGCAGAGTTCGAATAAACAAGCCGGACCCAAAGAGCAGCACCCACGACAAAACAATTTGGAAAACTACCAGGCCCTTTTCAAAGCGCTGCGCGCCGCTATGGGAACGGCCGCTTTTGCTTTCCTTCAAGTTCGAAGCGACGCTGGCTTTGGTTGCAAAAAGTGCAGGAGCCAACCCGAAGAACAGGCTCGCTGCTACGGACAAGGCAGCGGTGAAAAGGAGCGTGGTCCCGCTCAGATGGAAGTCAAGCGGCAGGCGATTGTCGCGCGCGACCAGTCCGAGAAGCAGATGGCCAACCCAGATCGCGATGAAGAGGCCGGCCACACCGCCGGCGATAGACAAAGCAAGGCTCTCCGTCATGAGCTGGCGTAACAGCCGCGGCCGGCTTGCGCCGATTGCCAGGCGCAGGCCGATTTCACGCGCCCGGCTGGCAGCGCGGGCGAGTTGCAGGTTAGCTACATTCGTGCAACAAATCAGCAGAACCAGGCCCACCAGCGCCATCAGCATGAAGAGAGGCTTTGAAAAATTACGCCGGATCCGCGAGAATCCGCCCGCAGCTAATTGCACGGGGATTCTCTCGCGATCCAGAAAGTCGTTCTTGCCGGGCGGGGAGTCCGAATGAACTTGTTCTTTCAGGATGCCGAGCCCTATGGTGTTGGTTACCGTTGCTGCCTGCGCCAGTGACACGCCGGGTGCCAAGCGGCCCATCAAGAGCAACCACTGGGTCTTCGGATCGTTCAGATAATTGCGCCCTGGATTGGCCAGCGGCTGCGCTTCGATGGGGAGCCAGATGTCGGATTGATAGCCGACTATGTCTCCAAAAAACTCGCGTGGCGTGACGCCGATGACGGTAAACGACGTGCCGTTTATTCGAAGCTTGCGGCCAATCACATCCGGCGCTTGCTGGAAATGACGCTCCCAATAGGCGTGGCTGATGACCACAACCGGCTCCGCCGCACTTGTGAATGTGCGCCCCAGCAATGGAGAGACGCCTAGCACCGAAAAGTAATTGTCGCTGACGAAACGCGCCAACGGGCGTTCCGCGCTTCCTTCCAGGTTCAAGCGCTCGCTTCGCCCGGTAGCGTACACGCCGGCGAACACGCCGTTTTGTTTCCGGAACAGCTTATAAAACGGGTACGAGAAGATGGTTACATTTCGGGCATCCCCTTCGTGCACGCTGCCAATCGCGGAGGGATCGCCAATAGAAACCAGTTCTCCCGGATTGTGGACCGGCAGAGACTTCAGCATGATGCTGTCGATCAAGCTGAAAATGGCTGTGTTCGCGCCGATTCCAAGGGCTAACGAGAGAATGGCGGTGAGCGAGTAGCCGGGATTCTTGCCAAGCACACGCAGGGCGTACCGCAGATCGTTCAGGAAAGCTTCCCAGGATGCAAATCCCCACATTTCTCTCGTCACCTCTTTGACCAAACCTACGTTTCCAAATTCGCTTCGGGCGGCTTCCTCGCCTCGATCGTCGGCAGCCATCCGCAAGTGACTGGATATCTCGTCGTCCAGGTCGCGATCGCGTTTTCGCCAGAACGCCACGTTAGCTCTCGCTTTCCACTGTGCCCTTTACCGGATTTAGCACTCCGGCAATGGCGTCGACCATCTGACTCCAACGATCGCGTTCGGAGAGAAGTTGTCTCTTGCCGGCCGCAGTAAGGCGGTAAAACTTGGCACGCTGGTTGGCGTCAGTCAGTTTCCACTCCGATTTAACCCAGCCTTGCTTCTCCAGCCGGTGCAGGGCAGGATAAAGCGATCCGGTTTCCACTTGCAGCAATTCGCCCGAGTTCGCGCGGATAGCACTGCTAATGGCGTATCCGTGTTGCGGACCCCACTGCAAGCTCTGGAGGATAAGCATGTCCAGAGTCCCTTGGAGCAGTTCGATACGATTCTGATAGCCTTTCTTAGGCGGCATGTAGATATTCTACACCCATAGACGTAGAGATTCTACACCCGTAACGGAAAGAACGTCCGGCGTGAGCAATTCGCTTGGCGGGATGCGCCGCTTGTGATGCGGCGCTGAGTCACAGCTTTATCCCACTACGCCGCAGGAGCAACTCCGGCGGTGCGTGGGGCTATCCATTCGGTAGTACGGACAGCGCCGGGTTTTATGGCTGCCGGTGAGAATTTTTCTTTCGCGTCAGCATCCACCCGAGAGCTAGTCCAGAAAGGATGAGTGCTGCGGAACCCGGTTCTGGGGCAGCGCTGATGTTTAGTGCACCTTGATCGGCTGGGAGGCCGCTTCTAACCTCTGAGAGGACGGCTAACTCGTAGGTCCCAGGGGTCGTGAAGTCAGCCCTAGGAATAAGGAGAGCGGCAAGCGTAAATGAAGCCGTCCCCATTGAAATGCCATAGTAAGCTGGCTCACCCGACACGGGGTTCACCGAGATGTTCGTCAGGGGGCCAAGGTCGTCTCCGCCCGCAATGAGGTCGGTAGCGGTCTGAACAAGGCCAATGACATTTCCGGAAGGGACTGTCAGGTACCCGCTGGTGTCTACCAAGGTCCAACTTGTTCCACTTACTCCTCCGGCCCCCACATATGTGTAGGTTACGGTATCCGCCCGTGCGACATCAGCTCCCATCAACATGAGCATCACAACCAGGCAACTCCACGACATGCTTCTCATTGGACTGCTACCTCCGGTCTTTGTTTTTGCCCCTTCAGGATGTCGGCCAGGACCAGCTTTGCCTGCGGTCTCGGGAAAAGATACCATAAGTTACCGATTTTTCATCCTCCCGTATGGATGTGTTTGGTACTGTTTTGGTACTTGTCGACGGCCACCGTCACGAGTCGGCGATTCATTTCCATAGGTCGCTAGTAAATTTGACCGTAGTTATTGTTAGTGCCAAAATAAAGCCTTAGTCACGGCCGTTTGGTCGAATAGAAAAATTACTAGGCGAAGGGATAGTGCTCAATCGTCGCTGATGAGAAGCAGGCGAAGTAGGCAGGTTCGTCGCCGGCTCTTGATGCCGTTGGCCGGAGAGTGTCTCCGTATCCGGTGAGCAACAGTTATTCTGGCCGGCAGTTAAGGCTAGAGCGACCGCAGGAAGTTCAGAATATCTTGCCGCTCTGCAGCGGGCAGCCGATTGAAACGGTCAATAACCTTATCTGCCTCGCTTCCAGGGCTCTTGTGTTCTTCGATAGCCTCTATCAGATTGTTGGTCCGTCCGTCGTGCAGAAAAAAGACGCGTTGCCCAACACCCCAGAGCGGAGCGGTTCGGAACTCATCCGGGCCGGCGCCACCTTGCGTGATGCCGTCCGCCAGACCTCTGCCCATGCGGTGGACGAGAAGGTCAGAGAAAAGATTCACAGGCTGGTCGGAAAGAGCGGCGCTGGGGCTCGTCGACGAGCCGCTGGCAATGATCTTACCGGTGGTAAACGAAGCAGTGTGGCAGTGGACACAACCTATTTTTGTGAAAATGGCGCGCCCGTTCACGGTTGACGGGGTGTCGGGCGCCGGGGTGGGCGGAGCCAGCATTCGCATGAAGTTGGCAAACGCCTCAATGTCCGAGAGCACGGCTGTATTGGGGTTGGAAGCCGGCGTGGCGCCAGGCGTGAAGTTGAGTGTGTCCTCCGGCGTGGCGTTGAAGAGGCAGCCGGGACTCTCGTCGCGCTCTTGGGGGAAGAGTTGGTTGGTGATCCCCATTTCGACGTTGTATGCCTCGCCCGCGAACATGATCAGTGACTTGTTTTGAGCCTTCCATCCGAAGCGAGTAATGGTGCCGTCGTTTGCGCTGATGTTCGCATTGCCGCTCAAGTGCGCATTGGCGTGGCCGGATATGCCCAGCCCTCTTTTCTCGGACGCATCGGCCTTACTGTTCGCGAGGATGGCCGAGTCCGGAATTGCTTCGATCAGCCCCGCGCCGAAAACAGGTGTCGGAATACGGAAAATGATGTTCGGATTCCCCCCTTTCCCGGACACAGGGTTTCCGGCAGGCAGGAAGCTCGGTTGGGCGATGTTGCAACCCACCGCGTCACTGCGGCCGGTGATGACGAAGAGGTCGTGTACCTCACCATCGTTTGTTCCATTCGAACTCCGCTTAAAGCGCGCCTCCCGGACGGGACTATTTGGCACGATGAACCAGGGGACTACGTTCTTTGCGCCATTGAGAGTGGCAATCGCGATCAAAGGGTTTTGCGCCGGACTTGATCCGCCGGCAGCCGGCTGCGCATGGCAAGCCAGGCACTGGTTGGCGTTGAAGCGAGGCCCAAGCCCATTGTTGGTGCCTCCCGTCACGGCCTCGACCTCGGCGAACCTGGCGAGCCCATCACTAAAGAACGCGCTTTCGTCCGCAGTAAGGCCCTTGAGAGGAACGCCAGCGCCTGCCGCGCCGCCGCGCACTCCGGGATCTGTCGGTTCTTTTGTGGTTTGCGCCGGCGCGCGAACGCACGACGCTACTAAGACTGCAACCATGAATGCGCCGACCTGCTGCGTTGTCATGACCTTGCACAGCCTTCCTGAGGACCGCTGCATGGGGCGCCATCGGCCCTAGTCCTCAGTAAGCGATTGTAGTGCAGTTGGGCCACGTTCCGGGGGACAAGTTCTTGGATTCCCTATGCGGTGCATACTGGCGAGAACAGCAGCGTTCGCCGCCAATGATCTCCTGGCGCGAAGTGGATTTTAGCGCCAACAATCCGGCCCCATAATCCACCCCGCCAAGCGTGCGGTTTGCCCGTTATTCGTCAAGTTGACGTGACCGCGACATCGCGGTAGTAAACTCCCGCAACAAAGTTTGGGACCAATCTCCGAGTGCCGGACAACCCGACCGGAACCGGCAGGCTTATTTCGCCTGCGCTAGCCCCGCAACGACTGCGTCAAATTTATCGAGTATCTGGTTCCAGCCCTCTAGCTGACCGCTATTCTTTGCGCTCTCCATGGGTTCATTTCCAATGAAGGTGAGTTTCGTCTGGCCGTTTCCAAAATCCTCAAAGGTAGTTACGTCGTACGCATCGGCTATGGCCTCATGTTCTATTCCATATTGCGCAGGGTCGACCTTGTTTCCCTGCGGATCGGAAAAGTACATGGAGGAAACGATCTTCTCGTGCAGGACAATCTCGTGGTATTCACCGGCATTCCAGAACTCCTGGCCGTCCGGCGTTCTCATGCAGCAGAGAAATTTTCCTCCCACGCGAAAATCTATCTTGCAGAAAGGCGCAGTAAAACCCTTCGGCCCCCACCATTGCATCACGTATTTCGGGTCTGTCCACGCCTTCCAAACCAATTCGCGTGGAGCGTCGAAAACTCTTGTGACAACCATCCGCTCTGTCTCATTAACCGTGCTTTTTGTCATCTCTGACCTCCTCTTTTTTCATCTGATTCACAACTACATCCAGCTTGTCGAAACTCTCTTCCCAGAATCGACGATAGTTAAACGCCCAATCGCTGACTGCTTTTATCGCATCTGGCCTAAGCGTGCACACACTCTCTCGTCCACGCTTCGTCTTGATCACAATCCGCGCCCGCACCAGGTAGGCAATATGTTTGGAAATCATCTGCTGTGAGAGTGCAAACGGCTCCGTCAATCCATGCACAGAGGCAGGACCATGTGAGAGTCGTTCGACCATCCCCCGGCGCGTTGGATCAGACAAAGCAGCAAATGTTGTACCCAAATGATCCACAACCATATGGTAGTGGAT